>NZ_LGED01000091.1 GCF_001280085.1 Saccharothrix sp. NRRL B-16348 | reverse complement strand
GGGTGCGAGCGGGGGTGGGGGTCGCCGCGGACAGCGCGGGGGTTGCGTGCGAGGGCGTGATCGGGGTGGGGGAGATCGCGTCGGGGGAGTGGTGGGGTTGGGCGTCAACTGTCAGCGCCGTCTGGCACGCTCGTACCCATGGGGACGCGGAAGGTTCTTGCGGTCGTGGCTGCGCTCGCGCTGGTGGGGGCGGGTTGCACGGCTACGCCGCCACCGCCGCTGGTGCCGTCGACGCCCGGGATGACGGTGGTCCCGAAGGAGAAGCACAACGAGATCGTCGTCGGCGTGGACGACATCAAGGGCGGCTACAACCCGCACACGCTGGCCGGTCAGAGCACGATCACGACGGCGCTGGCGGCGTTGCTCCTGCCGTCGACCTTCCGGACCGACGCGGACGGCAGCCCGCGGCTCGACCTGGACCTCGTGGTCAGCGCCGAGGTGACCAGCGCGGATCCGTACACGGTGACGTACACGTTGCGGCGGGATGCCAGTTGGTCCGACTCGGCGCCCATCGCGGCCGAGGACTTCGTCTACCTCTGGCAGCGGATGCGGGAGGAGCCGGGGGTGGTCGACCCGGCCGGGTACCGGCTCATCGACGACATCACCAGCCGTGAGGGCGGCAAGGTCGTCGAGGTGGTGTTCAGCGAACCGTACCCCGGCTGGCGGAGCCTGTTCCGCGACCTCCTGCCCGCCCACCTGCTGAAAGACGCGCCCGGGGGGTGGAGCGCGGCGTTGGCGGACAGCTTCCCGGCGACCGCGGGGCCGTTCGCGGTCCGCACGCTGGACCAGCCGCGCGGCGAGATCATCCTCGAGCGCAGCGACCGCTTCTGGGAGGCGCCGCCCGCGCTCGACCGGCTGGTCCTGCGCCGCGCCAGCCAGCACGACACGATCGAGGCGTTGAACACCGGTGACGATCAGGTTGCGATCATGCGCGCGGACGCGATCGCGGCCAAGGACATCGACGAGCTGGCCAAGACCACGTCACTCGCCAGTGTGGTCGTGCCCCGTCCGGAAGTCGTCCAACTCCTCCTCCGCCCCGCCTCGCCGCGAATGCAGGACGTCCGCGTCCGCACCGCCGTGCTGAACCTGCTCGACCGCGAAGACCTGATCGCCGCCGGCACCCGCAGCGGACCCAGCGCGAACCTCCGCGCGGACGCCCAGGTGATCCCCCCGAGCAAGCCCGGCTACGTCCCGACCATGCCCGCCAAGGCCGGTGACCCGGCGCTGCTGCTCACCGAGGCGGGCTACACCCGGCCGGAGGGCGGGCAGTGGGCGCGGGACGGCAAGCCGTTCGAGTTGACCATCGCGGCGCCGGCCGGGATCGAGCCGTACGTGACCGTCGCGAACCGCGTTCAGCGTCAACTGTCATTGTCCGGAATCGCCGCACGCGTCCTGACAACGCCGCCCAATCAGTTGTTCGGCCAAGATCTGTCGGATACCGCCGCGTCCAATGAGCCCGTGGACATTGCCGTCGTCCCGCAGGTCGACACCGGCGATTCCGCGGCCGTTCTGGCTTCCACATTCGGCTGCCGACCGGCTCCCGAGGACGGCGGTACACCCATTCCGGCGAATCTGTCCGGTTTCTGCGACCAAGCGGTCCAACCGGTGATCGAACAGGCCCTCACCGGGCAGGTGCTGCTCGCCGACGCGCTGAGGACCATCGAGCCGGTGCTCTGGCAGCAGGCCGTCTCGCTGCCGTTGTTCCAGGTAGCGGACCTGCTGGTGGTCCTGCCGGAGGCGGCGAACGTCACCGCGGGTGCTCCGTTCGCCGGTCCGCTGAGCGCCGCGCGCACCTGGCGGCGTGAAGATCGTTGACCGTTGACCCGGACGAAACACTGGCTTCAAGATGCGTTCGCGGTGCAGTATTGACAGTATTCCCGTCGTCCGGTTAACGAACGCTCCCGCCCGGTAACGACGGAGTTGCATGCTGCGACCACCGTGTCACCCTTTGGTCACGATCGGCCGATGGGCAGTGACCGTGCCGCGCACTGGTTCTTATCGTGCTGCAACGGTGTGTCGGTTCGGGGCGCGTTTGGCACATCACGGTTATGGGTGGAAGTCGGCCCAAACGGTCGCTCCAACCCAGTGCTAGGAGGGCACGTGTCGATGAGGAGATCAAAGGCTGTCTCGGCGCTTGCGCTGTTGACTTCCGCCGCGCTCGTGCTGAGTGCGTGTGGCGGCGGCGGCTCGGGCAGCGGCGATCAAGGCGGGCCGCAGGACCTCGACCCCGGCGCGATCGGTGGTCAGGACGAGCTGTTGAAGCGTCCGAAGGTGGAGGACATCGGCGAGGTCGCGATCGCCGTCGAAGAGGGCTTCAGCAACTACAACAACAACATCGGCGCGACGAACAACTTCGCGAGCACCATCGCGCTGTCGAACGTCCAGCCCTCGCCGTACATCACCGAGCTGGTCGACGGCAAGGTCATCATCAAGATCGACGGTGACCTGATGGAGTCCATCAAGGTCACGTCGACCGACCCGCAGACGATCGAGTGGAAGGTGCAGAAGGCCGCCGTCTGGTCCGATGGCGAAGCCATCGACTGCGACGACTTCCACCTCAAGTGGCTGGCCGCGTCGAGCAAGGCCACCGTCAAGGGTGAGGACGGCTCGGAAGCCTCGATCTTCGACTCGTCCGACACGGGCTACAAGGACATCGAGAAGCTCGAGTGCTCCGACGACGGCAAGACCATCACCACCACGTTCTTCAAGGACAAGGCGTTCGCGGACTACCGCGCCCTGTTCTCGCAGCCCGGTAGCGACAGCCTGCTGCCGGCGCACATCCTGGAGCAGAAGACCGGGACCGCGGACATCACCAAGATCTCGCCCGCGCAGAACGACGAGACGGTCAAGAAGATCGCCGACTGGTACACCAACGGCTGGCGGGGCTTCGACCCGGCGGTCGCGCTGTCCGGCGGCCCGTACATGATCGTCTCGGCGGACCTCAAGGACCAGACGGTCCTGGAGCGCAACCCGAAGTGGTGGGGCAACCCCGGTGGCCCGTCCAAGGTCATCCTGAAGACGAACACGGACGCCCAGTCTGCCGCTCAGCAGCTGCAGAACAAGGAAGTCCAGGTCATCGCCCCGCAGGCGGACGCGGCCGTCGCGCAGCAGCTGCGCGGTGACAGCTCGTTCAACGTCTTCGCGGCCGGTGGCCAGACCTACGAGCACGTCGACTTCAACATGGCGCTGCCCCTGTTCAAGGAGAACAAGGACCTGCGCACGGCGATCGCCCAGTGCTTCGACCGCGACGGACTGGTCGAGAAGCTGGTCTCGGACGTGGACCCCAACGCCAAGCCGCTGGGCAGCCTGACGTTCATGCCGAACGAGGTCGGCTACGAGGACCACTACAGCGACACCGGCAAGGGTGACGTCGCGGCGGCCAAGAAGACGCTCGAGGACGGCGGCTGGAAGCAGGGCGCCGACGGCATCTACACCAAGGGCGAGTTCCGCGCCTCCTTCAAGCTGGGCCACAAGATCGTCCAGCGTCGTGCGGACACCGTGCGCGTCCTGCAGGACAAGTGCAAGCAGGCCGGCATCGAGATCGTCGACGACCAGGCTGCCGACTTCAACGACAAGCGCCTCCCGGCGAGCGAGTTCGAAGCCGCGCTGTTCGCGTGGGTCGGCCAGCCGCTGAAGGCCGGTGCGTACGGCAACTACGCCCAGAAGGACAAGGGCGGCACGGCCAACTACAACAACTACGACTCCGCCGCGTTGACGGAGAAGTGGGCGGCCGCGAACGGCGAGCTCGACTACCAGAAGCGCATCACGATGATGAACGACGCGGACAAGATCATGCGGGATGACCTGCACAGCGTCCCGCTGTTCCAGTTGACCGACTTCGCGGCGTCGAGCGCGGAGATCGGCCCGATCTCGTACATCGGTGTCGGTGGCGGTGTCACCTGGAACCTGTACGCCTGGCAGAAGAAGAAGTAACAGCCGGGCTCGGTGAGTCCAGATAGCTGAGCACTACCCAACCGCCGGGGGGCCGGTGCCACAAGCACCGGCCCCCCGGACGGTGTCCGCGTCCGGTAGGCTCCCACGCTTGCACGCGGGGGTGCCTAGGGAGACTAGAGACTCGTCATGTTCCGTTACATAATCCGGCGGTTGTTGATCTCGATTCCGCTGTTGATCGTCGCTTCATTCCTCTGCTTCGGTCTCGTCAATGCCATGGGTGACCCCCTCGGCGAGTGGAAGCTCCAGAAACCCCGGACACCGGCGGAGATCACCGCCGCGTACGAGCGGACGGGCTACAACAAGCCGTTCATGGAGCGCTACGTCGCCTGGGCGGGCGACTTCGTGACCGGCGACTGGGGCGAGTCCGTCGTCCCCGGCAACGCGGGCAAGCCGGTCAAGGACGAGCTGCTCAAGGCCTTCGGCGTGACGCTGCGGCTGATCCTCGGCGCGGAGCTCATCGCGCTGCTGCTCGGTATCGCCGTCGGCGTCATCGGCGCGGTCAGACAGTACTCGATATTCGACTACACAGCGACCGGTATATCGTTCGCGATGTTCTCGATGCCGTTGTTCTGCGTGGCACTGGTGCTCAAGGCCGGTGGTATCGAGCTGAACAACTGGCTGGAGTCCATCGGGGCCGACCGCTGGATCATCACGGCGGGTCCGCCGGGCGACGGGTTCGGCGGCAGCTTCGGCGAACAGGTGTTCCAGTACAGCGGCGCCTACATCCTGCCCACCATTTCGCTGGTGGTCATCCAGTTCGCCCTCTACAGCCGTTTCCAGCGCGCCTCGATGCTGGAGACGCTCAACGCCGACTACGTCCGCACGGCGCAGGCGAAGGGCATTTCGGAGGCGCGGTCGATCTTCCGGCACGCGTTCCGCAACGCGCTCATCCCGATCATCACGGTCTCCTCCCTCAACATCGGCGCCGGCTTCGGTGGCGCGGTGATCACGGAAACGGTCTTCAGCTGGTCCGGAATGGGCAAGTTCATCGTCGAGGCCATCACGAAGATCGAGCCCTACCAGGTGCTCGGCTTCATGATGCTCACGGCCGTGTTCATCATCGTGTTCAACCTGATCGCGGACATCCTGTACGCCTTCCTGGACCCGAGGATTCGCCTTGACTGAGATCGGTTCCCCCGTGGCGCAGGCGCCCGCGCCCCAGTCGGGCGGCGAGGCGAGCACGTTCGACACGACCACGGCGCGCAAGCAGTGGCAGGTCATCCTGCGCCGGTTCACCCGGCACAAGGCCGCGCTGTTCGGCCTGGTCCTGTTCGTGGTGCTGGTGCTGTTCGCCTTCCTGGGCGGTGTGTTCTGGAAGTACTCGTACACCGACCTGGGCTTCCGCCGGTACCTGCCGCCCAGCGGCGACCACCCGTTCGGCACGGACCGGCTGGGCGGCGACATGGTCGCGCTCATCATCCGCGGCATCCAGTTCTCGCTGCAGATCGCGCTCATGGTGGCGTTCCTGTCCACCGTGATCGGCGTGGTGCTCGGCGCGGTCGCCGGGTACATGCGGGGCTGGGTCGACACGCTGATCAGCCGCTTCATCGACCTGCTGCTGGTGATCCCCAGCCTGGTCATCGCGGCGGTGCTGGTGCGCAACAGCTTCGTGGTGTCGGTGGCGGGCGGCAGCGGCGGCAGCAACTGGCTGATCGTGGCCCTCTACCTGGGTCTGATCATGTGGCTGTCGATCGCCCGCGTGATCCGCGGCATGGTGCTGTCGCTGCGCGAGAAGGAGTTCGTGGAGGCGGCCCGCGCGTTGGGCGCGTCCACGTTCCGCATCGTGTTCCGGCACATCCTGCCCAACACCGTCGACGTGATCATCGTGAACGCCACGCTGGCGATCGCGCAGGCCGTGCTGCTGGAGGCCGCGCTGTCGTTCATCGGCCTCGGCGTGCAGAGCCCGGACACGTCGCTGGGTCTGATGATCAGCCTGAACAAGAACGAGTTGACGCTGCACCCGTGGCTGTTCCTCACCCCGTTCGTGTTCATCGTGCTGATCTCGCTCGCGGTGAACTTCATCGGCGACGGTCTTCGGGACGCCTTCGACCCGCGGCAGAAGAGGGTGAAGGCATGAGTGAGGTGGACGTGATGGGCGCACCGGAGTCCTCGGCGTGGGAGAACACCGCGGGCAGCGGCGAGAAGCTGCTCCGGGTCGAGAACCTGTCGGTGGACTTCCCGACCGACGACGGCACCGTGCACGCGGTGCGCGACGTGTCGTTCACCCTCGGCCCCGGCGAGGTGCTGGGCATCGTGGGCGAGTCGGGTTCCGGCAAGTCGGTGTCGTCGATGGCGATCATGGGCCTGCTGCCCAAGACCGCGAGGATCGGCGGGTCGATCAAGTTCAAGGACCGCGAGCTCGTCGGCCTGAACTACAAGCAGATGCAGCCGGTCCGCGGCAACGGCGTCTCGATGATCTTCCAGGACCCGATGACGTCGATGAACCCGGTGTACACGGTGGGCTGGCAGCTCGCCGAGGCGCACCGGGCACACCACGACGTGTCGAAGAAGGCCGCCTGGGCCAAGGCCGTCGAGGCGCTGGAGCTGGTGGGCATCCCGCAGCCGGACCGCCGTGCGTCGCAGTACCCGCACGAGTTCTCCGGCGGCATGCGGCAGCGCGCGATGATCGCGATGGCGATCATCAACGACCCGGACGTGATCATCGCGGACGAGCCGACCACGGCGCTGGACGTGACCGTGCAGGCGCAGATCCTGGA
The DNA here is from genome assembly GCF_001280085.1 of Saccharothrix sp. NRRL B-16348. Lineage (GTDB taxonomy): Bacteria > Actinomycetota > Actinomycetes > Mycobacteriales > Pseudonocardiaceae > Actinosynnema. The sequence continues at coordinate 120,932 of NZ_LGED01000091.1, read as the reverse complement.
CACGCTGCTGCGCATCCGGGACGAGACGAGCGCGGGCATCATGGTCATCACGCACGACCTGGGCGTGGTGGCGGGCATGGTGGACCGCGTGCAGGTCATGTACGGCGGCACGGTCGTCGAGCAGGGCACCGTGGACGAGGTCTTCGAGGCGCAGCGGATGCCGTACACCGTCGGCCTGCTGGGGTCGATCCCGAACCCGAACCTGCTGGGCAAGCGGCTCACCCCGATCAAGGGCGCGCCGCCGTCGCTGATGAACCTGCCGCAGGGCTGCTCGTTCTCGCCCCGCTGCCCGTTGGCGATCGACGAGTGCCGCGTGACCGAGCCGCTGCTGCTGGAGACCGACCGGGCAGGCCACTTCGCGCGGTGCCACCGCTCCGCGCACCTGGCGACCATCGAGAACCCGCAGCGGCTGTTCGCCCACGAGGAGATCGGCGTGGTCGAGAACCCCGCGTCGCTGACCATGGCGAACCCGGACATCCCGGTGAGCGAGGACCTCGACGTGGTCGAAGCCCGGTTGCACGAAGAGGAGAGGCCGACCTCATGACCTCGACAGACATCAACCCCCAGGCCGGTGGCCTCCAGTCCGGCGCACGTCCGGGCGAGACCCCGCTGCTGGAGGTCAAGGACCTGGTCAAGTCGTTCCCGGTGCGCGGCGGCGGCATCATCCCGCGCACGGTGGGGCAGGTCCAGGCGGTGTCCGGTGTCAGCTTCGACCTGCACCAGGGCGAGACGCTCGGCCTGGTCGGCGAGTCCGGCTGCGGCAAGTCCACCACCGGTCGGGCGATCCTGCAGCTGCACAAGCCGACGTCCGGCTCGGTGAAGTTCGAGGGCCGTGAGCTGACCACGTTGCGGGGCAAGGGCCTGCGGTCCGTGCGCCGGGACATGCAGATCGTGTTCCAGGACCCGTACGCGTCGCTGAACCCGCGCTGGCAGATCAACGAGCTGATCTCCGAGCCGTTCAAGATCCACGGCGTGCCGCAGGACGGCGGCTCGGACGTGCAGCACCGGGTCAACGAGCTCATGGAGCTGGTGGGCCTGAACCCGGAGCACCGCAACCGGTACGCGCACGAGTTCTCCGGCGGCCAGCGCCAGCGCATCGGCATCGCCCGCGCGCTCGCGCTCAACCCGAAGCTCGTGGTGCTGGACGAGCCGGTGTCCGCGCTGGACGTGTCGGTGCAGGCGGGCGTGGTGAACCTGCTGGAGGAGCTGCAGGAACGCCTCGGCCTGGCGTACCTGTTCGTGGCGCACGACCTGTCGGTCGTCCGGCACATCTCCGACCGGGTCGCGGTGATGTACCTCGGCAAGATCATCGAGATCGGCGACCGGGAGGACATCTACGCCCGGCCGATGCACCCGTACACGCAGGCGCTGCTGTCCGCGGTGCCGGTGCCGAACCCGAAGATCGAGCGCAGGCGCCAGCGGATCGTGCTCACGGGTGACGTCCCGTCGCCGGTGAACCCGCCGTCGGGCTGCCGCTTCCGCACCCGCTGCTGGAAGGCGCAGGACATCTGCGCGGTCGAGGAGCCGAAGCTGGAACGGCGCGGCGACGGCGAGGGCACGCTCTCGGCGTGCCACTTCGCCGAGGTCATGCCTGCCCTGGTGGGTTGAGTTCGGCCGCCCCACCCGCGAGGTCGCGGGTGGGGCGCCGCCTGCGGAGCAGCGGCAATTCCACACCGATTACTCTCTTCCGGTGACGCTCACCGCTCCACCACGGTTGCTGCTCGTACACGCACACCCCGACGACGAAAGCCTGTGGACAGGCGGCACGATCGCCCGGTACTCGGCGATGGGCGTGCACGTCACCGTGGTCACCTGCACCCTCGGCGAGGAGGGCGAGATCATCCCGCCCGCGCTCCAGGAGCTGACCGCGGACAACGCCGACCAGCTCGGCGGGTACCGGGTCGCGGAACTGAGATCGGCGTGTGCCGCGCTGGGCGTGACCGACCACCGGTTCCTCGGCGGCATCGGCCGCTGGCGGGACTCCGGGATGGCGGGCGTCGAGGCGAACGGCCACCCGCGCGCGTTCGTCAACGGCTCGGCCGACGAGCAGACCGCCGCCCTGGCCGAGATCATCGCGTCGGTGAAACCGCAGGTCGTGGTCACCTACGACGCGTTCGGCGGCTACGGGCACCCCGACCACATCCGGGCGCACGAGATCACCACGGCGGCGGCGACGGACGTCGACCGCGTCTTCCACGCCGTGACGTCCCGCGCCGCGACCGAGGCGGGCGCGGCGGCGTTGGCGGAGATCGGCGACCTGCCGTGGCGGCTGCCCGCCGAGGACGAGCTGGCGGTCACCGACGACGCGGCGATCACCACCACGATCGACATCTCGGAGCACCTGGTCGCGAAGCTGAGGGCGCTGCGCGCGCACTCCACGCAGATCAGCGTGTGGCAGGACGGCTCGGGCCGGGCCGCGTACGCGCTGTCCAACGGCATCGCGCAGCCCGTCGTGCAGGCCGAGTACTACGTGCTGGCCAAGGGTCCCGCGGAGGGCGCGGAGACGGACCTGTTCGGGGGGCTCGATTGACCGATCGCCTGGCTCTCGTCGGGATCGCGGCCGCGGCGTTCGTGCTCGCGGTGCTGGAGCTGTTCTTCCTGCCGACCCGGCTGGACGGCACGCTGCTGCCGCGGGTGGACGACCTGCCGTTCCCGATCACGGTGCTGCTCGCGATCGTGACCACGCCGATGCTGGTCGTCGCCGCCTCGCGGCACGCCCGCCGCACGCTGGGCGCGGTGTCGCCGCTGCTGGTGTGGATCGGCACGTTGCTGCTGTTCGGCCTGTTCGGCCCGGGCGGTGACGTGGTACTCCTCAACGACTGGCGCACCCTGGTGCTGTTCGCGGGGGGCGCGTTGCCGGGCGCCATCGCGGTGGGCGCGCACATGGGGAGGATCGCCGGTGCCGGAGACGATCACTGACCGGGACGTGGTGCGGGCGCTGCGCCCGTTCGTCCGGGCGACGGGACCGCTGCTGGACACCCTGCGCGACGCGAACCTGCTCGGCCTGCGCGACCGCGAGGTGGAGCGCGACGCCGACCGCAAGCTCGTGGACAAGCTCTGGGACCAGCTGGCCGCGGTGAAGGTGCCGGGCACGGCCGCGTGGACGCGGATGGACGTGCTCCAGCGCGACGAGTTCTGGCTCAACCGGGTCGGCCGGGTCGTGTCGCTGGTCGCGGCGCTGCCCGGCATCGGCGGCGTGCTCGCCGACCGGCTGCCGATCCAGTCGGCGCTCGGCGCGGCCGGGCAGGGGCTGCTGCTGTCGGCGATCGCGGGGGAGCACGGGTTCACCTCGACCGAGGACCGCGTGCGGCTGCTCGCGCACGTGCTGTTCCAGCGGGAGGTCGACGGGCTGCCGGTGGACCCGAGCAAGGAGGACGAGCAGACCGCCCAGCTCACCGAGGAGCTGCGGGAGCGGTCCACGTTCCGGGCGATCGGCGCCACCATCTGGAAGCTCGCCAAGGTCCTCTGGAAGCTGGAGGACGAGCTGGACAAGCGCCCGCAGGGCCGCCTCTACCACCAGGCGCTGGGCATGCTGCCCGTCGTCGGCGTGGTGGGCGACTACTTCGGCGAGCGCTCGGCGTTGAAACGGGTCCGCAAGGCCGCCTACGCGTGGTTCGACACCCAGTAGCGGTAGCGGTGGTGCTCGACGCAGCCCAGCGACTCGTACAGCGTGATCGCGGGCTTGTTGTGCTCGGCCACCTGCAACGCGCACGTCGTCGCGCCCCGGTCGACGGCCCACGCCGCCAGGCCACCCATCAGCCTCCGCGCCAGGCCGAGCCGGCGTGCCTCGGGGCGGACGGCGAGCCGTGCCACGTGCAGCAGGTCGCCGACGACGGCGCCGCGCACGGCGGCCAGCACCCGGCCGCCGGCGACGACCGTGCCGAAACCGACCTGCGCGCCGGACGCGAGCACGTGCCGTTGCGCGGGCGTGGGGTCGGGCTGCGCGGCCAGCTCCCACCATCCGGGAGAAGGGCTGTCCGAAATGTCCACCTCGGCGTCCTTCGGGGTGGCGAACCCAGCCGGTCGGCCCGTCATCACCAGCGACTCCGCGCCGCCCGGGTGGTCCACGTCGACCCGCCAGCCCGCCGCCGCCACCGCCGCCTCGGCGGGCGCTCCGATGACCACGTGGGCGGCCGGTTTGATGCCGTTGGAGGTCGCGAAGTCGATCACTTCGGTGAGCGCGTCGGCGACCGGGACGCCCGGATCGCCCGTGGTCAGAGCGCTGTTGGCCCGTCCGGTGAACCCGCCTGCGGCCCGCAGCCGCCACTGCCCGAGCGGCCGGTCGACCAGCGCCGGCCACGCGTCGGCGCACCGCTGCTCCAAGTCGGTGACGTGCTCCACCCCCGCATGGTGCCCCGCCCGGGTGGGCGGCGGTCTGTGAGCTGGAGCACGGTGCTGATAAGGCAAGCCTGAGCGTTGGACAATCGACTCCGCCGCGTACTCTCCGGCTTGCGCGGTGTGGACCAGAACAAGAGCAGGAGAGCGCAGTGACCTATGTGATCGCCCAGCCGTGCGTGGACGTGCTCGACAAGGCGTGCATCGAAGAGTGCCCCGTCGACTGCATCTACGAAGGCGACCGGATGCTCTACATCCACCCGGATGAGTGCGTCGACTGTGGTGCTTGCGAGCCGGTGTGCCCCGTCGAGGCCATCTACTACGAGGACGACGTCCCGGACGAGTGGAAGGAGTACACGAAGGCGAACGTGGACTTCTTCGACGAACTGGGGTCCCCGGGCGGCGCCTCCAAGGTCGGCAAGGTCAGCGCCGACCCCGCGTTCATCAAGGCTCTCCCCCCGCAGGCGTCGCACGAGTGACGTTCAGCAGGAGGCTCCCGGACTTCCCCTGGGACTCGCTGGCCGACCACGCCGCCAAGGCGCGCGCGCACCCTGGTGGCGTGGTCGACCTGTCCATCGGCACGCCGGTGGACCCGGTCCCGGAGCTGATCCGGCACGCCCTCGGCACGGTCGCCGACCAGCCCGGCTACCCCACGACGCACGGCACGCCGGCGTTGCGCGAGGCGGTCGTGGGCGCGTTGGCGCGGCGGCACGGCGTGGTCGGGCTCGACCCGGCGGCGGTGCTGCCGACCATCGGGTCGAAGGAGCTGGTGGCGTGGCTGCCGACGTTGCTGGGCCTGGGGCCGGGCGACGTGGTGGCCATCCCGGCGTTGGCGTACCCGACGTACGAGGTGGGTGCGCGGCTGGCGGGCGCCACTCCCGTGCGGCTGGCCGACGGTGAGCCGCCGCCGGCCGGGACGTCCCTGGTGTGGCTGAACTCGCCGTCCAACCCGACCGGTCGGGTGCTGTCGGAGGCGCAGCTGGCGCAGGCCGTGGCCGACGCGCGGGCGGTCGGGGCGGTCGTCGCGTCCGACGAGTGCTACCTGGCGCTGGCGTGGGACGCGCAGCCGGTGTCCGTGCTGCTGCCGTCGGTCAACGGCGGTGCGCTGGACGGGGTGCTGGCCGTGCACTCGTTGTCGAAGTCGTCCAGCCTGGCCGGGTACCGCGCGGGGTTCGTGACGGGCGATCCGGCGCTGGTGGCGTCGTTGCTGGAGGTGCGCAAGCACGCGGGGATGATCGTGCCCCGGCCCGTGCAGGCGGCGATCACGGCGGCTCTGAACGACGACGCGCACGTGGCGGAGCAGCGGGAGCGTTACCGGGCGCGGCGTGCCGTGCTGCTGCCCGCGTTGACCGCGGCGGGCTTCACCGTGGACCACTCCGAGGCCGGCCTGTACCTGTGGTCGACCCGTGACGGCGAGAACGCCTGGGACACCGTCGCGTGGCTGGCGGACCGCGGCATCCTGGCCGCTCCGGGCACGTTCTACGGCCCGACGGGCGACCGGCACGTCCGCATCGCCCTGACCGCCACCGACTCGGCCATCGCCACCGCCACCACCCGCCTCACCTCTTAACCGCGAGAGTCCTACGTTCACGTCGCGAGAGTCCTACGTTCGCGATCCCTGAATTCAACGCTCAGGCCGACCACTCGGTATGGCCGAACGTTGAACTCAGAGGCGCTGAACGTAGGACTCTCGCGTGCTGAACGTAGGACTCTCGCGGGTTAGTCGTTGGAGTGGAGGGCGGCGTTCAGGGCGATGCCCTGGCCCTGGCGGGGGCGGACCTTGACGACGCCGGTGGTCGAGTCGCGCAGGAACAGCAGGCCCGGCATGCCGGAGAGTTGGCCGGCCTTGACGACCGCGCCGTCCTCGCCGGTGACCTTCGTCCCGGCCGTGATGTAGAGACCGGCCTCCACGACGCAGTCGTCACCGAGCGAGATGCCCACGCCGCCGTTCGCGCCGATCAGGCACCGTTCCCCGATCGAGATGACCTGCTTGCCGCCGCCGGACAACGTGCCCATGATCGACGCGCCGCCGCCGACGTCCGAGCCGTCACCGACGACGACACCGGCGGAGATGCGGCCTTCCACCATGGACGTGCCGAGCGTGCCGGCGTTGAAGTTCACGAAACCCTCGTGCATCACGGTCGTCCCGGACGCCAGGTGCGCGCCCAGCCGCACCCGGTCCGCGTCCGCGATCCGCACCCCCGACGGCACGACGTAGTCCACCATCCGGGGGAACTTGTCGATCCCGTACACGGTCACCGGCCCACGCGTGCGCAACCGCAGCCGGGTCTGCTCGAACCCCTCCACCGCGCACGGGCCGAAGTTCGTCCACACCACGTTGTTGAGCAGCCCGAACAGGCCGTCCAGGTTCGCGCCGTGCGGCCGCACGAGCCGCGACGACAGCAGGTGCAGCCGCAGCCACACGTCGTAGGTGGACGTGGGCGCGTCGGCCAGCGAGCCGATGCCGACCCGGACGCCGACGACCTCGACGTCACGTTCGGCGTCCGCGCCGAGCTGCTTGGCGGCGGCCTCGCCGAGCGACGCCGAGACCTCCGCGGACGACAGCAGCGCCACACCGGGCTCCGCGGTCCCGAGCGACGGCGACGGGAACCACGTGTCCAGCACAGCGCCGGTAGGGGTGACGGTGGCGAGTCCGACGCCGTACGCGCCGGTGGGGTTTGCGGTGCTCACGGGTGTCAACGGTAACGTGCCGCGGGTGGCCGACACCTTGCACCTCGCCGCCGACCCCGTCGAGCTGACCGCCGCGCTGGTCGACACGCCCAGCGTCTCCGAAGACGAGGCCCGCCTCGCCGACCTCGTCGAACGGTCCCTCGAAGACCAGACCGCGCTCGAGGTCACGAGGTCCGGCAACGCCGTGCTGGCCCGCACGAACCTCGGCCGCCCGTCCCGCGTCGTGCTCGCCGGCCACCTCGACACCGTGCCGATCAACGACAACCTGCCGTCCCGCCTGGAGAACGGCATCCTGCACGGCTGCGGCACCGTCGACATGAAGGGCGGCGACGCGGTGATGCTGCACCTCGCCGCCACGGTCGCCGACCCGCGCCACGACCTCACGTTCATCTTCTACGACTGCGAGGAGATCGAGGCCGTCCGCAACGGCCTCGGCCGCATCGAGCGCGAGCTGCCCGAGTGGCTGCGCGGCGACCTGGCGATCGTGTGCGAGCCGTCCAACGGCGTCATCGAGGCCGGCTGCCAGGGCACGATGCGCATCGAGCTCCGCACGAAGGGCGCCCGCGCCCACACCGCGCGCGGCTGGATGGGCGTGAACGCGATCCACGCCATCGGCGAGGCCCTGCGCCGCCTGGAGGCGTACGTGCCGCGCCAGGTCGAGATCGACGGCTGCCTGTACCGCGAGGGCCTGCAGGCCGTGAGGATCAGCGGCGGCGTCGCGGGCAACGTCGTGCCGGACGAGGCCGTGCTGACGGTCAACCACCGCTTCGCCCCCGACCGCACCCCCGAGCAGGCCGAACTGCACCTGCGCGAGGTGTTCGAGGGCTACGACGTCACGGTCACCGACAGCTCGGCGGGCGCCCTGCCCGGCCTGGCCGCGCCGACCACCCGTGAACTGGTCGAGGCCGCCGGCGGCACCCCCGTCGCCAAGCTCGGTTGGACGGACGTGGCTCGTTTCGCCGCCCTCGGCATGCCGGCGGTGAACTTCGGACCTGGCGACCCCACGCTCGCGCACACGCAGCAGGAGAACGTCCCGGTGCACCAGATCCACCACTGCGTCGACGTGCTGCGCCGCTTCCTGAGCCACGACGCGGCGCGCCACTAGACTCCGGCCAATGACGGACAGCGTGGACGAGCACCCCAAGGAGAAGCAGCGCGGACCGGTCGTCCTGCGCCGCGGGCGCCGCGACGAGCTGACCACCACCGACCAGCGGCTGCTGGACTCGCGCGGCCCGAGCGACTGGGTGCACACCGACCCGTGGCGCGTGCTGCGCATCCAGGCGGAGTTCGTCGAGGGCTTCGGCGCGCTGGCCGAGGTGCCGAGCGCGGTGACCGTGTTCGGCTCCGCCCGCACCGGCCGCGACCACCCCGAGTACGAGACGGGCCGCAAGCTGGGCGGCGCGCTGGCCGAGGCCGGGTTCGCGGTCATCACCGGCGGCGGCCCGGGCTCGATGGAGGCGGTGAACCGGGGCTGCTCGGAGGCGGGCGGGTTCTCCATCGGCCTCGGCATCGAGCTGCCGTTCGAGCAGGGCCTGAACCCGTGGGTCGACCTCGGCGTGAACTTCCGCTACTTCTTCGTGCGCAAGACCATGTTCATCAAGTACTCGCAGGCGTTCATCTGCCTGCCGGGCGGGTTCGGCACGCTGGACGAGCTGTTCGAGGCGTTGACGCTCGTGCAGACGAAGAAGGTCACCAAGTTCCCGGTGGTCCTGTTCGGCAAGGCCTACTGGCAGGGCCTGTACGACTGGGTGCGCGACTCGGTGCTGGCCAGCGGCAAGGTGAGCGAGAAGGACCTCGACCTGCTGTACCTGACCGACGACATCGACGACGCGGTGCGCGTGGTGAACGACGCGCACAAGGCCTGGGCGGACGCGCATTGACCACGGTCACCGTCTACTGCGGGTCGTTGAAGACCGTCCCGGACAGCTACCTGGACCTGGCGGCCGAGGTGGGCACGCGCATCGCGGCGCGCGGCTGGTCGCTGACGTGGGGCGGCGGTCGCACGTCGATGATGGGCGCGGTGGCGCGGGCGGCCCGCGAGGGCGGCGCCCGCACCACCGGCGTGATCCCGCGCGGCCTGGTGGACCGCGAGATCGCCGACTCCGACGCCGACGACCTGCTGGTCGTGGACACCATGCGCGACCGCAAGGCGTTGATGGAGGCGCACGGCGACGCGTTCCTGGCGCTGCCCGGCGGCATCGGCACGTGCGAGGAGCTGTTCGAGGTCTGGACGTCCCGCGTCCTGGCGATGCACGCCAAGCCGGTGGTCCTGCTGGACGTCGACGGCCACTACCGGGGCCTCATCTCGTGGCTGGAGGAGCTGCGCGAACGCGGTTTCGTCTCCCGGTTCGCGCTCGACTCCCTCGTCGTCACCGACGACGTGGACCAAGCCCTGGACGCCTGCGGCGCCTGACCCGCGCTAGGCGACCCGGGCCTCCTCCAGACCTCGGGCGACGGCCAACCGCGTCGCCTCCTCCGCGAACATCCCGACGTCCAACGGCACGAACGGCGACACCTTCACGTCCAGCCGGGACCCCGTCGCCTTCGCCTGCCAGGTGCCCAGGATCTCGCCGTCCACGAGCAGCGCGCCCCGCCGACCCAGGATGCGCCACACCTGCTTCTGGTGCGCCTTGTCGGGCACGAGCAGGTCGCGGTCGCGGGCGTTCAGGTAGGGGTCCAACGGCGGCAGCAGCCGCACCACCTCGGGCTCCGGCGGGTTCTCGAACGCCGCCATCCGGTCGGCGGGCAACCACGCCCGCTTGGACACCGCGACCAGGTCGTCCGGCCACACGTCCTTCACCTCCCGCACCGGCGCGCCGAAGTAGTGCGCCACCTCCGACGGCCCGGCGGGACCGTGCAGCCGCAGGTAGTCCGCGATCAACGCCTCGAACCCCGCGGTCTCCCGGGGCACCTCGCGCCTGCCCTCCAACGGCACGAACGTCACCGTCTTCTCCGCCGGGTCGAACCGCAGCCCGGCGGGCAGCACGGCGAGCCGGAAGATCGGGTCCAGCACGTGCGTCGCATCGCAGCCCCGACACCAGCCGCTGACCTCCGCGCGCACCTTCGCCGTGAGCCGCGACGACGCCTCGCCCTTCGTCATCGGCCCCGTCACCACCTCGCGCAGCGCCGACGCCACCTCGTGCAGCACCTCGCGCCCGTGCTCCACCGGCGGCCGGTTCATCCGGGCCACCGCGTCGGCGTCGCTCAACGGCCACAGCCGTGCCGCCAACGACGGCACCTCGTCGTCCCGGTGCCAGTGCGGCGCACCCCGCACGCTCCACGTGAGGGTGAACGCGTCCAGCTCGGGCACCTGCTCCAACCGCGCCGCCAACGCGGGCACCGCCGACCGTTCCGAATCCTGGAGCCCGAGGTCGAACACCCGCAGCCCGGACGCCTCGGTGACGGACCGGTCGAACTGGTGCGCGGCGACCCGGTAGGCGATCACCCGCTCGCGGTCAGCCAAGGTCGGCGTCCAGGGTGATCAGCTCGTGCTCCAGCCGGGCCGTGCCGGAGATGCCCGCCAGCTCGCCGGTGCCCGAGCCCGGCACGATGTGACCCCAGAACTGCGCGTCGTCACCGGACATGACCGCGCCGTGCTGCAGGACGAACGTCCCGACCTTGCCGTCGAGCGTGCCGACGAACCTCTCGGTGCCCACGTACCCGGCGGCACCGTCCGACGGCTGGCACATCGTCAGCTCGGCCGTGCTGGTGCCCTCCATGACGCCGCTGTAGGCCTTGTCCACGAGCGCCCGGCCCAGCTGCGGCTCCGCCTCGTCGTAGACGGTCTGGTCCCACCGGGTGATCTTGAACGTCGACTTGGATTCCATGCGGGGAATCCTGTCAGGCATTCCTGTCACCCGCTGTCAGGGTCAGCCTCGGCTCACCGATCCAGCGGTCACCGCGGAGGTGCGCCATGATGGCGCAGTGTCTGATGACGTCACTGACCGTGATGAGGGCTCCGGCTCGGGATCGTCTGGCGACGACACGTCGAGGGTCACCCAGTCGGCGCAGGTGACCGGTCGGCACAACGTGGTCCTGCAAGTGACCCGCGACGTCATCATCGTCGTCGTGCCGGCGACAGGGCCCGGGTCGACGTCGAAGTGCGCTTCAGCGACCGACCCGTGAAGCAAGGCCCGTCGACCACGAACCGGGTGGGCGCGATCGACGTCGTGGCGTGGCCCGCGGAAAGCGAACGGTGCGCGCGCACCTTGAGGCTGCCCGACGGCGCCGACCGCCCGACCGTCGTCGTCAGCGCGGACTACGCGGACGATCCCGGCACGGCACCGCTGTGCGAGATCGCCGACTCGGCCGCCACCACCGCCGCCACCGTCCTCGACCAGGCCTACTGGGAGGGGCAGCGGATCACCCGACGACCGCCCTTTCACCCGGACTCACTGGCGAACCTCGACGCCTGCGCCGTGCTCGACGCCGAAGCGCTGACCGCCTCCGTGCCCGGCATCGACGCCACCCACCCCCAGGTCGGCTACGGGCGGTGGGAGTGCGGCTGGTCCGGCACGGCCGACCGGGTCGAGGTGGACGTGCGCTTCGACCAGTCGACCACGCCGAACGCGGGCGACGGCCGTCCCACCCGGCTGGGCGACCGGGACGCGTTCGTCACGCCCGGCAACGACCGCTGCACGGTTCACGTCGTGCACCGGCCCGGACGACCGGCCGAGCTGCTGCAACTGTCGGTCCGCGAGTACGAGGCCGGCGAGGGCCTCCCCGTCTGCGCCATCGCCACCACGCTGAGCGAGGCCGCCGTCACCACCCTGCCGAAGGTCTAGCGGGACACCGCGGCTCGATCACGCGCCATCCCGGAGGAAGGGCTTCGGGTCATCGCGGCTCACCCCCGTGGCACCGCCAACCACGAATCCGCACCGAACGCCACCGACGACCCGAGCGCACTCGACCCCTTGTACCGGGCGTCCACGGTGTCCACGACCAGCACCAGCCGGTTGCCCGCCGCCACGTTCCACACCACCGGTTCGAGGTCGACGTCCAGCACCCGCGGCCCGCCCCCGTCCACCGTCACCGGCTTGTGCGTGACCAAAGCGCCCAACCCCAGCCCGTTCACCTCGTACAAGTACGCGTACAGCGTCGTCCGGGCCGCACTCGCCGTCACCGTCAGGCGCACTCTCGGCGTGCCGCTCACCGTCGAACCGCTCCACTCCACCGGTCCACGCCACACCGCCGCCGCACCCCGGTCGATCAACGGCGTCGACACGCCGACCGGCAGCCGCAGGAACCCCTGCAACGCCCCCGACACCAGCACCGTCCCGCTCTCCGCGATGGTGGGCCACCCGGCGCCGATCCGGTCCGCGCTCAACGCCACCGTGCTCGTCCGCGCGGTCACCGCCGCCCACGACGGGTACGACCGCCAGGCGCCCCCGTTGTTCGGCTTGACCTGCACGGGCAGCTCACGCTCGATCCCGTTCGCCGCGCCCTTGAGGTGGTGGTCGAACCATCGCCCGACCGAGGCCCAGATCTCGTTGGGCAACCCCGCCGCGCCGAACAGCTCGGCCGTCGCGTGATCACCCGGCGAGAGCATCAACCGCTTCGGCCCGGTCAGCGCGCCGAAGAAGTCCGTGATCTGGCTCGGCGCGAACAGCCCGTCGTTCCACGCGTTGCCGATCATCACCGCGGCCTTGATGGACGACGCGTACGTCGCCGGCGAGCGCGGCGGCGAGATCGGCAGCACGTCCTCGAACCGGTTCTCCCGGTAAGCGGCTTCCGCCTCGCGCAGCACCGCCCCCGGCCGGCCGGTCAGCTTCCCGGCCGCCAGCAGCAGCTCGACCGCCTGCGCGCTCACGGTCTCGTTCGGGTACAGCGAGCGCGCCAGGTCGGTCCACGTGCTCAGCGCCGCCACCGCCTTGATCCGCGGGTCGCGCGCCGCGGCGAGCAGGGACTGGCCCGCGCCGTAGGAGATACCGCCGACGCCGATCCGCGCCGGGTCGCCGCCGGCGTGCGCGAGACCCCAGTCGATCACCCGGCTGACGTCCGCGACGGTGTCCGGCCCGGCCACGTCGATCTCGCCCGCCGAGTCGTAGAACCCGCGCGAGGTGTAGCTGATCACCGAGTACCCGGACTCGTAGGCCATCCTGGCCGCCGCGCCGACGTACTCGATGTTGTTCACGCCCCAGCTCGACGGCAGCACGATCAACGGGAACGGCCCGCTCCCGCGCCCGGTCGGCGTGACGACGAAGGCCTTGAGCGGCGTGCCGCCCTCACCGGGAATGGTCTGGTAGGCCACCGCGAAACCGGGCGACGCGGCGGCAGAGGGCGGTGCCACCGCGAGTGCCACCACAGCGGCGAGCAGCAGGGGAAGTGATCGGCGCACGAGGTCCTCCTTGACCGTGACCGGGATCACGCAGGGTGTTACCGGCGAGTAAACACTGAACCTACTCGTCAGTAGCAGAGGTCTGTGACGCAGCTCACTTCGTGAGTGGACGTGGCACGATGCCGTCATGCGGTTCGGTTCACGGGAAGTCGCCGGAGATCGCGCGCTGGTGATGGCGATCGTCAACCGGACGCGCGACTCGTTCTACGACCGCGGCGCGACGTTCTCCGACGCCGCCGCGATGGCCGCGGTCGACCGGGCGGTCGCCGAGGGCGCGGACATCGTCGACATCGGCGGGGTCAAGGCGGGCTCCAAGGGCGAGGTGGTGGACGCCACCGAGGAGGCGCGGCGGGTCGTGCCGTTCGTCGCGGCCGTCCGGGAACGGCACCCCGACCTGGTGATCAGCGTCGACACGTGGCGGCACGAGGTGGGTCGCGCGGTGTGCGAGGTGGGCGCGGACCTGATCAACGACACGTGGGCGGGCGCGGACCCGGCGTTGGCCGAGGTGGCGGCGGAGTTCGGCGTCGGCATCGTCTGCTCGCACACCGGCGGCCTCGAACCGCGCACCGACCCGCACCGCGTCCGGTACGCCGACGTGGTGGCGTCCGTGGTCGCGGAGCTGGTCGGGCGGGCCGAGCGGATGGTGGCGCTGGGCGTGCCCGCCGAGGGCGTGCTGATCGACCCGACCCACGACTTCGGCAAGAACACCTGGCACGGCCTGGAGCTGCTGCGGCGGCTCGACGAGCTGGTGGCCACGGGCTGGCCGGTGCTGATGGCGTTGTCGAACAAGGACTTCGTCGGCGAGACCCTGGGCGTGGAGCTGGAGGACCGGGTCGACGGCACGCTGGCCGCGACCTCCGTGGCCGCGTGGGCCGGCGCGAAGGTGTTCCGGGCGCACCAGGTGCGGCAGACCCGGCGGGTGGTGGAGATGGTGGCGAGCATCGCGGGCACGCGGCCGCCGGCGCGCGTCCTCCGAGCGCTGGCCTGATGACCGACTGGTTCGCGGCCAACACGTGGCAACGTCCACAGTGGACCGCCCCAGAACTCCTCGCCCACAAGGGGAACCGCACGGTCAGCGTCGTCCTCCCGGCCCTGAACGAAGAGGAGACGGTGGCCGACGTCGTCGCCGTGGTCCGCCCGCTCCTGGGCACTCTCGTGGACGAACTCGTGGTCGTCGACTCCGGCTCCACCGACGACACGGCCGCCCGCGCGGCCGCCGCCGGGGCACGGGTCGTGCACCGGACCGACGTGCTGCCGGACCTGGCGCCCCGGCCCGGCAAGGGCGAGGTCCTCTGGCGTTCGCTGGCCGCCACCACCGGCGACCTGGTCGTGTTCCTCGACTCCGACCTGGTCGACCCCGATCCGGACTTCGTGCCCGCCCTCCTCGGCCCGCTGCTCACCCGTGACGACGTGCACCTGGTCAAGGGCTTCTACCGGCGGCCGTTGCGGCTGGAGAGCACCGGCGGCGGCCGGGTCACCGAGTTGGCGGCCCGGCCGCTGCTCAACGCCCTGCGGCCCGAGCTGGCGGGCGTCGTGCAGCCGTTGGGCGGCGAGTACGCGGGCACGCGCGAGTTCCTGGAGTCGGTGCCGTTCGCGCCCGGTTACGGCGTGGAGATCGGCCTGCTGCTCGACGCGCACACCCGGTACGGCCTGGCCGGGATCGCGCAGGTCAACCTGGGTGTGCGCAAGCACCGCAACCGGGACCTGCGGCAGCTCGGGCCGATGGCGGCTCAGATCGCGGTCACCGCGCTGCGCCGGTGCGGCGTGCCGGTGGCGTCGTCGACGTTGACGCAGTTCGTGCCGTTCGACGGCGAGTGGCTGCCGTCGCCGGTGGACGTGCCCGCCGAGGACCGGCCCGCCATGCGCTCGGTGCTCCAGCGGTCGCGGTAGTAGCCGGGGGTCCGCACCAGTTCGGCGTGCGTGCCGTCCTGGGTGATGTGGCCGTCCTCGAACACCACGATCCGGTCGAAGTCGACCAGCGGCGCGAGCCGGTGCGTGACCAGCACGACGGTGCCTCGGGCGTGGTCGAGCACGCGGCGCAGCACGGCGTCACCGTGTTCGACGGCCAGACCCTCCACCGGCTCGTCCAGCAGCAGCACGTCCGGGTCGGCCAGCAGGGCACGTGCCAGCAGCAGGCGTTGCCGCTGACCGCCGGACAACGCGTCGCCGTCCTCGCCGACGACGGTGTCCCACGGCACGTCCAAGTCCACCAACTCGGCCACCCGGTCCAACTCCTCCCGTGACGCCTCCGGCCGGGCGAGCCGCACGTTCGCCTCCACGGTGGCGTGGAAGACGTGCGCGTCGTCCAGCACCCCCTTGGCGACGCCGGGGTGCGCGGCGGCCAACGCCCGCAGAAAAGTGCTCTTCCCCGCCCCGCTCGCACCCACCACGCCAACCCTCCCTGCGGGCAGCTCCACGTCCGGCACCGGCGCCTCCACCGCCCGCAACGCCTCCCGCACCCGTCCGACCGACCCCCGCACCTCCGCCCACCGCTGAGCCGCCGCCGCCAACGGCACCGTCACCTCCAGCACCGCCACCGAGCCGAGCACGACGTGCGCCGGCGCACCGGACCGCAGGAACGCCAACGCCACCCCGAACTGCACGACCACGGCCAACGCCGCCAACGCCGCCGCGCCGAGCCCGCCCCGCCGTTCCCGCTCCGCCAGCGCGTCGACCACCCGGCCGGTCGCGTCCAGTTCACGGTCCAAGGCGCCGAAAGCCGTCAGCTCCGCGGCACCGTCCAGCAGCACGACGGTCCGTTCCGCCAACTCCGACCGCAACGGCGCGAGCACCCTCAAGTGCCGCACCGCCACCGCGTGAGCGGCCCACGGGATGACGCACACCGTGACCACCAACCCGACCGCCAACGGCCACGCGAAGCCCGTCGCGACCAACGCCACCACGCCCACCACGACCGCCACCGCACCCGGCAGCGCGCACCGCAGCCACGCGTCCTGCACAGCGTCCACATCGGACACGAGCCGGGTGAGCGCGTCACCTCTGGCGAGCGGGCGGCGCAGCAACGCGTCGTACACCCGGCCGCGCACCTCCGCCAGGTGCCGCAGCACGGCCGAGTGCCCGGCCAGCCGCTCGGCGTACCGCAGACCGCCGCGCGCCAGGGCCAGCGTCCGCACCGCCACGATCGCGACCGTCAACGCCGACAGCGGCGGCTGCCCGGCGGCACGCGTGATGAGCCACACGGCGGTGGTCATGAGCCCGATCCCGGCGAGTTCGGCGGCCACCCCGGCGGCCACCGCGAGCACCAGTCGCCTCATCCGAACGCCACCACCCGGTCGACCTCGCCGAGCACCACGGGCCGGTGCGCCACGACGACCGCCGTCCGCCCGGACGCGAGCCGCCGCGTCGCCCGCAGCACCGCGTCCTCGGTGCCGGCGTCCAGCCGGGACGTCGGCTCGTCCAGCAGCAGCATCCGCGCGTCGTCCCGCACCAGCGCGCGTGCCAACGCGACCCGCTGCCGTTCACCGGAGGACAGCGGGTGCTCGGCGTCGACCAGGTGCGCCAACCCCATCTCGGCCGCGGCGGCGCGCACGTCACCGGTCGAGCCGAGCGCGATGTTCTCGCCGACCGTGCCGGGGAACAGCGTCGGCCGCTGCGGCACCCACGCGAGCTGCCGCAACCACGAATCGCGGTCGATCTCGCGCAGGTCCACCCCGCCGACCAGCACCCGCCCCGACGCGGGCGTCACGAACCCCATCAGCACGGCCAACAACGTGCTCTTCCCGACCCCGCTGGGCCCTGCCAACGCCACCCTCTCGCCGGCCGCGATCCGCAACGACATGCCGCCCAACGCCTCCCGCCCCGGGTACCGGACCACGACCCGTTCCACCACGATCTCGGCGGTCCGCAGATCGGGTGCCCGCACCGCACCCACCACCACACCGCTCACCGACACCCCGCCCACCACCGCACCGGACCGCTCGCCGAGTTGTCCACAGGCCGCGTTCGACGACCCCTTTTCGTCGGTCCTCCCTGGCAGTATCGAAACCGGGGATCCCCCCGGCGGGGACCCCTGCGCAGCCACAGCCGGGGACCCTTGCACGGCCACAGCCGGGGATCCCTGCGCAGGCGCGGTCGGGGACCCTTGCACAGCCGCAGCCGGGGATCCCTGCACAGGCGCGGTCGGGGACCCTTGCGCAGGCGCAGGCGGGGATCCCTGCGTAGCCGCGGCCGGGGACCCTTGCGCGGCGACGGCGTCCAGCACGGCCAGCCCTTCGGCCGACGCGTGGAACTGCGAGCCCGCCGACCGCAGCGGCAGGTACGCCTCCGGCGCCAGCAGCAGCACCAGCAGCGCCACCTGCAACGTCACCCCGCCGTGCAGCAGCCGCAACCCCACCGGCACCGCCACCAGCGCCACCGACAACGTCGCCACCAGCTCCAGCACCAGCGCCGACAGGAACGCGACCCGCAGCGTCCGCATCGTCGCCGCCGCGTGCGCCCCCGCCATCGACCGCACGGTCGCCGCCTGCGCCGCCGCCCGCCCGAACACCTTCAACGTGCCCAACCCGCGCACCACGTCCAGGAAGTGCCCGCCGACCACCGCCAGCCCCTCCCACTGCGCCCGCGTCCGGTCCCGGGTGTGCAGGCCGACCAGCGCGGCGAACACCGGCACCAGCGGCAACGTCACCAGCACCACCACCGCCGACGTCAGGTCCGCGAACGACAACCGCACCACCACCGCGACCGGCACCACAGCCGCCACCACGACTTGCGGCAGGTACCCGGCGAAGTACGGCTCCACCGCGTCCAACCCCTTCACCACGAGCGTGATCACGGACCCCGAAGTCCCGGAAGACCCCGTGGATCCGCGCAACACGCGCTTGCGCAACGAAGCCTTCATCGACGCCGCACAGCGCTGCGTCACGACCCGCCCGCCCCACACCACGCCCGCGCGCACCAGGACCACCGCCACCAACCACCACGCGGACCAAGCGCCACCCAGCACCGCCGCCAACACCTCGGCCTGCGCCAACACCACCACCGCCGTCAGCACCGCCAACACGGCCAGGACGACGACGTACCCCCGGTCAACGTGCCGCACGGGACATCCGCCAAGTCGCCCACTGGAACACCAGCACCAACGGCACCACCACGACCGCCGCCCACGTCAGCACCCGCAACGTCGACACGTCCGCCATCACCGACACCGTCACCACCGACCGCGCCCCGAACACGCCCACCACCGGCAACGCGCACAGCAGCGCGCTGCACCCGAAAGCCACCCGATGCCGCCCCGCCCGCAACGCCACCCAAACACCACCCAACAACCCCAGAGCCACCACCGCCGTCACCCCGAACGCGGGCACCGGCACGGACCCGGCCGTCACCACCGCCGCCACCACGAAACCCGCACCGGGCAGCACCAGCAGACCCGCGATCCGCGACGCCCGCTCCCGCAGCTCACCCGACAACCGCCAAGCCAGGAACACCGCCCCGTGCAACGAGAACAGCACCACCATCCCCGCGCCCCACAGCCACACCGGCCCGCCGAGCACGCGCCCCAGCAGCACGCCCCACCCGACCGCGACCACGACCGCGCCGCCCACCAACAGGAAGTCCCACCCGGGCGACCGCAGCTGCACCGCGACCGTGAAGCACACCAACCCGGACAACAGCACCGCGAACACCGTGTGCTGCGACGACAGCAACTCGCCCTCCAGCCGGGGGAACGCGCCGAACAGCACACCCACCGCCGCGACCAGCCACACCTCGTTGCCGAGGAAGAACGGCGTCACCGCCCGCAACACCGCCCGCCGAGACCGCTCGTCCCGCCCGACCAGCCGCAACAGCACCCCGACCCCGTAGTCGAACCCGGCCAACGCGAAGTAACCGCAGGTCAGGAACGCCAGCAGGACAACCCAGACACCTTCCACGACACACCCCTCACAGAGCCGGGACGAGGGGCGACACCGGCGCCTCGTCCGAGGAAACCGGTCCACGCCGCGCCAACCGGGCGATCAGCACCCAGTCGGCGACCGCGAGCACCGCGAACACCGCCGTGAACGCGATGAACGACACGAGCATCTGGTCCGCGCTCACGTGCGACATCGCGTCCCGCGTCGTCAGCACCCCTTGGACCAGCCACGGCTGCCGCCCGATCTCGCGGAACAGCCACCCGCCGATCGCCGCGACGAACGGCAGCGGGATGCCGAGCACCATCAGGTACAGCGGGAACCGCAGCCGCACCACCCAGTCGCGGAACAGCAGCGGCACGGTCGCCCAGCTCACCAGCAGCAGCACGAACCCGATCTGGATCATGAACCCGAGGCCGGCGCCGTCCAGCCCGCCGACCGTGTCGAACTTCTCCGGCTGGTGGCGCTCCACGATCGGGAACTGCCCGAACCCGAAGCCGATCAGCATGGGCGTGGCCAGCGCGGTCAGCACCACGCCCAGCCGCAGCGACCGGCGGAAGAAGTCGACCTCCGTCGTGCGGCGGATGAAGTGGTAGGCGCTCACGCCGGTCAGGAACACCCCGCCGACGGTCAGCGACGCGAAGCACACGTGCAGGAACGCCGTGCCGAACGTCGGGTTGGCCAACAACGCCGAGAAGTCGACCATCCGCAGCACGCCGTCGCGCAGCTCGTGCCCGGCGGGGTTCTGCAGGAACGCGTTCGCCACCATGATCCAGAACGCGGAGGCGAACGCGGTCAGCGCCACCAGCCAGATCAGCGCCAGGTGCGCCCACTTGTTCAGCCGGTCCCAACCGAAGATCCACAGGCCGAGGAACGTCGACTCCAGGAAGAACGCCACCAGCGTCTCCAGCGCGAGCGGCGCGCCGAACACGTCGCCGGCGAACGTCGACAGGCCCGACCAGTTCAGCCCGAACTGGAACTCCATCACGATGCCGGTCGCGATGCCGAGCGCGTAGTTCACCACGTAGAGCCGACCCCAGAAGCGCGTCATGCGGGCGTGCACGGGGTCGGCGGAGAGCGTGGCCCGGGTCTGCATCACCGCCACCGACGTCACCAGTCCGAGCGTCAGCAGCACGAACAGGAAGTGGAACGACGTCGTGGTGGCGAACTGGAGCCGGGCCAGTCCGAGAGCATCCATGAGTAGGGACGGTATATGTAGGCAGACAACTCAACATCGGGGATGTCCCGGATTCCCACCCCGGTCCTGGATCCGTAGAGTGCCTACCCATGAAGTCCGACGCGTTGCGGGGGCATCTGGACGCGCTACTGCTGGCCACGCTCGACGGCGGCCGGCTGCACGGCTACGCCATCATCGAGGCGTTGCAGCGGCGCAGCGGCGGCGCCCTCGACCTGCCCACCGGCACCGTCTACCCGGCCCTGCGCCGGCTGGAGACCGCCGGCCTGGTGACCAGCGAGTGGAGCACCGTCGGCGGCCGGCAGCGCCGCACGTACCGGCTCACGAAGGCCGGCCAGCGCGCCCTCGCCGCCGAGCGCACCGCGTGGCGCGAGTTCACCACCGCCATCGAGGGCGTGCTGGGAGGTGGGCCGTGGCCGGCGCAGGCGTGATCGACGACTACGTGACCGCCCTGGACCGGCGGCTGCGCGGACCGGACCCGGTCAAGGACGACCTGCTCGCCGAGGCCAGGGACAGCCTCCACGACGCCGCCGCCGCGCACCTCGACCGCGGGCTCGGCGAGGAGGACGCGCAACGCCGCGCCGTCGCCGAGTTCGGCCCGGTCACCGCCATCGCCCGCGAGTACCAGGGCCTGCTCGGCCTCGCCTACGGCGCGCGCACGCTGCGGTCGGTGATGCTGGTCATCCCCCTCGCCTACGTCATGTGGGAGCTGAACCGGAGGTTCTGGATCGGCGCCTGGGACGACTTCAGCGCCCCGCCGCCCGACTGGTACCTCACCGTCGCCCGGCTCAACGACACGTCGGCGTGGTTCGCGGCGGGCGCGGCGGTGCTCGCGCTGCTCATCGGACGGCGGCTGGCCCGCACGGCGGTCAGCACAGTGACCCTGGCCAGGCTCGGCGGCGCGGTCGCCGTCGCCGCGGTCGGCCTGTCCCTGCTCAGCAACGTGGCGATCCTGGCCGCCACCGCCTACCTGGACGTGGCGCGGCTGTTCCTGTCGCCCCCGGTGACCGCCGCGACCGTCGTGTCGATCGCCATCGCGCTGCGGCTCGCCGTCCTCGCCCGGCGCTGTGTGGTGTTCTCGTCGGTCTGACCCGAGGGGCATGTGTCACGATCGTCACGTGACCTCAGCGCTCATCTACATCGTCGTCATGGCGCTCGTCGCGGCCGTGGTCTTCCTGCTGGCCGCGTTGGTGTTCGGGCGTGGCGAGGAACTGGCGCCGCTGCCGCCGGGCGCGTCGCCGACCCGCCTGCCGTCCGACGACGTGACCCCGGACGACGTGCGCGACCTGAAGTTCCAGCAGGTCCTGCGCGGCTACAAGATGACCGAGGTGGACTGGGCGCTCGACCGCCTGGCCGACGAGGTCGAACGGCTGCGCGACCGCGTCGCGGAACTGGAGGCCGAGCTGGGCGTCGACCACGAGCAGGCGCCCGAACCCGACCGGGAGCCGGAGCATGACCCGGCTTGACCTGCGCGTCGCCGTCGAGGCGCCGGCCGGGACCACCTGGGCGGCGCTGACCGACTGGGCCAGGCAGGGCGAGTGGATGCTCGGCACCACCGTCCGCGTGACCAGCGGCGACGGCGCCGGCGAGGGCAGCGGGCTGGCGGCGTTCACCGGCCTCGGCCCGCTCGGGTTCACCGACACCATGCGCATCACCGCGTGGGAGCCGCCGGTGCGCTGCGCGGTCGAGCACACCGGCCGCCTCGTGCGCGGCACCGGCGAGTTCGTCGTCGTCCCCCGCGGTGACGCGCGCAGCGAACTGGTCTGGTCCGAGGACATCGCCCTGCCGCTCACCCTGGCCTTCGCGCCGGGTGTGAAATGGTCGCTGCGCCGCTTCGCCGCTTTCGCCCGGAGGTATGCCCCGTGATTGATGTGGTCCGCTGCCCGTGGGGCAACAGCACGCCCGACTACGTCGCCTACCACGACACCGAGTGGGGCGTCGAGCTGCGCGGCGAGGCGGCGATGTTCGAGCGGATGTCGCTCGAGTCGTTCCAGTCCGGCCTGTCCTGGATCACCATCCTGCGCAAGCGCGAGAACTTCCGGGCCGCCTTCGCCGGCTTCAAGCCCGCGGTCGTCGCCGAGTTCGGGCCCGCCGACTTCGACCGGCTGATGGCCGACGCGGGCATCGTCCGCAACCGCGCCAAGATCAACGCGACGATCACCAACGCCCGCGCCGTCGCCGAGCTGGACGTGCCGCTGGACGACCTGCTGTGGTCGTTCGCGCCCGAGCACCACGAACGGCCCGCCACGATCGCCGACGTGCCCGCCGTCACGCCCGAGTCCAAGGCGATGGCCAAGGAGCTCAAACGCCGCGGCTTCGCGTTCCTCGGCCCCACCACCTGCTACGCGCTGATGCAGGCCACCGGCATGGTCGACGACCACATCGCGGCCTGCTTCCGCGCCGGTTCCTGACCGCTACTTACCGGTGAACGTCGGCTTCCGCTTGGCCACGAACGCGGCCACCGCCTCGCGGTGGTCGGCCGTCGCGCCCGCCTCCGCCTGCGTGCGCGCCTCCACCTCCAGCGCCGCCGCCAGCTCACCGGAGAACGCCATCGCCTCCTTGATCTTGGCGTAGGCCGTGGTCGGCCCGGCGGCCAGCTTGCGGGCCAGCGCCTGCGCCGTCGACAGCACCTCGCCGTCCGGCACGACCTGGCCCACCATGCCGATCCGCAACGCCTCCTCGGCGCCGACCGGCTGCGCCAACAACATCATCTCCATCGCCCGGCCGTGCCCGATCAGCCGCGGCAACGTCCACGACGCGCCCGAGTCCGCCGTCAACCCCACGTTCGCGAACGCCATCAGGAACTTCGCCCCGACCCCCGCCACCCGCAGGTCGCACGCGTACGCCAGCGACGCCCCCGCGCCCGCCGCCGTCCCGTTCACCGCCGCGATGACCGGCTTCGGCATGCCGACGATCGCCTTGATCAGCGGGTTGTAGTGCCGCTCCACCGTCTCCAACGGCGCCGGGTCGCCCGCCTCCAGCAGCGCGACGTGCTCCTTCAGGTCCTGACCGGCGCAGAACGCCTTCCCCGCCCCGGTGACGACCACCGCCCGCACGGCGTCGTCCGCGGCGGTCTCCACCACGGCCTCCAGGAACCGCTCCTTCAACGCCACCGTGAACGAGTTGAACGACTCGGGCCGGTTGAGCGTGAAGGTGCGCACGCCGTCAGCGTCGTCGATGAGGAGTTCGGACACGGGGTGACCTCCGGGTTAGTGGTGTGCGAGGCAGTCGTCGACGAACTTGGCCACCGCGGGCGCGAGGCGGTTCGTGTGCCGGTCGAAGAACTCGGCCGCCTCCGCGCCCGGCCAGTCGGCGGGCAGCAGCTCGCGCGGCAGGCCGGGGTCGCGGAACAGGAACTTGCGCCAGGCGTGCAGGAACCGCTGCGACGCCGCGAACGCCGCCGACGGCGACGTACCGTCCACAGCGGACATCACCGGCTCCCACTCGGCCACGAACCGCGCGTAGTCCCGCCCCAGCGTGGCCAGGTCCCACGCGCGGGCCGCCAGCTCCGCCGGGTCGCCCTCGTGCTCGCCGTGGAACGTGCTGCCGAGGACGTGCTCCGCGGTGAGCACGTCCGCCAGCTCCGGCGACGGCCGCGGCGCGATCCACGTCACCGGGCCCAGCGCGCCGTAGCCGAGCAATTGCAGGGAGGAAGCGAGCCGTTCGCGCGCCTCCCGCGCCGGCAGCTCCTCCAGCACCACCACGTGCCAGCGACCGTCCCAGGTGGACGGCCGGGTGCGGTAGATGCGGGCCGCCGCCTCGTCGAGCCGCCGTTCCGCGCGAGGTGTCATCGCGTAGCCGGGGCCGTCCGGCAGGCGGACGGGTTCCAGCCAGCCCTGCCGCACGGTGCGCGAGACGGCCGTGCGCACGGCGGGGGCCGCGAAGTCCAGCGGCTCCAGCAACCGGACCAGGGCGGCGATCGTCGCCGCGCCACCCCGCTCGCGGAGGTGGCCGCCGTAGACGTCGAAGAGCGCGGAACGGGCTCGCACGAGAGCCGAGTCTGTCAGGGCGACCCCGCGACACGCCACAGAGCCGTGCGCGGTCACGACCAGGTGACGGCCGGCGGCCGGCGCGGAAGTCGTTGCGGCACGGCGATCCTGGCCCTGATCTGCGGCTTGGTGAAGATCGTCAAACGGTCGCCGGACGGCCGGAAAGATCGGTTCGGTTTCGCTGCCGAGTCCGCATAGGGGAGAATGGCCGGAGTATCCGGCCCTGGTCGGACGGGGAAGATGTTGACGGAGGGAGCACGCGATGGCGGCCATGAAGCCCCGGACCGGCGACGGTCCCCTCGAGGTGACCAAGGAGGGGCGCGGCATCGTGATGCGCGTTCCGCTCGAGGGTGGTGGGCGCCTCGTCGTCGAGATGTCGGCGGATGAGGCCAACGCCCTGGGCGACGCCCTCAAGGCAGCCGCCGGCTGACCAGCCGGAGAAGAGAATGCGTCGACGCCCCGGTTTCCACTGTGGAACCGGGGCATCGCTACGTCGTGCCGCGCCGGTGGCGTCCCGTGCGCTGACGACGTCGCAGCGGAGGCCCATCTGCGGCTTCACCTGCGGCTTTAGCTGCGGCGCCACCGGTTCCACCGCCTGTCGGCCCTATCGGAGGTCCCCCCGTGCGAGCACCCCTGCCCACCCCGCTGGTCACCGTCGAGGTGGCCGACACCCTCCGGCGAGGTGTGCCCGCGGTGCTCGTCGCGTTCCCCGGCGACCCGGTGCGGTTGGGGCCCGGTGGCGAGGGCGTGGACGACGTCGGTGACGTGAGCGGCGCGGCCGGTGCGACGTCCAGGCAGGGTCGGACGTGGGTCGTCGGCGTCGGCGACGGCGGGCCGGGCGACTGGCGCAAGGCGGGCGCGTCGCTGGTGCGGGCGCTGCACGCGGACGCCGAGAAGGCGGGCGGGACGACGTTCGACGTGCGGCTGCCCGCTGACGTGGCGGCCGAGGCGGTGGCGGCGTTCACGCTGGGCGCGGCGGTCGGCGGCTACCGGTTCAAGGTGACCGCGTCGGAGGCCCCGCCGAGGGTGAAGTCGTTGCGCCTGGTCACCGGGGTGGTGGGGCTGGCGGACGTCGTGCGGAAGGCGAACGCGCTGGCCGCCGCGACGTCGTTGGCGCGCGACCTGGCGAACATGCCGTCAAATGTGAAGGATCCGTCCTGGCTGGCCGCCGCGGCGGTGAAGGCCGCCCGCGCCGTGCCCGGTCTCCAGGTCGAGGTCCGGGACGAGAAGTGGCTGGCCGAGCAGGGGTTCGGCGGTGTGCTGGCGGTTGGCGGCGGCTCGTCCCGGCCGCCGAGGTTCATCGAGCTGACGTGGCCGGGCGTCGACGCCGGCGCGGACGGGCCGCACCTGGTGCTGGTCGGCAAGGGCATCACGTTCGACACCGGCGGTGTCTCGATCAAGCCCGCCGAGGGCATGCACCTGATGCGCACGGACATGTCCGGCGGTGCGGCGGTCGTGGCGGCCCTGGTGGGGATCGCGCGGCAGAGCCTGCCCGTCCGGGTGACCGGTCTCGTGCCGGCCGCCGAGAACCACGTGTCGGGTTCGGCCTACCGACCGGGTGACGTGATCACCCAGTACGGGGGCACGACGACCGAGGTGACGAACACGGACGCGGAGGGCAGGCTCGTGCTGGCCGACGCGCTGGCCTACGCGGTGCGGAACCTGCGGCCGGACGTGCTCGTGGACGTCGCGACCCTGACCGGCGCGATGAAGGTGAGCCTCGGCCTGCGCACCGGTGGGCTCTTCGCCACGGACGACGACCTGGCCGCGCGCGTGGCCGAGTCCGGCGCGCGGGTCGGCGAGTCGTGGTGGCGGATGCCGCTGCTGGAGGACTTGGCGGAGGACGTCCGGAGCGACATCGCCGACGTCCGCCAGTGCCCGCCCGGCCCCGGCGGCATCACCGCGGCGCTGTTCCTCAAGGAGTTCACGGGTGGCCTCCCGTGGGCCCACCTGGACATCGCCGGCCCCGCGCGAGCCGACAAGGTCTACGACGAGGTGGTCGCGGGAGCCACCGGCTTCGCCGCCCGAACCCTGATCGAACTGGCCGAGACCTACACCCGACCGCACACGATCGGGTGATCATGGCCGGAAAATGTACGGAAACACCGTTACCGCACCTCGGTTGAATCGAGGAACCGCAACCACCCCGACCACCACCTGAAGCGGACGGTGGGGGAGGAGCGGTACGGCGGAAAGGCGGACGGGCCGTGGCGGGCAGGGCGGTGGGGCGGTGAGCGGGATCACGGGGCCAGCGCGTGCTCCCGGAACGCCTGGACGGCCGGCGGGAGCGGCACGTCGGTCAGCCAGACCAGCGCGATCTCCCGCCCCGCCCGCGGGGTGAGCGGGATCTCCGGCAGGCCTGACGGCGAGTCGGCGTGCGGCAGCAGCGCGACGCCCAGGCCCGCCGCGACCAGCCCCCGGACGGTTTCGGTCTCCTGGCCCTCGAACGCCAGCGCGGGCACGAAACCGGCCGCGGCGCACAGGTCGTCGGTGATCTGCCGCAGGCCGTAGCCCGGCTCCAGCCCGACGAACTCCTCGCCCGCCAGCTCGGCGACCCGCACCGACCGGCGGCCGGCCAGGTGGTGGCCCGGTGGGACGACGAGGATCAGCTCCTCCTCGCGCACGACGGCGTGCGTGAACGCGGGGTCGGTCGGCGGCGGCGAGACGAGGGTCAGGTCGAGGACGCCGTCGGCCAGCTGGGTGAGGATGTCCTGGCGCGAGTTCTGGACCAGGCGGAATCGCACGGACGGGTGATGTTCGCGGAAGCGGCTGACCAGGGTCGGGACGACCGACCTGCCCAGGAGGTGGAGGAAGCCGAGCGCGACCTGGCCACGTTCGGGTGAAACTTCCTCGGTCGCGGCGCGGTGGCCGGCTTCCAGGGCGGTCAGGGCGCGGTCGGCGGCTTCGCACAGTAGGCGGCCTGCCCTGGTCAGGCGGACTCGGCGACCCGATCGTATGACGACCGGCGCGCCGAGTGACGTGCCCAGGGCGGCCAGCCAGCGGCTCACGGTCGGTTGGGGCACGCCGACGGCTTCGGCGGCGTGGGTGACGTGCTCGTCCGCGGCCAACGCGCGGAGAACGGCCAGTCGCGGCACCAATTCATCCATCACCGCATGGATTATCGCAAACTGCCGCATTGGACGCATGGATTAGCGTCGAAGACGTGCCCAGCCGCCTCACCACCGCCGTCGCCGCCACCGGCCTGGCCACGTTCGCGCTGCTCTACGCGCCGCAATCGGTCCTGCCCGACATCGCCCGCGAGTTCCGCCTCACGCCGGCCGAAGCGTCCCTCGCCGTCAGCGCCGCGACCGGCGCCCTGGCCCTCGCGATCATCCCGATGGCCGCCGTCGCCGACCGGGTCGGCCGACGCCGCGTCATCGTCTGGTCCGTCCTCACCGCCGCCGCCCTCGGCCTGCTCCTCCCGCTCGCCCCGACCTACGAAACCCTCCTCGCCGCCCGAGCCCTGCAAGGCGTCGCCACCGCGGGCGTCCCCGCGAGCGCCATGGCGTTCCTCGCCCAGGAAGCACCCAAGACGCACGTCGGCGCGGCCATCGGAGCCCTGGTCGCGGGCAACAGCGCCGGCGGCATGCTCGGCCGCCTCATCACCGGCTTCACCACCGACGGCACGTCGTGGCGCACCGCCCTGGCCCTCGCCGGCGCGTTCGGCGCGGCCTGCGCGATCACCGCCGCCCTCCTGCTGCCCAAGGGCCACCACGCCGAACGCCGCCCGAGCGCGCTCCGGGACGCCCTCACCGACCGGGTCCTGCTCTGCCAGTACGCGATCGCGATCCTCTCGGTGGCGGCGTTCATCTCGGTCTTCAACGTCATCGGCTTCCGACTCACCACCGACCTGGGCCTGCCCACCGGCCTCGCGACCCTCGTCTACCTCGCCTACGCGGCGGGCGGCGGCACGTCCGCCGCCGCGGGCCGCCTGGCCGACCGCCACGGCCGCGCCCGCGTCGCCCTCGCCGGCCTCGCGCTGACCGCCGCCGGCGCCGCGATCACCCTCCCCGACCACGTGGCCGCGATCGCCGTCGGCCTCACCCTGTTCACCGGCGGCTTCTTCGCCGCCCACGCGGTGGCGAGCGGCTGGGTCGGCGCCCACGCCCCCGACCACGTCCGCGGCCAGGCCTCGGGCGTCTACCTGTTCGCGTACTACGTCGGCAGCAGCACCGGCGGCACGGCGGGCAGCGCCGCCTACCAGGCCCACGGCTGGCCGGGACTGACCGTGCTGATCACGGTGTGGCTGGCGCTGGCGGCCGTCGCGGTCGGCGCCGCCCACAAGGCACAGGCGCACCGACCTCAGAAGTCCAGCGGCACCTCGACCGCCGCGCCACCGGTCACCGCGACCTCGCCCAGCTGCGGCAACGCCACCGTCCCCGCGGCCACCGAGAACGTCGCCGCCCGCACGTCCTCCGGCACCTCGTACACGACCGCCACCGGCAGGGTGTCCCCGCCGTAACGCGCGCCGACCTGCCGCGCCGCCTGCCCGCCCGGCAACGTCAACGTCAACAGCGACGCCGTCCGCCCCGCGCCGACCACGCTCGGCAGCCCGTGCCCGACCAGCCGCAACTCCACCAACGCCGTCCCGGCGCCCGCCGTCGCCAACTCGTACTGCCCGTTCGCCGACACCGGCCGCTGCCGACCCAGCCGGGCCCGCACGACCTCCACCGAACCGGCCGTCGCGCCCAGCGAGATCGGCGTCGACACCGAGATCGCCTCCGGCCCCGGCGCGCGCCGCAGCACCTTCGGCGCCTCGCCGACGACCACCCCGGTCGGCACCTCGACCCGCTGTTGCAGCGACTTCGCCCCCACCGTGTCGAGCACCAGCGACTCCTGCCCGCCGGCGACCGGCACCGTGTAGACGATCAGCGCCGACCCGTTGTCCGGCAGCCGGTCGGCGGGCAGCCGGTGGCGTCGGCCCGGCACGTCCAGCGACAGCTCCGGCGGCTGCGGCAGCCACCCGCGCCACGGCGTCTGCCCGAACGCCGAGTCGACCTCCGCGTGCCGCGTCACCCGCACCCGCAGCACCCGCAACGCCACCCCGTGCTCGGCCCGCAGGTCACCTTCCGCGGTCGGCCACACGGTCGGCGACGAGTACCCCGTCACGTTCACCTCGAGCTGGTCGTCGCGCACCATCGCGGACGCCGCGTCGAGCACCTGCCCGTCGTCGGGCAGCACGGCCAGGAAGTCCGGCCCCGCCTGGCCGACGCCCTGGTCGGCGTCGGTCTCCCGCCCGTCGGTGCGCACCAGCTTCCCCACCGGTGTGCTGCGGGCGCCCTGCGCGGGCACCTGCGGCGGCTGCACCTCCAGCCGGATCCCGGAGGCGTTGCTCTCGACCTTCTTCAACGGCACCGGCACCCAGTCGGTGGTCGCGGCCGTGCCGGGCACCTGCACGGGGCCGCACCACAGCCGCGTGTCGACCTCGAACGCCTCACCGGTGCGCGCGAACCAGCAGCTCACCGCGTCCTGGCCGGTCCGGGCCACGTACCCGAACGACAGCGTGTAGCTCAGCTCCGCCTCGGCCCGCGACTGCAGGCCGGGCGCGTCCAGCACCGCCTCTCCCTCGATGGTCAACCTGACCTGCTCCGCGCTGAACGCGGGCGTGGCGCACCCGCCGGCCACCAGCGCGAGCAGGAGCACAAGCCACCGCATAACGCCCCCAGTAGTCGCCCCTACTGGTTAAAGGCGGTCGGCGCCCCATACCGTTGCATCGCGGCCGAGTGGCGCACGTCACAGTGCGGGGTCAGCTGATCACGGGGAGCCCTTCAGCGCCGCCGAGTACACCGCCACGGTCTGCTCGGCGACCGTCGCCCACGAGAACTCCTCGATCGCCCGCGCGCGCCCCGCCTCGCCGAACGCCGCCGCCCTCGCCGGGTCGCCGAGCACCTCGTTCACCGCGTCGGCCAACGCCACCCGGTACGCCTCGACGTCCTTCTCGTCGTAGTGCACCAGCAGCCCGGTCCGCCCGTGGTCGACGACCTCCGGGATGCCGCCCACGTCGGACGCCACCACGGCCGTGCCGCACGCCATCGCCTCCAGGTTCACGATGCCCAGCGGCTCGTACACCGACGGGCACACGAACACCGTCGAGTGGCTCAGGATCTGCCGCACCTCGGCCGGCTGGAGCATCTGCTGGATCCAGAACACCCCCGGCCGCGACGCCGCCAGCTCCGCCACCGCGAGCCGCGTCTCCTCGGCGATCTCCGGCGTGTCCGGCGCGCCCGCGCACAGCACGACCTGCGCGTCCGGCGAGATCCGGTGCGCGGCGGCGACCAGGTGCCCGACGCCCTTCTGCCGGGTGATCCGCCCCACGAACGTCACGATCGGCCGCGCCGGGTCGATGCCGTGCCGGAGCAGGGCGTCGGTGTCGGAAACGGGGTGGTAAGCGGTCGTGTCGATCCCGTTGCGCACGACGTGCACCCGGGCCGGGTCCAACGCCGGGTAGCAGTCCAGCACGTCGGCGCGCATGCCCTCGCTGACCGCGATCACCGCGTCCGCCGCCTCGTACGCGGTCCGCTCCACCCACGACGACACCCGGTAGCCGCCGCCCAGCTGCTCGGCCTTCCACGGCCGGCGCGGCTCCAGCGAGTGCGCGGTCACCACGTGCGGGATGCCGTGCAGCAGTTTCGCCAGGTGACCGGCCATGTTGGCGTACCAGGTGTGCGAGTGCGCGAGCTGCGCGTCGCCCAGCGCGGCGGCCATCTCCAGGTCGACCGACAACGTGGCCAGCGCGGCGTTCGCCTGCTCCAGGCCGTGCGCGGGGTTGTGCGCCCTGGCGTCCGCGCGCGGCCCGCCGAAGGCGTGCACGTCCACGTCGACCAGTTCGCGCAACCTCGGCACCAGGAAGCCGACGTGCACCCCAGCGCCGCCGTAGACCTCCGGCGGGTACTCCCGTGTGAGCAGTCCAATTCGCACGGGGCTCACCGTAACCCCGTGGCCGGGGGCAGCCGGGTGAACGAGCGGAGTTTGCGTTACTTCGCCGTTGGTGGGCCGGTGGTCACCCGGTTAGGGTCGTTGCTGTGAAAGGGCAACCGCACGTTCTAGGAATTGTCCTCGCCGGTGGCGAAGGCAAACGGTTGTGGCCGTTGACCGCCGACCGGGCAAAGCCGGCGGTGCCCTTCGGCGGTAACTACCGGTTGGTGGACTTCGTCCTGTCCAACCTGGTGAACGCGGGTTTCGTCAAGCTCTGCGTGCTCACCCAGTACAAATCCCATTCCCTGGACCGGCACATCTCCACGACGTGGCGACTGTCCAATGTGCTCGGCCAGTACGTCACGCCGGTGCCGGCGCAGCAGCGGCTCGGGCCGCGCTGGTACACCGGCAGCGCGGACGCCATCTTCCAGTCGTTGAACCTCGTCAACGACGAGAAACCCGAGCACGTGATCATCTTCGGGGCCGACCACGTCTACCGGATGGACCCCGGCCAGATGGTGGAGCAGCACGTGGAGACCGGGGCGGGCGTCACCGTCGCGGGCATCCGGGTGCCGCGGGCGGAGGCCAAGGCGTTCGGCTGCATCGACTCCGACGCGACCGGGCTGATCACCCGGTTCCTGGAGAAGCCCGCCGAGCCGCCGCACGTGCCGGACGACCCCGAGGTCACCTTCGCGTCGATGGGCAACTACGTGTTCACCACGGAGGCGCTGATCGACGCGTTGCGGGCGGACGCGTCGAACCCCGACTCCGACCACGACATGGGCGGCGACATCATCCCGATGCTCGTCGACCAGGGGCAGGCGCACGTCTACGACTTCGCCGACAACAAGGTGCCGGGCGAGACCGACCGCGACCGGGGCTACTGGCGCGACGTGGGGACCATCGACGCCTACTACGAGGCGCACATGGACCTGGTGTCGGTGCGGCCGGTGTTCAACCTCTACAACCAGGCGTGGCCGATCCGGACGGCGACCCCGCCGCTCCCGCCCGCGAAGTTCATCGCGGGAGGCAGCGCCGAGGACTCGATGGTGGGGCCGGGTTCGATCATCTCGGGGACCATCCACGGGTCGGTGATCAGCTCGGACGTGGTCGTGGAGTCCGGGTCGGTGGTGCAGGGGAGCGTGCTGCTGCCGGGCGTGCGGATCGGGCGCGGCGCGGTGGTGCGGCGGGCGATCCTGGACAAGAACGTCGTCGTGCCCGACGGCGCGTTGATCGGCGTGGACCCGGCGACGGACCGGCAGCGCTACACCGTGTCGTCAGGCGGGGTGACGGTGCTCGGGAAGGGCGTCACGGCCCACTGATGGTGTGAGGTGCGGTCGGGGACCTCCTCCGCGGCGGTCCCCGACACCGCGCCGACCTGCCGTGATTTCACCCACACGGGTGACCCCGGCGGGGTGAGGTCAGCCGGGTGAGGTCAGCCGACCTTCGCCGCGACCAGCAGGCCGTCGCCGAGCGGCAGGATCACCGGGACCAGGCGGTCGTCCTCGCGGACCGACCGCGCCACCTCCCGCATCGCCGTCGTGTCCGGGTCGCGGTGCGACGGGTCGACCACCCGGCCGTGCCACAGCACGTTGTCGAACGCGATCACGCCGCCCGGCCGCAGCAGCCGCACGCCCTCCGCCAGGTACTTCGGGTACTCCGACTTCGCCGCGTCCACGAACACCAGGTCGTACGCGCCGTCGGTGAGCCTCGGCAGCACGTCCAGCGCCTGACCCATGATCAACCGGGTCCGCGACACCGCGACCCCCGCCTCCGCGAACGCCACCCGGGCCGCCCGCTGGTGCTCCGGCGCCACGTCGATCGACGTGAGCACGCCGGCCGCGGGCATGCCGCCGAGCAGGTACAACGCGCCGACACCGGCCCCGGTGCCGATCTCCACCACGGCCTTGGCCTGCAACGCCGCGGCGAGGAACCGCAGCGCCGCCCCGCCGCCGGACCCGATCGGCACGCACCCCAACTCGGCGCCACGAGCCCTGGCGGCCGTGATCACGGCGTCCTCGGGCAGGTAGCGCTCCACGTACTCGCGCGTCGGCGCATCCACAGCACGAAGGCTAACGCCGCCGGCGTCGGTTCGGGTGAATCTCGCCGACAACCCGGATTCTCAGCATGCTCTCAGCCGTCTCTCACGATGGTTATAAGGGAAGACGTCAAGCTGACCCCAACGCATGACGAGCAGGACCAACGGGAACACGTCAGGGGAGCCGAGCGTTGACCCGTGCAGCAGGGCAGCCAGCCCAGTGGAGGTGCTTAACCGCCCGATGCCAAAGCAGCCGACCGCCGCACCGACGGCGCCCGCACTGACCGCGCCCATCGAGGACGCGGACTGGATCGCGCCCTCGTGGGACCAAGTGGTCCGCGACCACGCCGACCGGGTGTACCGGCTGGCCTACCGCCTGTCCGGCAACCAGCACGACGCCGAGGACCTCACCCAGGAGACGTTCATCCGGGTGTTCCGCTCGCTGGCGTCGTACAAGCCCGGCACGTTCGAGGGCTGGCTGCACCGCATCACCACGAACCTCTTCCTCGACATGGCCCGCCGCCGCTCCCGCGTGCGCATGGAGGCCCTGCCCGAGGAGACCGACCGCATCCCGGGCGACGACCCGACGCCCGAGGAGATCTACGACGACACGCACCTCGACCCGGAGCTGCAGGCCGCGCTGGACGAGCTGCCGCCCGAGTTCCGCGCCGCCGTCGTGCTGTGTGACGTGGAAGGACTCTCCTACGAGGAGATCGGCGCCACCCTCGGCGTCAAACTCGGTACCGTGAGGAGCAGGATCCACCGGGGCCGCCAGGCCCTGCGGGTCGCACTGGAACGCCGTCGGGGTCTGGCTCAGGAGGACTCTGCATGACCGACCTGCGAGGTTGGCAACTGCCCGAGCAGCACCTGCTGCCCGACGCGGTCGTCGCCTTCGTCGACGGCGAGCTGTCCGCCTCGGCGCACAACAGGGCGTCCGCGCACCTGCAGCGCTGCCCGTTCTGCGCGGCCGAGGCGTACTCGCAGCAGCAGGCCCGGTCGGCCGTGCGCGCCGCCGACGCGCCGTGCGCGCCCGCGAGCCTGCTGGCCAGGCTGGGCGCGATCCCGCAGGAAGTGGAGCTGCCCAGCGCCCCGGACGGCCTCGCGGTCACCGAGGACGGCCAGCTCGTCACGGTCCAGCGGCCCGACCGGGTCGCGTTCGGCAACGGTCCCGTGCTGGGGTCCGGCCGCCCTTTCGGAACCGGCGGCGGTAGCCGCTTCGGTGCCGGTCTCTTCGGGGGTCGACGTGCGCGCCAAGGCGCCGGCGTCGTCGTCTCCGGTCTCATGCTCGGCGCGCTCGCCCTGGTCGCACCGGGCAGCGAGGACAACGCGCCGCCGCCCGCCCAGGGCAACTCGCCGCAGCCCTCGCCCGTGGTCGCGCCGTCGTTGACCGACGAACGCGAGCCCGTCGGCGTGCTGCGCCCCGCCGCGGACACCGGCCTGCTGGGTCGCTGACCAGCCCGCTGACGGCAACTTCACCGGTCACCCGGCACGATTGCCCCGCGACAACCATGGTGTGACGACGTGCGGGGAGCGATGAGCGAGCCAGAGCAGGGCAACGGGACTCCCAGGTCGGGCGTTGACGACGGGGCGCACCGCAGGCTCGCACCCCGTCCGCTGAACCGCCCGGCCGTCGACCCCGGTCAACAGGCCGTGTTCGGCCGGCCGCAGGGCGTGGCGGGCGCGTTCTCCGCCGACCGCCCGAGCCCCAACGGCAACTCGTTCGTCCAGCTCGCGCCACCGCCACCGGAAGCGCTGTCCACGGCGTTCGGCCGGCCGCGCGGCGACGCCGAGACCCGCTTGCAGCGCCCGCCGGTCGACCCGAACGGCGAGCCCGAGGTGGAGCCCGTCTTCTGGGAGGGCAAGCCGGCGGGCGACTCGTGGCGCGACCCGGGCGCGTCGGCCGTCATCGGCCCGCCCGCCGTCACCGAGCAGCCCGACACCGGACCCAAGCCGGAACCCGAGCCCGGACCGCAGCTCAGCGTGCCCGAACTGCTGTTCGGGCGGCGCGTCAAGCCGATGGCCCTGGTGCTGCTCATGGTGGCCGCGCTGGTGATCGGCGCGGGCGGCGGCGTGGTCGGCTGGCTGCTCGGTCGCGTCGGCAACCCGCTCACCGACGGCGGCGTCACGCTCGCCGAGGTCAAGCCCGGCAAGGAACGCCCGGTCGGGTCGGTCGCCGACATCGCCAAGCGGGTCACGCCCAGCGTCGTGTCGATCGAGTTCAAGGGCGCGAACGTGGCCGGCGTCGGCTCCGGTGTGGTCATCGACGGCGAGGGCTACGTGCTGACCAACGACCACGTGGTCGCCCCGGCGGCGCAGGACACGTCGGCGAAGCTGACCGTGGTCTTCACCGACGGCAAGCGGGCCGTCGCGCAGGTCGTCGGCCGTGACTCCAAGACCGACCTCGCGGTGATCAAGGTCGAGGTGGACAACCCGACCGTGCTGCAGTTCGGCGACTCCGACGAGCTGGCGGTGGGCGACACCGTGCTCGCGATCGGCTCGCCGCTGTCGCTGTCGAACACCGTGACCGAGGGCATCGTCAGCGCCCTGCACCGGCCCGTGACGGCGGCCGGCGAGAACGGCGGGCCGCAGGTCACCTACGACGCGATCCAGACCGACGCGGCCATCAACCCGGGCAACTCCGGTGGCGCGCTGGTCGACTCGTCCGGCGCGCTGGTCGGCATCAACTCGTCGATCCGCACCGAGACCGGCGGCTCGGTCGGCCTCGGGTTCGCGATCTCCGGCAACTACGCGCGCAAGGTGTCGCAGGCGTTGATCCGCGACGGCGAGGTCAAGCACGCCGACATGAACATCAACGTGCGGTCGGCGTCGGCGGAGACGGCGGAGGGCGCGCAGGTGCAGAACGTGCCCGAGGGCGGCGCGGCCGACGCGGCGGGCATCGAGGAAGGCGACGTGATCACCCGGGTCGGCGACCGGATGGTGCGCAACGCCGCGGAGCTGACCGTTGCGGTAAGGGACCATGAAATCGGCGAGACGGTGCCGGTCGTGCTGGCCAGGCAGGGCCGGGAGCTGACCGTGCAGGTGACTTTGCGGTCCGATTGACGGTTACGCTGGCAGCCAGGGCTTGGGCGCGGAAGGTGGGGGCACGAGGGTGTTCGACAGCATCGGGTGGCTTGAGATCCTCGTCATCGTCGTGGCGGGGCTGTTCATCCTCGGCCCGGAACGACTGCCCGACGCGGCCGCGTGGGTCGGCAAGACGGTGCGCAAGGTCCGCGACTACGCGACCGGCGCCCGGGAGCAGCTGAAGCAGGAGATGGGGCCCGAGTTCGAGCAGCTGCGCAAGCCCCTCGAGGACCTGCGGGAACTGCGGAACTTCGACCCCAAGCGCGCGATCACGAAGCACCTGTGGGACGACGAGCCCAGCGAGAAGCCGAACGGCCACCCCGCCGTGCCACCGGCCCGCGACACGACGATCCGGGACCGTCCGCTGGAGAGCGGCGAGCGCCCCCCGTACGACCCGGACGCCACCTGAGCTCACCATCAGGCGTCATGGCCTCCGACAGGGCAGGCTCTTATCTCTAGCTAGGTAGCGTCAGAAAGTCTAGTTAGGTAGAGTTGAATGGTGGCCGGGCCTCGGATGACACCGCAGACGATCGAGGTGCTTCGGGCGCTGCTGGACGATCCCGCGACGCCCCGCTACGGGCTCGATATCGCCCGGCAGACCGGGTTGAAGACTGGGACGCTGCACCCGATCCTGGCCCGTCTTCAGCGGATCGGGCTGGTCGAGAGCTTCTGGGAAGACCCGGCCGAGCACGAGGACCAAGGCCGGCCGCGGCGGCGTTACTACCGCCTCACCGGCCTCGGGGCGGCTCAGGCCCACCAGGTCGTGGCCCGGACCGAGGCGTCCACCGGCCGCCTGTCGGCACTGCGTCCGCGACTCGGGCACTGAGGCGGGTGGACGAAGTGTCACGAAAGCAGCAGCGCGGCCGCTGGCTCCTCCTCGTCGTGGGCGCTCCGATCGCCACTGTCGCAGCCCTCGCCGCGTTCACCGCGGCCGGTCTTTCCGCCGCTTCGGGCGTTCTCGACGACGCCGCCGGCGGCATCCTCGCCTTCGCTCTCGCCATCCTCGTCATCGCACTCCTTCTCGCAGGGGAGGGCATCACGAACCCCATCGAAATCGGCCCGTGGTCCGATGACGTGATTGCGGGCGCCAGTCGGCTGTTACCCGCTGATGCCAGGCGCGAGTACCGCGAGGAATGGGCGGCGTGGATGATCGACCTGCGCGCTGACGGGACACCTCGCGTTCGGCGGTGGATCGAGCTGCTCAGCATCATCCTGGTCGCCGCACCCCGGCTCGCGATCACGCTGCGGACGACTGCACGTCGGGCGGTGGACCGATGAGGCGACGTGCGATGGGCTTGGCCGGAGGCATCGGAGCGGCCGGAGGCATCGGCGGTGGGGTGGCTGCGGCTCTGGCGGCGGGCTGGATTGGTGTGATCCTGCTGATCGTCGCGATTGTCGTGCCCATCCTCGCGATCTGCTGGATCGTCGCCGACTCCGACCGCCCCCAACGGCTCGCCCTGCTGGTCGCGACGTGGCGAGACGGCACCACACCGCCTCGTCGAGCCGTGGGCGCGAGGTCCCGCGGCGCGATCGACGAGCCACGGGCCACGCGCTGACGGCTCGGTCTCAGCGGCCGGCCGGGGTGACGTTCAGCAGGCGTCCGGCCAGGCCGCGCGACCGCGTCGACAGCTTGCCCGCCGCGGCCGTCAGCACCTGTCCGGCGACCGACTCGGGGTGCGCCAGCACGATCGGCGTGCCCGAGTCGCCCTGCTCGCGCAGGCGCGGGTCGAGCGGGACCTGGCCCAGCAGTGGCACGTCCGCGCCGACCGCCTGCGTCAGCGAGTCGGCCACGGCCTGGCCGCCGCCCTCGCCGAACACCTCCATGCGCGTGCCGTCCGGCAGCTCCAGCCACGACATGTTCTCGATCACGCCGGCGATCCGCTGCCGCGTCTGCAACGCGATGGAACCCGCCCGCTCGGCCACCTCGGCCGCGGCCTGCTGCGGCGTCGTCACGACCAGGATCTCGGCGTTCGGCACGAGCTGCGCCACCGAGATGGCGATGTCGCCGGTGCCCGGCGGCAGGTCGAGCAGCAGCACGTCCAGGTCGCCCCAGAACACGTCGGCCAGGAACTGCTGCAACGCCCGGTGCAGCATCGGGCCGCGCCACACGACCGGCGTGTTGCCCGACGTGAACATGCCGATCGAGATGAGCTTCACACCGTGCGACTGCGGCGGCATGATCATCTTCTCGACCTGGGTGGGCTTCGCGTCCGTGCCCAGCATCCGCGGGATGGAGTGGCCGTAGATGTCGGCGTCCACCACGCCGACGGACAGCCCGCGCGCGGCCATCGCGACGGCCAGGTTCACCGTCACCGACGACTTGCCGACACCGCCCTTGCCGGACGCCACGCAGTACACCCGCGTCAACGACCCGGGCTGGGCGAACGGGATCACCGGTTCCTCGACGCCGCCGCGCAGCGTCTTGCGCAGCTCGGTGCGCTGGGAGTCGCTCATCACGTCCAGCTCGACGCGGACACCGGTCACGCCGTCGAGCGCGGACACGGCGGACGTCACGTCGGCGGTGATCTTGTCGCGCAGCGGGCAGCCGGACACGGTCAGGAACACCGCCACGTCCACGACACCGTCGTCGCCGACCACGACGCCCTTGACCATGCCGAGGTCGGTGATCGGACGCCGGATCTCCGGGTCCTGGACACCGGCCAACGCCTTCTGCACGTCGTCAACGGTAGGAAGAGTCACGGGAACGCCTTCGGGAGAGGTGGTGGGACCGCCATGCTACGGCGGGCCGTGCACCTCCAAGCTACCGGTTGGTCACCTCCGTTCCGGGGGCAGCGCGCAGCCGTTTGCGTGCTTTCCGTAACATTGGTATCCGTGCCGGAAACCGGATCTGCCCGGTTGCCCACCCGTACCGAGCTGGGGGTGTGGCGATCCTTCCTCCGGGCGCACGCGAGGCTCACTCGGATCCTGGAAGCCGAACTGATCGCCGAGCAACGCCTGTCGCTCGCGGCCTACGACGTCCTGGTCCAGCTCGCCGAGGCGCCGCAGCACCGATTGCGGATGACCGAGCTGGCCGACGCGGTGCTGCTGTCCCGCTCCGGCGTGACCAGACTCGTCGACCGCCTGGAACGCGCGGGCCTGGTGCTGCGGGAACGTGCCGACGGCGACGGCCGCGGCGTGGTGGCGGTGCTCACCGCGCAGGGCCTCGACCGGCTCCGGGTGGCGTCCGGCACGCACCTCGCGGGCGTGGTGCGGCACTTCGCGGAGGTGTTCGACCACGCCGAGCTGGAGGCGTTCGGCCGCACGTGCGACCGGCTGGGCGCCGACGAACCGTGAGCCTCACGACGACGGCACGTCGTCCTTCGCGTCCCTGACGTCCTTGGCGGGCCGCTTGCGCTCCCGGAACACCCGTTCCAGCTCGCTGCGCAGGTAGTCGCGGGTCACCACCTCGCCGACGGCGAGCCGCAGCGCGGCCAGCTCGCGGGCCAGGTACTCGGTGTCGGCCTTCGTCTGCGCGGCGCGGGCCCGGTCCTCCTCCAGCGACACCCGGTCGCGGTCGTCCTGCCGGTTCTGCGCGAGCAGGATCAGCGGCGCGGCGTACGCGGCCTGCGTGGAGAACGCCAGGTTGAGCAGGATGAACGGGTACGGGTCCCAGCGCAGCGTCACCGCGAACAGGTTCAGCGTGATCCACACGATCACCAGCAGCGTCTGCCAGAACAGGAACTTGCCGGTGCCGAGGAACCGGGCCAGGCGCTCGGAGAACCGGCCGAACGCCTCCGGGTCGAGCGACAGCCGGAACCGGTTCTCCGTGCGCGGCTGGTCGAGCCGTCGACGCGGCAGCAGCTCAGGCATGGGACAGCCCCGTCTCGCGCCAGTTGGCCGGCAGCAGGTGGTCCAGCACGTCGTCCACGGTGACCGCGCCGAGCAGGTGGTCGCTCTCGTCCACCACCGGCCCGCACACCAGGTTGTAGGCGGCGAAGTAGCGGGTCACGTCGCTGAGCGACGCGGTCGGCGACAACGTCGCCAGGTCCGTGTCCAGCACGCCCGCGACCAGGTCGGACGGCGGTTCGCGCAGCAGCCGCTGGATGTGCACGCAGCCCAGGTAGCGGCCGGTCGGCGTGGCCGTCGGCGCGCGGCACACGAACACCATGCTGGCCAGCGCGGGCGTCAGGTCCGGGTTGCGCACGTGCGCCAGTGCCTCGGCCACGGTCGCGTCCGGCGCGAGCACCACCGGTTCCGGCGTCATCAGGCCGCCCGCGGTGTCGAAGCTGTACTCCAGCAGCCGCCGCACCGGTTCGGACTCCTCCGGCTCCATCAGCCCCAGCAGCCGGTCCTGCTCGCCCTTCGGCAGCTCGGCCAGCAGGTCGGCGGCGTCGTCGGGGTTCATGGCCTCCAGGATGTCCGCGGCGCGCTCGTCGTCCAAGTGCCCCAGCAGGTCCTTCTGGTCCTCCTCGGCCATCTCCTCGATGACGTCGGCGAGCCGTTCGTCGTCCAGCGCCTCGGCCACCTCGTAGCGCCGCTTGAACGGCAGGCTGTGCAGGGCCAGCGCCACGTCCGCGGCGCGCATCGTCTCGAAGA
The DNA here is from genome assembly GCF_001280085.1 of Saccharothrix sp. NRRL B-16348. Classification (GTDB taxonomy): domain Bacteria; phylum Actinomycetota; class Actinomycetes; order Mycobacteriales; family Pseudonocardiaceae; genus Actinosynnema. The sequence goes on along the minus strand of NZ_LGED01000091.1, from coordinate 79,945 downwards.
TCGCCACCAGGTGCTGCGCGCCCTGCGGCTGGCCCGCCAGCTCGGTCACCGTCAGCCCGCTCAGATCCTCCCAGCGCAGCACCTGCACCGGGCCGCGGCGGGCCAGCCGACCGGTGCGCTCCCGGACCGCGACCCGCGTCATCCGCCAGTCACGCGTGCGGCTGGGCTCCATCGCCGCGTCGACCAGCACCGCCGCCGCGCCGGAGTCGAGCGTCACGCGGGCGTCGAGCAGCTCGCCGACGACCAGCACCTCGTTGGCGCGCTGGTGGAACTGGCGCAGGTTGACCGAGCCGGTGGCGAGCGTGACGGCGTTCGGCTCGATCGACGTGACCCGCAGCATCGGCACGAAGATGCGCCGCCGGGTGGCCAGCTCCAGTACCAGGCCGAGCACGCGGGGCGGCTGGCGGTCCACCCGCAGGCCGATGACCAGGTCGCGGACCTTGCCGATCGACTCGCCGTCCGGCCCGAACACGGGCATGCCGGCGAGCTGGGCGGCGAAGACGCGGTTCACGGCGACCACGTGATCAGGTTAGTCCGCCCGGTGCGCCGCCGCTGCGTTCCACTGTGGACGGCGCGGTCACGGGCGGAAGGTGCGCGCGATCGCCTCGACCACGGTCGCCATCTCGTCCAACTCCTCGTCCAGGCACCACAGCCAGGTGTCGACGGCGCGGCAGAACGTCCAGGCGCGGGCCCGGTCGGCGTCCAGTTCGCCGATGTCGCACAGCGCGGCGAACCGGTCGCGCAGCCCGCGTTCGCCGTCCAGCTCGCCGAACCTGTTCCACAGCAACGGGATCACGCCGATCTCGCGGTCGCCGGACAGCGGTTTCGGGTCGATCAGCACCCACGGCTCCCGGTCGCCGCGCAGCACGTTCTCGTAGTGCAGGTCCTGGTTGACGAGCGTGGTCCCGGCGGTCGCGGTGAGCTCCGCGCCGAGCACGTCGGCGTGGCGGACGAGGTCGACGGGCAGCGGTCCGCCCCGGTCGGCGTTCCGCTCGGTCAGGTCCGGGAACTCGTGGCGGCGGAACTCCGGTCCGGCGGGGGTGCGCAGCCTGCGCAGCAGCCCGCCGGTGACGGCCAGCGCCTCCTCGATCGGTGCGTCGCCCAGCGACCGGGTGTGGTCCAGGCGTTCCAGGAGCAGCGCGCCCTGCTCGTCGTCGTGGTCGAGCAGGTCCACCACGCCTTGGCCGCGCCAGGCCCGCAGCGCCATCGGCTCCTGCCGGTTCTCGTCGTCCAGCCAGGTCAGCTTGAGCACGGCCGGGTGGCCGTCGGCGCGGCGCACCGGCAGGACCACGGCGGTGTGGCCGGTGAGCAGCGAGCCGTCCGGGGTGAGCCGCCAGCGGGCGCAGAACTTCGTGGCCAGGGTGGGCAGGTTCGCGCGCCACTCCCGCGATTCCTCGCCGAGGATCCGGCCGAAGTCGTCCGGGACGGTGATCACGCGAGCTCCAAGCGGTAGACCGAGTCCCACTGCGGCCTGCTGTTGAGCCGGGCGGCCCGCAGCGCCGCCGCGGTGTCGTCGTCCGGCTCGGTCAGGTGGGCGGTCGCGGCGGCGTCGACCAGGTGGGAGTGCGTGGTGGGGGAGCGGACGGTGACGGTGCACGTGACGCCGTCGGCCAGGCCCGGCACCTCCTGCTCCGTGCCGCCGACCACCACCAGGAGCGTCCCGTCGCGCCACAGCGCCCACACCAGTCGCGGCTCGTGGCCGTCCGGTCGGATCCACACCGCGGCGGCCTTGCGCAGCGCGTTGTCCAGCACCTGCTCGATCTCCACCGGTTCAGCCTGCCACGGGCCTGTGAGTCGTGACTCACGAAATAGCGGGCGCCAGGCGTGCGTGCCACCCTTCGCACAACAGGAGTTACCGGCCGGTACGAGGAGGTACCCACAGTGGTCGACCAGCAGCGTCCCCGTCGCTCGTGTCTGGCCGTGCCCGGCTCGAGCCAGAAGATGATCGACAAGGCTCGCACGCTGCCCGCGGACCAGGTGTTCCTCGACCTGGAGGACGCGTGCGCGCCGCTGGCCAAGCCGGACGCGCGCAAGACCATCGTGGCGTCGCTGAACGAGGGCGGCTGGGGCTCCCGCGCGCGGGTGGTCCGGGTGAACGACTGGACCACCGAGTGGACGTACCGCGACGTCACCGAGGTCGTCGAGGGCGCGGGCGCCAACCTGGACTGCATCATGCTGCCCAAGGTGCAGACCGCGGAGCAGGTGCACGCGCTGGACCTGCTGCTCACCCAGATCGAGAAGACCATGGGCTACGAGGTCGGGCGGATCGGCATCGAGGCGCAGATCGAGAACGCGCTGGGCCTGATCAACGTCAACGCCATCGCGACGGCCTCGCCGCGGGTGGAGACGATCATCTTCGGCCCGGCCGACTTCATGGCGTCGATCAACATGAAGTCGCTGGTCGTCGGCGAGCAGCCGCCCGGCTACGACGTGGGCGACGCCTACCACTACATCCTGATGCAGATCCTCATGGCCGCCCGCGCGCACGACAAGCAGGCCATCGACGGGCCGTACCTGCAGATCCGGGACGTCGACGGCTTCCGCCGCGTGGCGGGTCGTTCGGCCGCCCTCGGCTTCGACGGCAAGTGGGTCCTGCACCCGGGCCAGATCGACGCGGCGAACGAGGTGTACAGCCCGAAGCAGGAGGACTACGACCACGCCGAGAACATCCTCGACGCGTACGACTACTTCACGTCCGAGCAGGGCGGCAAGCGTGGCGCCGTGATGCTCGGCGACGAGATGATCGACGAGGCCTCGCGCAAGATGGCGCTGGTCATCTCGTCCAAGGGCCGTGCCGCGGGCATGGCGCGCACGAACGTGTGGTCGCCGCCGGAGGACTGAGCTGTCGCCGTTCCCGGTCGGCGCGTGGTCGTAGAGTGATCGCGTGGCCGACCGGGAGCTGAAGTCGATCGAGGTGGAGGGGTACGCCTCGATCCGCTCGGCGCGGGTCGACCTCGGCCGGCTGAACGTCCTGATCGGCGCGAACGGCGCGGGCAAGAGCAACTTCATCCGCGTGTTCGAACTGCTCGGTCGCCTGGTCGAGGAAGACCTGCGCTACTTCGTCGGCCTGAACGGCGGGGCTTCGGCGCTGCGCCACACCGATGCCGCCCACCTTCGCACGAAGATCGTCGCGTCATCCGGCGAGTACGAAGCCGTGCTGGAGCCGGCCGGCAACGATGAATTCATCTTCGCCCACGAGTCGGTCGGCTGGTCGGTCCCGGTCGAGATCGGTCGGGGGAACCGGGAGACGCGGCTCCACGAGACTGCTCGCACCGGCGTCAACGCGGCCGCATCGGGCATGATCGAAATGCTGCGCGGTTGCCGCGTCTACCACTTCCACGACACCAGCCGGAACGCCCCGGTCAAGCAGTTGGTGGCCACGGCGGACAACCTGTTGCTGCGCAGCGACGCGGGCAATCTCGCGTCTGTCCTGCTGACGCTCTCCGACAGCGACGACCAGGCCGACCAGTCGGCTTACCGGCGGATCGTGGGCGCGGTCCGGCAGGTCGCGCCCTTCTTCCGGGACTTCGTGCTTCAACCGGAGAAGGGCGACCGGCTGCGGTTGCGTTGGCGGCAACAGGACTCCGATGCCGTGTTCTCGGCCGACCAGATGTCGGACGGCACACTTCGGTTCATCTGCCTGGCGACTCTGCTCCTGCACCCTCGGCTGCCCTCGCTCGTGGTCTTGGACGAGCCGGAACTGGGGCTGCACCCCTACGCCGTCGTCCAGTTGGCCGGGCTCCTTCGGCAGGCGTCGACGCGCAGCCAGGTTCTCGTCGCCACGCAGTCGGTCACCCTGGTGAACCAGTTCGAGCTGGACGACCTGATCGTGGTCGAGCGGGTCGACGGCGCTTCCACGTTCACCCGTCCCGACCGCGAACGGCTCGGCGCGTGGCTCGAGGAGTACTCGCACCGGACTCGCCGACCGGCTGCGTGAGGACGTCCGGGTCGCCGGAGGAGCCGAGGTGGTCAACGACGGGCCCGCTACCGCGCCGTCGAAGCGGCTGCTCGACTACTGCCCCGGCTACGTCAAGACGGTCGACGGGCCGCTGGCGATCCAGGGGCTGGGCCTGGCACGCCTGCGCGCCGGGTGTCCGCACCTCGACGGCTGGCTGCGCACGTTCGAACAGTGACCGGACGCGCACGGAACGCTGACCCCACCGGTGAGCATGGCCACAACGCGTGGTGCGGATTGGCGATCATGGGGTGCTGCCTGTGCATGGTGGTCGTCGTGTCCAGACATCGAACCCCGCGCAGGCCGTTGTTCCGCCGTCGCCGTGACGACCTGCTCGAGCGCAGCTTCCGGCCCTGCCCGGCCTGCTCGCACGACGTCCACGTGTTCGCCGAGGTGTGCCGCCACTGCGGCGGGTCGTTGGAGTTGACCCGGGCCTGACCAGTGGTCAGCGCGGCGTCGGGGTCGGCAGGTTCCCGACCTCGCGGTACAGCCACACCACCAGCACGACCCACAGCACGACCGCCAGCACCCACAGCACGGTCAGCACCACGCCGATGATGAGGCCGGCCGTCGCCATGCCCCAGCCCTGCTCACCGGTCCGCCGGATCTGCTTGCGCGCCACGATGCCCAGCACGATGCCCGCCGGCGAGAACAGGAACGCCGTGATCAGCGCGGCGATCGCCATCCCGTTGGTCTGCGTGGCCGGCGGCGGGTAGTAGCCCGGTTGCGGCTGGTACGGCTGCGACATGTGGATCCCCCTGCGATTCGTGCGGGCGCACAGGCTAACCCGCTGTTTCGGTTCAGCGCGTGGCGATGAGCACCTTTGTCGCGCGAACGTGCGTTAACCCCGCCATACTCGCCGGTAACCCGAGAGCTACGAAGGGAAACGCGATGGCGCGCCTGGCCCGGACCGCAGGACTGACCGACGTCCAGGAGGAGATCCTGTCGACGGTCCGCACCTTCGTGGACAAGGAGATCATCCCGCACGCCCAGGCGCTGGAGCACGGCGACACGTACCCGGCCGACATCGTCGAGGGCATGAAGGAGATGGGCCTGTTCGGGCTCACCATCCCGGAGGAGTTCGGCGGGCTCGGCGAGTCGCTGCTGACCTACGCCCTGGTCGTCGAGCAGATCGCGCGCGGCTGGATGTCCGTGTCCGGCGTGATCAACACGCACTTCATCGTGGCGCACATGCTCAAGCAGCACGGCACGCCCGAGCAGCAGCGGAAGTACCTGCCGCGGATGGCGACCGGCGAGGTGCGCGGCTCGTTCTCCATGTCCGAGCCCGAGTTGGGCTCCGACGTGGCGGCGATCCGCACGCGGGCCGTGCGTGAGGGCGACGACTTCGTCATCAACGGCCAGAAGATGTGGCTGACCAACGGCGGCACGTCCAACCTCACCGCCGTGCTGGTGAAGACCGACGAGGGCGCGGAGAAGGCGCACCAGAACCTGACCACGTTCCTGGTGGAGAAGCCCGAGGGCTACGGCGAGGTCGTGCCCGGCCTCACCATCCCCGGCAAGATCGACAAGATGGGCTACAAGGGCGTCGACACCACCGAGATGGTGTTCGACGGCTTCCGCATCCCGGCCGAGCAGGTGCTGGGCGGCCAGACCGGGCGCGGGTTCCGGCACATGATGGACGGCGTCGAGGTCGGCCGGGTCAACGTCGCGGCTCGGGCGTGCGGCATCGCGTTGCGGTCGTTCGAGCTGGCGATCGAGTACGCGCAGCAGCGCAAGACGTTCGGCAAGCCGATCGTCGAGCACCAGGCCATCGCGTTCAAGCTGGCCGAGATGGCGACCAAGGTCGAGGCCGCCCACCTGATGATGGTGAACGCGGCGCGGCTGAAGGACTCGGGCGCGCGCAACGACGTCGAGGCGGGCATGGCCAAGCTCATCGCGTCGGAGTACTGCGCCGAGGTGACGCAGGAGGCGTTCCGGATCCATGGTGGCTATGGGTACTCCAAGGAGTACGAGATCGAGCGCCTGATGCGCGAGGCGCCGTTCCTGCTGATCGGTGAGGGCACCAGCGAGATCCAGAAGACCATCATCAGTCGGGGGCTGTTGCGCGACTACCAGTCGCGGGGGTGACGGCTGAGGGGGCGGTAGGCCTTCTTCCGGCCCTTTAAAAGCTTAAAAGCATGTCCTCGCCGGACGGGCAGATCAGCAGGATGACCCCACTGCCTGGTTCTGTGCCGGTCTCGTCGTTGGTCCGGGCTCCGTGTCATCCCACCGACCTCCACAAGGGCTACCACACGTATCAAGGGGGGCGCAGCCCACAGTCGATGCCGTCAGGCATTGGTGGACAGGCGCCCCCCTTGACACGTGCGGTAGGGCTGCGCCAGGTCGGCGGGATGACACGAAGCCCTACTTTTGATCAAAGAGCTGCCAGTGGAGTGGTTCGGGGGTCGCCGGTCGGGCGCGGTGCCGGGCCCGACACGCGGTGCGGCCGCCGACGCCCTTCTCCCCCACAGAGGGAGGGCTTCGTGTCATCCCGCCGACCTGGCTTTGCCCTACCGCGCGTGTCAAGGGGGCCTGTTCACCATTGCCTGACCAGTGCTTCTGTTGGCTGCCCCCTTGATACGTGTGGTAGCCCGGAGGGAGGTCGGTGGGATGACACGAAACCCGCACCAACAACGGACCCGGCACAGAACCAGGGCAGTGGGGTCATCCTGCTGATCTGCCCGTCCGGCGAGGACATGCTTTTAAGCTTTTGATCTTGTCAAGTCCCGACGGCAGCGCACCGACCCCGCACCGACCCCGCCCGGACCACCATCGGACCACCATCGGGTCGCCGCCGGTCGGTACCACGGTCGGGTGACCTGGTCAGCACCACGACCGGGCGGTCCGGTCAGGTCACGTTTCGCACCCTTCCCCGCAACCTGTTTCGCGCCGCCCGCCCGGTGTTGGCAGGATGGGGAGATCAGCACCGCGAAGAGGTGGTCACCGTGACGAGTTCCTTCTCCGGCCAGAACCGACCCGGGGTGCCTCCCCGGCTGCCCACCCCACCCACCGGTTGGCCCATCGGCTCGTACGGCACCTACGAGGAGGCGCAGCGCGCCGTCGACTTCCTCGCCGACGACGACTTCCCCGTCCAGGAGGTCACGATCGTGGGTGTCGACCTGATGCTCGTCGAACGGGTCACCGGTCGCCTCACCTGGGGCCGCGTGCTCGGCACCGGCGCGGCGTCGGGGGCCTGGTTCGGCCTGTTCGTCGGCGTCCTGCTCAGCCTGTTCAACACCACCCCGGGCTCCAGCCTCGGCCCGATCGTCGCGGGTCTGGTGGTCGGCATCGCGTTCGGCCTGATCTTCGCCGCCGTCGGCTACGGCTCGGCGCGTGGGAAGCGCGACTTCCAGAGCGCCAGCCAGCTCGTCGCGGGCCGTTACGACGTGCTCTGCCAGCCCCGTTCCGCCGAACGGGGCCGCGACCTGCTCGCCAAGCTCGCCATGCGCCCCTCCGACGCGGGCAAGGCCGGCAAGGACTGACGTAGAAGACAGAGGTTTACCGCACCGCCGGACCGGGTAAGGCCGTTCCGGGCTCCGGTGGTCGCGGCACCTGATCACCTGGCCCACGTTCGTTCCACCGGTCGGCCCCAGCCGGCCGGTGGGCACGACGAGGTGCCGGGCGCTGCGGTCTGGCTCCTCCGTTGTCGGGAAGGAGGCAGGACCGATGAGGGGCAAGGGTCATCGGTTGGCCGCCGCAGGGGGCGCCGCGCTGATCGCGACGTCCGCGCTGGCGGGCTGTGGTTCGGGTGACGGCGGGATCACCATCAACGTCTACAAGTACCCGCAGGAGAACTTCCAGCAGATCGTCGACAACTGCAACGACCGGGCCGCCGGCTACGAGATCGTCTACCACAAGCTGCCGCGCGAGGCGGACGGCCAGCGCGAGCAGATGGTCCGCCGGCTCGCCGCGGGCGACGACGACATGGACGTGCTGGCGCTCGACGTCACGTGGACCGCCGAACTGGCCAAGGCGGGCTGGATCAAGGAGTTCACCGGCCAGGCCAAGGCGCAGGTCGAGGACGGCACGCTGGAGACGCCGCTGGAGACCGCCCGCTACGCGGGCAGGCTGTACGGGGCGCCGGACAACACGAACGTCCAACTCCTCTGGTACCGCGGCGACCTCGTGCCCACGCCGCCGAAGACGTGGTCCGAGATGATCGAGATGGGCGCACGGCTCGAAGCGGACGGCGACGACAAGACCCCGGGCCTGGTCGCCGCCCAGGGCAAGCAGTACGAGGGCCTCGTCGTCCTCTACAACACGCTGGTCAACACCGCCGGCGGGCAGATCCTGGACGAGAGCGGCACCAAGGCCGTCGTGGACGACGGTGCGGTCAAGGCGCTCGAAGTGCTCAAGCAGTTCGCCACCTCGAAGGTCGTCGACCCGTCGTTCTCCAACGCCGCCGAGGACGACGCCCGGCTGGCCATGGAGAACGGCAAGGCCGCGTTCCAGCTGAACTGGCCGTACATCTACGCCGCCGCCCAGGCCGTGCCCGACCTCGCCCCGAACCTGAAGTGGGCGCCCTACCCGTCGATCGACGGCGACCCGGCCGAGGTCACCGTCGGCGGCATCAACTACGCGGTCAGCGCCTTCTCCCGGCACCCCGACGAGTCGTTCGACGCCGTCTCGTGCCTGCGCAGCGCGGAGAACCAGAAGTTCGCCGCCATCAACGACGGCGTGCCGCCCACCATCGAGTCCGTCTACGACGACCCGGAGATGGCCGAGCCGTACCCGATGAAGGAAGCGATCCTGGAGACGCTGAAGAACGCGAGCGCCCGCCCGCGCACCCCCGCCTACCAGAACGTCTCGACCGTCATCTCCACGATCCTGTCGCCACCGGGGGGCATCGACCCGGAGCGCACGGCCGAACGGCTGCGCAGCGAGCTCCAGGACGCGCTCGACTCGAAGGGGGTGCTGCCGTGAGCCACGCGCTGGACGCCGAGCCCCGGCTGTCGCCCAAGGCCAAGGCGGCGCTCAGCGAGGGCAAGAAGGCCGAACGACGCCTCGGCCTGCTGCTGTGCGCGCCCGCGATCCTCATCATGGCCGCCGTCGCGGGCTGGCCGATCCTCTACTCCCTCTGGCTGTCGCTGCAGCGCTACGACCTGAAGTTCCCCGACCGCACCGAGTTCGTCGGCCTCGACAACTACGTCACCGTGCTGACCAACCCCTACTGGTGGAACGCCATGTGGGTGACGGTGCTGATCACGGTGGTGTCCGTGGCGGTCGAGCTGGTGCTCGGCATGGCGCTGGCCCTGATCATGCACCGCACCCTGGTCGGCCGGGGCATCGTGCGCACGTCCACGCTCATCCCGTACGGCATCGTCACGGTCGTCGCCGCGTTCTCCTGGCGCTACGCCTGGACGCCCGGCACCGGCTACCTGGCCGAGACGGTCGCGGGCGGCGACCCGGTGCTCACCGAGAAGATCCCGGCGATCATGGTCGTGACGCTGGCCGAGATCTGGAAGACCACGCCGTTCATGGCGCTGCTGCTGATGGCGGGCCTGGCCCTGGTGCCGGACGACCTGCTCAAGGCCGCCGCGATGGACGGCGCGAGCGCGTGGCAGCGGTTCACCAAGGTCATGGTGCCGGTGATGAAGCCCGCCATCCTGGTGGCGCTGCTGTTCCGCACGCTCGACGCGTTCCGCATCTTCGACAACCTGTTCGTGCTCACGGCGGGCTCGCAGGGCACGTCGTCGGTGTCGATGCTGACCTACAACAACCTGATCAAGGGCCTGAACCTGGGCATCGGCTCCACCATGTCGGTGCTGATCTTCATCGCGGTGGCGGTCATCGCGTTCGTGTTCGTGAAGCTGTTCGGCACCGCCGCGCCCGGCGGCGACGGCGGGGGGAGGCGCTGATGGCGGGCATCGGCGGAGCGGTGACGACGGGCCGCAAGGCGCGCTGGACCGTGCTCAACGTCCTGGTGGTGGCGTACGCGCTGGTCCCGGTGCTGTGGATCGTGTCGTTGTCGTTCAAGACCAAGGAGACCTTGGGCGACGGCAACTTCATCCCGCGCGCCTGGACGTTCGACAACTACAAGGCGATCTTCGCCACCACGGAGTTCGTCCGCGCGCTGGTGAACTCGATCGGCATCGCGCTGATCGCCACGGCCGTCGCGGTCGTGTTCGGCACGATGGCCGCCTACGCGATCGCCCGGCTCGACTTCCCCGGCAAGCGGCTGCTGGTCGGGGTGTCGCTGCTGATCGCGATGTTCCCGCAGATCTCGCTGGTCTCGCCGCTGTTCGAGATCGAGCGGACGCTCGGGCTGTTCGACACGTGGCCCGGCCTGATCCTGCCGTACATCACGTTCGCGCTGCCGTTGGCGATCTACACGCTGTCGGCGTTCTTCCGCGAGATCCCGTGGGAGCTGGAGAAGGCCGCGAAGATGGACGGCGCGACGCCCGGCCAGGCGTTCCGCCGGGTCATCGCGCCGCTGGCCGCGCCCGGCGTGTTCACCACCGCGATCCTGGTGTTCATCTTCTGCTGGAACGACTTCCTGTTCGCGATCTCGCTGACCTCCACCGAGAGCTCGCGCACGGTGCCGGTCGCGCTGTCGTTCTTCACCGGCAGCTCGCAGTTCGAGGACCCGACCGGGTCGATCGCCGCCGCCGCCGTGGTGATCACCATCCCGATCATCCTCTTCGTGTTGTTCTTCCAGCGTCGGATCGTCGCCGGGTTGACCTCCGGCGCCGTCAAGGGGTGAAGCAATGGCCGAGATCGTTCTGGACAACGTGACCAAGCAGTACCCCGACGGCGCGGTGGCCGTGCGGGACGTGGACATCGAGGTCGCCGACGGCGAGTTCATCATCCTGGTCGGCCCGTCCGGCTGCGGGAAGTCCACGACCCTCAACATGATCGCGGGCCTGGAGGACATCACGTCCGGCGAGCTGCGCATCGGCGGCGAACGGGTCAACGAGCGCGCGCCCAAGGACCGCGACATCGCGATGGTGTTCCAGTCCTACGCGCTCTACCCGCACATGACGGTGAAGGAGAACATGGCCTTCCCGCTGCGGCTGGCCAAGGTGGACGACGCCACCGTGGAGAAGAAGGTCCGGGACGCCGCCGAGATCCTCGACCTGACCCACCACCTGGACCGCAAGCCGGCGAACCTGTCGGGCGGGCAGCGGCAGCGGGTCGCGATGGGGCGGGCGATCGTGCGCAGCCCCAAGGCGTTCCTGATGGACGAGCCGCTGTCGAACCTCGACGCCAAGCTGCGCGTGCAGATGCGCACGTCGGTGTCGCGGCTGCAGAAGCAGCTCGGCACCACCACCGTGTACGTCACGCACGACCAGACCGAGGCGATGACCCTCGGCGACCGGGTCGTGGTGATGCGCGGCGGCGCGGTGCAGCAGGTCGGCGCGCCGCAGTTCCTCTACGACAACCCGGCCAACCTGTTCGTCGCCGGGTTCATCGGCTCGCCCGCGATGAACTTCGTGCCCGCCGCGCTGGAGCACGGCGTGCTGCGGTCGGCGCTCGGCGACGTGCCGCTCACCGACCGGGTGCGCGGGCTGCTGGAAGTCGCCGAGGCGCCCCGCGAGGTGATCATGGGGTTGCGGCCCGAGCACTTCGAGGACGCCCGACTGGTGGACGACGCCGTTCGCTCGAACGGGGTCACGTTCACCAACCACGTGGACGTGCTGGAGTCGATGGGCTCCGACAAGTTCGCCTACTTCAGCCTCCAGGGTGAACAGGCGACGTCGGCGGAGCTGGCCGAGCTCGCGGCCGACGCGGGCTCGGCCGACGTGCCCGGCGGCGGCGTGTCGCTGGTCGCCCGGATCGCCGCGACGTCCACCGCGGTGGAGGGCGAGCCGGCCGACATCTGGTTCGACGCGGACAAGGTGCAGCTGTTCGACCCCGGCAACGGCCGCAACCTCACCTACCGCGGCTGAACCCCGCGCGTCGGAAGGCCGTCCCCGTTCACTCGACGGGGACGGCCTTTCACACTTTCCGGCGAAGCTCAACGGGAGGTTTCCGGTGGTCACGGGCCGTTGCCGACCAGTCCGGACCATCGGCAGGGACGAACTCCATAGGCCATTCAGCGCAGCAAACACACACCTCGTCGCATTTGTGGCGCTTCGGGTGCCGCCGATCCCCACGCTGGTCGAAGGCGGAAACGACTCCGGCCGTAAAGGGCCGGGGCAGGGGAGTCCGCCGAGCACAGAGAAGAGCGCGAGATGGGGATTCTTGACGGCAAAGCAGTCGTGATCACCGGGGCGGGACGAGGGTTGGGCGAGGCCTACGCGATGCACGCCGCGCAGGCCGGCGCGGCGGTCGTGGTCAACGACATCGACGCTGACCAGGCCGAACAGGTCGCTCAACACATCAGGGCGTACGGCGGGCGCGCGGTGGCGAGCACGGCGTCGGTGGCCGATCCCAGCGAGGCCGAGAAGATCGTGGGAATGTGCCAGGCCGAGTTCGGCCGGGTCGACGGCCTGGTGAACAACGCTGGGCTCAACTACGAGGCGCTGCCGTGGGAGGACGAGCCGGAATCCATCCGGCGGATCGTCGAGGTCAACCTCCTGGGAGTCATATACACCGGAATGGCCGCGATGCGCGTGATGCGCGAGCAGGGCCACGGCTCGATCGTGAACATTTCGTCAGGCGCGTTTCTCGGCCAGCGGAAACTCGCCACCTACTCGGCCACCAAAGGCGCGGTGGCGTCGCTCAGCTCGTCGTGGGCCCTCGACCTGGAAGGGGACAACATCCGGGTCAACGCCGTCTGCCCGGTCGCGCACACCCGGATGGTGTGGAAGTCGGAGCGCTCGCTGCGGGCCATCCCCGCCGACCGCACCCCCGGCAAGGTCGCGCCGCTCGTGCTGTTCCTGCTCAGCGACGCCGCCGACGGCATCACGGGCCAGATCGTGCGGTGCAACGGCAGGCAGCTGCACCTCGTCGGCCACCCGTACTTCAAGCAGCCGATCCTGGAGAGCGACACGTGGGACACCGCGTCGGTGAAGCGGGCGTTCGACGGCGTCCTCCAGGCCCACCTGGAACCGTTCGGCCTGGAGAAGCGCATGCCGCCGCGCCTGCGTGAACTGGTCGAGCCCGGCCGCACGGCCTGAGGCGGGCGGGGAGGTGCCGTCGGCGCTTCCCCGCTCCTCGGCACGGGTCCGCCCGAGTTCACCTGATTGCCGGCGCTCTGAATCGGATCTTCCCCGTTGGTCACACCTTCGGGTGATCGCCTGATAGGTGGACCTTGCTGCGACGATGCTGGACATGGGCACGCGCACTCCCCGGGTCACGGACTGGCGGCTGGTGGTGCAGTCGCGGCTGGACCGCGTGCGCGCCGACCTCGCCGCCCTCGGACCCCCGGATCCGCTCGACCAGGAGAGCCAACAGTGGCGCGGGGTGGCGGAGCAGGAGGCCGCCGTCGTCGAGGACATGGTCACGCGGGCCGAGTCGCGGTGGCGGACGGTGGCGTCGTGGTGGTCCGGGTGGCACATCGAGCGGGCCTGGCGGTCGTTGCACGAGGCCGAGATCGCGGTCGTGGCGGCGGACAGCGGGTTCCTCGGGCGGTTACCCGGCCTGAAGGCCAGGGTCGCGGAGAACCTCGACGAGCACGACCCGCGGCGGGTCGCGCTGGAGGAGCTGCGGCCCGGCGAGTTCCCGCTCGCGGTGGAGCGGGAGATCGTGGTGGACGCGCTGCGGGCGGCGTTCGACGCGTCCGACTTCGCCCACGCCGGGTCGCGGGCGCTGCGCAACAAGCTCATCGCCACGTCCGTGGTGCTGTTCGTGGTGAACACCGCGCTCGGCGTGATCGGCCTGCTCGAACCGGGCTTCGTGCCGATGTGCGTCAGCGCGGAGAAGCTGCCGACGGTGTGCCCGTCGGGCAAGTCGGCGACCGGCGCGGACGTGTGGCTGATCCAGCTGTTCGGCGCGTTCGGGGCGGTGCTCTCGGCCGTCGTCCTGCTCCTGCGCCGTCGCCCCAGCCTCTCGCCGTACGTGATGGTCGGCTACCAGGCGATGATCAAGGTCCTGCTGGGCGCGGCGCTCGCCGTGGTCGGCATCCTGGCCCTCGGCGCGGGCGTCACGACCGGCCTGATCGGGGTGGCGTCCCAGGCCGCCCTGCTGCTCTGGGCCGTCATCCTCGGGTACGGCCAGCAGGTCGCGACCCGGCTGCTCGACAGCTACACGGACCGGGTGATGGACCAGGCCCGCCCGCTGCCCAGGCTCGAAGGCCAGCGGTAGCCCCGCGAATGCCCACGGCCCCCAGCCCGCAGCCCCGCCGCGGGACGGCTCACCGGCGCGACCGCAGGGTCGAGATGACGTCGGAGTCCCACCGGTGCGTGCGGATCAGCCGGTACCGCTCGGCCGCCACCCACAGGTACGCCTCGGTCTCCGTGCGGTCGCCCACCAGGTCCGCCTGCCGCAGCAGCTCCACCACCGGCCGGTACTCCTCGGCGTGCCAGCGCCCGGCGACCGTGACCCGGTCCAGGAACACGCCCTCGTCCTGCATCAGCCGGAACCCCCACGCCTCCACGTGCTCGCCCAGCGCGGCGTACTCCCACGGGTCCGACAGCAGCACCTCCGCCCGCGCCTGCCCGCCCAGCGGCACCCGCTCCAGGAACAGCCGCCGGTAGTCCTTCACGATCAGGTCGCCCCGGTGCCGGATGCCGTGCGCCGCGATCCGCGTCACGACCTCCGTCACGTACGCGTCGATCACCTCCAGCCCCAACGCGTGCGCGACCGACACCCGGTGGTGCCCGTCCTGGACGAAGTGCAGGTCACCCACCCGGTACACCTCGATCGGCGGCACCGCCTCGCCGCGCCGCTGCGCCAGCGCCAGCCGCTGCCACCGCTCCCGCACCCGCGCCGACGTCGGCCGGAACCGCCGGTCGAAGTCACGGGTCCGGTCCACGCTGCCGACGATCGAGTCCAGCCGGATCGTCCGCAGCCCCAGCCGCCGCTCGCTGAGCATCCCCAGCGACTCCACCACCTCGTGGAACGGCAGCATGATGTTCACGTCGTCCGGCTCGCGGCGCAGCCACGCGGCCAGCCGCGACATCACCTGGCGACGGCGGGCGCGCAGGAAGTCGTTCTCCGCGTCGGCCCGCGGGAAACCGGTGTCACGGGGCACGGGGGTTCCTCCTCAGGGCACTGGGACGTCCAACACCTGGTAGCCGACCACGTTGACGACCCGGGTCGGGCCGAGCACGCGGTCCTCCTTCACCTGGCCGTGCGGGTGGATGTGCCCGTGCAGCATGACCGCGGGCCGTAACCGCCGCACGGCCTCGTGCAGGCACGCGAACCCCCGGTGCGGCGGGTCCGGCTCGTCACCGCAGTCCAGCGGCGGCGAGTGGGTGAGCAGCACGTCCACCCCGCGCCCGTCGCGCAGCCGCCGCCACCGGGCCGCCCGCAGCACCCGCCGCAACCGCCGCGCCTGCTGCCGCTCGGTCCACTGGTTCGGCCCGCCGCTGTACCGGACGGACCCGCCCAGCCCGGCGATCCGCAGCCCGGCGACGTCCACCACCCGCTCGTCGGCGTTCACCCCGCCCGCCGGACCGGGCCAGCGCGTCGGGATGCCCGCCTTCGTCCACAGGCCCCGGACGTTCGCGTACCCGGTGAGGTCGGCGTCGTGGTTGCCGGGCACGAACACGCACGGCCGGTCCAATGCGCCGGCCAGGAACTCCAGGTACTCGAACGGCAGGTCACCGGCCGCGACGACCAGGTCGACGTCGTGCCGCCGCACCCGGTCGGTCCACAGCCCCTCGACCACCTCGTCGGCCACCGCGAGCACCCTCGGCATCCACCGAGCCTAAGCGCTGCCGCCACCGACGACAGATCGCCGGTGAAAGGGTGAACAACGCGTTCCTCCCCCTGCCGCACAAGGGAAATCGGGTTAACGTCACAGGGTGCTCGCCGAGCTGTTCCTCGACGCGTCCCGCGCCTGCGAAGTCCACAGCCCGCTCACCCGCACCCTGCTGGTGGCGGCGGCGGACGACCTGGCCCGCGGCGGCATCACCGCGCGGGTGATGGCGGGCGCCGAGTGCGACCGGCACGGCACCGTGCCCGGCCTGCGGTTCGCGGGCGCGCTGCACCGGCTCGTCCTGGAGGGCCGCGCGCCGACGCTGGCCAAGCACTACCCGACGGTCGGCGGCAAACCCGACCTCGACACCCTCTGGGACGACGCGCTGACCGTGCTGCACGAGCACACCGACGAGCTGCACGCCCTGGTCACGTCCACGGTCGTGCAGACCAACGAGCCGGGCCGCAGCGCGCCCCTGTTCGGCGGCCTGCAGACCGCGACCCACCTGGCCGCGGACGAGGCGGGCCGGCGCGCCACGTTCCCGATCCGCCTGCTGGAGGTCGGCGCGTCCGGCGGCCTGAACCTGCGCCCGCACCGCGTCGCCTACCGGGTCGACGGCGTGACGTTCGGCGACCCGGGCAGCCCGTTCGCCCTCGACCCGCGGTGGACCGGCAGGCCGCCCGTCGACCTGCGCCACAACCTGCGCCTGGTCCGGCGCGCGGGCTGCGACCTCAACCCCGTCGACGTGTCCACAGAGGACGGGCGGCTGCACCTGTCGTCGTTCGTCTGGGCCGACCAGCAGGCCCGCTTCGACCGCCTCCAGGCCGCCGTGGAGCTGGCCAGGCTCGACCCCGTGCCGGTGCGGCGGGCCACCGGCCCCGAGTGGCTGGCCGAGCAGCTCGCCCGCCCGGAGCGCGACGTGCTGACCGTCGTCTGGCACTCGGTCGTCTGGCAGTACGTGTCACCGGCCGACCGCGCCATGGGCCGCGCGATCCTGGCCGACGCCGCCTCCCGGGCCACCCGGATGGCGCCGCTGGCGCTGCTGGTCTACGAGCCGCGCCGCACGCACGCCGCGGGCACGTACGAGTTCCGGCTGCTGCTCAAGCTGTGGCCGGCGGGCGTCTCGCTGCGCCTGGGCACGGGCGTGGGGCACGGCATCCCGTTCACGTGGGACACCGCGCCCTGGAACTGAGGGTCTAGGCGCCGTTGGCGATCAGCACGGTCACCGTGGTGAGCCAGCCGATCAGGAACGTGAGCACCCAGAACCGCGGGTTGGTGAACATTCTGGACATGTGAGGACATCCCGTCGCGGGCAGGGGAGGGGGAGGGGGCTCAGAGCCACTGGTTGCGACGGAATATTCGGTACAGCGTGAGGCAGACCACCAGGATCACCGAGATCACCATGGGGTAGCCGTACTTCCAGTGCGTCTCCGGCATGTAGTCGAAGTTCATGCCGTACACGCCGACGACCATGGTCGGCACGGAGATGATCGCCACCCACGCGGCGAGCTTGCGCATGTCCGAGTTCTGCTGGAGCGTGATCTTCGCCAGCACGGCGTTGACCAGCGTGGTCAGCAACTCGTCGAAGTTGATCACGCGTTCGGACACCTCGGTGAGGTGGTCGTCCACGTCGCGGAAGTACGAGCGCACCTGCTCGGGGATCAGCGGGGTGTAGCCCTCCGCCAACCGCCGCAGCGGCACGGCCAGCGGCATCACCGCCCGGCGCAGCTCCAGCACCTCGCGCTTCATCAGGTAGATCTGGTCGGCGCTGACCCGGCTGCGCGGCTGGAAGACCAGCGCCTCCATCTGGTCGATGTCGTCCTCGATGTGGTCGGTCACGTCGAGGTAGTTGTCGACCACGTGGTCGGCGATGGAGTACAGCACCGCGGCGGGCCCCGAGCGCAGCCGGTCCGGCTCCTCCTCCAGCTCGCGCCGCACCGCCGCCAGCCCCGAGTGGTTGCCGTGCCGGACCGTCACCACGAAGTCGCGCCCCAGGAACACCATGATCTCGCCGCTCTCGACGATCTCGTTGGCGGTGTCCGGCGACGAGTTCTGGATGTACCGGACCGTCTTGAGCACCATGAACAGCATGTTGTCGTAGCGCTCGAGCTTGGGCCGCTGGTGCGCGTGCACAGCGTCCTCGACGGCCAGCTCGTGCAGCCCGAACGTCTCCGCGACGCCCTGGATCTGCTCCTCGTCCGGCTCGTGCAGCCCGATCCAGACGAAACCGTCGCCGCGCTTGCGCACCTCCTCGACCGCGTCGACGTGCGACCAGCGGCCGGGCAGGCGCGTGCCGTCGACGTACACGCCGCAGTCCACGACGTACCGCGCCAGCGGCACGGGGATGGGCACCGGGGGTCGATCCTGCGCGCGGCCTCTCAAGCCGCCGAGCGAGGGCAAGCTGGGCACGGGTCCTCCAGGTGGGGAGCGTCGACTCGACGAACGACGACGGCACGTCCCCGACCGGTACCGCTGGGCCTAGCTGTGGACAGCCGGCTCCCCGATGAGGACGCGCGAGGTACTCGCAGGATGGGGGTCGTTACTCATCGGTAGTCCTCACCTCCTCGGGTCGGCCGGCTGCGGCGGTGTAGTCGCTCACAGACCAGTTGCCGAGGGTACTCCCCCGGTGCTCACACTGTCGTCCCGGTCGGAGTGGTCCTCGATCACACCGACCCACACAGGTAGCCGGCCAACGGAGGCGTGCGGTGCAGTTCGGGCGTTACTACGAGGAGTTCGAGGTCGGCGCGGTCTACAAGCACTGGCCCGGGAAGACGGTCACCGAGTACGACGACCACCTGTTCTGCCTGCTCACCATGAACCACCACCCGCTGCACATGGACGCGCACTACGCGGCGGAGACCACCGACTTCGGCAAGAACGTCGTCGTCGGCAACTACGTCTACTCGCTGCTGCTGGGCATGTCGGTGCCCGACGTGTCGGGCAAGGCCATCGCCAACCTGGAGGTGGAGTCGCTCAAGCACGTCAAGCCCACGTTCCACGGCGACACCATCTACGGTGAGACCGAGGTGCTGGACAAGACGCCCTCGAAGTCCAAGGACGACCGCGGCGTGGTCTACGTCGAGACCCGCGGGTACAAACAGGATGGAACGGTCGTCTGCGTGTTCCGCCGGAAGGTCATGGTGCCCAAGCGCTCCTACGGCGAGGCGCGCGGCGGCGAGCAGCCGGGCAGGCCCGAACCCAAGGAGTGACGTGACCTCGCTGGATCTGGTGCGGGAACGACTGGCCCGGTTCGCGAAGAGCGAGGCGCACGGCGTCTCGCCGCTCTACGAGCACCTGGCCTCGCACGCCGCCGACGATCCGGAGGTCGCCGGTCTGCTGACCGCCGCCCCGGAGCGGTTCGCGCACGCGACCCTGCTCCTGGCGGCGGCGCACCGGCTGGTGCAGGCCGAGCCGTTCCACGAGCTGTCGAACTACTACCCGTCGCTCGGCGGCACGTACGGCGCGGACGAGAGCACGTGGCGGCTGTTCCGGGAGTTCGTGCTGGAGCGGGCCGACCGGATGCGCGAGCTGATCGCGAACCGGACCGTGCAGACCAACGAGGTGCGCCGGGCCACGCTGCTGTACCCGGCGCTGGCGAAGGTCAAGGGGCCGGTCGGGCTGCTGGAGGTCGGCTGCTCGGCCGGCCTGCTGCTCGGCCTCGACCAGTACGGCTACCGCTACCAGACCCAGCAGGCCGGGCAGCTCGTCGCCGGGCCCGCCAAGGCGGCGCTCGGGCTGCACTGCGCGCTGGAGCTGGCGCCCGGCGCGGAGCTGCCGAAGATCCCCAAAACGGTGAAGATCGCGGCCAAGGTGGGGTTGGACCGGGCGCCCGCCGACCTGACCGACGAGGACACCTACGCGTGGCTCGAGGCGTGCGTGTGGGCCGACCAGCCGGAGCGGCTGCGGCTGTTCGGCGTGGCCGCGACCGTGCAGCGCAAGTCGCCGCCGGAGTTCGTGGTCGGCGACGCGGTGGCGGACCTCGGCAAGGCCGCCGACCGCGTGCCGGACGACCTGCCGCTGGTGGTCCTGACCAGCAACGTCCTGCCGTACCTGGCGGGTGCGGAGTTCGTGGCCGCGCTGCGCGACCTCGGCCGCCCGGTGTGGTGGCTGAGCCACGAGGGGTACGCGGCGGGCCTCGTCCACGTGCTGCCGGAGCGGGACGACCTGCGGCCCGGCGCGGACGAGCCGGCGTTCGGCGTGATCGGCCTCGTCCGGTTCGAGGGCGGCGAGGTGCGGTCGGCGCAGGCGCTGGCCAAGACCGCGCCGCACGGCCAACGGTTGGTGTGGCTCCCCTGATGGGGGGAGTCGATCACGAACGGGGGAGCTGGCCCCAGGCTTCGAGGGTCTCGCGGAGCATCTCGGTGAGTGGGAGTGTGGCCAAGATCGCAGCGTCCGCCCACCGCGCGTCCACCGCGTCGTCGCCCGGTCGGAGCACGCCGGATCGCACCTGGCAGGCGTAGTCGTGGATCTCGTAGACACCGCGTGGCGCCGGACGGGTGACGCTGCCGATCAACGGCCCGACGGTCACGGAGAGTCCCGTCTCCTCCCGCAGTTCCCGCATAAGTGCGGTCTCGTCGGATTCGCCGGGTTCGACTCGGCCACCTGGTATCGACCACAGTCCCTCACCTGGAGCATTGCCCCTTCTCACGAGTAGCAGTCGCCCGTTCGAGTCATGGACGATGGCGCCTACACAGCGGATCCGGGGCTCACGTTCGGCCGTCACGATTACGAAGCGTAGTCACACCGGGTTGGCGGTGCAGCACGCTGACCCAAGTGCGGTACAAATCTCCCGACGTGTCGCGGAGTGCGGTACAACGGTTTTCACTGGCGCCAAACGGGTGCGGTAGCGAACGGGGTTGATCACCGTGAATCTGAAGAAGATTCTCACTTTCGCCGGGGTCGGCTTGGTCCTGTTCTTCCTCATCGCGGAGCCGCAGCAGGCGGCTCAGCTGGTGCAGAACATCCTGGGCACCCTTCGGGAAGCAGCTGAGGCGCTCATCACCTTCGTGAAACAATTGTTCTGAGTCGGCCCGACTCCTCCCCCACGGCGAGAGGTCGCAGGCATGTTCGCACCACGGGACCCCGACGAGTACCTGCTCCCCACGGAGCGTCGGGTCATCCGGGTACGCAGGCACTGGAGCAGTCTGCTCGGGGATCTGCTGGAGGCAGGCGCGCTGCTGGCCTGCACGATGCTGATCTCGTACCTGCTGCCCGACAACGCGGTCATCATCCAGAACATCCTCTGGTACGCCTCGCTGTTCGTGCTGCTCAGGCTGGCCTACTTCGTCATGGAGTGGTGGGTGGAGCGGATCGTCGTCACCGACAAGAGGTTCATGATCTCCTCGGGGGTCTTCGAGACCAAGGTCGCCATGATGCCGATCAGCAAGGTCACCGACCTCACCTACGAGCGGTCGGTGCTCGGGCGCATGTTCGGCTTCGGCACGCTGGTCGTGGAGTCGGCGGGTCAGATCCAGGCACTCAACCGGATCGAGTACCTGCCCAACCCCGAGGAGGTCTACGACGCCATCTCGGAGCTGACCTTCGGCGACAAGAAGGCCCAGGCGGAGCGCTTCTCGATGATCAAGGCGCAGCGGGCGGCGCGCGGCAAGAAGATGGTGCCGTAGCCCGGACCAGGCCGTGGGGGAGACTGGCAGGGTGCGCATCGACCTGCACACCCACTCGACCGAGTCCGACGGCACCGACACGCCCGCGGAGTTGGTGGCGGCCGCGGCCGCCACCGGCCTGACCGCGGTCGCGCTCACCGACCACGACACCGCAGCCGGCTGGGCGGAGGCGGCCACCGCGCTGCCACCCGGCTTGAAGCTGGTGCGCGGCGCCGAGCTGTCCTGCGCCTCCGACGACGGCCGGGGCCGGGTCATCACCGTCCACCTGCTCGCCTACCTGTACGACCACACCTCGCCCGCGCTGGTCGAGGAGCAGCTGCGGCTGCGCCTGGAACGACGGCACCGGCTGCGCCGGATGGCCGAGCGGATGGTCGCCGACGGGTTTCCCATCGACCCGGACGAGCTGATGGCGGCCATGCCGACCGACGCGCCCGCCGGCCGTCCCCACCTCGCCATGGCGTTGATCCGGGCGGGTGTGGTGTCCACCGTCGACGAGGCGTTCGCCCGGTACCTCACGGGCGGCCGGTACTACGTGCCGCGCACCGACACGCCGGTGGCCCGGGCCATCGAGATGATCACCGAGGCGGGCGGCGTGACCGTCCTGGCCCACCCGTTCGCGATCTCGCGCGGCCCCATCGTGACCGACCAGGTGGTGGCCGACCTGGCTGCTCTGGGCCTGGCCGGCGTCGAGGTCGACCACCCCGACCACGACGTGGAGACGCGGGTGCGGCTGCGCGGCCTGGCCGGGGACCTGGGCCTGCTGACCACCGGGTCCAGCGACTACCACGGCACCAACAAGACCGTGCGGCTCGGCGCGGAGACGACGTCACCCGAGGTGCTGGACGCCCTGGCCGATCGGGCAACCGGGTGCAAGATCCTGGTCGGTTGACGCGGGATCGCCTCGGCTGACCACCCGCTCGCGAGATCGCGTCGGTCGTTCGGGTCCTCATCTCCGGCGATCACGCTTTTCGATCGTCGGAGATCAGGGCGCGAGCGGCCGACTTCCGGGCGATCTCGCCGCCGTCTGGGAGCAGCGGCCATCAACACTGTCAGACCCTGTCGGTAGCGTGGTGCCCGTGCAGGAGCAGCTTGGGTTCGACTTCGGCGCGATGCCGAAGAAGCTCGTGCGGGTGACGCCGGCGAAGCTGAACACGTGGGCCGACTGCCCGCGTCGTTTCCGCATGGCCTACCTCGACCGGCCGTCGCCGCCACGCGGCGGGGCGTGGGCGCACAACACCCTGGGCGCGGTCGTGCACAACGCGTTGAAGGCGTTGTTCGACCTGCCCGCCCAGCGCCGCACCCCCGAGCAGGCGGTGGCGCTGCTGCACCGGCAGTGGAAGAACGACGGGTTCCGCGACGCCGAGCAGGCGGGCGTCTACCGGGACCGGGCGGTCGGGTGGGTGCGCGACTACGTCACCGAGCTGGACACGTCGATCGAGCCGGTCGGCATCGAGCGCTGGGTGTCCACGCCCACCTCCAAGATCGTCGCCGAGGGCCGGGTCGACCGGATCGACCTGCGCGACGGCGAGCTGGTGATCGTCGACTACAAGACCGGGCGGCACGCGCTGACCGTGGACGACGCGCGGGGCTCGCAGGCGTTGGCGCTGTACGCGCTGGCGGCCCGGCGGACGCTGCGCAAGCCGTGCACCCGGGTGGAGCTGCACCACCTGCCCACGGGCGCGGTGTCGGTGTGGGAGCACACCGAGGAGAGCCTGGGGCGGCACGTGTCGCGGGCCGAGGAGGCGGCGGACGAGCTGCGGCTGGCCACCGACACGCTGGAGGCGGGCGGCGACCCGGAGATCCTGTTCCCGCCGCGCACCGGGAACCAGTGCACGTGGTGCGACTTCCGCCGGTCGTGCCCCGAAGGTCAGCGGGCCGCACCGTCGCTCGACCCGTGGGCGTTGCTCGCGCCGTAGAGTTGGCCGCGTGACGATGGTGGACAGCGGACCCGAACCACGCCTGGCCAGGCTGTGGCGCGGCGTCAGCGGCGCGCTCGCCGTCGGCTTGGCGCTGCTGGCGTTGGCGATGATCGGCGTGCAGGTCTACGCGGGCGCCCGCGACCTGCCCGGGCCGGGGCTGGACGTGGTGGCCGGGCACGGCGTGGCGGCCGTCGCCGCGGTGGTGGCCCAGGTCGTGGCCGACCGCCGCCGCGGCTGGGTGGTGGCGTTGTGCGGCCTGCTGGTCGTGCTGCTCGCGACGGCGACCCTGTGGTTCTTCTGGTGGGCTTAGGCCCCGGTGGTTCTCTCGGTGGGCTTCGCCGGGCACGTCGGCAGGACGCGCCTGCCGACGTGCCCGCGGCCGTCAGACCTGGTGGATGATCCAGCGCTGGTCGTACCGGTCGAACTCGCACTCCCTGAGGAGCAGTTGCTGCTTGGTGCCGTTGTGCGTGACGCACGTCCCGGTCGACAGGTTCCTGATCAACCAGGAGCCGTCGCCCATGGAGTCGCCCGTCCACTCCTGCTCGTGGGCCGGGGTGTCGCAGAGACCGCCGCCCACCCGGTCGTGCTCGGCGGTCGCGCACAGCCCGTCGCGCTGCTCCTGGATGGTGTTGTCGGCGCGGACTTCCCACCGCTGGTTCGCTTCGTCGTGGCGGGGGTAGGCGATGACCGGGGCGTCGGACCAGTTGGACTGGTCCCACACGTCGCCCGGCCGGGCGACGCTCTCGATCACGACCACCAGCCGGCGGGTGTCGGTGTCGTCGGCGTTGGCGGTAGGCGCGACGAGCAGCGCCGAGCCCGCGGCGACGGCGGCGACGGCCGTGAGGATTCCTCGGAACATCAGGCGATTCCTTCCCTGTCGGTGTGGGGTTGCGCCTCAAGTAGAAGCGCCTGACAGGGGCCGCGAGCAGCGAGAACACCTTTGGTGAAGCTGATGACACGGTCCGGTAGAACGGATCGCGCGGCGGTCACGGACCGATGTGACGCACGCGCTCGATCGTGGCCGCGGCCGTCATTCGCGCAGGTGCCGGCGCTGGTCGGCCCGCTCGGGAACGCTCGGTCAGGAGAGCCAGGCGCGCCAGGTCGGCAGGAGCGTGGCCAGCAGGGCGTCCGGGGCCTCGGTGTTCGGGTTGTGCATGACGCCGGACAGCACGGCGAAGTCGGCGTCGAGGCGTTCGGCCATGTCCCGCTGGCTGGCGGCCGACCAGGCGTCGTCCAGGTCGCCGCACACCACCAGGCACGGGATACCACTCGTCCGGGCGACACGGGCCAGCTTGGCGACCAGGTCCGGTTCGGCGCGCAGGGCCTCGCCCATGCCGAGCAGCCCGGCCGGTGACGAGCGGACGAACCGCTCCCGGTAGAAGTCCTTCAGCTCCTGCGGGATCATCCGCCAGCCCGGGTTGAGGGCCTGGCGGGTCTCGTTGACCTGCTGAGACGCCTCGACGCCCTGCTCTCGGAGCATGATCTCGCCGTAGTCCAACGCGGTGCGGCGCTCGCCCGGCGGCAACTCGGACGGGCCGGACGCCATCAGCGTCAACCCCGCCACGGGCGCGCCCGCCAGCACCGCGCCGCGCGCCACGAATCCACCGAACGAGTGACCCAGCAGCAGCACCCGCCTGCCCTCGGCGGCCAGTTTCGCGACCAGTTCGGCGACGGCCGCGCCCAGCGCCTCGGGCCGGTAGTCGGATTCGACCAGCGGACCGGGCGACTCGTACTGGCCGGGCAGGTCGATCGCCACGACCTCGATGCCGGCGTCGGCGATCGGGTCGAGCAGCGGCGCGAAGTCCTCTTTGGACCCCGTGTAGCCGGGGAGGAGCAGCGCGGTCGCGCCGAGGTCGAGTCCGGCGGCGGGCGCGTGGAGGGCCGCGACCGGCCCGTGCCTGCCGGGCAGGTCCACGCGTTGCGCCCGGTGCGGGCTGAACTGCGAGTGCACGTCTGGCAGTCTGCCGCACCGGCCGCGTGGGCGCGTCACCGATCGTCGTGTTGCCCGCGTTACCGCAGGGCGACGAGCGTGCCGCCGCGCTGCTCCAGCACGACCGGGCCCTCGGTGGCCATCTCGACCGGGCCGGTGTGGTCGCCGCGGTCGACCCGGATCGAGGCGACTTCCTCGCCGGTGATCTGGTCGAGCACCTTCAGCCCGGTGTCGACCGGCAGCAGCAGCCGCCCGGCGAGCGTGGTGCCCGCGCCGAGGGTGCCGTTCGCGGTCCACAGCGGGTTCAGCTCGGTCAGCGACAGCGCGATCGTCTTCGACCCGGTGAACCAGTACGTGTTCGCGGTGCTGGTGAACGTCGACGCCACCCGTCCGGGCGGGTCGCCCGCGAGGTCGTCCGCGGTGACGTCGACCGGGTAGCTGCCGACCGACGAGCCGGTCTCGGAGTCGAACACCACGATCCGGCCCGGCACGGCCAGCGCGACCCGGTTCGCCGTCACCGCGATCACCCGGGCGCCGTTCTCGCCGGTCACGGTGCTGCTGATGACCTGCGGCTCGTCGGACTTCTCGGGGTTGGGCTTGAGGATGGTGAGGCGGTCGGACGGGTCGAGGGCGGGGCAGCGCTCGATCATCGCGATCTTGCCGCCGGTGACCGCGAACGAGTGGTACGTGCAGCCGGTGCGCGGCTGCTTGTTCGGGTTCACGATCGCGCGCAGGGCGCCGTACTCCATCGAGCGGACCAGGTCGTCGCGGCGGTAGACCTCGACGTACGTCCCGCCGGTGGTCAGCACGTGCGAGCCCTCGTTCAGCAGGCGGGTGCCGAACTCGGCGTCGCCGTTGCGCTGCGGCCCGCGCTTGCCGGAAGCCGTTTCGAGGGTGGTGACCTCGGAGCAGTTGGTGTCCTTGCCGTGCACGGCGAACACCCGGCCCCAGGCCGTGGTGACGGTGCACAGGGCCAGGTCGCGGGCGTAGCGCCAGCGGACGTCGCCGGTCAACGCGTCCCGGCCGACGACCTCGCCGCCGTCGCCCGTGACGACGACCGAGTCGAGGTTCACCGGGACCGGCGTCGCGCCGCTCGGCGCGCGCCAGATCTCCGACAGCGTCGGCGGCATCGCGGTCACCGGCTGCAGCGGGGTGATCTCGGACGGGCCCGTCTGGCTGACGGTGTTGCGGGCGTCGCTGGTCAGCCACAGCACCAGGCTCGCCACCAGCACCGCGACCACGACCAGGGTCAGGCCGATGAAGTCGCCCCTGGTGCGCCACGACCTCGACGGCACCGGCTCGTCCGGCTCGGTGTCGTGCGGCCCGGCGCCGTGCCGTTCGGCGTCGTCGTCCTGCGGCTCGACCTGGGGTTCGACGGGCTTCGCCAGGACGTCTTCCTCGTCCAGCACGACCTGCCCGTTCGACTCCGCCTGCTCCGGCTGGCCCACTGCCCGGCTCCCGATGGTCGGTGATCTATCGCGTTCGGTCTGGCGACATGCTGCCACCACCGGGAAGAGGTCGGTGTGAGGCGGCGGCACCTACCGCTCCCGGCCGCGTCCCGTTGCCGCTCCGGCCCGTGCTGCCCACTGCCCTGGCGCGGCTGCCTGGCCTGGCTGCCTGGCCTGGCCCGGCTGCCTGGCGCGGGTGCCTGGCCCGGCGCGGGGCGCTGTCCCGTTGCCTGGCCCGGTCCGCCGCGGGCTGTGTTGCCCGCGGGCGGGTCCGCTGCTCCGGCCCGTTCACCGCTGTCCGGTGTTCGGGCCGAGTGGCGTGCCGTGGCCGGCGGCTCGTGCTCGCCGTCCGTTCGGGCGGTCCGGGGTGGGTGGCGGGTGGGTTGGCGGGGTCCGGGTTGGTTCGGGGGCTCCTCGTTTTCAACCGAGGTGCGGTAACAGTGTTTCCGTACATTTTCGGGCCATGATCACCCGATCGTGTTGCGGTCGGGCCGGGCAGCGCTCCGGAGTCACGCTGCCCACCACGATTGTTCCCTACTCGGCCGGTGCGGACTCGGGCGACTCGCCGCCCGTGCGGCGACGCCTGCGTCGGCGGGGGCGGTCGGCTTCGCCGGACGATGACGCCGGAGAGTCCGGCGCACCCGCGGTGACCTCGGCGGATGCCTCGGGCGCCGCGCCGTTCTCGCCGCCGGCGGACACGCCACCGCGGCTGCGACGACGCTTGCGCGGCCTGGTGCCGCCGTCCTCGCCCGAACCCGAACCGGTGGAGCCGGTGCCGGTGCCGCTGCCGCCGCCGTTGCCGGACTCGGTGGCCGGTGCCGCGTCGCCCGCACGGCCGCTCCGCCGCCGCTTGCGCGTCTTCTTCTCGCCCTTCAGGTTCTCCTCCGGCTCGGCGTCCAGGCCCGCGCGCGTGCGCAGCCCCAACGGCAGCCGACCGGTCGAGCCCGCCGGGATGTCCAGGTCCGCGAACAGGTGGTCGGACGTCGAGTACGTCTCCACCGGCTCCGGCTTGCCCAGGTTCAACGCGTCGCTGATCATCTTCCACCGGGGCATCTCGTCCCAGTCGACCAGCGTCACGGCGACACCCGTGCGCCCCGCCCGACCCGTGCGGCCGATGCGGTGCACGTAGGTCTTCTCGTCCTCGGGGCACTGGTAGTTGATCACGTGCGTGACGCCCTCGACGTCGATGCCGCGGGCCGCCACGTCGGTGGCCACCAGCACGTCGATCTTGCCCGAGCGGAACGCCCGGAGCGCCTGCTCGCGCGCGCCCTGCCCCAGGTCACCGTGCACGGCCGCCGCGGCGAAACCGCGTTCGACCAGCTCGTCGGCGACCTTCTGGGCGGTGCGCTTGGTCCGGGTGAACACCATGGACAGGCCGCGCTCGCGGGACTGCAGCGCCCGCGCCAGCAGCTCGGACTTGTCCAGCGCGTGCGCCCGGTAGACGAACTGCTCGGTGCGCTCGTGGATGGCGCCCGCGTCGTTCTCCTCGGCCCGCACGTGCGTGGGCTGGTTGAGGAACGTGCGCGCCAGCGTGATGATCGGCCCGGGCATGGTCGCCGAGAACAGCATGGTCTGCCGCTCGTCGGGCACCATGCGCAGGATCCGCTCGATGTCGGGCAGGAAGCCCAGGTCGAGCATCTCGTCGGCCTCGTCCAGCACCAGCCCGCGCACCTTGCCGAGCACCAGGTGGCGCTGCTCGGCCAGGTCGAGGAGCCGGCCCGGCGTGCCGACGACCACGTCGACGCCCTTGCGCAGCGCCGCGATCTGCGGCTCGTACGGCCGGCCGCCGTAGATGGCCAGCACGCGCACGTTGAGGTGCTTCGCCGCGTCGGTCAGGTCGTGGGTGACCTGCAGGCACAGCTCGCGCGTCGGCACGACGACGAGCGCCTGCGGCGTGCCGTCACCCGGCGTGACGATGCGCTGGAGCAGCGGGATGCCGAAGCCCAGCGTCTTGCCGGTGCCGGTGCGGGCCTGGCCGATGACGTCGTCGCCGGCCAGCGCCAGCGGCAGCGTCAGCTCCTGGATGGCGAACGTGCGGTGGATGCCCGCCTCGGCCAGGGAGCGCACGATCTCCTCGCGCACACCCAGCTCGCCGAACGTGGGCGAATCGGCTTTGACCGGGGCGTCGGCCACGAGCGGGTGCGACGTGTCCTCTTCGGGGACACCCGCCTCGCTGTGCTCCAAGGCCACCGGGTCGATATGGGTCTCTTCGTTCGTCGCGGTCAGGGTGATCGCCTCTCTCGTACCAGCGCGCCACGGCCTGTACGGGCCGCTCGACCGCGTCACCGCCACTCGGGCCACCGCTAGGGGCCGGGCGGGTCGCGGGAGGGCCAGCGAGGTGTGTGCGCGCACCCTCTCCTGGCGGCACGGTGCCGCCGCAGTTCAGCCTTCGGCACCGCTGCGAGCCCCCACTGGGCCGCGCCGCGCCGGGCGTCGTCTGTCGAGTCTACCCGCCGACTAGGCCGATCGGGCTGGTTCGCCGCGTGAAGTGCGGTTTCGCGTGGCTGGGGTGTTGTCAACGACACCCGACTAGGCTCCGTGGCATGAGCGACCCGGGAGTGGATGCAGCGGTGGGCCAGGTTGCGGTGGGTGACGGGGGCGAGGTGGCGGAGGGTGTCGTCGACCTCCTCGGCGCGCTCGCGTACGGCGAGCTGTCGGCGTTCGACCGGCTCGCCGAGGACGCCCGGACCGCGCCCACGCTGGCCGGGCGGGCCGCGTTGTCGCAGATGGCGGCGGCCGAGATCGGCCACTACGCGCTGCTGGAGCGGTACCTGGCCGAGCGCGGCCACTCGCTGGAGGAGGCCATGCGGCCGTTCGCCGCGGGCTTCGACGGCTTCCACGCCTCCACGGCGCCGCGCACGTGGCTGGAGTCGCTGGTGAAGGCCTACGTCGGGGACGCCCTGGCGGCCGACTTCTACCGCGAGGTCGCCGAGTGGCTGGACGAGCCGACCAAGGACCTGGTGCTCGCGGTGCTGGCCGACACGGGCCACTCGGCGTTCGCCGAGCGCGAAGTCCGGTCCGCCTGCGACGACGACCCGAAGCTGCGAGACCGGCTCACGTTGTGGGGCCGTCGGCTGCTCGGCGAGGCATTGACGCAGGCCCAGTACGTGGTGGCGGAGCGCGACGGGCTCGCGGAGCTGATCGTGCGCGGCTCGGGCGACCTCGCGGGCATCGCGGCGCTGTTCCGACGCCTCCAGCAGAGCCACACGCGGCGCATGACAGCGCTCGGGCTCGGCTAGGGTTGGTGTTCGAAAGCCATCAACGCCGCACGGAGGTCAGCGTGGAGGTCAGGGTCGGGATCGCGGACAGCCCGCGGGAGCTCGTGGTGTCCAGCGGGCTCACCCCCGAAGAGGTCGAGGCGCAGGTCCAGGACGCGCTGAAGGCCGGCACCGGGCAGCTCGTGCTGGTCGATCAGAAGGGCGCCCGCTACGTGGTGCCGGCGGCGCGCATCGCGTACGTGGAGATCGGTCCGAGCGACTCGCGCCGGGTCGGGTTCATCTCCGGCGACTGAGCGTGCGCGCGGCGCGCAGCCGAGCGAACTTCGGGTCCGGGCGACCGGGCACGAGTAGGGGCACCCGATCGGGTGCCCCTTTCGCGTTTCCGGCCCTGGTCAGCCCACCGTGAACGGCGGGGTGGAGATGCCCGCCACGCGGTAGCGCCGCCAGGGGTCGGGGTCGGTGAGCGACCCGGTCGCCGAGCCGTCGGGTGTGCGCAGCAGCGCGGTCCGCGCACCGCCCTCCACCAGCTCGGTGACCTGGTCGTTCGCGCCGACCCGGCCGTACCAGTGGTAGCGGCCGTCGATGGGCTGGAAGTAGCCGCGCAGCTCGACGCTGACCGGCACCTCCCGCTGGTCGAACACCAGCACGGCCGTGCCGGTGTAGCCCTCTTCGCCGTGCTCGTGCTCTTCGGACATCACGCCTCCTCGACGTCGACGACCCGCAGCCGGGGTCCTTCGTGCCGGTCGCCACCGGCGAGATCGGTGGTCAGCGGCGCGTCCGGGTCGAGCGCCACGCCCGCGGAGCGGAGCAGGCCGTCGATGGCGTGCCAGATGATCGTGGTCAGGTAGTCGCTCAGGCTCGCCCGCGTCATGGACTGCCGGTCGAGCCACCAGTCGCCGGCGTTCTGCACCATGCCGACCAGCGCGTGCGCCCACGGCTCGGCGCCGCCGGAGTCCATGTCGAACGCGCGCAGGTAGTCGCCGAGCAGCCGGGCCAGGGCCGCCGCGATCAGCTGCTTGTCCTCGTTGACCACGTCCTGCTCGACCGGCCGGTCGGTGAACGACTTGCGCACCACGAACCGGTACAGGTTGGGGTGCTCCTCGATCACGGACAGGTACGCGTCGACGATGCCCTGGATGCGGGGGCGGACCGGGGCGTCGAGCTCGATCGCGGGCCCCATCCTGTCCATGAGCATCTCGGTGCCGCGCCGGCCGACGGCGAGGTACAGGTCGGACTTGTCGGCGAAGTGCCGGTAGAGCACCGGCTTGCTGACGCCCGCCTCGGCGGCGATCTCGTCCATGCCCACGTCCGGGCCGTGCTTGGCGACGGCGCGGATGGTGGCCTCCACGAATTCGGCGCGCCGCGCCTCGCGGTGCCCCTTCCACCGTTCCCGGCGGGCGTCGGTTCCGCCCTTGACAGTTCGAGCCATGTGACGCACGCTACCAGAAGTAACCGTTACCTCAAGTTACAGATAAATGCGCCCCGGGAGGGACCACCGATGACTAAGGCCTTGAAGGTCGCGGATCGCGAGAAGACCGCCGAACGTCTGCTCAACTCCTCGGCCGACAAGTTCTACGACCCCGAGGTCGACATCGACTGGTCCGCGCCCCTGGTCGACGGCCTGCGGTACACGCCGGAGCACCGGTGCTCGCTGTACGGCACCGAACTGTGGGACCGGATGAGCCCGGAGCAGCGCGTCGACCTGTCCCGGCACGAGGTCGCGAGCGTGGCCAGCGTCGGCCTGTGGTTCGAGATCCTGCTGATGCAGATGCTGCTCAAGGAGGTCTACCGCTCGGACCCGACGACCAAGCACGCGCAGTACGCGCTGACCGAGGTCGCCGACGAGTGCCGGCACTCGACGATGTTCGCCCGCATGGTCGAGACGATCGGCTGCCCGCCCTACGGCCCCCGCCAGCACACCTACCAGCTGGGCAAGCTGCTGCCGGTGATCGGCTACGGGCCCGCGCTGTACGGGTCGATCCTGGTCGCCGAGGAGATCCTGGACCGGTTGCAGCGCGAGACGATGGCCGACGAGACCGTGCAGCCGCTGGTGCGCATGGTCAACCGGATCCACGTGCTCGAAGAGGCCCGGCACGTGCGGTTCGCGCGGGAGGAGGTCGTGCGCGGCATGGAGACGTTGACCAAGAAGGAGCTGCCCTACCAGCGGTGGCTGATCGCGACCACGTCCATGTTCATCACCCGGTCGCTGATCAACCCGGAGGTGTACGCGGCCGTGGGGCTGGACAAGGACCAGGCGCACAAGGCCGCGCTGACCAACCCGCACTGGCGGGAGAGCATCCGCTGGTCGGGTGAGCGGATCATGAAGTTCCTGGACGAGGTCGGGCTGGTCGGCAAGCCGGGCATGCGCGCGTGGCGCCGCTCGTTCCTGCTCGGATGAGGGCCCGGGCTGCCGCGCCGCGGGAGGTCGACCAGCGGTTCGTGACGTCCGACGGCACGGCGCTGCACGTCGTGGACACCGGGCCGCGGGACGCCGGGGTGACCACCGTGCTGCTGCACGGCTGGACGTTGGACCACACGTCGTGGGACCCGGTGGCGGCCGGGCTGCCGGGCCGGGTGCTGCGGTACGACCACCGGGGTCACGGCGGCTCGGCGCCCGCGCTCCCGGGGACGGCCACCATCGCGCGCTGCGCGGACGACCTGGCCGAGTTGGTCGCGGCCCTCGTGCCGACCGGCCGGCTCGTGCTCGCCGGGCACTCGATGGGCGGCATGACGATCATGGCGTTGGCCGAGCAGCACCCCTCGCTGCTCGACCGCGTCGACGGCGTCGTCCTGGTCGCCACCTCTTCGGGTGACCTCGCCGGGTCGACGCTGGGGCTGCCGGGGCCGGTCGGCCGGGCGTTCGTGGCGGGGGAGAAGGCGGTCAACCGGCGGATCGCCCGGTTGCGACGGGCCGAGCTGCTCAAGCGCACCGACGTGGCCCGGCCGGGGCTGCGGTGGCTGCTGTTCGGCAAGCGGCCGTCGTGGCGGGACGTCGCGCTGACCGCCGCGATGGTCGGCCGGTGCCACCCGGTGAGCATGGTCGGGTTCCGCGACTCGCTGGACGGGCACGACCGGCGTGCGGCGCTGGCCGGGCTGGCGGGGATCCGGGCCGTCGTGCTGGCGGGCGCGGAGGACCGGCTGACGCCGTTGCGGCACGCGCGGGTGCTGGCGGACGAGCTGCCGCACGCCGAGCTGGTGATCCACCTGGGCGCCGGCCACATGCTGCCCCTGGAAAGGGCGGAAGAGGTCACCGCGCACATCACCGCGCTGCTGCGGTGACCTCTTGGGTCACGGCGGCGCGGCCGCCGTGGCGAACCGGTGGACCGCCGCCGTCAACCAAGGGTCCCCCCGCGAAGGGGAACCCTTGAGTTGATCCTGCCGGCAACCACCGACAACCTCCGCGCGTCCACGACCACCCTGTGGACAACTGGGTGAGCCTGTGGACAACTCGGCGCGGCGGGTGATCGCCGGTGAGGGCCGCCGTCGGGGGCGGCCCTCACCGGCGCGTGTGCTCGAACTTGACCACCACGCCACGCCGGGGCTGGTGGAACGGGCTCAGTGCTGGAGCGGGAAGCCGCCGCCGATGCCCCGCCAGGCGAGGTTCGAGATCAGCGCGACCGCGTCTTCCTTCGCGAGCTTCCGGTCGTCCGCCAGCCACGCGCGTGCCGTGACTTGCGACAACCCCACCAGGCCCACCGCGAGCAGCCGCGCGCGGTGCTCGTCGAGGCCCGCGTCGGCGGTGATCGTGTCGGTGATGGCCTCCACGCTGTCCGTCGTCGCCCGCTCCACGGCACGGGCCACCGCCGGCTCGCCGCGCAGGTCCGACTCGAACACCATCCGGAACGCCTGGCCCTCGCCGTCCACGAAGTCGTAGAACGCGGCGACCGCGGCCTTCACCCGCTGCTTGTTGTCCGTCGTGGACGCCAGCGCGCCGCGCACGCGGTTCACCAGCTCGTCCACGTGGGACTCCAGCAGCGCCATGTACAGCTCGAGCTTGCCGGGGAAGTGCTGGTAGAGGACCGGTTTGCTGACCCCCGCGCGTTCCGCGATCTCGTCCATCGCGGCGGCGTGGTAGCCGTTGGTCACGAACACGTCCTGCGCCGCGGCCAGCAACTGGGCACGTCGAGCGGTCCGCGGGAGCCGTACACCCCGCCCCGCCGCGCCGCCGTGGTGCCCGACCGCAGTCTGGGCCGTCTCCGTCATGGTGCCTCCAGCCAACCAATCACTTCGCAACCGGGAAAGGGGTTGCCCTTCCGGCTCGCCGGCAACCTTACTCGCTGGTAGCAGCGTTCCGGGAAAGCTTCTCGTTTCGTAGGACGCCCGGCCAGGCATCCTGGGGTGGTGACCGAGACGCTGGAGGCCCGCCGGACCGCCATCACCCACGTGCCCCTGTCCACCGCGCCGCTGCCTCCGCTGGACACAACGATCCAGCCGTGGCCTGGTGACTACGTCGAGGTGGGCGGGCACAGCGTGCACGTCCGCCGCACGCCGGGGCCGGCCGGGTCGAGGGCGGTGTACGTGCACGGGCTGGGCGGTTCGGCGACGAACTGGACGGACCTGGCCGCGCAGCTGCGCGAGCACGTCGAGGGCCACGCGCTGGACCTGCCCGGGTTCGGCCGCTCCGAGCCGATCGACGGCTACGACTTCCGGATGCTCACGCACGCGCGGGTCGTCATCGAGTACGTCGAGTCCCTCGGTCCCGGCCCGGTGCACCTGTTCGGCAACTCCATGGGCGGCGCGATCACGTTGATCGTCGCCGCCACCCGGCCCGACCTGGTGCGCACCCTCACCCTGGTCTCGCCCGCCGTGCCGGACCTGCGGCCGAGCCTGCGCCGGGTGTCGGACCGGCGGCTGCCGCTGGCGTTCCTGCCGGTGGTGGGCCCGCGGATGCAGGCGCAGCTGGCCGCGATGACGCCGCGTGAGCGCACGCACCAGATGCTGCGGCTGTGCTTCGCCGAACCCCACTCGGTGCCGGCGAACCGGATCGAGCAGAGCGAGCGGGAGTACACCGAGCGGTCCGCGCAGGCGTGGGCGGGCAACGCGCTCAGCGCCAGCACCGTCGACCTGATCCGCTCGTGGCTGGTGCCGAGGTCGAGGTCGATGTGGCTGCTGCCGCCGCGGATCACCGCGCCGACGCTGGTCGTGTGGGGCACGGAGGACCGGCTGGTCAGCGTGCGCAAGGCGCCGCGGGTGGCGAGGCTCATCCCGCGCGGCCGGCTGCTCGTGCTGCCGCGCACCGGGCACGTGGCCCAGATGGAACGGCCGGTGTCCGTCGCGCGGGCCGTGGCGGGCATGTGGGAGGCGGTCGAGCGGCAGGCGTGGTGACCCGTGACCGGTTCCGCCGACCGGTGACGCGCAGGTCACCTGGAGTCCGCCGCCGGGGTGCGGTTGTGGCACCCTGGTTGGCGTGAACCGGACGTCGCAGGGCGCGCGTGACACGGCGCCGTCGTCTGATGACCGGCCGCCGCTGTCCGAAGACCGCTACCGCCGCGGCACGCGCCGCACCGGCGCCGAGCCGCTGGCCGCGGCCTGGGAACCGGCCGGCCGGAGGCGCCGCAAGCGGCGCCGGGGGATGAAGGGCCTGATCGCGGGCTACGGCTGGCGGATCTACGCCATTCCCGTGCTGCTCGTGCTCACCGCGCTGGTCGTGCTGGACACCGCCGCGCCGTCGACGTCCGCCGGCGGCGAGACGAACCCCACCACCGACGTGTCCGCGGCGCCGACCACCACCGGGCCGCCCGACGCGACCGAGAAGCCGCCGATCGACATCGACCTGAAGAACTTCCCCACCGCGCAGCTGCCGGAGGGGCCGAAGTTCTCCGAGCAGGGCGCGGGCACGTTCGCCGTGGTGCCGGGCACGACACCGCAGGTCGGCACGGGCGGCAAGCTCTACCGGTACGCGATCGCCATCGAGGACGGCGTCGAGCCGGCCGACTACAACGACGACCGCGGCGCGTTCGCCCGCACGGTCGACGGGATCCTGGCCGACCCGCGCAGCTGGATCGGCACGGGCGAGGCGTCGATGCAGCGCGTCGACACCGAACCGGTCGACTTCACGGTGAGCTTGACCACCACCGCCACCACGCACGCCCTGTGCGGGTTCCAGATCCAGTTCGAGTCGTCGTGCTGGCACCAGGGCACCAAGCGGGTCATCATCAACACCGCCCGGTGGGTGCGCGGCGGCAAGGTCTACGGCAACGACATCAGCGCCTACCGGACCTACGCGATCAACCACGAGGTCGGCCACGTGCTGAAGAACCCGCACGAGGGCTGCAAGGAGAACGGCAAGGCCGCGCCGGTGATGATGCAGCAGTCGTTCGGGGTGGCCAACGACTACGTCGCCCAGCTCAACTCGGTCGACTCCTCCAACCGGTACGCGGTGGAGGCCAACGGCCTGGTGTGCACGCCCAACCCATTCCCCGTCGCGCCGCAGTAAGAGAGGCGTCCCGCGCCTTGGGACGACTTCCCATCGGGGAAGACGGACGGGCAGGCTGGTGTTGTCCGTCGGTACAGGACATGTTTCGTCGAGGAGGACTCAGATGGCGCTTCCGCCGCTCGTGGAGCCCGCAGCGGAGCTGACCAAGGAAGAAGTAGCGCGCTACAGCCGCCACCTGATCATCCCGGACGTCGGGGTCGACGGGCAGAAGCGGCTGAAGAACGCGAAGGTCCTGGTCGTCGGCGCGGGTGGCCTGGGCAGCCCGGCCCTGCTCTACCTCGCGGCGGCGGGTGTCGGCACGCTGGGCGTGATCGACTTCGACATCGTCGACGAGTCGAACCTCCAGCGCCAGGTCATCCACGGTCAGTCCGACATCGGCAAGCCCAAGGCCGAGTCGGCCCGGGACTCGGTGGCCGAGATCAACCCGTTCGTGAAGGTGGTGCTGCACCAGACCCACCTGAACTCGGAGAACGCGCTCGACATCTTCCG
Source organism: Saccharothrix sp. NRRL B-16348 (assembly GCF_001280085.1). Classification (GTDB taxonomy): domain Bacteria; phylum Actinomycetota; class Actinomycetes; order Mycobacteriales; family Pseudonocardiaceae; genus Actinosynnema. The sequence continues at coordinate 43,180 of NZ_LGED01000091.1, read as the reverse complement.
CGACTACGACCTGATCCTGGACGGCACGGACAACTTCGCCACCCGGTACCTGGTCAACGACGCGGCCGTGCTGCTGGGCAAGCCGTACGTGTGGGGCTCGATCTTCCGGTTCGAGGGCCAGGTCAGCGTGTTCTGGGAGGACGCGCCGAACGGCCAGGGCCTGAACTACCGCGACCTCTACCCCGAGCCGCCGCCGCCCGGCATGGTGCCGTCGTGCGCCGAGGGCGGTGTGCTGGGCGTGCTGTGCGCGTCGATCGGCTCGATCATGGTGACCGAGGCGATCAAGCTGCTGACCGGCATCGGCGACCCGCTGCTCGGCAGGCTCATGGTCTACGACGCCCTGGAGATGTCCTACCGGACGATCAAGATCCGCAAGGACCCGGAGAGCCCGAAGATCACCGAGCTGATCGACTACGAGGCGTTCTGCGGTGTCGTGTCCGACGACGCGCAGCAGGCCGCCGCGGGCAACACGATCACGCCGCTGGAGCTGAAGCAGAAGCAGGAGAGCGGCGAGGACTTCCTGCTGGTGGACGTCCGCGAGCCGCACGAGTACGAGATCGTGAAGATCCCGGGCTCGGTGCTGATCCCGAAGGACCGCATCCTGTCGGGCGAGGCGTTCGCGGAGCTGCCGCAGGACAAGCAGGTCGTGCTGCACTGCAAGTCGGGCGCCCGCTCGGCCGAGGCGCTGGCGGTGCTGCACCAGGCCGGGTTCAAGGACGCCGTGCACGTGGGCGGCGGCGTGCTCGCCTGGGCCCGCGAGGTCGATCCCTCGCTGCCGACGTACTGAGCTGACGACGCGCTGAGCTGACGACCGACGCCGGGACAGCCCTTTCGAGGGGCCGTCCCGGCGTCGTGCGTTCACGGCTCGACCACCTCGGCCAGGAACAGCAGCAGACCGGTGCCCCGGTGGCGCACGACCAGCAGGAACGGCCGGTCGAACCGCACCACCAGTGCTTCCCGCGGGTCGTGCCAGCCCATGGCGGCGATCGCCGACGTGGCCGCGGCGCCCTCGACGCCGTGCTCGTCGAGCGCGAGCTTCGCCTGGTGCAGCACCTGCTCCACCAGCAGCCACGAGTCGAACAGCGGTCCCGCACCCAACGCCCGCAAAGGCTCGGCCAGCTCCGTGGCCTCCGTCAGGTCCACCTTCGGCAGGTGCAGGTCGACCTCGGTGAACCGCACCCCCGTGACCAGGTCGGCGAGCGCGTCGCCGTCGAGTTCCGCGGTCGCCAGGGGTTGGTCGGGCAGCAGGGCGACGACGTCCAACGCCTCTGCGCACGGGATCAGCACGGACTGCCAGCCGTGCCGCGCGGCGTGGCCGAACGTGCCGACCCGGCGCATCGTCGGCACCATCCGCTTGCCCGAGGGCGTGCGGAACTTGCGGGGCCGCGTGTCGTCCTCGGGGAAGTCCTCCACCCACGCGCCCTTCGCGTGCAGCGCGTTGACCAGGATGGCGAGCGTGCCGGGCGTGATGGCGCCGGGCGGAACGGCCCGCGGGACCAGGCCCCGGGTCAGCTCGCGCACCACCTCGTTGATCACGACGTGCGCGTGCTCGTCCAACGCGAGCCGTCGCACGTCCGGGTGGTTCGCGGCGGGCGCGGCCGGGTCCACCCAGATGGTGTCGGCCGAAGTCACGGCGGGCTCGTCGGCCGCGACGGCGAGCAGCTTCGCGGTGCGCCCGACGTCGGCGCGCAGCACGTCGGCCACGGCGGGCGCGGTGTCCTCGCCCGCCACGTCCGCGGCCCGGCACAGGGCCGCGGCCACGGAGAACGGCGACCAGCACCGGTTGCCGGCGGGCAGCGCGCGGTGCAGCGCGAGTGCGAACGCGGCGTGCGTGGCGTCGGTCACAGCACAAACCCCCTAATGAGACCGCAATAATGCGGTTAGGCCGAATGCGTGGACACCACGTGTTCGAACGCCCGACGTCCACCAACGGAAGGCCCGGTGCAGGTAGCGTGCCGGCCGTGACCACTCCGGAGCCGCCACCGTCGCACGTGCGCGCCGCGTTCGGCGCGCGCGACGCCGAGCCGGAGTTGATCGACGGCGGCCCCGTGTGGCGGTGCGGCGACGCGGCGATCCGGCCCGCGGGCAAGCCGGCCGAGGCCACCTGGGTGGCCAAGACCCTCGACGCGCTCGCCGTCGACAACCTGCGCGTGGCCAGGCCGTTGCGCTCCACCGACGGCCGGTACGTGGTCGGCGGCTGGGCGGCGACCAAGTACCTCTCCGGCCGGGCCGAGCCGCGGCACGACGAGGTCGTCGACGTGGCCGTGAAGCTGCACCGGGCGACCGCCGACCTGGCCAAGCCGCGGTTCCTGGACGCGCGGACCGACCTGTTCGCCACCGCCGACCGCTGCGCGTGGGACGAGGAGAAGGCCGACCTCGACCCCGACCTCGGCGGCCGGCTGTTCGACCTGACCGCCGCCTACCGCAAGCCCGTCGCGCTCAAGCCGCAGGTGGTCCACGGCGACCTGTTCGGCAACGTGCTGTTCGCGGGCGACGCCGCGCCCGCGATCATCGACTTCGCCGCCTTCTGGCGCCCGGCGCCGTACGGCGCGGCGGTCGTCGTGGTCGACGCGCTGTCCTGGGGTGGCGCGGATCACGGTCTCGTGCGGCGGTGGGCGCACCTGGACGAGTGGCCGCAAATCCTCCTGCGGGCGACCCTGTTCCGGCTCGCGGTCCACGCCCTGCACCCCCGTTCGAGCAGACAATCTCTGGCCGGGCTGGAGCGAACGGCCGCGCTGGTCGTCGAGCTGCTGTGACCTCACCCTCAACGCGGAGTAGCTGAGCAGGCAAGTTCGCGTGGACGAAACAATCCACGTTCTATCGTTAACAGCTGCTTCTTACCGTCGGGCACGTGACCGACTCCCGCAGAATCGACACGCACTGCCCGTACTGCGCGTTGCAGTGCGCGATGACCATCGAGAACGGCAAGGTGTCGCCGCGGGAGTTCCCGACCAACCGCGGCGGGCTGTGCCAGAAGGGCTGGACGTCGGCCGAGCTGCTGACCTCGCCCCACCGGCTGACCACGCCGCTGGTCCGCCGCGACGGCGAGCTCCGGCCGGCCACGTGGGACGAGGCGCTGGACCTCGTCGCGGCCAAGCTCAAGGACCTCCGCGAGGCGCACGGGCCGGACTCGGTCGGCGTGTTCGGCGGCGGTGGGCTGACCAACGAGAAGTCGTACCTGCTCGGCAAGTTCGCCCGGGTCGCGCTCGGCACCTCCCAGATCGACTACAACGGCCGGTTCTGCATGTCCAGCGCCGCCGCCGCCGGCATGAAGGCGTTCGGGCTGGACCGCGGCATGCCGTTCCCGGTCACCGACCTCGACCGCGCGGACGCGATCCTGCTGGTCGGCGGCAACCCGGCGGAGACCATGCCGCCGTTCGTGCAGCACCTCAAGAACGCCGAGCTGATCGTCATCGACCCCCGGCGCACGCCCACCGCCGAGCTGGCCACCCTGCACTTGCAGCCCGCGCCCGGCACGGACCTCGCGCTGGCGCTCGGCCTGCTGCACACCGCCGTGGCCGACGGCCACCTCGACCAGGAGTACCTGGACGAGCGCACCACCGGCTTCGACGAGGCCTGGCGCATCGCCGCCACGTGGTGGCCGGAACGCGTCGAGCGGGTCACCGGCGTGCCGGTCGCCGACCAGCGGGCGGCGGTGCGGATCCTGGCCGAGGCGCACAACGCCTACATCCTCACCGGCCGCGGCACGGAGCAGCACGCCAGCGGCGCGGACACCGTGTCGGCGTGGATCAACCTGGCGCTGGCGCTCGGGATGCCCGGCCGGAAGTACTCCGGCTACGGCTGCCTCACCGGCCAGGGCAACGGCCAGGGCGGCCGCGAGCACGGGCAGAAGGCCGACCAGCTCCCCGGCTACCGCAAGATCGACGACCCGGCGGCCCGCGAGCACATCATGAACGTCTGGGGCGTCGACGACCTGCCCGGACCCGGCCGTTCGGCCTACGAGCTGCTCGACGCGCTCGGTCAGCCGAACGGCCCCAAGGCGCTGCTGGTGTTCGGCAGCAACATGATCGTCTCCGCGCCCCGCTCCCAGCACGTCGCCGACCGGCTCAAGGCGCTGGACCTGCTGGTCGTGGCCGACCTGGTGCTGTCGGAGACGGCCGCGGTCGCCGACGTCGTGCTGCCGGTCACGCAGTGGGCCGAGGAGAGCGGCACGATGACCAACCTCGAAGGCCGGATCCTGCTGCGCCAGGTGGCCGTGGCGCCGCCCGAGGGGGTGCGCAGCGACCTGGACGTGCTGCGCGGCCTGGCGACCCGCCTCGGGCAGCCCGCCGAGCGGTTCCCGACCGAGCCCGAGGTGGTGTTCGAGGAGCTGCGGCAGGCGTCCAAGGGCGGCGCCGCCGACTACTCCGGCGTGACCTACGAGCGGCTGCGCGACGGCGAGGCCCTGCACTGGCCCGTGGTCCAGGAGAGCACGCCGCGCAACTTCCTCGACCGCTTCGCGCACGCCGACGGCCTGGCCAGGTTCGTGCCCGTCGAGCACCGCGGGCCGGCCGAGATGCCCGACGCCGACTACCCGCTGCAGGCGACCACCGGCCGGGTGCTCCAGCACTACCAGTCCGGCGCGCAGACCCGGCTGGTGCCCGAGCTGAACAAGGCCGAGCCCGAGGCGTACGTGGAGGTCCACCCGGACACCGCGACCAGGGCCGGCCTGGACAACGGCGGGATGGCGGCCGTCGTCTCGCGGCGCGGCCGGACCGTGGCGCGGGTGCGCTGCGTGCCGTCGATGCGCATCGACGTCGTGTTCCTGCCCTTCCACTACGCGGGCGAGGGCCGGGCCAACCTGCTGACCAACCCGGCGCTGGACCCGACCAGCCGGATGCCCGAGTTCAAGGTGTGCGCGGTCCGATTGGAGTCGGTATGAGGAACGTTGTCATCGTGGGCTACGGCATGGCCGGCGCCCGGCTGGCCGACGAGATCCGCCGCCGCGACCCGAAGGCGGAACGCGTCTCGGTGACCGTGCTGGGCGACGAGTCGCACCACGCGTACAACCGGGTGCTGCTGTCCAGCGTGGTGGCCGGGTCGCTGACGCCCGACGCGGTGCGGCTGCACGACCCCGACTGGGCCGCCAAGCACCACGTGGACCTGCGGCTCGGCGGCACCGTCACCAAGATCGACCGGACCCGCCGGGTCGTGCACGTCGACGACACCGAGGTGCCCTACGACTCGTTGGTGCTGGCCACGGGCTCGCGGTCCTGGGTGCCGCCGACGCCCGGCCTGCTGGACGGCAACGGCGACCTGGCGTCCGGCGTGGTGGCGTTCCGCTCGCTGGACGACTGCGCCAAGATCGTGGAGAAGGCCTCGCCCGGCACGCCGGTCGCGGTGCTCGGCGGCGGGCTGCTCGGGCTGGAGGCCGCCCGCGGCCTGGCCGGGCGCGGCTGCCTGGTCACCGTCGTGCACCCGGTCAAGCACCTGATGGAACGGCAGCTCGACGCGGGCGCGGGCCGGGTGCTGGCGACCACGTTGAACGGCCTCGGCATCGAGTTCCGGCTCGGCGTGCTGGCCGCGAAGTACGTGCCCGGCGACGGGCTGGAGCTGGACGACGGCACGCACGTGCCCGCCGACCTGGTCGTCGTCTCGGCGGGCGTGCGCGCGGAGACCGGCCTGGCCGAGCAGGCGGGCATCGACGTCGACCGCGGCATCCTGGTGGACGACGCGCTGCGCAGCAGCGACCCCAGGGTGCACGCCATCGGCGACTGCGCCCAGCACGTCGGCACGGTGTCCGGCCTGGTCCAGCCCGCGTGGGAGCAGGCGGCCGTGCTCGCCGACCGGCTCACCGGCGTCGCGCCCGCCGCCCGCTACTCCGGCACCACCGTCGTGACCAGGCTGAAGGCCCGCGACGTCGACCTGGCCGCGTTGGGCGACGTGCACGTGGGCGTCGACTCGGCCGACGACGAGGTGCTGTGCTTCCAGGACCCGGCGCGCGGCCGGTACGCCAAGCTCGTGCTGCGCGACGACAAGGTCACCGGCGCGATCGTGCTCGGCGCGCCCGACGCGGCGGCGGCCATCACCCAGCTGTTCGACCGCGGCCTGCCCGCGCCGACCGACCGGCTCGCGCTGCTGCTCGGCCGCGCGCTGCCCGCCGAGAACGAGGCCAGCCCCGCCGACCTGCCCGCGTCCGCGGTCGTGTGCCGCTGCAACACGGTGAGCAAGGGCCAGCTGGTCAGCGCCTGGCGCGGCGGTGCGACGACGTTGTCCGCGATCGCGGAGGTCACCCGCGCGAGCACGGGCTGTGGCGGCTGCAAGGACGCGGTGTGCGGGATCGTCGACTGGCTCGCCGCCTCACAGCCCCAGTCCGCGTGATGTGCGCGGGAGTTGCCGCCGACGACACCTGTCCGAACGTCGGGGTAACGGACCGTTCTTACGGTTCCCGCAACGGGAAAACGGTGTCCAGGAGGGTCCAATGAGCACGGTGGTGGAGACCAAGGACGTTGCGCCGCAGGTGAAGCGCGGTGGCCGGTGGATCGACAACTGGGAGCCGGAAGACCCGTCGTTCTGGGAGACGACCGGCAAGAAGGTGGCCCGCAAGAACCTCGTGTTCTCCATCCTGGCGGAGAACCTGGGCTTCACGGTGTGGAGCCTGATGAGCATCGTCGTCGTGAGCCTCGGCTCGGTCGGCTTCAGCTTCAGCGTCGGCCAGACGTTCTGGCTGCTGATCGTGCCGAACCTGGTCGGCGCGGTGCTGCGCATCCCCTACACGTTCGCGGTGCCGAAGTTCGGCGGGCGGGCGTGGACCACGATCAGCGCCGGCCTGCTGCTGATCCCCACCACGATGCTGGCCATCGCGGTGTCGGACCCGGGCACGCCGTACTGGTTCTTCCTGCTCACGTCGGCCGCGATGGGCTTCGGCGGCGGCAACTTCTCGTCCTCCATGGCGAACATCTCGTTCTTCTACCCGGAGGGCAAGAAGGGCCTGGCGCTCGGCCTCAACGCGGCGGGCGGCAACCTCGGCGTCGCGATGGTGCAGCTGGTCGTGCCGATCGTCATCTCGCTGGGCACCGGCATCAACCTGGCCTACGCGGCGCTGGTCTGGATGCCGTTCATCATCGTGGCCGCGGCGGCGGCGTGGTTCCTGATGGACAGCCTCACCCAGGCCAAGCCGGACGGCTCGTCGTACAAGAAGGCGATGTCGAACAAGCACACGTGGGTGATGTCGTTCCTGTACATCGGCACGTTCGGCTCGTTCATCGGCTTCTCGTTCGCGTTCCCGTCGCTGATCAAGCTGAGCTTCGTGGAGTACAAGAGCTTCGTCGGGCTGGCCTTCCTCGGCGCCCTCATCGGCTCGGTGAGCAGGCCGTTCGGCGGGTGGCTCGCCGACCGGTTCGGCGGCGCGCGGATCAGCATGGCCGTCTTCCTCGGCCTGGCCGCCGGCACGGTCGGCCTGCTGATCAGCATCGAGGTCCGCAGCTTCGCGCTGTTCTTCGGCTCGTTCATCGCGCTGTTCGTGCTGGCCGGCGTGGGCAACGGCTCGACCTACCGGATGATCCCCGCGATCTTCGCCGCGCAGACGGAGGACATGAGGTCGGCCAAGCGGCAGGCCGCCGCCGTGGTCGGCATCGCGGGCGCGATCGGCGCGTTCGGCGGCGTGCTGGTGAACCTGGTGTTCAAGTTCTCGCTGGAGGGCAGCAAGACGCTGGCCCCCGCGCTCACCGCGTTCCTGGTGTTCTACGGGCTCTGCATGGCCACCACCTGGTGGTTCTACATGCGGCGCCGGGTCTTCGCCCGCGTGCCGAGCCTCGCCTACGCCGGTGTGTGACGCACACAACGCTCTGAAGTGCGGCGTGAGGCTGCTTTAACGCCTGCGCAACATTCGCGACCTTGGCACGACACGGTGCCCGGTGAGCATTGACCCCGGGCAGAAGAAGGGATTGGTCCCATGACGCGAACGCTCGTAGTGGTCGGTCACGGCATGGTCGGTCACCGTCTCGTGGAAGCACTCCGCGAGAAGGACGTCACCGACCAGTGGCGGGTCGTCGTGTTCGCCGAGGAGACCCGTCCCGCCTACGACCGGGTCGCGCTGTCGTCCTACGTCGACAACTGGGACGCCGGGTCGCTGAGCCTCGCGCCGCACGACGACGACGCCGTGACGCTGCACCTGGACGACAAGGTCGTGCACATCGACCGGGACGACAAGGTCGTGCGCACCACGAAGGGCCGGGTGCAGCCGTACGACGCGCTGGTCCTGGCCACCGGCTCGGTGCCGTTCGTGCCGCCCGTCCCCGGCCGCGACCTGCCCGGCTGCCACGTCTACCGCACCATCGACGACCTGGACGGCATCCGCCGCACGGTCGAGTCGGCGCGCGCCGCCGGCCGGCACGCGGGCATGGTGCTCGGCGGCGGCCTGCTCGGCCTGGAGGCGGCGAACGCGCTGCGCGGCATGGGCATCTCGCCGCACGTGGTCGAGCTCGGCCCGCGGCTGATGCCGCTGCAGGTCGACGAGGGTGGCGGCGGCCTGCTCAAGCGCCTGGTGGAGAAGCTGGACCTGACCGTGCACACGGGCACGTCCGCGTCCTCCATCGAGCAGGACGGCGAGCGGCTCATCGCCAAGCTGTCCAACGGCGTCGAGCTGGACCTGGACGTCGTGGTGTTCTCCGCGGGCATCCGGCCGCGCGACGAGCTGGCCCGCTCGTTCGGCCTCACGGTCGGCGAGCGCGGCGGCATCATCGTCGACAAGGCGTGCCGCACCTCCGACGAGCACATCTACGCCATCGGCGAGTGCGCCAACCTCGACGGCATGGTGTACGGACTCGTCGCACCGGGGTACTCCATGGCCGAAGTGGTGGCCGACCGCCTGCTCGGCGGTGCCGCGGAGTTCCCCGGAGCCGACATGTCCACCAAGCTCAAGCTGCTCGGCGTCGACGTCGCCTCGTTCGGCGACGCGCACGCCAAGCAGGAGGGCGCGCTGGAAGTCGTGGTCAACGACGCCGTGGCGGGCACGTACGCCAAGGTCGTGGTGTCTGACGACGCGAAGACGCTGCTCGGCGGCATCCTCGTCGGCGACGCGTCCAAGTACATGTCGCTGCGGCCCCTGGTCGGCAGGCCCGTGCCCGGCGACCCGGTCGCGCTGATCGGGCCGGAGGGCGGCGTCGAGCTGACCCTGCCGCACGACGCGCAGGTGTGCTCGTGCCACGCGGTCACCAAGCAGCAGATCGTGGACGTGGTCAACTCCGGCGAGGCCGTCGACGTGCCGGGCATCAAGGCCTGCACCAAGGCGGGCACCGGCTGCGGCTCGTGCGTGCCGATGCTGAAGAAGCTGCTGTCCGAGTGCGGCATCGAGCAGTCCCGCGCGCTGTGCGAGCACTTCGACCACTCGCGCGCCGACCTGTTCGAGATCGTCCGCTCCACCGGCGTCACCACCTTCACCGACCTGATCACCCGGCACGGCCGCGGCCTCGGCTGCGACATCTGCAAGCCCGCCGTCGCCTCGATCCTCGCCTCGCTGGACAACGGGCACGTGCTGGAGGGCGAGCAGGCCACCCTGCAGGACACCAACGACCGCTTCCTCGCCAACATGCAGCGCAACGGCACCTACTCGGTCGTGCCGCGCATCCCCGGCGGCGAGATCACGCCGGAGAAGCTGATCGTCATCGGCGAGGTCGCCCGCGACTTCGGCCTCTACACCAAGATCACCGGCGGGCAGCGGATCGACCTGTTCGGCGCCACCGTCGACCAGCTGCCGGAGATCTGGAAGCGCCTGGTGGATGCCGGGTTCGAGTCCGGGCACGCCTACGGCAAGGCGCTGCGCACCGTGAAGTCGTGCGTCGGCACCACGTGGTGCCGCTACGGCGTGCAGGACTCCGTGTCGCTCGCCATCGAGCTGGAGCTGCGCTACCGCGGCCTGCGGTCGCCGCACAAGCTCAAGTCCGCCGTGTCCGGCTGCGCGCGCGAGTGCGCGGAGGCGCGGGGCAAGGACTTCGGCATCATCGCGACCGAGAACGGCTGGAACCTCTACGTCGGCGGCAACGGCGGCTTCACCCCGCGCCACGCCGACCTCATCGCGTCCGACGTGGACACCGAGACCCTGATCAAGCTGATCGACCGGTTCCTGATGTTCTACATCCGCACCGCGGACCGGTTGCAGCGCACCTCGACCTGGATCGAGTCGCTGGAAGGCGGGCTTGACCACCTGCGCGACGTCATCGTGCACGACAGCCTCGGCATCTGCGCCGACCTGGAAGCCGCGATGGCCAAGCACGTGGACAACTACCACGACGAGTGGCGCGGCGTGCTGGAGGACCCGGAGAAGCTGTCCCGCTTCACCTCGTTCGTCAACGCGCCCGGCACGCCCGACCCGACGATCTCGTTCCGCGAGGAGCGCGGCCAGAAGGTGCCGGTTCTGCTGGGTGTTCCCACTGTTGGCCAGGCGGAGGTTTCCCGATGACACCTGTGTGCGAGTTGAGCGCCCTCCAGCCCGACCGCGGGGTGGCTGCCCTGCTCCCCGACGGTTCCCAGGTGGCGGTGTTCCTCACCTCGGCCGGGACCGTGCACGCGTTGGGCAACATCGACCCGTTCAGCGGCGCGGCCGTGATGTCGCGCGGCATCGTCGGTGACCGCGGCGGCGTGCCGGTGGTCGTGTCCCCGGTGTACAAGCAGGCGTTCGAGCTGTCCACCGGCAAGTGCCTGGACGACCCCTCGACCGGAGTGCCGGTGCACCCCGTGGTCGTGACCGACGGTGTCATCCAGGTCGGGTCACCGTGAACGCCGCCCCGCTGGCCGGGTACACGGTCGGTGTGACCGCCGCCCGGCGGGCCGACGAACTCGGCGCCCTGCTGGAGCGCAAGGGCGCCACCGTGCTGCACGGCCCCGCGATCCGGATCGTGCCGCTGCCCGACGACACCGAGCTGCTGGCCGCGACCAAGGCCGTGGTGGAGGAACCGGTGGACGTCGCCGTGGCGACGACCGGCATCGGCTTCCGCGGCTGGGTCGAGGCCGCGGAGGGCTGGGGCCTCGGCGCGCGCCTGCTGTCCCGGCTGTCCGGGGCGCGGGTGCTGGCCAGGGGGCCGAAGGCGCGGGGCGCGGTGCGTGCCGCCGGGTTGGTGGAGACGTGGTCGCCGGAGGGCGAGAGCAACGCCGAGCTGCTCGACCACCTGCTGCGGGCCGGTGTGTCCGGTCAGCGCATCGCCGTGCAGCTGCACGGCGAGCCGTTGCCGGAGTTCACGTCGACCCTGCGCGCGGCCGGTGCCACGGTCGTGGAGGTCCCCGTCTACCGCTGGACCGGCCCGTCCGACCCCGCGCCGCTGGAACGGCTGCTGGAGGCCGTGCTGGCCGGCCAGGTGGACGCGCTCACGTTCACCAGCGCGCCGGCCGCGGCGTCCGTGCTGCGCGTGGCGGGCGCGATGGGCAAGCAGGCCGAGCTGATCTCGTTGCTGCGCCGGGAAGTCCTCGTGGTGGGCGTCGGCTCGATCACCGCCGGACCGCTCGTCGCGGCCGGCGTCCCGGTCGTGCAGCCCGCCCGCGCCCGGATCGGCGCGCTGGCCCGTGAGCTGACCCTGGAGCTGCCCGCCCGGGCGACCCGGCTGCGGATCGCGGCCCGTGACATCGAACTGCGCGGCCAGGCCGTGGTGGTGGACGGCGAGCTGCGGCCCGTCCCGCCCGCGCCGATGGCCGTGCTGCGCGTGCTGGCCGCCGCGCGCGGCCGGGTGGTGTCCCGGCGCGACCTGCTGGCCGCGCTGCCCAGCGGCGGCGAGGAGCACGCCGTGGAAACCGCCATCGGCCGCCTGCGCTCGGCGTTGGGCGAGCCGCGCATGGTCGCCACCGTCGTCAAGCGCGGCTACCGCCTGGCCATGGACCCCGCCGGAGTGGCTGTATGACCCTGGTTCTCGTCGCGCACGGCACCCGTGACCCCGCCGGAGCCGTTGTCGTGGAGGAAATCGCGTCCCTCGTGCGCGCCCGGTTGGGTGGCGTGCCCGTGCGGGTCGCCTACGCCGACGTGCGGCAGCCGGACGTCACCTCGGTGCTGGAGGCCATCTCCGGCCCGGCCGTCGTGGTGCCCGCGTTCCTGGCCGCCGGCTACCACGTGCGGGTGGACATCCCGGCGCAGGTCGAGGCGTCCGGCCACCGCGACGCGGTGATCACCGACCCGATCGGCCCGGCCCTGCTGCCCGCGGTGCTGGCCCGGTTGACCGAGGCCGGCTGGACACCGGGCGACTCGGTGGTGCTGGCGGCGGCGGGCTCGTCCGACCCGCGCGCGCTGGCCGACGTGCGCGCGACGGCCACGGCCCTGTCGCACCGGGTGGGCCCGGTGACGATCGGCTACGCCGCCACCGCCGAACCGCACATCTCCGAGGTGGTCGCCGCCGCGTCGGGACGCGTCGCGGTCGCCTCGTGGCTGCTCGCCCCGGGCCTGTTCCACCGGGTCGTGGCCGAGTCGGGGGCGGCCGTCGTGGCCGCGCCGATCGGCGCGCACCTGCGCGTGGTCGAAGCCGTCCTCCTCCGCTACTACGAGGCCCGCTGCTTCCAGGACGTCGCCTGACCCCTGCGGCAATCCCTCAGGCAATCCCCTGCGGACGATCACGGACCGTCGTTACCGTGGCCGTGGATCCGGAGGAGGGCTCATGGGGGATCAGTTCTCGGTCCAGCTGGACCGGCTCGACAGCCTGGCCGGCGAACGGCTGCCGGGCATGGCGGGCGCGATGGGCGAGGCGCTGTCGCACCTCAACCGCGTGATCGACGAGACCGACGGCGCGTTCATCGCACCGCCGTCGGGCGAGGCAGACCTGTTCGCCGGCGCCCGGACGGAGTTCCGGGTCACCACGGACTACCTCCAGCAAGTGCTGCAGGACAACGTGGGCAACCTGGAGCTCGCGGCGAAGGCGTTGCGGGAGATCGCGTCGCGGTACCGGCAGGCGGACGGCCAGGGATGAGCGGCTACCAGGAGTGGGCCGACAACATGAACGGCCAGCGCGAGCACTTCCTGGGCCTCGCCGCCGAGTACGGCATGGGGTTCATCGGGCCGCGGATCCCGCCGCTGTTCGACGCTTTCCTGTGCGGTGACCCCGATCGCGTCGAGGTGATGGTGGACCACCTCACCAAGGCCAAGTACGCGTTGAACAAAGACCTCCGCGAGCACCTGGGCGGCGCCCAGCTGGACATGGACGGGTGGGTGGGCGACGCGGCGGAGGACTTCCTCGACTTCCTGCTCAAGCTCGAGGACGCGGTCGGACAGCTGACCGAGTGCATCGAGGCGCTGATCGTCGTCCTGCGCTCGCACGCGGCGGTGGTGCTGGCGATGCGCGAGGACGCCCTCAACCTGGTCGACCTGTCGTTGCAGGGCATCGACGCGGCCGGCGCGGACGACTGGAAGGTCGCGCTCGCCGTCGTCGGCGCCGTGGCCGGGGTGCTCGGCACCGTCGCGAGCCTCGGCACGAGCCTGGGCCCGCTGGCCGGCGTCATCACCGTCATGGGGAGCGCGATCAGCGGCACGGCGAGCGTCGCCAACGAGGTGATCGACGCGAGCAGCGAGCTCGGTGTGCTCGACGACATGACCAGGGCGGGCGCGAGCATCGTCCAGAAGGTCGGCGACCAGTCCTTCGCGGTCGAGGTCGGCCTGCGCGAGCTCGCCGGGTTCGTGTCCGGCGCCGAACTCGCCGAGGTACGGCCGGACCGGCCGGACGTCATCACCGCGCCGTCGTTCGACCCCGCCTCGTTCGGGATGGCCGACGAGGCGCAGGGCAAGCACCCCAGGCCCACCGACACGACCGACCTGGTGCCTGAGCCGAGGCGGCGCGCCGACGGGCCGTACGACCGCGGTCGCAGCGTGTTCGACCCGGACCGCGACGAGTACGAGGAACAGGGGCCGGCGTGAACTCCGACGAGCTGAACCGGCGCGCGGGGGAGCTGACCGCACGGGCGGCGGACCTGTACTCGCGGGTCCACCGGCGCGAGGAGACCTTGCGCGCCGCGCGGGAACGGGCGGTCGCGGCGACCGGTGAGGCGTCGGCCCCGGACGGGTCGGTCCGCGTCACGGTCGACGCGGGCGGGATGGTGACCGGGCTGGAGCTCGCGCCGTCCGCCCTGGCGTCGAACCCGGCACGGCTCGCCGCGCTCGTCGTGCGGGTCGCGCAGGAGGCCGCCGGCCAGGCGCGTGCGGCGGTGCGCGAGGTCTACACGCCCTTGCAGCGGGAAGGTGTGCTGCGGGACGCGCCCGTGCTGCTGCCCGAGCCGACGTCGCCGCGGGTCGCGCCGCCGCCCCGGCCGCGGCCCCGTGACGACGACTTCGAACGGCCGGTCCTGCGGGACGACGGCTGGTGAGCCGTCGGCGGAATAGTTGAGGTTTCAACTAGGTTGACGCGGGTGAGACCGCCGAACCCGGGCGGTCACCGCCCGAGGAGGCAGCCATGCCCGCCGTCACCGCCGACACCCTGACCCTGCCGCGCCTGCCCCGACTGCCCGAGGCCACCACCGCGTGGCGGGGCGTGCGCCGGGTGGTGCGGGCGCAGCGGTTCCTCGAAGGCGAGGGGTTCCAGGTCCGCCGCCCCTTCCCGGGCGTCGAACTCGCCGACGCGGACCCGTTCCTGCTCCTCGACCACATGGGCGCCGTCGAGTACGGCCCCGGCGAGGCGAAGGGCGCGCCCTGGCACCCGCACCGCGGCTTCGAGACCGTCACCTACATGATCGACGGCGTCTTCGAGCACCGGGACTCCACCGGTGGCGGCGGCGTGATCACCAACGGTGGCACGCAGTGGATGACCGCCGGCTCCGGCGTGCTCCACTCCGAGCTGCCGTCGCAGGAACTGGTGGCCAAGGGCGGTCTGTTCCACGGCGTGCAGCTGTGGGTCAACCTGCCGAAGGCCGCCAAGTGGACCCCGCCGCGCTACCAGGACATCACCGCGGCCGACACCGTGCTGCTGTCCAGCGACGACGGCGGCGCGCTGGTCCGCGTGATCTCCGGCGACGTGGCGGGACACCAGGGCCCGGGCATGACGCACACGCCGATCACCTACCTGCACGCCACGCTCAGCCCGCACGCCCACCTGACCCTGCCGTGGCCGGAGGACTTCACCGCGATGGTGTACGTGCTGTCCGGTCGTGGCACGGTCGGCGTCGACCACCGGCCGCTCGAAGAAGGACAACTGGCCGTGTTCGAGGGCAACGGGGCCGCGCTCACCATGCGTGCCGACACGGCGTGGGACGTCCTGGTGCTGGGCGGGCTGCCGCTGCGCGAGCCGGTCGCGCGCTACGGGCCGTTCGTGATGAACACGAGGGCCGAGATCCTGCAAGCCGTCGAAGACTTCCAAGCCGGGCGACTGGGCGTCACGCACGTGCCGCACGTCACCGCGGCGGACGAGGAGCTGTCATGACCGATGTCCGGGAACTGCTGCGCAAGGGGCGCATGTTCCGCGCGTCCGGCGACCCGAGCGGCGCGGCCCGCTACCTGGCCGAGGCCGCGGAGCACGCGCCGGAGGACCGGACCGTGCTGACCGAACTCGCGTTGGCGCACTTCCAGTCCGCCGCGCTGGGCAAGGCCGAGGGCGTGCTGACCGCGCTGGTCGACCTCGACCCGTCCGACGGCTACACGCGGCTGCTGCTCGGCCGCACGCTCAGCAGGCAGAGCAGGCACGCCGAGGCGCTGCCGCAGCTGCGCCTGGCCGCCGCGATCACCCGCGACCCGGAGGTCGAGTCCGAGGTGGCCCGCGTCGAGGCGCGGGTCAGAACAGGGCGGGAGGCTCCTCCGCCTTCTCCTTGACCGCGTCCTCCCAGCGGTACGTGCGCAGGTCGACCTTGCCGCCGTCGACCTCCACGCCTTCCTCGCGCAGCCGTTGCAGCTGCTCGTCGGCGATGTGGGGCGCGCACGTGCCGTTGGCGCGCAGCACCCGGTGCCACGGCAGGTCGTGCCCGTCCTGGTTGAGCACCTGCCCGACCAGGCGGGGCGACGGCGCGCGGGCGATGTCGGCGACGTCACCGTAGGTCGCGACCCGCCCTCGAGGAATCTTGCGCACGACCGCGCGGACCATCTCGTGCAACTGTTCGTCCACAGCGCCAGTATGGCCGCTGCTCCGACGCGACCTCGCGTGGTGGTCCGGTCGTGTCAGGGGTCTGTGATTGCATGACCCCCGTGGCAGGGAACAGGGCGCCGTTGTTGGTGCGTCGGGTGCGGCAGGAGGAGCCCCGGCGCGACTGGGACGCGCCCGCACGTGCCGTGTTCGACCACGCCGGCGGGCCGTTGCGGGTGCTCGGCGGTCCCGGCACGGGCAAGACGACGTTGCTGGCCGAGGTGGTGGCGCACCGGGTGCTGCGCGGCGGCGTGCACCCGGAGAACGTGCTGGTCCTCACCCCCAACCGGCGTGCCGCCGAGGCGATGCGCGCCCACATCACCCGCCTGCTGACCGGCGCCCGTACCGACGGCGACCTGCCGACCACGCAGGAACCGCTGGTCAGGACCGTCCACTCGTACGCGTTCGCGGTACTGCGCGCGCAAGCCGTCCACCAGGGCGAACCGGCACCCCGCCTGCTGTCCGGCCCCGAGCAGGACGCGGTGGTGCGCGAACTGCTCGCCGGCGACGTGAGCATGGGCGCCCCGAAGTGGCCGGAACGCCTCCGCCCCGCCCTCGCGCTGCCCGCGTTCGCCCACGAACTCCGCGACCTGATGCTGCGTGCCACCGAACGCGGCTTCGCCCCGGAAGACCTCACCGAGCTCGGCCGCAAGCACTCCCGCGAGGAGTGGGTCGCGGCTGGCCTGTTCGCCACCCAGTACGAGCAGGTCAACCTCCTGGCCAGCAGCGGGCAGGGGCACGCGCCGTCGTTCGACGCGGCCGAGCTGGTCGGCAGCGCGCTGCTCGCCTTCCAGACCGAACCGGCCGTGCTCGCGGGCGAGCAACGGCGGGTGAGGCACCTCCTCGTCGACGACGCGCAGCACCTCGACCCGCTGCAGCACGAGTTCATCCGCGTGCTGGGCGAGGCCGCGCAGGAGTTCGTCCTCGCGGGCGACCCGGACCAGGCCGTGTTCTCCTTCCGCGGCGCCGATCCGACGCTGCTGGCCGAGGCGGACGGCCCGGCGGTCGTGCTCACCACGGGCTACCGGATGGCGCCGGAGATCAGGACCGCCGTCGGCAGGCTCGCCGCGCGCCTGCCGGGCGCGTCGCCGACCCGCGCGGTCTCCCCGGTCGACGGCACGGGCAACGTCCAGGTCCGCCTGTTCGCGTCCGCCGCGCAGGAGGCGGGCTGGGTGGCCGACCAGCTCCGCCGCGCCCACCTGATCGACGAGATCCCCTGGTCGCACATGGCCGTCGTGGCGCGGTCGGCGACCAGGTCGCTCCCGGTCCTGCAACGCGCGCTGCTCGCGGCGGGCGTGCCGGTGGCCGTGCCGCGCGACGAGCTGCCGCTGGCACGCCAACCGGCCGTGATGCCGTTCCTGGCGCTGCTGCGGTGCGCGGCCGTGCCGGGCAGCCTGGACGAGGACACGGCCGCCATGCTCCTGTCGTCACCGCTCGGCGGCGCGGACCCGTTGGCGCTGCGGCGGTTGCGGCGCGGCCTGCGCCGGCTGGAGCTGGCCGCGGGCCGTGACCGGCCGAGCGGCGAGCTGCTGGTCGAGGTGATCGAGTCGGACGACCGGCTGGCCGCGCTGGAGGACGCCGAGGCGCAGCCGGCGCGGCGCATCGCGGGGCTGCTGCGCAAGGCGCGCAAGGGGATCGCGGACGGGCTGACCGTCGAGCAGGTGCTGTGGGAGCTGTGGCAGACCACCGGTCTGGAGCTGCGCTGGGTGGCGCAGTCCGCGCGGCACGGCACCGTCGGCATGCAGGCCGACCGGGATCTGGACGCGATCGTGGCGTTGTTCGAGGCGGCGGCGAAGTACGTGGACCGGCTGCCCGGCTCGGGCGCCGAGGGTTTCGCGGACTACCTGGCCGCGCAGGAGATCGTCGGCGACACGCTGGCCGCGGCCGCGCCCACCGGCGAAGCGGTGTCGGTGCTGACCGCGCACGCCGCCGCCGGTCGCGAGTGGACGGTCGTCGCGGTGCCCGGCGTGCAGGAGGGCAGCTGGCCCGACCTGCGGCTGCGCGGGTCGTTGCTGGGCGTGGAACGCATGGTCGACGTGGTCGCGGGCGTGTCGGCGGAGACGGTGTCCGCGGTCGCGCCGATCCTGGCCGAGGAACGGCGGCTGCTGCTCGTCGCGGCCAGCCGGGCGCGGCGGACGCTGCTGGTCAGCGCCGTCCGCGGGGAGGACGAGCAGCCGTCGCGGTTCCTGGACGAGATCGAGGAGCTGTCCACCGACGAGCCGGAGCGGCCGACGTTCACCCCGGAGCGCGGCCTGGTGCTGGCCGAGCTGGTCGGCGAGCTGCGGCGCGTCGTGTGCTCCGACGACGAGCCCGCGGAACGCCGGGAGCGCGCCGCCGTCCAGCTGGCCCGGTTGGCCGCGGAAGGCGTGCCGGGCGCGCACCCGAATGCCTGGTACGGCTTGGCGGACGTCACCACGGACGATCCACTGTGGACCGAGGAGCACACGGTGAGCGTGTCGCCGTCCACGGTGGAGACGCTCGCGAAGTGCCCGCTGCGCTGGGTCGTCGAACGGCACGGCGGGCAGGACCCGGCCGAGCTGGCGTCGATCACCGGCACGCTCGTGCACGCGCTGGCGCAGGCCGCCGCGACCGGCGCGGACGAGAAGGAGCTGCGGGTCAAGCTGGACGAGGCGTGGGCCGCGGTGGACGCGGGCGCGCCCTGGTTCTCCCGCCGCGAGCGGATCAGGGTGGAGCGGATGCTCGACACGTTCCTCGGGTGGTTGGCGTCCAGCCGCGCCCAGCTCACCCAGGTCGCCGTCGAGGAGGAGATCTCCGTCGAGATCCCCCAGCAGGACGGCGGGCCGAAGCTGCGGGTGCGCGGCCGGGTCGACCGGCTGGAGACCGACCGGGACGGGCGGCCGGTCGTGGTGGACGTGAAGACCGGCAAGACCCCGGTGAGCAGGAACGACGCGCAGGAGCACCCGCAGTTGGCCGTCTACCAGCTGGCGTCGGCGCTGGGCGGTTTCACGCACCTCGGCCTGGGCACCGACCCGGGTGGCGCGCGGCTGCTGTACGTGGCCAAGGAGGACAAGAAGACCGGCGCCGTCGAGCGGGAGCAGGCGCCGCTGGACGAGCAGGGCGTGCGGGTGTGGCTGGAGGCCGTGCAGCTGGCCGCCGGGTCGAGCGTCGGGCCGCAGTACCGGGCCGCGGAGAACGCGGACTGTGATCGTTGCCCGGCCCGCACCACCTGCCCGGTGCACTCGTCCGGTCGTCAGGTGAGCCAGTAGGGCGGTCCTGACCAGCCAGTACAGGCGCGCCCTGCGGGTCGCCGAAGCCGGCCGGGCCCGACCACGGAGAATGCGGGACGTGGTCGTGCCGAGCGGGGTCGAACGGGTGGCGGGTGAGCCGGTGGCGCTCGCCAGCCCGTTCGAGGTCGCCGAGGCCCTCGGGCTGCCCAAGCCGACGCCCGAGCAGGCCGCCGTCGTCGCCGCGCCCACCGCGCCCGCGCTGGTCGTCGCCGGCGCCGGGGCGGGCAAGACCGAGACGATGGCCGCCCGCGTGGTGTACCTGGTCGCCAACGGCTTCGTCACCCCCGACCGGGTCCTCGGCCTGACGTTCACCCGCAAGGCCGCGCGCCAGCTGTCCGACCGGGTGCGGCTGCGGCTGCGCCGGCTCGGCGGCTCGCCGCTGCTGGACCGGCTCGACCCCAGCGGCGAACGGCGGGCCGCGGTGCTCACCACCGAGCCGGTGATCCTGACCTACCACGCGTACGCGGGCCGGCTGGTGGGCGAGCACGGCCTGAGGCTGCCCGTGGAGCCGGGCGTGCGGCTGCTCACCGAGACCGCCGCGTGGCAGCTCGCGCACCGCGTGGTGTCGACCTGGAACGACGACCTGGACACCGACAAGGTGCCCGCGACCGTCACCGGCTACCTGCTCGCGCTGGCCGGCGAGCTGGGCGAGCACCTGGTCGACCCGGTCGCGCTGTGGCGGCACGCCGAGCGGCTGTGCGCGGTGATCGAGAACGCCCCCAAGACGGCGCGGCAGCGCGACGGCCTGCCGGAGTCGCTGAAGGCCGTGGTGAACGCCCAGCGGCTGCGGGTCAACCTGATCCCGCTGCTGGAGGCGTACCAGGCGCGCAAGCGGCGTGAGGCGGCGATGGACTTCGCCGACCAGATGTCCCTGGCCGCGCGGCTCGCGTCCGAGCACCCGGAGGTCGTGCGCGGCGAACGGGAGCGCTACGGCGCCGTGCTGCTGGACGAGTACCAGGACACCGGTCACGCGCAACGCGTGCTGCTGCGGTCGTTGTTCGGGCGGGGCGAGCCGATGCCCGTGACGTCGGTGGGCGACCCGGCGCAGGCGATCTACGGCTGGCGCGGCGCGTCGGCGGCGAACCTGCCCCGGTTCGTGACCGACTTCCCGCCCGCGAAGAAGTACGGCCTGCTCACCAGCTTCCGCAACCCGCCGGAGGTGCTGGCACTGGCCAACGCCGTGTCCGCGCCGCTGCGCGCCATGGGCCTGGACGTGGACGAGCTGCGCGCCCGTGACGGCGCCGGGCCGGGCGACGTGCGGGTCGCGTTGTTCGGCGACGTGCGGCAGGAGCTGGACTGGGTGGCCGACACCGTCGCCGCGCAGTGGGAGCAGCACCTGGACACCAGCGACGAGCCGCCGACCGCCGCCGTGCTGGTGCGCCGCCGTTCGGACATGGCGAACATCGCGGCGGCGCTGCGGGAACGCGGCCTGCCGGTCGAGGTGGTGGGTCTGGGCGGGCTCTTGGACGAGCCGGAGGTGCGTGACCTGACCAGCGCCCTGCGCGTGCTGGTCGACCCCCTGGCCGGCACCGCCGCCGCCCGCCTCCTCACCGGCTCACGCTGGCGGGTCGCCGCCTACGACTTGGCGGCGTTGTGGACGCGGGCACGTGACCTGGCGGGCGCGCCGAGCAGGCAGGCCGTGGCGAACGACCCGCTGGCCGTGATCGCGGACGCGTTGCCGGGCGAGCACTCCGAGCAGGCCGGGCTCGCGGACGCGTTGGACGACCCGGGCGACCCGACCGCGTACTCCGCCGAGGGGTACCGGCGGATCCGGCGGCTGGGCGCGGAGCTGTCGTCGTTGCGGCGGCGGCTGGACCAGCCGTTGCCCGAGCTGGTCGCGGACGTCGAGCGCACGTTGTTGCTGGACATCGAGGCGATGGCCCGGCCGGGCGGGGTGGGGCGGGCGCACCTGGACGCGTTCGCCGACGTGGTCAACGACTTCGCCGCCGCCAGCCCGTCGGCCACCCTGCCCGCGCTGCTCGACTACCTCTACACCGCCGAGCAGGCCGAGGACGGGCTGGAACCCGGCGAGGTGGAGGTGGCCGAGAACCGGGTGCAGGTGCTGACCATGCACTCGGCGAAGGGCCTGGAGTGGCACATCGTCGCCGTGCCGCACGTGGTGAAGGACGTGTTCCCCGGTCGGAAGAAGTCGTCCAGCTGGTTGCGTTCGGTGGCGGAGCTGCCCGCCGACCTGCGCGGTGACGCCGAGGACCTGCCGAAGCTGCGCATCGCGCCCGACGCCAACCGCAAGGAGGTGGAGGAGGCGCTGGTCCGGCACGAGGAGGACTTCGACGAGCGGCGGCTGGTGGAGGAGCGGCGGCTGCTGTACGTGGCGCTGACCAGGTCCGAGCACAGCCTGCTGGTGTCGGGGCACTGGTGGGGCGAGACGGGCGACAAGCCGAAGGGGCCGTCGGCGTTCCTGACCGAGATCCGGGAGTCGGTGCTGGCCGCCGACCACCCGCCCGCCGACATCGCCCACTGGGCCCCGCGCCCGGCCGAGGACGACCCCAACCCCCTCGCGTCGCAGACGAAGACGGCCCAGTGGCCGACCGACCCGCTGGGCAAGCGCCGTGCCGCCGTGGCCGAGGGCGCCGCCCTGGTCCTCGCCGCCCTGGACCGCCACCTCTCCGCGCCACCCACCCCGCCCGCCGACCTTCCGGAGCCCGCCGAGCTTCCCGAGCCCGCCGACTTCGACCTGCCTCCGGAGCCCGCCGACTTCGACCTGCCCGCCGAGCCCGCCGATTTCGACGTGCCGCCCGAACCCCCGGCCGACGATCTGCCTCCCGAGCCGGACCACGAGCCGGACTTCGAGCCGGACTCCGGGCCACCAGGACCGCCGAGCCCGGTGTTCGAGGACCAGGAAGACCCGTCGGTCCCCGACGAAGACCCCGGCGTCCCCGAAGACGACCCGGACGGCTGGGCCCGGGACGTCGACGTGCTCCTCGCCGAACGCGCCGCCGCGGCCGACCGCCGGGAACGCGTCGTGCTGCCCGACCACCTCTCGGTCAGCCAGCTGGTCGAACTCGCGGCCGACCCGGACCTGCTCGCCCGGCGGCTGCGCCGTCCCCTGCCGTTCCCGCCCAACCCGCTGGCCCGCCGCGGCACGGCGTTCCACACCTGGCTGGAACAGCGGTTCGGCGCGAGCCGCCTGTTCGACCTGGACGAGCTGCCCGGCGCGGCCGACGACGGCGCGGCGCCGGACACCGACCTCACCCGCCTGCAGGAGGCATTCCTGGCCAGTGGCTGGGCCGACCGCGTCCCGCACGACGTCGAGGTGCCGTTCGAAGCGGAGATCGACGGCATCTCCGTGCGCGGCCGGATGGACGCCGTGTTCGCCGACGACGACGGCGGCTGGACCGTGGTCGACTGGAAGACCGGCGCGGTGCCGGAGGAAGACCGCCTGCCTGCGCTGTCGGTGCAGCTCGCGGCCTACCGACTGGCGTGGGCGGCGTTGACCAGGACACCGGTCGAGAAGGTGCGGGCGGCGTTCCACTACGTGCGCCAGGACCACACGCTGCGCCCCGCCGACCTGCTGGACGCCGACGGCCTGCGCGCGCTGATCCGGTCGGTCCCGCACTAGCCGGTCACGACCGGCCCGTCCGCTAGCTGTTCACCCGGGCGTTCGCGGGCACTTCCTTCAACACCCGGTCGTAGAGCACTTCCAGCAGCCACCGCCCGAACAGCGACGGCCCGAACTCCGTCGACCGGTCCTCCGGCGGCACCAGCAGCTCGGCCACGCCCGCCGAGTCCACCGCGACCACGCCGATGCCGTAGTAGTCCAGCTCGATCAGCGGCCACGCCTGCTTGCCCAGCGGCGCCGGCAGCACCACCGAGCAGGGCGCGAGCGTCATCAACGTCCCGCACGACTGCAGCGCGCGGTCGACCGTGGACTCGCTCACCAGGACGCCGACCAGCTCCACCGCGGGCACGGGCAACCGGTCGTGCGCGGCCGGCTCGAACCACGAGCGGAACCACGAGGGGTCGGCCTGCGGCGGCCAGCCGTTCGCGCTGCGCCACTCGTGCACATCGGCACGAACGCGCACGACGGCCGACACCTGATGGCCCAGCACGGCGACGTCGGGCACGACGATGCCGCGCCAACCCAACGCCGTCGCGGCATGGTGGAGGAGCGGTTGCACTCGGGCATCCTAGGACTGGTTTCGGATTCAATGACAGTCCCTCGGCCGCGCTGGGTGTCGAGCCCAGTGCCGAGAGTGATCAGGGAGTTGAGCGTCCCACGCGCAAGGCCCACAGGATGAGCGGCACCTGCAACGGCAACCGGCCGTACGCGACGGCCTTCACCCTCGGTGACTTCGTCCGGAGGTCGTAGGCCATCTTGACGTTGGCCGGGAACACCGCCGCGAAGAACCCGGCCGCCAACTTCCCGCCGACACCCCTGGTGCGCGGCACCGCGATCGCCGCCGCCAACGCCACCTCGGCGGCCCCGGACAGGTACGTCCAGGTGCGCGGCTTGCCCGGCAGCGCACGCGGCACGATCGCGTCGTACGGCTTCGGCTTGGCGAAGTGCGTGACACCCGCGACGCCGAGCAACCCGGCCAGCGCGAGCGCCGACCGGGAACGGGAACGAGTGGGTTCCATGGGACCACCCTGTCACGTCGTCCGCCGCACGGCGCTCCCAGGGCTCGCGCGGGGTTATCCTCCCGCACCGTGAGCGGTGATCCCGAAAAACCCGAGCATCCCGAGCGGACGGCCGTGGCCGCGTACGCCGACGACTTCCTGATCGGCCTGCGCGAGTGGCTGGCCATCCCGTCGATCGGCGTCGACCCGGCGCACCACGGCGACGTGGCCGCTTCCGCGCACTGGCTCGCCGACGCGCTGCGCCGCGACGGGTGGCCCGACGTGCGGGTCTGGGACGAGGGTCCGGCGCTGCCCGCCGTGTACGCCTGCTGGCCCGCCGCCGATCCCGACGCGCCGACCGTGCTGGTCTACGGCCACCACGACGTGCAACCGGTTGACCCGGTCGAGCAGTGGCACAGCCCCCCGTTCGAGGCGACGGTGATCGGCGAGGAGCTGTTCGGGCGAGGTGCCAGCGACGACAAGGGCCAGGTCGCGATGCACCTGCTCGGGGTGCGGGCGCACCTCGCGGCGACCGGCGCGACGCGGCCCGCGGTGACGCTGAAGCTGTTCGTGGAGGGCGAGGAGGAGTCCGGCTCGCCGCACCTGACCCGGCTGCTCGACGACCACCGCGACGACCTCGCGTGCGACCTGGTGGTGTTCACCGACACGCCGCTGTACGGGCGGGACGCGCCGACCGTGTGCACCGGCCAGCGCGGCGTGTACGGGGCGGAGGTCGTGTTCACCGGCGGGACGTCCGACGTGCACTCCGGGCGGGCCGGCGGCAGCGTGCCGAACCCGGCGACGGCCATCGCGCGGCTCGTCGCGGCGCTGCACGACGACGACGGGCGCGTGCAGCTGCGCGACTTCTACGCCGACGTGGTCGAACCCACCGCCGCCGAACGTGCCGACTACGCGGCGTTGCCGTTCGACGAGACGGTGTGGCTGGCGAACGCCGGCGGGGCCCAAGGACTGGCGGGCGAACCCGGTTGGTCGACCCTCGAACGGGTGTGGGTGCGGCCCACCGCCGAGGTCAACGGCCTGCACGGCGGCTACACCGGGCCGGGGCTGAAGACGATCGTGCCCGCGCGGGCGTCGGTGAAGCTGTCGTTCCGGCTCGTGCCCGACCAGCGGCCGGAACGGGTCGCGGACGCGCTGCGCGAGTTCGTCACCCGGCACACCCCGGCCGGGCTGCACGCCGAGGTGATCGAGTCCGGTGACGGCGCGCCGCCCTACGCGGTGGACATCTCCCACCCGGCCGTGGGAGCGGTGCGCGACGCCGTGGAGGCCGCGTTCGACCAGCCCGTGCGGTTCAGCCGGACGGGTGGCTCCGGTCCGGCGGCGTTGCTGCACGGGTGGCTCGGCGTGCCGGTCGTGTACCTCGGCGCGACGTTGCCGGATGATCGGATCCACGCGCCCAACGAGCGCGTCGTCGTGCCGCTGCTGCTCCGCGGCGCCGAGGCCGCCGCCCGGTTGTGGCGGCTACTGCCGGAGAGGTTGTCATGATCCGCCGCACCAGCCCGGGCGAACCGCTGGCCGACCGGCCAGGCCACTCGCTCGTCGGCGTGATCAGGATGCCGGACACGGTGCAGAGCCCGGTCCGCGCGATCCTCAAGCGGGTGATCGGCGCGCTCACCGCGCTCACGGCGGCCGTGCTGATCGTGTACATCGACCGTGACGGCTACCGTGACGTCAACGGGGACGGCCTGTCCCTTCTGGACGCTGTCTATTACGCGACGGTGTCGCTGTCGACCACCGGATACGGTGACATCGCCCCCGCCAGTTCGTCGGCGCGGCTGGTCAACGTCCTGGTGATCACCCCCTTGCGGGTGCTCTTCCTGATCGTCCTGGTCGGCACGACCCTCGAAGTGCTCACCGAGCGTTCGCGGCAGGCGCTGCGCATCCAGAAGTGGAGGATCAAGGTGCGGGACCACGTGGTCGTCATCGGGTACGGCACGAAAGGCCGGTCCGCCGTCAGCGCCCTCATGGGCGACGGCGCCGAGCCGGGCTCGATCGTCGTGGTCGACACGACCCAGGAAGCCCTCGACGCCGCGTCCTCGATCGGCCTGGTGACCGTGCACGGTTCGGGTACCAGCAACGACGTCCTGCGGGTCGCGGGCGTCCCCCGCGCCAGGGCCGTGGTGGTCGCCGCGAACCGCGACGACACCGCCGTCCTGGTCACCCTCACCGCTCGCGAGTTGGCGCCGAAGGCCCAGATCGTCGCCTCGGTCCGCGAGCGCGAGAACGAACACCTCCTCCGCCAGTCCGGCGCGGACTCGGTCGTCGTCTCCAGCGAGACCGCGGGCCGACTCCTGGGCATGGCCACCGCCACCCCGTCCGTGGTCGACATGGTGGAAGACCTCCTGACCCCGGACGCGGGCCTGGCCATCGCCGAGCGGGACGTGGAGCCGTCGGAGATCGGCGGATCGCCCCGCCACCTGCCGGACATCGTGCTGGGCGTGGTGCGCGACGGCACCCTGTACCGCGTGGACGCCCCGGAAGCCGACGCCGTGGAAGCCGGCGACCGCCTCCTCTACGTCAAGAAGGTCACCCCACCCAGGGACGCCTGACCCGCCCCGCCACACCCTTCACGCCCCTCCGCCGAGCTCCTTCACTCGGCCAACGGAATCCGCACCTCAAACGCGGCCCCACCCACCTCCACCGCCGGAGCGGGCCTCGCGATGCCCGCCTCCGACCTGTCCGCAGCCTGGCCGCCCTCTCGGAGCGCGCGGACGCCCGAAATCGGTGCAGTGGTGCCCACACCGCGCTCTCCCAGGGCCGGGCTGCGCTCGTCGCGCACGTCCGCGACCGCGCCCTGCTGTCCGACGCTCGCGGCCGGATGACTGCCGCGGGACATATCACCCACCGCGCTGTGCCCCACCGCGCTCGGAGCATCGGTGGCCGTGCGCGATCCCGCCACGTCGCCGGATCCACCGACGCGTGCCTCCGCTGCGTCCACTCCGCCCACCACCGCAGCGGTTGACGTCGCCGTCTGCACGCTCGGCGGGCCGCTCGGGCTCGTGGCTGGTTCGCCCGTCGCTGGTTCGCCCGTCGCAGCCGCCGTCCTCGCGGTCGCAGCGGTCGCAGTGGTCGCCGCCGCCGTCGCAGTGGTCGCCGCCGCCGTCGCAGTGGTCGCGGTCGTCGCCGTCGGCTCGGTGATCGCCGCCAGCGGCCGGCTGGGGCTGTGGACCTGGCGCGAGTCGTCGCCGGGGGCTATGCACGACAGCTCGCCGCCGTGCGCACGCACGACACCCCGGGCGATCGGGAGCCCGAGCCCCGACCCGCCGGACCGCTGGTCCCTCGCCTCGTCCAACCGCACCAGCCGGTCGAAGATGCGCTCCCTCTCCTCCGGCGGCACGCCCGGACCGTTGTCGGACACGACCAGCAGCGCGAAGCTGCCCACCTTGGACACCCTCAGCCGCACCGTGCCCGACGGGCCGGTGGCCTGGCGGGCGTTGTCGGCCAGGTTCGCCAAGACCTGCGCCAACCGCTGCGGGTCGCCCGAGACGAACGCCGACTCGCCCTCGGCGACGATGTCGAAGTCCGGCGCGAGCAGCTGCGTCCGCCCCACCTCGGCCTCCGCCAACGCGAGCAGGTCGACCCGTTCCCGGTGCAGTTCGAGACCGGCCTCGATGCGCGCCAACGCCAGCAGGTCGTCGACCAGCCGCCCGGCCCGCCGCGACTCACGCACCAGCAGCAGGTTCAACCGCTCCCGCTCCTCGGCGCCGGCGGTCTGCATCAAGGCCTCCGCGACCGCCTGCACGCCCGCGATGGGCGTCCTCAGCTCGTGCGCCGCGTCGGCCACGAACCGCTTCGTCCGCTCCTCCGATCCCTCCAACGAGTCCAACATGTCGTCGAACGCGGCCGCCGTCCGGCCGAGTTCGTTGTCCGCCCGCGACGGGTTGAGCCGGGACCCCCGGTTGCCGCGCGCGATCGACCGGGCCAGCGTGGTCATCGCGTCCAACGGCGCCAACGCCCGCCGGACCACCAGCACCATCGCCCCGGCCGTCACGGCCAGCGCACCGACCCCGGCCAGCAGCAACAACCGCCGCAGCCTGGCCTGCGCCGCCGTGATCACCGACGACTCGGCGTACACCGTGATCGTCGACCCGTCGATCAACTGCCGACTGACTTCGTTCGCCACCTCCTCGTCCGGCGCGTTCCCGAACACCGTCCCGTCCGGCATGACCAGCCGGACCTCCACGCCCCGGCCTTCCAGCCGGTCCACCAGGTCCGCCCCGCGCACCCGCTGCTTGACCAGCTGCTGCGCCACCCGCGCCTTCTCCAGCAGCGCGGTGTCGACGTCCCGCTTGGACTGCGCCGCGAACAGCGCGTCCACCAACAACACGACCCCGACCAGCACGACGCCGAGCACGCCGATCGCGGACAACGTGACCCGTCGGCGCAGCGAGACGGTCCGCAAGCTCACGTCTCGTCCGCCCTGAGCACGTAGCCCAGCCCCCGCACGGTGTGCAGCAACCGCGGCCCGTGCTCCTCCAACTTCCGGCGCAAGGCGCTGACGTGCACCTCGACCAGGTTCGGGTCGTAGTCCTCGTAGCCCCACACCGCGGTGAGGATCTGCGTCTTGCCCACCACCCGCCCCCGCTGCGCGGCCAGGTACCGCAGCAGGCGCAGTTCGGTGGCGGTCAACTCGATCGCCGCGTCGCCGCGCAGCACCACCGCCGAGTCGGCGTCCACCACCAGGTCGCCGATCTGCACGGTCGACGGCGTCCGCCCCAGCCGCCGCAACACCGCGCTCACCCGGGCGACCAGCTCGGCCAGCACGAACGGCTTCACCACGTAGTCGTCCGCGCCCCGGTCGAGCCCCCGCAACCGGTCGGACACCCCGTCGCGGGCGGTCAACATCACCACCCCGGCCCCGCACGTCCGCCGGATGACCTCCAGGAGCATGAAGCCGTCCCGACCGGGCAGCATCACGTCGAGCACCACCAGATCCGGCCGGAACCGGACCAGGTCGCCCTCCAGGTCGCGACCGTCCGGCCGGACCTGCACCTGGTAACCCGCATCCCGCAAGGCGGAACTCACCGCGGCGCCAATCGCCTCCGCGTCCTCGATCACCAGCACTCTGGCAGCAGTCGACACCTCCATATTCTGCGTCGCGTCGCCCGCCACGGCCTCAAGGCCGCGACAAGCGGGGACAAGTGACAGCTAGTCGTCAGCACTCGCATCGCCGCCCGTCGACGGTCGGCTGCGGTGGGTGACGTGCCGGACGTGGGGGCCGGTCTCTCCCGACGTGGGCGCGGACGGGAGAGACCGGCCGTCTGGGGATCCGCGAGCAGCCACCTCGCTTCGACGGGCGGCGAACGGTGTGGCTCGGGACGCGAATCCGCTGTGGACCATGGACAGGGATCAGGAACGACCGTGCGGTGCGGTGAACGGGCGGTGCGGGCCGGCGGCGGCGTCAGGTGGCGGCGTCGGGCTGGGGTGTCAGGCGGAGGCGGCAGGCTCCGCTCACGTAGGCGCACGCACGCGGCACGGTGACCGCGCTGGACGGTGATCGCACGACATCGGCCGCGTTCGAGGAGCCCACCAGAACCCTCGACTTCTCTGGTGTGGCGGCCAAGCCCAGGGTCGGAGATCGCGGCGCGGCGCGCGGTGCGGCATCCGGCGACGCGCTCGTGGTCGGACGGGTTCGGTGGTTTTCGCGGTTGTGGGCATGGGACCAGTGTCGAACAACAGTTCGAGGGTGTGCAAGATCACGATCAGGTGATGTTTGAGTGGCCGGCGGAGCCGTCGGCCCCCACGACAACCGGCCACCCCGTCTGCGACCATCCACGCTGTGGCGGTTCCGCGAAGCCCGGTCAGGTGGGCGCTGGTGCTGCTGGTCGTGGGCCTGGTGGCCGTCGCGGCAGCGGTCGCGTTGTGGTGGCCGCGCACGTCCACCGAGGTCCGCCGGGCCACCGCCACCGTCGTCACGCCGGCTTCATGCGGCGACGCGGAGGCCTACGACCGGGTCGAACTGACGATCGGTGACCAGGCGCACACCGCCAAGCTCGACGGCTGCGGCCATCAGCAGAACGAGGTCGTGGAAGTCGTCGTCCCCGCCGACACCAGCGGCGAGTTCACCGTCCAAGCGGCCGCCAGCACCCCCGTGGGCATGCCGTTCGACGTCAGGCTGACCACGCTGCTGATGTGCCTGAGCGGCCTGGCCGGCGGCCTCTACGCCTACCTGCTGACCAGGCGCTCTCAGCCGACGGCCTCCGCCGAAGCCGCATAGGTGTTGCACGACGACGTCACGCCCACCGTGAAACCCTGGGACGCCCATTCGGACTGGTTGTCCGGGCTGCCGTGGGCGTTCTTCTCCGGCGGCTCCTCCACGGCGTACTGGAAGTCGTCCGCCGCCTCCTGCGCCAACCCGGTCCCGATCGACCCGGCCGCCGCCACCAGGAACATCCCGGCGAAGCAGTTGGCCTGCAGCTCGATCCGCCGCGACATCTCCAGCCCCGCCGGCGTCTCCTCGCCCGCGTCGACGATCTTGCTGTCCGCGGCGCGCAGCATCCCCGTCAACGCCTGCACGTGGTGCCCGTACTCGTGCGCCAACGTCGCCAGGTGCGACCCGGCGCGCTCGCCGCCGCCGTTGTCGCGCAGCCGCCGCGTGGGCATGTAGATGGTCCTGTTGCGACCGCAGTAGTACGCGACCGCCTCACTCTCCGCGGGCGCCGAGCCGCACGGCCCGTCGGTCAGGTCCGGCGACGTGTCCAGCGCGGGCGGGTCGAACGGCAGGTTCGCCTGCTCCAGCACGGGCCGCCACGCGTCGTCCAGGCACACCACACCGGCCTTGTAGTACGCCGACAGCTCCGTGTCCGACACGCCGAACCCCGGCAACGCGCACGTCACCGCCGGAAGCCGAACGGACGCCGTGAGCAACGGGTGGTCGGCCAGCCGGTGCACGGCACGCGGCCGAGGGGCCTCCGTCTCCGTGGACTGCACGGCCGTCACGCCCGGCGCGGCCACCGCGCGGCCGTTGATCCGCCGGGACGTCTCGAGCTGCGTGATGCCGCCGAGACCCAGCACGCACAACACGATCAACGAGAACACGCCGATGAGGACGATCGGGTTGTTCTTGGGCTCCTCGGGCGTGTGCACGGTCCTCCAGTCGGGTCAGCTGACGTCCGCCGCGCTCGCCACCCAAGTGTTGCACGCGCTCGTCTCGTTGTTTTTGAACCCGTGGTTGACCCAGGCGGCGTTCTTCTCGGGCGCGCCGTGGTCCCGGTTGGGGTAGATCGGGTAGTCGCCCCGGTTCCCGGCGTCCGTCAGGGCCACCGAGATGACGTCGGCGGGCACCGCGCCGTGCGACAGGGGCGCGAGCGTCATCCCGCCGAAGCACGTGGCCTGCAGCTCCTTGCGGCGGTTCAGGTCGAGGCCGTCCGGGGTGTCCCAGCCGCCCTTGTCGTACTGGGCCTGGCTGGACGCCCGCAGGATGCCGGACAGCCACTGGATGTGGTGGCCGTACTCGTGCGCGAGCTGCCCCAGGTACTTGCCGGGGTGGTTGGGGTTCGCCGAACCCTGTTCGTTGGCGTAGTGGTTCGGCGTCCAGTAGATGGTGCCGTCGCAGTACATGGCCGTGCGGTCGGGGCCCATGGAGCCGCACGTGTTGGTGATCTGGGACGTCACCATGACCAGCTCGACCGGCTGGTAGGGCAGGTTCGCGCGCTCGAACGACGGCTTCCACATCGCCTCGATGCACGGCAGCGAGGCCCGGAGGAACCGGTCCTGGCCCGCGGGCGAGTAGTCCATCGACGGCAGGGGGCAGCCGCCGATGTTGAACGCGCCCAGGCCCGCGGCGTGGATCGGGTTGTCGCCCAGCGCGATGACGGCTTTCGGGCCGGCCTTCGGCGTGCTGGACGACGTGGACCGCCTGGTGCTCTCCGAGGCGGACGTCGACCTCGTGGTCGTCGTGGTGGTGGTGGGTTCGGGCGTGTACGTGTAGCTGTCGTACCCGGCGTTGCCCGAGTTGCTCGCCTCCTTGGAGCCGCTGTTCGCGGCCACGATGCCGATCGCGACGACGCCCAGCACGAGGACGCCGACGACCAGCACGGCCACCAGCGGGCCCTTGCTCTTCTGCCGGGGCAGCGGCGGGTACGGCATCGGCGCCGGGCCCCAGCCCTGGGGCGGTCCGGGCGGCGGACCCCAGTTGGCGGGCGGCGGCTGCGGCGCGGCCATCGGCGGCGGCATCGCGGGCGCCTGCCCGGGCCAGGACGGCGGGGGCGGCGGACCGGGCGGCGGCGGACCGGGCATCGGCGGCTGCTGGGCGGGCCACTGCTGAGGCTGCTGCTGGTGGAGGGGCGCGGGCATCGGCGGCGGCCCAACCGGTCGTGGTGGCGGCCAGCCACCCGGCGGCGGTGGTTGCGTCATCGCTGGTCGTCCCCCATATCGCGGATGCCCGAATCAGCACAAGAGCTTAGGGGAACTCCGCTATTCTCCGCGGCCGTGTTGAAAAACTGGGGAGCGGCGGCCATCTGCGCGGTCGCGCTGTGCGCGGGCACCGGCACGGCGGCGGCGCAGCCGAGCGGCACGGCCGGACTGCCCGGGACGGTCGGCGCGGACGTGCGGCTCAAGCTGGAGCGCGACGGCAGGCTGACCGTGACCGAGGTGGTCACCGTCCCCGAGGGCAGGACCGCCACGCGGGTCGTTCCGCTGCGCGTCCCGGTCTCCGCCGATCGCGACCGGGTCTTCCAGGTCGGTGACGCGGTCGTGGAGGGCAAGGGCACCGCTACAGCATCGGACGACGAGCTGACGATCGCACTCCAGGCCGGCACGTCGACCGTCAAGTACTCCGTGGTCGGCGCGGTCGCCAAGATCGGCGACACGCTGGAGCTGAGCTGGCAGCCCGCGAGCGGCTGGGACACCGCGCTCGACTCGGTGAAGGTCTCCGTGATCACGCCGGACGCGCCGCGGTCGGTGAACTGCCTGGCCGGCGAGCCGGGCACGTCGAAGCCGTGCACCAGCGCGGACCTGGGCGACGGGCGCGGCGTGCGGGCGACCGAGATCGGCCTGGCCGCCGGTGAGCGGGTCGACGTGGTGGTCGGGTTGGAGGAGGGCGCGGCGCCCGCCAACGCGCGCGTGGAGGAGTCGTCCGGGCTTGCGGCGGCGTTCGCCTTAACCCCCCTCACGGGCGCGGGGCTCGGTGGGCTGGTCGTGCTGCTGCTGTGCGGCGGGTTGTTGTTGTGGTACCTCCGCGGCCGTGACGCGCGGGCGTTGGCCGGTGAGGTCGGACCGGTGAACGTGCTGGTCACCGACGGTGCCGGGCGGGTGGCGTTCGCCTCGCCGGACGGCGTGCTGCCCGGCCAGGTGGGGACCGTGGTGGACGAGCACGTGGACGTGGTCGACGTGACCGCCACGATCGTGGACCTCGCGGTGCGCAACTACGTGTGGATCGAAGAGGTCGACGGGCACGACTGGCGGTTCGTGCGGCGCAACCCGGCCGACCCGTCGCTGTCCGGGTACGAACGCGCGGTGTACGAGGCCTTGTTGCCCGACGGGGTGGACGCCGTGTCGCTGTCGGAGCTGCGGGGCAGGCGGATCGACCTGTCTCGCGTGCGGGACGCGCTGTACGCGGACGTGGTGGCGAAGAACTGGTTCGCGCGCCGGCCGGACGCCGAGCGCAGCCTCTGGTGGTGGGCCGGTGTCGGCGTCGGCGTGCTGGGCGCGGCGCTGACGGTGGTGTTGGCGCTGGTGGGCGGGGCGGCGTTGTTCGGGCTGGTCGTCGTGGTGGCGGGGGTGGCGTTGGCGGTGGGCGCGCGCACGATGCCCGCCCGGACCAAGCGCGGCAGCGTCTTGTTGGAGCACGTGCGCGGGTTGCGCGGGTACCTGCACACGGCGACGCCGCAGGACATCCCGGAGTCCGATCGGGAGATGGTGTTCTCGCGGTCGTTGCCGTACGCCGTGGTGCTGGGTGAGACGGAGCGGTGGCTGACGACTTTCGCCGGCACGCGGCCGGGGCTGTACTGGTTCGGCGAGGCGGAGCAGGGCGGTGACCTGCGGCGGTTCGCGCAGCGGTTCCCGGCGTTCCTGGGCGCGGTGGACGGTGTGCTGGCGCAGGCGGGGCACCTGAGGTCGCTGAGGGGCTGACCCCGTTCACTCGAAAGTGATCTTGCCAACCTCGAACAGAAGTTCGACACTGGAGCCATCCCCGAACACGACCACCTGCGGGCGGCAGGCGAAGGTCGGTCGGGGCAGGGCCGAACCCGACCCGGTGCCCACACGCGCCGGCTCCACCGGGTGGGCGGCCTGCTGAGACAGGCGGTGGTCCAGGACCGGCGCGGGCGCGTGCCCGGCTCCGGATCGGCCGTCGAGCCGCTGGTCGGCCGGTCCGAACCCGGTCGGTTCGCGTTGGGCGTAGCGGGACGCTTCGGTGGGTGGGCGACCATCGAGCCCGGCAGTGGTGTGAACCCGTAGGCTGCGTCCATGGCGCTACCCGAACTGCACAGGTTCACGCTTCCCAACGGTCTGCGGGTGGTGCTCGCACCCGACCGCAGCGCCCCGGTCGTCGGGGTGAGCGTGCACTACGACGTGGGCTTCCGCTCCGAGCCTGAGGGGCGGACGGGGTTCGCGCACCTCTTCGAGCACCTCATGTTCCAGGGCAGCGAGAGCCTCGAGAAGCTGGCCCACTTCCGACACGTGCAGTCCTCTGGCGGCACGTTCAACGGGTCCACGCACCCCGACTACACCGACTACTACGAGGTGCTGCCGTCGGCGGCACTGGAGCGGGCTCTGTTCCTCGAGGCGGACCGCATGCGGGCGCCGAAGATCACCGAGGAGAACCTGCGCAACCAGATCGACGTCGTGAAGGAGGAGATCCGACTCAACGTGCTCAACCGACCGTACGGGGGGTTCCCGTGGATCCTCCTGCCGCCGGTCCTGTTCCAGACCTTCCCCAACGCGCACAACGGCTACGGCGACTTCACCGACCTGGAGAACGCCACCGTGGACGATTGCGCCGCGTTCTTCGACACCTACTACGCGCCGGGCAACGCCGTGCTGACGGTGGCGGGCGACTTCGACCCCGAAGGGGCGAAGGCACTCGTCGAGAAGCACTTCGGTGACGTGCCCGCCCGACCGGTGCCGTCCCGGCCGTCGTTCGCCGAGGCAGCGCCGAAGGGCGAGCTGCGGGCCGAGCACACCGACAAGCACGCGCCGATGCCCGCCATCGCCGTGGGCTACCGCATCCCGGACCCGGTGACCGAGGTCGAGGGCTACCTCGCGTACCTGGTGCTGGCCGGTGTGCTCACCGACGGCGACGGGTCGCGGCTGCAGCAGCGGCTGGTGCACCGCGACGCGATCGTGGTCGACGTCGGCGCCGGGTGCGGTCTGTTCGGACCGTTGGAGGCGCGCGACCCGGACACGTTCAGCATCACCGCGATCCACCCGGCGGAGGTCACCTCCGAGCAGGTGCTCACGGCGGTGGACGAGGAGCTGCTGCGGTTGGCCGAGGAAGGGCCGACGGAGCAGGAGCTGGCGAAGGTCACCGCCCGTTGGGTGTCGACCATGCACCGCGAGCACGACCGGCTCACCAGCCGGACCCTGGGCCTCGGGTCGGCCGAGCTCCTGTTCGGGCGGGCGGAGCTGCTGTACGAGCTGCCGGACAAGCTGGCCGGCATCACCACCGACGAGGTCGCCGCGGCGGCCAAGGCGTTGCGGCCCGACTCGCGCGCCGTCCTGATCCTCAACCCCGCCGACGGAGGTACCGAGTGAGCGCCCCGACCAAGCACCGCAGCGCCGACGAGATCGGCCGTACGGAGCTAGGGCCTCGCCCGTTCCCGGAGCTGGGCGAGCAGCGGGCGGCGTCGGACCTCGACACGGTCGACACGACGCTGGCCAACGGCCTGCGGGTGCTGGCCGTGCGCCGGTCCTCGGTGCCGGTGGTGGAGGTGCGGCTGCGGATCCCGTTCGGCGACCCGGCGTCGAGCAGCGTCGGCTCGACGCACGCGGCCCGCGCCGAGGTGCTGGCGAACACGATCCTCACCGGCACCGCCACCCGCAGCCGGGTGGACGTGGACACCGAGCTGGCGCTGGTCGGCGGCGAGCTGGACGCGGTGGTCGACCCGGAGCGGCTGGCGTTCTCCGGCAACGCGCTGGTGTCCGGTTTCGGCACGGTGCTGGACGTGCTGAAGGACGTGCTGACCGGCGCGACCTACCCGGCCGACGAGGTCGAGCGGGAACGCGCCCGGCTGGTGGAGCGGATCCGGTTGGCGCGGTCGCAGCCGAACGTGATCGCGCGGGAGGCGTTGCAGCGCCACCTGTACGGCGACCACCCGTTCGCCAAGGAGATGCCCGAGGCGGACGAGGTCGCGGCGGTGTCGCGGGACGACGTGCTGGCGCTGCACTCGTCGGCCGTGCTGCCGCGCGGGTCGGTGATCGTCGTGGTGGGCGACGTGGCGCCGGACGCGGCGGTGCGCGCGGTCGAGGACGCGCTGGGCGGCTGGACCGGCGAGGGCACCGCGGTGGCGTTGTCGCCGCTGCCGCCCGTGCGGGGTGGTGACGTGCTGTTCGTGCACCGTCCCGGCGCCGTGCAGTCCCAGATCCGGCTCGCCGGGCGCGGGCTGGAGCGCACCGACGACCGGTACCCGGCGTTGCAGCTGGCGAACCTGGTGTTCGGCGGGTTCTTCTCGTCGCGGCTGGTGGAGAACATCCGCGAGGACAAGGGCTACACCTACAGCGCTCGGTCGCACCCGGAGTTCACGCCGGGCGGCGCGACGCTGCTGGTGGACGCCGACACCGCGAGCGAGGTGACCGCGGCGGCGCTGCTGGAGACCCGGTACGAGCTGGGCCGCCTCGGTCTGGTGCCGCCGTCGGAGTCCGAGGTGGACACCGCGCGCCGGTACGCGATCGGGTCGCTGCTGACCGCGACGTCGTCGCAGGGCGGGCTGGCGTCGTTCCTGATGAACCTCGCCGGTCTCGGCCTGGACGTCAGCTGGTTCACCGGGCACCCCGGCCGGCTGGCGGAGGTCACCGTCGAGCAGGTCACCGAGGTGGCGTTGGAGTTCTTCGCGCCGACGTCGTTCACCGGCGTGCTGGTGGGCGACGCGGAACTGCTGACCCCGCAGCTGCGGGCGCTGGGCGGCGTGACCCTGCCGTGAGCTTCGAGTTGGTGGAACTGCCCGCCCTGTCGCGGTTCACGGTGGATCGGCAGGAGCCGTTGCGCGGCGACGCGGAGCGGATCGCGCAGCTGTGGCCGAAGGCGCGCGTCCTCACCGTGGACGCGCACGGCCGCACGTTGGTGGCCGACCAGGCATCGCGCCTGGTCGACCGCCCCGCCACCGAGTTCGGCGACGGTCCGCCGGACACGGCGGTGCTGCTCGGCGAGCAGGACGGCGTGGCGTACTGGGCGGTTCCGCTGACCGAGGACGAGACGGACGTCAGCGCGCCCACCGGCCGGGCGTGGGCCCGGCCGGAGCTGACGGACGAGCCGCAGTGGCTCGACCTGCGGGCGTGCGGCGCGTTGCTGGACGACACCGGCGCGGGCCTGTTCACGTCGGCGGTGGCGTTGTTCCACTGGCACCGGTCGGCGAAGTTCTGCGCGGTGTGCGGCGGGCCGACCGGGTCGATCAAGGCCGGGTGGGCCCGGGTCTGCGAGCAGTGCGGGCGCGAGGAGTACCCGCGCACGGACGCGGCCGTGATCTGCCTGGTCCACGACGGCGCGGACCAGGTGCTGCTCGCCCGTGGCGCGGGGTGGCCCGAGGGGCGGTACTCGGTGCTGGCCGGGTTCGTCGAGGCGGGCGAGTCGCTGGAGGCGTGCGTGGCGCGGGAGATCCAGGAAGAGGTCGGCGTCGAGGTGGGGGACATCCACTACCTCGGCAGCCAGCCGTGGCCGTTCCCGCGGTCGTTGATGATGGGGTTCGAGGCGGTGGCCGACCCGACCGAGCCGCTGCGGCTCGCGGACGGCGAGATCGCGCAGGCCCGGTGGGTGAGCCGCGCCGACGTGCGGCAGGCGCTGGCGGAACCGGGCAGCGTGCCGGACCTGCTGCTCGCCCCGGGCGC
Organism: Saccharothrix sp. NRRL B-16348; assembly: GCF_001280085.1. Taxonomy (GTDB): domain Bacteria; phylum Actinomycetota; class Actinomycetes; order Mycobacteriales; family Pseudonocardiaceae; genus Actinosynnema. Next base: position 5,346 of record NZ_LGED01000091.1, on the reverse strand, counting down.
CTCCATCGCCTACCGGATGATCCAGTCGTGGGCGGCGGCCGGCTGACCCGGCACCTCACCGCAGGTCAGGTCGGCTCACCACAGGTCAGGTCGGCTCCCGCAGGCCAGATCGGCTCGCGCAGGCCAGATCGGCTCGGACACGCCATGTCGGCTCGCGCAGGTCAGGTGAGTCGGGCAGGTCGTGCGGGCTCGATCAGCCGGCCGAAATCGCGGCCCTGTCGCGGCCCGGTCCGCGAAGCGGCGCGCTTCAACGCATCGGGCGGAAAGCTGCTGGAAGCGCGGGGTAAATGGGGCACCAAGCGGTCCGCAACCGACTAACGTCGGGACTTCGACGCGCCCGTGTGGCGGCCGTGGTCCTACTCGCCCGATGGGGGTCGCCGTGCACCGCAAGCTGACCGTGCGCGACCTGCGTGCCGGAAACCGGGCGCGGGTGTTGCGCGCGCTGTACTTCGCCCAACCGCGCAGCCGGCAGGAACTCGCGGGCGTCACCGGGCTCAGCCAGGCGTCGGTCAGCAACGTGGTCGCCGAGCTCATCGCGGACGGTGTCGTGGTCGAAGCCGGGCAGGTCGAGTCGGACGGCGGGCGGCCCCGCGTGCTGCTGCGGGTCGACCCGGGGCACGCGGCCGTGGTGGGTGTCGACGTCGGCGAGACGCACGTGCTGGTCGAGGTGTTCGACCTGACGTTGCAGCGGCTGGCGGAGGCGACGTTCCCGATGGAGCCGGACGTCCACTCGGTCGACGACGTGGCACGGCGGGTCCTCGAAGGACTGGACCGGTGCCTCGCCGCCAGCGGGGTCGGCGACGTGCTCGGCGTCGGCATCGGCGTGCCGGGGCAGGTCGAGCACGGGCTGGTGTACGCGCAGACCGTCGGCTGGCGGGGTGTCGCGTTGGAACAGATGCTCCGGACCGGGACCGACCTGCCGTTGTTCCTGGACAACGGCGCGAACACGTTGGGGCAGGCGGAGGTCTGGTTCGGCGCGGGCCGCGGCACGGGTGACGTGGTGGTCGCGTTGATCGGGTCGGGCGTCGGCGCGAGCGTCATCACCGGCGGCGTGCTGTACCGCGGTTCGTCGGGCGGCGCGGGCGAGTGGGGCCACACGACGGTCGCGCTGGACGGCCGCCCGTGCCGGTGCGGCGCGCACGGGTGCCTGGAGGCGTACATCGGCGCGTCGGCCGTGGTCGACCGGTACCGCGCGGTGAAGGCGGACGTGCCCGCCGAGCAGGAGGCGGCGTTGGCGGCATTGGTCGCGGACGGTTCGCGGGCGGCGCGGGACGTCCTCGCCGAGACCGCCCGGTACGCGGGCCTCGGCATCGCGAACCTGATCAACCTGTTCAACCCGTCGCAGGTGATCGTCGGCGGCTGGGCCGGGCTCCTGCTCGGCGCGCGGATCCTGGACGACGTCCGCGCCCAGGCCTCCCGCCACGCCCTGCACCGACCGTTCGAGCAGGCGACGATCACGTTGTGCGAGCTGGGTCCCGAGTCCGTCGCGCTGGGCGCGGCGACCTTGCCGGTGGCCGAGTTCCTGGCCGCCGGCGGTGTGCGCCGCCGCACGCCCAGCCACGTGCTCTAGTACGGCGACGGCGCACGCTCACCGGTCAGGCGGTGTACTGGTACGCCGGGTACGTGAGGTAGCCCGCGTCGCCGCCCTGGTAGTACGTGCCCGGGTCGACGGGCGCGATCGGCACGCCGGTGCGGAGCCGTTCCACCAGGTCGGGGTTGGCGACGAACGCACGGCCGAAGCTGATCAGCTCCGCGCCGAGGTCGAGCCAGTGGTCGGCGGTGCTCCGGTCGGTCTGCTTCGGCCCCATCGGGACCACCGGGTTCATGATCAGGATGCCCGGCCACGCGCGGCGCAGCCCGATCAGCACGTCCTCGTCGGCGGTCGCCTCCAGGTGCACGTAGGCGAGGTCGAACCGGGCGAGTTCGGCGAGCAGTGCCGCGTACAACTCCGGCACCTCGGTGTCCTCGACGCCCCAGAACGTGGCGCCGGGCGAGAGCCTGATCCCGGTGCGGGCCGCGCCGACGGCGTCCACCGTGGCCGCGACCGCCTCGACGGCGAAGCGGATGCGGTTCGCGATCGGGCCGCCGTACGAGTCGGTGCGCAGGTTGGCGTTGGACGACAGGAACTGCGAGATCAGGTAGCCGTTCGCGCCGTGCAGCTCGACGCCGTCGAACCCGGCGTCGACGGCGCGCCGGGCGGCGTCGGCGTACGAGCGGGCGTGTTCGGGCACCTCCGAGGTCTCCAGGGCGCGGGGGAGCGGCGCGGGCCGGGGACCGTTCGGGGTGAACACGTCGCCCACGGCCGCGACGGCGGACGGCCCGACCGGCTGCAAACCGGTGGTGTCGGGGTGCGAGACCCGGCCGCCGTGCATGAGCTGGGCGAAGATCCGCCCGCCGTTGGCGTGCACGGCGTCGGTGACGGGCCGCCAGGCGGCCACCTGCTCGTCCGTGTGCAGACCGGGCGTGCCCGGGTTGGACTGCCCGATCGGACTGGGCTGCACGCCCTCGGAGACGATCAAGCCGGCGGTGGCGCGCTGGGCGTAGTAAGCCGCCATGGACGGGGTCGCGAGGCCTCCGGCCGCGGCCCGGACCCGGGTCATCGGCGCCATCACGACGCGGTTGGGCAGGTCCAGACCGCCGAGGCGGTAGCGGTCGAACAGCGTGGTCATGCCGGAGCTCCTTCGTACTGGTCGAGGCCCGCGACGGGCCCGCCAGGTACGCTAAAACCTCACATCAATGTGAGAGGCAAGTCGTGCGGCCGGGGTCACAGTCGCAGTCGGGAGGGTGAGATGCGGATCGGCGATCTCGCGGCGCGCGCCGGGGTCAGCGTCCGTTCGCTGCGGTACTACGAGGAGCAGGGACTGCTCAGCAGCACGCGCAGCGCCGGCGGGCAGCGGCACTACACGGAGAGCGACGTCGAACGGGTCGCGTTCGTCCAGCGCCTGTACGCGGCCGGGCTGTCCAGCCGCACGATCATCGAGCTGCTGCCGTGCCTCGACTCGCCCAGCGACGAGAACTCGGACGCCGCGATGGAGCGCATGGCCAAGGAACGCGACCGGCTGTCCGCCCACATCGAGGAACTGCTGCGCACCCGTGACGCGCTCGACGTCCTGATGATCACGGCCCAGGCTCACCGCGACGCCCGCAAGGTCTGCGTGTGATGGGCGTTCCGCCGAGTCAGGGGTCGACCCGGTCCAGCGCCGCGCCGTCCCACGTGGTCTGCGTGCACGCCACACCGCGTCCGTTCTTGGGTCGCAGCACGTCGTAGATGTGCATGCGCGGGATCTTGTCGGACACGCCCCAGCCGCTCGGCCAGGTGATCACCCAGTCCATGTCGAGGTCCACGAGCAGGCCGAGCATGCGTGCGATCGTCGGGTCGTCGAGCCGTTCGAACGCCTCGTCCAGCAGCACCAGGCGCAACGGCGAGAACTCGCCGCTCACCGCGTCGTAGAACGACGCCGCCGCCGCGAACAGCGTCACGTACGAGATGAGCCGCGTCTCGCCGGACGACAGTTGCCGCAGCCGGCGTTCGCGCGGGTTGCCGTCGGGGCCGGTGTCGGCGACCGTGACGGTGAACTGGTGCCACGTCCGGTAGTCCAGGGCGCGGGACAGGATCTCGGCGTAGTTGCCGGTGTGCGCGTCGCGTTCGGCTTCGATGCGTTCGGTGAACACGCGGCGCAGCGTGGCGTCCTGCTCGGGATCGCGTTCCGCGTACGGCAGGCGGACCAGCGCCAACGCGTCACGCGTCTCCTCCTCCAACGCCGCCGACGGCTTCCACGCCAGCTTCACGTGCACGCCCTGGCTGGACCGGGCCTTGCCGAGCACCTCGTTCATCCGCTTGCACAGGTCCTCGGCGACCGCGATCTGCCCGCGCAGCCACTCGGCCAGGTCGCGGATCAGGTAGTCGGCGAAGATGTTCTGGTACTGCTCGTCGAGGAAACCGCGTTGTTCGGCCAGTTTCGCGGTCACCTGACGTGCGGCGACGGCCACCGGGCGGGCGCCCTCCTCACCGGTGACGGTGACGGTGAGCAGGCCGACGTGCTGCTCGGCGGCGATGTCGTGGCTGCCGGCCAGCGACGTCTGCAACGCCTGGAGCTTGGTGATCACCGTGGCCTCGCCCGCGCCGCGCCGGTCGGACGCCGCGAGGGCCGCGCGGACCGACGTGACGTCTTCCGGCACGTCCGGGAGTGCGGCGACGAGGATGCCGGGCGCCTGCACGGTGGCCTTGAAGTGCTCGGTCGCGCGGGTCAGGGCGTCGCGGGCGGTGGCGAGTTGTTCGGCCGACGTCTCCAGTTGGGCGTTCAGCTTGGCGGCCTGCTCGCGTGCCGACGTGACCTGTTCGCGCACACTCTTGAGCTCATCGCGCATCTCGCGCCGTGAACGCTCCAAAGTGGACAGTTGATCCGCGATCTCCCTTGCCTCGCCACCGATCGCGTCGGTCAGCTCGGCCAACGTCGACGCCTGCGACGCGTAGTCGACGCACCGCGCCTCCGCATCCGCCTCCGCCGCGACCCGATCGTCCACCGCCGCGTGGTACCGGTGCGACGCGTCGGTCAGGTCGGCCACGGTGCCGCGGCACTGGCGGCGCAGGACGTCACCCAACCGGTCGGCCGTGCGCTGCGCCTCGGCCGCCGCCTGCTGTGCCTGCTGCAGGCCGTCGGTGGTGGCGGGCAGTCCCGCGTCACCGGCCTGGCGCACGACTTCGGCGGCGGCGGCTTCGCCTCGCGCCTGGGCGGTGGCGAGTTCGTCGCGCAGCTCCTCCGCGCGGCGGGCGGCCCGGTCGGCGGATTCCTGCGCGGCCTGGAGCCGGCCGTGCCGGGCGACCAGCTCGCGGTCGGCGGGGAAGCGGTCGAGGTGGGTCTCCCACTGCTCGACCCGGCCGTGCGCGGCGGCCAGGTCGGCTTCCGCCACGCCGAGGTCGGCGCGCAGGGCGGCCAGCTCGTCCTCGAGTTCCGCGATGCGGCGCTGGCGGGCGGCTTCGCGGGCTCCCGCGCCGATGAACTCCGCCGCGTCCTTGTGCCACGCGCCGGTCAGCACGCCCGCCTGCCAGCGGCCGTCCGGCGACACCGCGAACGTGGCGGCCGGGGCCAGGGTGTGCAGGGACACCGACGCGAGCAGGTCCGCCACGACGGCGGCGGGCACCGGCGAGGCGGGCTCGACGGCCGGGATCAGGACCGTCGCCAGGGACGGGCCGTCCACCGGGGTGCCGGGTACGGCCAGCACGTCCTGGGTGGCGGCAACGGGTGTCGCGGCGGCGGCAGGGTGGGCAGGGTCGGAAGGGGCGGCAGGGTGGGTCGGGTCGGAAGGGGCGGAAGGGGCCGGAGGTGCGGCGGAAGGGGTCGGAGG
>NZ_LGED01000090.1 GCF_001280085.1 Saccharothrix sp. NRRL B-16348 | reverse complement strand
CTAGTAGAGCGTCGCCTCTAACGTTTGGGATAGAGATGGCGAAGTCGGGTACGGGCATCGTCGGTGGTGAAGTGCCAGTCGACCTGACGCTGGTCCGCGTTGGTGGCGTGCTGCCAGGCGGCGAGTTCGGTGTTGAGCGTGTCGAGGTCGGTGATGCGGCGGTCCAGGCATTGGCGGGCCAGTGTGGACAGTTCGATCTCGGCGATGTTGAGCCAGGATCCGTGTTTGGGGGTGTGGTGGATCTCCAGGCGCCGGGCCAGGCCGAACGCGGTGGCCGGGTCGAAGGCTTCGTAGAGGGACGCGACGCTGTGGGTGTTGAGGTTGTCCATCACCAGGACGACCTTCTCGGCCTCGGGGTAGTCGACGGTCAGGAGTCGTTGCACCTGCCCGGCCCAGTCGATCCTGGTCCGGCGGGGTTGTGCGTCGACCCGCCGCCAGCCGCCCAGGGGCTCGACCCAGCAGAAGATCGAGCAGGTGCCGTGTCGGACGTACTCGCTGTCCTGCTTGGGATCGCGCCCCGGCGCGGCGGGGATCGGGTCGCGGGCGTGCGCCAGCAGCTGGTAAGGCTTCTCGTCCATGCACACCACCGGCCTGGCCGGGTCGTAGCCGCGGG
>NZ_LGED01000089.1 GCF_001280085.1 Saccharothrix sp. NRRL B-16348 | reverse complement strand
CCAGTCGTTGCCCGTGCGCTGCAGGTTGGAGTCACGCCGCGCGCCGGAGCTGCCGTCCTGGAACGCCTCGTTCACCACGTCCCACGCGTAGATCTTGCCCCGGTAGTAGGTGGCCACCTGCGTGACGTGGTTCAGCATCGCGTTGCGCAACGCCGTGCCCGACATGTTCTGCATCCAGCCCGGCTGCTGCGAGTGCCACGCCAACGTGTGGCCGCGGACGCGCTTGCCCTGGCCGATCGCCTGGTTCACGATCCGGTCCGCGTTGGCGTAGCTGAACTGGCCCTGCGACGGCTCCGTCGCGTCGATCTTCATCTCGTTCTCGGCCGTGACCATGTCGAACTCGCGGTTCAGGATCCCGGTGTAGGTCGAATCGCCGAGCTTGTTCGCCGCGACCGCCGTGCCGAAGTAACGACCGGTGCGGTTCGCCGCCGTGCCCAGGGTGGTGCCGGGGCCGGGCTGCGGCGTCGTGGTCGTGGTGGTGGTCGTCGTGGTCGGGTCCGTGGTCGTGTCGGTGGTGGTCGTAGTCGTGGTGGTGGTGGTGGTGGTGCTGGTGGGGCCGTCGGTCAGGGTGGGGGTGGTCCAGTCGCGCCATTGGGAGAGGTTGCCGGTGGCTTTGCTGTGCATCTGGATGACG
>NZ_LGED01000088.1 GCF_001280085.1 Saccharothrix sp. NRRL B-16348 | reverse complement strand
ACCCACGACCAGCATGTCCGGGTCGTTCCAGTTGCCCGGACCCGTCTGCGCCGCCAACGGCGCCGTCACGTCCAGCACGTTCCCGACACCCATCGGATAGCTGTTGGTGTTCCCGTTCTGCCAGATGTCCAACAGGTCCTCGGTCGTCCGCCACAGGTCGGCGACCTCGCCCCAGTCGTACTTGTCCCCCGTCGGCGCGTGGAAACTGTTCGAGTTGATGCTGTACACGATCGGACGACCCGTCGCCCGCAACGCATCACGCATGACCGTGAACCGCGCGATCTGCTCATCACGCGTCCCACTGCCCGAACACCAGTCGTACTTCAGGTAGTCCACACCCCACGACGCGAACGACCGCGCGTCCTGCACCTCATGACCCTTGCTCCCCGTCGAACCGGGATGCGTCCCGACGCCCTGCGCACAGGTCTTCTCGTTGGGCGCCTGGTAGATGCCGAACTTCAAGCCCTTGGCGTGGATGTAGTCACCCAACGCCTTCATCCCACTCGGGAACTTCGTCGGATGCGCACGCAGATTCCCCGCACCGTCACGGATCGGATCGAACCAACAGTCATCCACCACCACATACTGATAACCCGCATCACGCATCCCCGACGACACCATCGCATCAGCCGCCTGCCGGACCTGACCCT
>NZ_LGED01000087.1 GCF_001280085.1 Saccharothrix sp. NRRL B-16348 | reverse complement strand
AGGGTCAGGTCCGGCAGGCGGCTGATGCGATGGTGTCGTCGGGGATGCGTGATGCGGGTTATCAGTATGTGGTGGTGGATGACTGTTGGTTCGATCCGAACCGGGATGCGCAGGGGAATCTGCGTGCGCATCCGACGAAGTTCCCGAGTGGGATGAAGGCGTTGGGTGACTACATCCACGCCAAGGGCTTGAAGTTCGGGATCTACCAGGCGCCGAACGAGAAGACCTGCGCGCAGGGCGTCGGGACGCATCCCGGTTCCACCGGCAGCAAGGGTCATGAGGTGCAGGACGCGCGGTCGTTTGCGTCGTGGGGTGTGGACTACCTGAAGTACGACTGGTGTTCGGGCGGTGGGACGCGGGATGAGCAGGTCGCGCGGTTCACGATCATGCGTGATGCGTTGCGGGCGACGGGTCGTCCGATCGTGTACAGCATCAACTCGAACAGTTTCCACGCGCCGACGGGGGACAAGTACGACTGGGGTGAGGTCGCCGATCTGTGGCGGACGACCGAGGACCTGTTGGACATCTGGCAGAACGGGAACACCAACAGTTATCCGATGGGTGTCGGGAACGTGCTGGACGTGACGGCGCCGTTGGCGGCGCAGACGGGTCCGGGCAACTGGAACGACCCGGACATGCTGGTCGTGGGT
>NZ_LGED01000086.1 GCF_001280085.1 Saccharothrix sp. NRRL B-16348 | reverse complement strand
GAGGAGGGTGCGGAAGAGCAGCCAGGCGCACCAGGTGTCGTAGCCGGCGCGGTGCGGGCGTTGCCCGTCGGTGCCGGTGGTGTCCAGGTCGGCGTGGGCCACGAGTGCGTCGAGGCCGTAGCCGGGCAAGCCGGGCCAGACGTGCTTGGCGAGGGTGAGGGTGTCGAGCACCAGGGGCGGCTGCCAGCCGGGCAGGTGCGCGCTGAGCACCCGGTACTCGGTGCCCGCGTTGTGCGCGACCAGGGTCCGGCCGGTCAGCACGGGTTGGATTTCGTGGGAGACGCCGTGCCAGCGTGGTTTGCGTTCGACGTCGTCGTTGCCGATGCCGTGGATCCGGCGGGCGAACGGGGTGATGGGCACGGAGGGGCGCACCAGCCAGCTGCGCAGGTCGTGTGCGGTGACCGGTCCGTCGACGGGCAGCACGGCGATCTCCACGATCTGCGGCGGCCGGCCGCCGTTGCCCTCCACGTCGACCACCACCAGCGGGTGGCCTTCCAGCACGGCCGGCAACGGCGCGGCGGGTGGTGGGGCGGCGGTGGGCGGGGTGGTCATGGTGCCTCCACGGTGGTGGGCCAGCCGATGTCGGCGCGGCCGTGACGGTGCGGGTGGTGCGGCTTGGTCACGTCGTGGACCTGGAAGCCGAAGCTGTGCTGCATGAGGTA
>NZ_LGED01000085.1 GCF_001280085.1 Saccharothrix sp. NRRL B-16348 | reverse complement strand
GAGGAGGGTGCGGAAGAGCAGCCAGGCGCACCAGGTGTCGTAGCCGGCGCGGTGCGGGCGTTGCCCGTCGGTGCCGGTGGTGTCCAGGTCGGCGTGGGCGACGAGTGCGTCGAGGCCGTAGCCGGGCAGGTCGGGCCAGACGTGTTTGGCGAGGGTGAGGGTGTCGAGCACCAGGGGCGGCTGCCAGCCGGGCAGGTGCGCGCTGAGCACCCGGTACTCGGTGCCCGCGTTGTGCGCGATCAGGGTCCGGCCGGTCAGCACGGGTTGGATTTCGTGGGAGACGCCGTGCCAGCGTGGTTCGTGTTGGACGTCGTCGTTGCGGATGCCGTGGATCCGGCGGGCGAACGGGGTGATCGGTGTGGCGGGGCGCACCAGCCAGCTGCGCAGGTCGCGTGCGGTGACCGGTCCGTCGACGGGCAGCACGGCGATCTCCACGATCTGCGGCGGCCGGCCGCCGTTGCCCTCCACGTCGACCACTACCAGCGGGTGGCCTTCCAGCACCGCCGGCAACGGCGCGGCGGGTGGTGGGGCGGCGGTGGGCGGGGTGGTCATGGTGCCTCCGGGGTGGTGGGCCAGCCGATGTCGGCGCGGCCGTGACGGTGCGGGTGGTGCGGCTTGGTCACGTCGTGGACCTGGAAGCCGAAGCTGTGCTGCATGAGGTA
>NZ_LGED01000084.1 GCF_001280085.1 Saccharothrix sp. NRRL B-16348 | reverse complement strand
AAGGCGTTCAACCTCAAGCCGCACCAGGTCGACACGTTCAAGCTGTCCAACGATCCGCAGTTCGTGGACAAGGTCCGCGACGTGGTCGGGCTCTATCTGCACCCGCCGGAGAAGGCCCTGGTGCTGTGTGTGGACGAGAAGTCGCAGATCCAGGCGCTGGACCGGTCGGCGCCGACACTGCCGATGATGCCGGGCCTGCCCGAACGTCGCACCCACGACTACATCCGGCACGGCATCACCACCCTGTTCGCCGCGCTCGACATCGCCACCGGCGAGGTGATCGGCTCGATCCACCGCCGCCACCGGGCGGTGGAGTTCAAGAAGTTCCTCGCCAAACTGGACAAGGAAGTGCCCGCGGACCTGGACGTGCACCTGATCTGCGACAACTACGGCACCCACAAACACCCCACCGTCCGGAAGTGGCTGGAAGCCCACCCGCGCTTCCACATGCACTTCACCCCCACCTACTCCTCCTGGCTCAACCAGGTCGAGCGGTGGTTCGGCCTGCTCACCGACAAACGACTACGCCGCGCCGCCCACAAGTCCCTGCGCGCCCTGGAGAACGACATCCGCGACTGGATCAAGACCTGGAACGAAGACCCCAAGCCCTTCGTCTGGACCAAGGACGCGGACGAGATCCTCGAACGCCTCGCCTCATATCTTGATCGAATTCCTGGCGCAGGACACTAG
>NZ_LGED01000083.1 GCF_001280085.1 Saccharothrix sp. NRRL B-16348 | reverse complement strand
AGGTCGTCGTAGAGGCCTGGCACGTCGACCTGGGGCTCCCACTCGTAGAAGTGGTTCGGCGCGCCCGGCTCGGACACCTTGAGGCGCAGGCGGTGCAGGTCGAGGCCGGTGCGGCAGGCCGGCCACCACGACAGCGGGCTGACCACGGCCACGGAGTGCGCGGCGCCCAGTTCGCGCAGCGACGCCCACGCGCCGCCCCACCGCCAGGCCGGGTCGACGGCGTCGGTCAGGGCCAGCAGCAGGCGCCGCCCGGAGCCGGTCAGGTCCGGCGGACCGCCGCCGTCGGAGCCGCGCAGCACGGCCCGGCCGCTGTCGTCGACGCCGAGGGCGCACACGGTGACGTCGCCGAAGACACCCGATTCGGCGAGCGCGCGGGTGAAGGACTCGACCGCCGACGCCCAGATGGACATCGCCGGACCGTCGTCGACGGCGAGCACGAGGTCGCGGGACTGGCCGACGAGGGGCGCGAGCACGTCCCGCAGCCCGTCCGCCGTCCACTCGTGGGCGTCCGGACCTGCGGTCACACCCGTGGCACCGTCCTCAGAGTCGACGCGCACCGTCACATCCTTCCGGTGCGGGCACGACACCCGGGTTCGGATCGATGAGCCGATTCAATGCCAGTGCGCCCGGAATCAGGGAACCATGGCTTGGGCACCACCTTAGCGTCCGACCGCGACGTCAGTGCGCGTTGACGAAGTGGATCGAT
>NZ_LGED01000082.1 GCF_001280085.1 Saccharothrix sp. NRRL B-16348 | reverse complement strand
GTAACCGCTGTGCGTCTGGTATCGGGGGCGCGCCCACTGGGCATCAGATACCTCCCTGCGAACCCCACCCAGAGGTCAGGGGTTCCGGTAGACGCTCTGCGTCATCCCAGAGTACGGCAAGGCTTCGGCCCGCGTGCGGCCCATCTGACTCATTCGTCAGCAGTGCTTCCCGGCGCAACCGGGCCAACCGATCCGGCAACCGACGGACCTCGCCCGCCGCGAACAACTCCGTCACGGCGTCGTGGAAGTGACCGGTGGAGCAGTCCTCACGGTCCCAGACGATGATCGGGATCCCGGCCCGGAACGCCATCGCCGCCTCGTGCCACGCCCGACCGCGACGGTCGCCCGGCGGTTCGCTGAGCACCAGTGACACGATCGAGGTGTCGCTCAGGTCGACCGCCATCCCGGTGAGGTCCCACCCGCCGTTGGTCCGGCTCCAGTACGGGCGCGCCGCCTCGGCCGAGATGGCGTTCCAGCGCTGCTTCCACACCAGCCAGTACCGCTGCGCCCGCGTCCGCTCCAAGCTCCGCACCAGCACGGGGTGGTCGACCGCCAACGGCACGCTCACGTCCGAGGGAGAGGCCTTCGGCCAGAACTCCAC
>NZ_LGED01000081.1 GCF_001280085.1 Saccharothrix sp. NRRL B-16348 | reverse complement strand
CAACTCGTCGGGGTACTTCTTCGGTGGTGCCACGGACGACTCCCTTCAGGCCCTATCGGACCATGCCTGGAAAGCCACCGGGCTACCGGGGGAAGCTCAGGGCCCAGCACTCGCTCGTAGTCAGTCAGGCTCGCCTGGAACAGTGGGATCGCATGTCCCAGATCACCCGCCGTCATGTAGGCGTAGGCGAGGTTGTTGCGGGAGGTCAGCGTGTCCGGGTGGTCGAGGCCCAGTACCCGCTCGCGGGCAGTCAGGCTCGCCTGGAACAGTGGGATCGCACGCCCCAGATCACCCGCCGTATGATAGGCGCCAGCGAGGTTGTTACGGGAGGTCAGCGTGTCCGGGTGGTCGAGGCCCAGCACCCGCTCGCAGTCAACCAGACTCGCCTCATACAACGGGATCGCACGCCCCAGATCACCCGCCGCCACGTAGGCACCAGCGAGGTTGTTACGAGAATTCAGCGTGTTCGGGTTGTCGGGGCCTAGCACCCGCTCGAAGTCAGCCAGACTCGCCTCGAATAGTGGGATCGCACGCCCCAGATCACCCGCCGCATGATAGACGCCAGCGAGGTTGTTACGGGAGGCCAGCGTGTTCGGGTGGTCGGGGCCCAGCACCCGCTCGCGATCGCTCAATGTCGCCTCGTACAGCGGGATCGCATTTTCCAGATCACCCACCGCCTGGTAGACGGCAGCGAGGTTGTTACGGGAGGCCAG
>NZ_LGED01000080.1 GCF_001280085.1 Saccharothrix sp. NRRL B-16348 | reverse complement strand
ACCGAGGCCAAGATGACCGGCACGGCCACGGCGCGCGCTACCGGGATGAGCCAGTCCAAGCTGTCGAAGATCGAGAACGGCATGCTCCTCCCGTCCGTGACCGACGTGGAGCGCCTGGTCGCCGAGCTGTCCGCGACCAGGGAGACCAGGGTCGAGCTGGTGGAGTTGGCCCGTCAGTTGCACGCCGAGGCGGAGACCCGCCGCGTGGTGCTGCACCGGGGCGCGCACCGACACCAGCAGACCGTGGCACGGATCGAGGCCCGTGCCACCACCAGCCGCTTCTTCCAGAACGCGGGTGTGCCCGCGCTGCTGCAGAGCGAGAACTACCTGCGGGTCGTGCACAACACGACGCCCTCGCACGAGCAGGACACGGCGATCGCCACGCTGCGCAGCCGTCGTGCCCGGATGGACGACTTGGGCAAGCGGTTCGTGTTCCTGCTGGCCGAGAGCGCGCTGCGCTGGCGGATGGGGTCGGCGGACCTGATGTGCGAGCAGATCGACCACCTCGTGCAGGTCATGCGAAGACCAAACGTCCAGCTCGGTGTGGTGCCGTGGACCGCGGACGCGAACCTGGTGGCACTGCACGGGTTCCAGGTCTACGACGAGCGGGTGGTGACGTTGAGCGTGCTGACCGGCAACGCGACCATCACCGACCCGCACGACGTGCGCGAGTACCTGGCGCTGTTCGGCAGGCTCGAACGGCTGGCGGTGCGCGGCGACGCGCTGGAGGACCTGCTGGAG
>NZ_LGED01000079.1 GCF_001280085.1 Saccharothrix sp. NRRL B-16348 | reverse complement strand
GCCTGCCTCGCCGTCACCCGCTGCACCGGCATCACCGTCTGGGGCATCCGCGACACCGACTCCTGGCGCGCCTCCGGCACCCCCCTCCTCTTCGACGGCTCCGGCAACAAGAAAGCCGCCTACACCTCCACCCTCAACGCCCTCAACGCCGCCGGCACCACGGGCCCGACCACCACTCCGACCAGCCCGACCGACCCCACCACCACCACGCCGAACCCCGGTGGCTGCACCGCGACGTACTCCGAGGGTCAGAAGTGGAGTGACCGCTTCAACGGCCAGGTGACCGTCTCGGGCACGAACAACTGGATCGTCACGGTCACGGTCAGCTCGCCCCAGCGGATCATCGCCACCTGGAACACCAGCGCGACCTGGGAAACGGCCAACGTGATGACCGCCCGCCCGAACGGCAACGGCAACACGTTCGGCTTCACCATCCAGCACGGCGGCAACTGGAACTGGCCCAGCGTCTCCTGCCGGGTCGGCTGATCCACCGCGCGAGGACCCGGCCGCCACCGGGCCCTCCCCGCGCCCGATCCCGTCACGCCATCCGCCGCCATCCGGAGTGGGAGGAGCAAGTCCGTGCGCAGCAACGATTCCCGCGCGTCCCGGTCGGCCGCGTTGGTGGCCGCCGTGGCACTCGTCGCGACGACCGGCGCCCTGATCGGCGCGCAGTCCGCGTCGGCCGCGGCCGGTTGCCGGGTCGACTACTCGGTCGGCTCGCAGTGGCCGGGAGGCTTCAACGCCACCGTGGTCGTGACCAACCTGGGCGACCCGGTGAACGGGTGGCGGCTGTCGTGGGCGTTCGCCGGTGACGAGCGGATCACGCAGTCCTGGAACGGGTCGCACACCCAGTCCGGCGCGCAGGTCACCGCCGTCAACGCGGCGTGGAACGGCGCCATCGCCACCGGCGCCACGGTGTCCTTCGGCTTCAACGGCACGTCCGGCGCCGGCCCGACGACCCCGTCGTCGTTCGCCCTCAACGGCACCGTGTGCACCGGTTCGACGACCACGACCACCACGACTTCGACGACTTCGAGCACCACCACCACGACCACGACCACAACGACGACGCCCCAGCCGAGCCGTCCCATGGTCGAGAACAACTTCCCCGTCACCAGGGAAGGCGCCTACGGCGACAACCGCTTCACGGTGTTCCGCCCGTCGAACCCGCAGGCGATCGACCGCCCCCTGCCCGTGCTGGCCTTCGGCAACGGCGCGTGCGCCCACACGAACAACAGCGAGGTCACCCGGGCGCTGACGTTCATCGCCTCGAAGGGCTTCGTCGTGGTGGACACCGGCTCGGTCGACGGCTCGCCCAACGGCGTGCCGAGCGGGTCGCCCATCCCGTCCCTGCTGACGGACGCGATCACGTGGGCCGAGCGGGAGCAGAACCGCTCCGGAGCGGTGCTCCGCCAGCGCCTCGACCTGGGCAAGGTGGCCACCGCGGGCCACTCGTGCGGCGGTCTGGAAGCCATGGTCGCCGCCCAGGACCGCCGCGTGTCCGGTGTCGTCTCGTTGAACAGCGGGTTCTTCGCCGACGGCTCGTTCGGCTACCCGCGCTCCGAGGTCGGCAAGCTGCACACGCCCGCCATGTTCATGGACGGCGGCCCTTCCGACATCGCCTACGCCAACAACCAGGCGACCTACGACCTGGCCACCGTGCCCGCCGTGCTGGCCAGGCAGCCGGAGGCCGGGCACGGTGGCTTCATCGGCGGCAGCCAGCTGACCGACGGCATGACGACCGTCGTCCAGTTCCTGGACATGGTGCTCAACGGCAACCAGACCGCCCGCGCCTACATCCTCAGCCCGTCCGGGCTGGCCGCCAAGGCGCCCTGGGTGGTGGCCTCGAAGAACTTCTGATCCGCCGCACGAGGGGTAACGGCCGTCATCGGCACGCGCGAGGTCCAGCGCGTGCCCATGGCGGCCGTTTGCTGTCCGCAGCCTTGGCCGCACACCTCACCTATTGCTAAAATGTTAGCGCTAACTTGAGCAAATCCCTCCGCAGGTTGACAAGAGCGCGTCGTCCCATCGCGTCTCAAGTGGCCATTCGGCGCACTTCCCGCTTTCCCTACCCCGAACAGAGCAATGTTCAGGACTACCTGGGTCCACAGGCTTGTGAGCGTGAACATATAGCTGCCAAACTCCGGCACGGCACCTTTCCGACCGGGGCTCCACCCCGTTCCACCGCCATGGGGTGCGCCACGCGAACGCCGCCCCGCGCTCGACCTCGCCGGGTGTCGTCCGACCGCCGGCCCACCACCCGGGCATCCCGGGTGACCTCCCGAAAGGGTGGAACATGAACCTGACAGCGACGTCAGCGTCACGAGCCGCGCTCGTGCCGACAGCCTCCGCGCCCGCGCTCGGCGCGAGGTCCACCACGGCTGCCCCGCCGAGCGGCTCCGACCCGCGTGGGGAGCTGAGCCGCGCATGACGAACGTGAAGACCAAGGTCACGGCCGTCGTCGCGGCGGTGGTGCCGCTGATCGCCGCGCTCGCGCTCGCCGTCCTAGCCCCACCGGCGAACGCGGCGTCGTTGACGCGGGTGACGAGCTTCGGCGCCAACCCGACCGGCTTGAACATGTACGTCTACGCGCCCGACCGGGTGGCGGCACAGCCCGCCCTGCTGGTCATGGTGCACTACTGCGGTGGCTCGGCGAGCGCCGTCCACAACGGCAACGGCCGCGACTACGTCACCGCGGCGGACCGGTACGGGTACGTGATCGTCTACCCGGAGGCCACCCGCGAGGGCCGCTGCTTCGACGTGTCCACGGCCAACGCGTTGCGCCGCAACGGGGGCGGCGACTCCACCGGCATCATGTCGATGGTGTCGCACGCGCGGCAGCGCTACAACGTCGACCCGGCGCGCATCGTCGTGGCGGGCTTCTCGTCCGGCGCGATGATGACCAACGTGCTGGCCGCCCAGTACCCGGACGTGTTCAGCGCGGGCGCGGCGTACTCGGGCGTGCCGGCGGGCTGCTTCGCGACCACCAACGGCTCGCTGTGGAACAGCCAGTGCTCGGGCGGGAACCTCCTGAAGTCCCCGCAGCAGTGGGGTGACCAGGCGCGGGCCATGTACCCGGGCTACACCGGCCCGTACCCGCGGATGCAGTTCTGGCACGGCACCACCGACACCACGCTCGCCTACCCGAACTTCGGCGAGGAGCTGGACCAGTGGACGGACCTCCACAGGGTGAGCCGGACGCCGTCGTCCACCGACTACCCGCAGTCGAGCTGGACCCGCACGCGGTACGGCAACGCCGTCGAGGGCATCAGCATCCAGGGCACCGGCCACACCTTGCCGCAGCCCGGCATGCTCGCGTACTCCATCGCCTTCCTCGGCCTTGACCGTCCGCCCACGACCACGACGACAACCACCACCACCACCACGACAACAACCACGACGACCACGACGACGCCGGTTCCGTCCGACGCGTGCAAGGTCACCGCGGTGGTCAACGCCTGGAGCACCGGCCTGACCGAGACGATCACCATCACGAACACCTCCACCACCGCGGTGAACGGCTGGCAGCTCCAGTTCGCGCTCCCGGGTGGACAGGCCATCACCGGCGGCTGGAGCGCCACCTACTCCCCCGCCACCGGCCAGGTGACCGCGCGCAACGTCGACTACAACGCGCAGATCCCGGCGAACGGGTCGGTGTCGATCGGCTTCCAGGCCACCCACACCGGCACCAGCTCCGCCGCCACCGGGTTCACGCTCAACGGCGTGCCCTGCGCCGCGGCGTGATCGACCCGATCCACGAGACCCGTCGACTGGAGGCTCCGTGATCACCACGACGAAGAGGCTCGGCGCGGTGGCGGTGGCACTGGCGTCCGTCACCGCGCTGACCGTCATCCTGTCCCCGGCGGCATCGGCCGCTGCTCCCCTGCGCGACCTCGCCGCGGCCAAGGGCCGGTACTTCGGCAACTCCATGACCGCGGGCGACTTCAACGACTCGGCGTACCGCGCGCTGAACGCCCGGGAGGCCGGCGTCGTGACGCCCGGCAACGAGATGAAGTGGGACGCCACCCAACCCAGCCGCGGCAACTTCACGTTCACCCGCGGCGACCAGGTCGTCGCCGGCGCGGTCGCGGCCAACCAGAAGGTCCGCGGGCACACGCTGGTCTGGCACAGCCAGACCCCGCCATGGGTGCAGAACCTGTCGGCGACGGACATGCGCTCGGCGATGGTCAACCACATCAACACCGTCATGGGCCACTACAAGGGCAAGGTGTTCGCCTGGGACGTGGTCAACGAGGCGTTCGCGGAGGACGGCACGCGGCGGCAGTCGTTCTGGCAGCAGAAGCTCGGTGACGGCTACATCGCGGACGCGTTCCGCATCGCCCGTGCCGCCGACCCGACCGCGAAGCTGTACTACAACGACTACAACACCGACGGCATCGGCGCGAAGAGCGACGGCGTCTACAACATGGTCAAGGCGTTCAAGGAGCAGGGCGTGCCGATCGACGGCGTCGGGCTCCAGGCGCACCTGATCGTCGGCCAGGTGCCGTCAACCATGCGGCAGAACATGCAGCGGCTCGCCGACCTCGGCGTCGACGTCGCGATCACCGAGCTGGACATCCGGATGCGGACACCCGCCGACAGCGCCAAGCTGGCCCAGCAGGCGCGGGACTACACCGCGGTCGTCAACGCGTGCCTCGCGGTGGCCAGGTGCGTCGGCATCACGACGTGGGGGTTGAGCGACAACCACTCGTGGATCCCCGGCGTGTTCCCCGGCGAGGGCGCGGCGCTGCCGTTCGACGGCAACCTCCAGCCCAAGCCCGCCTACGACGCCATGGTCTCGGCCTTCGGCAACGTGCCCACGACGACCACGACTACGACGACGACCTCGGTGCCCGGTGACGCGAACTGCCGGGTCACCGACACCATCAACGCCTGGAACACCGGCCTGACGTCGAGCATCACCGTGACCAACACCGGCACGGCGCCGATCGACGGCTGGTCGTTGGCCTTCACGCTGCCCGGCGGGCAGACCATCACGTCCGGCTGGAACGCCACCTACTCACCCACCTCCGGCCAGGTGGCCGCCAGGAACGTCTCCTACAACGCCACCCTGGCGCCGAACGCCTCGGTCACCATCGGCTTCCAGGCGAACCACACCGGCAACACCGCCGCGCCGCCGTCGTTCACCCTCAACGGCAGCGCCTGCACGACCGCCTGACGGCACCGGGCTGCCGCCGGGACCACCGGCGGCGGCCCCGCACGTCTCCGGACCGGCCGCCGCCCCGGACCGCCATCCGAGACCACCCACGCTGCCACCGGGCTCGTCCCACGACGTCCAGAGCAGCCGAAGACAGGAGTGCCATGTCGTCCTCACCCTTGAGCCGACGCAGACTGCTGCAGGCCGCCGGGGTCGCCGCCGTCGCGACCACCGCGCCGTCCCTGCTCGCCGGAACGGCCGACGCGGCCTCGGTGCCGCCGGTCCGCGGTGACATCGGCGTGTCGGCGCACCCGTTCGACCTGAGCCAGGTCCGCCTGACCTCGGGGCGCTGGCTGGACAACCAGAACCGCACGTTGACCTACCTGAAGTTCGTGGACGTGAACCGGTTGCTCTACAACTTCCGGGCCAACCACCGGCTGTCCACGAACGGCGCGGCGGCGCTGGGCGGCTGGGAAGCACCGAACTTCCCGTTCCGCACGCACAGCCAGGGGCACTTCCTGAGCGCGTGGGCGCAGGCGTGGGCGGTGGCGGGCGACACCACGTGCCGGGACCGGGCGAACTACATGGTCGCGGAGTTGGCGAAGTGCCAGGCGAACAACGCGGCGGCGGGGTTCAACACCGGTTACCTGTCGGGGTTCCCGGAGTCGGACTTCGACGCGATGGAGGCGGGCTCGCCGAAGTCGGTGTCGTACTACTCGCTGCACAAGACCCTGGCCGGCCTGCTGGACGTGTGGCGCCACATCGGCAACACGCAGGCGCGTGACGTGCTGCTGCGGTTCGCGGGCTGGGTGGACTGGCGCACGGCCCGGTTGTCGTACAGCCAGATGCAGCGGGTGCTGGGCACGGAGTTCGGCGGCATGAACGCGGTGCTCGCCGACCTGTACCAGCAGACCGGCGACGCGAGGTGGCTGGCGACCGCGCAGCGGTTCGACCACGCGGCCGTCTTCGACCCGTTGGCCGCCAACCAGGACCGGCTCAGCGGGCTGCACGCCAACACGCAGGTGCCGAAGTGGATCGGGGCGGCCCGGGAGTACAAGGCCACCGGCACGACCCGCTACCGCGACATCGCGTCCAACGCCTGGAACATCACCGTCGGCGCGCACACCTACGTCATCGGCGGCAACAGCCAGGCCGAGCACTTCCGCGCGCCCAACGCCATCGCCGCGTACCTCAACACCGACACGGCCGAGGCGTGCAACACCTACAACATGCTCAAGCTGACCCGCGAGCTGTGGCTGCTCAACCCCGACAACGCGGCGTACTTCGACTTCTACGAACGCGGACTGCTCAACCACCTCCTCGGCCAGCAGAACACGGCCGACCCGCACGGCCACATCTGCTACTTCACCGGCCTGAACCCCGGCCACCGCCGCGGCAACACCGGACCCGCCTGGGGCGGCGGCAACTGGAGCACCGACTACACCACGTTCTGGTGCTGCCAGGGCACCGCCCTGGAGGTCAACACCTCACTGGCCGGCTCGATCTACTTCCGCAACGGCACGACTCTGACGGTCAACCTCTACACCCCGTCGACGCTGAACTGGACGGAACGCGGCATCACCGTCACCCAGACCACGACCTACCCGGCCTCGGACACCACCAGCCTCGCCGTCACCGGCAGCGTGGCCGGCGAGTGGACGATGCGCCTGCGCATCCCCGCCTGGACCACCGGCGCCACCATCAGCGTCAACGGCGTCGCCCAGAACGTCACCGCCACCCCCGGCAGCTACGCCTCGCTGACCAGGTCGTGGACCTCCGGCGACGTGGTGGCGCTGCGCCTGCCGATGCGGGTGGTCGTGCAGGCCGCCAACGACAACCCGGCCGTCGCCGCCATCACCTACGGCCCGGCCGTCCTCGCGGGCAACTACGGCAACACCGCCCTGTCCCGGCTGCCGTCGCTCAACGTCGAGTCCATCACCCGCACCAGCACGTCGGCGCTGGCCTTCACCGCCCAGGCCGACGGCGCGACGGTGAACCTCGGCCCGTTCCACGACGCCCACGGCTTCAACTACACCGTCTACTGGAACACCACCGGCGGCGGAGGCGGCGGGACCGCGGCCGGGTACCGGCTGTTCAACGCCGCCAGCGGCCTCGTGCTCGGCGTGCAGAACATGTCGACCTCCGACGGCGGTTTGGCCGTGCAGTGGGGCGACACCGGCACCGCCGACCACAACTGGCAGGTCGTGGTCGACGGCAGCAACATCCGGCTTCGCAACCTGAACAGCGGCAAGGTGCTCGGCGTCGAGAACATGGCCACCACCGACAACGCCCGCGTCCTGCAGTGGGGCGACACCGGCACCGCCGACCACCGCTGGACCGTGCTGGACAACGGCGACGGCACCCACCGGATCCGCAACGTCAACAGCGGCAAGCTGCTGGGCATCCTCAACGGCTCCACGGCGCAGGGCGCCCAAGCCGTGCAGGACTCCGACAACGGCTCGGCCGACAACCGGTGGCGGTTCGTGCCCACCGGCGCCCGCCGCGTCCAGAACCTGGCCAGCGGCCTGGTGCTCGGCGTGCAGGACATGTCGACCTCCGACGGCGGCTTGGCCGTCCAGTGGGACGACAACGGCACCGCCGACCACCTGTGGACCGCCGTGCTCGACCCCGACGGCTACTTCCGGCTGCGCAACTCCCACAGCGGCAAGGTCCTCGGCGTCGAGAACGGCGCCAACACCGACAACGCCCGAGTGGTGCAATGGGCCGACAACGGCACCAGCGACCACAAGTGGCGCCTGCGCCACGGCGCCAACGGGTACTTCCGCATCCAGTGCGGCAACGGCGGACGGGTCCTGGGCCTGTCCAACGCCTCCACCGCCCGCGGCGCGCAGGTCGTGCTGTACGCCGACAACGGCACCTCCGACCACCTCTGGCGCTTCATCTGATCCCGGAGCACCCGCGGACCGAACCGTGACCGGGTGGTCACCGACCGGCGAGAGCCGGTGGGTGACCACCCGGCGGACCGAGCGGCACGGCGCGGAAAGGCCGCCGGTTCCTCGTCCCCCGGTGGTCGGTTGCTAGCGTGACGCGGTGTCTGAGAGAGAGCACACCGGGCGGATCCTCGACGGCCGGTTCGAGCTGCTGGACAGGCTGGGCAGCGGTGGGATGGGGACGGTCTGGCGTGCGCTCGACCTGGGGCTGCACCGCGAGGTGGCCATCAAGGAGGTGCGCCCCGCCGACGACGACCAGATCGACAGCAACTCGGTGGCCGCGGCCCAGCTGCGGGAGCGGGTGCTGCGGGAGTCCCGCGCGCTCGCCCGGTTGCAGCACCCGAACGTCGTGTCGATCTACCAGATCATCGAGTCGGCCGACTCGCCGTACCCGTGGATCGTCATGGAACTGGTCCGCGGCACGTCGCTGGACGCGCGGCTGAACGACGGTCCGCTCACCCCGGCGGAGGCGGCGGGCATCGGGCGGGACGTGCTCGCGGCACTGCGCTCGGCCCACTCCGCGGGCGTGATGCACCGCGACGTCAAGCCGGGCAACGTGTTGCTCCGAACGGACGGCAGCGCCGTGCTCACCGACTTCGGCATCGCCGCCCTGCAGGGCTCGACCCAGCTCACCGCGACCGGCGACGTCATCGGGTCCCCGGAGTACATCGCCCCGGAACGGCTGCGCGGCGACGAGACGCACACCGCGTCGGACCTGTGGTCGCTGGCGATGCTGCTGTACGTGGCCGTCGAGGGCTACCACCCGATGCGCCGCGCCTCCACGATGGCGACCCTCGCCGCGGTGATGACCGAGCCGGTGCCGCCGCCGCGACGCGCGGGCGCCCTCGCACCCGCGCTCAACGCCGCGCTCCGCAACGACCCGGCCGACCGTCCGAGCGGCGAGCTGCTGGACCAGCTGTTCGCCGCGGCCGAACGCGACCCGGCCCCGGTCCTGGGCCCGCCCACCCCGGCGGGGTTCACCGTCCCGAGGCCGCCGAGCGGTCCTCAGCCCCAGCCTCAGCACCCCCATTGGCCGGCCGGACCGACGCCGCCACCGGTCGGCGGGCCGCCTCTCCGCGACTACCAGCAGGCCTACCCCACCCCGACCCCGAAGGCGCGCAAGCGGACGGGTTCCGTGGCGCTCTCGCTGGTCGGGGTGGTGCTGGTCGTCGCGGCCACGCTGCTGGTCGCCCGCATGACGGGCGTGTTCGACCGGCTGGACTCCGGTGCGGGTTCGTCGACCACGCCGTTCACCACCCTGCCGAACCTCGACCTGCCCGACGACGCCCCGACGACGACCGCGGGCGACGCGGCGAAGACCGACCTGCTCACCCCCGCCGGCGCGCGTGAAGCGGTCGTCGCGCTCAGCCAGGCGACGGGCGGCACCACGGTGTCCGAGCTGACGCTGTGGGCGGACCACGCGACGGCCGTCGCCCCGACCGCGGCGGTCGCGCACGGCTTCGACGACTTCGAGTACCGGGCTGGCAAGGCGACCAGGAAGGGTCCGGACGGCGTGGACGCCGACCGGACCGTGTTCGACCTGAACCAGGTGAACTGGGACGCCCTGCCCGCCCTGTTCGACCAGGCGAACACGGAGCTGGGCGTCCCGCAACCGACGATGCGCTACCTGATCGTCGAGCCCGACATCATCGACGACATCCCGTCGATCAAGGTGTACGTGATCGACGGCTACGGCGGCGCGTTCCTGCAGGCGAACCTGAAGGGCGAGGTGCAGAAGACCTATCCGCGCGCCAAGTGACGTGGTGATCGCGCACCGCGCCCGATCAGGGCCGTTCTTCCTCGATGTGGGTGTAGCGGTTGGGCAGCACCACGCAGTACAGGCCACCGGTCTCGTTCGTCATGCAGTAGACCGGCCGCGTCTCGTCGTAGTTGGTCGCCTCGCGCTGGTCACCGACCTTCTGGATGGTGATGCGCCCGGGGTCCTTGGGCGCCGGCAGCGGGGCCTCGTCCCACGGGTGCCACGCCAGCAGGCCGCCGCCGATGCCGGCGACCAGGATGGCGGTGGCGAGCAGGCCGTTGCCGGGCCGTGATCGCGCGGTCGTCTCCCGCGGTTGGGGCTGGGGCTCGGGCTGAGACTGGGGCTCGGGCTGAGTCGGCTGCGGTAAAGGGGTCTCCGGGTGCGACATGGCGGATAGTTAACATCATCGGCCCCTGGCTCCGGCGGGCGCCGCGTTGCGTGCCGACGCCGTTCCGCCGGCGGTCACCACGCGGAGGAGCCACTCCAGTGGTCCGTAGCGGTGGCTGCGGAGCCACAGCGCGCTGAGTGCGAGCTGGACCGCGTAGATCCCGACGACGAGCCCGGCGACCGCGCCGTACGACAGCGTTCCCACCAGCCCGAACCCGTACGCCGTGAAGACGACGCCCAGGACGGCCGACTGCAGCAGGTAGTTCGACAGCGCGACGCGGCCCGCCGGGGCGAACACGGCCGCGACGCGCGTGTCGAACAGGCGCAGCAGTGCGGCGACGTACCCGCCGGTGAGCAGTGGCGCGGTGAGGACGCTGACCCCGATCGCGAGGGTCTCGGCGCCGCTCCCGGGGTGGTTCACCGCGATGTAGGCGTAGAAGGCCGCCCCGGCGAGCCCGATCGGCAACCCGGCACGCAGGAGCCACGACCACAGCGCGCGGTAGCGCCGAGGTTCCGCGAGCACCTGCCGCTTGCCCGCCGCGAACCCGAGCAGGAACATCGCCAAGGTGCTGGGCGCCTGCACGAACACGACGAGTTCGAGCGTGCCGGGCAGCTGTCGCAGGTGTTCCGCGACCACCGTCCCCGGCGTCCCCCGGTAGGCCGCCACCGTTTCGGCGACCCGCGCGGACACCGCGGTGGCGTCGACCGGGACGTGGGTGAGCACGTCGAGGACGCCCAGCAGGGTCCAGACCGTGCCACTGGCGAGGAGCAGGACCACCGCCAGCCGGACCGCGCGCCGCGGTGAGGTGCCGCGCAGCGCCAGCAGGACGAGGCCGAGCACGGCGTAGGTCGTGAGGATGTCGCCGTGGAACAGCAGCACGGCGTGCGCGGCGCCGATCGCCGCGAGCCCGACGTGCCGCCGCAGCATCCGCGGCCAGAAGGCGACGCCACGGCGTGCGGCGGCGTCCATCTGCAGCGTGAAGCTGTAGCCGAAGAGGAACGAGAACAGCAGGTAGAACTTGGTCTCGAAGAACAGCGAGACCACCCACTGGACGGCCGGATCACGGGCCGGGTCGGCGATCCCGGAGGCGTAGTAGCCGGTCGCGAACGCCCACGCGTTGACCGCGAGGATGCCGAACAGGGCGAACCCGCGCAGCGCGTCCAACCGCACGAGGCGGGAGGGAGTAGACACAGCCAGACCCTTTCTTAGACCGAGTAGTCGGTCTAATATTGGAGGCCGTGATCCACCCCGTCAACCCCACTGATTGAATCGGCCCATGCGCACCGTTGACCCAGCCAAGCGCGAGGCGAAGCGACTCCAGATCCTGGCGGCCGCGTCGCGGTGCTTCGCCCGCAAGGGGTTCGGCCAGACCCGCACGGCCGACATCTGCGCCGAGGCGGGGATGAGCCCGGGCAACCTGTTCTACTACTTCGGCAGCAAGCAGGACATCTTCGCCGCGGTCGTCGAGCAGGACGGCGCCGACACCGAGGCGCTGTTCGCGGACCTGTCCGCCGCCGAACCGTGGGACGCGCTGACGAAGTTCTTCGACCTGGTGGTCGACCTGGCCGGGGACGCGGACTACGCCCGGCTCACCCTCGAGATCTCCGCCCAGGCGCACCGCGACGAGCGGATCGCGGCCCTGGTCGCGACCAACGACCAGCTGGTGCGGTCCGGCCTGGCCGACCTGGTCGACCGGGCGACCGCGGCGGGCCGGATCGATCCCGGGCTGGACCCGACCACGACCGCCACCTGGCTCGCCGCCCTGGTGGACGGCTTGTTCAACCGCGTCGCGGTGGACGCGGGGTTCGCGCCGCAGCGCGAGCGCGAGAACCTGCGGCTGGTCCTCGGCCGACTGCTGCGCCGTGCGGGCCAGGCGGAAGCCTGACCTCCCGACGGCCCCGCATGAGCCACCGAGGTTCGCCGAGTCGGCCACCTGCGCGGCAAGACCTCCGAGGTCGCCCGCCCCGCCCGCGAAAAGTCCTGCTACCGCAAGGAATCACCGTCGCGATATCGATTGGTTATTTGCCATCGATCGCGAACCCGTGCAACTCTCACCTGTTCACGCATCTGAATTCACCCGACCTTTGCCACGAATGGCCGGTGTCGCGCAAGTACGGGTTGCTCGACCATTCGGCTCTGTACAGCGTGTAGGGGTGCTGTTGGGATGCACGCATGTACAACGCTATTGTGGTCGGCGGCCGCTGTGCCGGAGCGGCGGTCGGGACACACCTGGCCAGACAAGGGCTCCGAGTACTGGTGGTGGACCGGTCGCGGTTTCCCAGTGATGTGCTGTCCACGCATTTCGTGTGGCCGCACGGTGCTTCCTACTTGAACCGACTCGGGGTGTTAGAGCAGGTCAGAGCCGTAACTCCCGCGCACACCGACGTCACCGTGGTCAACAACGGAATCGAGCTGCGCGGCAGCGTTCCCGAACAGTTGCTGCGCAACCAGTTCCGCCTGCTGCACGACGACGACAGCGGGATCACCACCGACTACTTCTCGGTTCGCCGGCACGTGCTGGACAAGATCCTGGTAGACAACGCGGTGCGGGCCGGCGTGGAGTTCCGCGAAGGGTACGCGGTCAAGGAACTACTGCGGGATGAAGACGGGACCGTCATCGGCATCAAGGGGCGGGACGGCACGGTCGAGCACGCGCAGGTAGTGATCGGCGCCGACGGGCGCAACTCCTTCGTCGCGCGCGCTCTCGGCGTCGAGAAGTTCGACGAGCGGCCGCGGTGCACCTACGCCTACTGGAGCTACTTCAGCGGCATCCCCGACGCCGACGCGCAGATCCACCGCCGGGGCAGGCTCGGGATGGCGATGGCCTCGACCAACCACGGGCAGACCATGGTGCTGACGTGGGGGCCGAGCGAGTGGGCCGCGGACTTCCGGGCCGACGTCGAGGGCAACTTCCACCGCGCGCTCGGGCTGATCAGCGAGGACGCGGCGGGCACGGTGGCGCGGGCGCGGCGGGAGGAGCGCTTCTACGGGACGCTCGACCAGGCCGCGTACCTGAGACAGCTGCACGGACCCGGCTGGGTGCTGGTCGGCGACGCCGAGTCGTTCAAGGACCAGTGCACGGCACTCGGGATCACCCACGCCCTGCGTGACGCGGAGCTGGCCGCGGAGGCGATCGGCCGGTGGCTCGGCGGCGAGACCGACCGGGACACCGCCCTGGCCGGGTACGCCGCCAAGCGGCGCAGCCAGACCGCCGCGGCCTACTACGACTACGTGTGCACGCTCGCGGAGATGAAGCCGCTGCGGCACGACGAGCTGCAGCTGTTCGCGATCCTGCGCGGCAACCAGGCCGAGATCGACCGCTTCATCGCCACCCACGTCGACGTGGCGCCGGTGTCGGAGTTCTTCGACCCGTCCAACGTGTTCCTGCTCAACGACACGGCCAAGGAGTCCTCGCGCGACCACAGCGCGTTCGCCGACTTCGAGGCGACCTACCGCGAGCACCAGCGGAACCCGTTCCAGCGCGTGGCAGCGGAGGCGACCCGATGACCGGCACCCTGACCGACGAGCGCGAGGACGGCGAGGTCGTCGCCGCGCTCATCGCCGCGGCCGACGAGGCCGACACCGACCCGAGCACCGCGGCCAAGGCGGTCGCCGCGGCCGCGCGCGAGGTGTCGGACATGATGCGGAACTGGGCGACCCACATCCCGTGGGAGGACCTGGAGGAGCTGGACACCCTCCCGGAGGACGAGGTGGTCCGGTTCTTCGCCGAGGACTACCCGGCGATCCGGGCCGACCTGGAACCGATGTGGGAACCGGCGACGGCGGCGGCCCCCGCGATCGACCCCGACGAGGACTACGCGCTCGACAAGAACGCGTACGACTTCTTCCGGCCCGTCGGCGCGAACCTGCTCAGCCGGACCGAGGAGTTCCACGGCTGGGTGGAGGCGCGCCGGCGCACCGAGACCTGGCAGTACTCCCGGGTCCTGGAGGCGGCGCCCGGCGGGATCGCGACGATCACCAACGACCTGAGCAAACCCGCCCGGGGCATCAACTTCAACTCCCAGGACTACCTGTCGTTCAACGCCCACCCGGAGATCCGGGAGGCGGCGGTCCGGGCGATGCGGGACTTCGGCCCGCACAGCGCCGGGTCGCCGATGGTGCTGGGCAACACCCGCATCTCCGACGACCTGGAGGCCGCCCTCGGCGCGCTCGTCGGCCTGGAGCACGTCACGCTGTTCTCGAACGGGTGGTCGGCGGGGTTCGGCACCGTCACCGGCCTGGTCCGCCAAGAGGACCACATCCTCATCGACCGCCTCGCCCACTCGTGCTTGCAGACGGGTGCGCGCGCGGCGACCCGGAACATCACCCGCTACACGCACCTCGACGTCGAGGCCGTGCGCACCCACCTGGCCCGCATCCGCGCCACCGACACCCACAACGGCATCATGGTCATCACCGACGGCCTGTTCTCGGTGGACGCCGACTGGCCGGACGTCGCCGCCCTGCAGGAGGTCTGCCACGCCTACGACGCGACCCTGCTGGTCGACGTCGCCCACGACCTCGGCTCGATGGGCCCCGGCGGCACCGGCGTGCTGGGCATGCAGGACATGCTCGGCAAGGTCGACCTGGTCATGGGCGCGTTCTCCAAGACGTTCGCCTCCAACGGCGGCTTCGTCGCGGCCAGGTCGCCCGCGGTGAAGCAGTACATCAAGATGTTCGCCGGGTCCCACTTCTTCTCCAACGCCCTGTCCCCCATGCAGACCGCGGTGGTGCTCAAGGCCGCCGAGATCATCCGCACCGACGAGGGCGAGGCGCTGCGCGGCCGGCTGTTCTCCGCGATCCACGCCCTGCGCGACGAGCTGACGACGCGCGGGTTGACCTGCATGGGCTCGCCGAGCCCGATCGTGCCGGTCCTGATCGGGAACGAGAAGCTCGCCCGCACGGTCAACCGCCTGCTGTTCGACCGCGGTGTGCTGGCGTTCATGGTCGAGTTCCCCGTCACCCCGACCGGCGCGTCACGCTTCCGGTTGCAGGTGCAGGCCGCGCACGAGCCGGAGCAGGCGCGGGAGGCGGCGCGGATCATCGACGGGGCGCTGCGCGACGCGCGGGAGCACCTGTCCAGCGCGTTCGGCAACTCGTTCTAGCGGGAGGGGCGCTCGCGGCAACCACGAGCGCCCCTCCTCGCCGGCGTTCGCCATCACCCGCTCGGTGACGGGCGCGTCGACGGAGAGCTGAACCGCCTGCCCGGCGCCCGGGTCGGCGGCCAGGCCCGACTCACGTGCCGCGGCCGAGATCCGATCCGTCATCCACCCGATCCCGCCGGATCGACCGCGCCGCTGCCGTCAGACCGGCTCGTGCTGTTCGCGCAACCAAGCCGCGGCGGCCTGACGCACCTCCTCCGCCGGATCCTCCAACGCCTGCCGGACCACGTCCGCCAGGTGAAGGGAATCCCTCCGCCACCACAGCAGCGACAGCACCGCCAGGCGTCGCACGGACGCGTCCGGGTCTTGTCGGACGGTCCGGCCGAGCAGCGGCAACACGCGCCGGCCGACGTGCCGACCGAGCCCGCGTCGCCCGAGGACCTTCACCGCGTGCCAACGGACGAGGACGTGCGGCGAGGTCAAGCCGGCCACCGCGGCGTCCACCTCGTTCGCCGCGATCTCACAAGCCCCTTGGCCGGGCGCGAACCGCTGACCCAGCGCCGACACGTGCGTCGGCCACCGTTCGATGAAGTCCACCAGGGGTTGGTAGTCCAGCGGCGGCGGGGCGACCGCGTCGTCGCGAAAGCTGGTGTACGGCGCGGAGACCGCCCCGACCACCACGTCCGGCGGGAGGCTTTCGGCCTGGTCGAGCACGAGGTCGAGCCGCCCGAGGCGGGACAGCGCGACCGCGATCCACTCCTGGTCCGGTCCGTCGGTCTGCCGCAGCTCGGCGCTCAACGCGTGGATGACGCTGTCATCGGGTCTGCCGATGTCCGCCAGGAGCTTCGCCGCCTGCCACGCGCGGTCCGGCGTGCGGAGGAGGGAGAGCAGGGCCGGGAAGGCCGCCGGACCGAGGTCACGCAGGGCCGCTTCGACGGTGTCGCGGTCGAGGGGACCGTCGAACGTTCCCAGCAGGGAGGCCAGGTGCGCGGCGCGGTCGGCCGGTGGGAGCGCGGCGAGGCCGGCCAGCGCGACCGAGCGCTCATCCAGTTCGGGGAAGTGGCGACGCACCTCGCCGGCGGTCAGGACGCGCTTGATCAGCGTCTCGTGGTGCTCGTCGTCGAGCAGCACCACCACGAAGTCCGGGTGGGTGTCACCGTTCCGGCGCAACGTCGTCCGTGCCCGCCGGCAGACGCGGACCAGCGTCGTCAGGTACCGGTCGAACGTCGCCTGCCACTGGCGCGTCGTCCCGGAGCACGCCTCCGCGGTGAGCGCCTGCTCCCACCGTTCGGTCGAGCCGTCCGGTAGCCAGCCGTCGCGGTAGAGGTCCCAGTCCGGTGCGTTCCACCTCAGTTCCGCCTGCTGCTCGGCGGGCTCCCGAGCCAACGCCTCGACACTGTTGATCCCCAGCGACGGCAGCGCGATCGGACCGTCTTCCTCCCGGTAGACGTGATCGAGCACCGCCGCGTAGAACCGCTCCCCGGGGTGATCACGCACGGCCGAGCCGACGAACCGCACCACACCATCCAGAAGGGTCCGTTCGAACTCGGCCCAATCCAAGCGCACCGTCACGCCGCCATCGTGGCAGACGACCCTCACCCTCTCGCCCTTGGAACGGGATGTCGAAGCCCAACGCCTGCGAATACCTGCCCGCCACACCCCGGCCGTCTCCAGAACATCCATGGACCGCCCGTGCGAGAAAAGACCACCTCTGGCACCAGCTGCGCTCGGATCGCGGATTCCAAACTCGGTGGACGTCACCTCGCCGCACGTCCTGCCGAGAAGAAAGCAGCGCACACAGTTCGGCACGATCACTGACAAACCGGACCGCTCGCCCGATCCGGCGCCGTCACCAACAAACCTCGCCCTCACCGAGAATATGACGACGGCGTTCCACAACGGACGGCATCGACTGCGCCGTCACGCTCAAGAAGGTCAGCAGGTGGCGTGACGGCCTACACGTCGGCGACGCCGGTTGTGCACTGTCGGCGACCGCGCTGCGGCGACACACCCCTGATAGGGCCATGACGCCGATGGATCGGGTGAGCCCACCGTCGACGCCTCCAACCTGACGAGGGACGGCATTAGCGTCTTCGTGGTCCGCTGTCGGTTCGAGAGGAGGTCGCCTGGCCCGGCACCGATCGCTCCATCCCGCCGAACCTCAAGGCACCCAGCCGCGTCCCGCCTCCTAACCGCGTCACCAAGGAGTTCGACGCGGACGCTGGCCCTATCGGTCGGTGGTTCCACAATCCCGGCGACGGCACGCAGCACCCACTGCGACGCGCCTCGTTCCGGACACGCCGGACAGAACGGCGACTCGACCCGACGTCTCCCGCCGGTCACCTGTCGCTGACGTGCGACTCAGAGCAGTGCCGAGCGTCCACCCCGGAGTGCCCGGCGACCGCGCCACCGAACCGACCGTGCCACCGGGCTCCCTCGACCGCCGGACGTGGCCGTTCCACGACGAAGACCTCAGTTCGTCCCGCATGGAAGGAATGTGCGACATGCTGCTTTCCAGGTTCGCCGGCGCCGCTGTCCTCGCGGCAAGTGCCACGCTGTCCATCGTCGGCGGCGCGAACGCACAAGACCGCGACTGCGCCGACTTCAGCAACCAAGCCGAAGCGCAGCGGTTCTTCGACTCCGCCACGACCAACTTCCACCGGCTCGACGCGGACAACGACGGCATCGCCTGCGAAGAGCTGCCGGCGCCCAGTCATGTTCCGGCAACCCGTCGGACCCAGCCGCCCGTCGGTCCGATCGACACGGGTGACGGCTCCACCGCCGACGACTCGGGCGCCGACGACTCGGGCGCCCTGACACTTCTCGGGCTGGCCGGGCTCGGTGCCGCCTCCGTCACCGCGGTCGCGGCACGGCGGCGTGCACGCAGGAGCAACTAGCGCATGCGCGACCGCTCGCACCGCCATCCCCGTCGGAGCTCAAAGCCCCGACTGGCGGCGTTGGCGGCGGCATTGGGCCTGGCGGTTCTGGCGGGCATCGACAAGAGCCACCCAGCCGGCGACGCCCACCCGGTCGACACGGCACCCGCCGCGTCGACGCACGAACCGACCGGCACGGTCCTCGCGCCGAGCACACCGCAGAACCCACCGCCGACGGTGGTGCTCGACGCTGCCCGCCCGACGCGGGTGATCATCCCGGCGATCGGCGTCGACGCTACCGGCATCATCGATCTCGGGCTGCGCGCCGACCGCGCCATCGAGGTCCCGGCCGACGCCGAAACCGTTGGCTGGTACACCAACTCGCCGACTCCGGGAGAACGCGGGCCCGCACTGCTCGCCGCACACGTCGACTGGCAGGGCCGGCTGGGAGTGTTCCACGACCTGCGCAAGTTGACACCCGGCGACCAGGTGACCGTGGAACGGGCCGACGGCTCGGCCGCGTCGTTCACCGTCCAGCGGGTGGAGCAGCACCCGAAAGACCGCTTCCCCACCCAAGCGGTGTACGGCCACGTCGAGGTACCCGAACTGCGGCTCGTCACCTGCGGCGGGCAGTTCGACCGGAGAGCGGGCAGCTACCGGGACAACATCGTGGTCTACGCGCGGATGACGGGAAGCCGGCACGGTTACGGAGGCTCCGGGTGAGGTTCTCCCGGTGACGGACGAAACGCATGGAAATCCGGGTCAAGCGCCGGGGACTCGGCTCAAGGCGGTTTCGGTGAGCGTCTGCGTGGCGGGGCACGGGTCGCTGGACTTGTCGGTGACGCCCAGGCTCACCGTGAGCACCACCTTGTCGGTCGGGGCGTCCGGGCGGCGCAATCCGACCTTGAGGATGCAGAGTCCGTCCCCGACTCTCCTGCGGGTCGGGTACCCGCCGACGACGCCCTGCTCCTCGCCGAGCCACCCGCCCGACAGCCCGGAGGTCAGCGTCAGCACCTCGATGGGAGTTCCGCGGTCGTCCACCGCGTCGCCGAGCTGCCACAGGCACAACGTGCCCGGCACGGGCCTGCCCGTTCTCGCGAAGGGCGCGCCCGTGGCGGCCGTGATCTCCTGCTCGGTGAGCAACGCGCACACGTCGGCGTCCGCCGCGATCCGCTTCGGCCGGTCGGTCGCCAACTCTTCGGGACGGACCGTCTCCGCCTGCTGGGTGACCGACACCCACGGGGCCGGACCCGAGGAGGACGACGGCGTGGCGGGCGACGCGGGCGCCGTCGTGCACGCCGACACCCAGAGCAGCGGCAGGCAGAGCAGGGCGGCCGACCGGCCGGTGGAAAGGAGCACGACGCGGAATCCTAAGCCAGTTGCCGCAGGTAGGACGCCAACACCTCGTCGACGCGGCTCACCAGCTTGGTCACGGCGGTCGGTTCGTGGCGGACCCCGTCGAGGAACCAGGACATCGACAGCACGCCGTCGTCGCGCACCAGCCGGATGTAGACCTGTGGTCGCGGTTGGAGGACGTCCGGTTCGTGCTTCATCGGGTCGCCCGCCATCGTGAGCACGCGGCCCGCCTGGTTCGGTTGGGCCAGGCCGCCCATGTTGTTGAAGATCAGGCCGAGCCGGTCGGACACCGCCGCCAGTGCCTCGGCGTGCGGGCCGTTGGGCGCGCACCAGCGCAGCAGGTGGGCGCCCACGCCGTTGTTCGGCATGGCCGTGAGGCTGTCCGCCGTCCGACGCAGGTGCTCGACCACGTCCCCGCCTTCCCGCGGCGGCAGCGCGACGAAGCCGCCGAACGAGAACCAGCCCATGGTGTGCCTCATCCCGTTGGGGAACACCGGTGTGCCGTCGGCTTTCGTCAGGTCGCGGCCGTGGTGCACCACGGCGACCCCGACGTCACCGCCCAACCACTCGCCCGCGGCCTCGCCGATCGCCGCGAGCACGGTCGTGTGCAGGTCGACGCCCGTCGCGGCGGGCACTTTCCGCAGGAGCGCCTCGGACCTGCCCCGGTCGAACCCGAGGTTCACCGAGTCCGTCCCGCCGACGGTCTCCGACGTGTAGCGGGTGCGGTCGGTGGGCAGTTCGTTGACCTTCGCCCACCGCGGGCCGAGCCAGTGCGGGATCTCGGCGGTCACCTCGGCCGACGCGGCGTAGTCCCGCAGCGCCCGGACGCACTCGTCGTACGGCGCGCCCTGCGAGAGGCGCGGCGCGCGCCCTTCGGCGAGCGCCCACAGGACGTTCTCCAGGTCACCGACCACCGTCGACAGCGACAGGGCGTCGGCCACGAGGTGGTGCACGACCACGAAGAGGCGCGGCGGCTGCCCGACACCGAGGTCGAAGTACACGAACCCGGCCAGCGGCCCCTGGTGGATGTGCAGCGTCCGCTGGATCTCGGCGCAGATCCGTCCCACCGTGGCGGGCTGCTCGTCTTCGGGGCACCGCGACAGGTCAATGCGCCGGAACGGCGGGGGCTCGCTCCGGCCGCGGACCTCCTGCCACCACTCCCCCTCGGTGAGCCGGAAGCGCACGCGGAGGGCTTGGTGGTGCTCCCAGACCAGGGTCACCGCCGCACGCACCAACCCCGTGTCGAACCGCTGGGACAGGCGGAAGATGCCGCACAGGTTCCAGTAGTGGGGGTTGACCATGGCGGGGAAGAAATCATGCAGGAAGGCCGCCTGGCTGGGCAGCACCGGCAGCACCGTGCTCGGGTGATCGGCTAGCGGCAACGCAATCCACCTCTTCGATCGGTCGGTCGGTGCGACGACGCACCTGGTCCTGCGCGGCGCGGCGAAGTCGCTCGTCCACCGACCACAGCAGGTAGCTCGTGGTGACGACCCCGGCGCGCATGAGGTGCAGGGCTTCGCGCACGTCCTCCAGGCTGGCCGCGTCCGCCCGCCGGTCGACGGGCCGGTCGGCGACCGCGACCAGCCGGAGCAGGCTCTCCACCGCCACGACGATGGACTCGCCCAGCGGGTCGGCGCGGTCGCACGTGTCCCGCAGGTCCCCCAACACCGCTTCGAGGACTTCGGACCGGGGGCGCCCGTCCGCTCGCACCGTCACTCCACCTCCATGGCGTTGCGCAGCGACGCCGCGACGGCGGGCACGTGCGGCAGCACGCCGGGGCGGCACGGCAGGGCCAACGACGTCCGCGCCAGGTCCGTGGCGACGGGCAGGTCGAGCGCCGCGAACTCGCGGTACGCGGCGGTCCGGTGGGGCGGCACCGGGTAGTAGACCTGGGTGCCGATCCCGTCCTGACCGAGCCGTGCCCGGAGGTGGTCACGCCGGTCCGACCGGAGGGTGAAGATGTGCCACGACGGCCGGGCCTCGTCCGGCGGCGGCGCCACGGGCAGCCGCACCCCGTCGGCGCGCAGCAGGTCCAGGTAGGCCGACGCGACTTGGCGCCGTTCGGCGTTGGCGGCGTCGAGGTGGCGGAGCTTGACGCGCAGGACCGCCGCCTGGATCTCGTCCAGCCGGGAGTTCGTGGCGGTCTCGTCGTGGCGGTACCGGGTGGTCGACCCGTAGTTGCGCAGGCTGCGCACGCGGTCGGCGACGGTCGCGGAGTCGGTGTTGACCACGCCCCCGTCACCCAGCGCGCCCAGGTTCTTGGTGGGGTAGAAGCTGAACGCCGCCGCGTCGGCGAGCGACCCGCACTTCCGGCCGCGGTACTCGGCGCCGTGCGCCTGCGCGGCGTCCTCGACGAGCAGCAGCGAACGGCGGTCGGCGATGTGCCGCAGTTGTGTCATCGGCGCGGGCGTGCCGAACAGGTGCACCGCGATGATCGCGACCGTCCTGGGGCCGATCGCCCGTTCGACCGCGGCGGGGTCGATGTTGCCCGCTCCGGGGTCCACGTCGACGGGCACCGGCACCGCGCCGACCGCCGACACCGCCAACCACGTGGCGATGAACGTGTAGGCGGGCACGACGACCTCGTCACCGGGGCCGACGTCGTGCGCGCGCAGGATCAGCTCGATCGCCGACAACCCCGACCCGACGCCCACCGCGTGCGAGGTGCCGCAGTAGTCCGCCCACTCGCGCTCGAACGCCTCCAGCTCGGGCCCCAGGACGAACGCCCCCGCGTCCACCACCCGCGTGACCGCCGCCACGACCTCGTCGCGGATCGTGGCGTGCTCGGCGACGAGGTCCCGGAACGCGACCGGGTCGCTCATCGGGCCGCCACCTCGGCGCGGAAGGCGCCGTAGTCCGTGATGTAGTCGGACGGGTCGTACTCCGCCGACGACAGCACGACCAGCACCGCGTCGGGTGAGTGCCCGAACTGCGCGGTCCACACGTAGGGCGGGATCACCACACCGACACCGGGGCGGTCCAGCACCACCACTTCGCGCCGGCCGCGCCCGTCGTCGACCAGCACCGTGCAACTCCCGGCGGCGCACACGACGATCTCCTCCAACGTCCGGTGGGCGTGGTCGCCGCGGTGGCCTCCGGGCGGCACGCCGTGGACCAGCAGGCAACGGCGAGCCGTGAAGGGGAGTCCGGCGCCGTGTTCGAGGATGACCACGCAGCCGCGTTCCTCGTTGACCTCCGGGAGCAGCCGCACGAGCTCCGAGCCGATGCCGGTCGCGTCCGCCGACTCGGGCAGGTCGACCACGGCGGTGTTGACGTAGGACACCACCCGCGCCGGGTCACCACCGACCACCGCGAGCGCCGGGACGTCCTCGACCACGACCGCGCCCGCGCGCACGACCGCGTCGACACCGATCCGCACCCCCGCGCCGACGGTCGCGCCGTCGCCGATCACGGCTCCGGCCTCCACGCGCACCCCTTCGCCGAGACGGACGTCGCGGCCGATGCGCGGCGTCACGGCCGCCTGCGCGTCCTCGGCGGTCATCGGGCGGCGACCGGCTGCTCGGCGAGCCCCGCGGCACGCAGGTACCTGAGCAGGACCGTCAGCGCGCCAGGGTCCCGCGCGCCGGTGAGGCAGGCCAGGACGTCGGGGCCCAAGCCGACTTCGATGCCCGTCCGCCGGTACAGCGAGCGGGCTTCCTCGCGGTAGTTGTCGGTCAGGGCGCCGCTGCTGATCTGGCTCGGGACACGACCGCCCAGTTCGAACCACAGCGACGTCATGTGCAGGGCGTACTCCTCCACCGACTCCTCGACGCCCCACGAGCGGATCAGCGTCCGCCCCGGGGCGAACACCGGACCGAACAGGCCGGGCGACCCCGCCAGCTCGACGGCGGCGTGGGCGGCCAGTGCGGGCGCGGCGTGGAAGCCGTCGCGGTAGGTGCCGCTGAGCACGTACAGCCCCGGCACGGAGGTCCACCCGACGAGCGGGAACCCGTCCAGGCTCACCGGCCGGTTCCCGACGCGCCACTGCACGATGGTGTGCGCGGAAGCCGTCTCGTCCAACTGGCGGGCCACCTGGTCGAGGATGGCGCTCGCCGTGCCGATCGTCCCCAGCGTCTGCGGTCGTGGTGACAGCAGGTTGGTGGCGCCGATGTACTCCCGGCCCTCGCCCAGCGGCACCAGGTGCAGACCGCACGCCCCGCCGCGGTTCGGCGTGCGGACCACGGTCTCGAACGACGGCCCGTGCGTGCGCTGGGTGACCAGTGCGACGCCGACGCCGGACAGCATCGGCTGGACCTCGCCCGGGTCGAGCGCGGTGCGCAGCAGTTCCACCGTCCTCGACCCCGCCGCCACCACGACCTGATCCGCTTCCAGGACTTCGCCACCGCGCAGCCGGACGCCCGCGACGGCGCCCGCGCGCACCACGACTCCCTCCACCGACTCGTCGTGGATCCGGACCCCGGAGCGGCGCAGTCGCTCCTCCACGAGCCCGATCACCTGGTTGCCGTCGACGGCTCCCTCACCGCTCATGTGCAACGCGCGCAGCGCACGGCCGTCCGGCCGGGGGTGGTAGCCGGGGATCCGGTCGGCACCCACCTCGCTCCACGGCCGCCGGTACTTGCCCAACGCGTCGATGACGGCGTCGTAGTTGAGCGAGTCCAGCGGACCGCCGCAGCCGTTGAGCACGACGTGGGTCGACGGGACGTGGTGGAACCGCTGTCCCGTGTCCGCCGCGGTCTCGGCCAGTTCGTCGAGGACGGCGGGCCAGCGCTCGTCGGCCAGCAGGCCGAGCTCGAACTTGGCCCGCCCGGCCTCGGTGGCGAACGTGTCCTTGGTGACCTCGCCGAAGCAGCCGAGCATCGCGCCGGCCGCCGCGCTGGCGCCGCCGGGGCGTTGCGCGGGCCCGACGAGGGTCACCCGGGCGGTGGCGGCGAGGGCCCGGGCGGTGAACAGGCCCAGCGCGCCGTTGCCGACGACGATCACATCAGGCCGATCCGGCATGGTCGCCCCCTTCGGGGTTCGGACGCGCACCGGCGCGTACCAGGTGCGGGGAGAAGGTCGCTCGGACGAGTTGGAACGCCTCGCCGTAGGCCACGCCGGCCTGGCTGCCGCGGAACAGCGCCAGCGCGTGCACCGCCTCCGCGGAACGGGGTCCGGGGAACGGGCTCACCTGGCTCTCGTACCGGCGGTAGGCGCTGATCTTGCGGTCGACGGTCGTGGTGATGTCGACCGTCCAGTTGGGACAGAACTGCGGTTCCGCGCCGGGCGCGTTCCAGAACGTCTCCGACAGCGTCTCGTACATGGCCACCGCGGCGATGCCCCGGCCGCCGCGCACCGGGCGGGTGGCGACCATGCACGCCTCGAACACCCGGCGGTGGTCGACGTGCCGGTCGGGGAAGGGCATGAACACCAGCTCGGGCGCGACCGCG
This sequence comes from Saccharothrix sp. NRRL B-16348, assembly GCF_001280085.1. Lineage (GTDB taxonomy): Bacteria > Actinomycetota > Actinomycetes > Mycobacteriales > Pseudonocardiaceae > Actinosynnema. The sequence continues at coordinate 103,922 of NZ_LGED01000079.1, read as the reverse complement.
TCGACCACCCGCTGGACCGCGCTGTTCAGCTCGAACGCGGGCGCGTCGGCCAGCAGCACGGCGGGGTGGTCCAGGAACACGGAGTCCCCGACGCCGAGCAGTTCGTGGGCGCCCGCGGCTTCCCGGAGCGTGCGCTCGTGCACCTGCTCCGGGTAGAGCGGCGGGAGGTGCGCGGCGACCGTGAGGACGGTGACCGACGCACCCTGGTCGGCCAGCAACGCGATCGTGCCGCCGACGCCGAGGCACTCGTCGTCCGGGTGTGGTGCCACGACCAGCACGTTCACCGGCCTTCGCCCCCTGCCCCGGTCGGCTCCTTGCGCACGACGAGGTCACCGAGCACCAGCACGTCCAGCCCGGTGGCCCAGAAGGTCCGCAGCGCGTCCTCGACCCCGGACACGATCGGCTCACCGCGCACGTTGAACGAGGTGTTGAGCAGCACCGGCACACCGGTCAGCGCCTCGAACCCGGTCAGCAGCCGGTGGAACCGCGGGTTCGCGTCGCGGTGCACCAGCTGCACCCGCGTGGTGCCGTCGGTGTGCACGGTCGCCGGCGCGTCCCGGCGGAGTTCGTCGGTTGCCCGGAACGCCATGGTCATGAACCGCGAGTCCACCGCCTCCGACGCCAGGTAGCGCGGCGCGGCCGACGCGAGCATGGCGGGGCCGAACGGGCGCCAGGCCTCGCGCTGCTTGATCACCGCGTTGACCCGGTCCCGCTGCTCGACGGCCCGGGGGTCGGCGAGGATGCTGCGCTGCCCGAGCGCGCGGGGCCCGGCCTCCAGCCTGCCGTCGACCCAGCCGACGACCCGTCCCGCGGCGAGGTCGCGGGCGATGTCGGCGAACAGGTCCGCCGGCCGTTCGAACGGCACGCGAGCCGCGGTCAGCACCGGGGCCGCGTCCTCACCGGACACCTCCGGGCCCAGCGCCAGGGAGGTGAGCGGTGGTGGGACCAGGCCGGTCTCCCGGTGGCACGTGACGAGCGCGGCGCCGGCCGCCGCGCCGCTGTCGGCGCACAGGGGGTGCGCGAACACGCGGTCGACCTCCGGCAGCGCCAGCAGCCGGGCGTTCATCTTGACGTTGAGGCCGACCCCGCCGCCCACGCACACGTCGCGCACGCCGGTCTCGCGCACCGCCCACGAGACCAAGCGGCAGGCCGCCTCCTCCAAGGCGGTCTGCACGGCGAGCGCCAAGTCCTGGTGCCACTGCCCGACCGCGCCCGCCACCGGCCTCGGCGGCGTGCCGAGCAGCGCCACCAGGTCGTCGGTGAACCGCGCCGAGTACGTGTGGTCGCCGTAGTGGATGAACCTCGGGTCGACGCGGAACTCGACGCCGTCGGGAGCGGGCATGAGCACTTCGCCGACGAGCTTCGTCAGCGCCGCGTCCGGGTTGCCGTAGGCGGCCAGGCCCATGACCTTGTACTCGCCGTCGTAGGCGTCGAACCCCAGGTACTCGGTGAACGCGGCGTAGAACCACCCGAGGGAGTGCGGCATGCGGATCTCGCGCAGCGGTGTCAGCTCGTGGCCCTGCCGCAACCACAGCACCGTGGTGTGCTCGTCACCGGAGCCGTCGACGGTCAGCGTCACCGCCGGGTCGAAGGGCGACTCCAGAGCGGCCTGGAAGGCATGGGTGTGGTGGTGCGGCACGTGCCGGATGGGCGGGAAGTCCAGGTCGCCGAACTCCCGCCGCCAGTGGCGGTGGTGGTGCGCCCGCATCCCCTCCACGCTGAACCTGCGCAGGCAGTCCCGCTGCCACGCCAGGGTCCCCGGGTCGGGTTCCCACTGCCGGCCCAGCTCCTCGAAGAACCGCGCCATGCGACCGTCGGAGTACGCCTCGCTGTGCCACCCCACCGACACGGAGTCGACCTCGTCCAGCCGCAGGCCGACCGCGTCGAGGCAGTACCGCAGCGCCCTGGTCGGGTACTGCCCCGCCGCGTGCTTGGTGCGCACGAAGCGCTCCTCCTCGGCGTAGGCGACGACCCGGCCGTCGCGCACCACGGCCACCGACGGGTCGCTGTGCCCGCTGGAGATGCCCAGGAACGTTCGAGGCCGCCGGTCCACCGCTCCTCCGGGTGTCGGCGTCATGACCGGTCGGCGAGGCGCTGCCGGAGGTACTCCGCCGTCTCCCCGACGGTCCGGTCGGCGAGACCGAGGATCTCCTCGTCGGAGAACTGGGTCTGGAACCGCTGCTCGACGCGGATGCCGAACTCGATGATCATGACGGAGTCGAGGTTGAGGCCGTCCTGCCCGAGCTTCGTGGCCGACGTCAGCTCGCCCTGCGACACCGGCCACCGCAGGTCGACCTCGATGATCTTTCGGATTTCGTGCTCGATGTCCGGGTCCGTGGACACTGTCGCCACCCTTCGGTTCTGGGTCATGCGATCCCCTGGGACAGGGACCGCCTCAGCGGCTTGCCCGTGGCGTTCCTGGGCACCTGGTCGAGCGCGGTGAGCACGCGCGGCACCTTGAACGAGGCGAGCCGCGCCGCGCAGAAGGCCCGCAGCTGCTCGTGGGGCGGCGAGGCGCCCGGGCGGAGGACGACACCGGCGCAGACCACGTCCCCGACCACCTCGTGCCGCCGGCCGTACACCACGGCGTCGACGATGTCGGGGTGCTCCAGCAGCACCCGCTCCACCTCGCCGGGGTAGACGTTGTGGCCGTCCACGATGAGCAGGTCGTTGAGCCGGTCGACCAGGAAGACGTACCCCTCGTCGTCGACGAAGCCCAGGTCACCGGTGTGGAACCAGCCGTCGGTCAGCACCGCGGCGGTGGCCCGCGGGTCGTTCCAGTAGCCGGCCATCACGTTGGGACCGCGCACGACCAGCTCGCCGGTCGCGTTCGCGGGCAGCGGCTCGCCGCCGACCGGGTCGACCGCCCTGATCTCGACGTCCTCGATGGGCGAGCCGACCGAGCCGACCTTGTGCCGGCGCTCGTGGTTGTAGCAGGCGAACGGCGAGGTCTCGGTCAGCCCGTACGCCTCGTTGATCACCAGCCCGAACCGGTCCCGCCACGCCTGCTGGGTGGTGACAGGCAGGGGCGCGCCCGCCGACATGAAGTACCGGACGCCCGCCAGGTCTTCCGGCGCGACCTGCGCGTCCAGCAGCACCCGGTACACCGAGGGCACCGCGAACACGGCGGTCACCCGCTCGTCCTTGATCGCCGCGAGGCTGCGCCCCCGGTCGAACCCCGGCAGCAGCACCACCGTCGCGTGGGCCGTGAACGACGCGTTGAGCACCGCGTTCAGGCCGTAGCAGTGGTAGAGCGGGAGGAACAGCAGGACGCGGTCGGCGCCGGTCAGCCCCGTGCAGCGGACCTTGGCCCTGGTGTTGGACACGACGTTGTGGTGGGTGAGCACGGCTCCCTTGGGCCGCCCGGTCGTGCCCGAGGTGTAGACGAGCATCGCGGGGTCGTCCGGGGCGCGGTCGGCCGCGGTGATCGCGGCGCGGTTCTCCACCAGGGCCGCGAAGTCCGCTTGGTCGCCCCGCTCCGGCAGCAGGACCCGGCGGCACGCGGGGCGCTCGCCGGCACCCTGCGCCGGTCCGGCGGTGAGCGAAGCGGTGGTGAGCAACAGGACAGGGGTGCTGTCGCCCAGGATGTGCTCGACCTCGTCGACCGCGATCCGCGTGCTCAGGGGCACCGCGACGGCGCCCGCTTTGAGCACGGCGAGGAACGCCAGGACGAAAGCGGGTGTGTTCGGGAGCCGCAGGGCGACCCGGTCGCCTTCGGTGACCCCTTCGGCGCGCAACCAGGCCCCGAGCCGACCCGCGGTGTCGTCCAGGTCGGCGTAGGTCCAGGTCGTGTCGCCCGCGCGCAGGGCGACCCGCTCCGGGCACAGCCGCGCCCCGCGCTCGACGTGTTCGACGACGTTCACCCCGACCTCCTCGTGCGCTGGTCGGTCACGCGATGTCCGTGCACACGATCGGCCGGTCCGCCGCCAGCACCTGCCGCAGCCGCGACCGGGACCGGGAGGGCCGGTACCGCTCCGCTTCGCGACGACCGCCGTCGGCCAGCTCGCGGGCGAGCGCCGGGTCGCGGTACAGGCGTTCGACGGCGTGCTCGATGGCCGCCACGCTGCACTTCTCCACGACCACGCAGTTCACCTCGGGCGCCGCGAACTCCGCGGAACCGCCGCTCTCGGTCACCACGACGGGCACTCCGGCCGCCATCGCCTCCACGGGCGGCAGGCCGAGGCCGTCGACCAGGGGCGGGTACACCAGGGCGTGACAGCTCCGGAGCACCTCGAACAGGCGAGCCCGCGGCGGGTCGACGTGCAGCTCGCAGTCCAGGTCGACGAACACCTCCGGCGCGTGCGGGGTGATCCACACGATCTCGAGGTCGAGCCCTCGGCGGCGCAGGTTCTCCAAGGCGGGCACCGCGAACGCCAGCCCCTTGTCGCCGATGCCGTCCCAAGCCATCAGCAGCACGCGGAACGGCCGGTCGGCGGGTCGCGGCCCGGTGTCGAAGGCCCGGTCGTCGATCGCGGCAGGAACGTAGTCCGACACCCGGCCGAACACGTCGCGGTAGATGTCCTGGATGAACCGCGAGCACGTCATCAGGCCGACCGGCAGCCGGTGCGCGTCGAGGCGGTAGGCGAGGAAGTCCTCGTCGAACCCGTCGCTCTCGTTGAGGGTCGGCTCGCCGCCGGAGAAACCCACCACGGCGCTGTTCCCCGCGCGGAGGGCCGGCAGGTAGTCGACCCAGCAGCCGACCACGGTCAACGCCGCCGGCGAGGCGCGCAACCGGTCGGTCAGCTCCGGGTGGCCCGACACCGCCACCACGTCGCGGAAGGCGTCCGCGCCGGGCACGTCCCGGGCGTCGTCGCCCCGCACCTGCACCACGGTCACCTCGTAGCCGAAGTCCACCAGCGCACGGGCCAGGTCGACCTGCACCCGCATGCCCCCGGTGGTGACCGGGAACGGCAGCACGAGGTTCGCCTCACGGGTCGTCCGGCGTGCCGCCAGGGCCGCGAGCCGATCCCCGTCGACGGCGCGGGCCGCGTCGAACGCCTTGCCGGCGGCGCCGTCACCGAGGAGTTCGTAGGCGGTCGCGAGGTTGACCAGGTCACGGAAGGACTCGGTCGGACGTCCGGCGAGCAGGTCGACGGCTCCCCGCGCGTCACCGTCGAGCAGCAGGCGCGCGGCGTCCAGGCCGATCCGGTCCGCCGGGCTCAGCGCCGACGTCACCTGCCCGAACGCGTGGCGGGCCCGGCGGAAGTCGATCGCCCACCGGACGGGGAAGCCGAACCGGTCCAGCGCCCTGGTCACGGTCACCGGGCGCTCCCTGCCTCGACGACCGTCGCGGGGTCGGCCAGCCGCTCGGCCGATCCGTCCACGACCAGGAGCTCGCTCAGCCCACCGGGGTTCAACGCCTCGACCCGGACGCGCAGGACCGCGGGGTCCTCGGGGTGCGGCTCGGCCCGCTCGTGGGGTGCCACCAGCACCTCGTGCAGCTTCTCGCCGGGACGCAGCCCGGTCTGCACCACCTCCACCGGTGCGTCGACCCTGGCCCGGATGCGGTCGACGAACTCGCCCATGCTGACCGGGCGGTCCAGCAGCGGCACGAGGGTGTCGCCACCGGCGCCGATGACGCACGCGTTGCACAGCAGCGCCACGGCCTCGTCGGTGGTCATGAAGTACCGGGTCGCGCGGGTGTCGGTGACCGGCAGCGGCGCGCCGGCGGCGAGCTTGGCCCGGAAGACGTCGAGCACCGAGCCGCGGCTGCCCAGCACGTTCCCCAGGCGCACGTTGATGTAGCACGTCGTGGACACGCGCTCCGCGTACCAGGTGGTGATGCGCTCGGCGATGTGCTTCGTGCGCCCGAGCACGCTGGTGGGCGCCGCCGCCTTGTCGGTGGACAGGTTGACCACGGTGCCCACGCCGTTGGCCGCCGCCGAGGTGAGCACGTTGAGCGTGCCCAGGACGTTGGTCATGAACGCCTCGCCGACGTGCCGCTCCAGCAGGGGCACGTGCTTGAGCGCCGCCGCGTGGAAGATCACGTCCGGCCGGCTGTCCCGCACCACCCGGCCGATCCTGGCCGCGTCGCGGATGTCGGCGAGGACCATCTCCACCGGGAAGCCCGCGTCCCGAGGGGACAGTGGCAGGAGCACCGCTTCCAGAGCGGACTCGTCGCGGTCCAGCATGACGACCGAGGCGGGCGCGAACTCCAGCAGCGTCCGGCAGATCTGGGAGCCGATCGACCCACCGGCGCCGGTGACCAGGATGCGCTTGCCGGCGATGAACCGGGCGAACGCGGTCAGGTCGGACCTGCGCTCCCGCCGGTCCAACAGATCCTCGACCGGTGGGAGCGTCGGCGGGCGTACGACTTCGACGTGGTCCGGCACTGGCCCCCCTGCTGTCGCGAGAATGCGTGCTCGCCGAGAACGATCAACCAGCGGCGGTGCGCGCACACGTCACCTAAAGAGGCGACTGGAGAATCCCGACCGGCGGGCCTAGTCGTGCCCAGGCGCGACCGCCGTGCGTGTCCCCGTAACGAGGGACAGGCACTGCGGCGGAAGACCGGCAAGAGTCGACACCGTGATCAAGGCTGATCGGGAACGGGGCGACTGGACATGACGGGAAGTTCTGCGTGGGCCATCGTCGAATCGGTCGGGAGCAGCCGGCTCGCGCTGTCGGACACCGACGCGGCGCGGATGAACGCCAGTGCCGACCGGCTCGCCGAGGCGCTGGCCGCGGACGCCCCCGTCTACGGGCTCACCAGCGGCTTCGGGCCGCTGGCGCGGTTCCCCGCGGGGGTGGACGACAACGCGCAAGGGCTGAACCTGGTCCACCACCTCGCCGCGGGGCAGGGGCCGCCGCTCGACGTCGCGACCACCCGCCTGACGCTGGGGTTGCGGCTGGCCGGCATGAAGCGCGGGTACTCCGGCATCACCCCTGCCTCGTGGTCGGCGTTGGCGGAGGTGTTCAACGCGGGCTTCACCCCGGTCGTGCCGGCGAAGGGCAGCGTCAGCGCCAGTGGTGACCTGCTGCCGCTGGCGCACGCCGCCCTCGCGTTCGCGGGCCACGGCCACGCCTGGCGCGTCACCGACGGCGAACCGGTGGTGGTGCCGGCCGCCGAGGAGTTGACCCGGCTCGGCCTGCGCCCGGTGCGCTGGGGCGCCCGCGACGCCCTCGCCTTCGTCAACGGCAGCAGCGCCAGCCTCGCCGCCGCCCTGCGCAACCACGTCGCGCTGGTCCGGTCGTCGTGGGCGGCGGCCGTGCTCACCGGGCGGCTGGTCGACGTGTTCGGCGCCTCGACCGAGCCGTACGCCGACGACGTGGTGGACGCGCGGGGCGGTTTCCCCGGCCACGCGCGCGCGGTCGAGTGGATCCGCACCCAGTTGTCCGACGAGACACCGGCGGCGAAAGCCCGAGCCCTCCAGGAGCCGTACTCGCTCCGGTGCGCGCCCCAGGTCATCGGGTCGGTGCTGGACCAGCTGTGGGCGGGCGAGGAGCTGCTGGTCCGGGAAGCCGAGGCCTGCTCCGACAACCCGGTGATCTCGGCGACGGCGGTGCTGCACGCGGGCAACTTCCACGCCGTCAACACCGGGCTGGTCTCCGACCAGCACGCCGTGCTGGCCCACCAGCTGGCTTTCCTGGCCGAACGGCAGCTGGCCCTGGTGGTCGAGCCGGCGTCCAACGGCGGTCTGCCCGCGTTGCTCGCCTCGACCCCCGGGGCGACGAGCGGGCTGGCCGGGGTGCAGATCGCGGCCAGCGCGATGGTCTCGGAGGTGCGCCAGAAGGCGCTGCCGGCGACCACGACCGCCCTGCCGACGAACTTGTCCAACCAGGACATCGTGCCCATGTCGCTCGTCGGCGCGCTGCGGACGGCGGAACAGGTGGAGCTGGTCGAGCTGGTCGTCGCCTCGCTCGGGCTGGCCGCCGCCCAGGCGCAGCACGCCCTGGGGCTCCGGCCGGTGACCGGGCTGTGGGCGGAGGTCCTGGCGGCCAGCCCGCGGTTGGCCGCCGACCGGCCGCTGTCGACGGAGGTCCACCGGGTCCGGGACCTGCTGGGCCGCCACGCCACCGACGCCCTCGCGGGCACCGGGGGCCACGCCCGATGAACGTCCTGGGCATCGGCGGTTCCGTCCACGACTTCTCGTGCTGCCTGGTGGTGGACGGGACCGTGGTCGTCGCGATCGAGGAGGAGCGGCTGTCCCGGGTCAAGTACCACCCCCTGGGGCGCATCTCCACCGACCAGTTCCGGTTGCGGGGCATCCAGTACTGCCTGGACGCGGCGGGTCTCACCCTCGACGACGTCGACCAGGTGGTCGGCAACGACCTGATCTTCCCGGCGGTGCTGCGCGGTCTCCCCGACGTGCGGTCGATCAACCACCACCTCTCCCACGCGGCGTCGTCGTTCTACCTGTCGCCGCACGCCGAGGCGGCCGTCCTGGTGATGGACGGGTTCGGTTCGATGGCCGACGGCCGGGCCGAGACCACGAGCCACTTCCTCGCCGGGGACGACGGCATCCGGCTGCTGCACCGGGACACCGGAGCCGTCGTGCGCAAGGACCAGCGGCTGCCGTTCAGCTGGGCCAACTTCGACTTCGTGGAAGACTCCGCCGGTGTCCTCTACAGCCACGTCACCGACCTCATCGGCTTCGGGGAGTACGAAGAGGGCAAGACGATGGGGTTGGCCGCGTACGGCAAGGCCGGTGACGCGGCCGAACTCGGCCACATCGTCCTGGTGGACGACGAGGGGCGCATCCGGTTCGGCCGGGCCGAACGCGACGCGCTCGACGCGGTGCACCGCGCGATGATGGCCGCGGCGCGCACGGACGCCGACGTGTTCGCGGTCCGGGCCGCGTTCGCCGCGGCGGTCCAGTCGTTGCTGGAGGAAGTCGTGCTGCGTCAGGCGCGGTCCATCCACGAGCGCACGGGCGCCGACGCGCTGTGCGTGTCGGGTGGTGTGTTCATGAACTGCCCGGCCAACTACCGGCTGGTGACCGAAGGGCCGTTCCGGGAGGTGTTCCTGCACGGCGCGTGCGGCGACAACGGCACCGCCATCGGCGCCGCGATGCACGGCTACCACACCGGTTCGGGCCTGCCCCGGACGCCGATGACCCGACCTGTCACCTACACAGGTCGCACCTACGGCGAGGACGACCACGTCCGCGCACTGGAGAAGCACCCGGACCGGCTCGTGTTCCGGCGCTCGCCCGACATCGCCGCGGAGACCGCCGAGGTCTTGGCCGCGGGTGGTGTCGTGGGGTGGTTCCAGGGCGGCTCGGAGTTCGGCGCACGGGCTCTCGGCAACCGCAGCATCCTGGCCGATCCGCGCGACCCCGGCATCAAGGACAAGCTGAACCTGGTGGTCAAGGGACGAGAGGCGTTCCGACCGTTCGCACCGTCCGTGCTCTTCGAGCGGCAGGGCGAGTACTACGACATCACGGTGGAATCAACGCACATGTGCCTCAACGCGATGAGCCGCGCCGACGGCCCGCCGTTGCCCGGCGTCACCCACGTCGACGGCAGCGCCCGCATCCAGTCGGTGCGCGCCGACGTCAACCCCCTCTACCACCGGTTGATCTCCCGCTTCGCCGAGCTCACCGGTGTCGGCGTCGTCCTCAACACCTCGTTCAACGAGCGGGAGCCGATCGTGGAGACACCGGAACAGGCCGTGGACTGCTTCCTGCGCACGGACATCGACCGGCTCGCGCTTGGCCCGTTCATGGTCTCGAAGGCATGACCGCGGTGGGGCCCGGTCGGGCGGCACGTGCGGTGGGTCGCCTGCGCGACCGCGGCGAGGTGCGCTTCTTCGAGGTGTTGGGACGCGCGGCGCCGGGGCTCGCCGGGGTCTGGTTCGGGCTGCTCGTGGTCCGGGCGGTGCTGCCGGTGGCGTTCGTGCTGTCGATGAGCGGCGTCGTGGCCGCCGTGCTCGGGGGCGAGGGCGTCGCCGGGCGGCTGGTCGTGCTGGGCGTGGTGTTCATCGCGATGCACGTGACGCCACCCCTGTACGCCGAGGTGGGCCTGAACCTCGGCGACCGGACGGCCGACTGGCTGAACCAGCGGCTGATGGCCACCACGACCCGGCCGGAGGGCATCGCCCACCTGGAACGGTCGGACCACGCGTCGCAGCTGGTCCGGGCCAGGGACTTCGACCTCGCCCTGTCCGGGCCGCCGATGTCGGTGGCGATGGGGTTCATCGCGTCCGGCCTGGTGCAGTTGGCGAGCGGCATCGGCATGTGCGCGTTGCTGTTCGGCTACCACTGGTGGGTGCCGCCGCTGCTGGGCGGGGCGTGGGGCGCGACCCACTGGCTGATGCGGGACAGCGCGGTGTGGCGCGGCAGGCTGTCCGACGAGGCGACCTCCGCGCAGCGCGAGGCGGAGTACCGCTACCGGGTCGCGGTCGACGCGCCCGCCGCGAAGGAGATCAGGATCTTCGGGCTGGCGGACTGGCTGGTCGAGTCGTTCGCCACTCAACGCCGCCTGCTCATGCGCCTCAGGCTGGAGGCGACCCGCCTGGACCGGCGCGGGCTGGGGTGGTCGCTTCTCGTGCTGACCGCCGCCCACGTGCCGGTCTTCGTCGTGCTCGCCGGTGACATCACCGGCAACCGGGTCGGCCTGGCGCAGGCCATGGTGTTCGTGCTGGCCGCCATCGGCGCGAGCGGCATCGCCTTCGGCGGGCTGAACTCCGCGCTGTCGATGTGCGGCCAGGTCGTGGACAGCGTGTTCGCCCTCGAACGGGACATGGCGCCCGACGGCGACCTGCCCTCCGGCACCCGGTCGGCCGACGGCCTGCCGGCGCACGAGATCCGGTTCCGCGACGTCCACTTCGGCTACGGCCCCGACGGGCAGGACGTGCTGCGCGGTCTGGACCTGGTCATCCCCGCCGGCAAGGCGGTGGCCGTGGTGGGGCTCAACGGCGCGGGGAAGACGACGATCGCCAAGCTGCTGGCCCGGCTCTACGACCCCGACCGGGGTGCGGTGGAGGTCGACGGCATCGACCTCCGCGAGTTCGACATCGCCGACTGGCGGCGCCGCCTCAGCGTCATCTACCAGGACTTCGTCCGGTTCGAGGCGTCCCTGCGCGACAACGTCAGCCCGGCCGGCGCCCCCGAGGAGTTCATCACCGAGGCGTTGGCCACCGCCGGCGCGGCCGGGGTCGCCGACCTCGACGCGGTGCTCGGCCGGGGGTACGACGACAGCACGGAGCTGTCGGGCGGCCAGTGGCAGCGGGTGGCCATCGCGCGGGCCCTGTGCGCGGTGCGCATGGGCGCGGGCGTCGTCGTGCTCGACGAGCCGACCGCCCAGATCGACGTGCGCGCGGAGCTGGAGCTGTTCAACCGCCTGCTCGCCGCGACGGAGTCGTGCACGCGGGTCCTGGTGTCCCACCGCTTCGCCACCGTGCGCAAAGCGGACCTCATCCACGTGGTGGAGCACGGGCGCGTGGTCGAGTCCGGCACCCACGACGAGCTGATGGCCGCCGGTGGCCGCTACCGGACGATGTTCGACCTCCAAGCCGCCCGGTTCGACGAGGAGCAGGATGTCCCGACACAGTGACGAGCTACCACCCGCGCTGCGCTCCCTGTGGCGTTCGCTCAAGTTCGGTTACCGGGTGGAGCCGAAGTTCCTCGTGCTGTCGTGCGGGTTGACCATCTGCGGCGTGATCCCCGACGTGGCCGTGGTCTTCGCCCTCAAGGTGCTCGCCGACGGCGTGGCCAGGGGCGATCGCACGCTGGCGTACACCGCCTGCCTCGCGGTGGGCGCGCTGACGGTGGCGATCTGGCTGTTGTCGGTGGGCTCCGGGCGGGCGGTGCAGGGGTTCGCCGACCGGATCACGGTGGCCTTGGAGTCGCACGTCGCGCACCTCCAGGCCGCGGCGCCCGGACTGGCGCACCACGAACGCCCCGAGTACCTGGACCGGCTCGCGGTCCTGCGCAACCAGGTGTTCGCGCTCAACCACCTCTACGGCTCGTTGTTCTCGACCGCCGCGTCCGTCGTCCGCGTGGCGCTGACCCTCGCGCTGCTGGTCTCGGTCCACCCGGTACTGGCACTGCTCGGCTTGGCGGCGCTGCCGGGCGTGGCGGTGTCCGGGTGGCGGGCGGAGAAGGTCAGGACGGCCCAGGAACGAGCCGCCCAGCACGGCAGGCGCGCCCGTCACCTGTTCGTCCTGGCGACCACCGCCGGACCGGCCAAGGAACTGCGCGTGGCCGGGCTCGGCGACGTGGTGCGGACCCGGCAGCGCGAGGCCCGCGAGCGCTGGTACCGGGCGGTGTCGGCGATGCGGTGGCGCGGCGCCGCCTGGCAGTCGGCGACGTGGCTGCTGTTCGGCCTCACCTACGGTGCGGCGCTGTGGTACGTCGCCGTCGCGCTGAACGCACCCGCCGGGGACGTGGTGATCGTGCTCGTCGCGGGCAGCCGGGTGTCCCAGTACGTGGCGGACCTGGTCGCGGAGGCGAACTTCCTGCGCGGTGACTGGCTGGGCGCGTCCCGCCGGTTGGCCTGGCTGGAGGACTACGCGGCCGACCAGCAGCGCGACCAGGGCAGCGGGACGCCACCCGAGCGCCTGCGCACCGGCATCCGCTTCGAAGGCGTGTCGTTCACCTACCCCGGCACCGACCGTGAGGTCCTGCGCGACGTCGACCTGACCCTGCCCGCCGGGACGACCGTGGCGGTGGTCGGCGAGAACGGTGCGGGCAAGACGACGTTGATCAAGCTCCTGTGCCGGTTCTACGAGCCGACCAGCGGCCGGATCACGGTCGACGGCGACGACCTCGCGGGCTACCACGCCCGGGCCTGGCGGGAGCGGATCACCGGCACCTTCCAGGACTTCTTCCGGTTCGAGTTCACCGCCAAGCGCTCGGTGGGCGTGGGCGACCTGCCGTCGGCGGACGACGCCGCCGCGGTGTGGCCCGCCATCGACCGCGCGGGGGCGCGCGGCGTCGTGGACGGTCTGCCGGCCGGCCTGGACACCCGCTTGGGCGCCACCTGGGACGGCGGGGTGGACCTGTCGTTCGGCCAGTGGCAGAAGATCGGTGTCGCCCGCGGTTCCATGCGCACCGACGCCCTGGTGCGCGTGTTGGACGAACCCACCTCCGCCCTGGACGCGGAGACCGAGCACGAGCTGTTCGAGCGCTACGCGGAGGAAGCCGCCTCGGACTCGCGGCACCGGACCGGCGCGATCACCGTCCTGGTGTCCCACCGGTTCTCGACCGTGCGGATGGCCGACCTGATCATCGTGCTCAACGGCGCGGCAGTGCACGAGGTCGGCAGCCACGAGGAGCTCATGGCGCGTGGCGGCACGTATGCGGAGCTCTACAGCCTGCAAGCCCGTTCATACCACTGAGACGCCGCCGATCACGGCCGGCAGGTGCCACCGCACCGGTTGAGGAGCTTCGAGATGGACCCGCACTTCCCGGCCGAACCGCCCGCTGTCGTAGAGCACTTCCTGTCCGTCTACATGGAGGCGCCGGACATCACCGCGCTCACGGTGCAGCGCCACGACCACTGCGCCGCGCTGTGGCGGCGCGAGGGCGACGTGATCACGCTGCGGCGGTACTGGGAGTTCGAGCGCGTCACCGGCTTGAAGCACCACCGCCTGCCGCTGCGCGAAGCGGACGACGCGCGCGCGTTCCTCGACGTGCTGCTCGCCGAGGAAGGCCTGTCGCTCGACGACATGGCCGAGGTGTGGGGCACGCCCCACCTGGAAACCGACCGCGGGTTCGCCGGTCGCCAGGTGGGCGAGGGGCAGTCGGTCCACAGCACGTCGCACCTGTTCTCCGCGATCGGGATGGACTGGCGGTTGCTGCGGGAGGGCCGGATCCTCGGCTTGGCCCTGGACGCCGGCCCGGACCTCCAACTGGACGAGGAGCTGCCCGAGTCGATCTACTCGGGCTGCATCGTCGACCGGGGCACGATCACGACGTTCCCGGTCGAGTCGCCCGCGCCGCTGTGGATGCTCGCCCGCGGCCGGTTCAAGCAGGAGGAGGGCACGCTCATGGCGCTGTCCTCCGCCACCACGTGCACGGTCGACTTCGACGTCGAGTCCCTGGTCGCCACGTTGCCGTTCTGGACGCAGGCCGAGGTCTTCCACAGCTCGGACGTGCTGTTGGACCGACTCGTGGACGTGGTGACCGCCGCGCTCGCCACCCCTGAAGGTCGTGCCGTGGCCCGGTACGACGACCGGTTCGACCACGGGGAGAACCTGCGCGGCGCGGTGATGAAGCTGGTGGATCGGGCTTCCTGGGTGGTGGTGGACCGCAACATCGAGCACATCAGGGAGGAGCACGGCCTCGACCTGACCGGGATGCACCTGGCGATCTGCGGCGGCTTCGCCCTCAACTGCCCGAACAACACGCGGCTGATGAACAAGTACGGGTTCGCCTCCCTTTCTGCGCCACCGTGCGCCAACGACGGCGGGCAGGCGTTGGGCCTGGGCATCATGGCCCTGCACGACCGCGGGTTGACCGGCCGGTCCGACTTCCGCCTGGCCGACGCGTTCCACGGCCGCGAGATCCGCGACCTGGACCGGGCGCTGGAGGAGTTCGGGGCGGTCGTCGACGACGTGTCCCCGCTCGACCTGGAACAGGTGTGCGCGGACCTGGTCGACCACCCGATCGCCTGGGTGCAGGGCCGGGCCGAGATCGGACCGCGCGCGCTGGGGCACCGCAGCCTGCTCGGCGACCCCCGGTCCGCGCGGACCAAGGACATCCTCAACGACGTGAAGTTGCGCCAGTGGTGGCGTCCCGTGGCGCCGATCGTGCTGGAGGAGCACGTGGGCGAGTGGTTCCGGGAGAACCGCAGCTCGCCGTACATGCTGGAGGTGTTCGCCAGTCGCGACGAGGTGCGCGGTGCGATCCCCGCGGTGCTGCACCTGGACGGGACGGCGCGGATCCAGACGGTGGGACCCGACGACGACCCGGTGCTGCGGCGGCTGCTCACCGCGTTCCACCACCGCACCGGCGTGCCGATCCTGGCCAACACCTCGTTGAACGACAAGGGCGAGCCGCTGGTGGACACCGCGGCCCAAGTGCTCAACTTCTGCGTCCGGAAGGGCGTGCCCGTCGCCTACATCGGTGACGTGCGCATCCGCCTGCGTCCCGACGCCGATCAGGTGCTGAACCTCGACGGGCCGCACCCCCGTGCCGCCGAACGCTTCGAACACGACGCCGAGCGCTGGCAACAACTGTGGTCGGAGTGGACCGCCCTCGGGTTGAGCCCGGAGGCGTTGTTCGTCTACTCGTGGAACCCGCGGCTGCGCAACACAGTGGATCCGTTCACCGCCGCCGGTCAGCGGGTGCTGCGCATCGCGTCGTCCACGTTCATCGACCGGGTCAGCAGCCGTGAACGCCGATTCGTGCACCACCTGACCCACTTCTACGGCCCCGAGGCGAATCCCCTGCTCTCGGATTCGGCGGAAAGCCTCATCGGCGGCGGCTGAGCCGGTCGACATGGGGCATGGTGGTCGGCGGCTGATCTACCCGCCGGCGGGACACGCAGCAGATGAGACCGCCGTCACCACCACGCCGGACCGTTGACGCTGCCCGCACGCCTGCGTACGGTCGGTATATATCGGGGGGCAGTACGAAACTTTCGAAACGGGGATCATGCGACACGACCGCCCTGACGAACACCGACTTCTGCGACACCCCCTGCATTGAGGGTTCGCCCGGGTCGATGCCGCGCTCTGCGGCTTTCGGGAACAAGTTCGCCACACAGGGTCGGAGTCGATTGATGGTCAACGTTGATCTGTTCGCCAGCATGCCCGTCTACCTCTACGGGTTGACCAGCGCGTTGAGTCGTCGCGGGCTTCGGGTGATCGGCGCCAAGGAATCAGCCGCGGAAGGCTTGTCCCCGCATTCCGATGTCGTGGTGGTGGACGTCAACGTGCTTCAGGGCTGCGATCCCGCCGACTTCATCACCGCCGCGGCCACCGTGGCGCCGGTCGTGCTGATGGTCGACGAAATCGGGGCCGATTCGTCGGACATCTACACCGGCGCAGGCGTGCGCGTCGTGACCAGCCTGAGGGCCGGCATCGACGACCTGGTCCAGTTGATCGCGGAAACCGCCGGGACCGGGTCACACGAGAACGCACCCGAAGACGCCAAATCCCCCGCTCTGTCACAACGCGAAGAACAAGTCCTCCGCCACGTCGCCCGCGGCCTCACGCACGGCCAGATCGCCAGGATTCTCGGCATCAGCCAGCACACGGTGGACACCTACATCAAGCGCATCCGTACAAAGATGACGTTGGGCAACAAGGCCGAACTGACCCGAGCGGCCCTGGAGTACGAGGCCGCCCTCACCTGAAACCGCTCGCCGAACACCTCCGCGTCCCGACCAACCATTGGCCATCAGGGTGTGGTAGCGGTCCGGTGTTCGCGGATCTGGCTGTGGTGGTCGGCGACCCAGGTGATCAGGGACGTGACGACGTGGTGGAGGCTGCGGCCGAGGGGCGTCAGGGCGTACTCCACACGTGGCGGCACCTCGGCGTGCGCGGTCCGGATCACCAGGCCGTCCTGCTGGAGTTGGCGCACGGTGAGGGTGAGCATCCGCTGGGAGATGCCGGGGACTTCCCGCTGCAGGTCGGTGTAGCGCAGGGGGCCGTCGTCCAGCACGGCGATCACGAGCATGCTCCACTTGTCGCCGATCCGGTCCAGCACCTGCCGGACGAACCCCAGCTGCTCAGCGGGGATGGCGGCGCACGGCCCCCGGCGAGCGGCGGCATCGGGTCGGTCTGCTGCGTCCATGGCGCACATTCCCCTCCGTTACAGACATCGATGTGCCTTTTGTAAGGCCTTCGATACTGGTCCATCCTTGTCCTACGCACAAACAGTAGGAATTGAAGGCGCGCCACGAAAGTGGGTCGGAGATCACCCGCAGGTGGTCGCCTCCGCCGCCCTCACCCGATCCACACGCCCGCCGACCATCCCGGCGGTCACGACACGGAAGAGATCCGACTGTGCCCACTCTCGCCATCATCGGCGCCGGCCCCGGCATGGGCCTGGCCATCGCCCGCACGTTCGGCAGCCGGGGCTTCGACGTCGCCCTGATCGCCCGCACCAAGGAGAAGCTGGACACCCTGGTCGACCGGCTCGGCCAGGACGGCATCAAGGCCGCCGCCTTCCCCGCCGACATCCTCGACCGCACCGCGCTGACCGATGCCCTGGACGGCGTGCGGGCCCGCTTCGGCGGCGTCGACGTGCTGGAGTACTCGCCAGCCCCGCACTCCCCCGTGCCCGGCTTCGCCCTGGCCACCCCCTCCGAGGTCACCGTGGACAACCTGCAACTGCAGGTCGAGTACAGCTTCTACGGCGCCGTCGCCGCGACCCGGGCGGTACTGCCCGCGATGCGGGAGGCCGGCGCCGGGACCCTGCTGTTCACCACCGGCGGCGGCTCCGTGGACCCGGTGCCGATGTTCGGCAACGTCAACGCCGCCCAAGCCGCCCTGCGCAACTGGGTGCTCAACCTCGACAAGGAGCTGACCGGCACCGGCGTGCACGCCGCCCACGTGGCGATCAACGTCTGGATCGGCGGAGGCGGCCCGGAGGGCTCCCCGACGGCCACGCCCGAGCAGATCGCTCCCCTGTACTGGGACCTGCACGAACACCGCGACCGCTCCGAGGCCGTCTTCAACACCTGACCGGCCGCGTTCCGGACGCCCACCGCTGTCAGGGTCACTCGGCGGTGAGGTCTTGCGTGCCCAGGACTGCGAGGAGTTCGAGCTGTTCCAAGGAAACCGCGCCGACAGCCGGGGTGAACCAGAGCAGCCGTTGGCGACCGTCCTCGCTGAACAGGTTGAGGCAGTTGACCTCGATGGTGCCCAGGCTCGGGTGAACGATCCGCTTGCGGTCGTTGCGGCGAACGGCGACGTCGTGCTGTTCCCACAAAGTCGCGAACTCCGTGCTGCGACGCCGCAGGTCGACCACGAGCTGGGCCGCCTCCTGGTCCTGTCCGCCGCGACGGGCGACGGCGGCGCGCAGGTCGGCGACGAACGTCCGGGAATGGTACGCGTGGTCCTCGGCCGGGTAGATCGAGCGTGCCGACGGGTCGGCGAACCAGCGGTGGACGAAGCTCGCCGCCATGCCCGTCGTGCCGGGCGCGGGTCCGAACAGCGCGATGGCGAGCCGGTTCTGCACGAGCGTGACGTGCAGGTCGGTGATGACCTGCGCGGGTGTGGTGCTCAGCCGGTCCAACAGGTCGAGCATGCCGGGGTGGACGTGCGCCGCCGGGCTGCCCGAGAGCGGAACCGGGCGCCCGGCGAGGTAGTAGACGTGGTCGCGCTCGTCCGACGTCAGCCTCAGCGCCCGGGCCAGCGCGGCCAGCATCTGCTCGGACGGTTGCGCGCCGCTGCCGCGTTCGAGCTCGACGTAGTAGTCGACGGAGGCGCCGGCCAACTGGGACACCTCGTCCCGGCGCAGCCCTGGCACCCGCCGCCGCGGGCCGGTCGGCAGGCCGACGTCCGACGGTCGGATCCGATCGCGCCGCGACTTCAGGAAAGCGCCGAGCTCAGCCAGGTTCACGCCGTCATTCTCCGGCGTCCCGCCGGCTCCTGCCAGGGGTCGTCATCCCCTGGGTGAACGGCAACTGGTTGCGCCTGGCCGGCGGCCCCATGGTGGAGGCATCACCGAAACGCAGGGAGAAACACCATGACCGTGGCCACATCAAGGGTCGCCGTCGTGACCGGCGGCTCACGCGGCATCGGCCGCGAGATCGTGACCCGCTTGTCGGCGGACGGCTGTGCCGTCGTTGTGGGCTACGCCGGGCGCGAAGACCTTGCCCACGACGCGGTCCACGCGGTCGAGGAAGCCGGTGGGCGGGCGATCGCCGTCCAGGCGGACGTCGCCGACGAGCACGCCGTCGCCGCGCTGTTCGACGTGGCCCAGGCCACGTTCGGCGGTGTCGACGTGGTGGCGCACGCCGCCGGCAGGCTGGCTCTGTCCACTGTGGTCGACCTCGACCTCGCCGTTCTGGATGACCTGCACCGCACCAACATCCGCGGCACGTTCGTCGTCGCGCAGCAGGCAGCGCGCCGGCTGCGGCCCGGTGGGGCGCTGACCCTGTTCTCGACCTCGGTGGTCGGGCTCGCCTTCCCCGGGTACGGCCCGTACAGCGCGAGCAAAGGCGCGGTGGAGGCGCTGACGATGATCCTGGCGCGGGAGCTGCGCGGCCGGGACGTCACCGTGAACGCCGTCGCCCCCGGCCCGACCGCCACCGAGCTGTTCCTCGACGGCAAGGACGAGCGGACCGTCGCCGCGCTGGCCGCCCAGCCGCCGTTGGAGCGGCTCGGCACGCCCGCCGACATCGCACGGGTGGTCGCCTTTCTGTCCAGCCCTCAGGGGCACTGGGTCAACGGCCAGGTCGTGCGCGCCAATGGCGGAATCGTCTGAACCGGTCGCAATGACCGACCGCAAGTTCATCGTGATCACGGGTTCTTCCACCGACCCACAGCAGAAGGAGAAAAGTCATGCCGTTCGCGAACTTCAAGGTGCCCGCCGGCTCGCTGACCGCGGCGCAGAAGGAAATCATCGTGCACCGCGCCACCGAGCTCTACGCCGAGATCTACGGCGACCGGGCGCGGTCCAACACCATGATCCTCGTCGAGGAGGTCGCCGACGGCGGCTGGGGAATCGGTGACACCGTCCTCACCCTGGCCATGCTCCAGGACAACGGCTGACCACACGTCCACCCATCGGGCCGACCGGCGTTGCACCATTGCTACCACCGTGTTCGACCACTCGGAACGTTCCCGCATTCCGCGGGAACTGTTCCTTGACGTTACCGGGATCGGTTGCCATCCTTGATTTGCGCGCGGGTGTCCCACCGTCCGCAGACAGGGGCATGAAATGGCTGTGGACATGTCTTTCCTGATCGCGGATTCGGATTATTACGAACAGTGGGACACCATTGATCCCGGCGTGCGCTATTCGCCCGGGCAGTTGCCCGACGGGTGGACGCGGCTGCACGACGGCGCGTGGACCCACTGGGGACCGCCCGGGCTCGTCCTTCCGGACCAGGGCTGGAAAGTGCACGTGTCCAGCTCCTTGCGCAACGCGCGGTCCGTGCTGGCGATCGTGTCGTCGGCGTGCGTCGAACTCGGGGTGCCGTTCAAGCACCTCGCGGGCGAGCGCATCTTCCTCATCGCGCACGACAAGCACGCCGCCAGGCCGCAGAGCGGCAAGTTCTGCACCCTGTACCCGCCCACCGAAGAGCGCGCGGGGCTGCTGATGACGCGTCTGTCGGCGGACCTGGCCGGGATCGACGGGCCGTTCGTGCTCACGGACCGACGATTCGGCGACAGCACGTGCGTGTCGTACCGGTACGGCGCGTTCCGCGGCCGCAGCAGGGTCGACGCGGACGGCAACCACGTGCCGACCATGACCGGTCCGGACGGGCGGATCACGGACGACGAGCGCGGACCCGCCTTTCGCCTGCCGCCCGGCCTGTCCGACCCGTTTCGCGAGGCCACCGCCGCGCGTGCCGCCGGACCGGTCACCATGCACGGCTACACGTTCGACTCCGTGCTGCGGCACAGCAACGCCGGTGGCGCCTACCGGTTCCGCACCGGCGACGGCGACACCGTGTTCGTCAAGGAAGCGAGAGCGCACAACGGTTACACCGCGGACGGCGTCGACGCGAAGACCCGCTTGGCCGAGGAGTACCTGGTGCTGCGGGAGGTTCACGCCCGCGCCCCCGGCGTGTGCCCGCGGCCGGTGGAGCTGTTCCACCACTGGGAGCACAGCTACCTCGTCTCCGAGTTCATCCCGGGCGTGTCGCTGTACCGGTGGATGGTGACGAACAACCCCGCGGTGCTCGACCACGCGGACGCGGCGGCGTACGCCGGGTACCACGAACGCTGCCTCGCACTCCTCGACCAGCTCGACGCGCACCTGCGTGCGCTGCACGACCTGGGTTTCGTGTTCATCGACCTCAGCCCCACCAACGTCCTCGTAGACGAGGAGGACCGCGTCCGGCTGGTCGACTTCGAGGCGGTGCAACGCGTCAACCGCGTGCGGCGGTACCTGGGCACGCCGGGCTACCTGCACCCGGACCCGCGGGCCGTGGCCGAGCACGACCCGACGGAACTCGACCGGCACGGGTTGTCGGCGCTGGCGCTGCTCCTGGTGTTCCCGCTGCACGAAGTGGCCGAACGTCACCCGGCCGCGCTCGACCACCTGCACGCGGACCTGGTCGAGACGGCTACCGTCGAGCCGCGGTTGTGGCGATGGGCCACGCAGTGCCACGAACGCGCCGAGGACACCCGCCTGCCCACCCCGGCCGCCGTGCGGGCGGACCCGATCGCCGCGCTGCACGACCTGGCCGAGCGAACCGCCGACGCCATCGAGGAGACGGCACAGCCGGACCACCCGGCACGGGTCTACCCGACCGTCCCGCTGGGGTACCAGACGAACACCCGGGCGTTGGCCGCAGGCACCGCGGGCGTGGTGCACGCGCTGCACCGCGCGGGTCGCGCGATCGACCCGGCGGTCGTCCGGAGGTTGCGCGACGAGTCGTTGGCGTCGGCCGAGACCACCGCGCCCGGCCTGCTCCACGGCAGTGCGGGCATCGCGGGCGTGCTGGCCGAACTCGGTGAGGGCGACGCCGCCGCGAAGCTCCTCGAGGAGGCGGCCGCACATCCCCTCAACCACACCTCCGGCACGTTGGGCGGCGGCGCGGCAGGCACCGCGCTCGGATTGCTGGCCCACCACCGGCGCACCGGTGAGCAGCGTTGGCTGGACTTGGCTTCAGGGCTGATCGAACGCCTGCCGGACGGTGACGAGCTGACCGCCCGTCTGGGTGCGTCCACCCGTTCCGGACTGGTCAGCGGGCGGGCCGGGGTGGCGCTCGCGCTGTACCACCTGCACCGCGCCACCGGGGACGATCGGCTGTTCGCCCGCGGCATGCGGCTGCTGGGCGAGGAACTCGCCTACGCCGTGCCCCTGCCGGGCGGCGGCGTGGGCTTTCGCGTCGCCCGCAACGACCGGCGCGTCTACCCCTACCTGTTCGCGGGCAGCGCGGGTCACGCCTGGGTCCTCTCCCGCTTCCTCGCGCACCGGCCGGACGCGGACTTCGACGTGCCGGTCGACGTCGACCTCACCGCCACCGAGGTGCTGTCGCGGTGCCTGGACGCGTGCACGGCCCGCTTCACCGTGTTCCCCGGTCTGTTCCCAGGGCTGGCAGGCCTCGTGACGACGCTCACCGACGCCGGCAAACGCCTCGACCGCCCCGACCTCGTGGACACCGCGCTGACCAACGCCCGCGGCCTGTTCAGGCACGCGGTGCCGCACGGGAGCGGAGCAGGCTGGCTCGGCGAGCCAGGTCAGCGGATCTCCACCGACCTGTGGTCGGGCGGGGCCGGTGTCCTGGTCGCCCTGCGACTCCTGCTCGACGCCCTCCGGACTCCCCCGGCACCACGTCGAGGGGACACCGGTGCACGGACACCGGGTGGAAGGAGTGATCAGCATGGAGGAAGTTCTGTCCTTGCAAGCTGAAGTGGCGCCGGAGGACGACCTCATGGCCTGCAACGTGCTCACCATGAGCAGCCGAGGCAGCGTCTGCCTGTAACGCCACCGCGCGTCACCGCTTGCCGGGCACCAGCACCGCGCCCGGCGAGCGGCGACGCGCGAAACCGCATCCCCGCAGAAGCAGCCGCTTCACATCCCGTACGCCCCAGTGGCCCCTCACGTCCCTGCCGGGTCACCCCGCGGCTGCCGGCTACACCTGCTCGGCGTCGACCGTTGTCGCGGGCCGGCTGCCGGGCTGTTGGCGGTTCTCGAGCGTGATGCCGCAGTTGCCGGCCAGTGCGACACCGGTGCCGATCGCGGTGACCACCGGAGCGGCCAGGGCCGCGACCAGCCCGAGGGCCACCGGCACCTCCAGCACCACGTCTTCCTTGCTGTCACGCACGACCACACGGCGGTTGAAGCCCTCGCTGACCAGTCCGCGAACGGCGTCGACCACAGCGTCGACGGCGCCACGGGTGGACTCGGGCTTGAATTCGCTCATGACTCTCCTCGAACAGGACCGTTGTTGACGCCTCCAGCGTGCCCGCGGGCGGGCACCCGGCCATCAGGAATCTCCCTGACCCTGACCTGATTCAGTCCCTGAGATCGCTCACCGCCGTCACCGGTTGTGCAGCACCGGCGTCTCGCCGGCGAGACCGAGGGCTCCCCTCTCAGCGGCGACGGGCGCTTCATGGCGTGACCGGTTCGCTACCCTGTGTGCGGGGTGGAAGGGTGGTGGGGACGGTGGAGCAAAGCGGGTCTGTGGGCGAGACGCGGTCGCGGTATGACGTTTTCCTGTCGTACAGCCACGCTGCGGACGGGCAGTTGGCGCCCGCGTTGCAACGCGGGTTGCAGCGGTTGGCCCGGCGGTGGAATCAGATCCGGGCGTTGCGGGTCTTCCGGGATCAGGAGAGCTTGGCGGCGAACCCCGATCTCTGGACGACGATCGGCGAGGCGTTGCGAGGGTCGCGGTACTTCGTGCTGCTCGCCTCGCCGGAGGCCGCCCGGTCGCCTTGGGTGGGGCGTGAGGTCGGGTTGTGGCGGGATGAACGGGAGCGGGAGACGTTCCTCATCGCGTTGACCGGTGGCGACATCGTGTGGGACGACGTCGCCGGCGACTTCGACTGGGCGCGCACGACGGCACTGCCGGAGGCGTTGCGGGGGTGGTTCACGGCGGAGCCCTTGTGGGTCGATCTCTCCTGGGCTCGTGACCCGGCGGAGTTGTCGGTGCGGCACAGCCGGTTCCGCTTCGACGTGGCCACGTTGGCCGCGCCCGTGCACGGCACGGCCAGGGAGGAACTGGACAGCGAGGACGTGCGTCGGCACCGCGTCGGCACCTGGGTTCGCCGGGGTGTCGCGGCGGCGTTGGCGGCGCTGCTGGTGGCCGTGCTGGGACTGGGCACGTGGACGATCCTGCAGCAGCGGGACGCCATCGAGCAGGGGCAGCGCGCGGTGTCACGGGCCGTGGCGGCCAAGAGCGAGTTGATGGCCGACACCGATCCCGAGCTGTCCCGGTTGCTGGCCGTGGCCGCGTGGCGGGTCAGGGAGACACCGGAGGCAGCGGCGGCGATGTTGTCGGCGGCGACCCGGCCGGGCGTCGGGAGGATCGGCGGCGGCGGCGACAGCGTGGGCGCGGTGGCGTTCAGCCCGGACGGCCGGACGCTGGCCACCGGCGGCGAAGGCGTCCGGTTGTGGGATGTCACCACACGGCAGCAGGTCGGCGAGGACATCACCGAGCACGCCGCGGCCGTGTCGGTGGTGGCGTTCAGCCCCGACGGCCGGTCGTTGGTCACCTCGGGTGGGGACCAGTCGGTGCGCTTGTTCGACGTCGGCACACGGGACCGGATCGGCACTCCCCATCCGAAGCCGGAGGACTCACCGTGGATGAACGTCGCCATGCGGGCGGCGTTCAGGCCGGACGGCGCCGAGGTGGCCGTCGGCGAACCCGGCGACACCGTCGCGTTGTGGAACGTCGGCACCCGGGCGCGCGTCGCCCAGATCAAGGTCGCCCCGTCCGATCCCAGGACGATGCCCAACCCCGTGCCGCCGTCCGTCGCGTACCACCCGAACGGGTCGGTGCTGGCCACCATCGGCGCAGACGGGGTGGTCCGGTTCTGGGACACCACGTCGCACGGCCAGGTCGGCGACCCGCTGGCCGCCCACCCCGCGAACACCGCGAGCCTCGTCGGTCCGGTGATGGCGTTCGCCCCGGACGGGTCGTTGTTCGCGACCGCCGGCACCGACGGCACGATCCGGATCTGGGACACCGCCACCCGCCGACCCGTCGGTGCGCCGCTGACCGGCCACACCCGTCCCGACCGGGTGACGCTGTCCCCGTCGTTGGCGTTCAGCCCGGACGGGAGGGTCCTGGCCGCCGGCAGCGAGGACGGCACGGTCAGGTTGTGGGACGTCCGCGGACGGCGGCTGCTCGGCGAACCCTTGACCGGCCACACCCGCGCCGTCGCCTCGGTCGCGTTCAGCCCGGACGGGCGGATGCTGGCCAGTGGCGCGCGAGACGGCACCGCGCGGTTGTGGGACGTCGCCGAACGACTCCAGCTCGCCCACCCCGCGCTGGAGCACACGGGACAGGTGTTCGCGCTCGCGTTCAGCCCGGACGGCAAGACCCTTGCCACCGGCAGCGACAACGGCGAAGCGGCGGGCGACCACGGCAGCAAGGAGGCGTGCGGCCACAACGGTTGGGGTGTGTGCAGCGTCGACAACGGCAGGGTGACGGTCATCGGCGGTGGTTCGATGGTGATGCTCTACGACCCGCCCGGAACCGTGCGGCCCGCGCCCACCGGGCCGCCGCGCACGGTCGCGTTGTGGGATGTCGCCGAACGCAGGCCGGCCGCCGACATGCCGACCCGCACCCGCAACCCGGTGCTGGCGGTGGCGTTCAGCCCTGACGGTCGCACGCTGGTGTCAGGTGGCCTCAACGACCGGGGCGACGGGGCGACCCTGTGGGACGTGGCCGGAAGGGCACCGCTGGGCGACCCGTTGGCCGATCAGCTGGGAGTGGTCAGGTCGGCGGCGTTCAGCCCGGACGGCACGACCCTCGTGACGGCGGGTCAGAGCGGCGGAGTGGTCAGCGGCTCCGGCGAGGCGAAGGCGGTGGTGTCGTTCTGGAAAGCCGGGAACCGCGAGTTGCTCGGCACCGTCGACGCCGGTGACGCCGTGTTCGCCACGGCGTTCACCCCCGACGGGACCGTCGTGGCCACCGGGAGCCGGGACGGAATCGTGCGGCTGTGGGACGTCGCCGAGCGTCGGATCGTCGGTGAGCCCCTGACCGGGCACACCGGGCCCGTCGGCGCGCTGGCGTTCACACCGGACGGCAGGACGTTGGCCAGTGCCGGTGACGACGGCGTGATCCGCCTGTGGGACGTCGCGACCCGAACCACCGACGGCGAGCCGCTGGTCGGCCACACCGGGGCGGTGTACTCGCTGGCGTTCGACCGGGACGGCCGGACGCTGGCCAGCGGCGGCGGGGACAACTCCGTGCGGCTGTGGAACATGGCGGCGCGCAAGCAGATCAGCGCACCCCACGTCGGGCACTCGCAGCCGGTTCGCGCGGTGGCGTTCAGCCCGGACGGCACGCTGCTGGCCAGTGCCGGAGAGGACAACGCGGTCCGCTTCTGGGACGCGTCGTTCACGACCGACACCGCGGCCCGGCTGTGCGCCACCGCCCGTCGCTCGCTGACCCCGGAGGAATGGGCACGGCACCTCCCTGACGCGCCGTTCCGGCAGGTGTGCCCTTGATGCCACGCCATGTCGCCGACCGACACCGCCTCCAGCGGTCAGCGGCCTTCTTCCGCGGTCAGCTGTTCGAGCAGGGTGAAACCGTGCTGGTCCACCGAGATCGCGGTCGCGGAGAGGAGGACCACCGCGGTGCCGGCCGAGCGGTCCAGGCCCAGCCAGGTGCGGAAACCGCCGGTGCCGCCGTTGTGCCACGTGATGGCGCGGTCCTTGCGCTCGATCGTGATCCACGCCGCGCCGATGCGCACCACCCGGCCGGTGAAGTTCTCGACGGGGTCCAGGGCGGCGGTGCCGGGTGCGGAGCCGTCGAGCAGCGCGGCGGCGAGGCGGGCCATGTCGCCGATGCGCGCGCGGACGCCTCCGGCCGGTCCCAGCGCTTCCCCCGTCCACGGCTGACGCTTGCGGCCCCACCTTGTGGTGCCGGTGAGTGCGGCTGGGCGCAGGTCGGCCGGGGTGGCGGGCGCGTAGCACACGTCCAGGCCGAGAGGGATGGCGATCCGGTCCCGGAGCAGGCCCTGGAACGTCGTGCCGGCGGCGCTCGCCAGGGCGTGCCCCAAGAGCTCGAAGCCCAGGTTGGAGTAACGGGGGCGGGCCGGGCCGAGGCGCACGCCACGTGACTGGGTGAGCAGCTGGTCGAGCGTTTCGCCGTACGGGTTCGTGCCGTGCAGCAACAGCGCCATCGACTTGCGCAGCGGCGAGGCGGGCAGTCGCGGCAGGCCCGAGCGGTGGGTGGTGATGGACGACAGCGTCACGCCCGCCACCGGGGTGCCGTCCAGCGGCAGCACGTCGCCCAGCGTGGTGGACGGCCCGATCTCGCCACGTTCTCGCGCGTCGGCGTAGAGCAGGCCGGTGATCCCCTTGGAGATCGAGCCGATCTCGAAGTCGGCGTCGGCGGACGCGCCCACGCTCGCCACCGACGTACCGGCAGGCGACACCGTGGCGACGGCGGCCACCGGGTGCCGAGGCCCCAGGCGCGCGACCAGCTTTTCCGCAAGGGTTGCACCCGACAAGACCCACGCCCCTTGAACTTGTTCGACACGGCGACGGGCAAACCGTAGTCGGCGCGCCCGCGGACAACACGCTTCCTTCGACTACCGGTGGTGCGACTTTGGTATGAGGCGCCCGCCGCCGGCGCCTGAGCAGAGGGCCGGCGGCACGGTTCGCGCCGCCGGCCCCGGTCGATCACCTGCAGGAGATGTCGCGCTTGGGCAGCGTGCCGTCGACCAGGAAGGTGGTCGTGGTGTTCAGCGCGCAGGCGTTGTCGCCGATGACGTAGACGCCGTGGCCACTGCCCTCGACGCTCACCAGCCGTGACCGGTCGCCGAACTTCTCGTCGAGCAGTGCCCCGCCGCGGTGCGGCGTCACCGGGTCGCGCCGGTTCTGCAGCACCAGCACGTTCGCCGGGCCCTCGTCGTCGACCGCCACCGGCGGCTCCGCCGGCTCGTGGGGCCAGAACGCGCACGGGATGATGTTCGCGCTCGCCGCGCCGTAGAGCGGATACCGCTCGCGGTCCTCTGCCACGGCTCGCTGGTAGGTACGCACATCCGCGGGCCAGTCGACGTCGTTGCACGTCACGGCGAGGAAGACCGACCACGCGTTGTCGGCCGGTGACGGTGTCGCGACCGCGGCGAGCTTCTCGGCCGCCGCCCCGTCACCGTCCCGCACCGACTGCCACAGCTGCGCCGTCAGACCGTACTTCGTCCTCCCGAACAGCCCACCGAACGTGACCAGCCGGAACAGGCGTCCGTCGATGCCGTTCTCCGGCGCCCGGTCGAGCCGCTCCGCGAGCGTGACGTAGGTTTCGCGCACCTGTTCCGGCGTGCGGCCCAAGCCGTAGGTCTCGTGTCGTGCCGCGGCCCACTTCGCGAAGTCCGGGAACGTCTCCTCCATGCCCAGCGCGTACCTGCGCAGCCCGTCCCGGTCGAGGTGGGTGTCGCCGATGTTGCTGTCGAGCACGATCCGGTCGGACCGCTCGGGGAACATCGACGCGTACGCGGCACCGAGTGCCGTGCCGTACGAGTACCCGAGGAAACTCGTCTTCTCCTCGCCGAGCGCGGCCCTGATCCGGTCCAGGTCACGCGCCATGTTCGCGGTCGACACGTGCCGCAGCCGGCCGTCCGCGTCGTGGGCGGCGCACTGCTCGGCGACCCCCTTCGCGATCTCCGCCTGGTCGGCGACCGCCTGCTCGTCGACCGCGTACGGCGGGATGTTGCCCGGGTAGCCCTGCTCGGCGGTGAAGCCGCAACTGATCGGCGCCGAGTGCCCGATCCCGCGGGTGTCCATGCCGATGATGTCGTAGCTGTCCAGCACGCTCGCCGGCAGGCCGAACCACGCCAGGTCGTCCGCGAACGACAACCCGGAGCCACCGGGACCACCCGGGTTGAGCATCAGCACACCCCGCCGCTTGTCCGGCTTCACGCTGGCGAGCCGGGACACCATGATCTCGATCTGTTCACCTCCGGGTTCGCGGTAGTCCAGCGGCACCGGAACCGTGGCGCACTGCAGGACAGCCACCTTGGTCACCACGTCCTCCGGGCACGCACCCCACGCCAACCCCGGCCGGGGTTCGTCGGCCACCGCGGGCACCGCGACCACCGCACCCGCCAAGCCGACCACCACCGCGAGGGTCGCACCCCGAACCACGTCACGCCTTCGTCGTCTCATCCCCGGTCTCCCCGCTGTCCCTGGAGTTGCACTGACGCGCTCAGTCGAACGTGTGCCCTCGGGGCACGGTCAAGCACACTGTGCGACGCTTGACCGTGCCCCAGGGGCACGGTGTCGAATGAGCGGGGAGCCGACGACGGAAGGACGCGCGCGCGGATGGCGTGGAGCACGCGGGAACTGGCCGAACTGGCGGGCACGACGCTGAAGACCGTCCGCCACTACCACCGGATCGGACTGCTCGAGGAGCCCGAACGCGCGGCGAACGGCTACAAGCGGTACCGCGTCAAGCACCTGGTCCGGTTGCTGCGCATCCGCAGGCTGGCCGACCTGGGGGTGCCGCTGTCCGACATCCCGGCGCTGGAGGAGTCGGACGAGAACGCGGAGCAGACGTTGCGAGCGCTGGACGCCGAACTGAAGGCGAACATCGAACGCCAGCAGCGGATACGGGAGGAGCTGGCGGTGCTCCTGCGGCGTCCCGACCTCGTCGACCTGCCCGCGGGCTTCGCCGGGAACGCCGCCGAGCTGTCGGACACCGAGCGTTCACTGCTGACGGTCTACTCGCAGGCGCTCGACGAGCCGACCATGGCCGTGCTCCGCGACCTGCACTCGACACCCCGGCCTCCGGAACAGGACGAGTTCGACACCCTGCCCGCCGACGCCGACGAGGCCACCAGGCAACGGCTGGCCGAGGCCTACGCACCGGTGGCACGTCGCCAGTTCGAGGAGCACCCGGGCCTGAAGGACGTGGCGATGACCGATGCCCTCAGCAACCAGGTCGTCCTCCACGGACTGGTGGAGCTGTACAGCCCCGCGCAGATCGACGTCCTGCAACGCTTGAACACCCTCCTCGAGCAAACCCCTCCGACATCACCATGACACCGCTTCCCGCTCAGCCCGCCGGGAACCTCGTCACGACCGGGATCGATGCGCCTGTTCGAGTGGCGTTGCAGGGCCGATCGTGTCGCTCCGGTGACGATCGCCTGAGCAGCGTGACGACGATCGGGTTGACTGGTCGACCACCCGATCGGGGGGCCGGACAAAGGGTTCCGGGATCGAAGACTCAGGGGTTCATCCAGCATGCGCACAGCACGAAGACCATGGTCGGCCTTGTCGGCAGCCGCGTTGATCAGCCTGCTCGCGACCGGCGTCGCGCACGCCTCTCCGCCGGCCAACGACGACTTCGACCAGGCGATCGAGGTCGTCACGCCCTTCACCGCCACGCAATCGGTCGACGAGGCGACCGAGGCCGCCGACGATCCCGGGTACTGCGCCACCACCAAGTCGGTCTGGTTCACCTACACCGCACCGGCATCCGGCACGGTGGTCGTGTCGACGGCGGGCAGCAACTACGACACCACCCTGTCCGCGTTCAGCGGCACGCGAGGCTCGTTGGCGCCCATCGGATGCGACGACGACTCCGGCGGCGGCACCCAGTCACGGCTGAGCGTCGAGGTGACCGCCGGGGTCCGCTACCACTTCAAGGTCGCCGCGCTCAGCACCCCGAGCAGCACGTCGCTGATCCTCCGCGCCACCACGCCGACCGCTCCCGCGAACGACGACCTCGCCGACGCCGCACCGATCTCCGCACTTCCCCACGTCTCGGACGTCGACATCTCGGCCGCCACCGTCGAACCCGACGAGCCGACCAGCCGGTGCGCACGCCCCGACCGGTCCATCTGGTACGCGCTGACCGTGCCCGGGACGACATCGGTCACCGTCAGCGAGCTGTCGAACTCCGCGAACCTCGCGGTGTACGCGGGCAACGCGGCCGGAGGTCTTGACGAGGTCCGGTGCGCGGCCCACTCATCGGACGGGCTGACGTTCCGCGCCACCGCCGGCACGACGTACCACGTGCGCGTCGGCACGTCGGACGACAGCGTGAACTTCCTGCGCGTGCGGGTCGACGTCGCCGGGCCGATCCGCCCTGGCTTCGGCTTCTACCCGGAGCAGCCGAGCGTGGTCGGCACGGTCGAGTTCTACGACCAGTCCTCCGTGCCCGGCCAGGACGGGACGACGACCGCCTGGCACTGGGACCTGGGCGACGGCACGACGGCCGCGAGCTATTCCGTGCAGCACCGCTACGCGGTCGACGGCGACTACGAGGTGCGGCTGACCGTCAGCACCGAGGACGGCCGCACGGCCACCACGTCCAAGGTGCTGCGAGTCCGCACGCACAACGTGTCGATCTCCAGGTTCACCACGCCGAGATCGGCGGAAGTGGGCGCCGACAAGGCCATCACCGTGCGAATCGCGAACACGCGGTACGCCGAGGACGTGACCGTCTCGCTGTACCGGAGCACCCCTTCGGGTTGGGACCACGTCGGTGGGTACACCCAGTACGTGCCGGCGACGCGCACCGTCGACTTCCCGTTCCGCTACACGTTCCGCCCCGAGGACGCCACGCACGGCAACGTGACGTTCCGGGCCGTGGCCGAGCTGTCCGGCACTTCGGACGCCTTGCCCCTGGACAACCTGGTGATCAGCGCGGCGACGGCGGTCAGCCCGGCCACCGCGTCGGGCCTCGACATCGCCTGACACCCCGGTGAGCCGGTGCGGGCCGGACGTACCCGGGTCGCCCCGGCTCACGACCGAGGCCGGTGCGACGCCGCCGGGCTTCCTCGAACGTCCTGACGTCCCTTTCGTGTTGTTTGGAGGAAGAACCGGTATGGCGTATGACGATGTAGAGGTGGAACTCCTCGCGCATCCGCAGGTGGCGGAGTGCGTGGTCACCAGGATCCCGATCGGGCGGCGGAAGGACGTGCTCGTCGCGTACGTCGTCGCCACCGGCCGGATCGAGCCGGCGGAGGTTCGGGCGTTCCTCTCGGCGCCTCGTCTGCGGCACAGCCGCATTCCGCAGGCCGTGATCCCGGTGAACTCCCTGCCGCGCACGAGTTCCGGCGAGGTGGACCGCGAAGGTCTTCCCCTCCCGGTGCTGCCGGGGCGGGCGGCAGGCGGCAAGGGGGCGTGGCAGGACGGCGACGAGACACGCAGGTTCGGGCTGTACCTGGGCGGGATCCTTGCCGTGGTGGCGTTCCTGATCACCGACGAACTCTGGCCGGGCTCCACCGACCTGTCGGCGGTGCCCCAGCCCTGGGCGGGGCTGTTCACCGGGCTCTACGCGGCCGAGTGCCTGTCCTTCGGCCTGGGGATCGGGTTCCTGGTCACGGGCCGCAGACGGTTGACCGGTTCGGGGCGCCTGACCACGTCGGCCCACCTGGCGATCGTCTGGCTGCTGGTCGCCTGGTGGCCTCAGGACAACTTCTACCGGCTCACCGCCAAGACCGACTGGGGTCGACAGGCCGCCCTCGTCTACGGGTTCAACATCACCTTGATGCTCGCCGCGGCCGTACTCGTCGTGTTCGCGGTCCGCGACCGTCGCGTGGACTGACCTCCAGATCGGCGAACATCCCGCCCAGTGCCGCGTTCGCGTCGCGGACGGCGGCTTCGGCGTCCGCGAGGGCCTGCCCGTCCCGTGCCGCGATCGCCACGCCCAGGTGGGGAACCGGGTCGAACGCGGCTGTCGGGATGGTGACCAGCAGGGTCGCCCCGAGCTCCCGGCACCGTTGTGCGGTGCGGGCGACGTGGTCGCGCAGCGCTCCGGCGGGCAGCCGTGCGCCCAGGGGCAGCCGATCGAGGGTGCGGACGAGGTGACGTCCTCCCCGCCGGCGGTCGAGGGCGGCTTGGACGTGGAACGCGACGGCCGGCCCGGTGAGTCGCAGGTTGATCTCGACCGGAGCGAGGCGGCCCGACGCGTCGGTAACGAAGTCGACGTCGTACCAACCCCGGTAGCCCTCCTCGGACAACGTCCGGCCCACCGCGACCCCGAAGCCGACGGCCGTGTCGCCGAGCGGATCGGGCAGGACACCCGGACCGACGGTGACGCCTCGGTAACTGGTGCCGTCGACGTCCATCAGCCCGACGCCGACCGGGTGAACCTCGCCGTCGACGTCGATGACGGCGTCGAAGGTGGGATCGCGGTACGGGCCCGTTCCCTCCACGTACTCCTCCACCAGCAGGCCACGTGCCGCCCATCGCCGTGCCGACGCCCGACGCCCCTCGCGGGACGCGACCACCGTGCCGGAACCGCCGACGCCGTACTCCTCCTTCAACACCACCCGCTTCCCGGCGGCCAGTTCCCGAACCAGCGCGCGACGGGAACCGACCAACCGTTGTTCGGGGACGACGATTCCCGGGTGTTCCGGAGCCAGCGCGCGGAACAACGCGTTCGCCTGCCTCTTGGACTCGTACCGCCGGACCGCCCGCACCACCCCTTCGGGCGACGGGGAGATCGGGTCGAACGCCGTCGTGCGGCCCCACGGCAGCACGGGTGCTCCACGGGAGGTGAGCCGTTCGAGCAGATCCGGCCGAGCCAGGATCGCCTCGGACACGTGGCCGTCCCCCGCGATCCCGCTGTGCACCTCGACCTCGCTCCAGCCGAGCACGGCGCCGACGTCCCGAACCCACCACTCGTCGACCGGCTGCGGAAGAACGATCAACGAGGGCTGCGGCCCGCAGAAGGCGGCCAGGCAGGAGTAGTGGTCCGGCCCCCTCGCCTCACCGGTGAACTGGCCGTTGAACTCGGCGACGTTGCCGACGTGCACGGTGGGTCCGCCCTCGCTCCACGCCACCGACCACGACGGCTCCGGCCGAACCGGCCACGCGACCAACACGGGCAGTGCCCGACCCGAACTCGTCCGCTCCGCTCCCATCGCCAGGTGGAACGGCTCGGCGTGGGGGTCGGACTCGATCGCCACCCGGTCGAACCCCAGCCGCGTCGCCTCGGCCATCACGTGCCGGTACAGCATCCGCCCGACACCACTGCCGATCACGTCCGGCTCCACGAACAGCAGGCCGAGCTCACCGTCCGGCGGTTCCCCGTCCAACGTGGCCACACCCAGCACCACGCCACCCCGTTCGGCGACCACCGTGCGCCGTTCGACGACCTCAGCGGGCCGAAGTCGAAGCGCCTCCGCGCAGCCGGCCAGGAACGCCTCGTCATAGCCCCAGTACGCCTTGGAACGCAGCACCAGCGCGCTCAACGCCTCAGCTTCCTCCGGTCGCGCCGCCCTCAGCGCCACCGCTCCCGTCAGGTCGCTCATGCCCCGCCCTTCCCACGGCCGGACGTGCCGACGCCCGGTTCAGTCCACAGTAGACAGCGGTCGCCGGCGCACTTGGCCGACAGAGCGCAATTCCGACAAAACGAACTGGTCGAACGGCTGACCAACGGTCGACGTGATCGACATTACATCCGTTGTCCCACTCGTCGCGGTGCGTGTCGGGCGAAAGCGGTGAACGGGTGACGCGGTTGTCGTTCGGTAATTCCCGGTGACCTAGATTGGCAATCTATCTTCCTCGCGCGACCACCCCGGTCCACTGTGGACGGCACGTGGCGCACCGTCGGCGACACCGGTTGATCAGTGGCGGAACGCCCCCGTGTCGAACGAGTTCGCGACGGACCGGGCAACAACACCCCGACAGGCCGGACCGGGAGCGGCGACATCCTCCCGCCATGCCGGCCGATCGGCGACCGCCGATCGCCTCGGGCCGGATCGGTCCCACTCTCCGGGACCGGCGCGAGCCGCCGTCGCGCGGCTTGCATTCGTCCACGTGCTCAGGTAAACACGGATGACAAAGCGGCATCGGTGTGTTCATTGCCGAGGCTGCGGGACCTTGGGGGAAGTCATGGCGAGATTTGTCGTGGAGATGATGTTTGAGACCGGCGACCCGCGATTAGCCCATACGCGGCCGGCACATCGCCTCTACTGGGAGCGACAAGCGGCGCTGGGAGTGCTGTCGGGCGGCGGATGGTACACGAATGATCGAGGCGGACTGCTGCTCTGCGAAGCGTCGGATGAGCGCGAGGTGCGCCGGGCAGTGCAAGCTGATCCGTACGTTCGGAGCAGCCTCGTAAAAAGCGTTCGAATACTCGAATGGACGCCGGTGCTGGGCGGGTTCGGCACCGGCGCCAGGCCCGACCAACTGGGTCTGACCACGGTCAACGACTCCCCCGCCACCGTCGTGCGGCGACTCGAGGAGAGCTCGCGCGCGGTCCGCACCGCCCCGTCCAAAGCGACTCGACGGCTTACCGCACACGAGTCCCGCATAGCCGAGCTGATCGTTCGCGGGCAAACCAATCGCGAGATTGCCGCCGCGTTCGGCGTTTCGGTCCGCGCCGTGGAACTGCACATCACGAATATCTACCGCAAGCTCGGCATCGCGCGTCGCGCGCAACTCGCCGGCGCACTGGTTGCCTGACGGCGAGGAACAATGGAATTCGGCGTGAACATTCCCACGTACGGCGACCGGGCCACTCCTGACGCGATAGTGGGCTGGGTGCGACACCTGGAGGACATCGGCTACCACTTGGCAATGGTGTCCGACCACGTCGCGCTGACACCCGAAGTCGAGAGGCTGTTCCCCGCCCCGTTCTACGACCCGTTCGCGACGCTCGCGTGGCTGGCCGGGCAGACCACCCGCATCGGTCTGGGCACGACCGTCGTCGTGCTGCCGTACCGGCACCCGCTCGTGATGGCGCGCATGGCCGCGAACATCGACCGGTTCAGCGGTGGCAGGTTGGTGCTGGGCGTGGCCGCGGGGTGGGCGCCCGGCGAGTTCGCCGCCGTCGGCGCGAGCTACGAGCAGCGCGGCCGGGTCTCCGACGAGTCCCTGATGGCGATGAAGGCGCTCTGGACCCGGGAGTGGGCCGAGTTCCGCGGACGGCACGTGTCGTTCGGACCGGTGGCCACGGGGCCCGCGCCCGTCCAGCGCCCGCACCCGCCGATCTGGGTAGGAGGGCACAGCGCGAGCGCGCTGCGTCGCGCGGTCCGCCACGGTCAGGCCTGGCACCCGACCTCGTTCCCGGTCGGCTACCTGCGCCGCGTCGGCCTGCCGGAGCTGCGCCGCGCCGCCGAGCGCGAGAGCCTGCCCGTGCCCGCCCTGGCGCCTCGGATGAAGCTCCGCCTCACCGAACGCCCGCTGCCCGACGACCGGCGCCTGGTCGGCGAGGGCACGATCGGCCAGGTCCGCGACGACCTGGCCGAACTCCAGGACTTGGGCGCCACTCACGTGGTCCTCGACACCACGTTCCCCGGCGAGACCACGCGCCACCCGGCAGAGCGTTATTGGGGCATGCTGGAACGGGTGGCCGCCGACGTCGTCGACCTCTCGACCGGACAACTCCGTTGAGCTGGTTTCCCACGAGGCAGGTTGGCAGATGGCAGAGCTGGACGTCCGCAAGTTCCGGGTGTTGCGCGAACTGGAGGAGCGCGGCACCGTGGCCGCGGTGGCGCAGGCGCTGCACCTCACCCCGTCCGCGGTCTCGCAGCAACTGGTGGCGCTGAGCAGGGAGGCCGGCGTCCAGCTCGTCGAGCCGGTCGGCCGCCGGGTCCGGCTCACCGACGCGGCCAGGGTCCTCCTGCGCCACGCCGACGACATCTTCACGCGGATCGAGCGGGTCCACGCCGACCTCGCCGCGCACGCCGTGGGCCACGTGGCGGACGTGCGGGTGGCCGGGTTCGCGGCCACCCTCTCCGGTCTTGCCCTGCCCGCGCTGCGGTTGCTGCACACCTCTCACCCCGACCTGCGGGTGCGGCTGGTCGAGTCCGACCCGCCGGAGTCGTTCGACCAGCTGGTGCGCGGTGACATCGACCTGGTGCTGGCCCTGGCCTCCAAGGACAGCCCGGCGGTCAACGACCGGAGGTTCCACCGCGTGCCGCTGCTCGCCGAGCGGTTCGACGTCGCCCTGTCGCTGCACCACCCCCTCGCGCACGCGCCCGAGGTGCGGTTGGGCGACCTCGCCGGCGAGCAGTGGATCTTCTCCAACAGCGACACGTGCCGGGACATCTCGCTGGCCGCTTGCATCTCGGCGGGCTTCACGCCCGAGATAGCGCACCAGATCGGGGACTGGGAGGCGACGCTCTCCGCCGTCGGCCTGGGTCTCGGTGTCGCGCTGGTGCCCCGGTTGATCGACACCAGCGGCCACGACGACGTGGTCATCCGCGTGCTGGAGGCGAACAAGCCGACCCGGCACCTGTTCGCCGCCGTGCGGCGGGGCGCCGAGTGCGCCCCGCACCTGGAGGCCGTGCTGACGGCCCTGGTCGAGGTCGCCGAGGCCAAGGCCGCCTCGCCGGGCTGATCGTTCAGGTTCCCTGCACGGTCGAGCCCACAAACTGTTGCTGGAACTACCGCGGCTCCACTGGAATGCTGAGATCACGACCGGGTTCCGCGCCTACGGGCGGACGCCGCCTTGCCTTGGTGGCGATTTTTCGAGAATCCGCCGGCCAGTTCGCGGACAGCAACGGCAGAGGGATGACGCATGTCTTGGGAGCTTTCTAAGAGCGGCTTGGCGAGGCTCGTCGCGCTCGGTTTCATCTGGGGCTCGGTCTTCATGTTCATCAAGATCGCCGGATATGCCGTTTCGCCGCTGCAGATGGTGTTCTCGCGATTGGTCCTGGGCGCCTTGGTGCTGTTGCCGTTCGTCTTCAGCCAGGGTTTGCGGTTTCCGAGCGGGGCGAAGGTCTGGGGACACCTGACGGTCGCGGCGCTGCTCGGCAACGCCGTTCCGTGGACGCTGTTCGCCTGGGGTGAGCAGGACGGCTCGTCGAGCACCGCCGGCGTCATCAACTCGACCACCCCGCTGTGGACGATCGTCGCCGCCTTCATCCTCGGCCAGGACCGGAAGCTGGGCACGGCCAAGGTCTCGGGCCTGCTGCTCGGCCTGCTCGGCACCCTGCTCATCGCCGCGCCCTGGAACGCGGGCGCCGTCGGCAGCACCGGCAGCGTCGTCGCCTTCGTGGTCGGCACGGTCAGCCTCGGCGCGAGCTTCGCCTACATGGGCAAGTTCCTCACCGGCCGCGGCATCCCGCCCCTGGTGCTGGCCGCCGCGCAGTTGACCGCCGCTTCGGTGTTGTTGCTGCTCGCACTGCCGTTCGCCGGGCTGCAGCCGGTGACCTTCCGGCTCGACTCGGCGCTGTCGCTGCTCGTGCTCGGCGCGGTCTGCACCGGCCTGGCCTACGTGCTGAACTTCCAGATCATCGCCAAGGACGGCCCGACCATCGCCTCCACGGTCACGTACCTGTTCCCCGTCGTGTCCGTGCTGCTCGGCGCCCTGGTGCTGGACGAGGTGATCGACTGGCCCGTCTACGTCGGCGCGGTCGCCTCGATCCTCGGCATCACCCTCGTCCGGCGCAAGCCGAAGCAGGTCGCGGGAGGCGCCACGGCCCCGGTCGCCGCGGCGAAGGGTTAACTCCCCCAACCCTTCGGCACGGCCCAGCACGGCACGGGATCTCCCGAAACGCCCGTTTCGGGAGATCCCGTGCCGTGCCTTTTTTTCTTGCCCGCTGTTTCGGATCTCCGAAGGAAATATTTACGTGTTCGTTCTGTGGTTTACCGTAGTGAGCCGACCCGGTGAGCCTGCCTAATCTCGCTGTCAGCGAAAGCGGGATGTGAGGGGTTTGTCGTGATGTCCAAGATGAACAGTCCCAGATTAGGTGTTGTCGTTCCTTCCGGGAATGCGGCCGTCGAACCGGAGATCGCCGCTCTGCTGGCCGGATTCGTCAGCGTCCACGCGGCTCGCTTTCCGGTTTTTCCCGATCGGGAACAGCGTGAACGGATCTCGTTGTACAACGACGCGCTGCCGGCGGCCGTCGAATCGTTCGGCAAGTTGGGCCCGGGTGCCGTGGTGGCCGAGTGCAGCGGCTCGCACTACCTCCAGGGACCGGACGAGGAACGCCGGTTCTGCGAGCGGCTCAGCGAGCGGCACGGGGTCCAGGTCACCACCGTCACCAGGACCGTGCTGGCGGCGCTCGCCGCGCTGGGCGTGCACGAGACGACGCTGGTGTCCCCGTACCAGCCGTGGCTGACCGATCTGTCGCGCGCCTACTGGGAAGCGGCCGGCATCAAGGTCCGCGACGTGGTGCGGGTGCGCTCCTCCGCCGGGTTCTCGCCCTACGACGTGACGCCCGACGAGCTGGTCGAGCAGGTGCTGGCCGCCGACCGGCCCGCCGACGAGGTGCTGCTGGTCACCGGCACCGGCATGTTCACCCTGGAGGCGTTGGAGCGGCTGGGCGCGGGCCGTGACCGCGTGGTGCTCACCTCCAACCTGTGCACGGCCTGGTGGGCGCTGCGCGAACTCGTGCCCGGTGCGCACGTGCCCGCCGACTGGCCGCTGCCCGCGGGCGCGACCGCGGCCACGGGTGCGCCGGCGTGAGCGTCCTCGTCGTCGGCACCGGACCCGTCGGCCTGACCGCCGCGCTGGTGCTCGCCCGCGACGGCGTCCCGGTCACCGTGCTGGAGGCCGGTTCGGGCCTGAGCACGGCCTCCCGCGCGTCGACGTTCCACCCGGCGACGCTCGACCTGCTGGCCGATCTCGGCGTCGCCCAGCCGTTCACCGCCCTGGGCCGCGCGGTGCACAGCCTCCAGTGGCGCGACCGCTCCGGGGCGCTGATCGCCGAGATGCCCTACTCGCTCCTCGAAGGCCTGACCCGTCATCCCTTCCGGCTGCACGCGGAGCAGAGCGCGCTCACCCCGCTGCTGTTGGAAGAACTCACCCGCTTCCCCCACGTCGACGTCCGGTTCGACACCCCGGTGTCCGGCGTGGTCCAGCAGCCGGACGGTGTCGAGGTCGTGCTCCGCACCGGCGGCACGCTGCGCGCCGAGCACGTCCTGGCCGCGGACGGCGCGCACAGTGCCGTCCGCGCCTCCCTCGGTCTGCGGTTCGCCGGCGCGGAGTACCCGACCTGCGCGCTGCGCGTCATCACCGACACACCGCTGGACGAGCTGGTGCCCGGCCTGTCGCCCATGACCTACTTCCGCCACCCCGAGCAGTCGTGCAGCGTGCTCGGCATGCCCGGCCTCTGGCGGGTGATCCTGCGCGTGCCGCGCGAGGCCCATGACGACACCGTGCCGCGGGACCGGGTGGTCGACCTGCTGCACCGCGCGCTGCCCACCGCCGCCGCGCGGATCGCGATCCGGGACGCGCACACCTACCGCACTTCCCGCCGCGTCCTGGACGACTACCGCGTGGGCCGCGTGCTGTTCGCCGGCGACGCCGCCCACCTGACCTCCACCGCCGGCGGCATGAACATGAACTGCGGCATCCACGACGCCGTCGACCTCGCCGGCGCGTTGGCCGCGGTGTCGCGCGGTGCTTCCGACGACGCGCTCGACACCGCCGCCCGACGGCGCCGCACCGCGGTGACCGACCAGGTGATCCCGCGCAGCGAGGCGCGGGTGTCCGGTGTGGACGGACGCGGCGGCGCTCGCGTCGAGGACGCGGTGCGCGAGATCGCGGAGACCGCCGAGGACCCCGTCGCCGCCACCGCCTGGCTCAGCCGGGCGTCGATGCTCGACTCCGCACCACGTCACGTGCCACCCGCTCGTTCCGTCCAGTCCGCTTGACTCCCCGAAAGGGCGCACAGCCATGAGGATCTGGTTCCACAAGCACACCGTCGAGGGACGACTCCCGCTGCTCGACGACTGGTACCGCAAACACCTCGCCGAGGTCGCGTCGCCCGGCACCACCATCGACATCAAGACGCTGCCCGAGGACACCTACGGCGACGCCACTCCGTTCGACCTCGTCAAGTTCGGCGCGCTCCAGATCCACTTCAACGCCTACTTCGCCCAGTCCGCCGTCGTCGCCGAGCGCGAGGGCTACGACGCGTGGGTCATCGCCGCCGGCCAGGACCCCGGCCTGCACGACGCCCGCGCCATGACGTCCATCCCGACCCTCGGCTACGGCGAGACCGCGTTCTTCTACAGCGCGCTGATGGGTTACCGCTTCGGCGTGCTCGGCTTCATGCCCGCCCTGCGCGAGATCATCTCGGAGAACATCGAGCGCTACGGGATCGGCAACCGGCTGTCGTCGTACGAGATGGCCGCCGACGGCCACGAGGCCGTGCGCCTGGCCGTCAACGGCGACTTCGACCTGTTCCTCGACGCCTACGGCGCCGCCGCCCAGCGCGCCGCCGAGGCGGGCGCGCAACTGCTCATCCCGGCCGAGGGCATCCCGACCGAGATCTTCTGGCACCTGGGCGTCAAGGAGCTGCACGGGCTGCCGCTGATCGACCCCGCCGGGCTGCTCGTCCGCATGACCGAGTTGACGGTGGATGCCCAGCGCCTGGGCATCACCTCCCGTTCCGGGGCCGGCTACTGGTTCCGCCGCCCGGACGACCGGCTCACCGAGCACATCGAGAACGTCTTCCTCGGGTCCACGATCGGAAAGGTTGCCTGATGTCCAGCTTCCCCGTAGTCCGCATGCGCAGGTTGCGCCGGACCCCCGCGCTGCGCCGGTTGGTCACGGAGACCCGGCCGCACGCGTCGAACCTGGTGCAGCCGCTGTTCCTGCACGAGGGCCTGACCGAGCCCAGGGAGATCAGCTCGATGCCGGGCGTCTACCAACACACGCGTGACTCGCTGCGCAAGGCCGCCGTCGAAGCGGTCACCGCGGGCGTCGGCGGCCTGCTGCT
Organism: Saccharothrix sp. NRRL B-16348; assembly: GCF_001280085.1. GTDB lineage: Bacteria > Actinomycetota > Actinomycetes > Mycobacteriales > Pseudonocardiaceae > Actinosynnema. The sequence goes on along the minus strand of NZ_LGED01000079.1, from coordinate 62,602 downwards.
GTTCGGCATCCCGGTGCACAAGGACCCGCTCGGTACCGGCGCGTCCGACCCCGACGGCATCCTCCAGGTCGCGCTGCGCGACGTCGCCGAGGAGGTCGGCGACGCCACCGTGATCATCGGTGACGTCAACCTCGACGAGTACACCGACCACGGGCACACCGGCGTGCTGGGCCCGGACGGCGACGTCGACAACGACGCCAGCCTGGAGCGGCTCGCCGCGATGGCGGTGGCCCAGGCCCGCGCCGGCGCGCACGTGATCGCGCCCAGCGCCATGATGGACGGTCAGATCGGGTCGATGCGCGCGGCGCTGGACGCCGAGGGCTTCCAGCAGATCCCGATCATGGGCTACTCCGCCAAGTACGCCTCCGCGTTCTACGGCCCGTTCCGCGACGCCGTCGAGTCCTCGCTGACCGGCAACCGGCGTTCCTACCAGCAGGTGCCCGGCAACATCCGGGAGTCGCTGCGCGAGGTCGACCTCGACCTCGAAGAGGGCGCGGACATCGTGATGGTCAAGCCCGCGGGCGCCTACCTCGACATCGTGTCCCTGATCGCGCAGCACACCGACGTGCCGGTGGCCGCCTACCAGGTCTCCGGCGAGTACTCGATGATCGAGGCCGCCGCGGCCAACGGCTGGTTGGACCGCGAGCAGGTCGTGCTGGAGAGCATCGGCTCCATCCGGCGCGCCGGCGCGTCGATCATCATCACCTACTGGGCCGCCGAGTTCGCATCACGGCTGGAGCGCTGACGGTGGACGACCTGAAATTGACCGTTCTCGGCGTCAGCCACTCCTCGGCACCCGTGGACGTGCTGGAACGCCTGGTGCTGGAGGACGGGCGGCTGGAGGACGTCGTCGGCGGGCTGCGGTCGGCCGACGGGTTCGGCGCGGTGTACGCGCTGTCCACCTGCAACCGGATGGAGTTCTACCTCGAGACCCCCGAGGGTGGGCCGGACGCCGGTGACGCGGTGCGCAAGGCGGTGCTCGACCGGGCGGGCATCTCCGCCGAGGACGCCGACTCCTACTTCTACCTGCGCCAGGGCGAGGAGGCGGTGAGCCACCTGTTCTCGGTGGCCAGCGGCCTCGACTCGATCGTCATCGGCGAGGACCAGATCCTCGGCCAGGTCAAGGACGCGCTGGAGCGCTCGCAGCGCCTCGCCGTGTCCGGACCGCTGATCAACAAGCTGGTGCAGGCCGCCATCCGGGTCGGCAAGCGGGTGCGCAGCGAAACCGACATCAACCGCGCGGGCCGGTCGCTGGCCACCGTGGGCCTGTCCGCCCTGGAGCAGGTGGTCGGTGCGATGACGGGCCGCTCGGCCCTGGTGATCGGCGCGGGCGCGATGGGCGGCGTGGTCGTGGCCGCCCTGCGGCGCAGCGGCCTGGCGCGCATCGACGTGGCCAACCGCACGCCGGAGAAGGCCGCCAGGCTGGCCGCCACCGCGGGCGGTCAAGGCCACCCGCTGGAGGACCTGCCGAGCCTGCTCGCCGACGTGGACCTCGTGGTGACCTGCATCGGCGGGTCGGGCGTGGTCCTCACCGCCGACGCCGCGGCGGAGGCGGTGCGCCGCCGCGCGGGAGCACCCCTGTTCCTGCTCGACCTCGCCATGCCGCGCAACATCGCCGCCGACGTGGCCGACGTCGAGGGCATCAGCCTGGTCGACCTGGAGACGCTGGCCGGGCAGGACGTCGACGACTCGGCGCTGGCCAGCGTGACGTCCGCCCGCCGGATCGTCGCCACCGAGGTCGACGGGTTCCTCGGCGCGCAGCGCTCGGCGCGGGTCGCGCCCGCCCTGGTGGCGCTGCGCTCGGTGGCCTCCTCGGCCGCGGAGGACGAGCTGGACAGGCTGTTCCGCAAGATGCCCGCGCTGGACGAGCGGACGTGCTCGGAGATCACCCGGTCGGTGAACCGGATCGTGGAGAAGGTGCTGCACGGCCCGACCGTGCGGGCGAGGGAACTGGCGGGCGCGCCGGACGGCGCGCGTTACGTGGAGGTCTTGGGCAAGTTGTTCGACCTGCCGGAATTGGACGGGGTTGGCGCATGAGCACGCTGTCGCTGCTGTGGCGGGCGGAATCCGTCGCGGTCATCGGCGCCACCGAGCGCCCGGGCGCGCTGGGCCGCAAGCCGGTGGACTACCTGAGGCGCTACGGCTACCAGGGCCGGGTGCTGCCGATCAACCCCAAGGGCGGTGAGATCCTGGGCTACCAGGCCTACCCGTCCGTGCTGGACGCGCCGGGGCCGATCGACCTGGCGCTGATCATGGTCTCCGCGGAGCGCGTGCCCGCCGCGGTCGACGACTGCGTGGCCGCGGGCATCAAGCTGGCCATCATCGCCTCGTCCGGCTTCGCCGAGATCGGCGACGAGGGCGCCGCGCTCCAAGCCGAGACGGTGAGCCGCGCCCGTGCGGGCGGCCTGCGGCTGATCGGGCCCAACTGCATCGGATCGGTCGGCTTCCGCAGCCGGGTGCTGGCCACGTTCAGCCCGCTGTTCTCCGCCGAGTCGGTGGTCTCGCTGGAGCCCGGCGGGCTGGGCATCGTCAGCCAGAGCGGCGCGCTGGGCTTCGGCGCGGCCAGCCTGGGCATCGAACGCGGCATGCGTCCCGGCTGGGTCGTCACCACCGGCAACGACGCCGACGTCAGCGCCCTGGAAGTGCTGGCCGCGCTCGCCGAGGAGCCCGACTGCACCGCCCTGCTCGGCTACCTGGAGAACGTGCCCGACATCGACCTGCTGCGCTCGCTCGCGGCCTCCGGCAAGCCGGTGGCCCTGGTGAAGTCCGGGCGCAGCGCCGAGGGCGGACGGGCCGCCGCCTCGCACACCGGCGCCCTGGCCACCGACGACCGCGTGCTGGACGCCGCCCTGCGCCAGCTGGGCATCGTGCGGGCCGACGGCATCGACGAGCTGCTGGACGCCGGTGACGCGTTCGCCACGCCGTTGCGGCCGAAGGGCCCGCGGGTGGCGATCGTGACCACGTCCGGCGGGTCCGGCATCCTCGCCGCCGACGACGTCGTGGCGCGGGGTCTGCGGCTCAGCGAGCTGCGGCCGGAGACCCGCGAGGTGCTGGCCGGGATCGTGCCGAGCTTCGGCTCGGTGGACAACCCGGTCGACGTCACCGCCGCGGTGCTCAGCGACTCCAGCCTGTTCGAGCGGTCCCTGGCCGCCATCGCGGCCGACGACACCGTGGACATGATCATCGGCTGCTTCTGCGTGATGACCGACGGCGACGTCGACAAGGCCGTGCACAGCCTCGCGCGCACCGCGGAGGCGTCCGGCAAGCCGGTGCTCGTCTCCCGCACCGGCGCGGACTTCCTGGCGCCCGAGGCCAGGGCGACCCTGCGCCGGATCGGCCTGCCCGACTACCCGACACCCGCGCGTGCCGTCCGGGCGGCCGCCGCCCTCTGGCAGGTCTCCCGGCCGCGTCCGGCCGCGCTGCCCGCGGCGACCGACGCCGTGCCCGCGCCCGGGTCGGAGGTCACCGAGCCGGAGCTGAAGGCACTGCTGACCGAGGTGGGCCTTCAGGTGCCCGCCGGCCGCGTCGTCGCCTCCGCGGAGGACGCCGCGAGCCTGGTCGCCGAACTGGGCGGGCGTGCGGTGTTCAAGGCCGTCGTGCCCGGCCTGGTGCACAAGACCGACGTCGGCGCGGTCAAGGTCGACGTCGGCGTGGCGGACGCGGCCGCGGCGTTCGAGGAGGTCGCCGCGTTCGGCGGCCGAGTCCTGGTCGAGGAGCTGGTCGACGACGGCGTGGAGCTGCTGGTCGGCGTGCGGTCGGCCGACTTCGGCCCCGTGCTCACGGTCGGCCTGGGCGGGATCTTCACCGAGGTGCTCGACGACGTGACGTCCCGGCTGCTGCCGCTGGGCGAGGGCGACGCGGAGGCCATGCTCGGCGAGCTGCGCGGCTCGGCTCTGCTCACCGGCGCCCGAGGGCAGCGACCGGTCGACGTGGCGGCGGCGGCCGACGTGCTCCGCAGGGTCTCGGCGCTGACCGCCGACTGGGGCGCCGGCTTCGAGCTGGACCTGAACCCGGTGCGCCTGCTGCCGGACCGGGCCGTGGTGCTCGACGCCGCCTACGTGACCACCAAGGAGTCCTGAGATGTCCGCGACGCACGTCGCCCCCCAGGCCCCGGGCGCACCCGCACCGGAGTCCGAGGCCCTGTTCGCCCGCGCCCGGCGCACCGTGCCCGGAGGGGTGAACTCGCCGGTCCGCGCCTTCCGCGCGGTCGGCGGCACCCCCCGGTTCATGGACCGCGGGCAGGGCCCGTACCTCCACGACGTGGACGGCCGCGAGTACGTGGACCTGATCTGCTCGTGGGGTCCGATGATCCTGGGGCACGCCCACCCCGCCGTGCGGGACGCGGTGGTCGCCGCGGTCGGGCAGGGCACCTCGTTCGGCACGCCGACGCTCAACGAGGTGCTGCTCGCCGAGGAGATCGTCGAACGGGTCGCGCCCGTGGAGCAGGTCCGGCTGGTCAGCTCGGGCACCGAGGCCACCATGTCGGCCATCCGCCTGGCGCGCGGCTTCACCGGCCGCACCAAGGTGGTGAAGTTCGCGGGCTGCTACCACGGCCACGTCGACGCCCTGCTCGCCTCGGCCGGGTCGGGCGTGGCGACCTTCGCCCTGCCCGACACGCCGGGTGTCACCGGGGCGCAGGCGGGCGACACGATCGTGCTGCCCTACAACGACCTCGAGGCGGTGCGCCGGGCGTTCGAAGCCGAGTCCGACCGGATCGCCTGCGTGATCACCGAGGCGTCACCGGGCAACATGGGCGTGGTGCCGCCCGCGCCGGGCTTCACCGCCGGGCTCGAGGAACTGTGCCGGGAGCACGGCGCGCTGCTGATCTCCGACGAGGTGATGACCGGGTTCCGGCTCAGCCGCGCCGGGTGGTTCGGCCGGGAAGGCGTCGCGGCCGACCTGTTCACCTTCGGCAAGGTCATGGGTGGCGGCTTCCCCGCCGCCGCCTTCGGCGGGCGCGCCGACGTGATGGCGCACCTCGCCCCGGAAGGGCCGGTGTACCAGGCGGGCACGCTGTCGGGGAACCCGGTCGCCACCGCGGCCGGTCTGGCGACGCTGCGCCTGTGCACCGAGGAGGTGTACGAGCACCTGGAGCGGGCGGCCACGGTGCTCACCGGCGCCATCGCCGAGGCGCTCGACCGGGTCGGGGTGGCGCACCAGGTCCAGCGCAGCGGGAACATGTTCTCGGTGTTCTTCGCCGCTGCGCCGGTCACCGACTTCGCGTCGGCCAAGGCGTCGGAGACGTTCCGCTACAACGCCTTCTTCCACGCGATGCTCGACCAGGGGGTCTACCTGCCCCCGTCGGCGCTGGAGTCGTGGTTCCTGTCGGCGGCGCACGACGATCGGGCGCTCGACCGCGTGATCGCCGCGCTGCCCGCGGCGGCGGAGGCCGCTGCCTCCGCCACCGCGGGATGACGGCGGGGGGAGGGTGCCTCCGGGCCGGCACCCTCCCTCCGTCACACCTTGGTGAGGACCGTGACGTCGATGTTGCCGCGGGTCGCCTTCGAGTACGGGCAGCGCTGGTGCGCCTGCTCGGCCAGCTCCTCGGCGACCCGCTGCTCCACGCCCGGCAGTGTCACCACGAGCCGCACGGCCACGTGGTACCCGCTGTCGTCGTCACGGACCAGGTCGACCGAGGCGGTCACCGTGTCGTCGGTCAGGGTCGTGCCCGCCGACTTGGCCACCAGGCGCAGCGCGGAGTGGAAGCACGCCGAGTACCCGGCGGCGAAGAGCTGCTCGGGGTTGGAACCCGCGCCGCTGCCACCGACCTCCTTCGGCGCGGCCAGTTGCAGCTCGAACGCACCGTCGTCGGAGGCGACCACGCCCTGCCGACCGTCCCCACTGGACACGACAACCGCTGTGTAGACAACTGGCATTGGAATCCCCTTATGAGACAAGAAGAAGCTGTCGATCAGTGAAGTTAGGACAGTCGGGCAGTCGGCCCACCTACGGGAAGTCGTAGTCATCTAGTCGAGGACCGCGCCGCACGCGTGGCGCGTCGAGACCAACGAAGAAGGAGGAACCGTGCCGGGTCCACTGGAAGGGCTGCGGGTGCTGGAGATCGGCGGCTCCGTCGCCGGGGCGTACGCGAGCACCGTCCTGGCCGACCTGGGCGCCGACGTGCTCCGCGTGGACCGCGCCACGCAGGTGCCGGGCGAACCGCACCCGCCCGCACCCGACCCGCTCGCGAGGGGCAGGCGCTCCGCGGCGGTCGACCTCAGGCACCCGGACGGGCCCGCCGTCGTGCTCGGCCTGGTGGAGCACGCGGACGTCGTGGTCGAAGGCGGACGACCGGGCGTCGCCGAGAAGCTCGGCATCGGACCCGAGCAGTGCCTGGAGCGCAATCCGGCGCTGGTCTACGGACGGGTCAGCGGGTGGGGCCAGGACGGGCCGATGGCGCGCCGGGCCGGGCACGACATCACGTTCCTCGGCGTCACCGGCGCACTCGCGCCCACCGAACCCGGCGGTGCGCCCGCCGTGCCGCCCCCGTACTACCTGTCGAGCTTCGCCGGTGGCGCGCTGCCGCTGGTGATCGGCATCCAGGCGGCGCTGCTGGAACGGGCCCGTTCCGGTCGCGGGCAGGTGGTCGACGCGGCCATCGTCGAGGGCACCGCGCTGCTCGCGGTCATGGTCGACCAGTGGCGCCGCACCCCCGGGCGGGTCACCGTCGTGGACGCCCCGTTCTACCGCACCTACCCGTGCGCGGACGGCAGGCACGTGTCGGTCGGCGCGGTCGAGCCGCACTTCTACCGGGAGCTGCTGGACCGGCTGGACCTCGGCGACGTCGACCTGCCCGAGCAGTACGACGAGGCCGGTTGGCCGGTGCTGACAGAGCACATCGCCGCCGCGTTCGGCCGTCGGGACAGCACCGAGTGGGAGAAGGTCTTCGCCGACTCCGACGCCTGCGTGGCGCCGGTGCTGGCGCCGTCCGAGGTGGCCGAGCACCCGCAGCTGAAGGCGCGGGGGACGTTCGTGGACGTCGGCGGGCAGCTCCAGCCCGGCCTGACACCGCGGCTCTCCCGCACACCGGCCGCCGTGCCCACGCCCGCGCCGTACGTCGGCCAGCACACCGTGCAAGCCCTGCGGGACTGGGGCTTGGCGGAGTCGGCCGTGGACGCGCTGCTGACCTCCGGCGCCGTGAAGGGAGTGTGATGCGGCGGCTCCTGCCGCTGGTCCTCGGCATGGCCGCGCTGGGACTGGACGCCTACGTGGTCGCCGGCATCCTGGAGGTCGTCGCCGGCGACCTGGGCGTGCCCGTGCCCGTCGCGGGCCAACTGGTGACGGTGTTCACCCTGTCGTACGCGCTGCTGTCACCGATCTGCGCGACGTTCGCCGCGGGCAGGCCCCTGCGCCTGGTCCTGTTGTCCGCGCTCGCCGTGTTCACCGCGGGCAACGCGCTCGCCGCGCTCGCGCCGTCGTGGTCGCTGCTGCTGGTCTCCCGGGTCGTCGCCGGGTTCGGCGCGGGCCTGTACTCGCCGATGGCGGCGGCGACCGCGGCGGCACTCGTGCCGGAGCACCGGCGGGGACGTGCGCTCGCCCTGGTCACCGCCGGGCTCAGCGGCGGCACCGTGGCCGGGCTGCCGCTCGGGCTGCTGCTGGTCTCCCACGGGTGGCGGCTGACCTACTGGTTGGTCACCGTGCTCGGCGTGCTCGCGTTCGTGACCGTGGCGCTGTTCGTGCCGACCCTCCGACCGGCCGAGCCACCTCCGCTGCGGACCCGCATCACGGTGCTGGCCGATCGCGCCGTGGTGCCGCTGTTGCTCGTGACGGTGCTGTCCACGGCGACCAGCATCGGCATGTACACCTACGTGGCGCCGTTCCTGACCGAGGTGGCCGCCGTCCGCGACCCGCTGTGGCACCTGTGCGCGTGGGGCTTGGGCGGGCTCGTCGGCAACCTGGCAATCGGCACGTTGATCGACCGCTGGCGGGACACCAGGGCGTTGCTCAGCGTCCTGCTGACCGTCCTCGGCCTGAGCCTCGCCCTGCTGCCCCTCGCCACCTCCACATTCGGCACGATCGCGCTGATGTTCCTCTGGGGCGCGGGCGGGTGGAGCTGCCCCGCACCGCAACAGCACCGGCTGCTGGCACTCAAGCCCGCCCAGGGTCCGGTCGCGATCTCGCTGAACGCGTCCTCCATCTACGTCGGGAGCGCGGTAGGCGCCGCCGTGGGCGGCACCCTGCTCGCGACCGGGGTTGGCATCGCTTGGCTGCCACTGCTGTTCGGCGCCGGCGCAGTGGCCGCGGCAATGCTCAACCTGCTGATCACCGAACGTCCCACCCGGCACCCGGCGGGTGACACCGTCGAGCGATGACGTCGCGGCACCCGAAAGTCGACACGGTTCTGGTTCTCCGCCCTGTCCGGGTTGGTGGATCGTCGAGACCGTTCGAGGGAACTGCTCCCCATCCGGGCAGTTGTGGCGGATCGTGATTGTCATGGCCGATCTGCCGCTGCCGTCTTCAGCGCTCCCGCACGCCGTGCACCGCAGCATCCTCGTCGTGGACGTGGAGGGCTTCGGTGACCGGCGCCGCACCAATCACGACCAGCTCGCGGTTCGGGCCGGCGTGTACCGGGCGCTGCAGTCGGCCTTCTCCCGAGCCGGCGTGCCGTGGGCCCGGTGCCATCGAGAGGACCGTGGTGACGCGGTCTTCGTGCTCGTGCCGCCCGAGGTGCCCAAAGCGGTGCTGGTCGAGGCGTTGCCGACGGCACTGGCCGCGGCCATCCGTGACCACAACGAGACGTGCGAGGCCGGAGGGCGGTTCCGGTTGCGCATGGCGCTGCACGCGGGAGAGGTGAACTACGACGAGCACGGCGTCACCGCAGCCGCGGTGAACCACACGTTCCGCCTGTCCGACGCCACCGCGTTAAGGGCCGCGCTGGCCCGATCACCCGGCGTACTGGCCTTGATCACTTCCGACTGGTTCTACGACGAGGTGGTCAGGCACAGCCGGCGCGTCGACCCGGGAACCTTCCGGCCGTTCCGAATCACGGTGAAGGAGACCCACGCGACGGGCTGGGTCAGCCTGCCCGATGCCCCCTACCCCTCCGCGACCCCGTCATCCGGGCACCGCGCGGATGCGGTCATCCCGAGACAACTGCCGGCGCTACCGCACTCGTTCACCGGCCGCGCCGACGAGCTGGCATCGCTCACCGCCCTCCTCGACCGGGACGTCACCGGTGGCGGCGCGGTCGTGGTCTCCGCGATCGGAGGGGCCGGCGGTATCGGCAAGACGTGGCTGGTCCTGCAGTGGGCACACCAGCACCTGCATCGGTTCCCCGACGGTCAGCTGTTCGTCGATCTGGCCGGATTCAGCCCGGACAGCGAACCGATGCACCCCATGGTCGCCGTACGAGGATTCCTCGACGCCCTCGGGGTCGAACCCGGAAGGATCCCCGTCGACCCGCACGCGCAGACCGCCTTGTTCCGCAGCATGGTCGCCGATCGGCGACTGCTCGTCGTCCTGGACAACGCCGTCGACACCGCCCAGGTCATCCCGCTGCTGCCGGGAAGCCCGACGTCCACGGTCCTGGTCACCAGCCGCAACCGCCTCACCGGTTTGATCACGCGCCACGGCGCGCGGCACCTCGACCTGAACGTGTTCGCCGCCGACGACGCCCTCGCCATGCTCACCGATCGTCTCGGCGCCGAGCGGGTCCGGACCGACACCGGAGCGATCGATGAGCTCATCGCCTTGTGCGGCGGGCTTCCGCTGGCGCTGAGCATCCTCGCCGGACGCGCCGGCCTCTCCAGCCCGTTGAGCGATCTGGTGGCGGAACTGCGGGAGTCGGGACTCGCCGCGTTCGACGACCAGGATCCCGACACCGGCCTGCCCGCTGTGTTCTCCTGGTCGCACCGGGCACTTCAGCTTGAAGAGGCGGTGGCGTTCGCCCTGCTCGGCATCGCGCCAGGGCCGGACATCAGCCTGCCCGCCGCCGTGAACCTCCTCGGACTTCCCCGAGTCGAAACGCGGTCGGTGCTACGTGGGCTGGAACGGGCGTCCCTCCTCACCCGCACCGCCGCCGGCCGGTACCGGATGCACGACCTGATCCGACAATTCGCGGTGCAACACGCATCCTCGCTCCCCGAACGACAGCGGGAACAGGCGCTGATGCGTGTCGTGGACTTCTACTTGCACACCGCCCACAACGCGGACCGCCTGCTCTACCCTCAGCGCCGCGTCGAACAACCAGCCACACCATCCGGCGGATGCCGACCGCTACCGCTCACCGACCTGCCTGCGGCGTGGCAGTGGTTGACCGAAGAACACCACTGCCTCCTCGCAGCACAGCACACCGCAGTCCTCAACCACCTTCATCACACAACCTGGCAACTGGCCTGGGTGAACGACACCTTCCACTTCCAGCAAGGCCACATACACGACGAGATCACCATGTGGCGTGCCGGTCTGGCCGCAGCCGAACATCTCGACAGCCACGCCATGATCGTCGCCAACCGCCATCTCGGTCGCGCGCTGACCCGCATCGGACGGCATGAGGAGGGCCTATCCCTCCTGCGTCAAGCGCTCCTCCTGGCCGAGCGTGCCGGCGATGTCGCCAACCAGGCGAACACGCACCGCTCCCTGGCCTGGGTGTGGGAGCGCAACGGTGACGACCACCGAGCACTTCAGCACGCGACACGATCGCTGGAGGCCTACCGGACCCTCGACAACCCGACCCGGACGATGCTGGCGCTCAACGAAGTCGGCTGGTACGCCGCGAAGCTCGGTGACCTCGACCGCGGCCGTGAACTCTGCCAGACCGTCCTGGACTACCACCGCGGCAACGGGTACCACCGAGGAGAAGCCACCACCCTGCACGCTCTCGGCTACATCAACCACCACACCGGCCGGCACCGCGATGCCGTGGAGCACTACCAGCGCGCACTTGCCCTACGCCGCGATATCGGCCACCTCTACGCAGCCGCGGAAACCCTCGACATGCTGGGCCACCCGCATGTCGCACTCCGACAATATGACCAGGCGCAGCAGGTGTGGACGGAGGCCGCCGACCTCTATGCCGCCCTGAACCGCATTGAGGATTCGGCGCGCGTCCAGCGCGAGTTGAAAGCCCTGCCGACCCATCGACACCGCGACGACAAATGAAGCGTAGCAACGAAAGCCACCGACTCACTGCTGCAGAACGAGTTGCGTGAGTTCATCTACGTCGGCGACGTGCGGTGAGACTCTCCTCGCCACTCGGTGTCAGCCGCTGAGCACGCCGATGGCGATGCCGAGCATCGCCGTGTTGTAGATGAACGAGAGCACGCCGTGCGCGAGGATCCGCAGCCGGATTCCGGAGGTGCGTGACTCGACGTCGGAGACCGCGAACGTGGTGCCGACGGTGAACGAGAAGTACGCGAAGTCGATGAACGTCGGGTGCTCGGTGCCGGGGAACACCAACAGCTTCTCGGGCAGGGCGCTGTAGTAGGCCTGCGCGTAGCGGTCGGCGTAGCCGAAGTGCAGGATCGCCCACGCCAGCAGCACGGCGAGCACACCCACGGTCTTGCCGAGCAGCGCCGCTTGAGCGCCTTCCTCGATGAGGGCGATGGTCAGGCCGGACGTGATCCCGACGAGGCTGGTGAGCAGGGTGAACAGGGTGCCGCTGCGGCGGCCCAGCGCGCTCTTGACCCACGCGCCCCGGTCGTCGCCCGCCCGCTTGCCGCGACTGAGGCGGATGACGCGGATCGCGAGGTAGACGATGGCGATGAGGTCCCACAAGGCGATCCATCTGGTGTCGTCCACGTCCGCGAAGAAGATGGGGACGCCGAGCAGGGCGAGCGTGCTCTCGATGATCCGGGACAGCACGGTCGAAGGGCGGAAGCGCATGACTTTCCTTCATCGGAACGGCAGGGGCGTCGCCCACCTCGTCCGGATGACGACGGTCATTCCGCGGGGAGCGACGTGGAGAGGGGTTGTGAGCCGCACGCGGCCTGAGCGCCCGTTGGCCGCAGTCGAGCGATCACCGCCGGCCCTCCAGCGGGCCGCAGCAGCGTCGCTGCGGCTTGGCAGCCGCCCTGGCCCCGCGAGAGCCTCTGCTCGCGGGGCCGGTGGAGGCGTCAGCTCGAGGCGCGGAAGATGAGCTCGGCGACCTCGTTCGGACGCGAGACCGCCACGGCGTGCGAGGCACCCTCGACGGTCACGGTGGCGCGTGAGCCGGCCCGGTCGGCCATGAACTTCTGCGCCTGCAGAGGGATGTTCTTGTCGGCGCCGGCCAGCAGGAACCACGAGGGGATGCTCGCCCAGGCGGGTGTGCCGGACGCCTCGTTCAGGGCGGCGTCGCGGATGGGGCGCTGGGCACTGGCCATGAGGGCGGTCTCCCGCGCCGGGACGTCGGCCGCGAACTGCTGCCGGAAGACCGAAGGCTTGATGTAGAGGTCCGTCGAGCCGTCGGGCAGCGAGACCGGTGCCAGCGTCTCCCCCAGCGTGCTGCCGGGGTACTTCGCGGCGAGCCGGGCCGCGGCCTCACCCTCGGCGGGGGCGAAGGCGGCGACGTACACCAGCGCCTTCACCTTCGGGGAACGTGCCTTCACGTTGGTCATGACGGCACCACCGTAGGAGTGGCCGACGAGCACCACGGGCCCGTCGATGGCAGCGAGACGCGCGTCGAGGGCCTCGGCGTCGGAGGCGACTCCGCGCAGGGGGTTCGCCACGGCGACGGCGGTGAAGCCTCGTCGCTGCAGCCGCTCGATGACGGGGTTCCAGCTCGCACCGTCCGCGAAGGCGCCGTGGACCAGGACGATCGTGGGCTTCTGCCCGGTTGCCGGGTGTGAGGCCGCCGCGTCCGACATGTCGAGCAGGGCGAGCCCGGCGGTAGCGGCGATCACGGCCAGCAGAGCGGTGACGCGTGCGGTGACGCGGTGCGTGAGTCTGTGCATGTCCGGTTCTCAGTCTGTGAGGAAGGCGATCAGAGCGGCGTTGACCTCGGCCGCGTGGGTGAGCAGCAGGCCGTGCGGGGCACCGTCGATCTCGACGTAGCGGGCGTCGGGCAGGCGGCGGCGGAACTCGCGGGCGGTGGCGTCGATCGGCAGGATGCGGTCGGCGGTGCCGTGCAGGATCAGCGACGGCACGTCGATGCGCTCCACGTCGGCCCGGAAGTCCGTCAGCCACGCCGGAACGCACGCGTACGCCGCCACCGGCGCCGAGGCGATGGCGGTGACCCAGTTCGCCCGGAGCGCGGCATCGCTGAGACGCGACCCGAGCGTCTCGTCGGTGTTGAAGAAGTCGACGAAGAAGTTGTCGTACCAGGCGTAGCGGTCGGCCTCGGCCTGCTCGGCGATGCCGTCGAACACCGACTGCGGCACGCCGGCGGGGTTGTCCTCGGTCTGCAGCAGGAACGGCTGGAGCGCGCCGAGGAAAGCCGCCTTCGCCACCCGCTGCGAGCCGTAGGTGCCGAGGTAGCGGGCGACCTCACCCGAGCCCATCGAGAAGCCGACGAGGACGACGTCACGCAGGTCGAGCCGGGTCAGCACCTTGTCCAGGTCACCGGCGAAGGTGTCGTAGTCGTAGCCGGTCATGGTCTTGCTCGACCGGCCGAAGCCCCGGCGGTCGTAGGTGATGACCCGGTAGCCGGCCTTGACCAGCGCATCGGTCTGCTTCTCCCACGACTGCCCGTCCAGCGGGTAGCCGTGGATCAGGACGACCGGCTGGCCCGAGCCGTGGTCCTCGTAGTACAGCTCGACGTCGGTCGAGCCCTCGGTGCCGACGGTGATGGTTCCCATGGTGCCTTCCCGCCCGTCCGCGGTGTGCGGACCGGGCATGGCACGAACCTAAGGAGGACGCAGGGCCGGCCGCGTCCGTCAGACGACGTCTTCGGCGTACGTCATCGTGCCGCGCAGCACCGCGGCGAGCTCGCCGCGCGACGTCACGCCCAGCTTGGGGAACATCCGCTGGAGGTGGGTGCTCACCGTCCTGGGCGAAACGTACAGCCGCTCGCCGATCTCCCGGTTCGTCAGCCCCTGCGCGGCGAGCTGGGCGACGTGCAGCTCGGTCGAGGTGAGCCGGTCGACGGCGGCCGGGTCCTGGCGAGGGGAGGACGCGCCCGCCGCGCGCAGCTCCTGGCGTGCCCGCTCCGCCCAGGCCGACGCGCCCAGCGCATCGAAGACCTCGCACGCGGCCTGCAGGACGACGCGGGACTCCGCGGGCCTCCGGTGCCGCCGCAGCCACGCGCCCAGGGCGAGGTGCACCCGTGCCCGCTCGAACGGCCAGTCGACGGGAACGGCGTCGAGGGCCGCCCGGTAGAGCTGCTCGGCGGCGTCCGGCGGGCTGAGCAGGGCGCGGGCGAGGCGCAGCCCGCAGAGCAGGGCGGGTGACGGGGTCGGCTCTTCCAGTGGGGTCAGCTCCCGCAGCACCTCCCGGGCCGCTTCGGTGGACTCGCTGCGCACGGCCGCCTCGACCAGTTCGGCGACCCCGTAGAAGCGCAGCCAGGGGTGGAAAGCGGGGTCGGCCGGCTCGAAGACGCGGTGCAGGTGCCCGAAGGCGTCGCTGTAGCGCCCCTGGCACAGGGCTGCCTGCCCGCGGGCCATCTGCACGATCGCCAGCACCGGGCGCGCGCCGCCGGGAAGGGCGGTGCGCTCCGCCTCCGCTGCCCACGCCTCCGCCCTCGGATCACCGCAGACGGCGGCGAGCTGTGCACGGATGGCGTGCACCATCGCGTGCACCAAGGGCTGACCGGTCTCGCGAGCCAGCCCGGCGGCCTCTTCGGCGGCGAGGTGGGCGGCGCGCACGTCACCGAGCCGTGCCGCGCTGCCCGCCTGGACGCAGAGGGCCCTGGCCAGCATCGACAGCCGGCCCTGTGCCCGCAGGGCGTCCAGCGACCTGCCCGCCAGCCGGCTCGCCAGGGCAGGAGCACCCACCGTCACCGCGGCACTGCCCAGGAGCTGGTCGCCCTCGGGGTCCTCGGACGAACGCTCCAGCTGACCGGCCAGGGACTCGAGGACGGCACGTCCGCGCTCGACCGGCGCGCAGTACGCCCGCAGAGCCACCAGGTCGGCGTTGCCCGCGTCCACCGGCATCCGGTCGGCAGCCGCGGCGACCCGCCGACGGGCGGCCGGCCCCGGTTCTCCCCAGAAGCAGTGCAGAACCGCGCCCCACAGCATGCGCAGTCCCAGCACGGGCTCGCCACCGGCGGCGACCTCGACGGCCAGCTCGGCCAGCTCGGCGGTCGCGGTGCCCTCGCCCCGTGCCGCCCCCTCGACCAGGGCGATTCCGACCCAGGCCGCACGGCCCTGGTCCCGGACCGAGAGCTCCAGCGAGCGTGCCCGGGCCAGCAGGTGCGCCGCGGCGTCGCACTGGCCCGACTCCAGGGCGAGCTCGGCCGCGCGAAGCAGCCGGTCCGCACGAGCGGAGGGATCCGCGGTCAACTCCGCCGCCCGCCGCAGCGCGGCCAGGGCCGCGGCGACACCGCCGCGTCGCAAGGCCCTGTCGGCGGTGGAGTCCAGGTCCCGCGCGGCGTGTTCGTCGGGACCGGCGGTGGCGGCGGCGCGGTGCCACGCCTGCCGGTCGGGCTGCCCCTGCAGCTGGGAGGCGAGAGCCGCGTGCGCGGCCTGTCGTTCCGCGGCGGTCGCCGCGTGGTGCATCGCCGAGCGGACGAGCGGGTGGCGCAAGACCATCCCCCAGGGCTCCAGCAGGCCGGCGTCGACCGCCGGCCCGAGGGTGGCGACGTCGACCGCCGTCCCGAGCATCCGGGCAGCGGCGGCAAGGCACTCGTCCATCGTGCCGTCACCGTTGAGGGCCACGAGGAGGAGGACCGCCCGCGTGTCGGCCGGAAGCCGGGAGACCCGGGCCGTGAAGGTCCGCTCCAACCGCTCGGTCAACGGCAGCATCCCCGGCGTGAGCGCGTACGCCCCACCGACCGACCGCAGCGCGACCGGCAGCTCGGTCAACGCCAGCGGGTTCCCGGCCGCCTCCTCCAGCAGCCGCCGCCGGACCTGCTGCCCCAGGCCTGGGGCCACCGCGTCCAGCAGCTCGCCCGACACCTCGTCCGTCAGCGGGTTCAGGTGCAGCACAGGCAGCCCGGCACCGCCGAGCCGGTCGTCCAGACCACGGGTCACGGCGACCAGTGCGAGGGGGTCGGACTCGATCCGCCGCGCGACGAACCCGAGCACGTCCAGGCTGGCCCGGTCCATCCAATGCGCGTCCTCGATGACCACCAGCAGCGGCGCCTTCACCGCCGCGTCCGACAACAGGGTCAACGCGGCCAGGCCGACGAGGTAGAGGTCGGGCACGGCCTCGTCGACGAGTCCGACAGCCGCACGCAGCGCGGCGCGTTGCGGTCCGGGCAGGTCGTCGATCCCGTCCCGCAACTGGTGGACCAACTGGTGCAAGCCGGCGCAGGCCACGTCCTCCTCCGACTCCACCCCCACCGCCGTGAGCACCCGCGTCCCGCGGCCTGCGGCCAGCGCCGCCGCCTCGGCGACCAGCGCCGACTTGCCGATCCCGGGGGCGCCGAGCACGATCACCGCGCCGCCCGACCCGGAGGCGGCCTGCTCGACCAGGGCGGCCAGCGCGCGGCGCTCCATCTCGCGACCCAGCAGCGCCCGTCGTTGCATGCCGCGCTCTCTCTTCCGTGTGACTCCCCGCTGCCGGCAAGCGCCACGACCCCGCCCGACCGGCCGAGCCCTGCACGAGTCCCACAAGTCGACCGGGAGGTCGGGTAGGAGACGCGATCCGCACAACGGCCCGCGCGTCGCTCCGGGGACAGCGAGGGCTCCAGTGCCTGCGGGGAGTATTTGAACACCAGCTCGAAGAATCCACGGCCTTGTGGTTCGAGGAGGTGGTGCGCTTCACATCCGGGGACTCGCAACCAGGACCGGCGCGGCCATTCGACCGCCGTCAGACGAGAATGCGAGCGCCATGCGGCAAGCCTTTGTCCTGCTCACGCTTCTCACCTGCATGGATGAGGTTTCGGCAGGCACAGGGTCAGGAATCGTCAATCGCGGGTGACGTCCAGTAGACCCGTCGCGTGTTCGGTCCGCTGGTACAACACGTAGCGCCCGGCCCTGACCTTGGTGACGAGGCGGGCGCGGTGCAGTGCGCTGAGGTGGTAGGAGACGGTGCCGGGGGCGTATCCGGTCCGGGTGGCGAGTTCCGCGGTGGACCGGGCGGTGTCGAGGTCTGCCAGCAGAGCCGCTCGGGCGTTGCCGACAACGTGCGCGATGCTCCCGGACCTTTGGTCCTGACCGGCTCCGACCCGTTGGGCCGGGTAGTAGAGGACGAACTGCCCGGGTGTGTCGACCTGGATGATGACGTCGGGCCAGTTGAGCACACTGGGGGCGAGGACCAGGTCCCGGCCGGTGACGTCGATCTCGCCGTTGAACGACGTGTGGACGGTGATGGCGTCGCCCGTCCACTCGATGTCGGGGTGGAGCGCTCCGAGCATCCGGCCGATGCCGTGGGTGGCCATGGCCGTCGCTCGATGGGCGACGTCCTGGTCGGTGATCGAGCGCAGCGCCGGCCAGCCGTCGGAGAGGGCGTCCCGCCAGAACCGGGCGACACCGTTGGCGAGACGTCGCTGCATCCGCCCGGACTCCGCGATCCGGCGGGTCGTGGCCCGCAGCGGCCTGTTCCAGTGAGTCCTGGTGTGGGTGAACACCTGCGTTTCGAGTTCGCCCTGCGCTACCGCCTCGATCTGCGCGATCTGCTCCTCGATCAGTTCACGGCGCTGCGAGGCCGAACCCGGCTGCGGGGTGAGCAGATCGGGGATGTAGGTGTCGCCGTTGCGCGGCAACAGGTCTGCGAGCAGGGCGACGTCCGGGTGCGTGAGCGACGCGCGGGCGAGCGGTCCGGGATCACCGAACACCGGGTGCCGTCCCGACGCGGCGGTGAGCTTCAGCCACGCCATGGCTTCCGATGCCGGGGACGGCGATAACCGAGTCCTGGAGACCGTGTCGGCATTTACACGCAGTGTCAGCACCTCGCCCACGGTAGCAGTCGGGCGGTGGATTCGAACTGGTTCAAATCCTTTCCAGCGCGAGGCCGCCACGGGGTTGAGTTGATGCCTGCCGGACAACGGCGGCGACGCTCATGGGGGGCGGCGAACGCTCGCGATTCTCGGCGCGAGTGACCGGCTGTCTTTGCTCACCTCCGGCGACCGACATGAACCAGCACCATGGCAGGACGGATCTTTCTATGCGTACATCTCAGTTCAAAAGAATCGGCACGGCGACGGGCGTCGCCGTTGCCGTCGTGGCAACTGCGCTGATGCCCTTGGCACAGGCCACCGAGGCGACCGCGCAGATCGTCGCGGCGCCCGCGCTCGAACTGCCGTTCTTCTGCGAGACCTCCTGGGTCGGAAACTCCAAAGGCAGCAGCGCGCACGTCAGCTATGAGATCGACTTCAACAAGAGCGGCACCTCGGGGAACGAGGACCTCGGCGAGCCCATCCACGCGGCGGCTGCCGGGACCGTCGTCCGGGAGGGCGGCGAGTCATCGGATTACGGGTACTTCCTGGAGATCGACCACGGTGGCGGCTACACAACGTTGTACGCCCACCTCAACAGCAAGAGCGCGCACGACGGCGACGTGGTGAGCCAGGGCGAGGAGATCGGCACGCTCGGCAACACCGACGGCAACAGCTCCGGGATCAGCGCCCACCTGCACTTCGAGTACCGCTACAACGGCACCATCAAGCCCGCTTCTTTCCACGGCGATCCGTTCGACTACGCCACCGGCATCGAAACCTACGTGAGCCAGAACTGCGCCGCTTCGGTGAACCGCCCGAGCAGGAGCGTCAACGGGGACGGGTTCGATGACGCGATCGGTGTCGACCCCGCCGGGGTCGCGTGGTTCTACCGCGGCAAGAGCGGAGGCGGTTTCACCGCGGCCCTGCGCCACGGTCCCGGCTGGGGCGACTTCTCCCGGATCGCGGTCAACGACTCCAACGCCGACGGCTGGGCAGACCTGTGGGCGGTCAGCGGCGACACCCTCTACTACTGGCACAACCGCACCGACGGCACCTTCGCCGCATCACACGAAGTAGGCCCCGGCTGGTCCGCCATGGAATGGATCTCGTTCACCGACGTCAACGGCGACGACAAAGCCGACATCCTCGCCCGAGACGGCGGAAACATGTACCTCTACACAGGCCGAGGCGCCGGCGCCTTCAGCTCCCGAACACTCGTCAGCTCAGGCTGGGCAAGCCTCCTCAGGCACACCGCCGCCGACGCCGACGGCGACCGCGACGGCGACATCTGGGCCACCAACAGCCTCGGAGAACTCTACTTCTGGAAACGCAACAACGGCACCTACGCCACCGCCGTCAAAGTCGGAACCGGCTGGAACGCATTCCGCCAAATGGTCTCAATGGACATCAACGGCGACACCAAAGCAGACCTCGTCGCCATCCGCACCTCCGACAACACACTCTGGCAATGGCTCGGCACCGGCACCGGCACATTCAGCCAAGCCACCCCCATCGGAAGCGGCTGGACCGGCTTCGACCTCGCCGTGAACTAGAAGATCAAGCGGCCGGGCCGGACGCCGATCGCGTCCGGCCCGGCCGATCCGAGTAACCACATCCGTACCCGATTCGCCCCACCAACGATCCGCGTGATCACTGACTCGGAGGCCCACCATGCACCGACCACCAACCGCCCGCACGATGCCCACCGCGGCAGGCGACCACGGGTTCGTCTCGTGAGCGCGCGGATGACGACCACACGCCGGCGACTGCTCACGGCGGGCGTCGTCGCGGTCGGCTCCACCTTCCTGACCCCGGGACAGGCGTTCGCCGACGGATACGGCTCAGGCGCGTTGGGGCCGTGGGAGGCGCTGTCCAAGGCGATCTCCACCTTGACCCAGATCAGGCCGGTCCTCGAGACCGACGGGCTGTTCATGTTCGGGGACAGCATCGCTGTCCAGGACGGCAGCTCCCTGGCCAAGCGACTGTACAGCCGGACCGGAGACGTCATCGCCGTGCACAACTGGTCCGGTCGCCCGACGGCTCCGGCCGTCGACGCACTGGAGCAGTGGGCTCAAACCTACGGGCTGCCGAGCCGAATCCTCATGGCTACCGGGTCGAACGACATCTTCACCCCGCCGGTGTTCGCCGCCCAGGTCGATCGCGCGATGAGCATCGCAGGCCCGAGTCGGAAGGTGTACTGGGTGAACACCCAGGTTTCCCGGACCGGCCAATCGACCGACGTCCAGTTGGCCGACCAGCGCAACAGCGCCTGGGTCAACCTCCAACTGGCCGACGCCCAACGCCGACACCCGAACCTGATCGTGATCCGCTGGGCCGAGTTCCTCGCCGCGAAGCCGACTCGGCTCACGGCGTACCTCCGCGACGGCGTCCACACCACCGCACCACTAGGCCAGGACGCTCGGAACGAACTCATCGTCCAGGCCATCGAGGCGACCTGACGCGTGCATCCAAGTGTTGCGGGTCATGACCTTGGTGTCGGCTGAGGCCCCAGACCGCAGGCACAGGACTTTCGGCGGGATGGGAAGTACCGCCAACTCGTGCGCCAAGCGAAAGGCCCTTCAGCGCTCCGGCGGGTTCAAGCGATCCCCGCAACACACTGGGTTTCAGGGTGTTGCGGGTTGGGCGCTCCGAACCGCCCCGGGGGGCTGTTCCAGGACCGGCTCAGGCGAACTTCCGGTGGTAGCGCGGTGGGCCCAGGCCGTGACCTCGCGGATGTCGGGTGGGAAGCCGTCACGCATGCGGACGTGCACGGTGATCACGCGTCATGAGCAGACACGGCGTCTGCCACGGCTGCTGCGTGAGCACCGGTTGGTGACACCGGGCACCGTCCTGCGATGGCACCGACGCGACCCCGCCTCGGCACGCCCAGGGCGAGGATCGCGGCGAACGCGCCGCACATCACCACCTGGTAGCCGAACGAGATCGGCACGCTGGAAGCGAGGTAAAGCCCGCCGACGAACCCGGACGCCCACCACCCCGCCAGCGTGCCCAGCGCGAATCCGTGCCAGAGCAGGAACACCGCGCAGAAGATCAGGACTGCCGCACCCGGAGCGGCCCGCCGTCGCACCCGGCGCACCATCGGCACGAGCGCCGCGAGGTTGACCGGCAGGCTCAGCACGACCAGCACACCCAAGGCGGCCACGTCGAACCTGGCGATCTCACCGGGCGGGCCACCGAACAGGAGCAGGGCGGACGCTGTCTGCACGACCGTCGTGGCGATCGCGAGTCGGCTCGCCCAGATGCCTCGGGACTTCTCCATCGGACTCCACTCCGGTGCTCACGGGGACGACCGTCGGTTTCATCGGCGCCCGTGGTAATCATGCCGCTTAATCTCGCGCTGCTCGCACCTCGGTGAACGCCGGCAGCGCGTTCGTGGCATGGTCATCCGTCGAGGAATCGAACCAGCTCCGCGGTGACGAACCGGGGGTTCTCTTCCATGAGCCAGTGCCCGGCGTGCGGCACGTCCACCGCACGCACGATGTTCGTCATGCGCGGGGCCACTGTGGATCGGATCGCGTCGAGTTGCCCCTGGGCGGTCATGAGCAGGGTCGGGACACGTACCGGTGCCGCTGCCACGGTGTCGTGGACGTCCTTGTCGAGGGCGCGGTAGAGCTCGAAGCCTCCCGACAGGACCGCAGGCCGACTGTAGGTCCGCGTGTACTCGTCAATCTCGTTGTCACTGAACGGAGACCGATCCGAGGTGCCGCCGAACGCGGTTCCGCCGAACGAGACCTGGGGGTAGAACAGTGCCAGGTACTCGCGGACATCGTCGCTCACGACCGCCTCGGGAACCTGCCGTTGGGAGTGGAAGGCGATGTGCCAGCTCAGTGTGCGGTACGTGGCCGCGTCGACCGCGGGTCCGGGTAGCGGCAGGTCGAGGTAGCCGAGGCGAGCTGTGTCCTCGGGGAACTGGCTGGCGTACTGAAACGCCACCGCAGCACCGAAGTCGTGTCCGACGACAGCGGCATCCCGCACCTCGAGCCGGTCGGCGATGAGGGTGTGCACGTACCGCGCCAGGGTGGCTTTGTCGTAGCCGGTCGGTGAACCGGTGCTGTCGCCCAATCCGGAAAGGTCGACCGCGTAGACGGTGTGGTGTTCGGCGAGTGCCGGCATGATCGGCCACCAGCCGTACCAGGTCTGGGGCCAGCCGTGGATCAGCACCACCGGTGTGCCGCTGCCGCCGGTCACGTAGTGCATGCGAACGCCGTCGACATCGGCGAACTCGTGCCGGAAGGTGCCCTGGAACGCCGGGTCGTTCTGGGTCGCGACGGCGTAGGGAGCGACGTCGCCGGCGGTCGGTGCGGAGCACGCCGCCGCAACGCCGATCGTGAGCATGAGAGCGAGCGCGAGGCTCGCCACCGTGCGCGCGGATCGGTGGAACCGACGTGCCGGACGCGGGGTTGCGGTGATCATGTGTTCCTGTCCTGTGGAGAAGCTGGTGGGGTCAGCGGCCGGTCGCGCCGTCTATCAGCTCACGGAGGATGTCGGCGTGGCCCGCGTGCCGGCCGGTCTCCTCGATCGTGTGGGTGAGCGCCCAGCGGACGCTGGGAGCGGGACGCCCCGGTCTCGGTCGAAGGACCGGCGCGGCGAGATCGATGCAGCCGTCGAGCACCTCGTTGGCGCGTTCGACGGTCTCCCGGTAGCGGGCCACCACGTCGGCAACGCTGTCCGCCGATGCCGCTTGGAACGTCGCCTGCCAGTCGGCGACCTCGTCACCGAGGAAGATCGCGCGCTCGACGAAGGTCAGATGGTTGAGCAGGCCGAGCAAGTTCGTGCCGGACGGCACCGCGGCTGTCCGGACCTGCGGTTCGGGCGCGCCGTCGACCTTCGCGGCGATCGACGCGCGGAGGTAGTCGAGGAATCCGCGCAGGACCTCGGTTTCACTGCTGCCGGTCTTGGGCGGCGGAGTGTCACGGCGGCGTGTTCTGGTGGGCATGACGGGTCTCCTCCATGTGCTCGGGCAGCCCTGACCGCCGGTCAGGCGGTGCGGTGAACGACCAGGACGTGGTCGGTGACCTCGACGGTCTGCCCGCTTGGTCCGGTCGCGACCCTGCGTGGCGTGTCGGCCCGCTCGACCGCCACTGCCGCGATGTCGACGGCCGTGACCTGCCACCCTCGGCCCGCGAGCCACAGCGCGTCGCCACCGTCGCCGCATCCGAGATCCAGGGCATCGCCACGTGACAGACCGGCGACCGTCTCGGTGAGCCGGGCATTCGGTCGCGGGCCGGTGGCCGCCGGTCGAGCCACCTGCACTTCGTCCCAGAACGTGACCGCGTCAGCAGCGCTCATCAGGACTCCTTTCGCCTGTATGCGCCCAGTCTCACCAGCGCGCGCCGAGCCGGCACGGAATCTTGCCGTTCCGGCAAGATGGTCCCGATGGACCGGGAAACCGACGAGGTGCTCGACGGTGTGGGGCCGCGACTTCGCGCGCTTCGTCGTCACCGCGGCATCACCCTCGCCGACCTCGCCACGACGACCGGCGTGTCCGAGAGCACCCTGTCCCGCCTGGAAAAGCGGTCAGCGCCGCGCGACCCTGGACCTCCTGCTGCCGCTGGCCCGCACCTACAACGTTCCGCTGGACGACCTCGTCGGCGCCCCGCGCACCGGCGACCCCCGCATCCACCTCACGCCGATCCACCGGTTCGGGATGACCTTCGTACCCCTGTCCCGGCGGCCAGGAGGGGTACAGGCGTTCAAAATGATCATCCCCGCACAGCCCGAACCACTCGAACCGACCCCGCAGACCCACGACGGCTTCGAATGGCTGTACGTGCTCAACGGACAGCTGCGGCTGGTCCCCGGCGAGCGCGACCTGACACTGCCACCCGGTGAGGCAGCCGAGTTCCACACGTCCTCGCCGCACTGGCTGGGCAGCGCCGACGGCTACGCGGTCGAGCTACTGATCCTGTTCGACCCGCAAGGGATGCGCACACACATCCACACCGACCCCCACCGGCCGTCTCACGGCGAAAGCCAGCGGTGAGCTCAGCAAGAACCGTTGACCGACAACGGAATCTCCGCTTAGTCCGGCAAAGCTGTCGAAGACGACCATCGCCGACCTGCCGCAGATCTGTGGGGTTCCAGGACTCCGCACTCGGGCGCTGAGCCGCAGCCTTACCACCGCGCCAACCTCACCGGCACCCTGAACCAACTCGTCTACGGCTACGGCCTCACCGTCTATCTCATCCTCGAACAACAGAACGCATCTGTCGTCGAACGCGCCCATGGCTCGAAACTTCGGCTGGCCACCGCCCTACAAGAAGGTTCACGGTCGCGGCTCCAGTGCCCGTTGAGCACTGTTTAGTCAACACTGAAACTATAGAGCCAACTCACCTTGAGTTGTACAGTATCGGTCGACAAGTCATCGGGCCGTCGTCGGCACGCCCCGACCAGTCCTCGACCTGATCGAAGAGTACGAACCCACAGCCGCGTAACCACAGGTCAAGCCATATGGCCGACTTCCGGCACCCACAACTTCGAACCGCTCACCGCGCTGCCGAGCAGGGTCGACGGCCCAACGGCCTGTACCGCTACGGCGCCGGGTTCCCGCCTGCAACCGGAGAACGCCCATCACTGGGCGGACTTGATGTAGGCACCGACGGCGAGCGACCGAGCCGCTCGGCTCGGCCCGCGAGCTGTCGCAGGCCGACGCGACCATGGTCAGCTTCATGGTTCAACGGGGCGGCTGCACGGCGTCGTGCTCTGACCGGAGGAAAGGCCGGTGTGGTCGCGGCGGCGGAGCTGGCTGCCGTCACCGAGGCGGTGCTGCGCCTGCGCAGCGACCTCGACGCGATGTGCGGGAGGAGGTTGCGCGCACCGCTCGTCGAAGCGGTCACCGCGTCGATGGAGCACCGGTCGCCGTGTGACCGTGGCACTGGTCGCACCGTTCGACCTCGGCGACCGCGACCTGGTCGTAGTGCCGACCGGGCCGCTCGCCATGGTGCCGTGGGGTCTGCTGCCCGGCCTGCGCGGCCGTTCAGTCACGGTGACGCCGTCGGCGTCGGTGTGGCTACGCGGCCGGTGCGTCGAACCGCTGACCGACAACGCCGGGCCGTTGATCGTAGCGGGACCGGACCTGTCACACACGACAGCGGAAGCAGAGCAGGTCGCCCGGCTCTTCCCGCGCAGCACGGTCCTGACGGGCAGCGCCGCATCAGTGTCGGCGACATTGACGGCGTGGCACGGCCGGCACACCTGTGGTTCTTCGGCGTCGAGCAGCGCAAACCGTCCTGGGGAGCCGGATAACGAGCTCACCGACGCTGAGTGGCCGCGCTCGCCGACTGGGCGGGTCCTGACGGACAAGGCGGTGTCCTGATCATCGGCGACCACGCCAACCTTCGACCCCCCCGGACGCGCTCGATCCGGCGCTCGACCCGCTGGTCAACCTGGGCCGGGCATCGGGTGCCGCGAGCGGGCAAGCTGCGGCGCCGGGAGGGGCCGCCCAGCTCCGACGTGACCGCGGACGTCAGGCACAACACCCAGGTGCCCGACGGGCTCGGCACGCCGCTGGACGACCTGACCCTCCAGGACGACGCCCACCCGCAGGCGTTGTCGCTGACCAGGCGCCAGGTCAGCGTCCTCTGGCCGTGGTGGAGTCGCCAGTACCGGCCGCACCCGTTGTTCTGCGGTCGGTCGGGCCCATTGATGTCCTCCCGGACCACATGCACGAGGGACGCTCGCTTTCCCTCCACCTATCCGAGGTCGAGTGGCCGTCCGGTCCGACTGGGCAGCCGCTGCCCGAGGTGGTGGCACGCGGCACCGACAAGCGGTTCGCGCGCACCTACGACATCGTGAGCGCCTACGACGGATCGCTCGCCTCGGGTCGGTCGGATCGTCGCGGACACGACGTGGCACCACTACTTCAACGTGAACCTGCGAGGCTTTCCCCCAGGAACTGTGCGCGACACGATCGGCGACTTCGACGTCAACTTCGCCGTGTGGCTGTCCCCACCGGTGCGGTGACGGGCCATGCGCCGCGGGTTCCGGTGGTGGCTCGCCGCGCACCCGGCTGTGCGCATGGTCAAGGGCAACGCGATCCCGGTGCTCGGCCAGGCCGCGGTCGACGTGCCGAATCAGGGAATTGATGCCGTTACGTCCGCTTTTTGCGGAGTGGTTCGGGGCCGTCACGGTGATGATCGTGGATCTGTCGACCACTGAGGTGTAACGGGTCGTGGTCGCGTCGGGATTATCTGTCGAGTCACGCTGACGCTGGCGGGAGTGATGTGTCGGACGAAGTGGATGCGCTGGTGGAAGCAATCGGGGAGGTCGGCGGATGGCTCTCCGGTGCTGCGTCGGTCCTCGCGTTCGCCGCGTTCCTGGTCGAGTTCGTTCGTGGCCGGTCGGAAACCCGGTCGTTTCGTCCGTTGATCGGATGGATCACCGCGTTGCTCGGCGGCGTTGCGGTCGCCGTAGCGGTTGTCGCACTGCGGCAACGGGAGGTAGCACCCTGGTTCCCGGACGGGCAACTTCTTGGTCTCCTGCTCGTCGCAGGCCTGCTGCTTGTGGTGCTTGGCGCGATGACCGCGATCTTCACACCCTCGGTGGATCGGCCGGTGTTGCGGGACATCGCTGCGGCGGTGGACGCGGCGGTGCGCCGAACACAGGCGGAAAGCGGATTCGTCAGTTCGAACCACGTGTCCTTGCCGTTGGACGTGTCGGACGGGTTGGCGTGGTTGACCCGGGGACGGACATCCAAGGTCCGCGAGCTGTCCACGTCGCGGGTGGCTACGGCGTCGGTCGCGGTCGTGGCGGGAGCGGCGGGCAGCGGCAAGAGCGTTGCGCTGTGGCAGTTCGCCGCCGACGCGTGCCGACGCGTGCGGAAGGAGCGCAGGCCGCGGGAGCTGGTCGTGTACGTGTCGGTACGGATGCTGTCGAGAATCAGCGGACCGATCGACCAAGACCTGGTTCGCGAGCACCTGAAGCGTTCAGTCTCTGACGGCAACTCGACGCTCGGTGTCAAACTGGAGTCCTTTCTGGACAAGAATGACGGCCCCCGCTGGGTGTTCCTGTTCGATCTGGACGCCGAGCTGACCCGCGAGCAGGAAATCGCCTACTTCGAGGCATTGCGCAACTTCATGCGCAACCGGGACCGCGACCGCGCGGTAGTCGCGGTCCAGGACCAGTTCCCCGACGCACGCCCGGTGTTCACCGTGCGACCACCGGACAATGACACGACGCGCGTGCTGCTGGAGAAGCAGGGATTGATGCTGGCAGGAAGCGTCCTGCCGATCGGATCCGAGCTCGCCGGCTTGCTCGACACCCCCGAAATGATCATGAAGTTGGGCGTGCACGTCCTCGACGCACCTGCCGGGGCGGATGCCGGCGTCGTCGTGGAGTCGTTCATCGGCACACGGCTGGACCGGCACGCGGCGCTCGGGCAGTCGGCGGCCGCGCTGCGTGAGCAGCTGGAGGCAACAGCCTTTCGCGTGATCATGTCCCCGGTGGCCGAGTCGGTTCGGGAGCAGGACGTGGCACCGTTGCTGGCGGCGCAGCTGGGCGCGGTGGAACGCGGTAGGTTCGTGTTTCGCTTCCCGGTAGTGGCGACCCACCTGGCCGCTGGGCACGTTATGCGCTCGCGGCCCGTGCCCGTGTTGTCGGACATGGTGCGCAACGAGGCGGCCCGAGCGCTACTGACCACCGTCCTCAGCCGTGCTGACCAGACGTACACGGCATCGTTGATGCAAGCCGTGGACGACTTGGTGACGGACAGGTGTGGCACGCCCGACGCGGCGGCAGCGTCAACGCTTCCTCCGTTGGGCTCTTTTCGGTGGGAGCCCGAAGTTCTGCACGTGCTGTCGATCGTCTGCGACGCGACATTCACGAGGCCGGACCTGCCGATCTCGCCGAGGTTGCGGGCCCTGGCGAACCAAGCGGTGTGGCAGGCGATCTTCGGCGGGGGCCGGCACGAACGGGATCTCGCGCTGACCTTGCTGCCGCTCTGCTCGGCGGACCACATCCTTGCGCTGTACCGGCAGGCGATGTCGTTGCACTATGACCACCGAACCACCTCGATCATCGCGTTGCACTTGAAGGTCGCCTCGACCAAGACGACATTCGTGGAGCGGTTTGCGATGGTGGGTCGTGGAATGAGCGCGTGGCAGGAGACGCCGCTCCCGTTATTCTCACTACGCAAAGAAGAGCGCGGACTGCTGGCCGACCTGATCGACGGGGTCGGCAAAGTGTTCACAGCTACCCTTCTGGGAGCGGCCGTGTTGGTCCTGGCCTTAGCGACGAAGGCGGCTCCCATACCGGGCCTGATAGTCACCTGCAGCTTCGCGGGAGGGCTGCTCTTTCTCGCTTGGCGGTCACGCCGGGGGTTCGTGCACTTGAACGCGCTGAACGCGAGCATCGTGAGTGCCTGCGCCGTGTTAGTCGCCACACTCACCTGCATATTCGCGTTGATCCCTCTGACCAATCTGATAGTCGCGGTGTTCACGCTCGACTTCCTCGGAGCCGCCCGCAGCAGCATCTTCCTGTGGGCGTTCACCTGGCCGGTCGCCATGTTCGCGGCGGTGCTGCACGATCCACCAGGCAGAAGGAACTGGCTGCTGCCGCACCGCGTGCTGGTACACATCCCGGCCTATCGGACGGAGTGGGGCCAATACGCCGATTCATTGCTCGAACGCATCCGTTCACTTCGAACGACTCCTCGAATTGCATTCTTGACCTTGACCATTGGAGTCCTTGCTGTGGTACCGGTCGATATGCCGATCCGCGGCGATCTCGAACGGAACATTGACATACCCGCACTGCTCCTCGCCCTGACTGTCATCGGCCTGCTTCTGCGCCGACGCAAGAGCGCGCTGACGTCGATGGACGTCATCAACCGGCACGTGTTTGCCGGCACCATGACCGAGGAAGAGTTGTTCACCGAGATTCGCCAACGGGCCGAGCGAGGCTCAGGACAACTGCTGCGCCTTTTCGCTCTTCTGGCCGCAGCACCGGCCGGCTCGCTGCACAACTGTGTCCACGTATTGCAGTCATTAGACAACGTGTTGGAGTTCCTCGAGCGCACGTTGCCCAAGCCAGCCGCGCCGTTCATCAAGGCGTTCACCCACCCGGCTCGCCCCGACCTTTGGCGCTACGCACCTCCCACCCGGCCGGCCGACATGCTTACACGGGCGGTCAAGCAGGACAACGACACTCACGGCTTCATCGTCTGGCTCGCCAACTCCCAACGCCACCGAGCGCTATTGGGTGAGGCCATCCGCAACGCCACCACTGACATCCCGGTAGCACCAACCGAACCATGATAATGCACCGTCACGGCGTTGTACCTGCCAATTACCTCATCGATTTAGGCATAGGACGAATGAATACCTAGGGCAGTCGGGCATTCGCGGGCACGGCTGCCATTCACTGTGAAGTCGACCAGCACGGCATGATGACCGGCGGTGCCGCTCCAACTGGCCTACCTGGGCGTCAGCAACGCCTTCACGTTACTGCGCCTGCTCTCCATGAGCGACCAGGATGTAGAGACCCTGGCGCTGCGCACCGATCACCGTCCGGAAAGGGTCCTGCGCTGGCACCGTGATCTTCTTGCCTGCCTCCACGCGACCCTATCTCGCCCCGGCACCCAGGCCGACCCTCGGCGGCATGATTCGTGACCGGAAGCCTTGTCGCACTTCGATCGAATCGACTACGATTCAGGCACAATCCCCTCTGCGCGTTACCCGGCCGTGCCATACTGCGGCAGTGAAGGTGCGATTAACCCAGCCCGTCCCCGGCGACGAGCGAGTCATACCGGCTCACCTCCCCTCCATTGCCGCATCGAGTGCGCGGAAGTCGCTCGCAAACGGTCGTTCGCAGGAGATATGATGAGAAAGGGAGGCACGCACAACAACTTGCGGTCCGGTCGTGGTAACAGCGTGTTGGCTGACAGTGTCCAGGGTGGCACCCACTTCTACGGCGGCATACCGGCGTGGGTCCTACTGGTCGTGGTAGTGACAGCACTGGCACTGCTTGCTGGACTCGTGATGTGGGTTACGTCGTCCGGGGCGACCACCTTGCACGCAGGCCGGGTAGCCATGGTCGAGACGACGACCGACACCACGACAACCACCACACGAGCGGTCACCTCATCCGTCTCGACCACGACCACCACCGTGGCATCGACGACGACTACCGCCAGGGTTTCCCGCGTCTTCTGGCAGGGCACGCTCTCACTCGGGATGGCGACGGGCAACATCAGTTTTTCTCTCGACCAAAACCCGCCAAACGCGGGGGATTACGGAACGGTCGACCTGCTGTACCAGTCGGACGGAGAGGTTCACGAGCTCATGGCTACCGCTGTGGCACCGTGGGAAGCCGGCGGTGTTCCGGTGGAAGATCAGTGTGCCGAGCGGTTGAACAGCGTCGTGGGTTTGCAGCAGGTGGAAGTCGAGCAGGGCACGACCTTGTGCTTCCTCACCAACCGTGGTCGGCGTGGAGTGCTGACCGTAACCGAAGCTGTCAAGACATCTTTGCTGGATGCGTCGGTGACGCTGGCGGTCACCGTGTGGGACCTCCAAAAGTAGATCTTTAGCTAGCCCGGTTGACCCCGGTTTCCTGTGTGGTTGTTCAGGTCAAACGGGTTGGCAGCCAGTCTGGCAGGTTCCGGTCCAGACGCGAGCAGTCGTCACGATCACCAGCCGGACGATCGACCACGCTGCCGGAGACGTGGGTGAACATCGACGTCTCCGGACCGGGTCCGTCGTGGGCGAAGAAGCCGAACGGGAACCCCATCGCGATGGCCAGCGCCTCGACCACGAACGCCACCAGGTACGCGCAGGCGAAGAACCCAGGGCGCCGCGCCAGCCGTAGGTGAGGCTGCCGTGCACGAGCAGGAAGAGGATCAGACCGAGCATCATCGGCAGGGCCGAACCCCTCACGAGCAAGGGCGCGGACCCTCGGCCACCACGATGCCCGCAGCGCACCAGGCTCCGGCGTCACGCATCGTCCCTCCTCGACGCGGACACCGCGTTCACCGCGACGTGCCGGACAGCGCCGAGGCCTGCGCCCCGCCCGCCTCCGTCGCCAACTGGCGGCCGCGGATCCTGCGGGCCAGACCGACGAGGACCGAGCGCAGCGCCTCGGCCCGACGGCTGGACGGAACGAACATCTGCTGCTTGAGCCGCGCGGTGCGCTGGTGCTTGGTGATGAACGGACGCAGCCCGGCCTCCCAGGCGTCCAGGGCGGCGTCGAGGTCGTCGGGGTAAGCCTGCAGGGCCGCGCCCAGTGCGGCGCCGCCGCGCAGCGAGGACGTGGCGCCCATGCCCGAGTAGAGGTTCATGCACCACGCCGCATCCCCCACCAGCACGACCCGCCCCGTGCTCCACCGCGGCATCCGCACCTGGTGCACCGAGTCGAACAGGTGGTCAGGTGCCTCTTCCAGGGAGTCCAGGACGTGCCGCACCACAGGGTCGTCGTCCATCCCGGAGAAGACCGCGCGCAGCCGCTCGACCCGCGACCCGCTGAACTGCTCCTGGATGTCCCTGGTCCGGTAGGTCAGCAGCGCGGTGGGCGCGTGGTCGGCGAGCCCGAACACCCACACCGCCCGCTTGGCACGCGCGATGATGATGCTGTCGCTCGCCTCGTACGAGGGCACCTGCTCCTTCAGCTGGAACGCGCAGATCATCGCCTTCCAGTTCACCAGGTGGTCCTCGTGCGGACCGAACACGATCCGGCGCACGCTTGAGCGCATCCCGTCCGCGCCGACCACCAGGTCGAAGCTCTCGCCGTACCGGGCACCGGTGTCGGCGTTCTCGAGCAGGACCTGCACCTCGGCAGGACCCTCGGTGATCGCGACCGGAGTGGTCGCGAACCGCACCTCGACGCCCGTGATGCTCTGCCACAGCGCGGCCTCGACGTCGCCGCGCAGCACCGCTGCCGGCCCGCCGGGCTGGTCCAGGAATCCCAGAGCCGGCCTGCGCCTGCCCCGACGGTTCACCGACCACGAGTTCCCGCCCGCCCTCTGTTCCGGGTTCCGGGTGTGCAGGTGGTCGGCGATTCCCAGATCGACCGCGGCCTGCCGACCCTCCGGGAACAACCCGACGAAGTAGCCCCCGGTCCGACGCTCCGGCGCCCGTTCGACGATCACCGGCGTCCACCCGGCCCGGCTCAGCCCGATCGCCGCGGACATCCCCGCGATCCCGAGCCCCACCACCAGTGCCCTCTTCCGCATGCTCGTCACCGCCCCGTGCCGGACGGGGCGGCCGGAGCCGACGATGCGGTGTACTCCGCCGTCATCCGGCGGTGGACGACCTTGCGGATCAGTTCGAGGACAACCGAACCCAGCACCTCGACCGGCCGGCTGGACGGGACGAACCGCTGTTGCTTGACCCGTGCGGAGCGCTGCTGCCTGGTGATGTACGGGCGCAGGCCGGTCTCATACGCGTCCAGAGCGGCGGCGAGGTCGTCGGGGTGTTCCTGCAGCGCCACGCCCAGTGCGGCGCCGCCGCGCAGCGAGGACGAGGAGCCCATCGCCGAGTAGGTGTTCATGCACCAGGCCGCGTCCCCCACCAGCACGACCCGCGCCGTGCTCCACCGGGGCATCTTCACCTGGTGTATCGAGTCGAACACGTGGTCAGGCGCCTCCTCCAGGGAGTCCAGGACGTGGCGCACCACGGGGTTGTCGTCCATCCCGGCGAAGACCGCGCGCAGCTGCTCGATCGCCGACCCGGCGAACCGGTCCGGGACGTCCTCGGTGCGGTAGGTCAGCCACGCGCAGGGCGCGTGGTCGGCGAGTCCGAACACCCACACCGCACGCTTGGGGCGCGCAACGAGGATGCTGTCGCTCGCCTCATAGGAGGGCACCTGCTCCTTCAGCTGGAACGCGCAGATCATCGCCTTCCAGTTCACCAGGTGGTCCTCGTCCGGGCCGAACACCATCCGGCGCACGCTCGAACGCATCCCGTCCGCGCCGACCACGAGATCGAAGTCCTCGCGGTACCGCTTCCCGGCGCCGGCGTCCTCGAGCAGGACCTGCACCCCGCCGGCGCCCTCGGTGATCTCGACCGGAGTGGTCGCGAACCGCACCTCGACCGCGTCCTCTGCGCCGTCCCCGGCGATGCCCTGCCACAGCGCGGCCTCGATGTCGCTGCGCAGCACCGATGCCAGCCCGCTGGGCGCGTCCAGCAGTCCCAGAGCCGGCTTGCGCCTGCCCCGACGATCCACCGTCCACGAGTTCCCGCCCGGCCTCCATTCCGGGTTGCGGGTGTGCAGGTGGTCGGCGATCCCCAGGTCGGCCGCGGCCTGCAAACCCTCCTGGAACATGAAGATGTAGTAACCCCACGTCCGACGCTCGGGCGCCCGTTCGACGATCACGGGCGTCCACCCCGCCCGGCGCAGCCCGATCGCCGCGGACATCCCCGCGATCCCGAGCCCCACCACCAGTGCCCTCTTCTGCATGATCCCTCCCTTTCCGATGACGAATCGACGGGTGAACGGCTCAGTCCGGCACGACGACGGCGCGGCTGCGGCCGGTGTGCGCCCACGCCTCACCTACCCGGCTCAGCGGGAACGCGGTGTAGGACAGCTGCAGGGATCCGTCGGCGAACCGGGCCATGACCGCGGACGCCTCGGCGAGCATCTCCTCGGCGGACAGCGAGCCGGCGCCGCTGCCGGTGATCCGGATCCGTCGGCTGCGCAGCAGGTCCGCGGGCAGCGACGCCGTCAGACCCGCGAGCGACCCGATCTGCACGTAGGACGTGTCCGCCTCGGTGTCCTCGCCGCTGCGACCCAGCACGGCGAAGGCCGCCTCGGCGACGGGCCCCCACAGGTAGTCCAGCACCAGACCGGGCGACGTCTCGGACACGGCGTCAGCCAGAGCCCGCTCCAAGCCGTCGGGCCCGTCGTGGGCCAGCGACACGGTCGTCGCTCCCACGCCGCGCAGCCGTTCCAGCGCCTCCGGATCGCGCCCGGCGGCCACGACCCGCTCCGCCCCGAGCGCCAGCGCCCCCTGCACCGCCAGGCTGCCCGACAGCCCTGTCGCGCCGAGCACCACCACGGTGCCCAACGCCCCCACTTCCTTGCGCCGCGCGGTGAGGACCATCCAGCCCGACAGGCCGGGGTTCATGCCCGCGGCGATCGCGAGCGGATCCGCCCCCGCCGGAACCTCCGCCTGGAACGGAGCGACCAGCCGTTCGGCCATCGTTCCGAAGGGCGGACGCGCGTAGCCGGTGTAGACCAGGCGCCCGTCGCCGGTGCGGGCGACCGCGTCGATGCCCGGCACCAGCGGATACGTCATCTGGCCGCGGCCGTAGTGCCGCCCGGTGGCCAGCCCGCGAACGATGTGGTGCAGGCCGGCTCCGACGAGGTGCAGTGGCTCGTGACCGGGCGGGACCACCGGCTCGGGGAAGTCGACGCAGGCGGGTG
Organism: Saccharothrix sp. NRRL B-16348; assembly: GCF_001280085.1. GTDB lineage: Bacteria > Actinomycetota > Actinomycetes > Mycobacteriales > Pseudonocardiaceae > Actinosynnema. The sequence continues at coordinate 28,332 of NZ_LGED01000079.1, read as the reverse complement.
ACGCATCGGGGCCAGTGATGACTGCGGCACGCATCAGAGTTCTCCTTAACTAAGTTCAACGCTATTTCCAGCATTCCTGAACATCGTTAAGGTGTCAACCATGACCAAGGGCATCACCCGCGAGCGGATCGTCACGACGGCGCTCGAACTCCTCGACGACCAGGGCATGGACGCCCTCACCGTCCGCGCGCTCGCCTCCCGGCTCGACGTCCGCGCCCCTGCCCTCTACTGGCACGTGCGCAACAAGCAGGAGCTGCTCGACGAGATGGGCACCGAGGTCATGCGCCGCGTGGCAGGCGCCTTCGCCGCGGTCCCGCCGGGAGACGGGTGGCGCGACGATCTCGCCGCCTACGCCCGCGTGCTGCGCTCGGAGTACCTGCTGCACCGCGACGGGGCCCGCATCTTCAGCGGCACCCGGATCACCGACCCGAACGTGGTCCGCATGAAGGAGCCGTTGTTCGAACGCTGGGCCGGGTCCGGCTGGTCGCCGGCCGACGCGGACGACGCCATCGACCTGGTCACGGCGTTCGTCGTCGGCTTCGTCATCGAGGAACAGGAGAGGCGCCAGGCCGCCGGTACCGATCCGTCGCGCTACTCGATCGACCAGCGCGACGCCTGGCTCGGCGAAGGCGCGTCACTCGTCAAGCAGGCCGGGCGCCTCCAGGACGAGGGCGACCAGCGGTTCGAACGGCACCTCGGCATGGTCCTCGACGGGATCGCCGCCCGGCCGGACGCGTGACTCACCGGCGCCTGCGCACCAGCACCGTCGCGAGCACCGCGGCCGCGACGAGCGCCGCGCCACCCATCAGGATGTAGAGCCGCACCCCGGCCAGGGAGTTCGCGGCGATCCCCGCGACGAGCGAGTCGGTGGCCGTCGCGTTGAGCACCATCACGCCGACGACGTTGAGCACGACCGACCCGACGCAGAGCACGACCGCCACCAGGCTCCCGATCGCACCGTGGTTCTCGGGCGGCGTCATGACGGTCGCGAGGTTGAAGCTGGAGGCGATGCCCGCGCCGGCGGCCACACCGAGCAGGGTGGCGCAGACCAGCCCGACCGGGAGCACCGAGACGCCCACGAGCATCCCGAACGTGGCCACCAGGCCCACCGCGATACCGGCGAGCAGCGTGCGCGCCGGACCGATCCGGGACGCGAGGACACCCGACACCGGACCACCGATCATGATCCCGACCGCGGACAGCACGAACAACGCGAGCACCACGTCGCCACCGCCGAGGCCGTAGCCGAGACCGAGCTCGGGCGGCACTTCCGCGACGAGGCTCTTCAGCTGCAACATGCTTTGCACCGCACCGGCCGTGAGCGCCACCGCTCCCAGCGTCAACGCCAGCGCCCCGCTGTGCCCACGCAGGTCGACGATCGGCTCGGGGACCCGCAGCACGTGCCGCACCCCGGCGGCCAGCGCGATGACGCCGCCGACCAGCGCGGCCAGCAGACCCGGGTTCGCCCAGCCCACGTCCGGGGCCATGCTGACGCTGCCGAGCACCGCGACCAGACCGGAACCGAGCAGCAGCGCACCGGCGAGGTCGACCGACCCGCCGGAGCGGATCGGCGGCTCCGGGATGAACAGCCGCACGGTGACCGCGCAGACCACCGCAAGAGCGGTGGCGACGACGAAGACGCTCCGGTAGCCGAACGCGTCGATCGCCGGGTTCAGCAGGAACATCGCGGGGATCCCCAGCACCGACGCGCCTGTGGTCACGACGCCGACGGCGACCATCCCGACCCGCGGGGTGCAGACCTGCCGGGTGATCGCCACCGTGAGCAGGACCGCTCCCATGGCCGCCCCCTGCAGGAACCGCCCGAGCACGAAGACGACGACGTTCGGGGCGACCAGGCAGACCAGCGATCCCGCAAGCGTGACGAGCATGGTGACGACGAGGATCCGGCGCTTGCCGTGGATGTCGGCGTTGCGCCCGAGCAACGGCGCCCACATCGCGCCCGCCAGCATCGCGCTCGAGTTGAGCCACGCGGCCTGGTCGGTCTGGAAGTGCCGCATCATGTCCGGCAACGCCAGCAGCGGGGCGACGATGACCACGTCTGCCAACAGGTTCGCCCCGACGAGGATCACCAACCAGCCGACCAGCCGACCGCTCCACCTGTCCTCCGCGACGCCCGACGGGCGCGCTACCGACGTGACTTGGCCCATGAGTTCTCTCCAGGTAGTGGCAGCCGGGAACACCCGACCGCCTCGAGGGTTTCTTTCTCCGGTTCGAGCAGTCGGAATCCGGTCAGAGGCGCCGCGGTCAGTGCGCCGTGGGTGTTCCGCCGAGCGCCGGGCCCCGGACGAGGAACGCCCCGATGATCGTGAACAACGACAGCGTGGCCGCCACCAGGAACGAAGCGCGCACGCCGCCCGCCGTCGACTCCACCAGCGGGACGCCCTCGGCGGCCAGCGCCGACGACCGCACCGACAGCACGCTGACCAGCAGCGCCACCCCGGCAGCCCCGGCCAACTGCTGCGCGGTGCTGAAGATCGCGCTGCCGTGGGAGTACAACTTCGGCGACACCGCTCCCAGGCCCGCGGTGAACAGCGGCGTGAACACGAACGCCAGCCCCACCGACAGCAACACGTGGAACCCGACCACCTGCAGCAGCGAGCTCTCGGCCGTGAACAGCGTGGCGGCCCACAGCGCCGCGCCGGCGGCCACCGTGCCGGGCACCAGCAGCGCCCGCGCGCCGAACCGGTCGTGCAGCCGCCCGACCACCGGCCCCAGCAGCCCCATCAGCAGCCCGCCCGGCAGGAGCAGCAAGCCCGTGGTGAGCGGATCCAGCACCAGCACGGTCTGCAGGTAGATCGGCAGCAGCACGGCCGTGCCCAGCAGCGTTCCCATCGTCAGCATCATCATCACGCTGGCGACGGTGAACGTCCGGGAGCGGAACGTGCGCAGATCCAGCAGGGCGCGGTCGATCCGCTGCAGCACCAGCTGCCGGGCGACGAACGCCACCAGACCCGCGACGCCGACGGCGAATGCGCCCCACACCACGACCGACGACGTGCCACCGGAGTGGCCGACGCTGCTCAGCCCGTAGACGAGGCCACCGAAGCCGAGCGCGGACAGCACGACGGACACCACGTCGATCGGCGCCGACGTGGTCTCCCCGACGTCCGTGATCAGCCGCAGGCCCAGCACCAGCGCGGCGAGCGCGATCGGCAGCACCAGCCAGAACAGGTGGCGCCAGCCGAACAGGTCCAGCACGATGCCCGACACCGCGGGCCCGATCGCGGGTGCGACGGAGATGACGATCGAGATGTTGCCCATCAGGGCGCCCCGGCGACCCAAGGGCACGAGCGTCAACACCGTGGTCATCAGCAGCGGCATCATGATCGCCGTGCCGCCTGCCTGCACCACGCGGCCGGCCAGCAGCACACCAAACCCCGGCGCCACCGCCGCAAGCAGCGTGCCCGCGCCGAACAGCAGCATGGCCGTGGCGAACAGGGTGCGCGTGGGCACCCTCCGGATCAGGAACCCGGTGACCGGGATGACCACGGACGTCGTGAGCAGGAAGCCCGCGGTGAGCCACTGCCCGACGCTCGCCTCGACCTGCAGGTCGCTCATGAGCACCGGCAGCGCGACGCCCATGAGCGTCTCGTTGAGGAAGACGACGAACGTGGAGACCAGCAGCACACCGATCACCATGCGGTTGCGGGAACCGAGCCGTCCCGAGGCGTCGGGACCACCTTCGACGACAACCGCCATGACCGCTCCTTAACTAAGTTCAGTCACACCCAGCCTGGCTGAACATCGTTAAGGTGTCAAGGTCGATGACTGACGTCGCCCGCGCTCACCCCCTCAAGTGGTGGATCACCATCGCAACCAGCTCGCCTCGAACGTTGTGCCTGTGGGGTTTCAAAACTCTGCACTGAGGCGCTGATCTGCGGTGATCGCGCACCACGAACCGCAGGAGCATGATTGTGGGGCGTGGTGCTACGACTGCTGTATCTGATCTTCGTCCGGGTTGTTGGCTGGTTGGTTCTGCTCGGCCGGTCATCGGCGGCCAAGGATGTGGAGTTGCCGGTGCTGCGGCACGAGGTCGCCGTGCTGCGCCGGACCAACCCCCGCCCGCGGTTGGACTGGGCCGATCGCGCGGTGCTCGCCGCGTTGGTCCGACGCCTACCCGGCTGGTTACGGGAACACCGATTGATGACACCGGGGACCTCCTGCGATGGCACCGGCGCCTCGTCGCGAAGAAGTGGACCCACCGCACCGGCCCGACCGCCGATCGACGACATCATCGTGGCGTCGGTCGCACGGATGGCCCGGGAGAACGCCGGGTGGGGCCACCGCCGGATCCAGGGTGAACTGCTCAAGCTCGGCCACCGGACAGCCGCGTCAACGGTTCGCCGCGTGCTCAAGCGCCTGCGGATACCGCCCGCGCCCCAGCGCGACACCGACACCTCCTGGCGACGGTTCCTCCGCGCCCAGGCATCCGGCATGTTGGCCTGCGACTTCTTCCACGTCGACTGCGCCATCACCGTCAAACGGGTCTGCGTGTTCTTCGTGATGGAGGTCGCCACCCGCTACGTCCACATCCTCGGCACCACGGTCAGGCGCGAGATCACCGACCGACTGCTCATCCTCAACGAACACCACCTGCGCGCGGTCCTGGACCGCTACGCGACCCACTACAACCACCGCAGACCCCACCGAGCGCTGCAACTCGCGCCGCCACGGTCAGACCAGCCGACCGCAGAGCCGTGCCGCACCTCGATACGCCGCCGACCAGTCCTCGGCGGCCTCATCGATGAGTACGAACTCACAGCCACATAATCGCAGGTCAAGCTATGTGGCCGACTTCTGGCACCCCACAGGCTTCCACCTGGCTGTGGGCGGCGGTGTTCGCCGCGGTGATCGGCCGTTTCGTCCGATGGGAACCTCGCGCCTGAGCGCGGTGCCTCAACAGTCAGGACGAGTACGGTGATGGCCAGTCGGGTTCGACGAACAGGCCGAGTCGCCTGATGGCCTCAACCGCGGCTGCGGGATCTCCGGTCATTCCGGCGTACATGTAGTAGTCGTAACCGACGTGCACGTAGAACTGTTGCCCGCCTTCGAGAAGGCACCACACCGCACCCTCTCTGAGCATTTCACGGCAGAGCTCGACGGCGGCATCAACCGTGACCCGTTGGCCTTCTTCGAGCTGCCATTCCGTTGTGTGATCACGGATCTCCAGGTCCCGGACCTCCAGCTCACGCACATCCGCTGCGGCGGTGAGCAAACGGACCGCTTCCAGATAAGAGTCCTCGACCTTCTGGTACTCGGCCTCGGTCAGCACCACACCGTCAAAGCTCTTCCCGACGTCGGACCTCGAAGTCCAGTCGTCACGCTGGTACGACCCGCCTTCGCCGAAGAAGGCGGGGTCGTACTTCGTGATCTTGAATTGATGCATTCCGTTAGTCTCCCACCCGGTAGAGCACCCACGGTTCGTTCGTGCCAGCTGGTCGGCCGAGACCCAGTGTGCCGTCGCGCGTCTGTTTCGAGCCCAGGTCCTTGACGCTTTTCGCGACCTTGAACAACCCTCCGTTGTGGCCGTCGACGTCGTAGCTGTAGACCCGTTTTCCGTCGGTGAAGACCGGCTGACCGTGGCTCTTGTTCGGTTTTTGGTTGTACGGCTTCAACCCGAGGAACTTCGCGAGGTCCTTCTGCTGTGCAGGTGACAGCTTTCCTGCTGTGGTCGCTGATCCTTTGTGCCGGACCGCGTTCTCCATGCAAGTGTCGGGAGCCAGACCGAGCGGGTCCAGCCAGTGCACCGGATTGGGGACGTAGGCGTGCGGATTGTCACTGCCCTCGAGGTTGAGCGGATCACTGCTCTCGTAGTGGCCGCCCGCCGGGTCGTAGTAGCGGTGGTAGTTGTAGTTGTGGCCCGTCTCGGCGTCGTGGTACTGGCCGGGGAACCGCAGCGGGCAGTACGCGCGTTGCCGGGCCGGAGTGAGCGGCGTGCCCCACACCGTGGTCACCTGCCGCCACGCGAGTTCGCCCGCGGCGTCCACCAGCTCCGTCGGCGTGCCGACCAGGTCGGTCACGATCGCGTAGAACTGCTGGTCGACCCACTCCTGAGGGGCTGTCTGCGCCCGCTCGGCCTGCGTCACGGGCGTGAAGCTGCCCGGCTGGTGGTTCCACGTGGTCGTGTGCCCGCTGGACTGCACCTGTTCGGCCAGCGTTGTGCCGTCCCAGGTGAAGTCCACACGCTCCCGCGGCCCCACTTTGGCGATCCGCCGTCCGAGCGCGTCGTACAGGTACCGCCACGTCGCACCGTCCGGCGTTGTTACGGAAACCAGACGGTCGTCGCTGTTCCAGCTGTACTTCCACGCCCGAGTCTGACCGGACAACGTGCGGGAGACACGCTTGGTCACCCGGCCCTGCACGTCGTGGGCGTACCGCGTGCGGCCCGCACTGCGGATCAGCGTGCCCTCGTGAGCACGCGGGCCGGGCGTGGGAAGCGGGCCGGTCGCGTAGCTGATGTTGCCGTTCGGGTCGTACGCGTACTCCTCGCGGTGGTCCGGCCCGTGCACGCCGGTGATCCGTCCGAGCTCGTCGAGGTCGAACCGGCGCACGCCTGCGAGTTGGTCAACGATGTTCGTCACGGCACCGTCTCCGCGGTAGGTGTAGGCACGGCGTTGCACCAGCCGCTGCTGATCGGTCAGCGCCTGTGTCTGCAGGCGGTGGTTGGCGTCCCAGGTCTGGGTCAGCCCGAACTCGCCCAGCTGCCGCGACACCTCGCGCCCGGCGTTGTCGTAGCCGAACGTCAGGTGCTGCCCCGCGGCACGCAGACTCACGGGTTGTCCCACAGCGTCGTATTCCCACAACGACTCGGCGCCGCTGGGCGTCACCCGCCGGGTGCGGCGGCCAAGCGCGTCGTAGCTCGACGTCGTCGTCCTGCCGTTGACGGTCTCCGCCACCACGCGGCCAAGTGCGTCGCGGCGGAACCGCACGTCCGCGTCCTGATTGGTTGCGCGGACCAAGCGGTCGAGCTCGTCGTAGCCGAATGTGGTCACGTTGTCCTCGCAACGTTGCTCGGTCACCCGGCCCAGCTCGTCGCGGAGGTACGTCGTGGTCTGGCCCGCGCCGTTGGTGCGGACTACGAGCTCTCCCGCCGCGTTCCGCGCGTACGCCAGAAGCCGGCCGTTGAAGTCGGTCTCCGCCACGAGATTGCCGGTTGGGTCGTAGTCATAGCGCCACACCAGGCCAGCGGGGTTGGTCACCCCGACGAGCTGGAGGTTCGTGTCGTGGTGGAACTCATGCCTGGCGCCGTCCGGTGTGATCTTGGCTTTCGGCAGATCGAAGTGGGTGTACTCGACGCGGGTCGACTGGCCGAGCACGTCCACGTGCTCCACCGCGTTGCTCTCGCCGTCGTACCGCCAGTGCTCGGTCGTGCCGTCCGGCAACGTGCGCCGGGCGAGTTGCCCCTCTACGGTCCAGCCAAGTCCCGTCACACCGCCCACAGGGTCAGTGATCGAGACGACTCGGCCGAAGACGTCCCGGCGGTAGCGCGTGGTCGCTCCATCGGCGGTGGTGACGGCGATCGGCAGTCCGACCGCATCGCACTCCACCTGAAGGATCCCGCCGATGGCGTCGACGACCTCTTTGAGGTGGCCAAGCTCGTCGTACCGGTAACGGGCGTCGCAGCCGGCCGGGTCGGTGGCCGTCGTTGTGTTTCCGCGCTCGTCGTACGCCCACCGCCACACAGACCCGTCTGGCGCGACGAACCTCGTCGGCTGCCGGAACTCGTTGAAGTCGGTGACCGTACGGCTGCCGTCCGGACGTACCAGCTCGACGAGGTTGCCCGCGTCGTCATAGGCGCTGCGAGTGGTGCGTCCCAACGGATCCGTGATCGACAGCAGCCGGTCGTACCGGTCGTACTCGGTGGAGATGACGTTGCCGAGCGGGTCGACCTCCCGCACGATCTGCTTCCGGTCGTTGAGGTGGTAGGTCGTCGGGTGCCCGAGCGAGTCGGTGAACACCGTCTCGTGGTCGCGATAGGTGAAGGTGCCGTCGAGGTAGCCGCCTGATCCGACGTTGCGGACACAGCGGCCCTGCTCGTCGTAGATGTAGCGGTACCAGCTGCCGTTGCGGTCCTGCCAGCCGGTGATGCGGCCATCGGCGTCGTAGTCGAACCGCATGGCGCGGCCGGACGAGTTGCGCACCTCGGTGAGCCTGCGTTCGGCGTTGTAGTCGAACCGGACGATAGGAAGGTCCGGTTCGGCATTCGCGAGCCACAGGCAGGTGATCAACCCGTCGGCGTTCTCGGCCTTGACGTGGTAGCCGCCTGAGTGACGGATGTCGGTGAGGATGCCGTTGTGGTCGCGATCGAAGTCGATGCGACCGCCGGTTCGGTGAGTGATCGAAGTAAGCGGCAGCGTCGCGCCGGTGGACGCGGTGAAGTGCCACGTCGTGCCCTCGGCCGGGTCTGTGATCGCATACCCGCCGTCGATCTGGCGAAGCGGCAGGCGCGGACCGACCTCCGGCAGCACGGGGCCTGCGCCCGGACGCGGGTAGACCAGGAGCATTCCGTCCTCGGCGACGAACACCAGACCGAGGGCGTCACCCTCGATCCGCTGGTCCACTGTGGACGCCCACGACCGACCGAATGAACGGCCTGCCCGGTACGACGACACGTGGGTGCGTCGCAGTACCAGCGCCAGCACGCCGGCCAGGTCGACGTCAACCTGGCCGAGCACCATCTCGCCGCTCGCGACGTCGATTGGGTCGTTCTTGCACTTGCGTTCGTTCGCCGGCGTCCTCGTGTCCTGCGGCTTGTCCGGACGGTTCGGCGAGGTATCGGGCTTCGCGCTGCTCGGCGTCGTCGTGTCGGTCTTGGTGTTCGGACGGCTGGTGTCCGGGGACGGGGTAGTCGAGCTGGACGGTGACGTGCTGTCCGACGGGCTCTTCACGTCCGGTAGCGGACGCGTGTCCGGTGCGGAGGACGTCGTGGTGGTGTCGGCGCTCGACGTCGAGGTGGAGTCGTTAGGTTTGTCGGTCTTCGGTGCGTTCGGGTCGACGCGGGGTTTTGTGGTCGGCGGACTGCCGCCGCCGGCGCGTCGTGGCTTGAGGCGCTTGGCCACGTCGGCGAGCAGCTTGATCAGCTTCGGCAGTTTCGAGGCGAGCTTGGACAGCGACCGCACCAGCTTGCCGATCACCTTCACGACCTTCTGCAGGACGTTGCGGATCAGCTTCACCGCCGCCCGCGCTGTGCCGGGACCAGGCGGGAGCACGGCCTCGATCAGGCCGGACACCAGTGCGGCGATGAGGTCGCGCACCATGATCCGCACGGCCGCGACGACCTCGCCCGCCATCATCACCGCCGAGGACACACCGGCGCAGGTTGCGGCGGTGGTGCGCAGGGCGTCGGCTCGGTCAGCGGAGGCGGCCCGGTAGGCATCGGCTGCGGCGCCTGCCCATTCGGTCAGGTCGTTGTTGACGTTGGCCGTGTAGTCCTCGGCGACGGCGTTGAGCCGGTCGGCGACGTTCTGCCAGGTCTGGCCGAAGGACTTGACGACCTCGGGGTTCCCTGCGAGCTTGTCCAGCGCTTCCTTGAGCGGTTCGAGGTGTTCCATGATCCAGCCGACGGCGGCCTCGATCACCATGCCCAGCGCCGCGGTCGGATCCGTGAGGCACATCGCCACGTCGGCGCCGAGCGTCACGGCGCCGATGCCGGCTTCCATCCAGTCGCCGCTCTCGACGGCGTCCTTGACCTCCTTGGCGTCCTCGATCTGGGAGATGCCGCTGTACCACTTGGTTTCGTCGACCGGCTTGGCGACCAGGTCCCCGCTCATCCGGTGAGTCCTTCGCCGAACCCGGCGGCGTTCGCCTCGTCGGTAGCCCGGTACGCGGCGGCCGTCGCGCGGATGGTCCGCGCGTCCTCCTCAAGGCACTCGACGGCGGCCTTCAACGCGTTCACGCCCTCGTCCTCCACCGGATTGATGCACGGCGGAAGGAACTGGCAGATGATTCCGTAGGCGTCCTCGGACACGCTCACTGACGTGGCTGCTTGTACCGCTTCCGCCACCGCGGCAGCCCGGTCGTCCAGACTGCGCGCGTGCTTGTCCAATGCCTCGACCGCGACGTCATACCCGCTTGCCATGATGTCTCCCCACCACCGGTCATTCGTCTTCGAGCTGGCCCAGCCGCAACGTCGACGGGCCGCCATCGGGCCTCAGGTTCCGGTCGGGTTCCGGGGCGGGATAGCGCTGCTGGTACGACTCGATGACGTGCCTGGTCATCTCGTCGTCGGCGCCGGTCTGCTCCGCGGCCTCGCGGTACCTCTCGGCGATGCGTGACTGGGCGCGGCGAACGCAGGCCAGTACGGCCGGCCCGATCTGCTCAGGTGGCATGCGGGTGATCTCCGGCGTCGTGACCAGCTCCACCAACTGGCCGTCGATGTCCACCACCGCCGTTACGCCTGTGGGATCCACCTCGGTGATCCGCATCGTGCCGGCGGCCTGTTCGAGCTGCTCGTAGCTGGCAGCCGCCCGTTCCATCTTGCGGTCCAGCTCGTCGAGCCGCCGCACCATCTCGTCCGGATCTCCCAAGTCGAGGATCCGGCTGAGGTCGTTGCCGAACATGATTCCTCCCTGATGTGGAGGGTAGCGAAACGATCGCACTGAGTGAGCCGGATCGGCACGTTCTGTGGACTTGACCCTGGATGTTGGACACCAGACACACACTTGGACCCTGAGGATCCGGGTGGACACGAGTCCCGTTCAGATGGTGATGAAGCACTACCCGCCGGAGTTCCGGGCCGAGACGGTCGCGCTCTACCGGTCCCGGCCGGGAGCGACGATCAAGTCGGTGGTCCAGGACTTCGGAGTCAACCACGAGACGCTGCGCAACTGGATCCGGCACGACGACGCGCAGCGAGCCGGGGGCCCGCCACGACCACCGGGAGTGCCCGGCGGTCTCGCCGGAGGACGAGAACGTCACGCTGCGCAGCGTGTCCGGGAGTTGGAGGAGGAGCGCGACATCCTGCGCAAGGCGGCCCGGTATTTCGCGACGGAGACGCGCTGGTGAGGAGCCGTAACAGAATTACTGATGGTTTGGCTTCGCCATGATCATCTGTGTGGTGTTTCCGGCTGTCGTGGGGATACCGGAACGGGCACTGGCGGTGCTGGAGGTGAAGTTCGCGGCGTTGCTGCCTCATCTGGACGAGCGGCGGCGGCGTCTGTATCCGGCGGTCGAGGCCAGGCGTTGGGGCACGGCGGGATCAGCGCGGTGGCCAGGCTGGCGGAGGTGTCGCAGTCGACCATCGTGCGGGGGCGGGCCGAACTCGCCGGCGTTGCCGAACCGTTGGGTCGGGTGCGCAGACCCGGCGGGGGGCGTAAGTCCGCGACCAAGAACGATCCTGGTCTGGTGCCGGAGGCGTTGATCGAGCCGCGCGAGCTCGGCGATCCGGTGTCCCCGTTGCGCTGGACCACCGCCTCGCTGCGGGACCTGGCCCGGGAGTTGACCGCCTCCGGGCATCCGGTCAGCGTCCCGCTGGTCGGCAGGCTGCTGCGCCGGATGGGATTCAGCCTGCAGGGCATGGCCAAGGTTCGCGCGGGCAGCCAAGTGCCGGACCGCGATGCCCAGTTCCGGCACACCAACGCGGCCGTCGAGTCGTTCCTGGCGGCCGGTCTGCCGGTGGTGAGCGTGGATGCCAAGAAGAAGGAGCCGATCGGCGACTTCGCCCGCGCCGGCCGCGCCTGGCGACCCCGCGGACAACCGATCACCGCCCCGGACCACGACTTCACCTACCCGGACACCCCGATCGCCATCCCCTACGGCGTCTACGACCTCGGGCGCGACACCGGCTGGGTGAACGTCGGCACCGACCGTAACACCGCCGCGTTCGCCGTGGAGTCCCTGCGCCGCTGGTGGAACGACCAGGGCCGCCTCTACTACCCCGACGCCACCAGGCTGCTGGTCACCGCCGACGCCGGCGGGCGAACTCCGCCGACTCCACCCTGTTCAGATCGGACATCGCGACGTTCTGCGACGAGTCGGGGCTCACCACCAGCGTCAAGCACTTCCCGCCGGGAACCTCGAAGTGGAACAAGGTGGAGCACCGACTGTTCTCCCGCATCACCCACAGCCTGCGCAGGCAGCCGCTGACCGACTACGAGGTACTGCTTCGAAGCATCTCGGCCACACGCACCCGCACCGGATTGACCGTCAAGGCCACGCTGGACGAGAACCACTACCCCACGGGCCGCACGCTGACCAAGACCGAACACCACGCCGTCGCGCACCGCGTCGAACGCGAGGAGTTCCACGGCGAATGGAACTACGCCATCGCTGTGCCTGCCGACAACCCCATCCATGCAGGTTGAGCTGTGCGTAACCTGCGGAGTGGAGGTGCTCGCAGGTGCGGGCCGCAGATCCGCAGCGCCCTCGGCTGACGCGGCATGATGACCGGCTGTGCTGCTCCGACTGCCCTACCCCGGCGTGACCAACGCCTTCGCCCTGCTGCGCCTGCTGCCCATGAGCGACCGGGACAAGGACACGGAAATCCTGGCGCTACGGCACCAGATCACCCTCCTGGAATGCCAACTCGGTGACGCCCGTCCGCGGTTCTCCCCCGGCGACCGGGCATTCCTCGCGGCACTGCTGCACCGACTCCCCGCCGATGCGCATCGTCGGCTCCGACTACTGGTACGCCCGGAGACAGTGCTTCGGTGGCACCGCGACCTCCTCGCGCGCCGCCACGCTGCCAGGCCCCGTCCCAGGCGGCCCGGCCGACCACGAACCATCCGCTCGATCCGACTCCTGGTGCTGCGCCTGGCACAAGAGAATCCCGCCTGGGGCTACCGCCGCATCCACGGCGAACTCCTCGTACTCGGCATCAAGGTCGCAGCCTCCACCGTCCGGCAGATCCTCAGAAACGCCGGAATCGACCAAGCACCCGAATGCACCACAACGACCTGGTCGGCCTTCCTCCGCTCCCAGGCCGAGGCTCTACTGGCCTGCGACTTCTTCGAGACCTCCACGTTGAGCGGCACCCGCCAGTACGTGCACGCCGTCATCGAGCACACCAGCCGCCGAATCAGAGTCCTCGGCGCCACCGCACACCCCACCGCATCCTGGGTCACCCAAGCCCAGGAACCTCGTCATGGACCTCGAAGACACAGGCAGCACCGCACGATTCCTGATCCGAGACCGTGACGGGAAGTTTCCCACCTGTTCGACGCTGTCCTCGCCGATTCGGGCATCGAGGTCGTCCTCAGCGGCGTCCGGATACCGCGCATGAACGCGATCATGGAGCGTTGGATCCGCAGCTGCCGACGCGAACTACTCGACCGCGCCCTCATCTGGAACCGACCGCACTTACTCCACGCCCTGCGCAAGTACGAGAAGTACTACAACACCCACCGGCCCCACCAAGGCATCGCCAACGCCCGACCACTGCGCACACTGCCACCAGCCGTCACCGACCAAGCAGCCCTCACCCGACTCGACATCCGCCAACGGCAACAACTGGGCGGCATCCCCAACGAGTACCACCATGCCGCCTGACCAGCACGGACGGGATTTCGGCAAGCACAAGGTTTCACCGGCACGGGCATCTCCGACACCGACACCGACAACCCTGACCGGAAGGTATCCGAAGAAACGATCGGCCGGTGGTACCGGTGTCAATCGTCGAGGCTGTCCAGGAAGGCACGCACGTCAGCCGCCTGCGGATCACCTAGTTCCTCGAATACTGCGTGCGCGTCTCGCCAAGTCTGCTGCGCTGCGGTGACGTGCTCGCGGTCGTAGTGCGCCTTGCCGATTCCGAACAGGGTTCGGCCTTCCCCTTGACGATTACCGATTTCCCTCCAAATCGAAAGCGCACGGCTGCAGTACTCCAACGCGGCTTCGGGTTGACCGAGGCTGGCCTTAGTCTCGCCGATGCTGGAAAGAGCAAAGGCTTCAGAGTATCGATTTCTTCCTTTTTGTGCGAGGATTAGCGCCCGTTCGTAGTACATGATCGCCTCGTTTGGGCGGAGTAGCTCGCGGTGGGTGTTTCCCAGCATGGTCAAGGTGAAGGATGTTGCCCATTCGTCGTTGAATTCGCTAACGAGGTCGAGCCCTGCTAGTTGCGCTGCCACTGCGTCGGAGAACCTTCGAGCGCTGTAGTGGATCAGTCCTAATGTGATCAGTGAGATTCCTTCTCCCCATCGGTGTTCTGCCGTCCTCCATCGATTGGTCGCCCTATCGCAGAAGTCGTACGCACGGTCGAACTCCCGAAGGTCGCAGTAAGCAAGCGCGAGGAATGTGAGCATCCATGCTTCGCCGGCGGGGGCTTCATCTCGTCGGGCTGCTTGCATGCCTATCTCGAAGGCTTCGATCCATTCTGGCCAGTGCTTTCGCAGGTAGAAGAAGGCCCACAGTGCCGCAGTGGTCTTCCAGGCGATCTCGTCGTGCCCAGATTGCGCGGCAGTGCGGATCGCTGCCGTCAGATTGGCCAGTTCCATCTCGTGCCATACGACCGCTTCTTCACCATTGAGGTCTGCCGGTCCGAAAGGTGGCGCATCCGCGACTTCTACGGATATTGGCATGGTGTGCGGTATGAGGACCTGGCGCATCGAGTTAGCGCTGGCCAGGTAGTATAAAAGTATTCTCCTGGTCGCTGCGGCGGATGTCGCATCGTCTGCCACGCTGCGCTCGTTCGCGTAGGTTCGGATCAGGTCATGGAAACGAAAACGCCCCCATTCGACCTGTTCGAGAAGATGTGCGTTGGTTAATTTTTCGAGTAGTTTTCGGCATTCATCGACAGTCGTTCCGATCAGCGCGGCGGCCGCCGCAACCCTGAACTCGGGACCAGGGTGCAAGGACAGCAGTGTGAACGCGCGCGCGGCATCGTCGGATAGCGCACGATAGGACCACGACAGCACCGTACGCATCTCAGTGCTGATGTCGTCCGTCGTCAAAATGTCCAGCCGATTCCGTTCGACCGCCAGATCCGTCACCAGGCCGGTTAAGGTCGCATACGGGTGGGAGGCTATCCGCTCGGCGGCTATCCGCAGTGCGAGCGGAAGACGATCGCAGAAATCGACGAGTTTGTATGCTGCCGATTCTTCCGCGCGGGCGCGTTCGCCGACGATGCTTGCGACCAGGGTGGTCGCTTCGTCGATCGACAGTGGGTCGAGGATGATCCGGTGCGCGCCTTCCCTCGCGACCAGGCCGGAGAGCTTGTTGCGGCTGGTGATCATCACGACCGCCCCCGGTGCGCCCGGGAGCAGAGGACGCACTTGGTCGGCGTCGCTGGCGTTGTCCAGGACGATCAGCATTCGCCGTCCGTCGAGCAACGAGCGGTACAGAGCGGCCAGTTGCTCCAAGCCGATCGGTACCCGTTCCCCAGGGACGCCCAACGCGCGGACGAACGCGTCGAGTGCGAGCTCCGGTTGCACCGGGGGCACAGGACCGAAACCCTGCAGGTTGACGTACAGATGTCCGTCCGGGAAGCGATCCTTTGCCCGATGAGCCCAGTAGAGCGTGAGGGCAGTTTTCCCCACGCCCGCCGTTCCGGCGATGGCCGACACCACGATCGAGGTGGTCTGCTCGACGCTGAGCTCGGCGATGCGGTCGAGTTCGGCCAGGTATGCCGCACGTCCGACGAAGCGGAAGGGTGCTATCGGCAGTTGCCGCGGCACCTCGGAGGGCGTGGAAGACCTGGGCGGAGGGAACACCAGCGGATCGGCGCTGTTGCGGTGACCGGTTCGGTCGGGGGCTGAGAAGCGAACGCTCATGTCGTCGAGATTCGTGGCGGCGACACCGGCATTGACGGCGCTGTGCGTCTGCTCCGTGACGTCAGCTGCGCTGGGCGAGTTGAGGGCGGGATCGGACGCCGACGCGGTATGCCCGGAAGTCGTGTCGGCTAGCGAAGCGGTTCCCGGTGGCGAGGCGTATGTCAGGTTGACGGTGCCGGAATCACCGACCCTGACGGCACTGTTGTGGCGGCCGGCGCCGGAGGTCGCGTTCGTGGGACCGGGTGGGTGCATGATCAAGTGGTGGAGCCGGGTGCGGGTGGAGGCGGAAAGCCCGGTGCCGCCACTGAGGTCGCGCATGAGGGCAGCGATGCGGTCGGCCCAGGCGGCGATGGCAACGTGTCGCCCGGTGCGGGCCAATGCTTCTGCCCCAAGGAGCAGCAGGCGCTCGTCGTGGACGACATCAGGCTCCAGAGTGCCGAGTTGGGCTGCGATCTCGTGGTGTCGGCCTTGGTCGAGCAGCAGTTCCCAGAGGTTGACCAGTGCGGTGCGGCGGTGTGCGTGGGCGTGGTGGCGGAAGGTGTCGACCCAACGTCGCCGTACGTCTCGCAGCGGGGTTCCGCGCCACAGTCCGAGGGCTAGGTGGAGACGGTCCGGGTCGCGATGCTCGACCG
Source organism: Saccharothrix sp. NRRL B-16348 (assembly GCF_001280085.1). Taxonomy (GTDB): domain Bacteria; phylum Actinomycetota; class Actinomycetes; order Mycobacteriales; family Pseudonocardiaceae; genus Actinosynnema. Next base: position 11,978 of record NZ_LGED01000079.1, on the reverse strand, counting down.
CGGCGTCGGCCTCGCGGAGGAAGCGGTGGTAGTCGATCGCGTCGGGGTCGACGTCGAGCAGGTAGGCGTTGGCGCCGGGCTCGTGGCGCAGTTGGGTGCGGTCTCCACCGGCCTGCCCGATGGCATCGCGGATGTAACCGATGTAGCGTGTGAGGGTTTTGGGTTTGGGCTCGCGCTGGCCCTCTTCGCCCCAAATGCGGTCGATCAGGGTCATGACGGTGACGGGTCTACCGACCTCCAGGGCCAGCAAGCCGAGCAGACATCGTTCCGCTGACCTCGTCAGTGTGATGACGTTGTGGCCGTTGCGGAGTTCAACGTTGCCAAGTAATCGGATCTCCATCCGTCCCCCCGGCTGCAGCCCTGCTGAGCGTGCAGTCTGTCGAGATCCATGTCGCAGTCCAGCCGATCCGGCTGTACTGCATCCTTTCGTCACCCGAATCCACCCTCGTGGGGGCAGGTGTCATCGACGGAGTGTGGCGGTCATCGGCAGCGGTCATCCAGGTGGTCTCCGACAAGTGCGGACATCGCGGCCGACAAAATTCCCACCCGTCCGGGGTATCGGTGTCTGCCGCGGTGTCGTGTGCGCCGTCCGGCCACCTGTCGTGTGCTGGGGCCGACGCTGGTTCCAGCCCCGAAAGCCGATGCGGGTGAAACGGAGACCGACGTCATGAGCTTCCAGCAGCCGACGCGATCATTCGGAGATCGTGTGGCGTGGCGTCGTCTCCCGGAAGGGAAAGGGGGGCGGATGATGATCGAGTTCGACGAAGTGGACTGGCAGGTGACATGCAACGGGTCCGGCACATCCTGATCTTTCTGAAGATCGGGGGAAGCGGGCAGGGAGTCGGGATGGGCCGCAGGGCCATCACTCCTGGCAGTTCGGTGACGCCATGTTCGGCAGGGTAGTCAGGCGGGCTGGCTGCTTCCTGAGTGCGAGGGCGCGGAAGGGAGGTGCCGTGGTGATCGAATTCGTGGAAATCGAGGAGGATGACTTGACCTTCAGCCCGAACGGCGGGCAGTCCTAGGCAATCAGGGAGGTAGGAATGTTTCGTCCGAGGATCAAATGGGAGCACCGGCCTGTTCGTCTCGGCGACGGTCGTGTCCGGATCGGCGCGGTACAAGGTATCGCGGCCGCGATGGCGGATCCGGACGGGTGGGTGTGGGCGTTGTTGGAGATCCTGGACGGGACGCGGACGATGGACCGGGTAGTCGCCGACCTGGTCCACGCGTTCCCGGACAGATCCGAGGTCGATGTTCGCGCCGCGATCAACGATCTGATCCGCGAAGGCTACGTGGAGGACGCGGCCGAGCGGGTTTCCGAAGGGCTGTCAGCAGCGGAGCGGGAGCGGTACGGGCGAGCTCGGGGCTTGTGGCGGTGGATGGACCGCACGCCACGTCGCACGAGTTGGGACGTGCAACTGCTGTTGCGGCAGGCTCGGGTCGTGGTAGTCGGCATCGGAGGTGTGGGCAGCACTGCGGCTGCGGCGCTGGTGGCCTCTGGGGTGGGGCACGTGCACTGCGTTGAGCCCGACGTGGTGGAGCTGTCGAACCTGAACCGGCAGCTCCTGTTCGTCGAACAGGACGTTGGCCGGCCGAAGGTCGAGGCGGCGGTGGAGCGGTTGCGCGCCTGCAACCGTGAGGTGCTGGTCACTGGAGAGCGGCTGGTGGTAGACGGCCCGACGGTGTTGCTTGGGCTGGCGGTGCGGTTCGACGTGCTGCTGTTGGCGGCGGACAAGCCCGCTGGAATCACGTCGTGGGCCAACCGGGCGTGCCGGGAGACCGGTACGGCGTGGGTGCACGGCGGCTATCAGGGACCGCGGGTCAGCATCGGCCTGTACCGGCCGGGGAAGGGCGGGCCTTGTCGGGACTGCTTCTATGCAGAACGGGACGTGCGACTCGCCGCCCTGCCAGCACAGACCCCGTGGTCGCCGGGGATCGGGATACCGGAGTCGCACGCGGTCACGGCGGTCTCGGCCGGGATGGCGGGTCTGATGACCGCGCACGCGGTGATGAGTCTGATCGCCGACGTGCCAGCTCTGCCAGCCGACCGCGAGTACGGGTTCAACCTCGTCACGCTGCGGGACAGCAGGGCGCTCGAACTCACCGCGCCGAGCCCGCTGTGCCCGACTTGCGGGCCGCTGCCACAGGCTCGTGACAATGGCGGTCAGGACCGGGTCTGATCATCGTGAGGATGCGTAGGCGGCTGCTCTGTGAGGGGAAGTCGCCCACGCAGAGTGTTCGCGTGGGAGTCGCCGAGTCTGGAAAGGATCTCCACCGCCTCGGCCAGACACTGTTGCGCGGCGACCGTGTCGCCAAGGTGTAGCAGCGAGTCCGCCAGAACCTCGAGCGTGGTCGCCGTGTAGGACTCGCTCCCGGCGTAGGCGTGGAACTCGGCCAACGCCTGCTCGCACGCCTTGACCGCAGCGTGATGATCACCAAGAGCCTGGTGCGCCCTCGCGACATCGTGCAGGGCGTAGCCGATGCCGTCGCCAGCCTTGATCACCCGACGCAGCGCCAGTCCCCGCTCGGCGTGGTCGAGCGCTTCATGTGGACGCCCCAGCCGGATGGTGATCAACGCGAGGTTGGTGTGCACCACCGCTTCGACGTAGCCACCGCGCAGACCACGCACCAGCGGCAACGCTTCCCGGTAGTACGGCTCGGCATCGACGAACCGCTTCCGCAGCACACGAGTGAGACCCAGACCGATCAACGCGTCACCGCGCAGTCCCGGATCACCCAGCCCATCAGCGATCGCGAGAGCCGCGCGTAGATCCTTGTCTGAAGCGTCCCAGTTCCCCATCTGCTGAAGGGTGTCCCCACGCCGCAGGAGAAACAACGCCTCGAACCTTCGTTCGTGGCAGGCCCGTGCCGCGTCGAGACCGCGGGACTCGGCCTGCATCCGCGCTGGCCACAAGGCGCGGGAGCTCATCACGAGGAACCGCATCGCGGAGGCGATCGCCATCACCTCCCGGTGAGCACCATGTCGTTCCGCATGGCGCAACGCGGCCTGCAGCGTGGTGTGCTCGATGGTCAGCCACGCCAACGCCTGCTCCCGATCGCCCATCACCGACGATCCGGGCGTCTCGGCGCTGATGGGCTCAGGGAAGACGTTTCCAGGGAACACCAACTGGTCCGCCTCAACTGCGGCTCGCGCGTACCAGCCGAGCACGGCCCTTTCCGACGCGAGCCGCTCGATGTCCGTGTCGTCGAGGCGCGCCCGATCGGCGGCGTAGACGTGCAGGAGATCGTGAATCCGGTATCGGCCGCGCGCGACCGGCTCGACCAGGTGCAGATCGGCCAGCACCTCCAGGTGCCGCAGCGTGGTCCGGTGGTCCTGGCCGGCGAGGGCGGCGACGGCTTGGACACTGAATTCGGTACCAGGGTGCAGGCCGAGGCGGCGGAAGGTTCGTGCGTGTTCGGCGGCGAGCCAGCTGTAGGACCATTCGAGCACGGTGCGCACCGCGCTGTGGTCGTCTCCTGTGGTGCTCAACGTGTCCAGCCTCTCGTGTTCGTCGCGGATGGTGTCGACGACGTCGGCGACCGTGGTGTGCGGGTGGGCGGCGACTCGGGACGAAGCCACCCGCACCGCCAACGGCAACCGCGCACACAACCGCACCAATTCCGCCACAGCGTCCGGCTCCTTGGCCGCGCGATCCGCGCCGACCACCCGCGTGGCCAACCAGAGCGCGTCACCAGGCGTGAACAGGTCAAGCGCCAGGCGACGCGCGGACTCGGTGATCACAAGACCGGTCAACACCAGCCGACTGGTCACCACCACCGCACACCCCGCCGCGGCGGGCAGAAGTGGACGGACCTGCTCGGCGGAGGCGGCGTTGTCCAACACGACCAGCACCCGTCGAACCGCCAACAACGACCGGTACAACGCGACCTGCGCGTCCAGATCGGCCGGAACGCGCTCCTCGGCAACCCCGAGCGCCAGAAGGAACGACGCGAGCGCCAGACGCGCCTCCACCGGTGCACTCGGCCCGTATCCACGCAAATTCACGAACAGCGTGCCGTCGGGAAACCGATGCTCCACACTGCGCGCCCACCACACCACCAGCGACGTCTTGCCCACCCCGGCGGTACCGTCCATCACCACCACGACCGGCTCACCGCCACCATCATCCCGATCAGGCGGCAGGAACCCGTCCAGTGCCTCGACCTCGTCGGCACGCCCGGCGAAATCGCTCAACACTGCTGGCAGTTGCCGTGGCACAGGCAGCACGTTCTCCTGCGGCGGCGGATACAGCACCACCCGGTCGATCGTGCCGGCCTGCACCACCGCGCCCACCACATGGCCATCGACCCGATTGCCCACGTTCGACTCGCGCACAGACCCAGTGTCACCCGACCGCATCTCCGGGCCACCCGACACCACCAGGCACCACCCAGTCGGAGCACCCGTACAGGACGCTACAGCCGAATCGTCCAGATCGCCCCCGTTACCTAATGAGTGCCGAACGACCCGTTGAGGATCAAGGACGCCTTCCCGTTACCTGACATGTGAAGGTCTCGAAAAGGTTGGCGGCTTGGCCCAGCGGGTCGTTCCCAAGCTCGAACGAGCAGGCCGGTCCGGACTGGATGCCTGCACTGGGCCGTGGCCTTGAGCCTGAAGTCGTAGATCGGCACCCGGCCCGGTCTGGTCGTTCGTCCATGCGTTCCGCTGACGCCTGGCGATACCTCGGGCCTTGAGCCCTTGTCTAAGAGCGAGCCGACGGCGGAACCGGTGGTGGCGGCCGGGGTGCGCCTCGGGCGCCACCACCTCGTTGATCATGATGTTGCTCGTGGTTCGAGCCGTCCGTGCGGACGACACCCGACGAGCCGGGAGCACTGGAGCTCTGAGTCGAGACCGGTGGCCGCGCGGATCGCCGGGATCGCGAACGGCTCAATCGGAGGTCAGGCCGCAGAGCCTCGTCATTAGGGTGCCGCGCGTTCTCGCCAGGGTTTGACCAGCACAAAGAGATGAGTTGAGGGGAAAGCACACCAGTGAGGGTGTTCTGCGGGATTGACCAGGCCGCCGTCGGCGTCGACCAGGGCCGAGGACCACCACGACGTCGCCCCCACGCGGTCTGCTGGTCGCCGCACCGCGCCAGACGGGCAGGCGGGTCTACGCGATCAACCCGATGGCGGTGGCCCGCTACCGCTGGCCAACATCCTGCGCACCGACGCCCACGCCCACCGGCCGATGCCCGCCGACAGCGAACTCGCCCAGGCCGTCGCGGTGCTGGCCCGCGCCACCCAGGACGCCATCTGGCGCCGCACCAAGGCCGCCCAGGAACTGCGGTCCCTGCTGCGCGAGTACTACCCGAGCTTCCTTGCCGCCTTCGCCAAGGGCACCGTCACCAACCTCGCCAGCCCCGAGGCCCGCGCCGTCTTGGCCCTGGCTCCGACACCGACGGCCGCGTCGAGGCTGACCAGGACCCGCATCGCCACGGCCCTGCGTCGGGCGGGCCGCAAGCGCGGCATCGACGCCCTGGCCGCCCAACTCCACCAAGCGCTGCGCATCGACCAGCTGCGGCAGCCGCCGTTGGTCGAGGACGCACTCGGCCGGCAGGCGACCGCACTGCTGGCCACGCTCGACGCGGAATGCGTCAACGCAGACCAGCTCGGCGAGGCCACCGCCGAAGCGTTCCGCCGGCACCCCGACCACCAGATCATCACCAGTTTCCCCGGCCTGGGTGATCTCACCGGCGATCCGTCGTCGAGCCCCGTCCAACCCGATGACGCGTGCCGCGGTCGCAGCGGAAATTCAGCAAAGCTCCTGGTAAACAACTTCTCGACCGAAGCAAGGCCGTCCCCCCGAGCCCTGCGCACCTCTGCAACTCTCGCCACCACGACCGGACCACCCGATCGAAGAGCCCGACCGCGTGTCGATACGCCGCCGGCCAGTTCTCGGCGAACTGAACAACGAGTACGAACCCGCAGGAGTCTAACCTGCAGGTCAGACCATGTGGCCAACTTTTAACGCCCACAGGCCAACTCAGAACCGACGTTACACAGACGCGGGAAAGCGCTAAGCCTGCGATGGCCAAGGTCATGGCCGCCCCGCCGGACTGCAGCGGACGTTGACCGTACTCGCCTCACCATCTTCGTCAACTTCGACACGAAGCTGGTTGACCCCGGGGTCTACGTAGAACACTGCTGTGATGTCCCCGTCCGGGTCATGAGCAATCATTTGCCCGGAGGACACCTCGAGGCTCCCCTGGTAGACGCAAATCAACTCCAGGTCCGGTTCACCACCTTCAATGAAATTCACCTTCACGGCACCATCGATTGCGTTAAGCACTGCAAGGTAGATCGAGTCAGGCTCCACATCGATACCAGACGTCGACGGATCCCAGCGATCGTGAGTCGAAGTACTATCCCGGTCCCGAATAACCAAAAGCCCGTGGGAGAAGCTCACGGTAAACGATCCCATGAGACGCCCACTCTGTGCACTACTCTGCGGGGAAGTCATACCACTCCCGATTGATTCCATTCACTACACCCCCTTGGGTGCGAGCACAATTACTACAATGAGGGTACGCGGTGAACGACCCACCGGGTGCCAACCGGTTGGCCGGGACATGATCACCGATCCAGTTGCCACTTTAGTTCCTGGAGTTTTCGCCGGACAGGTTTGACAACCATGCGCATCGCCCAATTCATTGATGATTCGGTTGTTCGATGACTGGGTCGATCCGGTCACCACGAGCAACCGACACACCCTCCACTGCATACGGCCCTGGCCCCAAAATCAGGTTGACGACCTTGTTCTCTCGTTCGCAGTTGTGGACGAGAATGGGCACCGCAACTGCAACCACATAGTAGGTGTGGACACCCTCGACCACTGCTGCACCGACTCCCGATGCAAGCGCTTCGTCGACTCCGACTACTGGTACGCCCAGAGACGATTCTGCGGTGGCACCGAGACCTTCTCGCCCGCCACCACGCCGCCAGATCCCGACCCAAACGGCCCGGCCGACCACGAACCATCCGCTCCATCCGACTCCTGGTACTGCGTCTGGCGCGCGAGAATCCCGCCTGGGGCTACCGACGCATCCACGGAGAACTCCTCGTACTCGGCATCAAGGTCGCCGCCTCCACGGTGTGGCAGATACTCCAGGACGCCGAGATCGACCCGGCCCCCGAGCGCACCTCGACGACCTGGTCGACCTTCCTCCGCTCCCAAGCCGCCGCGCTCCTGGCCTGCGACTTCTTCGAGACCACCATCCTGAACGGCACCCGCCTGCACGTGCTCGCGGTCATAGAACACCCCAGCCGCCGGATCCGCGTCCTCGGCGCCACCGCACACCCGACCGCCTCCTGGGTCACCCAAGCCGCCAGGAACCTCGTCATGGACCTCGAAGACGCAGGCCGACACGCGTGCTTCCTGATCCGCGACCGCGACGGAAAGTACCCTGCCCTGTTCGACGCCGTCCTCTCCGGCACGGGCATCCAGGTCGTTCTCAGTGGAGTCCGGATCCCGCGGATGAACGCGATCATGGAGCGCTGGATCCAAAGCTGCCGACGGGAACTGCTCGACCGAACGCTGATCTGGAACCAACAGCACCTGCTCCACGCGCTGCACGAGTACGAGCGGTTCTACAACACCCACCGGCCCCACCAAGGCATCGACAACGCCCGACCACTACGCGTTCTGCCGCAATCCATTACGAACCAAGCGGCGCTCACCCACCTCGACATCCGCCAACGACAGCGGCTGGGCGGCATCCTCAACGAGTACCACCACGCCGCCTGACCTGCACGGACGACGTTTTCGGCAGGCACAGCGTCCAACGGCCCCCAATTTGCTCCCACCACCCGCTCCCGGCATGCTCCTCGAGATCGCGGACGGCCGCTCGATGCACAGGTGGACCACCCTCGCGACAGGTCAGTTGAGTACAGCTCGATGCAGGCAGAAACTGTTTCAGCACAACGAACTCTCCTCCACCCGCTCCTCCTCGTCCACTCCCATGACACGAATCAAGTGATCGCGATAGCGGGCAGCGACGACGCGGTGCTTGTTCGAGTCCCCGGTGCGACTCCTACAGCATTCACATCAACGCGACAGGCCGGTGACCTGGTACTCCTATTCGGTTGGCCCTCGATATAGCGGGCCACACCGCTCTTGACGCGAGCCCCCCGTTACCTTTTTCGTGGTTCCTGATCAAGGAGCTGTGGTCGCCGGGTCCGGCATGACTTTGTCCCCCAGTCGAAGGCATGATCCGGGGGGTGGTGTCACCGGACCCGGTGGCATCGCCGGACCGCTCATAGGGACACGGCCACCTTCGGGTAGGTCTCGTCGTAACGTGGCTGCCGGCCGACGGTGCCGGACCCTCGACCACACCGCACGACACGGAAGACACTCGGCATGACCAGCGGTTACCAGGTGTTCCTCGGCGTGGACGTGGGCAAGGGCGAACACCACGCCGTCGCCCTGGACCCCGGCGGGAAACGCCTCCACGACGCCCCGCTGCCCAACACCGAACCCAAGCTTCGGGCAGTGTTCGACAAACTCGCCCGACACGGGACGGTGCTGGTCGTGGTAGACCAGCCCGCCACCATCGGCGCCCTGCCCGTCGCGGTCGCCCGCGCCGTCGGCCACCGGGTCGCCTACCTGCCCGGCCTGGCCATGCGCCGCATCGCCGACCTCTACCCCGGCAACGCCAAGACCGACGCCCGCGACGCCCACGTCATCGCCGACGCCGCCCGCACCCTGCCCCACACCCTGCGCGCGGTCGACACCGGCGACGACACCCTGGCCGAACCCGGGGTGCTGGTCGGCTTCGACGACGACCTGGCAGCCGAGGCCACCCGCATCTCCAACCGCATCCGCGGCCTGCTCACCGGCATCCACCCAGCCCTCGAACGCGCCCTCGGACCCCGCATCGCCCATCCGGCGGTGCTGGAGATCCTGTCCCGCTGCGGCGGACCGACAGGCATCCGCAAAGCCGGACGACGCAAAGTCGCCGCGATCGCCACCGCCCACGCACCCCGCATGGGCGACAGGCTGGTCGAGCAGATCTGGACCGCCCTGGACGAACAGACCGTCACGGTCCCGGGCACCACGGCGGCCGACACCGTGCTGCCCAGACTCGCCGACAGCCTCAAGGCCGTGCTCCTGCAACGCAAAAGCGTCGCCGACGAGGTCGAGGGGATGCTTGATGCGCACCCTCTCGCCCCGGTCCTGATCTCGATGCCCGGCATCGGGGTCAGGACCGCCGCCCGCATCCTGCTCGAAGTCGGCGACGCCTCCGGCTTCGCCAGCTCCGCCCACCTGGCCGCCTACGCCGGCATCGCCCCGGTCACCCGCCGCTCCGGCTCGTCGATCAAAGGCGAGCATCCGGCCCGGACCGGCAACCGCAAGCTCAAACGGGCGTTCTTCCTCGCCGCGTTCGCAGCCCTCTCCGACCCGACCAGCCGCGCCTACTACCAGCGCAAACGCGACGAAGGGAAGAAACACAACGCCGCCCTGATCTGCCTGGCCCGACGACGCTGCGACGTCCTGTTCGCAATGCTCCGCAACAAGACCCACTACCGCCACCCCGAGACCACTCCCGCCCCGGCTGCGGCTTGACAACCACATAGGGACACCCCCCCGGCCATCCCGAGCCCCTTGTCCTGATCACGGTTCTCACCTGCATGGATCGGTTATCGGCAGACACAGCGTCAGCGCAGATACCGCCGGTCCGACCTGGCTTCATCCGGTGAAACGGGATGAAGCCAGACCGAGACGAGGTAACCGGTGTCGATGCCCAGAACGACTCCGCTGGCGATCTGGACGAACTTAGCGTCGAGGGCGTCCTTCAAACGAAGTGCAACCCACCCGGAGGATGGATCATACGAAACGCGCAATCCATCCCCAGGCACCTCGAAAGAGACTCCCGGTTCAAAGGCGTGGTCCGACGAGATGAACACCCGCCCAGCGATGAAATCCGGAGCACCCAGCTCGGCCGTAACGCCACGAACGTTCGGGAAGTACCCCCAAGCGAACAGGACTTCCCGCGACTCGATGCCCACCTCGAGTTGTAGTGTACCTATCAGTACACTGGCGACACCCTCGGAGCCGAGTCTTTCACTCAGCGGTTCATCGCTCGACGCACTGAAGGAGAACCCGTACTCGGACTCGTCGTAGGTGAGCACACCCTGGAGCGGAACTCCGTTTCGGATGGAAAATTTCATTTCGAGGGTCAGCCCTTTTTGAAGAGGAAATGGACGGCCACAGGGTCTGACCTGCGGTTAGGCTGCTACGGGTTCGTACTCGTTGATGAGGCCGCCGAGGACCGGTCGGCGACGTATCAACGTGCAGCCCGGCTCTGCTGTTGGCCTGTCGGGTCGTGGTGGCGCGAGTTGCTGTGCTCTGCGTGGTCGGCGGTGGTTGTAGTGGGTCGCGTAGCGGTCGAGTACCGCTCGCACGTGGTGTTCGTTGATGATGAGCAGTCGGTCGGCGACTTCCCGCCTGACGGTTCCGATGAACCGTTCGGCATAGGCGTTGGCTCGTGGACACTGTGGTGGGGTCTTCACGACGTGGATGCTGGCGTCGGCGAGGACTGTGTCGAACGAAGTGGTGAACTGACCGGCCCGGTCGCGGATGAGGAACCGGAAGTCGTCGGCCCGGTCACCCAGGTCCATGAGCGGGTTGCGGGCCTGTTGGGTCGTCCAGGGTCCGTCGGGGTTGGTGGTGGTGCCGAGGATGTGGACGTAGCGGGTGGCGACCTCGAGCACGAAGAACACGTACACGCGTTTGAGCGTCAGGGCACAGTCGACGTGGAAGAAGTCGCAGGCCAACATGCCGGAGGCCTGCGCGCGCAGGAACCGCCGCCACGAAGCGTCGCTGTCGCGCTCGCGTGCGGGCGGTATGCGTAGGCGCTTGAGCACGCGGCGCACGGTCGAGGCGGCGACCCGGTGGCCGACCTTGAGCAACTCGCCCTGGATCCTGCGGTAGCCCCAGCCGGTGTTCCCCCGGGCCATCCGCTCGATTAACGCCACCGCGGCGTCGTCCGTCGGTGGTCGGCCGGTGCGGTTCGGGTAGGTCCACTTCTTCGCGACCAGGCGCCGGTGCCATCGCAGGACGGTGCTCGGCGTCACCAGCCGGTGGTGTCGTAACCAGTCGGGTAGGCGTCTCACCAACGTGGCGAGCACCGCACGATCGGCCCAATCCAGTCGTGCGCGAGGGTTGGCCCGGCGCAGCACGGCGACCTGGTGTCGCAGCACCAGCAACTCCACGTCCTTGGCCGCCGATGACCGACCCAGCAGAACCAACCAGCCGAGGATCTGGGCGAAGATCAGGTAAAGCAGTCTTAGCGCCACACCCCACGATCGTGCTCCTGCAGCACGTGGTGCGCGATCGCCGCAGCTCAGCGCCTCAGTGCAGTGTTCTGGCACCCCACAGGGCTTTCATCCAGATCGAGCGGGCTTCTCCAGACCGTCGGGACGACAGGATTTGAACCTGCGCCCCCTTGACCCCCAGGCACGCCCCCGATCATGACCTGACCTGCATAAACAGCCGCAGCACCTCTCGCGACAGGTCAGTTGAGCGCAGCTCGCCGCATACAGGAACCGTTGCAGCGCAACGAACTCTCCTCCACCGCTCCTCCTCGTACACTCCCTTGACACGAATCAAGTGACCAGCAGCCCTCCGGCTTTCAGCCAGCTGACTTCCAAGAACCCGGCATGGCCAACGCGTACGAGCACCGACGATCATCCGATCACGGCGGAGGCAAGTGCTTGAAGTTGTCGTCGGCGAGCCAGCACGCGTATTCTTTCCGCACGTAAGCGGTCGCCGTGTAGATACCCTCACAGTAGCCGCCACGCCGGTCGAGCAATTCGACGTGGACGACTTCGTCGCCTTTGTAGTACACGAACAGTCCGCCGAACGCCCTGAGAGGCGAGACCTTCTTGCCGACCAACTCGTCGACCCGCTTGTACGAGATCTCCTCCATGTCGAACAGGTAGAACCAGTCCCACTCCCAGTCGGTGAACTCCTTGAACGGCTT
>NZ_LGED01000078.1 GCF_001280085.1 Saccharothrix sp. NRRL B-16348 | reverse complement strand
CTGGAACGTCCAACGCTGGTTCGCCTGGCCGTTGCACGACCACGTGATCACCCTCGTGCCGTTCGTCGTGCCCTGGTTGTAGGCGTCCAGGCACTTGTCACCGAACACCCGGATCTCACCGTTCGCCCACGACGTCCACAACTGGTTCGCCGCCGTGTGGCAGTCCCAGATCAACGCCGCCGCACCGGCAGCGGTCGACCCGTTGTCCACATCCACACAACGACCCGAACCCGTACCGCGCAACCGCGACGTCGTCGCCGCGACCGGACTGCCACCCGAGACGCGGAACGTCGCCACACCGTGCGCCGGCACGCTCGCCGAGATCGCACCCGACGTGGTCGAGGTGCCACCGGTCCACAAATCCGTCAACGTGAACGAACCGCCCGACAGGCCGATCTGCGTCGCGGTCGTGGACACCGTCGCCGTGCCGCCACCCCGGTTGAACAGACCCACCGCGACCGAACCATCCGACAACGGCTTCGCGAACACCTCCGTGTTGCCGTCGTCGCGCACCCGCCGACCACCCGCACCCAACTTGTCCTGGTTCACCGCGATCAACCGCGGATTCCGCAGCGTCGCACTGATGTCCGACGACATCGTGCGGATGTCGTTACCCGCCATCAACGGCGAAGCCATCAACGCCCACAACGCGAAGTGCGACCGCGACTCCGTCAGCGTCAGACCCGGACGACCCACGACCAGCATGTCCGGGTCGTTCCAGTTGCCCGGACCCGTCTGCGCCGCCAACGGCGCCGTCACGTCCAGCACGTTCCCG
>NZ_LGED01000077.1 GCF_001280085.1 Saccharothrix sp. NRRL B-16348 | reverse complement strand
GAAATGACACGGCTTCGGCGGTGTGCTTGAGCCCCGCTACATTGTCGGCGCAGGACCACTTGACCAGTGAGCTATTACGCACTCTTTAAAGGGTGGCTGCTTCTAAGCCAACCTCCTGGTTGTCTGGGCGACCCCACATCCTTTCCCACTTAGCACACACTTAGGGGCCTTAGCCGGCGTTCTGGGCTGTTTCCCTCTCGACTACGAAGCTTATCCCCCGCAGTCTCACTGCCGCGCTCTCACGTACCGGCATTCGGAGTTTGGTTGATTTCGGTAAGCTTGTGGGCCCCCTAGACCATCCAGTGCTCTACCTCCGGCACGAAACACACGACGCTGCACCTAAATGCATTTCGGGGAGAACCAGCTATCACGGAGTTTGATTGGCCTTTCACCCCTAACCACAGCTCATCCCCCAGGTTTTCAACCCTGGTGGGTTCGGGCCTCCACGCGGTCTTACCCACGCTTCACCCTGGCCATGGCTAGATCACTCCGCTTCGGGTCTAGACCACGCGACTACATCGCCCTATTCGGACTCGCTTTCGCTACGGCTACCCCACACGGGTTAACCTCGCCACGCAGCACTAACTCGCAGGCTCATTCTTCAAAAGGCACGCCGTCACCCCTAAAGGCTCCGACGGATTGTAGGCACACGGTTTCAGGTACTATTTCACTCCCCTCCCGGGGTACTTTTCACCTTTCCCTCACGGTACTAGTCCGCTATCGGTCACCAGGGAGTATTCAGGCTTAGCGGGTGGTCCCGCCAGATTCACAGCGAATTTCACGAGTACGCTGCTACTTGGGAACA
>NZ_LGED01000076.1 GCF_001280085.1 Saccharothrix sp. NRRL B-16348 | reverse complement strand
GCCGTCGAAGAGGAGGGGGGTGCCGGAGGCGCGCCAGGAGTCGGTGTCGCGGATGCCCCAGACGGTGATGCCGGTGCAGCGGGTGACGGCGAGGCAGGCTTGGACGACGCCTTGGTACTGCTGGGCCTGGCTGCTGCCGGAGCCTTCGATGTCGAGTTCGGTGATCTGGACGTCGACGCCGAGGTTGGCGAAGTTCTGCAGGGTGGTGTGGTAGTTGGAGGGGACGGGGTTGCCGCTGTTGAAGTGGGCTTGGAAGCCGACGCAGTCGATGGGGACGCCGCGGGCCTTGAAGTCCTGGACCATGCGGTAGACGCCTTGGGTCTTGGCGTGGGACCAGTTGTCGGTGTTGTAGTCGTTGTAGCAGAGTTTGGCGCCGGGGTCGGCGGTGCGGGCGGCGCGGAAGGCGGCTTCGATCCAGTCGTTGCCGGTGCGTTGGAGGTTGGAGTCGCGGCGTCCGCCGCCGCTGCCGTCGGCGTAGGCCTCGTTGACGACGTCCCAGGCGTAGATCTTGCCGCGGTAGTAGGTGGCGACCTGGGTGACGTGGTTGAGCATGGCGTTGCGCAGGGCGGTGCCGGACATGTTCTGCATCCAGCCGGGTTGCTGGGAGTGCCAGGCCAGGGCGTGGCCGCGGATGCGTTTGCCCTGGCCGCGTGCCTGGTTGACGATGCGGTCGGCGTTGCCGTAGCTGAACTGGTTCTGGTTCGGCTCGGTGGCGTCCATCTTCATCTCGTTCTCGGCCGTGACCATGTCGAACTCACGGTTGAGAATCCCGACGTAGGTCGAGTCGCCCAGCTTGCTCGCGGCGACCGCGGTGCCGAAGTACCGGCCGCTCT
>NZ_LGED01000075.1 GCF_001280085.1 Saccharothrix sp. NRRL B-16348 | reverse complement strand
ACGCGCCGGGCGATCTCGACGTGGAGGTCGCCGCGGTCGATGAGGCCGACGAGGCCCGAGAGGACGTCCGCGTCGGGGTGGACGAAGATCGTGGCCGCGCGGACGTTCCGCTCCTCGTCGCCGGGTGTCGGGACGGTCGGCGTCGTGGAGACGACCACGCCGCCATCGCGGACTCGTGCGACCAGGGCCGTGAACCCGTCCGGGGTGATCGGGGCCAGGTTGAGCAGCACATCGACGGGTTCGGTCACCGCGTCGAGCACGGAGGTGGCCGTGTGGTCGATGATCTCGTCCGCACCGGCCGCCGTGACGGTCTCGCTGCTGCGCGGGCTCGCCGTGGCGATGACGTAGGCACCTGCGCGCTTGGCCAGCTGCACGGCGTACCCGCCCACGGGGCCACCGGCGCCGTTGATCAGCACGCGCTGGCCGGCGGTGAGTCCGGCGGCCTCGAAGAGCGCCTGTGAGGCGGTGAGTCCGACCGACGGCAGGCCGGCGGCGTCTGCCAGCGGGATGGCGGTGGGAGCCTTCACCAGCACTGCGGCGGGGGCGACGACGTACTGCGCGGCCGAGCCGTCGGCGTCCATGGGGATGAGCCCGATGACCTCCTCGCCCACGGTGAGGCCTTCCACGCCGTCGCCGAGCGCGTCGATCGTGCCGGAGACGTCGTATCCGGGAACGTGCGGGAGTGTGATCGGGATCGGGAGGAAGCCGCCGCGGATGCCGCCGTCCGCCGGGTTGTACGCCGACCCGGCGACCCGGATGCGCACCTGACCGGTGCCGGGGACCGGCTGGTCGACATCCTCGTAGCGCAGGACCTGCGGGCCGCCCGTTTCGTGGAAC
>NZ_LGED01000074.1 GCF_001280085.1 Saccharothrix sp. NRRL B-16348 | reverse complement strand
TAACTGGTCCTAACAGAATCGTTGGACGTGTCGGTAGCAGATGATGCAGGTGGCGAGGCCGAGAAAGGCCTCGTGGATGTCATCGCGTCGTTCCCATCGGATACGCAGGCGTTTCATGCCGTGGTACCAGGCGATCGTGCGCTCTACCACCCACCTGACCGTGCCCAGGCCGGAGCCGTGGGGTTCACCGCGGCGGGCGATCCGAGGGGTGATTCCCCTGGCGCGCAGGCGTCGGCGGTACTTGTCGTGGTCGTAGCCGCGGTCGGCGTAGACGGTCTTCGGACGTCGGCGGGGACGTCCGCGTCGGCCGCGCACGTTCGGCACCGCGTCCAGCAGCGGTTCCAGGCCGAGGACGTCGTTGCGGTTGCCGCCGGTGAGCAGGACCGCGAGCGGGATGCCGCCGCCGTCGGTCAGGACGTGGTGCTTGGAGCCCGGCCGGGCGCGGTCGACCGGGCTCGGACCGCTTTTGGGCCGCGACGCGCGGCCCGGACGTGCGAGGTGTCGACCACCGCCCGGTCCCAGTCCAGCCTGCCGGTCGAGTGCAGCTCGGCGAGCAGCAGCTCGTGCAGCCTGGACCAGACGCCGGCCTCGTTCCAGTCGCGCAGCCGTCGCCAGCAGGTCATCCCGGAGCCGAAGCCCAGCTCCTGCGGGAGAAACTCCCACTGGATGCCGGTGTGCAGCACGAACAGGATGCCCTGCAGGCACAACCGGTCCGGCACCCGCTTACGACCCGTGTTGCGGGTCCTACGCGGCACCACCGGCAACAACGGCTCGATGCGCTCCCACAGATCGTCCGGGACGATCCACGGCGGCGACTCACCCCTCCTCACGACCGAACATGATCCACATCGGGCAGACCCGACGCCACCACAGTGATCATTTTGTTAGGACCAGTAA
>NZ_LGED01000073.1 GCF_001280085.1 Saccharothrix sp. NRRL B-16348 | reverse complement strand
GAGGTGCGTGCCCGGTCGCACATCTGGGTGAGGTGCCGCAGTTGGTCCCGCATGACCGTCGGGGTTCCGACCGTCGAGCGCACGGCGGCTTCGTGCATGTAGATGACGGTGTCGGGGCGTGTGTCGCCGTGCAGGATTTCCTGCCTGGTGGCGCGGTTCCGGGTGAGGGTGGGGTCGCCGGTGAGGGCGTGGGTGTAGTTCTCGGTTTGGGCGAGGTCGGGGATGGTGAGGGGTTGGTAGGTGGTGATGGTGAGGGCGGCGTGTTCGTTCTGGCGTAGGGCGGTGAGGGTGTCGGGGTGGTTGTCGTGTGGTCGGAGGAAGCTGCCGGTGTCGGGTTCGGTGGCGATGGCGAGGATGCGGTCGCGGGTGGGTTTGTCGGCGCCGAGTCGGCCGGTCAGGACGCCGATCTCCCGCGGGTGGGTTTGTCGGCGCCGAGTCGGCCGGTCAGGACGCCGATCTCCCAGGGGCTGGTGCCTCGGCTGCCGGTCTCGAGTTTGCTGAGTTTGCCCAGCGACCATCCGAGTGCTGCGGCGGTGTCCGCGGATGATTGTCGTGCGCGGTGGCGGATTCGGCGCAGTTCTTCGCCGAGTTCGCGGCTGCGGGCGGTGGTCATCCGCGGCGTGGTGGTGTGTTCGTCGGTCTCCATCGACTTCTCCTGTGGGCTGGGCGGCGTGGGAGGGGTCACCGCCGAGGCGAGGGCCAGGCGGCCGGACAACAGGCGGGCGGCGTCGTTGTCGGTCTGGTCATCCGCGGGACGTGCGTTTACTGATGGCACTGTGTCGCCCAGGATGCGGTCGGGTGTCGTCGCCGGGGCGCGGTCGAGGGTCGACGGGTCCCGGTCGTGACGCTCGTACGGGGTTCGGCGGTGGTCATCGTCGTCCGGTGGTGTCGGCGAGCTGGTCGAGTTGTTCGAAGAGGGTGTATGCCGCGAGCAGGTGGTCGGGTTCTTCGGTGAAGTGGGCGGCGTGCGGGTAGGCGTAGTGGACGACTGCGGGGCCGTCGGTCAGGGTGAAGCGGGTCGGTGGGTGGTGTTCGAGGCCGGGGAAGTAGCCCGCGTTGCGTGGGATCGTGCGGAGGGTGATGTCGGTGCGGTCGATCGTGGTGCTTTCGAGCACGTAGGCGGTGCAGCGGTCGGCGCCGAGCGGTGTGAGGGCGGGGTTGATGCCCATGGGCGCGAAGATGTCGATCCGTTCGGAGACGCGGCACAGGATTGTGATCATGCTGGTGGCGAAGGTGCCCCATCGGCACCACAGCGTCGGTTCGGATGCCGCTGCGTCGGTGGTGCCTTCTTCCAGTCGTCGTACGGTGTCG
>NZ_LGED01000072.1 GCF_001280085.1 Saccharothrix sp. NRRL B-16348 | reverse complement strand
GCGGGTGGGTTTGTCGGCGCCGAGTCGGCCGGTCAGGACGCCGATCTCCCAGGGGCTGGTGCCTCGGCTGCCGGTCTCGAGTTTGCTGAGTTTGCCCAGGGACCATCCGAGTGCTGCGGCGGTGTCCGCGGACGATTTCCGTGCGCGGTGGCGGATCCGGCGCAGTTCCTCGCCGAGTTCGCGGCTGCGTGCGGTGGTCATCCTCGGCGTGGTGGTCTGTTCGTCGGTCTCCATCGACTTCTCCTGTGGGCTGGGCGGCGTGGTAGGGGTCACCGCGGAGGCGAGGGCCAGGCGGCCGGACAACAGGCGGGCGTCGTCGTTGTCGATCTGGTCACCCGCGGGACGTGCGTTTACTGATGGCACGGTGTCGCCCAGGATGTGGTCGGCTGCCGTCGCCTGGGCGCGGTCGAGGGTCGACGGGTCCCGGTCGTGACGCTCGTACGGGGTGTCGGCGGTGGTCATCGTCGTCGCGTGGTGTCGGCGAGCTGGTCGAGTTGTTCGAAGAGGGTGTATGTCGCGAGCAGGTGGTCGGGTTCTTCGGTGAAGTGGGCGGCGTGCGGGTAGGCGTAGTGGACGACTGCGGGGCCGTCGTTCAGGGTGAAGCGGGTCGGTGGGTGGTGTTCTAGGCCGGGGAAGTAGCCCGCGTTGTGTGGGATCGTGCGGAGGGTGATGTCGGTGCGGTCGATCGTGGTGCTTTCGAGCACGTAGGCGGTGCAGCGGTCGGCGCCGAGCGGTGTGAGGGCTGGGTTGATGCCCATGGGCGCGTAGATGTCGATCCGTTCGGAGACGCGGCACAGGATGGTGATCATGCTGGTGGCGAAGGTGCCCCATCGGCACCACAGCGTCGGTTCGGATGCCGCTGCGTCGGTGGTGCCTTCTTCCAGTCGTCGTACGGTGTCG
>NZ_LGED01000071.1 GCF_001280085.1 Saccharothrix sp. NRRL B-16348 | reverse complement strand
CCTGCACCGCCTGCGCCTCAAGGTGTCCGAGCCGGGCGCGCCGAACCACTTCTACGAGTGGGAGCCCCAGGTCGACGTGCCAGGCCTCTACGACGACCTGGGCGATGTTGTCCCGGTGTCGTTCGTCGAACTGGCCCCCGCGGGTCTGCGCGAGTGGGCCACCCTCGCCGCGGCGGCCGGGTGGGCGAACCTGGGCGCGGCCCTCGTGCCCGTCCAGTCCGACCCGGCGACCGTGCCGGCCCAGCGCCCATCGGGTGACGAGACCTTCAGCGTCGCGGAACTCGTCGCGGCCTACCGCACGACCGCGTCGAAGGTCGTGTTCGACCTGGCCGTCCACTGGGCCGTCGCGCCGCTGGAAATCCCCCTCCTGGTCCGCATCCTCGAACTGCTGCACCCGGAAGCCGGCCGGGCGGCCCTGGCAGAATTCCTCGCCGGCCCATTGGTGGCGATCGCGCCCCACGGGTCCGAAAACGCGGAAAATCGAGTGATGTTCAGGTTCGCGCGGGACGGCATTCGCGAGGAACTGCTCGCCCACGGACGTCGTATCGACACCGAGCGGGTCCGTAAAGTCGTCCGCCATTACCTGGACGAACACCAACCGGCGGTGGCCGGCTTCGAGTGGCCACTGGATGACGAGCCGGTCTCGGTCACTTCCCCCATTCTCGCGCCGCCCCACGTGGCCGAAGCCGAGCGCGCGATGCGGAAGGCCTGGTCGGGGGTTCACCTGCGCGATTCCACGCCAGAAGACCCCCAAGTCGAACTGCCGCCGCCGGTGGTGAATGATACGCGCGGGGAATTTTGGGACGCGGTCGATGCCGAGCGAAATGCAGGAGGAGCAGAGGTGACTGCCGTCGAGCAGGAAGAAAGGAGAAGGACTCTCGCATCGCCCGTCTTCGGCGGGGTACCGCCGAGGAACGTGAACTT
>NZ_LGED01000070.1 GCF_001280085.1 Saccharothrix sp. NRRL B-16348 | reverse complement strand
AAGCCGTTCAAGGAGTTCACCGACTGGGAGTGGGACTGGTTCTACCTGTTCGACATGGAGGAGATCTCGTACAAGCGGGTCGACGAGTTGGTCGGCAAGGAGGTGTCGCCTCTCAGGGCGTTCGGCGGACTGTTCGTCTACTACAAAGGCGACGAAGTCGTCCACGTCGAACTGCTTGACCGGGGTGGCGGCTACTGTGAGGGCATCTACACGACGACCGCGTACGTGCGGAAAGAATACGCGTGCTGGCTCGCCGACGACAACTTCAAGCACCTGCCTCCGCCGTGATCGGATGATTGTCGGTGCTCGTATGCGTTGGCTATTCAGGGTTCTGGGGAGTCTGCTGGCTGAATGAGGTTGTCGGCAGGCTCAACGTCGGACTCGATGACGTACCCGCCCCCAACGCCGGGCTTGAACGCTTGTCTACCGTTCGGACGGTGGGGTGACGAGCCGATCTCCATGCCCGTTGTTGCTGAACGCATCGGCGAAAGCGGCGAGGACAGGGGTGTCCCGCGACCGATCCAGCACGGCGAAGACGACGTCGTCGAAGAACCGGTTGTCTCGCAACGACGCGCGGAACGCCGCCGCCACGACCGCCGGGTCGTTGCCGAACACCCCGCATCCCCAGGCACCGAGCACCAGCCGCCGGTGCCCATGCGCGGCGGCGACCCGCAGAACACGGGCCGCACGCCGCTGAAGGATCACGGGAACCGCAGCTGCGTGTTCGGGCTGACTGCGCAGGATCGCGCCGAAGTTCGGCGCGGCGGCGGTGAGGAACGAGACCCGGTAGGGCTCCGGCAGAAACGCGCCCTTGTCGTCTCTGAACACCGGCACGGACGGTGAGTAGATCACGCGATCGCTGTAGGTGAGCTCGGGGTGCGCGCGGTGGTGGGCGTAGAAGTCGCTTGCCGCCAGCAGGCACGGGTACA
>NZ_LGED01000069.1 GCF_001280085.1 Saccharothrix sp. NRRL B-16348 | reverse complement strand
CCCCACTCCTCGCCGCCCGCGCCGTCCAAGGCTTCCTGGCCGCCGCGATCCCGTCCGTGTCACTCGCCTACGCCGCGGAAGCCCTCCCACCGGCCCGCCGCGCCGTGGGCGTCACCGCCGTCTCCGGCTCATTCCTCCTGGCCGGCGTGATCGGCCAGGCCTACGCCCTGGGCGTCGACCAAGCGCTCGGCTGGCGCTGGGTCTTCTGGCTCCTGGCCCCGATGCTGCTGGCCGTCGCCCTCACCCTCACCCGCCTCCCCACCATCCCCCGCCCAACCCCCACCGCCCTGGCGACCACCTTCACCCGCCTGGCCGCCCTCCTCCGCCGCCCAGCGCTCCTGGTCGCCTACACGGCCAGCGTCACCCTTCTGCTGAGCTTCGTGGGCATGTACACCGCCCTCACCGCGACCGCCGGCGAGCGCTACGGCATCCACAGCGCGGTCGACCTGCTCCTGCTCCGCCTACCGGGCCTGCCCGGCATCGCGCTGGGCCTGTTCGCCGGCCCGCTCATCGCACGCTTCGGCGCCTACCGCATCGCACCCACCGCATTCCTCCTCGCCGCCGCCGGCCTGGCCCTGGAGGCGGCCTCCACCACGCTCCCCGTGCTGCTCGTCGGCAGCGCGATCTTCGTCGCGGGCCTCGCCGTCACCATCCCGGCGCTGGTCGCGCTGGTCGGCCGGGCCTCCGGCGAAGCACGCGGCGCGGGCTTGGCGGGCTACGGCTTCCTGGTCGGCCTGGGCGGCGGCGTCAGCCCGATCCTCGTGACCGCGCTGGCCCCGGCCGGATTCGCCGTCGTCTGCCTGACCCTGGCCGGCCTGCTCATCCTCGCGGCGGCCACCCTCGCCCTGGGCCCCCGCCCAACTCCCGCACCGACCACCGTCTGATCCCGGCTCCGGGCCCCGCTCCCGCATCTCCCGCTTTCCGCTCCGCTGCCGTGGCGCAGTGCGGTGCGGCGGTACCCGTTGTCCGGCGCGATGCGCGTCGTACGGCGGGGTGGCTGGGCGGGGTGGCGGTCGGTGGGGTG
>NZ_LGED01000068.1 GCF_001280085.1 Saccharothrix sp. NRRL B-16348 | reverse complement strand
AAAGCCGGCAGGCCCGGCGGGGTAAAGCGTCCCGCCAGGCCTGCCGGCTTCGACCAGCCTAAAGCACCCGAACCCATGTCAAATCGGGCCTCTGCGGTGCGGTGGCGGGTCCGTTGTGGGGGTGTTGGGGGTGGTGGAGGTAGTGGTGGTGGGGGTGGTTTCCCAGCTGGTGAGGAGGTTGGCGGCTTCGCTGGTGCGGGGGTGGTTTGGGCCTTGCACGTCGGACATTTCGGTGAGGACTTCGCGTAGTTCGGTGATGGCTTCTTGATGTTGGCCGGCGCGGTGGAGGAGTTCGGAATGTTGTTGTCTCAGGCGGAGTACGCGGGGGTGGTTGGGGCCGAAGACGGTTTCCACGGTGTGGCGCAGGGTGGACAGGTTGGTCAGCGCTTCTTTGTCGCCTGCCATTCCTTGCCAGAACACCAGGTTGGCGCGGTAGGTCAGGGTGGTGGGGTGGTGTTGGCCGAGGGCGCGTTCGGCGGCGGTGGCGGCGGTGGCGAATTCGGCGATGGCCTCGGTCAGGTCGCCGGCGACGGCACGCCAGTAGGCGAGGTTGTGTCTTGCGATGAAGGTGTCGTGGTGGGTGCGGCCGGCTACGGCTTCCAGGCCGTCGACGGCTTCCTGGTAGGTGGCCACGGCGGTTGGCGCGTCGCCGGTTTCGCCGATCCACCTGCCCAGGCCCAGCATCGCGCGCAACGTGTGCTTGTGGCGTGGGCCCAGTTCCCTCCGCAGCACGGTGACGAGGTCGTAGGCCGCGTCACGGGCGCCGGTGGTGTCGCCCGACAGACCCAGGCACAGTGCGCGGTCGTCCTCGGCGGCGACCAGCAGCGGGTGGGCGGCAGGTAGGTCGCACGCCTCGACCAGGGACGTCAGCTCGGCGAGGGCGGTCTCGATGAGGCCCGTCTCCAGGCGGTAGCTGGCCTGGTGGAAGCGCGCCCACAGGGTGTCCAGGTCGGTGGGGCCGAGGTCTCGTTCGGCGACGGCGCGGATTTCGTCGAAGTGGGTCAGCGCGGTGGCCGGGTCGCCCAGGTCGCCGATCGCCTTGGCCACTTGGGTCCGCAGCACGACCACGTCACGTGTGTCGGTGGCGTGGGTCAGGAGGTCCGCTGCGACGGCACGTGCCGCGGTGTGCCGTCCGATGCCCGCCAGGTGCTGACCCAACCGGCGGAGGACGGGGTGCATGCCGTCGGTCCAGAGGTGCTCCCCCGCGACGGACCGCAGCACGTCGGCGTTGCGGTACAGCGCCGCCGCGGTGTCCGGGTCGGCGGTCGACCACTCCCGTTCGAGCACGTCGGCCGCCCTCACGGCGACGGGGGCGAGGTCGGCGATCAGGTCGCGCGCGGCGCGTTGGACGAGGGCGTGCGCTTCGACCCGGCCGTGGTGCGTGACGAGGTTGAGGCGGTGCAGCGCGCGTAACGCGGGGAGGTTGCGGCCGTCGTCCAGCAGCACGGCTTCGGGGATGCCGTCCGGCGCGAGGACCGAGATCAGGCCGAGCACGTCGATCGCGTTGGCGGACAGCGACTGGGCCCGCTCGATCGCCAGCCGGACGGTGCCCGCGACGGTGTCGTGGTGTTCGTCGGCGGGTGACGTGGGCGGGAACAGGTCGGCGACGCGTTGGCGGCGGTCGGCCAGGAGGTTCAGGTAGGCGGGGACGTCGGTCCCGCTGTCGATCAGGAACGCGGCGGCCTGCGAGAGGGCCAGCGGGAAGCAGCCGAGCGCGTCGGCGAGCACGGCCAGGTGCTCCTGGTCGTGCCTCGGGTCGACGGTGAGGCGGGCGGACAGGTAGGCGGTGGCCTCGTCCGGGGTGAACATGCCGACGCCGATCACCCGGGCGTCCGGGCGCAGGAGGGACGCGTCGCGGCGTTGGGTGGTGACCAGGCTGCGGCCGTCGCCGGTGGGCCAGAGGCCGGCCAGTTCGGTCGGGTCGTCCACGTCGTCGAGCACGACCAGCCAAGGCGTGGTGGTGGAGCGCAGCCAGGCGAGGAACAGGTCGGCCTGCGCCTCGTCGTCGGAGCCGGCCGTCTTGGCCACCGCGCGCCACGCGCGGGCGTAGCCGGTGAGCACGGACTGCCTGGTGCGGGCGCCCACCCAGACCAGCACGTCGGCGCGGGCGCGGTGGAACGCGGCGGTCGCCAGTTGCGACTTGCCGACGCCGCCGGGGCCGGTGAGGACGACCTGGCGGACGTCGGCCGTGCGCAGCGCGGCGTCGATCGCGTCCGCCAGGTCCGGGCGGTCGCGCAACGCCGCGGCGTCGCTGGGCGGGCGGCCCACCACGACGCGGCCGGACTTCGGCGTGGCGCGGCGGTCCTGGTGGGCGGCACGCCACAGGTCACGCAGGTCGTCGAGCTTCGGCACGCCGCCCGTCGCGAGGGCGACGGCCAGCACACCGTCGAAGTCCCGCGGCACGGACTGGCCGCCGACCCACTCCCCCAGCCGCCGGGCGTTCACCGCGACGCGCCGGCCGGACGGCAGCACGACCGCGCTCGCGCGCCGGGCCACCACCTCGTCGGACAGGTCGGGCAGCCGTCCCCGCAACCGCGCCAGCGCCTGCGCGAACGCCGCTTTCGGGTCGCTCACCGCCACCTCCCAGATGATCACCAGTCTAGATCCCCGCACCGGCCCGGGAGGCCGACTGCCCCGCAGGGCAGGCACCGTGGCCGGGTTCTGCCCTCCGCGCCCTCCCCGGTGATCGGCCGGAACGGTAAGCCCGTGTGGTGAGCTATCACAGGACGGGACCGACGATGCGCGCGAACGAGGAACCCGATCACCAGAACGTCCCCGGCACCTCCTCGGTCCCGGTGTCGCGAGACGACATCCAGGCTCCGGCGCACTCGCCGGACGCGCTGCTGGCCCTGCAACGGGCCGCGGGCAACGCCGCGGTGGTGCGCGTCATCCAGCGATCACGCGGCGAGCGGCCGGCGGCGGACGCCGGGGTGGGCGACGTGCTCAAGTCACCCGGCAGCCCGCTCGCCCCGCACGTGCGCGCGGACATGGAGTCCCGGCTCGGCGCCGACTTCTCCGACGTCCAGGTGCACACCGGCGCGGATGCCCGGCGCTCGGCCCGCGACCTCGGCGCCCGCGCCTACACCTCCGGCAACCACGTCGTCCTGGGCGACGGCGGCGGCGACCAGCACACCCTGGCGCACGAGCTGGTCCACGTCGTCCAGCAGCGCAAGGGCCCGGTGGCGGGCACCGACACCGGCACAGGCCTGCGCGTGAGCGATCCCGGCGACCGCTTCGAGCGGGAGGCCGAGGCCACGGCCCACCAGGTCATGTCGGGCGCCCCGGCGCACGAGCACGATCACCCGCAGGAGACCGCGCACCCCGCTGACCAGGCCACCGTGCAGCGCAAGGTCATGGCGCAGGTCGTGGCGGCCGAGGGCGACGAGCTCACGGTCGACAGCCTCATCACGGCCGGTCGCCCCGACTCACCGCACAGCGGCACCGAGGGCGACCACACCACCGCCTACGTCGTGCTGACCCAGGCCGTGCGCCGGGTGATCAACGGCAAGACGGCCGAAGAGGCGGCGGACGGCGTGTGGGGGCTCTACCAGGAGGCCAGGACACTGCCGGGCGCGGCGTTGCGCCCGAACCTGGACACCGACCGGAAGCACGCCAAGCTGCTCAAGGACGCGGAGGACGAGCTGGAGCGGCTGCACGAGCTGCCCGACGGCAAGCAGTGGGACATGCCCCGGCTGCAGCAGCTGATCAGCGCGTACCTCGACTACCGCGGGACGCTGCCGCTGTCCACCTTGAACATCAAGGCGACCGGGAAGCCGCGGGGGAAGGGCACCGGCGAGTCCGCGCGGGTCCGTCCGCTGAACCGTTACGAGGCGGGCGACCACACCGTCTCCACGGACGCCATCAAGGACGCCGTGCTCGGCCTGATGGACAGCGACGCCCTCGTCACCTACGCGATCGAAGTCGAGACACCGGGCAGCGCGGTGGCGCCCGGCACGGTGGACGGCCCGATCGGCGAGGAGACGGTCGCGAACAGGCTCAAGCCCGTGGTCGAGCAGCACGTCGCGTCCACCGCGCAGGCCTTCCCCACCGCGGTGCGGGCGGCGTGGGGCTCGCTGAAAGCGGCGGAGGACGAGTTGGTCGAAGGGCTCAAAGACCGCGCGCGGGACGCGAAAGCGAACGAAGTCACGCGCCTTCTCGCACGTCTCGCGGAGGTGCGGGAGAAGGGCAAGAACACGGTGCTCGCCGAGCAGTACGAACGCAACCTGCGCGCTTACGGCGTGACCCCTCCCCCGGCGCCGACGAAG
Organism: Saccharothrix sp. NRRL B-16348; assembly: GCF_001280085.1. Classification (GTDB taxonomy): domain Bacteria; phylum Actinomycetota; class Actinomycetes; order Mycobacteriales; family Pseudonocardiaceae; genus Actinosynnema. Next base: position 170,912 of record NZ_LGED01000068.1, on the reverse strand, counting down.
AAGCTCGGCCGGGGTGAGCGCATCAAGAACAAGAGCAAGGGCATCCTCTCCGACGTCGTGGACAGTCCCAAGAAGGTCGGCAAAGCCATCAGCTCGCGTCTCCGGAAGACCGACCAGGAGCTGGAGGACGACGTCGAACCGGAGGTCGGCGACGCCGAGCTGGACGTCGACGAAGCGACCGGCGCCCGGGCCGCCAGGCCGGGGATCGCGACGCAGTTGGTGATCGACGACGGCGGGACGATCACCGAGATGCGGTCGGCGGGACGTGCCGCGTCGCCGTTCCCCGGGACCATGGGCGCCCACACGACCGCGTGGATCGCGCACGTGGACTTCATCCGCACCCGGTTGGTGCACAAGGACGTCACCGCCGCGGTCAAGGAGCTGCCCGGGCTGGTCGAGCACGTGAAGCGAACGGCACAGCGGCTGGAACCCTTCCAGGAGAAGGAGGACGAGGTCGGTGGCCTCGCCGAGGACCTGGCGGGCACGCACATCGCCGAGCCGGCGGCTCCCGCGCCGGACGAGGGCGGCTCGCGGGTCGACGAGGCGACCGTTCAGGCCGCCATGGTGCGGCTGGTGGGGGCGACGACGGCCGCGGCGGTGGACAAGCCGGCCGGCACCCAGGCGGTGCTGCTGCAACAGGCCGTCGGCGCGATCCTCGAGCGGCTCAACATCATCCCGGGCGTGACGCGGTACGTGGCGGACACCAAGGGCAGCGGTGAGGGGACCTACCGGAAGATGCTGCTTACGGGGAAACGGGGACGCAAGAAGGAGGACATGAGGCAGAAGGACTACCAGGTGGCGATCTTCGGCCTGCTGGACGTGAAGGAGGACTTGGACCACGCGCAGCGGTTGGCCCTGATGCAGAACCACCTGGCCGTCATCGACGGGGCGTACCCCGGCGTGCTCGGGAAGGCCGGCCTTTCGGAGGCCGACCCGGAGAAGGCGCTCACGCTGTGGAAGAAGCGGGGCAAGGACTCCGAAGATCCCTTCTAGCGGCCGTGTTGGTGCGGATGGCCTACTCGGACGTCTGACCGTTGACTTTCCCGCCGGGGCTCTGCAACGCTGCGATCCGGTTACGCAAGAAATCGACAAGTGTACGGAACTTTCTGACAAGAGCCTCGGAACTGCCCTAAGAGAAGGGCCTGCACGACGATGTCAACGACGACACGCGCCCGTTCGCGCCTTGCCGCCTCCCTGCTCGCACTGTCCCTCACGGCGTTCACCCTGAGCCCCCCTGCCGCTCAGGCCGCGCCGTCGACCGGGGTGCTCGACCTCGGCGGACCGACCCGCATCGACCAGGTCCGCCTGGCGCTGCCGGACGACGAGACCACGTTCGCCGTCCAGACCAGCCTCGACGGCAAGGGGTTCGCCACCCTGGTGCCGTCCGCACCGCGCGAGGGCGACCGCCAGACGTTCGACTTCGACCCCACGCTCGTGCGTTACATGCGCGTGGACGGCACGCCGGTGGAGGACATCGAGGTCCGCCGAGCCGTCGACGCCACCGCCGCGCTCGCCGCCACGTACAGCGCGAGCAGCCACAACGACGTCTACCAGGCGTCCAACGCCGGTGACGGCAACCAGGCCACCTACTGGGAGAGCGCCAACAACGCGTTCCCCCAGTGGCTGCGGGCCGACCTGGGCGCGGCGCTCAAGGTCGACCGGGTGGTGCTCAAGCTGCCGACGGCCGGTTGGGGCGCGCGCACGCAGACGTTGGCCGTGCAGCACAGCACCGACGGCCAGAACTTCGGCGACCTCGTCCCGTCGGCGTCGCACGCGTTCAACCCGACCTCGAACAACACGGTGACGATCCAGTTCACCGCGACCACCACCCGGTACGTGCGGCTGCTGATCACCGGCAACACCGCGTGGCCCGCGGGGCAGGTCTCGGAGTTCGAGGTGCACGGCCCGACCACCGGCGACACCCAGGCGCCGTCCGCGCCGACGGGCCTCGCCTACACCTCGCCGCAGTCCGAGCAGGTCAGGCTGACGTGGGCCGCGTCCACCGACAACACCGGCGTGACCGGCTACGACGTCTACGCCAACGGCGCGCTGCGCACGAGCGTCGCGGGCACCGTGCTGACGTACACCGACTCCCAGCCGGACGGCCTGGCGGTCACCTACCACGTGATCGCCAAGGACGCGGCGGGCAACCAGTCGCCGCCCAGCGCCTCCGTCACCCGGCCCGGCTCGCCGAACTCCGGCGCGAACCTGGCCAAGGGCAGGCCGATCACGTCCTCGTCCCACGTGTTCACCTTCGTGGCGACGAACGCCAACGACGACGACGTGACCACGTACTGGGAAGGCGCGACCTACCCGAACACGCTGACCACGCAGCTCGGCGCGAACTCCGACGTCAGCTCGGTCGTGCTCAAGCTCAACCCGGCGTCGGCGTGGGGCACCCGCACCCAGAACATCCAGGTGCTCGGCCGTGAGCAGAGCGCTGCCGGCTTCACGAACCTGGTGGCCGCGCGCGACTACGTGTTCAACCCGGCCGCCGGCAACGCGGTCACCATCCCGTTGACCGCACGGGTCGCGGACGTGCAGCTGCGCATCACGTCCAACACCGGCGCGCCCGGCGGCCAGGTCGCCGAGTTCCAGGTGTTCGGCGTGGCCGCGCCCAACCCGGACCTGACCGTGAGCGCGACGTCGTTCACCCCGGCGAGCCCGGTCGAGACGAACCCGATCACGCTGTCCGCGACCGTGCGCAACGCGGGCACGGCGGCGTCGAGCGCGACCGACGTGACGTTCTTCCTCGGGGACGCCGCCGTCGGCACGGCGCAGGTCGGCGCTCTCGCGGCCGGCGCGTCGGCGACCGTCACCGCGAACATCGGCCCGCGCGGCTCGGGGTCCTACTCCTACACCGCGAAGGTCGACGAGACGAAGAAGGTCGTCGAGCAGAACGAGGCCAACAACGCCCGCCTGCACCCGAACGCCCTCGTCGTCACGCCCGTGCCCAGCTCGGACCTGGTCGGCGCGCTGAGCTGGTCGCCGAACAACCCGGCCAACGGCCAGAACACCACCTTCACCGTGGTGCTGCGCAACGAGGGTTCGATCGCCACGGCGAGCGGCGCGCACGGCGTCACGCTCACGCTCGTCAACGCCACCACGGGCGCGACCGTGCGGACGTTCACCGGCAGCCACACCGGCGTGATCCAGCCGGGCCAGGCGGCGGCGCCGATCACGTTGGGCACCTGGCCCGCCGCCAACGGCAAGTACACGTTGCGCGCCGAGGTCGCGGTGGACGCCAACGAGATCGCGGCGCGGCAGGCGAACAACGTCAGCACCCAGTCGCTGTTCGTCGGGCGCGGCGCGAACGTGCCGTGGGAGCACGTCGAGGCCGAAGATGCCGTCACCGCGGGCGGCGCGCAGAAGATCGGCCCGAACCGCACCATCGGCGACCTCGCCGGTGAGGCGTCCGGCCGACGCGCGGTGACGCTCAACAGCACCGGCTCGTCGGTCGAGTTCACCACCGGCGGCCCGACCAACACCCTCGTCACCCGCTTCTCCATCCCGGACTCGGCGGGCGGCGGCGGGATCGACGCCACGCTGAACGTGTACGTCAACGGGTCGTTCCACAAGGCCATCAGCCTGACGTCGCGGCACATCTGGCTGTACGGCAACGAGGCGTCACCGGGCAACTCGCCGGGCGCCGGCGGGCCGCGGCACATCTACGACGAGGCGAGCGTGCTGCTGAACAGCACGTTCCCCGCCGGCACGAAGATCAAGCTGCAGAAGGACGCGGCGAACACCACCAACTACGCCATCGACTTCGTCGACTTCGAGCACGCGGTGGCGCGGGCGAACCCCGACCCGGCCCGGTACATCACGCCGACCGGGTTCGGGCACCAGGACGTGCAGAACGCGCTCGACCGGTTCCGCATGGACACCAGCGGCACCCTGCTCGGCGTGTACCTGCCGGCCGGCACGTACACCACGGCGCAGAAGTTCCAGGTGTACGGCAAGCCGGTGCGGGTGATCGGCGCGGGACCGTGGTTCACGAAGTTCGTCGTGCCGACCACGCAGGAGAACACCGACGCGGGGTTCCGGGCCGAGCAGTCGGTGAACGGGTCGACGTTCAGCGGGTTCGCGTTCTTCGGCAACTACACGTCCCGCATCGACGGTCCCGGCAAGGTGTTCGACTTCGCCAACGTCTCGAACATCACCATCGAGAACGTGTGGGCCGAGCACATGGTGTGCCTCTACTGGGGCGCGAACACCGACTTCATGACCATCAAGGACTCCCGGATCCGGAACATGTTCGCCGACGGCGTCAACATGACCAACGGCAGCACGGACAACCGGGTGGCCAACATCGAGGCCCGCTCGACCGGTGACGACAGCTTCGCGCTGTTCTCCGCGATCGACGCCGGTGGCGCGGACGAGAAGAACAACGTGTACGAGAACCTGTCGTCGTTGACGACCTGGCGCGCGGCCGGTCTGGCGGTGTACGGCGGCTTCCTCAACACGTTCCGCAACATCTACGTCGCCGACACGTTGACCTACTCGGGCGTCACGATCAGCTCGCTGGACTTCGGGTACCCGATGAACGGCTTCGGCCCGGAGCCGACGACGTTCAGCGGGATCACGCTGGTGCGCACCGGCGGGCACTTCTGGAACGGGCAGACGTTCCCTGGCATCTGGATGTTCTCGGCCTCGAAGCCGTTCCGCGGCATCCGGGTCAGCGACGTCGACATCATCGACCCGACGTACGCCGGGATCATGTTCCAGACCAAGTACACCGGGTCGACGCCGGAGAACCCGGTGCAGGACACGGTGCTGACGAACATCTCGATCTCCGGCGCCCGGCTGAGCGGCGACCAGTTCGAGCGCAAGTCCGGCATCGGGGTGTGGGCGAACGAGCTGCCGGAGGCGGGTCAGGGTCCGGCGGTGGGCTCGGCGACGTTCCACAACCTGCGGTTCGACAACAACGTCGAGAACATCCGCAACCTGACCTCGACGTTCACCCTCACCGTCAACCCGTAGTCCGCGTGTTTCCGAGGCGCCGCCCTGTCCACCCGGGGCGGCGCTTCGCGCGTCCTTGATCTCGACCGGTCCGGCCGTTCCCGGGTTGAGCACGCCGGAGTCGGGCGTGGTCCGTACATTTGGGGCGGACGAAAGCCGGACGGAGGAGGGGCCGATGGTCGCGCGCACGCTCGACCGGTCCGGTGGCGCGCCGCTCTGGCGGCAGTTGCAGGACGACCTGGTCGCCCGCCTCCGCTCCGGCGAGTTCGACACCGGCTTCCCCGGCGAGCTGACGCTGGTGGACGACTACCGCGTCAGCCGGCACACCGTGCGCCAGGCGTTGCACCAACTCCGGGCGGATGGCCTGGTGGTCGCCGAACGCGGCCGTCAGCCCAGAGTCAGCCCCGCCGCCGACGTGGTGCAGCCCCTGGACACCCTCTACAGCCTGTTCGCCTCGGTGGAGGCCGCCGGGCTGGAGCAGCGCAGCGTGGTGCGGGTGCTCGACGTCCGGGCCGACGGCGTGATCGCCGACCAACTCGACCTGGAGGGCTCCACCCCGCTGGTTCACCTCGAACGACTGCGGCTGGCGGGTGACGCCCCGTTGGCGATCGACCGGGCGTGGCTGCCCGCCGACCTGGCCGCGCCGCTGCTGGACGCCGACTTCACCCGCACCAGCCTCTACGCCGTGCTGGCCGAGCGCACCGGTGTCCGGCTCGACCACAGCCGGGAGACGATCAAGGCCGTCGTGCCGACCTCCGCCGAACGCGCCCTGCTGCACTGCGGGCCCGACGTGGCGTGCCTGTCGATCCACCGACTCGGCCGGGCCGGTGGCCGCCCGGTGGAGTGGCGCCACACGATGGTGCGCGGCGACCGGTACGCCGTGACCACCGAGTCCACGGCCACCCGCCCACGCTGAACGACCCGCGAGATGTCCGGACATTAGCCACCTCACTCCGCAGCACATTGCCTCCTGCCGCGCGTCCGCCTAATGTACGGACAAATGACGGAGGCGCTCATGGACGTCGAGACGATCAGCACCGAAGCCCTGGGTGATCGCGGCTACCTGGTCCACGACGGCCGGTCGGCGCTGGTCATCGACCCCCAGCGCGACGTCGACCGGGTCGAGGACGTGGCCGCACGGCTGGGCGTCCGGATCACGCACGTCGCCGAGACCCACGTGCACAACGACTACGTCACCGGCGGTCTCGCGCTGGCTCGCCGGCACCGCGCCACCTACCTGGTGTCCGCGGCCGAGGACGTGGCGTTCGAGCGCCACCCGACCAACCCGGGCGACGAGTTCGCCGTCGGCTCCATGACGGTCACCGCCGTCGCCACCCCCGGCCACACCGAGCACCACCTGGCCTACGTGGTCGAGCACGACGGGCGGCGGGCCGTGTTCTCCGGCGGCAACCTGCTGTTCGGCTCGGTCGGGCGCACCGACCTGGTCGCACCGGACAGGACCACCGACCTCACCCACGCCCAGTACCGCTCCGCCCGCGCGCTGGCCGACCACGCCGGCGACGACGCCACCCTCCACCCGACCCACGGCTTCGGCAGCTTCTGCTCCTCCGGGCCCACCGTCGTCACCGGAGGGTCCACCATCGCCGAGCAGCGCCGGTCCAACCACGTCCTCACCGACCACGACGAGCAGCACTTCGTGCGGACCCTGATCGGGAACCTCACCGCCCACCCGTCGTACTACTCGCACATGGCCCCGCTCAACCGCCTCGGCCCGGACGCCCCCGACCTCTCCCTGCCCGAACCCCTCGACGCCGACGAGCTCAAGACCCGGATCGAGCGCGGCCAGTGGGTGGTCGACCTGCGCGACCGGGTCGCGTTCGCGGCCGGGCACCTGGCCGGCACGGTCGGCTTCGAGTACGGCCGGAGCTTCACCACCTACCTGGGCTGGACGCTGCCGTGGGGCGAACCGGTCACGCTCGTCGGCTCCGAGCAGGACGTCCGGGCCGCCGTCCGCGACCTCTCCCGCATCGGGATCGACCGCCCGGACGCGGCGATCGGCGACCCGGCCGACGGCATCGCACCCGGCCACCCGCTGGTCGGCTACCGCCGGGCGACCTGGACCGACCTGACCCGGGCGGACCGACCGGTCGTGCTGGACGTCCGCCGCACGGACGAGCACCGCGAAGGCCACGTCACCGGCTCGACCAACATCCCGTTGCCCGACCTGGTCCGCCGCCTGGACGAGGTGCCGCCGGGCGAGGTCTGGGTGCACTGCGCCTCCGGTTACCGGGCGGGGATCGCGGCGAGCCTGCTGCACCGCGCCGGGCACGACGTGGTGCACCTGGACGACGACTGGGCCGACGCCGCGCACGCGGGCGTGCCGATCACCGCACCGTGACGGCGCTCGTCCTCGCCCTGGTCGCCGGAGCCGTGGTCGGGCTGTCGCTGGGCGCGCTCGGCGGCGGTGGCAGCGTGCTGGCCGTGCCCTCGTTGATCTACCTGATGGGGTTCGGCCCGGTGCAGGCCACCACCGCGAGCCTGCTGGTCGTGGTCGCGACCTCGCTGACGGCCCTCACCGCGCACGCCCGCGCCGGCGCGGTCCGGTGGCGCCTGGGCACGTTGTTCGCCGGAGCGGGCATGGCACCCGCCGTCGCGACCGGCGTGCTCACGCGGCACGTCCCGGCCGCCGTGCTCACCGGCGCGTTCGGCGTGGTGGCCGCGACGGCGGCGGTGGCGGTGCTCCGGGCGCCGAGCCCACCGGCGAGCCAGGTCCGCCCCGTCCGGGCCGCCGGCGTCGGCGCGGGGTTGGGCGCGCTGACCGGGTTCCTCGGCGTGGGCGGCGGCTTCCTCGCCGTGCCCGCCCTGGTCGGCGTGCTGTCCGTGCCGCTGCGAGCCGCCGTGGGCACCAGCCTGCTGGTGATCACCGTCAACGCGGGCGCCGCGCTCGCCGCCCGGCTCGGCGACCTCGCCCTGCTGGACTGGACGCTTCTCGGCCCGTTCGCCGCGACCGCGCTCCTCGGTGCGTGGGACGGGAAGCGGCTCGCGGGCAAGGTCCGCGCGACGACGCTGCAACGGGTGTTCGCGGGGCTGCTGCTGGCCGTCGCCGTGGTCATGGGCGCGGACGTGCTCTGCGGCTGAACGCACGCCGACCACAAGGAGGCGGCCCCTGGCTGGGAGAGTAGCCAGAGGCCGCCGAAACGGTAGGGCGCGGTCGCGTTGTCAGCCGACCTTGCCCACGCCCGCACCGCTCTGCACGGTCGACTTCACGCTGCTCGCGCTGTCGAGCGAGTAGCCGTACGGGATCGCCTTGACGGTGCCGCCCTGCTGACCCGCACCCGAGTTGACGTGGTGGTTGTTGCGTGCCAACAGGTTCGCGGCAGGCGACGAACCCTCACCTCGGTGGAACGGGTCGCGGGTGTTCTCGAAGTAGTTGCCCTCGACGAGCACGCCCGCCTCCATGGTGGAAGCGACACCGTACGACGTCACACCGCCGTAGTAGTTGTTGTAGACGTGCACGGGGTTGCCGAAGCGGACCCGCGGGTGGCGCTGGTTGGTGCCGTCGAACCAGTTGTTGTGGTAGGTCACCCGGAGCTTGCCGCGGTCCTCGGAACCGTTGTCGTCGCTGTGCCCCAGCAACATCGTCTTGTCATGGCTGCTGATCTTGTTCCACGACACGGTCACGCAGTCCGACGCGCGCTTGATGTCGATCGCGCCGTCGTAGCCGTTGCGCAGGCTGTTGTGGTCGATCCAGACCCTGGTCGAGTACTGGACGTTGATCGCGTCGTCCGCCCAGTTGGTGAAGTTCAGGTTCCGGATGATGACGTTCGACGCGTTGGAGACGTTCAGCCCGTGCCCGGTGATGGTGGCGCCCGAGCCGACACCGATGATCGTCTTGTTCGACGCCACCTTGGTCATGCTCGACAGCGAGATGGTGCCGGACACACGGATCACAGAGGTGCTGGACGAGCCGACCGCGGACACGAACGCCGAGGTGGTGCTGACGGTCACCGGCGAGGCGCTGCCGCCACCGGTGGTACCGCCGCACTGCGTGGCCCAACCCTGGAGGTTGAACGACGCGGCGTTCGCCGAGGGCGCCATGATCACGGACGCGGCCAGGGCCGTCGTCGCGAGCAGCGCGCGGGAGATCTTGCGGGACATGCGGTTTCCTCCATACGACTGTGGATGAAAAGGGAACCGGCGGCGGGAACTGCCACGTGGCGGCGACCGAGGGGTTACACCGGACTCACCACCTCTCCACGGTGTGCTCGCGGATGTGCTCGACGTCGAACTCGTCACCGAGACCGGGAGAGGAGGTCAGGGTGACGTGCCCGTCCGCGTCGAGCGGGTCGGCCTGGGAGAGCCGGTGCGGCGGCACGCGGTCGAAGTCGTGCAGCGGGTGCAGCAGGCCGCGCTCGTACCAGCGGCCGTTGTCGGTGCCGCCGAGCACGGCCAGGCTCGCCGAGCCGTCGCCGTGGATCTCGCAGTCCATGTTGAACGCCTCGGCCAGGTGCAGTGCCTTCACGGTCGGCGAGATGCCGCCGACGTCGGTCGGACCCGCGCGCAGGATGTCGCACGCGCCGGAGGTGATCCACTCGGCGCGGGTCATGTGCTTGCCCCACGCCACCTCCGGGCCGATCACCGGGATGGACAGCTGGTCGGCCAGCCACCGGTAGGAGCTGATCGACGCCTCCTCCATCGGCTCCTCGAACCAGTAGAAGTCCAGCTCCTCCAACGCCCGGCCCAGTTCCAGCGCCTCGGTGCGCGAGTACCAGTGGTTGGCGTCGAGCATCAGCTCGACACCGGGACCGACGGCTTCGCGCACCGCCTCGCAGGCCGCGATGTCCGCGCGCACGCTGGGCGCGCCCGGCACCGGCGGCATCCACGTGTGCAGCTTGATCGCCTGGTAACCGCGCTCCACCAGCTGCTTCGCGAACGCCGCGTAGTCGCCGGGCGTGCTCAGCCCGCCGGGGATCTCGTCACCGCACATGGTGCTGGCGTAGGCCGGGACGCGGGACCGGGCGCCGCCGAGCAGCTTCCACACCGGCTGCCCGACCTTCTTGCCCACCAGGTCCCACAACGCCGTGTCGACGTAGCCGAGCGCCCGGTCGGTGAACCGGCCGTGGGAGCCGCGCTGCTTGCGCGCCATCTTGCGCCACAGCCCTTCCCGGTCCCACGGGTCCGCGCCGAGGAGCACGGGCCGCACGATCGAGTCGAGCACGGCGGGCCGCAGCTGGTCGGGGTGCACCTGCACGCGTCCGACCACGCCGTCGGAGTCGGTGATCTCCAGCAGCGCCTCGCGGATCTCGTGCTCGGCGCTCGGGTGCCGGTGCCCGTGCGGGTCCACCGCGGTCCACGCGGTGGTCGTGAACACCGACACCTCGACGCGCTCGATCACAGCGACCTCCGCCGGCGGTCGCGGTCCTCGGCGCGAGGACCGATCTCGATCGGGTGAGACGAAGCCCTGTTCATGACATCCCCTCGCTAATGTGATCAGTATGCGAACGGCGAACGCGGCGAGGAACATCCTGGCCGCCGGTCGAGCGGTTGCCGCCGGTGGAGCTGACGTGAGCAGGCAAGGGTCCTCCTTCCGCGGTCGGCCGTGAAACAGGAAGTCTCATCCGTGAGGGTGAGAGTCCCCTCTCGCCAGAGGGGACGACGTCACTTGCGGTCCTCCCACTCCTTCTGCGCCTCGGTGAGCTTCTTCGCCATCTCGTCCAGGAACTGCTGGCCGGTCAGCTCGCCGAGCAGCACCTTCTGGTACTGGGGCTCGCTGTCGGTCTTGGTGATGGACGAGTACTGCGGCAGGTAGACCGGGGCGGGCACGAGGACGGTGGCCGGGTCTTCCAGGACGCCGAGGGCCATCTTCACGTGGGCGGCCGTGTCGATCCACGCGGCGCTGCGCACGTCGGTGTTGGCGGGGATCTGGCCGACCTTCTCGTTCCAGTAGCTGTTGGACTCGGCGGAGGTCAGGAACTCGGCGAACTTCCAGGCGGCGTCCTGGTTCTCGCTGTTCTTGAACACCGCGAAGCCGTCGGTCGGGTTGGGCACGACGGTCCGCTTGCCGCTCGGGCCGACGGGCAGCGGCATCGCCGCGACCTTGTCGCCGAGGGCCTTGGTCACGTCGCTGTACGAGCCGAGGTTGTGGTGCATCATCGCGACGGAGCCGCCGGTGAACTGGGCGATCATCTGGGTGAAGCTGTTGTTGACGTCGGCCTCGGGGGTGGCCTTCTTGTAGAGGTCGGCGACCTTGTCGACGAGCTCGGCGTTGGCGGGATCGTTGAGGGTGCTCTTGCCGTCCTTGAAGAAGTTGTCCACGCCGGAGTACGCGTAGGCCTCGGTGATCAGCTGGAACACGGAGCCGGCGCCGCCGCGGATGGTGTAGCCGTACTTGTTCGCGGCGGTGTCGGTGAGCTTCTCCGCGGTGGTGATGAACTCGTCCCAGGTCTTCGGGACCTCGAGACCCGCGTCCTTGAACCAGTCGGTGCGGTACCAGATGATGTCCATGTTGGCCGAGGACGGGACGATGTAGAGCTTGCCGTCGGGCGCGGTCTGGCGGACGGTCTCGACCAGGGACGGGAGCAGCTTGTCCTTCAGCGGTCCGCCGGTGATGCGGTCGTCGAGGGGCGCCAGCGCCTCCTGGCCGACGAGGTGCGCGAGGTACGAGGTGGTCACGCCGCCGACGTCGGGCGTCTCGCCGCCGGCGATGGCGGTGTCGTACTTCTGCTGCACCGACGCGCTGGGGATGCCGACGTACTCGACCTTGATGTTCGGGTTCGCGGCCTCGAAGCGCGTGATCAGCTCCTTGTAGATCGGCTCGCGGGCGGGGCCGCCGTTGTTGTCCCAGAACGTGATGGTGACGTTCCCGTCGGCGCCCGCACCTCCCCCGGACGAGCAGGCGGACAGCGCCAGGGCGGCGGCGGCCACGGCGACCAGCAGTTTTCTCATGATGCTCCCTATCCCTTGACAGCCCCGGCGCTGAGCCCCTGCACCAGGAACCGCTGCACGACGGCGAAAACGAGGACAACCGGCACGGCCGCGACCACGCCACCGGCGGCGAGGGCTCCGAAGTCGGTGTTGAACTCACCCAACGTGTAGCTCAGGCCGACCGGCAGGGTGAACTTGTCCTGCCGCGTGGCGAACATCAGCGCGAACAGGAACTGGTTCCAGGCGCCGATGAACGCGAACGACCCGACTGCCACCAGGGCGGGCTTGAGCTGTGGGAGGACGACGGCGAAGAACGCGCGCAGGCGCGAGCAGCCGTCGACCATGGCGGCTTCTTCGAGTTCCACGGAGATGTTGCGGATGAAGCCGCTCATCAGGATCAGCGACAGCGGCAGCTGGAACGCCACCTCGGCGATGACCAGGCCGGTGATGCTGTTGAGCAGCCCGAGGCCCTTGAAGATGACGAACAGCGGGATCAGCATCATCGCGCCGGGGATGAACTGGCTGCACAGCATCGCCAGCAGGAACACCCGCTGGCCGCGGAACTTGAACCGGGCCAGCGCGTACCCGCCCATCACCGACAGGATGGTCACGAACACGAGCACGCCGAGGCCCATGACCACGCTGTTGTAGAAGAAGATGCCGAACCCGATGTCGTTCCACACCGTGTCGAAGTGCTCGAACGAGATCGGCCACGGCACGAGCTGCGTGGAACCGGCCGGCCGAACCGCGAACACCAGCATCCAGTAGAACGGGATGAGCGTGAACAGCAGGTACAGGAACAGCGGCACGTGGATCATCCACGGCTTGCCCGGCTCCTCGGCCACGGCCCGGCGGCGCTTCTTCGTCGGCTGCCGGGGCGGCGGCGCGGAGTCCACCGGTCGCCGGGTCAACGTCTCGGTCATGCGCGACTCCCGAACTTCGACAGCCTCAGGTAGGCGATCGAGAAGAACAGCAGGATCAGGAACCCGGCCACGGTGAGCGCCGAGCCGTACCCGAAGTTGTGCGAGTCGACGGCCTGCCTGGCCACGTACAGCGGCAGCGTGGTGGTCTGGTTCGCGGGGCCGCCGCCGGTCAGGGTGTAGATGAGGTCGACGTTGTTGAACTCCCACACCGCGCGCAGCAGCGTCGACAGGATGATCGCGTCCTTCAGGTGCGGCAGGGTGACGCTGGTGAAGCGCCGCCACCGGCTCGCGCCGTCCACGGACGCCGCCTCGTAGAGGTCCTTGGGGATGCTCTGGAGGTCGGCGAGCAGCAGGATCGCGAAGAACGGCACGCCGCGCCACAGCTCGGTCACCACGAGGGCGTCGAACACCGTGTCGGGGTTGCCGAGCACCGAGGTGCCCGGCGAGCCGATGCCGAGGTTCGACAGCTCCTGGAAGATGCCGGTGGACGGGTTGAGCAGCAGGATCCAGATGCCGGTGGTGAGCACGCCGGACACCGCCCACGGCGAGAACACCAGCGCCCGCGCCATGCCCCGGCCGATGAACGTCTCGTTCACGATCAGGGCCAGGATCAGCCCGAGCAGCAGTTGCAGCCCGACTTCGACGACCACCCACTTGGCGCTGAACGCGAGGCTCTGCCAGAACAGCGGGTCGTCGAACAGCATCTGCTTGAAGTTGTCCAGCCCCGCGAAGCCGTTCTTCCACGGCTGCGTGACGTTGTACCGCTGGAGGCTGTAGTAGACGACGCTCCCGATCGGGTAGACCAGGAAGATCGCCATCAGCACCAGCGTCGGTGCGATCAGGGCGTAGGGCGCCCAGGTGCGTGTCCTCATGCGGGGTTCCAGTCGCCGAGGTACGCGCGGAGGGTGTGCTGTGAGGCCTGGTCGTGGGTCAGCTGGGGCCGGTCCGCGCCGGGGGTGGCGCCGGGGCCGGAGTTGCGGAACTCGGCGAACCGGGCGTCGCGCCAGGAGAAGCCGGACATGTCGGTCCACGGCGCGGTCTTCACCGCGGCGGGCAGCTTGGTGTCGCGGATGACGACGGACGCGATGGCGTCGGGGTCGCCGCCGGGGTGCCAGGGCCGGCCGAGGTAGTAGGTGCCCGCGGGTGCGTCGCTGAGGATCGTGGAGTTCATGATCAGGAAGCCGTGGGGGTTGTCGCGGCGGGTGCTGGCAGCGGTGAGGTAGCCGTTGGGGTCGCCGCCCCGGTCGAGCGCCCTGATGGTGACCTGGTCGAACACGGCGGTGGCGCGGCCGAAGATGAAGTCGACGTCGCCGACGATCTCGCTGCCCCGGTAGTACTGGCGGGCCTTGGTGCCCACGGCGCGCGTGTCGGCGTACAGGGTGTCCTGGTGGCCGAGGAAGCGGACGCGGTCGTAGTACTGCCGGTCGCCGGTCGCCTTCACCGCGACGGCCTGCGTGTTGGTGATCTCGGGGTGCGCGGCCCGGTCGAACGAGTTGCTGAACGTCAGGTCGCGCGCGGTGAAGCCGTCGGCCTCGATGGTGGCGGTGGCCGAGCCGGTGGTGCCGTAGGTCGTGCCGTCGGGCTTCTTGGTGCCGTTGGCGTTGTCGTAGTCGATGACGACGTCGCGCGCGGTGCCGGTGGAGCCCTTGAGGGTCAGGTCGGGCTTGGTCGCGGGCACCCGGACGACCTCGCGGTACACGCCCTTGCCGATGGTGATGGTGGTGCCCGGCGGTGCGGCGTCGATCGCGGCCTGCACGGTGTCGAAGTCCGTGCCCTTGGCGACGTGGTAGCGCTCGCGCTGCTGGGCGCCCGCCTTGAGGTTCTTCACCCGGGACGTGGCTTCCAGGCCGAGGGTGAACTGGGGCGTCCAGCCGGCGTCGCCGGCGAGCTGCGCGGTCGGGTTGGCCGCGTTGAACGCGTCGAGCACGTCGACCGGCTGCCCGTCGACGAGCGTGCCGACCTCGGTGATGGCCGTGCCGCCCCAGTTGTAGATCAGGTCCTCGACCGCGCCGCCGCCGGCGAGCTTGACGTAGTTGTTCTCCACGTACAGCTTCGACTGCACGCCGACGCCCCACGCGTAGGTGAACGTCGGTCCGGGCTCGTACAGGTTGTTGTAGACGTGCACCTGGCCGAAGCGGACGCGCGGCAGGCGTTCCTCGACGTTGCGGAACACGTTGTGGTGCACCGAGATCCGGAGCTTGCCGGGGTCGGTGGTCGAAGTGTTCGACGAGCCGATGAGCATCGTCTTGCCGTGGTCGGAGAACAGGTTGTACGACGCGGTGACCAGGTCGGTGCCGTTGGTCATGTCGAGCGAGCCGTCGTGCTGCTGGAAGGGGCGGCCGAAGTGCTCCGGCGCCGCGCTGTCCGGGAACGGCTGGTCGGTGAACGTGTTGTGGTCGACCCACACGTTCGTGGCGCGGTTGAGGGAGACCGCGTCGTAGTCGGAGTTCCAGTTGCCGGTGGCGCCGTCGGTCGGGTCCCACTGCGGGAAGCAGTCGCGGGTGTCGCGGAACGTGAGGTTGCGGATGATCACGTTCGTGGCGCCGTGGATCCGGATGCTCGCGCCGGTGATGCCCGCGCCCTTGCCGTCGCCGACGATCGTCGTGTCGGAGCCGACGGCGAAGGAGATGGCCTCGGCCTGGCGGCGGGCGGACGCGGCGCGGGCGTCCTCCAGTGGGCCGCTCGGCTCGGTGTCACGCCCCCAAACGGCGGGGTCGTATGCGGCCAAATAGCCCGCGAGCGTGTAGCCGTCCGTGGCATATGTTGCGCAATCAGCCCTGACGTCGATTACGCCGCGCACTTTGATGAGGCGCGGCGCGGGCGCCGCCAGGGCGGCCCGCAGTTCCGCCGCCGTGCGCACGACGTGTTCGGTGGTCGCAGCCGATCCACCGGTGGTCCCGGTGCCGCTCGAAGCCCAGCCGTCACCGGGTTGGAGAACCTGTCTCCCCAGGTCATGGCCTGCGTGCGCGGGTGCTGCCGCGATCACGCCAAGGGCGCAGGAAAGCACGAGCGCAGTACTGAGTATCCGCATGACGAGGGGCCTTCCCCGGCGAATTTGTTCATAAATGTGAACACGTTCCAGATGTGCGAACAGAGTATTGCGAAAGTGTCCGCCACACGTCAACGACGTAACGTCGTTCGATTGTCGTTCGACCACGGGATTCGACGGATCGTCGAATTCGAGTCGAATTCGATGGCGCGACCGGCCCACTGCGGGGCCCGCACGACGTGAGCCGCCCCCGACCCTGGTCCGGGTCGGGGGCGGTGTGGATGGCGGAACCGGTGCCGGGCGGACGCGGACGGGCCGTCAGACCGGCGGGGTGAAGGCGGCGACGCGGGCGGACAGGGTCCGGGCGTGCGGGTTGCCGGGGTGGCGGTCGGCCAGCCGGCGCAGCGGGCGCAGCCGGTCGGCGACGCGGGTCGAGCGGATCGCGCCCGCCAGCGCCAGGGCCTGCCCGCCCACGTCGGCCGCCTGGTCGCAGTCCCCGTCCACCAAGTGGTTGGCGGCCAACGCCATCAGGCTGAACGCGCGGCTGCGCGTCATGCCCGCCGAGTAGCCGGCCACGGCGGCGGTGAGCGAGTCGATCGCGGGCGCGGTGTGCGCCGGGTCGACCGTCCGGGCCAGGTCGGTCAGCACCACGCCGGTCAACCCGCACAGGTCCGGCTCGTCGAAGAAGCGCGCCCACCCCGGCGCCGGGCCGGACGCGCGCGCGAACTCGTCGTGCGCCAGGTTCAGCAGCCGCACCGCCTCGGCCTCGTCCCCCAGCCCCGCGTGCGCCCACGCCTGGTTCGCGCGCAACATCGCGACGGCACGCCGTGAACCCGCTCGGCGTGCCGCGACCAGCCCGGCCGAGAACGCCTCCAGCGCCTCGCGCCGCCTGCCGCCGTGCAGCCGCAGTCGGCCGACGCGGTAGTGGATGTTGGCCGCCAGGTCGTGGTGCCCGGCCTCCACCGCCATCCCCAGCGCCAGGTCCCAGTGCCGTGTGGCGGTGTCCTCGAAGCCGGTGTCGAAGCACGTCCACGCGGCCAGGTTGTGCAGGTCGGCCAACGCGACCAGCAGCCGCCGGCGCACGGTGCCCGGTGCGGCGGCGTCCAGCAGCCGGTCGTGCCGCGTCGCGCACTCGATCGCCGACTCGCGGCACGCGCCGCCACCCCGCCGGTAGTCCACGCCGCGCAGGCGTTCGGTCTCGGCCGCCAAGCGCTCCACGTCCGCGACCCCGATGTGTGCCGGGACGTGCTGAGGTTCTGCCATCGCCGCACCTCGCAATTCCACTAGAGCGGTGGAGAGGGATCCAACTGGCATGTGGCTGCGGGGTACCCAGGGTGACAGTGGCGCCACCCCGGCGGGATCCGCCGTCAGGGGTTCGCGATCGGCGCCCGCGCCGGTGCGAAGGACGCGCATTGGCCCCCTGCGCCGGCGGCCGTGACGGGGCCAAAATCGAGGGGTGATCGGTTTCCGCGCGGCTTCGGGCGCACTCGTGGCCGATCCGGGCCGGTGGC
Source organism: Saccharothrix sp. NRRL B-16348 (assembly GCF_001280085.1). Lineage (GTDB taxonomy): Bacteria > Actinomycetota > Actinomycetes > Mycobacteriales > Pseudonocardiaceae > Actinosynnema. The sequence continues at coordinate 153,642 of NZ_LGED01000068.1, read as the reverse complement.
CGATCCGGGCGCGCACCCCTCGCGCCCCTCCCCACCAGCAGCTCCGACGGCGTGGCTGCCCGCGGTCGTCGTCGACAGGAGTGACATTCCATGCCAACGAGATCACCGGACGCGCGAGCCCTGCGGCTGGCCGACGGGCGGCACGTGCGGTTGACGCCCGTGACGCCCGCCGACCGCGAGGAGCTGGCGGAGGCGTTGCGGAACGCGGACGTGGACACGCTGTTCCAGCGGTTCTGCGGCGCGGCGCCGCCGGTCACGCCCGCGCTCCTCACCCACCTCACCGACCTGGACCACGTGCGCCGGTGCGCGATCGTCGCCCGTGACACCACCGGTCGGGGTGTGGCGATCGCGCGCTACGAGGCGACCGGCGAGCCCGGCGCGGCCGAGGTCGCGGTGGTGGTCGCCCCGCCGTGGCGGCGCGTGGGCCTGGCCACCGCGATGGTGGCCCGGCTCGCGTCTTCCGCGTCCGCCAACGGGTTCGACCGGTTCACCGCGACGCACCTGGCGGGCCACCGCGCCGTCGCCCGGATGCTGCGCGCGGCAGGCGCGGTCCGGTTGAGCGGCGGGTCCACAGTGGACTGGTCGGTGCCACTTCCGTCAACCGGACCGGACCACTTCCCCGCCGAACGTCACCGCTTTGCCCGAACGACCGCGCGTCCCCGAGTGGGACGATGACCCGATCCCGCCCGCACCCGAGGAGGTCCGCCCGCAGTGCCCCGACCCGCACCTGACGAGGAACGCCGACCGAGACCGATCAGCGCCGTCCTCCCCGAACTGCGGCGCGGACGCGGCCTGACCCAGTACGACCTGGCGGAACGACTGCACGCGGCGTCCGGCAACGTCAGCATCACCAGGGAAGAGGTGTCCCGCTGGGAACGCGGCAAGCGGATACCCGGCCCGTACTGGCGCGCCTGGCTCGGCCGCGTCCTCGACACGCCCCAGCAGGAGCTGGAACAGGCGGCGGCGATCGCCAGGCGCACCCGCCGGGGCGGTTGACGGACTACCGGTCCGCACCCGCGAGAGCCGGGTACTGCACGGCGATGTCCTGTGCCAGCGCGGCTTTCACCTGGCGCGTGAGCTCGTCGGCCAGCACCTCGAAGGCGTCGGACTCGATGCCGTCCAACGCGCGTTCCGCGACGTCGCGGGGATCGCTCTTGGGCGCGTCGAGACCGGCGGTCATGTCGGTGTCGACGTAGCCGACGTGCAGCCCGGTGACCTGGATGCCGCGCGGGAGCAGGTCGAGGCGCAGGGAGTTGGTCTGCGACCACAGGGCGGCCTTCGACGCGCTGTACGAGCCGCTGATCGCCGCCCAGGACAGGACGGAGGCGACGTTGAGCAGGTGCCCGCCGCCGTTGCGCTCGATGATCGGCACGAACGCGCGGGCCACGTGGAGCGGGCCGTAGAAGTTGGTCTCGAACTCGCGGCGGACGTCGTCCAGCGGCGAGTCCAGGAACGACGCCCGCACCAGCCCGCCCGCGTTGTTGATCACGATGGTCACGTCGTCGGCCGCGGCCGCCGCGGCGGCGACCGAGTCGGGGTCGGTGACCTCCAGCGCGAGCGGGACGGCGTCCGGGTGCGTGACGGTGCGCGGGTCGCGCGCGGTGGCGTAGACCTTCCGCGCACCCCGGTCGTACAGGGCCGCGACCAGGGCCTTGCCGATGCCCCTGTTGCCGCCGGTGACCAGTGCGGTCGCACCGTTGATCGTGGTCATGCCAATCCCTCCAAGTACGGAAACCGATCTGTTTCCACTGACTGTAGACCGATCGGTTTCCTCCCCGCAACCTCGCGGGTAACCTGCAAGGTGTGACCACCACCCCACGGGACCGCCTGCTGGACGCGGCGGGCGAGCTGTTCTACCGGGAAGGCGTCGGTGTGGGCGTCGACGCGCTGTGCAAGGCCGCCGGCGTCTCCAAGCGGTCGATGTACCTGCTGTTCGACAGCAAGGACGAGCTGATCGCGGCCAGCCTCGACCGGCGCGCCCCCGATTACGAGGCCGTGCTGCGCCCCCCGGACGGCGGCACACCGCGCGAGCGGATCCTGCACGTGTTCCGCGCGCAGGACGGGCTGACCGGCCAACCGACCTACCGGGGCTGCCCCCTGGTCGCCACGGCGACCGAGCTCAAGGACGCCACGCACCCGGCCAACGCCGTGGCCCGCAGGCACAAGCAGGCCATGACCGACTTCTTCGCCGCCGAGGCGCGCACGGCGGGCGCGGCGGACCCGGACACGCTGGCCGCGCAGCTGACGATGGTGTTCGACGGCGCGGCGGCACGCGCGGTGATGCGGGCCGAACCGCTGGCCGGCCTCGGCGTCACCACCGCGACGGCGCTGCTCGACGCGGCCGGGGTCGTCTGACCGCGCCGTGACCAGACCGGGGGACGGATCGCCGATGGACTCGGAGTTGTGGTTGTCGCTGCGCGAGGCGCAGGCCATGGAGCACGACGACGCGAGGACCGCGTTGCTGGAGGACGCCGTCCGCCGGGCCGACCTCGGCGACGTGCCGCGGGCGACCTACGTGTCGCGCAGGCTCCTCGCCGACGCGCACCGCCTGGACGGGCGGTGGGAGCAGGTCTACCAGCTGTTCCGGGAGTGCCTCGACGCCTACGACCGGCGGCCCGCGCGGTTCGACCCGGCCGACGAGGCCGACCTGCTGCGGTGGCACGCCTGGCTCGTCGAGTGCATGGTCGACTTCCCCGACTACGGCGTGGCCGACATCCGGGCGGCGCTGCACGGCCTGGAACGGCGGTTCACCGCGGCCGGCCTGCCGTGGCACGAGGTCCACTCCGCCCGCCGGGGCGTGGCCGCGCACCTCGGCGACCTGGCCGCCGCCGACGAGGCCTACCTCCGCTGGACCGCCACCGCGCCGACCGACGGGGACGACCGGTGGCTGCACGTGACCGGGATCGACCACTTCCTGGCCCGCGGCGACGACGCCCGCGCGCACGCGCTCGCCGCGCCGATGCTGGCCGACCCGGCCGTGTCCGACGAGCCCGTGGTGCTGGCGCGGTGCCTGATGCTGCTGCCGCTGGCGCGGGCGGGCGCGTGGGCGGACGCGATCCTGGCGTACCGGCGGCTGCTGCGCGGCATGGCGGGCGAGTTCCACTCGCTGGAGCACCACGCGCGGGTGATCGAGTTCTGCGCGTTGACCGGCAACGCGGCGGCGGGCGTCGACTGGCTCGCGTCCCTGCGCGGGTTCGAGGCTCGGCAACGGCCGTTCGCCACCATGGAGTACGCCACCGCGGTGGCGGTGCTGGCCGACGCGCAGGTGCGCGCGGGCCGCGGCGACACCGCCCTCGACCTCGGCCCCGACGACCCGAACTCGGTGCCGTTCCACGTGCTGGCGGCCCGGATGCGGCGGCTCGCGCTGGACCTGGCCGACCGGTTCGACCGGCGCAACGGGCACTCCGCGCAGGGCGACCGGATCCGCGCCAGGCTGGCCGCCGAGCCGTTGGCGGACTTCGTCCCGCTGAGCCCGACCAGCCGGGCGCCGCTGCGCGTGCTGCCGCCGCCCGGCCTGTCCGACGAAGCGGTGCTGGACCGCGCGCACCGCCACGACCTGCGGTGCGAGCCGGACGAGGCCAGGGCGTGCCTGACCGTGCTGTCCGACGACCTGCCCGAGCACCTGCGCGCGCGGCGGATCGAGCTGTGGGCGAAGTTCTTCCAGGGTCCGGAGACCGAGCGCTCGTTGCGGTGGGCGGCCTACGTGCACCGGCGGCACGGCGACGAACGGCGCGCGTTGCTCACCCAGTCGTGGCTCGGCCTGTGGATCGCGCACGACGGCCGGGTCGAGGAGGGCGTCGCCGCCACCGCCGACGCCGCCACCCGATTACGCGACTCGGGAGACGACGGGGACTGCGCGTGGGCCGAGCACTGGCTGGCGTACGTGCTGGCGGGCCAGGGCAGGCACGCCGAGGCGCTGGCGGCGTTGTCGCGGGGCAAGCGGCACGCGGAGGCGGCGGGCGACCTGCTCGCGACGGGGACGCTGCTGCTCCTCGAAGGCGTGATCCGGCCGTCGGCCGCCACCGCGACGGCCGCGCTGGACGCGTTGATCGAGGCGGGCGCGCCGGAGAAGGCGTTGGAGGCCGTGGAGCAGCTGCGCGACCTGGACGCCCACGGCCCGGTGGTCGAGCGGCTCCTGGCCCGGCCGCCCCGTGACGCCGACCGGCTCGTCGCGCGGCTGCGGTACCTGCGGGCCTGCGACCTGATCGACGCCGGGCGGGTCGCCGACGCGGCCGACGACCTGAACGAGGCGATCGGCCAGGCCGCGCTGCGCGGCGGCGACACGGTCGAGCAGTGGTACCAACTCGTGCACGCCGACCACGCGGCCGGGCGATACGAGGACGCCGTGGACGCGGGCGTGCGTGCCGCGAACTGGCTGGAGCACCTGCGCGACACCGAGGACGCCGGCTGGGCGGACTGGGCCGACCAGGCCAGGTACCTGGTGGCCGACAGCTACCGCAGGCTCGGCGACGCGCGGGCGGCGTTGCGCGAGTACCGCAGGCTGGCCGACGGGCACGGCGCGCTGTCGGCCGCGGCGTTCGTCGCCGCCAGCGCGCTGCTGGAGGAGCCGGCCGTCGGCGAGTGGCCCGGTCAGCCCTGATCGGGCTGGTGGTCGGCGCGCCACCGCGCCACCACGTGCTCGACGTCGAACGGCATCAGGTTCAGCGGCGGTCCCGACATGGGCTTGCGGATCGCCTCGACGATCCGGGCGTTGATGTCGGCCAGGATCGACCGCGCCTCGGCCTCGGTGCGGGCCTTCCCGGCGGCCTCGCGCGCGGCGGCGGCCTCCTTGCGCAGCAGCAGCGTCGGCGGGAGCGCGGTGCCCTCCTCGCGGCGCAGCTTCTCCTTCACCCACCACAGCTCGTCGTGCGGCTCGTGCAGCCCCTTCAACGGCTTGCCCGCGCCCGGCAGGTCCTCGAAGTCCCCGCGGTCCTGCGCCTCGCGGATCTGCCGCTCGATCCACGTCTCGAAGCCGACACCGGCCGGCTTGCGCTCGGTCACGACGCACCACCCCCTGCCGAGGATACCGGCGTCGCGCGGGTGGGGCCCGCGGTTGTGCCCCTCTGCTCGGGGGGCACAACCGCGGGGTCGGGTCAGGACAGCGCGCAGATCGGCACCGGCACCCAGCCGGTGGCGTCACCGCTGCCGTTGAAGCCGATCTTGATCGTGCCCGACGGCGGGATGGCGCCGTTCCAGGACGTGTGGGACACCGTCACCGACGTGCCGCTCTGGGTGAAGGTGCCGTTCCAGCCCTGGTTGAGGGACATCCCGGGGTTGAACGTGAACCCGATGCGCCACCCGCGGGTCGCCGAGGCGCCGGCGTTGCGGATGGTGATCTCCACCGTGAACCCGCCCGGCCACTGGTTGACGACCTTGATCTCGACGTCGCACGACCCGCCGGGGACGGAAGTCGTGGTGGTCGTGGTGGTGGTCGTCGTGGTGGTCGTGGACGTTGTCGTGGACGTGGGCGTGGTGCCGTTGAGCGCGGACACCACGGCCGGGAACCACTTGTCCGCGATCTTGCGATCACCGGACGCGTTCGGGTGCACGCCGTCGTAGGTGTCACCGGAGGTGTTGAACCCGGTCCACTGGTCCACGACGGTGATCGGCGACTGCGCGGTGGACTTGCCCGCCGCCCAGCCCGTGATCGCCGCGTTCAGGTCGACCACCCGCTGGGGGCACTCCGCGCAGGCGCTCGCCGCCATCGGGATGATCTTGGCGACGATCACCTCCATGCTCGCGTTGTTGGCGCGCATCTGGTCGACGAGCTTGCTGTACGCGGCCAGGATCGTCGCGGTCGACCGGTTGCTCCACACGTCGTTGGTCCCGAAGTGCATGAGCACCACGTTCGGGTTGGTGGCGGCCAGCCACCCGACGAGCTGGTTCTGGTCGGCCACCGCGGTGACCAGCGCGCCGCCGTGGCCCTCGTTCTCGCCGTCGTAGGCGAAACCGCAGCCGTCACCGGTGCGGGTGCCCACGAAGTCGATGTCCGTGTGCCCGGCCGCGCGCAGGTCGCGGTCCAGCAGGGCGCGCCAGCAGCCCGGCGACCCGGTGATCGAGTCGCCGAGCGCCATGATCCGCGTCGGCGCCGCGGCCTCGACCGCCTGGCCGGTCGTGCCGACCAAGAGGCCGACGAGCGTGGCCAACGCCGTTAACAGTGCCGCGACAGCGGCTTTTCTCGACATCGTGGACTCCTCTAGGCCGTGGTGCAGGCGGCGCCGTTGAGGGTGAACGCGGTGGGCGCCGAGTTGGTGCCGTTCCACGACCCGATGAAGCCGAAGCTGACCGAGCCGCTCGCCGGGATGGTGCCGGTGTAGGACACGTTGGTCGCGCTCAGCGTCGAACCGGACTGGGTCGTGGTGGCGCCCCAGGACTGGCTGACCGTCTGGCCGTTGGCCCACGTCCAGCGCAGCGTCCAGCCGTTCACCGCGGCCGTGCCGGTGTTGGCGATCTTCACGTCGCCCTGGAAACCGCCCTGCCACTGGCCCGCGACCTTGTACGTGACCGCGCAGGACGCGGGGCCGCCGCCACCGGACTGGGTGGTGACGTTGACCGTGCCGGAGCGGGTGGAGCGGTTGCCCGCCGCGTCCCGCGCGTACACGGCGAACGTGTAGGTGGTGTTGGCGGTCAGGCCGGTGATGGTCGCGGACGTCGTGGCGGTGCTGGCCGCGGCGGTCTCGGTGGTGCCGCTGACGCGCACCACGTCGTAGCCGGTGACGCCGACGTTGTCGGTGGACGCGGTCCAGGACAGCGTGGCGCCGGTGGCCGTGACGCCGGACGCGGCCGGGGTGCCGGGCGTGGACGGCGGGGTGGTGTCAACCGGGCCGGTGCCGCCGTAGACGCTGGCCTCGCGCGAGGTGGCCTTGATGCCGTTCGCGCCGTTGACCGCGCGCTGGCCCCAGGTCGTCAGCTGGGCGGCGTTGAAGCCGGTGACCATGTCGAGGTACTCGACGCCGCCGCCGTTGCCCGACCAGGACCACGCCAGGTAGCCCAGCTTCAGCGCCTGCGTGGTGGCGAAGATCGTGTCCTCGTCCGGGTTGCCGTCGGAGTGGTCGTGGCCGAACTCGCCGACCACGATCGGCAGCTTCGCCGCGACGAACGCGTTCAGGTAGTCGTTGACCTTGGCGGCCGTGTTGTACACGCCGTACATGTGGATGGAGAACACCGTGTTCTTGTGCGGGTCGGCGGCGAACACCGAGGCCGCGTTGGCGCGCATGGTGTTGTCCCAGTCCTGGCCCCAGTTCGGCGCGTCGACCATGATCGTGTGCTCGAAGCCCGCCGAGCGCAGCGAGGTGATGGCGTCCTTGGTCGCCTGGGTCCAGCCGGTGTAGCCCGTGTTGCCCCACGGCTCGTTGCCGATGTTGAGGATGACGTACTTCTCCTGGCCGGTCATGGCGCTCTGGATGCTCTTCCAGTACTCCACGGCCCGGGCCAGGCTGACCGCGCCGCTCTGCTCCTGGTAGCCGGTGGTGTCGTGCACCTCCAGCACGCAGATGAGCTTGTTGGCCTTGCACTGGCTGATGACGTTGGCGACGTCGGAGGCGGTGTTGAGGGTCCACCGGTCGCCCGAGCTGAGGACCACGCGGACCGTGTTGGCGCCGGTGGCCTTGATGTCCTTGAGCGCCTGGGTGGTGCGGTCGGCGTACCAGGTGTGCGCGTGGTTCACGCCACGCATCACGAAGTCGTTGCCGTTGGCGTCGAGGAGACGCCCGTTGCTGACGGTGAACCCGGCCGCGGCGTGTGCCGGCGTCACCGTGAGCAGTGACAGGACCAAGGCGGCGACGGCGGCGCCCACCAAGGCGAATCGCTTGCGCATGGATGTACCTCGCGTAGTTGTCGACGTTGACGTAGCGAGCGCAGGGCAGCGCGCCTGCCTGCGGCAGGCCCCAACACCAAAGCAATTAACCGCTTAAGTGTCAACGGCCCATTCGCCGCCACCCTCCCCCGCCCCAACCTCCTGCGGGCACCTCTCCCAAGCCCTCTGGGACCGCTCCCAGAACACTCGCCGCAATCCTCCTACACCTCTCCCCCACCCACCACCCCCAGCACGCGCGTGTCCTACCTTCAGAACGCGCGTGTCCTACGTTCGCGTCGCGCGTGTCCTACGTTCAGAACACGTGAGTTCAACGCTCAGAACACGCGACCTGGGGTTTCGCCGCACGACGGCAAGATCGAACCTGAACGTGGGACACGGGTGTTCCGAACGTAGGACACGCGCGACCGGAACGTAGGACACGCGTGTTCTGAACGTAGGACACGCGCGACTTGGAGGTTCGACACGCGAGAGGTGGGGGTTAGGAGGGTGGGGGGTGGGCGGTGCTGGAGCGGGGGACCAGTTCCGGGTCCGAGGTCTTCACCTGTTCGGCCGGGGCGCCGTTGATCACGTCGAGGAGCAGCCGCACGGCGGCGGAGCCGCGTTCGGCGATCGGGCGGCGGACCGCCGAGAGGGCCGGGCGGACCAGGCGGCACAGGGCCGAGTCGTCCCACGCCACCAGGGACAGCTGGTCCGGAACGGTCAGGCCCAGCTCGTGCGCGACGCCGAGAGCGGACACGGCCATCACGTCGTTGTCGAACACCAAGGCGGTCGGCGGCGTGCCGCTCGTCAGCACGCGCCGGGTCACGCGGGCCGCGGCCTCGTCGGAGTAGTCGGCGTGCACCACGCGGGCGTCGGGCAGGCCGAGCCGCGCCGCGGCGGTGGTGAACGCGCGGGAACGGGTCTGGGTGTGCACGAACTTCGTCGGCCCCGCGACCCGGACGATGCGCCGGTGCCCCAACGCCACCAGGTACTCCAGCACCTCCTCCACGGCCAACTCGTCGTCGGTCCACACGCACGGCATGTCCGGCACGACGGGCTCGCCGAGCACGACCGCGGGCAGCCGCAGCTCCTGCACCAGCTCCACCCGCGGGTCGTTCTGCACCAGGTCGACCAGCAGCACGCCGTCCACCCGCCGCTCGCCCCACCACCGCCGGTACGCCGCCAGCTCGGCCGCCGAGTTGTCCGTCACCTGCAGCAGCAACGACGTGGGCCCGCCGGCCAGCGCGACCTGTATCCCGGAGATCAGCTGCATGAAGTACGGCTCGACGCCGATCACCCGCGCGGGCCGGTCGACCACGAGCCCGATCGCGTTCGCCCGACCGTCGCTCAACGACCGCGCCGCGCTGCTGGGCACCCAGCCGAGGCGGTCGGCGATGTCCATGATCCGACGACGTGTCGGTTCCGAGACGCCCGGCCGGTTGTTGAGCGCGTACGACACGGCGCCGGTGGACACGCCCGCGGCCTTGGCGATGTCCGAGATGGTCGGACGCTTACCACCTGCCACCCGCGCCTCCTCGGTCGGTGATCATCGAGTCTAGCCGCGGTGTGCGTGGCTCAGCCCGGTAGGGTGATTAAGCGCTTAACGGATTACGTGAAAGGGGACCGCCGTGCCCTGGTTCGACCTCTCCGAGCGGGAGCTGGCGCTGTACCGGACCGACACCGCCGAGCCGGACAACCTGGACCTGTGGTGGAAGTCCCGGCTGGACGAAGCCCACGCCGCCGCCCTGCCGCCGGTCCTCACCCCTTACGCGGCCGACGCCTACGGCCCGCTCGCCGTCTGGGACGTCGAGTTCTCCGGGTACGGCGGCGACCGGGTGCGCGGCTGGTACATCCGCCCCTCCGGCGCCGGCGTCGAGCCGCTGCCGACCGTGGTCTGCTACATCGGTTACGGCGGCGGTCGCGGCCTGCCGTCGGAGCACGCGCTGCTGCCGTCCGTCGGCTACGCGGTGTTCGTGATGGACACCCGCGGCCAGGGCGGGCGGTGGACGCTCGGCGCCACCCCGGACTCCGGCTTCGCGGGTCCCGAGCACCCCGGCGTGATGACGCGCGGCATCGCCAGCCCCGAGACCTACTACGTCACGCGCCTGATGGTGGACGCCGCCCGTGCCGTGGAGGTGGCCGCTTCCCTGGACGGCGTGGACGAGACGCGGATCGCGGTGTCCGGCGGCAGCCAGGGCGGCGGGCTGGCGCTGGCCGCCGCCGCGCTCAACGGCGAGGCGGTGAAGGTCTGCCACGCGGACGTCCCCTTCCTGTGCGACTTCCAGCGGGCCATCACCCTGACCGACGCCGAGCCGTACGCGGAGATCGCCAAGTTCCTGGCGCAGCACGTCGACCTGATCCCGGCCGCCCGCGACACGCTGCGGTACGTGGACGGCGCGTTGCTGGCCAAGCGGATCACCGCGACGTCGTTGCTGAGCGTGGGCCTGATGGACGAGGTGTGCCCGCCGTCCACTGTGTACGCGGCCTACAACGAGATCACCGCGCCGAAGGAGATGGCGGTGTTCCCGTTCAGCGGCCACACCACGCCGCGGGTGCACGACGAGCGCAAGCTCCGCCACCTGCGCGCGCACCTCTGAGGTTGGCGGGCCGTGAGGGGACCACCGCCATAGTCCCCTCACGGCCCAGCCCGGTCAGTGGACTCGGCGGCTCTCCGGGGGACCCGGGCAACTGCACCCGGGTCCACCTGTGTCCACGACCAGCTTCTGGACCACCACGACCATCCGGAACTCGAGCGTGTGCACGCCCGCGGCCAGCCGAGGCCCGGTGGTGGTCAGCGGGGCGTGGTGGTCACCGGGGTCACCAGCACGCGGTCGTAGCCGACCACGCGCGGCTCGCCGGTGATCCGCACCGAGTGCTGCCAGCGGATGTCCTCGCTCGAGTTGCCGACCTGCAGCACGACCTCGCCGGTCTCGACGATCCGCTTGCCGTCGCGGCCGGTGAACGAGGTGCGGTCGGCGTGCAGCCGGAACGTCACCTCGGTGGCCGCGCCCGCCTCCAGCTCGACCCGGGCGAACCCGACGAGCTGGCGCACCGGACGCGTCACGCTGGCCACCGGGTCGTGCAGGTAGAGCTGGACGACCTCGGCGCCGGACCGGTCGCCGGTGTTGCGCACCAGGCACGACACCTCGACCTCGCCGTCGACCGGGAACTCGGCGCCGGCGGCGAAGTCGGACAGCTCGAACGTCGTGTACGACAGGCCGTGCCCGAACGGGTAGGCGGGCGACGGGTCGACCGAGCTGACCCCGCCCGGGCCGCCCAGCGGCGGGTGCAGGTAGGTGGTCGGCTGGCCGCCGGAGCCGCGCGGCACCTGCACGGGCAGCTTGCCCGACGGGTTGACCCGACCGCTGAGCACGCCGGCGACCGCGCCCGCGCCCTCCTCACCGGGGAAGAACGCCTGGACGACGGCCGCCGGCTGGTAGGAGCCCAGCGCGTACGGGCGGCCGGTCAGCAGCACCAGCACCACCGGCACGTCCAGCGCCAGCAGCTCCGCCAGCAGCTCGCCCTGCACACCGGGCAGGTTCAGGTCCTCGGCGTCGCAGCCCTCGCCGGACGTGCCGCGGCCGAACAGCCCGGCCCGGTCGCCCAGCACGGCGAACACCACGTCGGCCTCGCGGGCCACCGCGACGGCGCCCTCGATGCCCGACCGGTCGTCGCCGTCGACCTCGCAGCCCTTCGCGCTGGTGACGTCGGCGCCCGGGAACTCCTTGCGCACCGCCTGGAGCATCGTGTCCATCTCGACACCGAGCGGCACGTCGGGGTGCTGCACGCCCACGTGGTTCGGGAACGCGTAGCAGCCCATCAGCGCCAGCAGGTCGTCCGCGCACGGGCCGACCACGGCGAGCTTGCCCGCGTCGGTCAGCGGCAGCACGCCGGAGGCGTTGTCCAGCAGCACGACGGAACGCTCGGCCATCGTGCGGGCCAGGTCGCGCAGCGCGGGCGGGTCGAGGTCGACCGGCTCGCCGCGCAGCACCGCGGGCGACTCCGGCTGCCAGCCCTCGTCCAGCAGGCCCAGCTCGCACTTCTGGGTCAGCACGCGGACGACGGCGCGGTCCACCAGCGCCTCGTCGACCTGGCCGGACCGCACCAGCTCGGCCAGCGGCTCGCCGTAGCAGCGCACGCTGGGCAGCTCGACGTCGATGCCGGCGGCCAGCGCCAGCGACGCGGCCTCACCCGGCGAGCCGGCGACGCCGTGCGCGGTCTCCAGGAACGACACCGCGAAGTAGTCCGCGACCACCACGCCGCCGAAGCCCCACTTGTCCCGCAGCAGGTCGGTGAACAGGGTCGGGTCGGAGCCGGCGGGCACGCCGTCGACCTCGGCGTAGGAGTTCATCACCGAACGCGCGCCGCCGAGGCGCAACGCCATCTCGAACGGCGGCAGCACCACGTCGGCGAACTCGCGCGGGCCCATGTGCACCGGCGCGTGGTTGCGCCCGCCGCGCGAGGCCGAGTAGCCCGCGAAGTGCTTGAGCGTGGCCACGATCCCGCTGGACTCCAGGCCCTTGGTGTAGGCGGCACCGAGGAGACCGACGAGGTACGGATCCTCGCTGATGGTCTCCTCGGTGCGTCCCCACCTCGGGTCGCGCGACACGTCCAGCACCGGGGCCAGGCCCTGGTGCACACCGACGTCGCGCATCACGAGGCCCACCTCGCGTGCCATCCGCTCGACCGTCACCGGGTCGAACGAGGCGCCCCACGCGAGCGGGATGGGGAACACGGTGGCCTGCCACGCGGTGAACCCGGCCAGGCACTCCTCGTGCGCCATCGCCGGGATGCCGAAGCGGGTGTTGGCGACCAGCTTGCGCTGCGTCTCGGCCAGCACCTTCGCGCCGACCAGCGGCTCGACCGGCCCGGTGCCGAACACGCGGGTCAGCTGACCGAGGCCGGGCTTGGTCAGCTCGTCCCACGGCGGCAGCGGCTCGGCGAACTCGTGCTGCGCGGGGGCGACCTCCTCACCCTCGGAGATTCCCACCCACACGCCCACCAGCTGGGCCAGCTTCTCCTCCAGGGTCAGCTCGGCCAGCAGGGCGGCGACCCGCTCACCGGTCGGCCTTCCGGGATCGGCCCAGGGGTTCAGCACGGCGGCTCCTTCGTTGACGATCGGACGACGAGTTCGGTGGCCAGTTCCACCCGTTCGGTCTCCACGGGGCGACCCGCGATCAGGTCGGCGAGCATGCGGCCCGCGTGGCGGCCCATCTCGGTGAGTGGCTGGCGCACGGTGGTGAGGGCGGGCGAGGACCACACCGCGACCGGCAGGTCGTCGAAGCCGACCACGCTCAGGTCGTGCGGCACGGACAGCCCGACGACGCGGGCCGCCTCGATCACGCCTAATGCCTGCTCGTCGTTGCCGGCGAAGATCGCCGTCGGCCGGTCCGGCAGCGCCAGCAGCTCGGCCGCGCGGCGGAACCCGCCCTCGTGCTTGAAGTCCCCGTGCTTGACCAGCTCGGGATTGAACGCGATGCCCGCGCGGTCGAGCGCGGCGCGGTAGCCGTCGACCCGCGCGCGGCTGCACAGCATCCCGGCCGGTCCGCCGATGACGCCGACCCGGCGGTGGCCGAGGCGCAGGAGGTGCTCGGTGGCGGCCAGGCCGCCCGCCCAGTTCGTCGCGCCGACGCTGGGCACGTTCGGCTGCGGCAGGTCGACCGGGTCGATGACCACGACGGGGATGCGGGAGTTGGCCAGCACGCGGCGGTCGGCGGCGGTCAGCTGGGAGGTGACCAGGAGCGCGCCCGCGCGCCTGGCCTCGACCAGCGACGCCGCCCACGACGTGTGCTGACGGGGTTTGTCCGTGGACGACACCACGACGTGCAGTCCGGTGTCGACGACACCACGGATGATCTCCACCGCCCAGGGGCTGTCCAGGGCGGTGAACACGAGGTCCACCAGCAGGTGGCCGGAGGCCCGCCGGGATCCCACCGGCACGTAGTCGTACTCGGCGAGCAACTGCCGCACACGAGCCCTGGTCTCCGCGCCGACGTCGTCCTTCCCGTTGAGGACTTTGGACACCGTCGGGAGAGACACCCCCGCTGCTGCGGCAATCGTGGCCAACGTGGCTCGACGCATGGGCCGATAGTATCGAAACTCGATCGAAACACAAGAGTGACCTCTTGACGTGCAGAAACGTCACCTAGACACGCCGAATGGTGACGCTTGACACCGGTTGGACACCCGCCTAAGGTCTGCGCAAGTCGTGGATGTTTCGAAATGTTTCGATGCCACGAACAATTCCCGCAGCGTGGCAAGAAGGGTGGCGGTCGCATGTCCCGCCGTTCATGGGTGCGTCCCCTCATCGCGATGGGGCTCGTCGCCGTGACAGCAGTGGTGTCCGCGTGTGGCACGTCCGGTCCGGGCGAGACCAACGCCGGCGCACTGAAGATCTGGGCACTGGAAGACCCGGTGCTCAACAAGATCGAGAACTTGTCGATCGACTCGTTCAAGGCGGCCGGCGGCAACGCCTCGCTGGAGACGTTCGGCAACGACCCGTACAAGCAGCGGCTCCGGGTCGCCATCGGGTCGCCCCAGGCCCCCGACCTGTTCTTCAACTGGGGCGGTGGCAACCTCAAGGAGTACGTCGACGCCGGCAAGGTGGCCGACCTGACCTCGGTGCTCGAGGAGAACAAGGCCGCCAAGGACGCGTTCATCCCGAGCGTCCTGAACGGCGCGAAGCTCGGCGACAAGTACTACGGCGTGCCGATGCGCGGCATGCAGCCCGTGCTGCTGTTCTTCAACAAGAAGGTCTTCTCCGAGGCGGGCGCGAAGCCGCCGACGACGTGGGACGAGCTGCTCACGGCCGTCGACACCTTCAAGGCGAAGGGCATCACCCCGATCGCCCTCGCCGGCACTCAGGCGTGGACCGAGCTGATGTGGGCCGAGTACGTGCTCGACCGCTGGGCCGGTCACGAGGTGTTCCAGAACATCCGGGACAAGGGACCGGAGGGCTGGAAGGACCCGGCCGTGGTCGAGGCCATGACCAAGCTCAAGGACCTCATCGACCGCGGCGCGTTCGGCAGCAGCTTCGCCTCCGTCGGCTACGACGCCGGTGGCGCGTCGACCATCCTGGCGCAGGGCAAGGCCGCCATGCACCTCATGGGCACGTGGGAGTACACCAACCAGCTCGACCAGAGCCCGGACTTCGTGAAGAACGGCGACCTGGGCTGGGTGGCGTTCCCGTCGATCCCCGGCGGCAAGGGCGACGCGGGCAACCTCGTCGGCAACGTGAGCAACTTCTACTCGGCGACCCAGGACTCGAAGAGCCTGGACGCGGCGAAGAAGTTCGTCACCACCGAGCTGCACAAGGACTCCTACATCGAGGCGCTGGTCGCGGCCGGTGACGTCCCGCCGGTGGTGGGCGCCGAGGAGAAGCTGAAGAAGTCGCCGAACCCGGAGTACGCGTCGTTCATCTACGAGCTGGTGCTGGACTCGAAGAACTTCCAGCTGTCCTGGGACCAGGACCTGCCGGCCGATGACGCCACGTTCATGCTGACCCAGCTCCAGGAGTTCTTCCTGGGCAAGGTCTCGCCGCAGCAGTTCGTCGACGCGGTGGCCGCGCGCTGATGTCGTCCCAGCGGCCTTCGGCCTGGTATGCCGTGCCGGCGTTCGGATTCTTCGCCCTGTTCGCCGTGTTGCCCATGCTGCTCGTGATCTACCTGAGCTTCACCGCTTGGGACGGGTTGGGCACACCGGCGCTCAACGGGGGCGAGAACTGGTCCCGGCTGCTCGAAGACAGCGAGGCGCGTGCCTCGGTGTGGCGGACCCTGGTGCTGATGGTCGTGTCGTGGCTCGTCCAGACCCCGATCGCGTTGCTGGTCGGGGTCTGGGCGGCCGGCAAGCAGCGGTCCCGGGCGGTGCTCAGCTCGATCTTCTTCCTCCCGCTGCTGCTGTCCACGGCCGCCATCGCGTTGTTGTGGCAGGCGCTGCTCGAGCCGAACTTCGGCGCGTTCGTCGGCGGACCGCTGTTCCTGGGTGACCCCGACATCGCGCTGTACACGGTGGTGCTCGTGATCTCGTGGCAGTTCGTCCCGTTCCACACCCTGCTCTACCAGGGCGCGGCACGGGCGGTGCCGCCCTCGCTGTACGAGGCGGCCACCATCGACGGCGCGTCACGGGTGAGCAAGTTCCGGCACATCACGCTGCCGCAGCTGCGCTACACCATCGTCACGTCGTCGGTGCTGATGCTGGTCGGCTCGCTGACCACGTTCGACACCGTGCTGATCCTGACCAACGGCGGACCGGGCACCGCGACCCGCATCCTGCCGCTGCACATGTACATCACCGGCTTCAGCGGGTTCGAGATGGGCTACGCGAGCGCGATCGCGGTCGTGCTGGTCGTCCTCGGCACCGCGCTGTCGCTGGCGGTCATGCGCTGGAGCGGGTTCCGCCAGATGAGCAGCCAGCAGGAGGGGTCGTGAAGTCTCGTCCCAACTGGCCCGCCGGGATCTTCGCCCTGGTGTG
The DNA here is from genome assembly GCF_001280085.1 of Saccharothrix sp. NRRL B-16348. Classification (GTDB taxonomy): domain Bacteria; phylum Actinomycetota; class Actinomycetes; order Mycobacteriales; family Pseudonocardiaceae; genus Actinosynnema. The sequence continues at coordinate 137,378 of NZ_LGED01000068.1, read as the reverse complement.
GCTGGCCGTCGTCGTCGGGCCGCTGCTCTACCTGGTCACGGTGTCGCTGCGCTCCCGAGCCGAGTACCTCGGCAAGAGCGTGTGGGAGATGCCGGACGCGTTGTCGCTGGACAACTACGTCACCGTGCTGACCGGCGGCTTCGGCCAGTACCTGCTGAACAACGTGATCGTGACCGTCGCGACGGTGGCGATCGTGGTGCTGGTGACCGTGCCCGCCGCGTACGCGGTGGTGCGCAACACCAGCCCGTTCGTGCAGAAGGGGTTCACCCTGCTGCTGATGGGGCTGGCGATCCCCGCGCAGGCCACGATCATCCCGGTGTACCTGATGATCACGCGGATGCAGCTGTACGACACGTTGACCGCGATCATCCTGCCGACGGCGGCGTTCGCGCTGCCGGTGGCGATGCTGGTGCTGGTCAACAGCCTGCGCGACGTGCCGCGTGAGCTGTACGAGGCGCAGGCGATCGACGGCGCCGGTCCGCTGCGGGTGCTCGTGTCGCTGGTCCTGCCGCTGGCGCGGCCGGCGATCATGACCGTGGTCGTCTACACGGCGCTCAACGCGTGGAACGGGTTCCTCTTCCCGTTGGTGCTCACCCAGTCGGAGTCGTCGCGGGTGCTCACCCTCGGGTTGTGGGACTTCCAGGGGCAGTTCGGCACGAACGTGCCCGCGCTGCTCGCGGCCGTGACGCTGTCCGTGCTGCCGATCTTCGCGGTGTACCTGATCGGTCGGCGGTTCCTGCTCAGCGGCCTCACGGCCGGTTTCGGCAAGTAGCACGTCCGGACTGGAGGGACGCTCATGCCCGACGGCCCGCCCGTTCCGGTCACCGGTTCCGCCGTCGCCCCCGTGGCGGCGGCGGAACCCCCGCTCCGGCAGCTCGCGGCACGGCACGACCTCGACCTCGGCACCGCGGTCAACCTGACGGCGCTGGCCGACGACGACGTGTACCGGGAGTGGGTGGCGACGCAGTTCGACAGCGTCACCGCCGAGAACGAGATGAAGTGGGCGGAGCTGGAGCCGACCCGCGGGCAGCACGACTGGGACCGGGCGGACGAGCTGATCGCGTTCGCCAGGGCCAACCGGCAGACCGTGCGCGGCCACACGCTGGTCTGGCACAACCAGAACCCGGCGTGGCTGGCGGACCTGCCCGCCGACGAGCTCGGCGCCGTGCTGAAGGACCACGTCCAGACCACCGTGCGCCGCTTCCGGGGCGAGATCCGGCAGTGGGACGTGGTGAACGAGGCGGTCGAGGAGGACGGGTCGCTGCGCGACACCGTCTGGCTGCGGGCGCTCGGTCCCGGCTACATCGCGGACGCGTTCCGGTGGGCGCACGAGGCCGACCCGGACGCGCTGCTGTTCTACAACGACTACGACGTCGAGGACGTCAACGCCAAGAGCGACGGCGTGTACGACCTCGTGCAAGAACTGACACGACAGGACGTGCCGATCCACGGCGTCGGCGTGCAGGCGCACTGCTCGGTGGAGCGCGCGCCGCGGACGCTGCGGGAGAACCTGGGCCGGTTCGCCGACCTCGGGTTGCACACCGCGCTGACGGAGGTCGACGTGCGGATGGCGATGCCGGCCGACCCGGTGAAGCTGGAGGCCCAGGCGAACGTGTACCGCTCGCTGCTGCGGGCGTGCCTGCTGACGCCCGGCTGCCTGTCGTTCACGGTCTGGGGGTACATGGACAAGTACTCCTGGGTGCCCGGGTGGTTCGAGGGTGAAGGTGCGGCCGACATCCTCGACGAGAACTTCGCCGCCAAGCCCGCTCACCGGGCCCTGCGCGACGACCTCTCGTTCGGCGGCCCGAGCCGCCGGGACTGACCCGACCCGGCTCGGGCCCGCACCTCTCCCAGTGGGCCCGAGCCTCCCCCAACGACGAACTCGGGGTACCTGAACGTTCGACACGCGCGTTCTGAACGTTCGACACGCGCGCGAGTCCTACGTTCAGGACGCGAGAGTCCAACGTTCGGGACACGTGAATTCAACGTTCAGGACGACCCCCGTTCGGCCGCCAGGCCGTCACTTTCGGGCAAGACGCGTTCCACGTTGCGGTAACCTCGGTGACGCGGCTGGGTGGGAGGAACCGGACATTCGACAGTTTCGATTGAAACGTCGATTGTTTCGAACGAGTTACGTGCACTCCGAGTGACGAACAACCCACCACCGCTCCCCCGCGTCTAGCGGCCGGAACTGGGCGGGGCTGCCGTAGACTGCCCTCATGCCGACCAAAGCCGACCCGTCACCCTCGGATGGCACAGCCTCGGGCAAGATCACCATTGCCGCCATCGCGGCAGAAGCCGGGGTCTCTGTTCCGACTGTTTCGAAGGTAATGAACGGTCGCGCCGACGTCGCGCCGCACACCCGGGAACGGGTCGAGGCGATCATCCGGCGGCACGGCTACCAGCGGCGGGCGGACGAGCGGTCGCGGCGGTCCAACCTGGTGGAACTGATGTTCCACGAGCTGGAGAGCGCCTGGGCGCTGGAGATCATCCGCGGCGCCGAGCAGGTCGCCTCCGAGCAGGGCCTGGCCCTGGTGCTGTCGGAGTCGCAGGGCAGGCTCACCCCCGGCCACGGCTGGCTCGAAGGCGTCATCGCGCGCAAGCCGCTGGCCGTGATCTCCGTCTTCTCCGACCTCACGTCCTCGCAGCTGGCGAAGCTGCGCGCGCGGGACATCCCGGTCGTCGTGGTCGACCCGATCGGCGAACCCCAGTTGGAGACGCCCTCGATAGGAGCCACCAACTGGAACGGCGGCCTCACCGCCACCCGCCACCTGATCGAACTCGGCCACCGCCGCATCGCCATGATCGGCGGCCCGGAACGGGTCCTGTGCAGCCGCGCCCGCGTGGACGGCTACCGCGCCGCGCTGGAGACCGCCGGCCTGGCCTACGACCCGGACCTGGTGCGGTACGGCGACTTCCACGTCGAGTCCGGTCGCGCCCAGTTCGCGCCGCTGCTCGACCTGCCGGACCCGCCGACGGCGGTCTTCGCCGGGTCGGACCTCCAAGCCCTCGGCGTCTACGAAGCGGCACGCGCGGCCGGCCTGCGCATCCCGGAAGACCTCAGCGTCATCGGCTTCGACGACCTCCCGGTCGCGCAGTGGGTGGGCCCGCCGCTGACCACGGTCCGGCAGCCGCTGCAGGACATGGCCGCGGCGGGCACCCGTCTCGCCATCACGCTGGCACGTGGTGAAGAGCCCGAACACCGCCGAATCGAGCTTGCCACCACGCTGGTGGTGCGTCAGAGCACCGCCGCGCCACGCTGACGAGCCGCCTCTAGTGGTGGTGGCCCGGCTTCTGGACGTAGGTGCACCCGTCCGCCTCCGCGGGCAGGGTGTGTCCCACTTCTTCGCCGGGCGCCACCGGTGTGCAACGCAGTTCGTGCAGTCCCAACAGCTCCAGGCCGAGCGTGCCGCTCAACGCGAAGCCGTTGCCGAACCCGAAGTCCGGGTTGTCCGAGACCTCGCCGCTCGACAGCGCGCCCTTCCACGAGTTCTGGAAGTCCGGCAGCTTCTCGCGCTGGAACACCACCAGCCCGAGCCGTTCGTACGGACCCGCCTCGCACGTCGCCCACTCCGCCACGTACGGCGCGTAGAGCTTCGCCCGCAGCGGCCCGACGAACTCGGCGAACTCCTCCAACGTCCGAGGCGCCACCTCGTCGCACTGCCCGGTCTTCTCCTGGACCCACTCGCCCACCTCCACTGACGTGGCCAGCGGCGGGCCGAGCGCGTTGGAGCCCAGGCCGGTGGAGCCGGTCGCCGCCGAGGAGCAGGCGACCGACCCCACCAGGAGCGCGACCAGGGCCGCGCACCGCCCCAACATCAGGCCGCGGCGCAGGAAGCGCCGTTGAGGGCGAACGACGTCGGGTTCGTCGGCGTCCCCTGCGACGTGCCGTTGAACCCGAAGCTCACCGTCTGGCCCGGCTGGATGTTCTGGTTCCAGCTGGCGCCCTTCGCGGTGGCCTTGCCCGCCGCGACGGCGACCACGGCCGACCACGCCTGGCCGATCCCCTGACCCGCGGGGACGTCCCAGACCAGCTGCCACGCGTTGACCGCGCTGGTGCCCGTGTTCTTCACCGAGACGTTCGCGGTGAAGCCGCCGGACCACGAGCTGGGCACGCTGTACGTGACCGCGCACGCGCCCGGCGTCGTGCCGCCGCCCGTGCTGGTCCGCACCGACACCGCGGTCGACGGCGGCGAGGTGTTGCCCGCCGCGTCCCGCGCCACCACGTAGAACTGGTACGCCGTGTCCGAGGCGAGGCCGGTGACGGTCGCCGTGGTGCCGGAGGACGTCGAGACCGCCACGTCGGTGGCGCCCGCCTCCCGGTAGACCGTGTAGCCGCTGACGCCGGTGTTGTCCGAGGCCGCGGACCAGCTCAGCGAGACCGAGTCGGCCGTGGCGGTCGCGGTGGGCGTGCCCGGGGCCGTCGGCGCCTGGGTGTCACCGCCGCTGTTGCCGCCGCTGAAGATCACGTCCGAGCAGCTGTAGAACGCCTCGGGGCTGTCGTTGCGCTGCCAGATCGAGTAGATGATGTGGCGGCCGGACTTGTTCGGCAGGGTGCCGTTCCACGAGTACTCGCCGCCGGACGCGACCGGGTTGGTGATGCTGTCGAACGGCACCGGCTCCAGGTCGGACCACTTCAGCGGCTGCGTGACGTCGAAGCCGTCCCTGGTGACGTACTGGTCCCAGGTGCCGGGGTGCGGCGCCCACGCGTTGTACTTGAAGTTGATCCGCGCGCCGGCCTGCAGCGTGGTCACCGGCCAGTCGCTGCGGGCCAGGTTGTACGCGTCGTACTTGGTGGTGGGCCCGCAGAGGTCGCCGTCGGCGATGATCTCGCGGTGCTTGCCGGCGGCCTGGCTGATCAGGTTGCCGTACCAGTCCCACAGCGGTTGCTTGCCACCGATCTGCACCGCGGCGACGCACGCCGGGTTCGTCGGGCTCAGGTCACCGCCGCCGCTGCCCGCCCTGCCGTCTTCGTAGCAGGCGTAGGTGCGGCTTGGGGGGTAAGTCATCGACCCGTGTGCCACCGCTACGCCGCTCTGGACGAAAACGCTGGTCACACCGACGATACCGAGCGCGGCAACAGCCAACGCCCCAAAGCGCTTGAGTCGCAAGGACCTTCTCCTTCAGATCGACGGTGATCTGTGAATCCACGAGCCTGGGAGCGCTCCCAGAATTACGATCGCATTACCGGTGACGCCACGTCAACGACCCGTTTCAACTGGTGGCCACCGGGTACCGCTCGACCATGCGGATCGCGGTGGTCGGTCAGATAGCCCGTGACCTGGTGTTGGTGGTGCCCGAGGTGCCCGGATCCGGTGGCCGCGCGGGCGTGCTGGAACGTCGCGAAATGCTCGGCGGGAAGGGCGCGAACATCGCCCGGGGCACCCGGCAGCTCGGCGCGACGGCCGCGCTCGTCGGGGTCGTGGGGGACGACAGGGAAGGCCGCCTGCTGGTCGAGCGGCTCGGCGCGGACGGCGTAGCGACCACCGCGGTGGTGTGCCGGGAGGGCGTCCGGACGGCGCTGATCGTGGACGTCGTGTGCGCCGGCGAGTACCGGTACCTGGAGGACGTCCCCGGCCCGACCCTCGTGACGGCGGACGACGTGCGGGCCGCGTCGGCGACGTTGGCCGGCGCGGACGCGGTGATCGTGCAGTTGCAGCAGCCGGCCGACGCGGCGCTGGCGGCGGTCCGCGCGGCGACCGGGCTGGTCGTGCTGGACGGCGCGCCGGGCGGGCGTGCGGCCGAACTCCTGGCCGCGGCGGACGTGGTGCGGGCCGACCACCGCGAGGCGGAGGCGTTGACCGGGAGGTCGATCACCGGCGCGGAGGCGGCCCTGCGGGCGGGACGCGAGCTGCTGGCGCGGGGGCCGTCCGTGGTGGCGCTGGAGGTGTCGGGCGAGGCGAACGTGCTGACGTGGAGCGGGGGTTCGGCGGTGATCCCGTTGACCGACGAGGAGGTCGTGGACACCACCGGCGGCGGTGACGCGTTCGTGGCGGCGTTGACCGTGGCGTTGTCGCGCGGTGACGACCCGGAGGACGCGGGCAGGCTGGCCACGGCCGCCGCGGGGCGCGCGGTGGGCCACCCCGGCGGGCGGACGGACCTCGCCGGGCTCCCGTCAGGCGCGCGTCACGTCGGTTAGGCGTTCGAAGAGCTGGTCCGCCGACCGGAGGTGGTCGGGTTCCTCGGTGAACAGCGCGCGGTGCACGTAGGCGTAGAAGACGACGGCCGGGCCGTCCGCGAGGGCGAACCGGGTCAACGGGTGCGTGATGCCGGGGCAGAGTTCCGCGCCGCGCGGGATCACGCGGACCGTGACGTCGGCGCGGTCGACGGCGGTGCCCTCCAGCACGTAGGCCGTGCAGCGGTCGGCGTCGAGCTGCCCGAGGGACGGGTGGAGGCCCAGCGGGGCGAAGACGTCGATCCGCGTCGCGGTGCGGCACAGGACGTTGATCACGCTCGACGCCTCGGCGCCCCACGCGCACCACAGGGTCGGGTCGGGTGTCGGCGACGCGGCGCTGCCGTCCTCCAGCCGCTGGATCCGTTGCGCGGACTGCTCGGTCCGCGAGGCCAGCTCGGCCACGGTCAGGCCGGCGGCTTCCCGGACCCGGCGCAGCTCCAGCCCGAGCAGTCGGCCACGCAGCGTCGGCTTGTGGTCCATCAGGTCATCACCTCGGCTGCCGGAGCACTCCCGGGACCGAAGCTATCTTGATAGTTATCCCGATGTCGACTCATCGAACGAGTGCCCGGTCGCTACCCTCTGTACCGCTCCGGGCCACCAGATCCGACGGGACGAAGGACATGGGCGACGACGCCCCGATCTCCAGCACGGTGCAGGCGTGGGAACTCGGGCTGAGGCTTCGGGAACACCGGGAACGGCTCGGGTTCACGGCGGCGGCGGTCGGCAGGACGACGGGCATCGGCGGCACGAACCTGTCCGCGATCGAGTCCGGCAAACGTCGGCTCACCGCCGCGAAGCTCGGTGATCTCGCCGACGCGTACGAGCTGGCCGACGACGAGCGCGCCGAGCTGGAATCGTTGCGGGCGCAGACGGAGCGGCGGGAGTGGTGGTACGACCACGCCCGCCTCTACTCGGACGACTTCCTGCGGTTGCTGGGGTTGGAGGCGGGCGCCGACAAGGTCTGCGAGTACGCGCCGGACATCATCCCCGGACTGCTCCAGACCGCGGACTACGCGCGGGCGGTGGTCCGGGCGGGCACGCCGTACATCCGGCCGGTCGATGTCGACCCGAGGTTGGCGACGCGGCTGGCGCGGCAGGTCCGCCTCGACGCTGACGACCCGTTGCGGCTCGACGTCGTGCTGGGCGAAGCCGCGTTGCGGCAACTCGTCGGCGACACCGGTGTCATGCGGCGGCAACTGGCGCACCTGCTGGACGTCCTCGACCGCAACGGCGGTCACGTCCGCGTCCGCGTCATCCCGTTCGCGGCCGGGGCGCACCCGCTGCTCGGCGCGGCGTTGAAGATCCTTTCCTTTCGCTCCAACAGGCTCGGCGACCTGATCTACCAGGAGACCGCGATCAGCGGTGTCATCATCGACAAGCGCCAAGTGATACTCGAGTCGACGGCGAGCTTCGCGGAGACGTTCGACCGAGCGCTCGGCGACCGCGACTCGCGCGAGTTCATCGACGCGGTCTACCACGAGATGGAGCGGTTCTGATGCCCTACACCCCCTCGGCCACGGCGCGTGGTTGGTTCAAGAGCAGCTTCAGCACGGCGTCGGGTGACTGCGTCGAGGTCATGTTCGACGGCGCCGTGGTCCAGGTTCGCGACACCAAGGACCAGGGCGCCGGGCCGGTGATCACCGTGGACGCCGCGGCGTGGGACGACTTCCTCGGCCAACTGGTGTCGGGTTCGGTCGAGGCGGACGGCGCGCTGGCCGTGCTGCCCGGGCCGCGCGGCGGCGCGATCCTCCGTGCGCGCGACGAGGACACGGGTCTGCGCTACACGCGGGGCGAGTGGGAGATGTTCATGCGGGGCGTCCGGGCGGGCGAGTTCACCCACTCCGCCGTCGTCGCACGGGCGAGCTGACCCGACCGCGGGTTCCGGCCGCAGCAGCCACGAGCGGGTGTCGCCGCCCGGCGCGAACGCAGCACACCTGGTGGCGCGCAGGGCATCCGGAAGTACACGCGGAGCACGTCGACGCACGTCCCGCCTGGCGCCACGTCGACCGGTGCTTCACCCCGAAGCGTGATCTTCCGGCGCCGGGACGTCGCGCTGTCGGGACGATCGCGGCGTGCCGCGGCTCGATGCGGGGCCGTGGGCTGGGCGTCCGCCGGAACCGGCGGAAGCGGACCCCTTATGGACTGGCGCCGGCGCGTTCCGTAACCTGTCCGAGACCCTGGGCGGGTGTAACCCGTTCGGGGCCCAGCCTGCTCAAGGAGGATCGCGCGAACCGTGGCGTCGAAACCCGCTCAGCGCACCGTCCGCGCGGCCCTGACGGCCATCGCCGTCTCCGCGCTGCTCGGCGCCGCACTGCCCCTCCCCCAGGCCGTCGCAGACCCCGAGCCGCCGGGCAACGCGTCCGAGGCGTTGCAGAAGTACAACGACCTCTCCCACCAGGCCGAGGCCCTCAACGAAGAGCACCTGCGCGCGCAGGAGACGCTGGCCAACGCCCAGGGTTCGCTCGACCAGGCCAACCGCGACATCACCGCGGCACAGCAGGCGCAGGAAGCGCTGCGCGGCCAGGTCGACCTGCTCACCGAGGCCTCCTTCGAGGGCGCCCGGTTCGGCCAGCTGTCCGCGTTGCTGGTCAGCGACTCGCAGCAGGACTTCCTCAACCGCATGTCCGCGCTCGGCGTGCTCGCGGGTGACAACGCGGAAGCGCTGCAAGGGCTCAGCGACGCCGTCGACCTGGCCAACGACGCGGCCCGCCGCGCCGGTGAGGCCGCCGACGCCGCGAACAAGGCCATCGCGGACATCGACCAGCGCAAGGCGGCGCTGGACGGGCAGATCACCGAAGCCCGCGAGGCCTACCGCTCGTTGAGCTCGGCGGAGCGGGCGGCGTTGAACAACGCGGGCGACATGAGCGCGATCCCCGTGCCGGCGGGCAAGGCCGGTGAGGCGCTGGCGTTCGCGCTGCGGCAGCGCGGCAAGGACTACGTGTACGGCTCGAACGGCCCGGACACCTGGGACTGCTCCAGCCTCATGCAGGCGGCGTACCGGTCGGTCGGCATCGCGATCCCGCGCACCACGTACGGCCAGGCGACCATCGGCCGGTCGGTGACGCGCAACGACGTCAAGGCCGGCGACCTGATCATCTACTACTCGGGCCAGACGCACGTGGCGATGGCGATCGACGGCATCCGCGCCGTGCACGCGTCCACCGAGGGCGTGCCGGTGAAGGTGCAGGACATCGAGTCCATCGGACCGGTGGACGTCATCCGGCGCGTGGTCGGCTGAGGCCTCCGCCCGACCGGCCGGTGTCGGGGGGCAGAGGAGTTGCACCCGTCCTGACGGGCGCTCACAGTTCTCCTGGGCCTAGGCTGGACGCGGTTGAGCAGGCAGCCGCACTCTGCCGACCACAGCCAGGGGTGGACATGGAAGATTTCACCGACGCCGTCGCGCTCACGGCGCGCGAGGTGTCCGCGGGCGTCGTGGTCGTCGCCGTGGCCGGTGAGCTGGACATGGCGACGGCGCCGCTGGTGGAGGAGTACGTCCACCGCAGGCTCGGCGACGCGAGCCGGGCCCTCGTGCTCGACCTGTCCGGGGTGACGTTCCTCGGGTCGACCGGCATCAACCTGCTGATCTCGCTGCGAGCGGCGTGCGAGGCGGTGGGCGCGGCGCTGCGGTTGGTGGCGACGACGAAGGTCGTGCTGCACCCGTTGGAGCTGACGGACCTCACCGACCACTTCACGATCGTCACGGCGGTGAGCGAGGCGAGCTGACGGGCTCGGCGTTCAGTCGCCGAGGACGGCCCAGACGACCTTGCCACCGTGCGGCCACGGGTAGCAGCCCCACGTGCGGCTCAGCGACGACACGATCGTGAGGCCCCAGCCGCCGGGGCGCAGCGGGTCGGCCTTCGGCTCCAGGGGCGGGTCGGTGCTCTCGTCGCGCACCGCGACGGTGAGCCGGCGGCCCCGGAGTTCCAGGCGCAGCACCGGCGCCGAGCGGGCGTGCCGGACGGCGTTCTCGACCAGCTCGGTGGCCACCGTGACCGCGTCGTGGACGAGGTGGGTGACGTGCAGGCGTTGGCACGTCTCGCGCACGAAGTGCCGCGCCAGCAGGCCGCTGAGCAGCGAGTCGGGCAACTGCGTCTCGTCACGCGTGCGTTCGGGCGGGCGTTCGACGGCGGCCAGGGCGGCGTGCAGCGCGGTGAACCGCGGCACCCGGCCGGTCGCGCCGCCTGCCTCCAGCGCCCGGCGGTGGCCGGGTGACTCGCCGACCAGCATCACCGGCACGCCCGGCCACTCCGACACGCGCAGCCCCACCGTGGTGAAGACCGACATGAACGCGGGCGTGGCGCACTCGAAGCCGTCGTCGAGCCGCACGATCACGGCGGTGGGCTCGTCCACGGCGCACTTGAGCAGCCCGTCGCGCAGCTCGCGATAGGTGGTCAGGTCGAGCCGGCCGGTCGGCCGGACCACCGCCGCGCCGTCGACGTCCGTGCGGTGGAGCGCGAGTGCGGCCACGCTGCCGCCTCCCTGCCCACGATCTCGCGTTGGCATCAGGTCACCCCGATCGGTGAATACCCGAGCGGTGTAACCCTATTCGCCTGTTCGCGACGCACGGTTGGTCCGGATGGGCTCACCTCATCGCGCGGGTGAGGCGACCTTCGACTTCGGGGTCCACTGGGTGTAGCCGGCGCGCTCGGCCTCGGCGACCGAGCTGAAGACGACATCGCCCTTCATGCGCTTGTAGTACGGCGAGTCGGGGGTGTGGAAGATCATCGACTTGGAGTTCGCCTTGACCTCCAACGACTCCTCCACCGCATCCGCCGCGACAGGGGCCGCAACAGGGGTGGTGGCGGGCTCGGGCTCGGCGACGGTGGCGACAGGCTCGGGCTCGGCGGCAGGCTCGGCGGCGGCTTCCTCGGCCTCGACCTCAACCTCGACGGCGGAGGCGGGGGCGGCGGCAGGCGCGGGCGCGGGCGCGGCTTCCTCGGCAGGCTGCTCGACCTCGGCGACGGGCTCCACGGCGGCGGGCTGCTCGACCGCGACCGGTTCGGCGACCGCGACGGGCTCGGGCTCGACGGCGACCTCGGGCTCGACGGCTTCGGGAGCCTTGGCGGCCACGGGCTCCTCGACGGCTTCGGTGGCCTTCGCAGGCTCCGGAGTGGGCTCGGCGGCCGGGATCGCGGCGGCGACAGCAGGCTCGGCGGCAGGGGTCTCGACGGCGGCGGCGGTGTCAGCGGGCTCGACGGGCTCGACGGCGGGAGTGTCGGGAGTAGAGGTGTCGGAGGCAGGGGTGGTGGGCTTGGCGGCCGGCTGGTCGAGGCGGGCGCGCAGGTCGCGGATGGTCGGGTTGAGGCGCAGCCAGACGGCGGCCGCGCCCGCCAGGAACGCCGCCACGCACAGGACGATGGTGAACAACCAGGACACTGCCAACTCCTACGGCCACAGTTTGCGGAACAGGGACGTCGACCGGACGCGTCACGACAGGCCGCGACACCCTCGGTCGGCAGGACGGGCGCCGCGGGCGTTGCCACCCGAAGTCACGAAGCGCCACACCACGAGCTCGACCCGAAAGCACACGACCCGTCGGCCGAATTCACCGTGTCGGGTACCACAGACTAAGGACGCGTCAAGCGGCGTTCGGCAGCACCCCCTGCCTGCACCCGCACCGACTGCACACCGGGTGCGCGGGCAGCCGCACGTCGACCAGCAGTTTGCGGGCGTCGTCGAACGTCGGAACCCGTTGCCCCGGCACCAACAACCCGTCCAGCACCTCCTGCCGCCGCCGCGCCAACTCGCGCGACCGCTCGACCGGGTCCTTCAGCCGCGACCGCACCCGCTCCCGCGACTGCTCCCGCGCCAGGCTGCCCGCCGCGCTCAACGGCCGCCGGGCGCGCGGCTCGGTCAAGCGGGCGTTGCGCCGGTTGACGCGCCACCAGGCGCCCAGCGTCATGCCCGCCACCGGGGGGCGCGCACGCCGCGCGCCCCCCTGCCACCACGACCTCAGCCGCGCACGGAGGAAGTCGTGCGCTACCTGGTCGCGGCTTCTCGGGCTGCCCTGCCTGCTGCCGTCAGGCCTGCGGTCGACCGCCGCCAGCAGGGCATCGACGCTCCACCCCTCCGCGAACCAGGGCTCGACGACCCGGCGCACGGCGGCGCGGTGGGCGTCGGGCCAGGTCGCGCGCAGGCAGAGCGCCTCGACGGCCGTGTCGATCTCGGCGTCGGTCTCGGGGATGACACGGCCGGGCCACTGACGGGGATCTAGTCGAACTCGCATCGCATGGCTCCCTTCGAACGCGTACCGAACATCCGTTCGAGATAGTGCCACCGACCACCGACAATTCCGGAGTCTTAGATTTGACTTATATAAGCCGAGCCTGAAAGATACTGGTCGTGCACGCGTTCGACGTCCTCGGCGACCCGGTCCGTCGCCGCATCTTGGAGCTGCTCGCCGACGGCGAGCAGACCTCCGGCGCGGTCACGGAGGTGGTCCGCCGGGAGTTCGGCATCTCGCAACCCGCCGTGTCCCAGCACCTGCGGGTGCTGCGCGAGAACGGCTTCGCCCGCGTCCGCGCCGAGGGCACCCGACGCCTCTACGCGGTGGACGACCAAGGGCTGCGCGAGGTGGACGAGTGGCTCGACCGGTTCCGCCGGTTCTGGAGCGGGCACCTCGACGCGCTGGCCACCGAACTCGCGCGCGGCAAGCGCGAGAGGCGACTCAAGGAGGAACAACAGTGATCGACATCGCCGACCAGCTCAAGGCCGTCCACCGCGAGGTGCAGGCCGGCTCGGACGAGACCATCGGCGTGCTGCTGCGCCGCACCTACGACGCGGCGGCGGCGGACGTGTGGGACGCGGTCACCGACCCGGACCGGCTCAAGCGCTGGTTCCTGCCGGTCAGCGGCGACCTGCGCGAGGGCGGCAGCTTCCAGGTGGAGCACAACGCCGGCGGCACCGTCCTCACCTGCTCGCCGCCGAAGCTGCTGCGGCTGACGTGGGGCGCCGAGACCAGCATCGTGGAGCTGCGCCTCACCGAGGACGCCGACGAGCGGACGACGGTCGAGCTGGAGCACACGGTGCCCAAGGCGATGGCGGGCAGCGGCGCGGGCGCGCTGTACGTCGGCCCCGGCTGGGACGGCGCGTTCCTCGGCCTCGGCCTGTACCTCGCGGGCGAGGTGCCCGACGACTTCGACCCGCTCGCCGCCGCCGACTCGCCGGAGACGCGGGAGTTCAACGTCGGGTCCATCGACGCGTGGACGGCGGTGGTCGAGGCCTCGGGCACCGCGACGGACGAGGAGCTGGCGGCGGCCGTCGCGGCGGCGAAGGCCCAGTACACGCCGGACCAGCAGGCGGAACCTGAGTAGTTCCACGGTGGGCGTCGGGGTGCGGCACGGCTAGCTTCCGTGGACATGATCACCACTCACGACCGGGCACGACCGCGCAGGAGATCCACCGGCCCGGTCGTGGGGTTGGCCGCCGTTCTGCTCCTCACCGCCTGCACGGCGGACCCGGGGCAGGCGGCGGGGCCGGCGTCCACGACGCCGACCACCACGACGACCTCACCTCCGAGCACCACCGCGCCGGCCACCACGACGCCGACCCCACCACCGACCGCTCCGACGACCAGCGCGCCGACGACCGCGGTGCCGACGACCGCGGCCGCCCCTGCGATCGAGCCCACCACCGCACCTCCCGCTCCCCCACCGCCACCGGTGGACGTGGCCCTGATCAGGGGGATGGACGCCGGTTCGATCACCTGGGCGCCCGCGCGGATCGTGCGCGCGGAGAGCAACAACACCCGAGCCGAGGCGACCGCGGACCAGGTCAGGACCGCGCGGATCGCCCCTGGCGCGACGTTCCGCACCCCGTTGGGCTGCACGCCGAACGCGGCCGAAGGGCTCCGGCTCGACGGCGAGGGCCTCGGCCTGGTCCGGTGCACCGCGCACGACTTCACCAGCGGCGCGTACTACCTCCCGTACGCGCCACGCCTCACCTTCGACGCCCGCGGGGAGATCGTCGAGGTGGCCGACCGCTACCACCCGTAGCTACGGCTCGGCGACCTCGGCCTCGACGCTGTCCAGCGTCGCCTCGATGCCGTCCAAGCCGGGGTCCGCGGGTGTCGCGCCGTCGGCACGGCACCCGGCCACCGCGAACAGCAGCACGACGGCCGCGACCACGGCCCTCACTTGACGCCGCAGTGCTGCGCCTGGAACTCGTCGACGCGGCGCTGCGCGTCACCGAGCCTGGTCAACTGGTCCGCACGCCGCTCCAGCCGCCGTTCCAGCCGCTCGGCGCGGGTGGTGTTGCCCGCGTCGCGCGCCTGCTGCGCTTTGGCCCGCAGCCACGCCGTCGACCCGGCCACCTCCGGCCCGCCGTTGATGCGGGTGGTCAGCCGCGTGACGCGCTCCTCGATCCTCGGCGCCCGCTGCTCGCACAGCTGCTTCACCTTTTCGGGGCTGATGGTGATGGGCGCGTAGCTGGTGTCCTGCGCCGCCGCGACCCCGGTCGAGCAGAGCCCGAACGCGGCGGTGACGACGACGGCGAGGCGAATCCCTGTGTTCATGACGGCCACGATGACCGGTCACGGTGTGGAGCGCGTGCGACGGATGTTCGGATCGCGCAAAGGTCGCGCCGGGCGGGCCGAGTTTCACCCGCCGTCGCAGCGGCAACCCTCTCCCCCATGACCGACACCTTGTGGGACGACTTCCACCGCGTAGTGAACATGACCTCGCACGAACTGGAGGAGTGGCTGCGCACCCGCTCGGCGGACGAGGACAGCGAGACCGTCCCCGACCAGGCAGGCACGCCGACCGGCCAGGAGGTGCTGCGCGTCCTGCGCAAGCGGCGCACGGACCTCACCACCGAGGACGTGAAGGTGATGCGCAAGGTGGTGGACCGGGTGCGGGAGCAGCGGCGCGACGACCTGGAGCCGACGGCGGGCGAGGCGCACTGGCGCCACCGGCTCATGTCGATCGGCCACGACCCCCTCAAGCCCGCTTGAGCCTCAACCCCGGCGGGCGGCGGCGGCTTTCTCGGCGTCCCCCAGCCGCACGCCCGCCTCGGGGACCAGCCCGAACTGCACCACCTGGCGGCGGGCGAGGACGTCGGTGAGCCAGTCGACGGCGACCCGCAGCCGGTTGCCCGGCATCGCGAGCAGGTGGTAGCCGCGCGCCACCACCTTCGCGGGCAGGCCGGTCAGCGGCACGTGCAGCGGGTCGGCCACCGCCTGGGCGCCCGCCAGGTCGACCACGAACCCCAGGTCGCGGTGCCGGTAGGTGCCGACGGTGCCGTGTCCGAGGGACGCCGCGACGTTGCGCCCGGCGAGCTTGCCCTGGCGCTGCGCGTGCTGCGCGGTCATCGGCGTCGGCTTGCCGTCGTTGAACACGTCCGGCACGGCCGCCACGTCACCGGCCGCGAACACGTGCGGGTGCGTCGGCACCGCCAACGTCGGGTCGACCACCACCCGTCCCTTCACCGTCGCCAGCGAGACGGACTCCACCAGCGGGTCCGGCCGCACGCCGACGCACCACACGAGCGTGCGGGTCGGGATCCGGCTGCCGTCGGTCAGCTTCGCGCAGTCCGCGGTGACCTCCTCGACGCTGGTCTCCAGCCGCACGTCCACGCCGCGCGAGCGCAACACCCGCGCGGCCGGCTCGGACAGCCGCTCGTCCAGGCCCGGCAGCACGCGCGGCGCCATGTCCACCAGCACCCACTTCACCTCGGACTCCGCCAACCCGCTGCGCCCGCGCAACGCCGACCGGGTCAGCTGCCTGCCCTGCGCCACGAGTTCCGTGCCCGTGTAGCCGGCGCCGACCACGACGAACGTCGCCCGCGCCGCCCGTTCCGCCGGGTCGGTCGCCTGCTCGGCCAGCTCCACCTGCCGCAGCACGTGGTCGCGCAGGAACACCGCCTCGGCGACCGACTTGAACCCGAACGCGTGCTCGGCCACGCCCGGGATCGACATCAACCGGGTGACCGAGCCCGCCGTCAGCACGAGCCGGTCCCACTCCAGGACCTGCTCACGGCCCTCGACGTCGATCGCGGTGCACGTGCGCGCGGCCAGGTCGAGCCCGGTGGCGTGCGCCTGCACCAACCGCGTGCGCGGCAGCTTGGGCCGCAGCGGCACGGCCACCCGGCGCGGGTCGAGCGAACCGCCCGCGACCTCGGGCAACAACGGCACGTAGAGCATGTAGTCGGTGGGGTTGACCGCCACCAGGTCGGCCGCGTCGGCGGGCAGCACGCGTTCCAACGCGCGCAGGCAGTGGTAGCCCGCGAAGCCCGTTCCGACGACCAGCACGCGCGGCTTGCCCATGGCTCGATCCCTCCCGCCGGTGTCCTGTTCCGCCAGCGGGTACCCCGGACGGAGAAGGGGTAGACAACTGGGCATGGCCCTGGGACTGCCTGACGCGATAACCGCCTGCCTCTTCGACCTCGACGGCGTGCTGACCAGCACGGCCGTGCTGCACCGCCGCGCGTGGCGGCGCACGTTCGACGACTTCCTGCGCCCGCACGGCGAGCCGCCGTTCGCCGAATCGGACTACATCAAGTACGTGGACGGCCGGCCGCGCTACGACGGGGTGCGCGAGTTCCTGGCCTCGCGCGGCATCACGCTGCCCGAGGGCGAGCCGGACGACCCTCCCGACGCCGACACGGTGCACGGCGTCGGCAACCGCAAGAACGACCTGCTGGAGGCGATCATCCGGCACGAGGGCGTGACGCCCTACGCGGGCACGGTGCCGTACCTGCGCGCGGTCGAAAGCGAAGGGCTGGGCATCGGCGTGGTGACGTCGTCGGCGAACGCGACCAAGGTCCTCGACGCGGCCGGCCTGAGCCCGTTCGTGCAGGCGTTGGTGGACGGCGTGGTCATCAGCCGCGACGGGCTCAAGGGCAAGCCCGCGCCGGACTCGTTCCTGGTGGGCGCGCGGCTGCTCGGCGTGAGCCCGGAGCACGCCGCCGTGTTCGAGGACGCGCTGGCCGGCGTGGCGGCCGGTCGGTCGGGCGGGTTCGGGCACGTGGTGGGCGTGGACCGGACCGGGCAGCGGGAGGCGTTGCGCGCGCACGGCGCGGACGTCGTGGTCGAGGACTTGGCGGAGCTGCTGTGACGGGATGGGAGACCCACCCCTGGATGGTGCGCTGGGACGGCCTCGCGGTGGACCAGCTGCGCCGGACCGAGTCGGTGTTCGCGCTGTCCAACGGGCACATCGGCATGCGCGGCACACTGGACGAGG
Source organism: Saccharothrix sp. NRRL B-16348 (assembly GCF_001280085.1). Classification (GTDB taxonomy): domain Bacteria; phylum Actinomycetota; class Actinomycetes; order Mycobacteriales; family Pseudonocardiaceae; genus Actinosynnema. Next base: position 120,026 of record NZ_LGED01000068.1, on the reverse strand, counting down.
GTGAGCCCCGCGGGCTGCCCGGCACCTACCTCAACGGCTTCTACGAGGGTCACGCGCTGCCGTACGGCGAGTCCGGCTACGGCTACCCCGAGGCGGGCGAGACCATCGTCAACGTCACCGACGGCAAGGTGATCCGGCTGCTGGTCGAGGACGAGCCGCTGGACATGCGCTACGGCCGGGCCCACGCGCACCAGCGCGAGCTGGACTTCCGCACCGGCACGCTGCGCCGCGCCACGGAGTGGGAGTCGCCGACCGGCCGCCGGGTGACCGTGCGCACCGAACGGCTGGTGTCGCTGACGCAGCGGGCCGTCGCGGCGATCCGCTACGAGGTCGTGCCGAGCGAGGACCTGCAACTGGTGGTGCAGTCGGACCTGCTGGCCAACGAGCCGGTCGAGAACGAGGGCGACGACCCGCGGGTGGCCGCGGCGCTGGACGAGCCGCTGGTCGCGGACTTCGCGCACGCCGAGGACTACCGGGCCGTGCTGGCGCACCACGCGCACAACTCGGGGCTGCGGATGGCCGCCGCGATGGACCACGAGCTCGACGTCGAGGACGGCGTGCGCACGGAGATCCGCGCCGAGGGCGACCTGGCCCGCTTCACCGCGGCCGTGGACGTGCCGGCGGGCGGCCGGCTGCGGCTGGTGAAGTACCTGGGTTACGGCTGGTCCGCGCAGCGGTCGGTGCCCGCGCTGCGCGCGCAGGTGGAGGCGGCGCTGGCGGGCGCGCGGCAGACCGGCTGGGAGGGCCTGCTGGCCGAGCAGCGGCGGTTCCTGGACGACTTCTGGGAGGTCGCGGACATCGAGCTGCACGGCGACGACGAGCTGCAGCAGGCGCTGCGGTTCGCGTTGTTCCACATCATGCAGGCGGCGGTGCGCGGCGAGACCCGGGCGATCCCCGGCAAGGGGCTGACCGGGCCGGGCTACGACGGGCACGCGTTCTGGGACACCGAGATGTTCGTGCTGCCCGTGCTCGCCTACACCGTGCCGGAGGCGGCGCGGGACGCGTTGCGGTGGCGGCACTCGACGTTGGACAAGGCGCGCGAGCGGGCCAGGGTGCTCGGTCAGCGCGGCGCGGCGTTCCCGTGGCGGTCGATCAGCGGCGCGGAGTGCTCGGCGTACTGGCCGGCGAGCACGGCCGCGTTCCACGTCAACGGCGACGTGGCGCACGCCGTGGCGCAGTACGTCAACGCGACCGGCGACCGGGCGTTCGAGCGGGAGTGCGGCGCGGAGATCCTGGTCGAGACGGCGCGGCTGTGGACGTCGCTGGGGCACCACGACCAGCACGGCGGGTTCCGCATCGACGGCGTGACCGGGCCCGACGAGTACTCGGCCGTGGTGGACAACAACGTCTACACCAACCTGATCGCGCAGAAGAACCTGCGCGGCGCGGCGGACGCGTGCGAGCGGTGCCCGGACGTGGCCGAGCGGCTGGACGTCACCGCCGAGGAGGTGCGGGGCTGGCGCAAGGCCGCCGACGGGATGCTGATCCCGTACGACGACCTGCTCGACGTGCACCAGCAGAACGAGGGGTTCACCTCGCACGCCGAGTGGGACTTCGACGGCACCGACGCCGACGAGTACCCGTTGCTGCTCAACCGGCCGTACTTCGACCTGTACCGCAAGCAGGTGGTCAAGCAGGCCGACCTGGTGCTGGCCATGCACGTGCGCGGTGACGCGTTCACGCCCGGGCAGAAGGCGCGCAACTTCGCCTACTACGAGCCGCGGACGGTGCGCGACTCGTCGCTGTCGGCCGCCACGCAGGCGGTGCTGGCGGCCGAGGTCGGCGCGACGCGGCTGGCCTACGACTACCTGGCCGAGGCGGCGTTCACCGATTTGCACGACTTGCACCGCAATGTCCACAACGGACTGCACATGGCGTCGTTGGCGGGCGCGTGGGTGGCCCTGGTCGCCGGGTTCGGCGGGATGCGCGACCACGACGGCGAGCTGTCGTTCGCGCCGCGCCTGCCGCCGGGGCTGACCAGGATGGCGTTCCGCATGTCGTTCCGCGGCACCCGGTTCGCGGTGGAGGTCGAGGAGGGCTCGGTCACCTACCGGATCGTGGCGGGCGACGCGCTGCGCACCAGCCACCACGGCGAGCCGATCGTGGTGGAGCCGGGCGTGCCGGTCACGATGTCCACACCGGACGCGCCCGAGCCGCCCGGGTTGCACCAGCCGCGGCACCGCGCGCCTGCCCGGAGGTCGCCCTCGGTCCGCTGGCCGTTCACAGTCGTTCCGGGGGAACCCGGAACGGAAAGCACGGCGCCGCAAGAAGATCGACGATGAGGTGCCCGGCCGGACTCTTGGGGGGAGGGGAGCCCGGCCGGGACTTGTCAGGCGGCCAACTGGGGGGGTAGCGGCCGCCTAAGGCCTCATCGCAGGCACGGGTACCCCTGTTACCGGGGTTCAATCACGTATTCCGATAACGGCCGGGTGATCCCCGTCATCCCGGGGCCGCGGCAGACCGCCCACACCGCTCGACGGCCCCGGTGACCAGCGCGAACGATCTCCGCACCACCGGGGCGACACCGCGGTGGCGACGCGGCGCCCGCCGACCCGGCCCGAGCGGGAGGTAACCCACAGGAGTGAGAAGGGCAGCGCCGCGGGCCGCGGCCGGACAGGATCCCCCAACGTGAGCTCAACACCGATCTACGACGAGTTGGCGGCGACCTACCTCGCCGACCTCATCCCCGCGCCCGGCGACGCCGGACCGGACCAACCGGGCGAGCAGGCGTCGCCCGCGGCACCGTCCACCGACCGGCCGCCGGCGCACACCCGACCGAAGGTCTGAACCACCTCCGATCTTGACACCGCCTCACGCAGCGGAGTAGGACGAGCGCAGCCCGTAAAGGTCGCCTACCCCGAAGGGTGGAGCGGAATGCGTGGACGAGCGCTGCTCCTGGCAGCGGCCCTGTTCGCCGCCGGTGCGTGCAACGCAGAGCAGACCGAGACCCCCGACCAGGTGACACTTACCTGGTGGGACTACTTCGATCACTCCCCCAGGGCGAACGACGCCGTGGACAGCCTCCTCACCCGTTACCGGCAGGACCACCCCGACGTGCGGATCGAGCGCACCTCCCTGCCCCGCCCCGAGTTCCAGGCCAAGCTCGCCGAAGCGACCGCGTCCGGCGTGTTCCCCGACATCGCCGCGGTCGACACCACCGACCTGCCGCGACTGGCCGAGGGCGGCGCCCTGGCCGACGTCACCGACCGCTTCGACCGGTGGGACTTGGCGGACGAGTTCCTCGCGCCGGTGCGGGAGAGCGTCACCCACGGCGGACGCGTGCACGGCGTGCCGCTGCGCAGCACCACCACCGCGCTCGTCTACAACCGGGACCACTTCGCCGCGGCCGGCCTCACGGACCCGCCGACGACCTGGGCGGGGCTCCGGACCGCCGCGCAGGCCCTGACCACCGCCGACCGGGCCGGACTGTGCTTCGGTGCGAAGGGCGACGACCTGACCGTCACGTTCCTGCCGCTGCTCTGGCAGGCGGGCGGTGACGTCGCCGGCATCGGCGACCAGGCGTCCCTCGACGCGCTCGCCCACCTCGACGGCCTGGTGAACACCGACCGCAGCACCCCGGCGGACGCGCTGGGCTGGACCGACGCCGACGCACGGCAGCGGTTCGCCGAGGGTGGGTGCGCGATGGCGGTCACCGGGCCGGACGCGATCCCCGCGCTCAACCAGGCGGGGCTGGACTGGGCGGCGGCGCCGCTGCCCGGCGGCGCGGAGGGCGGTGCGGGGCAGCTCGGCGGCGAGACGTGGGTGATCGGCCGCCACGGTCACGTCGACCGGGCATGGGACGTGCTGACCTGGCTGGCCGAGCACCCCGACAACGTCACCGAGTTCGGCGGCGGCCTCGGCGCGCTGCCCAACCGCGCCGACACCGTGGACGACCTGGCCTGGCAGTGGGACCCGAACGTGGCGGGCTTCACCGGGCAGCTGCGGTCGGCGCGGACCCGCACCGCGTACGGCGCCGAGTACCCGGGGATCTCGCGCGCCCTCGCCACCATGGCCACCCGGGTGCTCACCGGCGAGCAGCCACCCGATCGGGCGACAGCCGACGCCAGGGCGGAGATCGACCGGCTGCTGAGGTAGGCCGCGCCGCGAGACGGGCGACGCCGCCGCGACACACCGCGCCATCACCCGCGACCCGCCGGCGACACGCCGAGCCCGTTACCCGCGACCCGCCGATTAGCCGTAATGCCGGACCGTGTTGGGCGATATGACCCATAAGGGGAAGGCGCCAGGGGGCGAGGATGAGCCGATCGGGGGCGGGTAACCCCGTGTCATGCGGAACGAGGCTGCCGTGAGCGCGCGGCGAACGGGGAAGAAGGCCGGGCAGCGAGCCGAGGCGGGTGACGGCTCCTTCAGCCGGGCGCAGCTGCTCGCGCTCGTCGTGGGCCTGCTCCAGCTCGTCCTGGCCTCCGTCCCGTTCCTCCCCATGGGCGACGGCGCCATCCACACCCTGTACGTGTGCACGGGTCTGGCCGGCGTCGCGCTCGCGTGGCAGCACCGGCACGCGCGGTGCTACGGGGTCCTCCTTCTGCTGCTCTACGGTCAGCTGTTCATCACCGACGCGGAGGACACCGGCGCCTTCGGCCTGCCCACGTGGGAGACGCTGGCGTACGGCCGGGCCGCCCTCGCGGGCGTGGTGATCGCGCTGATCCCGGCGTTCAAGCGGCGGTAGTCGCCCGCGGACATGGTGCCGTCCGGGTGGAAGCGCAGCTTGGCGTCGCCGCTGAGGGCGATCGACTCGAACATCGCGAGGTCGGACTTGGTGGTCGGCCGCCAGTACATGTGCGCGCCGTGCGTGACGCCCATGTCCATCGACATCATGGTCGCCACCGCCCGGTCGTACCGGCGGCGGCTCAGGTCCGCGCCGCCGCTCGCGCGGATGTCGAACACGTCGTGGTCGCCGGTCAGGGGCCGTAGCCGGCCACGCCGGTCGAAACCGTGCACGACCCCGTCACGCACGACGTACTCGCCGCGCCGTTCGAACCGGTCCATCTTGTCGCGCAACGCCTCGAACTCGACGCGCCGCTGGTCGTACCGGCGCAGCAGCCGGTCGTGCAGGTCGAAGTGGGGTAACTCCGGCCGGAAGTAGCCGACCAGGCCGCGGTGGCGGCGCGACGCGCCCAGCCGCACGTCGAGGTCGTCGATGGTCTTGGCCTTCACCGCCTCGGGTTTGGGCAGCGCGCCTTCGCGCAACCACGCCACCGCGTGCGGGTTCGTGGCCCGCACGTCGATGACGAGGTCCTGCTCGGCGGCGACCTGCTGGAACTTGCGGGCGTTCTCGGTCGGCATGCCGAAAACCGGCTCCACCGAGGCCAGGGGGAAGAGGTGATCAGTGCGCACGGCTATTAAGGTCCGCCCGAAAGGGGCGTGCACCAGACCGCCGGCTTCGGTTAGCTCGAAGCGTGACCCCTGATTCACTGATCGGACTCTTGGCCGAACCCGAGCGGTTGCGCGTGGCCGCCGCGCTGGTCCTCGGTGCCCGCACAACGGCGGACATCACCGAGGCGACCGGGTTGGACGTTCGGCGGGTGGAGAACTCGTTGCGCCGGCTGCGGTCGGCCGGTCTCGTCGTGACCGACGGTTCGGGCTTGCGGTTGCGCGAGGAACTGTTCAAGGAGGCCACCCGGGTCGAACAGGCGAACCGGGCCCAGGAGGACCCGTTCGTGCGAGATGGGCGGCTGGTGAAGCTCCCCGCGCAGCGCGGGCGCAGGCGGGCGGTGCTCGAACAGGTGAGCACCGCGTTCGAGCCGGGTAGACGGTACCCCGAGCGGGACGTCGTGGAAGAGCTGAAGCGGTGGTGCGACGGCGGTGAGGTCGACCACGTGACCGTGCGCCGGTACCTCGTGGACGAAGGGCTGCTCAGCCGGGACGACGGCGTGTACTGGCGCACCGGCGGCCCGGTGAGCGTCTAGCGGCGGCAAGCCGTTCGGACGTGCGGTGGTGGGATCTTCCGGTGGTCCGGCCGATCGGTCGGACCGTCAGCCGGTCGGGTCTCAGCCGAACGTGTCGGGATCGGGGCCGGTGCGCTCGCCCCGGTCCAGTTCCTTGACGCGCCGCATGTCGTCGACGTCCAGTTCGAAGTCGAACACGGCGAAGTTCTCCGCGATCCGGCTCGGCGTCACCGACTTGGGGATGACCACGTTGTCCAGCTGCACGTGCCAGCGCAGCACGACCTGCGCGGGCGTGCGGCCGTGCTTGGCCGCGATGTCGGTGATGACCGGGTCGGACAGCAGCGCGCCCTGCGCCAGCGGGCTCCACGCCTCGGTGGCGATGCCCAGCCTGGCGTGGACGGCGCGCAGCTCGGCCTGCTGGAGCCGCGGGTGCAGCTCCACCTGGTTCACCGCGGGCACCGCGCCGGTGGCGTCCACGATCCGGTCCAGGTGGGCGGGCTGGAAGTTGGACACGCCGATCGCCCGCACCCGGCCGTCGGCGTGCAGCTTGGCCAGCGCGCGCCAGGTGTCGACGTACCGGTCCTGCTTGGGCGCGGGCCAGTGCACCAGGTACAGGTCGACCCGGTCGAGGCCGAGCCGCTCGGCGCTCGCGTCGAACGCGCGCAACGCCTCGTCGTAGCCCTGGTCGGAGTTCCACAGCTTGGTGGTCACGAAGATCTCGTCACGCGGCACGGGCGAGTCGGCGATCGCCCGGCCGACCGGCTCCTCGTTGCGGTAGGCGGCGGCCGTGTCGATGCTGCGGTAACCGACCCGCAACGCCTCGTTCACCGCGTCGTAGGTGTCCTCAATGGACACCTGGAAGACGCCGAAACCGAGCTGCGGCATGGTGACGCCGTTGTTCAGGGTGATGGTCCTCATGGGCCTCATCATGCCCGCTGTCAACGCTTCCCACGTGCTGGAACGCGTTGACGGGTGACCGGCCCCACTGGTCCGATCACCACCGTGACGGCATTGCCCGAGGTGACGGATGTCGAGGTGAGGGTGGTCATCCGCGTCTCCGCCACCGGCACGCGGGTGGTGGACGCGGCGGGGCGGCTGGCCGAGGCGCTGCGCACGGCGCTCGACCTGCCGGACGCGGACGTGGTGGTCGAGCCGCCGGTCGCCCGGGTCGAGCCCGAGCTGCGGATCCTGGCCGACTCGCGGCGCGTGCTGCGCCGGGGCGTGCCGGTGGAGCTGACCAGGCTGGAGTTCGACCTGCTGCACCACCTGTGCGCGAACCCGCACCGGGTGCACCGGCGGACCGCGCTGATGGCGACCGTGTGGGGCACGAGGAGCGTCGTGGACACCCGCACGGTGGACGTGCACGTGCGGCGGATCAGGCACAAGCTGGGCGACGCGGCCTCCGTCATCACGACCGTGCGCGGTGTCGGGTACCGGGTGGACCACGCCGGCGAGGTGGTCGTGGAGCGGGAGACGCCGGTCAGCCGATGAGCGCCACCCGGCGTTCCACCTCGGCGGGCAGCCGGTGGCGGTGCCGGAGGACGGCGGGCAGCCTGCGCACGGCGGCGGCCAGGGCGGCGCCCGCGTCCCGGTCCCCGATCGCCCGCCTGGCCAGCGCGAACGTCTGCCCGAGCACGACGCCCGCCGGGCGGCGCAGCCAGGTGGTCAGCAGGTCGTTGCGCAGCTCCACGCGGCGCCGCCAGGCCGATGGCGGCCGGAACGACGACGGCTGGTGGTGCGCCACGACGTCGTCCACGTAGCAGCACGCCCAGCCGGACGCGGCCAGGTCCCACGAGAACAGCCGCTCCTCCCCCGGCCAGAACAGCACCGGGTGGAACCCGCCGACGCGGAGGAACGCCGACCGCCGCACGACCGCGCCGCAACACACGAACCCCAGAACGGACGGTCCGGGCAGGTCGTCGTCACGGCCCAGCGCCGAGCGCGCCATGTCGGCGCACACCGGGTCCAGCCTGCCGTCGGGCTCCACGATCGTGCGAGCCGCGATGAGACCCAATCGGGGGTGTCGCGCGAACAGCTCCTCGGCGCGCGGCAGGGCGTCGGGCGCCCACCACGAGTCGTCGTCGCTGAACGCGACGCACGGGGTGGTCGCGTGCCGCACGCCGTGGTTGCGCGCCAGCGCGCCCTCGTTGCGCCCCAACGCCAGCACCTCGACCTGGTCGAACTCCCGCCGCACGCGCGCCACCGTGTCGTCCGACGAGCCGTTGTCGACGACGATCACCGGCACGTCCAGCCGTTCGAGCCGGGTGAGCGTGCGCGCGAGGTCGTCCGCGCGGTCACGCGTCGCTATCACCACGGTCGTTCGGGGCACCAGCGAGTACTACCCCGGGAAGTGGTGGTTACTCATCGGATCCACGGGTAGGCCCAGCTCATGGGATTCGAACGAGCGGTCGTGACGGGCGGGGCCGGGTTCCTCGGCTCGCACGTGTGCGAAGCGCTGCTCAAGCGCGGCACGCGGGTGGTGTGCGCGGACGACTTCCGCACCGGGTCGCCGGACAACCTGCCGGACGACCCGCGGCTGGGCGTGGTGGTCGAGGACGTGACCAAACCGCTCGACCTGCTCGGCCACGTCGACCTGGTGATGCACCTGGCCTGCCCGGCGTCGCCCGCCGACTACCTGCGCACGCCCGTCGACACGCTCAAGGCCGGTGGTTTCGGCACGCTGCACGCGCTGGAGCTGGCGCGACGCAAGAACGCGCGGATCGTCATCGCCTCCACCAGCGAGGTGTACGGCGACCCGTTGGAGCACCCGCAGCGCGAGACGTACTGGGGCAACGTCAACCCGATCGGCCCGCGCAGCGTCTACGACGAGGCCAAGCGCTTCGGCGAGGCCATGACCTGCGCGTTCCGCGGCGAGTACGGCGTGGACACGGGCATCGTGCGGATCTTCAACACCTACGGCGCCCGGATGCGCCCCGACGACGGCCGGATGATCCCCACGTTCGTGCGGCAGGCGCGCGCGGGCGAGCCGCTGACCGTGCACGGCGACGGCACGCAGACGCGGTCGTTGTGCCACGTGGACGACCTGGTGCGCGGGCTGCTGTCGATGGCCGAGAGCGACCACCCCGGCCCGGTGAACCTCGGCAACCCCGAGGAGGTCACCGTGCTGGAGGTGGCGCGGAAGGTCGTCGAGCTGACCGGCAGCACGTCCACGATCGAGCACGTCGCCGCCATGACCGACGACCCGCGCCGCCGCCGCCCGGACATCTCGCTGGCCCGGGAGGTGCTGGGCTGGCAGCCGGAGATCGGGTTGGACGAGGGGCTGCGGCGTTCGTTTGACCGCGAACTCGTCGGGTAGTCGGACGACATCGGTCCGCGACAGTCCACACAGGAGTTGGAGCGAAAGGGGAATGCCGTGCGGGTGCTCGGTGTCAACGCGGTCTTCCACGATCCCGCCGCCGCCCTCGTGGTGGACGGCGAGGTGGTGGCCGCCGCGGAGGAGGAACGCTTCTCCCGGCGCAAGCACGGCAAGCGGCCGGTGCCGTTCTCCGCGTGGGAGCAGCCGGAGCAGGCCGCCCGCTGGTGCCTGGAGCACGCCGGGCTGACCCCGGCCGACCTGGACGCCGTCGCCTACTCCTACGACCCGGACCTGGTCGAGCCGAGCGACGTGCCGTGGGAGGACCTGCGCACCCAGTACGCCCGCCGCGCGCCGTACTTCCTGGCCACCGCGCTGCCGGGGCTGGACCCGGCGATCGTGCGGTTCGTGCCGCACCACGTGGCGCACGCCGCGTCGACGGGCCTGGCCGCGCCGTTCGACGGCGACTGCGCCGTGCTGGTCAACGACGGCCGCGGCGAGTGCCGCTCGCACCTGGCGGGCAGCTACCGGGACCACAAGCTGGAGACGTTGGCCGCGCAGCACCTGCCGCACTCGCTCGGCCTGCTCTACGAGGACCTGACCGAGCACCTGGGCTTCCTGCGCTCCAGCGACGAGTACAAGGTGATGGCGCTGGCCTCGTACGCCGAGCCGAAGCACCTGGACCTGCTGCGCGAGCACGTCCGCGCGACCGAGGACGGCGGGTTCCAGGTCACGCCGCTGGACTGGGCGACGCTGGCCAAGCGCCGCGACCCGGACGGCGAGGTGACGCGGGAGCACGCCGAGCTGGCGGCCAGTGTGCAGGTGCGCGTCGAGGAGGTGCTGCTGGACCTGGTCCGGTGGCTGCACGAGCGGACCGGGCAGAAGCGGCTGACCATGGCGGGTGGTGTGGCGCTGAACTGCGTGGCGAACACGCGCATCTTCGCCGAGGGGCCGTTCGACGAGGTGTGGGTGCAGCCGGCGGCCGGTGACGCGGGCACCGCGCTGGGTGCGGCGTTGCAGGTCGTCGCCGACGCGGGTGAGCCCGCCGCCGCGATGCCGGGCGCCGACCTGGGCCGGTCGTGGACCGACGCGCAGATCGAGGACCGCCTGCGCACCGCCAAGATCGCGTACGAGGAGCCGGACGACGTGGCCGCCGCGGTGGCCGAGGCGTTGGCCGACGACCAGGTGGTGGCCTGGTTCCAGGGTCGCAGCGAGTACGGGCCGCGGGCGTTGGGCCGCCGGTCGCTGCTCGCGCACCCGGGGCGGGCGGAGAACCTGGCCCGGCTCAACGAGGTGAAGGGGCGCGAGCAGTTCCGGCCGATCGCGCCGATGGTGCTGGCCGACCGCGCGGCCGAGTTGTTCGAACGGGGGCCGTTGCCGAGCCCGTACATGCTGTTCGTGCACGACGTGCGGCCGGAGTGGCGGGACCGGATCCCGGCGGTCGTGCACGTGGACGGCACCGCGCGCGTGCAGACCGTCGACCCGGAGACCGAGCCGCTGATGGCGCGGGTGCTCCGCGAGTTCGACCGCCGCACGGGGGTGCCCGTCGTGGTGAACACGAGCCTGAACACGGCCGGTCGGCCCATGGTGGACGACCCGCGTGACGCGCTGGAGTGCTTCGGCTCGGCGCCGGTCGACCTGCTGGCGATCGGCCGGTTCGTGGTGCGGCGGCGATGAGCGTCGACTACGCGGTGGTGATCCCCACCGTCGGCCGGGACAGCCTGCGCGTCGTGCTGGACGCGCTGGAGCACGGTGTGGGCCCGCCGCCGCGCGAGGTCATCGTGGTGGACGACCGGCCCGAGCCGGGACCGCTGCCGCCGACGCACTCGGCGCGCGTGCTGCGCACGGGTGGTCGCGGACCGGCCGCCGCGCGCAACGCCGGGTGGCGTGCCGCGTGCTGCGAGTGGGTCGCGTTCCTGGACGACGACGTGGTGCCGCCGCGTGACTGGAAGGCGCGGCTGGCCGACGACCTGGCGCGGCTGGGGTTGGACGTGGGCGCGTCGCAGGCGCGGATCGTCGTGCCGCTGCCGTCGGACCGTCGGCCGACCGACTGGGAGCGGGGCACGGCGGGGCTGGCCGACGCGCGGTGGATCACCGCGGACATGGCTTACCGGCGGGCGGCGCTGGTGCACGCCGGCGGTTTCGACGAACGCTTCCCGCGCGCGTACCGGGAGGACGCCGAGCTGGCGTTGCGCGTGCAGGATCACGGGTACCGGATCGTGAACGGTGATCGCGTGACCACGCACCCGGTGCGGGAGGCGGGGTTCTTCGCGAGTCTCAAGCAGCAGCGCGGCAACGCCGACGACGCGTTGGTGCGGCGGCTGCTGGGTCCGCGGTGGCGTGAGCGGATCGGCGGCGCGCCCGGCCGGCTGCCCTGGCACGTGGCGACCGCGGTGACCGGCGCGTCGGCGGTCCTTTGTGGACTGCTCGGGTGGCGGAAGGCGGTGGTGGCGTTCGGCGGGGCGTGGGCCGGGTTGACCGGCTGGTTCGCCGCGCGGCGCATCGCGCCGGGACCGCGCACTCGTGACGAGGTGGCCAAGATGGTGGTCACGAGCATCGCCATCCCGCCGGCCGCGTGCCTGCACCGGCTGCGCGGCGAGATCCGCCACCGGAAGGTGCCCGCGGTGGGGCGGCCGGCCAGGCGGGTGGTGCTGGTGACCGACGCGCTGGAACGCCTGCGTTCGCGGGTCGACCTGCGTGCGGCCGGTGGGGAGCGGGAGTCCGGGACCGATCCCGGGCCTGGTTCCGGGGCGGTGTGGCGGTGAGGGTGCTCGTGTTGCGCGCGCTCGGCCTCGGCGACCTGCTGACGGCCGTGCCGGCGCTGCGCGGGTTGCGCCGGGCGCACCCCGGTGCCGAGATCACCCTGGCCGCGCCCGGGTGGCTCGCCGACGCGGTGGACCGGATCGACGCGGTCGACCGGCTGCTGCCCACCGAAGGGCTCGTGCCCATCGACTACGACTCGCCCGACCTGGCCGTCAACCTGCACGGGTGCGGGCCGCAGAGCACCGAGCTGCTCCGCGCCACCCACCCGGCCCGGCTGATCACGCACGGCGTGCACGTGCCGTGGCCACGCCACCAGCACGAGGTGCTGCGGTGGTGCCGGCTGCTGGCGCAGTTCGGCATCGCCTGCGACCCCGCGGACCTGAGCCTGCCGCCGTTGCCGCGCCACGACGTGATCGTCGTGCACCCCGGCGCGAGCCACGCCGCCCGTCGGTGGCCCGCCGAACGGTTCGCCGCGGTGGCGCGGGAGTTGGGCCCGGACGTGGTGGTGACCGGCAGCCCCGACGAGGAAGCGCTGGTGCGCGAGGTGGCGCCGGGACGAACTCGGACGGGTGACCTGGCCGGGTTGCTCGACCTGGTGGCGGGCGCGCGGCTCGTCGTCTGCGGCGACACGGGCGTGGCGCACGTCGCCACCGCCTACGGCACGCCGTCCGTGGTGCTGTTCGGGCCGGTGTCGCCCGCCGAGTGGGGACCGAGGTCGGGCCCGCACCACGCGCTGTGGCACGGGACGACCGGCGACACGTTCGCCGACCGGCCCGACCCCGGGCTGCTGGAGATCACCGTGGACGAGGTGCTGGACGCCGCACGATCATTGCTGGGAGGTGGACCGTGGCCAGGATCGGCGTCATCGGCGCGGGCTATGTCGGGTTGACGACCGCGGCCTGCTTCGCGCGGCTCGGGCACACCGTGGTGTGCGCGGACGTGGACGAGGCGAAGGTGGCCGCGCTCGGCCGGGCCGAGATCGGCGCGCACGAGCCGGGCCTGGCCGAGTTGGTCGCGGAAGGGCTGGGGGCCGGGCGGTTGCGGTTCGTGCTCGGCAACGCCGAGGCTTTGTCCGGTGTGGACTTCGTGTTCCTGTGCGTGCCGACGCCGACCGGCGCGGACGGCGCGGCCGACCTCACCGCCGTGCACGCGGTGTTGCGGGAGGCGCGGGACGCGGTGTCGCCCGGCTGCGTCCTGGTGATCAAGTCGACGGTGCCCGCCGGCACGGCGGAACGGGTCGCGGAGCTGGTGGGGCGCGGCGACGTGCGGGTGGTGTCCAACCCGGAGTTCCTGCGCGAGGGCCACGCGGTGGACGACTTCCTGCGGCCCCAACGGGTCGTGGTCGGCTCGGAGGCGGAGGACGCGGCACGCCGGGTGGTGGCGCTGTACGCGGGCACGGGCGCGCCGGCGCTGGTCACGAGCAGCGCGAGCGCGGAGCTGGTGAAGTACGCCAGCAACTGCTTCCTGGCGATGAAGCTGTCCTACGTCAACAGCCTGGCCGAGCTGTGCGAACGGGTCGGCGCGGACATCGGCGACGTGACCGAGGGGATGCGGCTGGACGACCGGATCGGGTCGTCGTTCCTGGAGCCGGGCCCGGGCTGGGGCGGTTCCTGCTTCCCGAAGGACACCAAGGCGCTGCTGTCCACGGCGGAGGACGCGCGGGTCGACTTCCCGTTGCTGCGCGCGACCATCGGCACGAACGGCCACCAGGCGCACCGGGTGGTCGGGATGGTGCGCGAGGCGGTGGGCGGCGCGTTGCGCGGCGTGCGGCTCGGGCTGCTCGGGTTGACGTTCAAGGCGGGCACCGACGACCTGCGCGACTCACCCGCCCTGGCGGTGGCGTCGCTGCTGGCGGCGGAGGGCGCGCGGCTGACCGGGTACGACCCGTGCGTGACGGAGGACTGCGGCCCGGTGCGGGTGCTGGACTCGGCCGAGGCGGTGGCCGCGGGCGCGGACGGGCTGGTGGTGCTGACCGAGTGGCCGGAGTTCGCCGAGCTGGACTGGCCGAACCTGGCCGCCGCGATGAGCCGCCCGGTCATCGTGGACACCCGCAACCTGCTGCCGGCCGAGAAGGTGGCCGAGGCGGGGTTCCGTCTGGTCTCGCTGGGCCGGCCGGCGAAGTAGGACCGGAACCGGCCTACACCGTCTCTAGCGTCGTCGGTGGCGGACCCACCACACCGAGGAGACGGTCAACGTGAACGTTGTTCCCGACGGCTACCACACCGTGACGCCCTGGATCATCACCCCTGGTCGCACGGCCGAACTGATCGACTTCACGGTCGCGGTGCTCGACGCCGCCGAGCTGGGCCGGGTGGAGGTCGACGGGGTGATCGGCCACGCCGAGGTCCGCATCGGCGACTCGGTGGTGATGATGTTCGACAAGCCCGGGTGGCCGCCGACCCCGGCGTTCCTGCGGCTCTACGTCGCCGACGACGCCGAGGTGCTGAGGCGGGCCGTCGCCCGCGGCTCGGTCGTGGTCACCGAGCCGACCGAGCTGTTCTGGGGCGACCGGGTGAGCCGGCTGCGCGACCCGTTCGGCAACCTGTGGTGGGTCCACCAGCGCGTCGCGGAGCCGACCCCGGACGAGCTGGCTGCCCGGATGGCCGACCCCGCGTTCGTCGCGGCGATGGAGTACGTCCAGAGCGCGGACACCTCCCCCGTCGGCTGACCGCGGCCTACCCGCGCGGGTCCCAGCGGAAGAAGCGGACGGCCAGGGCGCCGGCGGCGACGGTCCACAGCGCCACGGACAGCGCCGCCGGGCCGATCTGGTCGGCCGGTCCGCCCCACGCCGCGGCGACCAGCGCGCCCAGGCCGCTGCCCGGCACCAGGAACACCGGCAGCTCCACGGCGCCGTTCGACCCGATCAGCCCGCCGACGATCAGAGCGAAGAAGAACGGCGCCGTGGTGATCTGGGCGAGTTCCGCGGTGCCGGTGACGCCGCTGGTGGCCACACCGGCCGCGCAGCTGAGCGCCACGCCGCCGACCATCGCCAGGACCAGCAGCTCGGGCCGGGCGGGCACGGGCGCGCCCGCACCCACGCTGATGCCCAGCAGCACGACCGCCTGCGCCAGCCCCAGCAGCACCACCGGCAGCAGGATGCCGGTCAGCACCACCACGTCCGACGCCGCGCCCGTCCGCAGCCGCTTGAGGTAGAGGTCCTGCCTGCGGGCGGTCAACGCGGTCGTCACCGTCACGTACACGGTGAACCCGAACGAGAACAGCAGCTGGAGCGTGACGACCATCGTCCAGCCGGTCTCCTCGCCGTCCATCGCCAGCGCGAAGTAGAGCCCCGCCGCCATCGGCATCAGCACGGCCAACGCGGCGGCGGTCCGGTTGCGCAGCAGGAGCTTCAGCTCGGCCACGCCCAGTGCGGCGATCATGCGACCACTACCTCCTTGCCCGTCCGGGCACTGTGGAACACGTCCTCCAGCGACGCGTGGTGCGCGCGGATCCGACCCAACCGCAGGCCTTCCCGCCCCGCCCACGCCAACAGCACCGCCATGTCGTCCTGCAGCTCGCCGGTGCGCACCTCGACCCGGCCGGTCGGCCGGTGCACCACGTCGCCCGCCAGCATCGGCAGCGCGCTGACGTCGAGCCGGCCCGGCAGGTCGAACTCGATCCGCGCGGGCTGGGCGGCGAGCACGTCCACCAGCGCCCCGGACACCGCGACCAGCCCGTCGTGCAGGATCGCGAGCCGGTGCGCGAGCGACTCGGCCTCCTCCAGGTAGTGCGTGGTCAGCACGACGGTCGTGCCCTCGGCGAGCAGCCCGCGCACCACGTCCCACGTCCGCTGCCGCGACTCGGGGTCCAACCCGGTCGTCGGCTCGTCCAGGAACAGCAGCTCGGGCCGGCCGAGCACGGCCAGGGCGAGGTCCAGCCGCCGCCGCTCGCCACCGGACAGCTGCTTGATCCGCACGTCGCGCCGGTGCGCCAGGTCCAGCCGCGCCAGCACGTCCTCGGTGGCGCGCCGACCGCTCGTGACGCCCCACAGCGCCACCATCTCGCGTGCGGTCAGGTCGGCCGGGAACCCGCTGTCCTGCAACATGATTCCGGTGCGCGCGCGCAACGCCGCCCGATCCCGGAACGGGTCGAGCCCCAGCACCCGCACGGTGCCGCCGAACGGGGCGCGCAGCCCTTCCAACGTCTCCATCGTCGTGGTCTTGCCCGCGCCGTTGGTGCCCAGGAGCGCGAACAACTCACCCCGCCGGACCTCGAAGTCCACCCCTCGCACGGCTTCGAAGTCACCGTAGCGGCACCTCAGGTCCGCCACGTCGATCACCGTTTCTCCCATGGCCACCATCGTGGTCGCGGGCACGGGCGGCACCCAGTGCCGACGCGCACCGGTCCGTGTGACAGATGTCAGCAGACACCGGTGGGATCCGACCGTAGATTCAGCCTGTGACTCCTCTGAGCAGGCTCCGCCGCTACACGTGGTGGACGGTCATCGCGGGCGGCACGGTGGCCGCCCTCGGCACGGTGGCCGACCTGTTCGCGCACGACCGCGGCGTGCTCCAGTCGGTGCTGCTGGCGTCGGCCGTGGCCGTGGTGATCGTCCAGCACACCCGGTACATGCGGCAGGCCATGATCGGGCTCGGCCGCGGCGACGGCCCGCCGTGGGAGCACGCGGCGACGTTCGCGGTGGCGCTGGTGGCGTGGGCGGTGACGAGCGGCACCGGTGGTTTCATGCCCGCCTGGGCCATACTGCCCGCCCTCGTGGTCGCGCACGTGGGCGCGATCCTGCCGTCGCGCAGCCGCTGGCCGGTGGTGACCGTGATGGCGGTGCTGTCGATCGCGGTGGGCGGGCTGTTCGGCGGTGACGACGCCGGGCCGGCGATGCTCATGGCCGGGGTGATGGTCGTCGCGCTGGTGGTCGCCGACCTGGCCCAGCTGTGGATCTGGGACATGGCGGTGCAGCAGGAGCAGAGCCGCAAGACCGCCGAGGCGCTGGCCGTGGCCGAGGAGCGGTTGAGGTTCGCCGCCGACCTGCACGACATCCAGGGCCACCACCTGCAGGCGATCGCGTTGAAGGGCGAGCTGGCGCAGCGGCTGATCGGCCGGGACGACGACCTGGCCCGGCAGCACGCGGGCGAGGTGGCGGAGCTGGCGCGGACGGCGTTGAAGGAGACCCGCGAGGTGGTGCAGGGCTACCGGCGGGCCAGCCTGGGCACGGAGATCGCGAACGCGGTGGGCGTGCTGCGGGCCGCGGGCATCGAGACCACGGTCGAGGGTGACGCGGCGGGCGTGCCGCCGCCGTTGCAGCCGCTGTTCGGCGCGCTCGTGCGCGAGGGGACGACGAACGTGCTCCGGCACAGCCGGGCGCGGCGCTGCCACGTGCTGATCGACGTGGTCGAGGGCCAGGTGTGCGTGCGGCTGCGCAACGACGGCGTGCCCGCCGACTTCGCGCGCGCCGACGACGCGGGGGCGGGGCTGGCCGGGCTGCGCGAGCGGTTCGCCACCGTCGGCGGGCGGGTCGACGGCGGTCCGCTGGACCCGGAGGGGTTCGAGCTGGTCGGCAAGGCGGGGATGGGCCGGTGATCCGCGTGGTGCTGGCCGACGACGAGGACCTGATCCGGGGCGCGCTGGCGGCGTTGCTGGAGCTGGAGGACGACATCTCGGTGGTCGCGCAGGCCAGCGACGGTGACGCGGCGATCGCGGCGGTGCGGGCGCACCGGCCCGAGATCGCGGTGTTCGACCTGGAGATGCCCCGGCGGGACGGGGTACTCGCGGCGGAGGCGGTGCGCGGGCTGGACGGTGTCGCGGTGGTGATCGTGACCCGGCACGCGCGGCCGGGCGTGCTGCGGCGGGCGTTGAGCGCGGGTGTGCGCGGGTTCGTGCCCAAGACCACGCCGGCCGCGCAGCTCGCCTCGATCCTGCGTGACGTGCACGCGGGCCGCCGTTACGTGGACTCCGAGATCGCCGCCGCCGCGCTGACCGAGGGCGCGTGCCCGTTGACCGCGCGGGAGCTGGACGTGCTGCGGTACGCGCTCCAGGGCGGCACAGTGGCCTCGATCGCCGGTGAAGCCCACCTGGCCGCCGGCACCGTGCGCAACTACCTGTCGTCGGCGATGACGAAGCTCGGCGTGACCACCCGCTACGAGGCCGCCCGGCTGGCCTGGGACGAGGGCTGGATCTGAGCGTCTCTGATCAGCTTGGCGATTCCGCGCGAACCGTAGGGTTCGGTGTGGGTTCTTCCCATCTGGGCGGGGTGGTGCGGGCGTGTAGGTGGAATCCCGCGCCGAGTGCCGCTCCGCGTGGCCGGTGTCGGCCGGTGGGTGTGCTGGTCGTGGTCACGTCCTGGTGCCGGTGGGCTGCGCGTGGCAGCCGCCGGTCCGTGGGTGCGTGTCCCTCCGGACGCTGTCCGGCACCGTCGATGGGCCGTGCCGGGGAGGGAACTCCGCGTCGCCTGGGCGCGGAGCGGGTGGATCGTGGCCGGGTGGGACCGGTCTTGGACCGGTCGGTCCGGCAGGTCTTCCGGGTGGCCGTGATGACGGCCTTGTTCTCCATCTCGGGCACGACAGCGCGGATCGCCAGGGTACCGATGGTCCTGTCCGCGACGGTCTTGGTCTGGTGTGCCAGTCCTCGTGCGGCGATACGCCGCCAGGCTCCCTGGTCGCGGTCGCCCTGCCAGCGGCAGGAGGGGCAGATGGCCCATTTCCAGCCGGGAGTGGTGGGCCGATCGGGTGCCTTGCGGTGGCGCAGCGGGGTGAGGCAATGCGGGCAGTGCTTGGATGTGTTCGCCGGTGGCACGGTCGCCACGGCGATGCCGGACTCGGCGGCCAGGTGCCGCATGTGGTCGGCGATCCGCCCGCGCACCGTCTGCGACATCCGCGTGTTGTGCGTACGTCCCATGCCGCGTGCTTCCATCGAGCGCAGGTCTTCCAGGTAGATGACCGTGGCTCCGGCGGCGACAGCCTGGTCCACAGCCCAGCGGGCGGCGGAGCGGGCCAGCGCGTCGTTGAGGTTGCAGCGCCGCTCGCAGACGCGACGGATCTCCTCGCCCAGCGTGGCGAGCTTGTCGGCCAGGGCGGGGTCGGCGAGCCGTGTGTACTGGTCGGTCTTGGTTTGCAGGCGCTCTGCCAGGCGGCGGAGCCGGTGCTGTTTGGCCAGTACTCCCGCGGCCTGGAACCGGGCGCCCGCACCCAGGGCGGTGATATGCCCATCGTCGTGCAGCCGGGCCGCTCCGGCGGACAGCAGGGTGTTGAGCCCCCAGTCCACGCCGAGCGCGATCGTGTGACCGCTGCGCCGGGCGGCCGGGACAGGGTGGGTGTAGGCGAGGTCGGCGCGTACCTTGCCGCCGACGATCCGCAACGTGGGCAGGTGCGGCACGGCGCTCGCGGGGACGGTGGGCGGCAGCGTGACGGTGCAGGCCACCCAGGTCCAGTCGCGGAAGGACAGCGGATCGGATCGGGTGGGTAGCCGCACGCGCAGCAGGATCTTCGTCGGTTCGGTCGGGGAACGTTCGATCGACGCCTGCTGGCTGTCGCAGGCGGCGAGCAGCAGCATCCGCGCCACACGGGGCGTGGGTTCCAGCTCGAACACGTCGGCTGGCAGGCGGCCGTGTTCCCGCAGGAACCGGGTGATCTGCCGGGTGCGGGCACGGATGACGCTGGAGGGCAGGTGTTCGCCGCCCGGTATCGCAGCCCGCGCCGCGTCCCACTCCTCGGCGGTGCGCTTGTCCGGGTCGGCGGGCCAGGTGGTCAGGATTCCGGCGACCACGTCGGACCGCCACTTCACCGACCGCAGAGCACGTCCCGCCTGCTCCTGGGCGGCGCGGACGATCCGGTCGTTGACCTTCGCCCCCGCGACGACGGCCCAGCCCAGACGGCGCAGGGCCATCCAGGCGTTCGATGGCAACCTCCGCCCGCCCGCGTCCACACCGGAGGCCAAGGTGTCCACGTCGGCGGTGTTCCAATGCCCGCCGAGCAACGAGCCGACCATGCCACCGGTCAGGTCCAGGCACCAGCCCACACGCTCGGCCACGGCGACGGCGGTGAGGATTTCCCCGCTCTTCTCGTCCACGCCCGACCGGACAAGGGTGCGGGCGCAGGCGGTGCGGGAGATCACGCCCTCGGCGAGAGGCGGTTTCCGGCTCACGCGGCGACGCTCTCCCCGACGCACTGGCCGGCCTCGGCCAGCAGCCGCCTGCGGTTGTCCGCACCGCGCATCCCGTACAAGCGCCCCGCGAAAGCGGTGACCAGCGAGACGAAGTCGTCGAGAAGTTCGTCCCGGCCGCCGCGCTTCTTCGGGTACAGCACCTCCACCGTGACCCCGTACACGGCGAACAGACGCTTGAGCCATCCGATCCCGAAGCGGGCCAACCTGTCCTCGTGCGTGACTTGTACGACGGTCACGGAGCCGTCCGACACCATCGCGATCACACGGTTCAGACCGGGCCGATTCTCCTTCAAACCCGAGCCGCAATCCTTGACGACTTCACGACCGTCCCGGACGAGGACGCCCGCAGCTCCGCCTCCTGCGCTTCCAGCGAGGACTCCTGCCCCGACGAGCCCGACACCCCGCACATACAGCAACTCCAGACGCGGCCGGGCAGTCGAGGAGTCGCTGCCACGCTTCATGTTCTCCATCCACCGAGGAGAACCGGCGTTCACGACCGACCCATGTGAAGGGAATCTTGCCGTCCAACGCCCACTGGCGAAGCGTCATCGGATGCAGCCCGAGACGCTTCGCGGCCCTGGAGATACGCAGCAACTCCATACACACAAACCATACATACACAACAAAAGGATGACTAATGAGGTTGGTGAGCCTGGCCGAGGTGCACGACCTTCACCGTCGTCAGCTCGTCCAGCAGCTCGGGGCCGTAGCCGAACCCGGTGCCGGACAGGCGGCGCGGCTGGGCGGCGCCGCCGGGAGCGCCGCCGAACACCGCGTTGACCTTCACCGTGCCGACGGGCAGCGCTCGCCACGCGTGCTGCGCGTGCGCCATGGAGCCGGTGAGCACGGTCGCGGCCAGGCCGTGCTCGTCGACGCACGCCTCGGCCAGCCCTTCCTCGAACGACGGCACCACGCGCACGGGCGCGACCGGCCCGAACGTCTCCTCCCGCAGCACGCGCATGTCGGGCGTGCAGCGGTCGAGCACGGTGGCCGGGTAGTAGGCGCCCTCGCGGTCCGGGATCTCGCCGCCGACCAGCGGTTCCGCGCCGTCCGCCACGGCCTCGGCGACGTGCGCGTGCACGTGCTCGCGCATCCGGAGGTCCACGAGGGGCTGGGGGTCGGCGTTCCAGCGGCGGGCTTCTTCGCACAGCGCCGCCAGGAACTCCCCGGCCACGGCCTCGTGCACGAAGATCCGCTCGACCGACGTGCACAGCTGGCCCGCGTTGGTGAACGCGCCGATCGCCGCCTGCTCGGCGGCCCAGACCGGGTCCACGTCCGCGTCGACCAGCAGCGGGTCGTTGCCGCCGTTCTCCAGCAGCGCCTTCGCGCCGGTCCGGGCGCACGCGGCGGCGATCGAGCGGCCGGTCGCGGTGCCGCCGACGTGCGCGACGACGTCCACGTGCGGTGAGGCGGCCAGCGCCGCGCCCACCGAGGCGTCGCCGGTGAGGCTCTGCAGCACGCCCGGCGGGAAGTGGTCGACCATGAGCTGCGCCAGCAGCACGCCCGTGTGCGGGCAGCGTTCGCTCGGCTTGTGCACCACGGCGTTGCCGGTCACGAGGGCCGCGCCGAGCAGGCCGCAGGACACGGCGACCGGGTCGTTCCACGGTGTCAGGGCGACGACGACGCCGCGGGGTCCGGGGATCATGAAGTCGGCCGCGTCGTGCGCGCCCTGGAGCGACCGGCCGCGGTGGACCGGGCCCAGCTCGGCGTACTGCTCCAACGTGGACACACCGGCCAGCACACCGTCCCGTGCGGACCCGAACGGGCGGCCGGTCTCGGAGGTCAGGACGTTCGCCAGGTCGGTCGCGTGCTCCCGGATCGCCTGCGCGGCGGCTTTCAGCGCGGCTCCCCGTTCGGCGGCGGGTGTCGCCGCCCAGTCGGGTTGCGCCTCACACGCGGTGAGCACCGAGCCCGCCACGTCCTCGTCCGTGGCGATGGGCAGCCAGCCGATCAGCTGACCGTCGACCGGGCTGTGGACGTCGAGTGCATCGACACGCATGTCCGTCATGGCCTCCGGGTACCCAGGTGGCCGAGGTGAAACCCGAGGCGAAGCCCCGAGGAGGAGAGCCATGCCCGGACGTGAGGAGTTGCCGAGCACGATCGCGCGCTCGCCGAAGAAGGCCCAGCGGACGTGGATCAAGGCGCACGACTCGGCCGTGCAGACGTACGGCGAGGGCCAGCGCTCGCACCGCACCGCGTTCGCCGCGTTGAAGCACTCGTTCGAGAAGGTCGGCGACCACTGGGAGCCGAAGGGGCAGAAGGGCCCGTCCGACAAGCAGGCCGCGCGCAGCACGCCGAAGCAGGGGCGGACGGCGGGCGGCGTCGACGCCAACGCGAGCAAGGAGCACCTGTACGACCTGGCCAAGAAGCTGGACGTGCCCGGCCGGTCGAGCATGACCAAGCAGCAGCTGGTCGAGGCGATCGACAAGGCGAACAACCGCAAGACCGCCAAGGCCCGGTCCTAGTCCGGTCGTCCGGTCCGGGCGGGCGTGGGGGTCAGTCCCGCACCACCGGCAGGCGCAGGCGCATCCGCACGCCGCGGTCGAGGGGTTCGGCGGTCACCTCACCGCCGTGGGTCTCGACCACCCGGCGCACGATGGCCAGGCCGAGCCCGGAGCCGGGCATCGACCGCGCCTGTGCCGACCGGTAGAAGCGGTCGAACACGAAGGGCACGTCCGACGGCGGGATCCCGGGCCCCTCGTCGGTGATGGCGAACTCCCCGTCGGCCACCGTGACGAGCACCCGGCCGCCGGGCGGGCTCCACTTCACCGCGTTGTCCACGAGGTTCCCGACGGCCCGTTCGATCGCGTCCGGGTCGACGTGGACCAGGCAGGGCGACAACGCCGACTCGAACCGCGGACCGCTCGCCCGCGCCGCCGCCTTGGCGATCACCCGGCCGGTCACCAGGTCCAGCCGGGTGTCCTCGGCCCGCGTGGTGCCCTCCCCGTAGCGGGCGAGGTCGATCAGGTCGTTGACCAGCGTGCGCAGCTCACCGACCTGCGCGATCGCCGACCGCACCTGCGCGGGCGCCTCGGGGTCGCGCAGCCCCTCGGCCTCGGCGAGCAGCTCGAGGTTCGTGGTCAGGCTGGTCAGCGGGGTGCGCAGCTCGTGCGACGCGTCGGCGACCAGTCGGCGCTGTGCGTGCACAGAGGCGTCCAAGGCGGTCATCATGGCGGCGAACGACCGGCCCAGGCGGCCGATCTCGTCCCGCCCGGTGAGGTCGACGCGCGCCTTCAGGTCCCGGGTCGCGGTCACGTGCTCGACCGCGTCCGTCAGCACGCGCACCGGCCGCAGCACCCGCCGTGCCGCCAGCCTGGCGGCCAGTGCGGCGACCAGCCCGCCGATCAGGGTCAGGCTGACCAGCAACGCCGCCAACGCGGTCAGGACGTCGGCGCCGTCGGCGAGCGGCCGGGCGACGCGGATCAGCACACCCCGCGACTTCGGCACCGCGGCGGTGTGGAGCCGGTAGTCGACGCCGTGGTGCGTGACGTCCTGGAAGTAGGCGGGCGCGTCGCCCTCGGCCACGGCCACGTCCCGCTCGGTCACGGCGACGAACGCCCGGTTCACCCCGGGCAACACCGGCGCGGTGACGAACTGGACCAGCGTGCCGCCCACGACGACCGGGCTTTCGATGGGCATCGCGTGCCCGGAGTCCGCGACCCTCTGCTTGAGCTGCGCGGCGATGGTCGGGCTCTGCGCGGCGGTCTGCGCCAGCGACTCGTCCAGGTTGCGGCGCAGGTCCGCCCGGACCGTCGAGTAGACCACCACCGAGGCGATGGCCAGCGCCACCAGCACCACCGCGCCGCCGGCGAGCCCGACCCTGGTCCGCAGCGTCACGGTCGCTCCCTCAGCACGTACCCCAGGCCGCGCACGGTCTGGATCAGGCGCGGTTCGCCGCCGGACTCCAGCTTCGCGCGCAGGTAGCTGATGTAGACCCACAGCGCGTTGGACGCGGGTCCGAAGTCGTAGCCCCAGACGGACTCGAAGATCAGCTCGCGGCCGAGCACCCGGTCCGGGTTGCGCAGGAACAGTTCCAGCAACGCGTGCTCGGTGCGCGTCAGCTCGATCGGCCGCTCGCCCCGGCGCACGCGGTAGGTTGTCGTGTCCATCTCCACGTCGGCGAAGCGCAGCACCTCCTGGCCGACCCCGGTGCGCCGCAGCAGGGCGCGCAGCCTGGCCCGCAGCTCGTCCAGGGCGAACGGCTTGACCAGGTAGTCGTCGGCGCCCGCGTCGAGCCCGGCGACCCGGTCCTCCACCAGGTCGCGCGCGGTCAGCATGAGGATCGGCGTGCGGTCGCCCCGGCGGCGCAGCCTGCGGCAGATCTCCAGGCCGTTGGGTTCGGGCAGCAGCACGTCGAGCACGATCACCTCGGGCCGGACCCGGCCCAGCTCGTCCAACGCCTGCGCGCCGTCCGCCGCGACCGACACCTGGTAGCCGTCCCGGCGCAGCGCGTGGGCCAGGGAGTGGCGGACGGCCTCGTCGTCATCCACCACCAAGACCCGCACGCGACCAGTATGGGGCACCGCCGCGGGCCCACTCGCGGGCCGCGGTCCGGACCGGTCTCGCACCGGTCCGGACCACCCTGGTCGACCGGTCACTTCGAGGGTGAACCGACCGGTTCGCCCGGCTTGTCCTTCGGCGGCACGGCGATCTCCTGCTTCACCTCGCGCAGGACGGCCAGGAGCCGCTCGGGCGTGATGCCGAGGCCCTCGGCGATCGCGATGAACGCCCGGTCGCCGACGATCTCCGCGCCCCGCGCCTTGACCTTCTCCAGGTCGCGGTACACCTGGCGGGACCGGTCGACGGTGATGCCGAGCTTGACGGCCAGCAGCTCGACGGCCTCCGCGGGCACCCCACCGTGTCCCTTGCCCGGCTCCTCGCCCGGCTTGACGTGCTTCGCCTTCCCCACCCCGTCCTGCGCCGGTTTCTGCTTCGCCGGCTCGTGCTCGGCGGTCACACCCCTCGCCCCGGTGGGTTCCGCCAGCGCGGGTGACGTGCTCGCGGCGACCACCGCGGTCAGCGTCCCCGCCGTCAGGACGGCCGCGACGAGCCTGGTCCGGATCCGCATTCGCATCCCTGCCTCCAGTCTTGGGCGCCGGCCGGTCCGGCGCCCACGACCAGCAGACCAAGCCCGGCTCAGCGGGACGTTGGGAGAACCTTGGAATAACCTCAGGACTCGACCGGCCTCCGTAGGATCACCGCATGGGACTCCGGTTGCCGTGGGCCGCGCTGGCCCGACTCGGCCAAGCGCACTGGTTCGCCGGCAACCTCTACGAGGCCGCGGTCGACGTGCCCGGCCTGCTCGCGGACGCCCGGCCGAACCGGGAGCCCCGGCTCCTCGGCCCCGGCAGCCCCTTGCGCTACTACGCGCCCGCGGCGCCGGTGACGCTCGTGGCCACCGGTGTGACGCTGGCGGCGGGCTGGCGTTCGGGCGGTGACCGACGGGCCGTCGCCACGGCGGCGGCGGGCACCGTGGTGGCCGCGGCGCTCACGGGTTACCTGGTCAAAGCGGTCAACTTGCCGCTGCTGCGCGGCGAGGGCGCGTTGGGCGACGGCGAGCGCCGCCGGCTGGTCCGCACCTGGCACCGCGCCAACCTGGTCCGGCTCGCCGCGCTCGCCGTGGCGGCCGCCGCGACGCGCCGGGTGACCGCGGGGTAGTCGGCGCGCCGGTCACGGTTCGAGCCACGTGCGGTCGGTCAGGAGTTGGCTCGCCTGCGGGCCCATCAAGGTCATGCCGCCGTCCACCAGGAACGACGCGCCCGTCACGTACCCGGCCGCCGGCGTCGCGAGGAACGCCACCACGGCGGCGACCTCGCTCGCGTGCCCCGGACGTCCCAGCGGCACGCCCGGCCGCGGCTCGGTGCGCGGGTCCACGTCCTCCTGGCCCGTCATCGGCGTGGAGATCTCGCCGGGCGCGACCGAGTTGACCGTGATGGCGTGCTCGGCCAGCTCCAGCGCCAGCACCTTCGTCAACGCCCCGAGCCCGGCCTTGGCCGCGCAGTACGGCGCCGCGCCGACCCGCGGCTGGTGCTCGTGCACCGACGTGATGTTGATGATCCGACCGCCCCGCCCCGCCTTGATCATGTGCTTGGCGGCGCGCTGCGAGCACAGGAACGCGCCGTCGAGGTCGACCGACAGCACACCGCGCCAGGTGTCGAAGTCCATGTCCATGGCCTTCTGCGCGGTGCCGGTGCCGGCGCAGTTCACCAGCACGTCGATGCCGCCCAGCTCGGCCGCGAGGTCGTCGACCACGGACGCGGCGGTGGGCAGGTCGGTCAGGTCGAGCTGCCGCACGGCGGCCCGCACGCCGTGGTCGCGGGCCTTGCGGGCGGTGTCCTCGGCGCCGTCGGCGTCGGAGTGGAACGTGATGCCGACGTCGACCCCGCCGCCCGCCAACGCGACCGCGACGGCCTTGCCGATGCCGGAGTCGGACCCGGTCACGACCGCGCGCTGCGGCGCGCCCGCCCGGTCCTGGGGAAGTGGTGCGCTCATGCGCTGCGGGTACCCGGGGCGGTGTTTGCCACACGCCGTGCCGGGAACGCTCCGGGCAGTCGACCTGGGCAGCGGGAGGTGCAGTCATGAAGGCCGTCACCTGGCACGGCAAGCGCGACGTGCGCGTGGACAGCGTGCCGGACCCCATCCTCAAGGAGCCGACCGACGTCGTCGTCCGCATCACGTCCACCGGGCTGTGCGGCTCCGACCTGCACCTGTACGAGGTGATGGGCCCGTTCATCGACGAGGGCGACGTCCTCGGGCACGAGCCGATGGGCGTGGTCGAGGAGGTCGGCGCGGAGGTCACCGAGGTCTCGCCGGGCGACCGGGTGGTGGTGCCGTTCAACATCTCCTGCGGCACGTGCTTCATGTGCGCACGCGGGCTGCAGTCGCAGTGCGAGACGACCCAGGTGCGCGAGCACGGGTCGGGCGCGGCGCTGTTCGGGTACACCAAGCTGTACGGGCAGGTGCCCGGCGGGCAGGCCGAGTACCTGCGGGTGCCGTTCGGCAACACGATGCCGATCAAGGTGCCGGAAGGGCCGCCGGACGACCGGTTCGTCTACCTGTCCGACGTGCTGCCCACGGCGTGGCAGGCGGTGGAGTACGCGGGCACGCGGGACAGCCTGGTCGTGCTCGGGCTCGGCCCGATCGGCGACATGGCGACCCGGATCGCCCAGCACCGCGGCGTGGGGACGGTCATCGGGGTCGACCTCGTGCCGGAGCGCATGGCGCGGGCACGGGGGCACGGCGTGACCGTGCTCAACGTGCGGGACAGCCACCTGGTCGACCACATCCGCGACCTCACCGACGGGCGCGGCCCGGAGGCCGTGATCGACGCCGTGGGCATGGAGGCGCACGGCGCGCCGGTCGCGAAGCTCGCCCACCAGGCCGTCGGCCTGCTGCCGGACGCCCTCGCGGCACCGTTCATGCGGACCGCGGGCGTCGACCGGCTGCACGCGCTGCGGCTGGCGATCGAGATCGTGCGGCGCGGCGGCACCATCTCGGTGTCCGGCGTGTACGGCGGGATGGCGGACCCGCTGCCGATGCTGACCCTGTTCGACAAGCAGGTGCAGCTGCGCATGGGCCAGGCCAACGTGTGGCGCTGGGTGCCGGAGATCCTGCCGCTGCTGACCGACGACGACCCGCTCGGCGTGGACGCCTTCGCGACGCACCACCTGCCGCTCGACCAGGCGCCGCACGCCTACGAGATCTTCCAGCACAAGCAGGACAACGCCGTCAAAGTGCTGCTGCGCCCATGAGGCGTTATCGTCCAGCCATGATCCGCTTTCGGTGGTTGCCCGCCGTGGCGTTGCCGGCGTTGCTGGTGGTGGGCGGGTGCGGCACGGGTTCGGACGACCTGGTCCGGCGCACGGCGGAGGAGTTCACCGCGGCGGTCGCGTCGGGTGACGTGGAGCGTGCTTGCGGGTTGTTGACCGAACGTGCGCGCGAGGACGTGGAGTGCGAGTCGCTGGACGTGCCCGGCGGGACGGTGCGGGCGGTCGAGGTCTGGGGTGACGCGGCGCAGGTCCACACGTCGGACGACGTCCTGTTCCTGCGGGAGCTGGCGTCGGGGTGGCGGGTGGCGGGCGCGGGCTGCGAGTCGCAGGGCGAGCGGCCGTACACGTGCGAGGTGGGTGGGCCATGACGCAGCGCGGGATGTTCTACGCCTACTTGTTGGGCGTGCTGGGTCTGCTGGTGTTCTTCAGCGTCATCGGGTTGGTGGGCCTGTGAAGAGATTCCTGCGGGACAACGGGTTGGGGCTGGCGTTCGGCCTGCTGTGCCTGGTGACGCTGGTCGGGCAGGCGTTCGCGGGCAACGCGGACCTCAACAACCGGCGGCTCACCGACGGCGGTGACCCGATCGGCTTCTGGCAGTACGTGATGTCCTCGGACTTCGCGGTGGACGTGGCCGAGAACTGGCAGTCCGAGTACCTCCAGTTCTTCCTGTTCATCTTCGCCACCGTCTGGTTGATGCAGCGCGGCTCGCCCGAGTCGAAGCCCGCCGACCGGATGGGCGCGGAGTCCGACAAGGACCAGCTCCTCGGCGCGCACGTGAAGGAGCAGTCGCCGCCGTGGGCGAAGGCGGGCGGCTGGCGCACGGCGCTGTACTCGAACTCGCTCGGCCTGGTGATGCTCGGCCTGTTCGTCGGCTCGTGGCTGACCCAGTCGATCGCCGGGCGCAGCGCGTACAACAACGACCAGCTGAACACGTTCCAGGACCCGGTGACGTGGTGGGACTACGTGCTGTCGGCCGACTTCTGGAACCGCTCGCTGCAGAACTGGCAGTCGGAGTTCCTGGCCATCGGCTCGATGGTGGTGTTGAGCGTCTACCTGCGCCAGCGGGGATCGCCGGAGTCCAAGCCCGTCGGCACGCCCCACAACAGCACGGACGAGACGGGCTGACCGGCCGCTCACTCGACGCGGTCTTCGTCGTCCACGTCGTCGTCGGCTATGGTGTCCCGGCCGCGCTCGCGCCACGGCCACGCGAACCACAACGCGCTGAACAGCACGGCCGCGAACACGCCGAGCGCGATGCCGGCCCAGCCGCCGACGATGACCTCGCCGAGCAGCAGGATCGTGCCGGTCATGGCGACCGCAAGGCAGGCCAGCCCGAGGATCGCGAAGCGGTTGGCCACCTCGATCACGTCCTCCCGCCTGCCGCGGCGGAAGAGCAGCCGGTGCCAGGCCGCGGGCGCGGTGAGCAGCGCGACGGAGCACGCGGCGAACAGGACGGTGATCAGGTGCGTGGCGCGGATGTAGGCGTCGGCCGACGCGTAGCGCTCGGCGAACGCGATCGACAGCAGGAAGCCGAACAGGATCTGCACGCCGGCCTGCGCCACGCGCAGTTCCTGCAGCAACTCGTTGAGGTTGCGGGCCAACCTCCGCTGGTGTGACTCCTCAGCCTGACTCACCGCCACCGCATACCCGGTGGGAGCGTCGATCAACCATCACCGCGGGTGACGAACGACAGCCCGAAGTGGTTCAGCGTGGCGGGCAGCGGCGCGCGCAGCGTCGGCACGGCCAAGTGGTCGCGCAAGGCGTCCAGCATGGTGCTGCCGGCAACCAGCACGAGGTCGCGGCCGGGGCAGATGCCCGGACCGCCGCTGAACGGCACCAGACCGGGATCGCTCGGCGCGGGCCAGTTCTCCGGCGCGTACGAGTCGGCGTAGGACAACCGGTCCGGATCGCGGTGGAAGTACGGCGCGAACACGACGAACGTGGTGCCCGCGGGCAGCCACGTGCCGTGCCAGCGGGTCGGTTCGGTGCTCTCGCGCAGGATCACCGGCGTCGTCGGCCACAACCGCGCCGACTCCCAGATGCCGGCCTCGCCCTCGCCGCCGATCGCCAACGCACGCATGGTCACGATGCCCGCCGCGTCGAACGCGAACAGCCAGTGCGGCGCCTGGCCCTGCAACTCGTCGGGTGAGCCGAGGCTCGCGAGGCTGCCCGGCTCCTGGCGTGCCAGGTGCGCGTGCAACCGCTCCTCGAACCGCTCGCGCAGCGCGTCCCGCCGCGGGTGCAGGTAGGCCCAGTTGGCGTTGCCCCGCAACGTCTTCAGCACGTCGGTCAGCTCGACGTCCTCCCGCGCGAACGAGCCGAGCACGATCCGCCGGGCCGCGCGCCACCACGCCTGCGCGAACGCGTCCCAGGTCAGCCGGCCGGTGCTGCGGACGTGCCGCAATAGCAGGTCCGCCTCGTCGGCCACGATCCCCGGCACGTCGATCTTGTCCGGCCGCAGCACGTCCTCGTTCACGGCACGCCGCCGCGCCCGCTCCTCCCCCGTCGAGATCAGCACGCCGTGCGGCTGGAAGTGCGCCAGCGCGGCCTTCTTCTCGCGGGTGGCCAGCGCGAACGGCGACGGCGAGTCGGCCAGCAGCCGCGCCACGTCCACCGGGTCCAGCAGCAGGGCGACGCTGCGCCCGGTGACCCTCAGCCGCAGCGGTTCCGGGCCGTACCGCGCGCGGAACCGCCTCATGGTGGCCACGGCCGCGGCGTCCGCCTGCACCTTCTCTGCCACCGCCGTCACCCCGCGCCGGCGCACGATCACGCCCTTGGCGACCGTCGGCAGCAGCACCTTCGCGAACGCCCGGCCGGTGTCCAGCCGGGAGGCTACGGCCACGACCCCTCCTCGGCGTGCGCGACCACTAGTTCGCGCACCTCGCACCCCTCGGGCTGGCGCAACGCGAACACGATCGCGTCGGCGACCCGCTCGGGCGGGTTCAGCTTGCTGTCGTCCGGCGGCCGGTACTGCTCGGCCCGCTCGTCGAAGAAGTGCGTGCGCATGCCGCCGGGGATCACCAGCGTGACGCCGACCCGCCCGGCGGTCTCGGCGGCCAGCGCCCTGGTGAAGCCGACGACGCCGAACTTCGAGGCGCAGTACGCGGTGGCGTCGCTGACCGCCTTGATGCCGAGCGTGGACGCGATCGTCACCACCCGGCCGCCGGCCAGCATCGGCAACGCCGCCCGCACCACCGCCGCGGTGCCGAGCAGGTTCACCATCACCACCCGGTCCCAGTCCGTGCCGGACACCTCGTCCAGCCGGCCGCACGCGTCCGTGCCCGCCGCCGTGACGACGGCGCGCAGGCCGCCGTTGCGCTCGGCGATCGCCTTCACCGCGCGTTCCGCCGCCCTGGTGTCGGACAGGTCGACCGACTCGAAGTCGGCCACCTCCGAGGACGACGGGGCGGCCTTGTCCAGCACCAGCGGGCGTCCGCCCAGCTCGTGCACCGCGTGCACCACGGCCGCGCCCAAGCCGGACGCGCCTCCGGTCACCAACACCTGGTCGAGCATCAGCCCCTCCTCGACAGCATCTCGGTGGTCGAACGGCCCCGGTGGTAGGGCACGACGACGGTCCGCCCACCCCACCCCTTGACCAAGTCCGCTTCCGGCAACGAATCGACGGTGTAGTCGCCGCCCTTGACCCACACGTCCGGGCGCAGGGCGGCCAGCACGCGTTCCGGCGTGTCGTCCTCGAACACGACCACGTCGTCCACGCAGCCCAACGCACGCAGCACCTCGACCCGGTCCTGCTCCCGGGTGACCGGGCGGTCCGGGCCCTTGAGCCGGCGCACGGACGCGTCGGAGTTCAGGCACACCACCAGGCAGTCGCCGAGCGACCGGGCGGCGCGCAGGGTGCGGACGTGGCCCGCGTGCAGCAGGTCGAAGCAGCCGCCGGTGGCGACCACCACGCCGCCGCGCGCCCGGACCGCGTCCACCGTGGACAGCGGGTCCACCGGTCGGAAGCCGGAAGCCCCGCCGCAGCGCAGGAACTCGGCCGCCGACGTCACGGCGTCGGCGACCGCGTCGTCCATCGCCGCGCCGCGCATGAGCCGTGCCGCGACCGTCACCGCGAACCGGTCGCCCGCACCGCACGGGTCGACCACGGGCACGCGGGGCGCGGGCACGGCGACCGGCGTGCCGCCGCCGTGCAGCAGCGCGCCGTCGGCGCCGAGCGTGACCACGACGGCCCGTGCCCGCCACTTCGCGCGCAGCGCTTCGAGGGCGTCCATCGGGTCGGCGTGGCCGCTGAACGCCCTGGCCTCGGCCGCGTTCGGCGTGACCAGGCGGACGCCGGGCACCGGGTCCGGGCCTCGCGGGTGCGGGTCCCAGACCACCGGGCGGCGGGCGAGCACGCCGCGGAGCCGTTCGTCGCGCGCCAGCCCGCGACCGTAGTCGGAGACGAGCACGTAATCGGCTTCCAGCACCGCGTCGAGCATGTCGTCGGTGGCTTGTGGTGCCTCGGTGCCGCCACCCCGGTCGAGCCTCGCGATCGACTGGTCGCCGCAGCGCAGCCGGGTCTTGACCGGGGTCGGCGTGGGCGAGGGCCCCAGCACGGACGGCACCCGGGCCAACTCCTCGCGCAGCCGGTGCCCGTCCTCGTCGTCGGCCACCGCGCTGACCAGCGTGACGTCGACCCCGTCGGCGGCGGCCAGGGCGGCGGCCAGTCCCGCACCGCCTGGCCGGGCGCGTTCTTCGGTGACGTCCAGGACGGGCGCGGGCGCGTCCGGGCACAGGCGCTCGGCGGTGCCCAGCACGTCGATGTCGAGCAAGGAGTCACCGACGACGACCAGCTTCACGAGACCCTCCGTTCCGATGCCGGTAGAGCAGCTTCGAAAGCACTGCACAGGGCGTGGACCGCGACCAGTTGGGCTTCCTGCACGTTCGCCGGGTCGCCGGGCAGTGCCAGCACGTCGTCCACCGCCTCCGCGAGCGGGTTCGGGGTGGGGCCCGTCATCGCCCACACGTGCGCGCCCGCCTGCCTGGCCGCCTTGGCCGCCTCGATCAGGTTCGGG
This sequence comes from Saccharothrix sp. NRRL B-16348, assembly GCF_001280085.1. Lineage (GTDB taxonomy): Bacteria > Actinomycetota > Actinomycetes > Mycobacteriales > Pseudonocardiaceae > Actinosynnema. Next base: position 87,145 of record NZ_LGED01000068.1, on the reverse strand, counting down.
CTGCGCCCGCTGGTCGACAGCAGCACGACCACGTCCCGCGGCCGGGCGTGGGCGGTGACCTGGCGGGCGAACACCTGCTCGTACCCGTAGTCGTTGCCGATCGCGGTGACGCTGGACGACTCCGCGCACAGCGCGATCGCCGAGAACGGCCGCCGGTCGTCGCGGAACCGGCCGACGAGCTCGGCGGTCAGGTGCTGCGCCTCGGCGGCCGACCCGCCGTTGCCCGCCGCGAGCAGCCGGCCGCCGTCGGTGAGCCTGCGGGCCAGCACGCCGCCCCAGCGGGTCAGCCGCGGCGCCTGGGCGCGCAGCCCGGCCAGCGACTGGGCCAGTCCGTTCAGGTGCGCCTCGACGCTCATCGCCCGCCTCCCACGGCCACGGCCTGCCCCACCGTGACCCGCTCGTAGACGCGTTCGGTGTCCTCGGCGATCCGGCTCCACGTGTAGCGCACGCCCACCCGGTCCAGACCGGCGAGCCCGCACGCCTCCCGACGGGCCTGGTCGACCAGCAGCGAGTTCAGCGCCCTGGCCAGCGCGGACGGGTCGCGCGGCGGCACGAGCACGCCGGTCACGCCGTCCACCACGGTGTCGGTCAGGCCGCCGACGGCGCTGGCCACCACCGGCACGCCGCACGCCATGGCCTCCAGCGGCACGATGCCGAACGGCTCGTACCAGGGCACGCACGCCACGACGTCGGCCGAGCGCAGCAGCGCGGGCATGGCGTCCCGCGACACCTGGCCGGCCAGCCACAGCCGACCGCGCACACCGACGCGTTCCGCGTGCGCCGCGAGCCGCTGCGCTTCCGGGTCGGACTCGACGTGCACCGGGCCGCCGGCGATCACCAGCTCGGTGTCCGGCAACGACCGCAACGCGGTGATCAAGTCCTGGAAACCCTTGCGCGGCACCAACCTGCCGACGGAGACGATGCGGTGCCCGTAGCGGCGGCGGTCGGTCGGGCCCTCGGGCCGGAACCGCACCGGGTCGACGCCGCACGGCACGACGGAGATCCGCGACCGCCGCACGCCCATCCGCATCAGCTCGACCACCTCGTCGTCGCACGTCGCGGCGATCCGGTCGGCCTCGCGCCCGATCATCCGCTCGATGCCGATCCGCTCGGCCGGGCTGGTGTCGTCCGCGCCCTGGTGGCGGCGCTTCACCGTGCCGAGGGCGTGGTAGGTCTGCACGACGGGCACACCGACCTTGCGCGCCGCGAGCACCGAGGCCAGGCCGGACATCCAGAAGTGCGCGTGCACGACGTCGGGCCGTTCCTCGTACCACTGCCGCTCCAGGAAACGGGCGAAGTCGCCCATGTGCGGCAGCAGCTCGTCCTTGGGCACACCGCGAGCGGGACCGGCGGGCACGTGCACGACCTCGTAGCCCTGCTCGGTGCGCACCCGCTCGGGCAGGCCCGGGTCGTCGCGACGGGTGTAGACCACCACGTCGTGCCCCAGTGCCGACAACGCCGCCGACAACGCGGCGACGTGCACGTTCTGCCCGCCCGCGTCGACACCGCCCAAGGCGGCCAACGGGCTGGCGTGCTCGGACACCATCGCGATCCTCATCCGCTCACTCCTGTCAGCAACCGGTCCCAACTCCGCAGGAAGGCGTCGAGCCCGTACCTGGCCAGGGCGAACTCCCTGGCGTGCTTTCCCTTCTGCCTGGCCAGCGCGGGGTCCGCGACCAACTCGGCCACGGCCCGCACCAGCTCGTCCACGTCGGTGGACACCACACCCGCCTCCGGCGGCACCGCGCGCACCGCTTCCGTGCACGCCAACGCCACCACGGGCATCCCCAGGTGCATCGCCTCGATCAGCGACAGCCCCAACGACGTCCACCGCACCGGGTGCAGGTAGAGCCGTCGCAGGGCCAGTTCCCGGTGCAGCGACACCAGGTCGTGGTCGCCGCGCCCCATGTCGCCCAGCTTGCGGGTCTTCATGCCGTAGACGTCCAACGGCGCCGCCTCGGCGAACCGCGGCAGCAGGTCCGTGCCGACCACCCGGCCGCGCCGCACCGGGTCGTTGACCACGACGGCCGCACGGGGCAGCTCACCGGTGTACAGGAGGCCGGGGTCGACCACGCCGTGCTCGATGACGACGGTGCGCGCCGTGCCGCAGTCCCACATCAGGTCGTTGAAGTGCGTGACGTGGACGATCGTGCCCGCCCAGTCCTTCAGCGGGTGCGCCTGGTTCGGGTACTTGGGCGTGTTGTGCTCCAGGTACACGACCGGCACACCGGCGGGCACCAGCCCGACCTCCTCCGGCCGTTGCAGCACCGCGATGTCCGCGCCCAAGTCGGACAGCGCCACTTCGGACACGTCGACCTCGCGGGCGGCGGGCCAGTCGCGCCCGGACAGCCCGATGCCGTGCGGCGGCCCGGGGATCAGGTACTCGTGACCGCCGCGGACGAACGCGTTCGTCCACGAGCCGTGCACGTGCCACAGCAGGATCTTCACGTCCGCACCCCCACGAGTTCGGCGACGGCGGTGACGACCTGGTCGGCCGTCACCCGGTCAAGGCACGGGTGGCCGGGCACCGGGCACTCGCGTGCGCGCGAGTCGCGGCACGGGGCGTCCTGGTCGCCCAGCAACACGTGCGGCCCGTGCGGCGCCCACCGGCGGGCGGGCACGACGGGCGAGAACAAGGACACGACCGGCGTGCCGACGGCGGCGGCGAGGTGCGCCGGCCCGGTGTTGCCGACCACGACGGCGTCCGCGCGGGCCAGCAGCCCGGCCAGTTCGGCGAACGTCGTCCGGCCGCCGAGGTCGACGCCGTGCGCGCCGGCCACGTGCTTGGTCAGCGCGGTCTCGTTCGGGCCGCCGGTGACCAGGACGCGGTGCCCGGCTTCGGCGAGCGCCGTGACGGCCTCGGCGCACCGGTCCGGCGACCAGGCGCGGGCGGGCACGGAAGCTCCGGGGTGCAGGACGACGTACGGCCCGATCTCGGTCGGCTCCGGCGGGGTGGTGATCGCCAACCCGCCGTCGTCGCCGGGCGGGAGGTCGAAACCGGCGGCCCGGGCCACTTCCAGCGCCCGTTCGGCTTCCGGGAGGTCCGGGTCGTCGCGCAGCCGGACGTCGAGCAGGGAGCCGGGGTAGTCGGTGGAACGGGCCACGACCTTCGGCACGCCGGCGAGCTTGAGGAGCAGCGCGAGCGGCAGCGGACTCTGGTGGAACGAGGTCAGGACCAGTGCCACGTCGGCGCGGATTCCCTTGAGCAGGGCGACGATCCCCTCGATGTCGGGGGTGCGGACGTCCGGCGCCGGGTAGGCGATCCACGGGCAGTCCCACCGCACTACGCGCTGCACGCCGGGCAGCAGCTCGGCCGCCTGCGCGCCGGAGTGCCCGCACAGCAGCACGACTTCGCCCGCGTGCGCGGCGGCGCGCACGGCCGGACCGGCGAGCAGCACGTCGCCGTCGTTGTCGAGTCGGGCCACCAATGTCCTCATAGGACCATCGCCAACGCGGCTCGCAGGTCGGGCGCGGTGTAGGGCGCGCGGTCGACCTCGTCGGGCAGGGTTTCCGGCGTGGGCACGAGGATCGGGGTGACGCCCGCGGCGAGCGCGGCTTTGACATCCGCCTCGATGTCGCCGATGAAGTAGGTGCGCTCGGGGCGCGCGTCGAGGGCGGCGCAGGCGCGGAAGATCATGGCGGGCGCGGGTTTGCGGCACGCGCAGCCGTCGTCGGGGTGGTGCGGGCACACCTGCCAGGTGCCGAATCGACCCAGCAGGGCTTCGACCTTGGCGTTCACCGCGTCCACCTGGGCCTGGGGGAGCAGGCCGCGCCCGATGCCGGACTGGTTGCTGACGACGCCCGTGCGCACTCCGTGAGCGCGGAGCAACCGCAGGACGTCGCGCGCGCCGGGCATCGGGCGCACCCGCTCCGGGTCGCCGTTGTACGGCACGTCGCTGATGAGCGTGCCGTCGCGGTCGAAGAGAACCGCGTCGGGGTACTGGTCCACAGAGGAGAGTTAGCCGTTGAGAAGAGAAGCAAACACTTCTCGGTGAGGCGCTACGCACAGTCACCCTGAGGTGGGGCGAATGTGTGTGGAACCGCCTGGACGGGTACCCGAGTGCCGAACTCGATTCCCGAAGGAGAGGTTGTTGCAGTGACGACGATCGAGAAGTCCGTGGACGTCGAGGTCCCGGTCACGACCGCGTACAACCAGTGGACGCAGTTCGAGTCGTTCCCGCAGTTCATGGAGGGCGTCGAGCGCATCACGCAGGTCACTCCCACCCGGACGCACTGGGTCACCAAGATCGGTGGCGTGACGAGGGAGTTCGACGCCGAGATCACCGAGCAACACCCCGACGAGCGGGTCGCTTGGCACACCGTCGACGGTCCGCCGCAGGGTGGTGTGGTGACGTTCCACCGCCTCGACGACCGGCGGACGAGGGTGCACGTGCAGATGGAGTACGACCCGCAGACGCTGACCGAGAAGGCCGGCGCGGCGACGGGCGTGGTCGGCCACCGCGTTTCCGGTGACCTGGACCGGTTCAAGGAGTTCATCGAGGGACGCGGCCTGGAGACGGGCGCGTGGCGGGGCGACGTGAGCCGACCGCCGCAGGCCGGCGAGACGCGCCACGACCTGCCGGACGCCGGTCGCCCGGGCGATCCGCTGCTATGAGCGCGCGGGCGGTCCCGGAACCGCGGCGACGGAGCTGGTCACACCCTCCGATCCCGCGCCCCAGACCGCCCGTCGACGGCAGTTGACCGTGTGCGAAAGGCCCGCCTCCCCGGCGGGCCTTTCGCATGTCCGACGACAGACGAGAGGCCCACGGGCAGCAGTCCTCCCCGCGGGCCTCTCGTCGCTTCCTGGTGCTTTCGTCGTTTCCCGGTGTGCGGCTAGCCGTCCTTCAGCCGCTCGAACAGCTGCCCCACCGAGCGCCGCAGCGCCGAGGCCGCGTCGCCGAGCAGCGAGCCCGCCTCCGGAGGGCTGCCGTTCGCGGTCCGTTCGCCCGGCTCGTCGGTCCGCGGGTTCACGTCCTGGTCCAGCAGCTCCCGCAACACCTCCAGCACCACCTCCGGGTGCCCGAGCGGCACGGGGGCGGCGAACGTCTGGGCCGAGTCGATCAGGTCCCGGTGCCGCCGGATCAGCTCGCCGACCCCGGCGCCGGCCGCCGCGCCCGCCACCAGGTGCACCGGCACGTTGCGGTCGGCGAACTCGGACAGCACCTCGTCCACCTCGTGCCACGGCTCGTCCGCCGCGGGCAGCCGGCACCACATGACCTGCAGGTACTCCGTCAGCGGGCGCCACGTGCCGGGCAGGTCGCCGTGCCTGCCCACCCCGGCCGGGTCGAGCACGATCACCGCCGGCGCGTCGGGCGGGCCCGCCCACACCACGGACGGGCCACCGGTCCTGGGCTCTTCCTCCATGCGGCTACACCTCCACCACGGCGGGTTCCACGCAGTACACCGTGTACGCCGATCGGATGACCGGCTGCGCGACGTTGCGCACCCGCACGCCGCCGGGCGTCATGCCGTGCTCGTTGCCGAAGTGCGCGTGCCCGTGCACGGCCAGGTGCGTGTCGCTCGCGTCGATCGCCTCGCCGAGCAGGTACGAGCCGAGGAACGGGTAGATCTCCGGCGGCTCGCCGCGCAACGTGTCCGGCACCGGCGAGTAGTGCGTCAACGCCACCTTCACGTCGGTGGTGAGGCTGTCCAGGGCGACGCGGAGCGAGTCGGCGATCTCGGTCGTGTGCCGGATGAACGCCTTCATCTCCGGTTCGCCGAACGCGCTGCCGCACTTGCCCGCGAACCCGCCGCCGAAGCCCTTCACCCCGGCGACGCCCAACGTGTGCCCGTCCACGCCGACCGTGGCCGTCTCGCCCTCCAGCACGGTGATGCCGCCGTCGCGCAGCACGGCGGTGACCTCGTCCGGCCGGTCGTCGTGGTGGTCGTGGTTGCCCAGCACCGCGACCACGGGCACGGCCAGGCCGCCGAACTCGTCGGCCACCACCCGCGCCTCGGACACCGTGCCGTGCCGGGTCAGGTCACCCGCCAGCAGCAGCACGTCGGCTTGCTCTCCGAGCTGTTCCAACGCGGGCCGCATCCGCCCGCGCGCGTCCTCGCCCAGGTGCACGTCACCCACCGCGGCGATGCGGATCATCGAATCTCCTCTCGGCCGACCGGCGCGTCGGACGGCACCACCTTCACGTCGTCGAGCACGGTCAACTCGGGCGCCACGTCGTGGATCACGGCTTCGAGCTCGGCGCGGCGCTCCGGACTGGCCACGTCACCGGACAGCAGCACGTGGTCGCCGCGCACGGTGACCCGCACGCCCAGTTCAGTAGTGCGCGGGTCCTCGGCCAACGCCTGGCGCAGCCGGGCGGCGAGGTATTGCTCTGCGGTCATCAGGCGCTCCTGGTCAACGTGGCGGGCAGGAGGTCGAGGCGTTCGGCGAGCACGAGGAACGCCTCGGCGTACGGGGAGTGCTTGGTGGCGGCGCGGACGTGCTCCCAGTCGATCTGCTCGCGCAGCGCGCGGGCGAACGGCAGCAGCTCGCTGAAGTCGCAGCGGTGGCCGTCGAGGACGAGCAGCTTGCCGATCAGCACCTCGGTGGCGGGCATGACCGGTAGCACCACGGAGCCGACCTGCAACTCCTCGGCGCGGGACAGCGTCTCGTCGGTCACCGGCACCTCGTTGGGCCGGAACAGCAGGTCCACCAGCGAGTCGCCGTCGTAGACCTTCAGCAGCCAGTCCTCGGGTGGCGTCGCGGCACGCATTCCGGCCGTGACGAGCGCGCTCACCGCCGCGCTGGCGTCCTGCTCCCGAACCAGGATGTCCACGTCGTGCTCGGTCGCCGGGCCGCCTCGGGCGTACACCGCGCACCCGCCCGCCAGGGCGAACGGGATGTCGTGCGCGCGCAGGGCCTTGGCGACTTTCGTCAACGTGCGCAGCAGTTCGTCTTGAACACCGCTCATGCGTGCTGATTACCCGTACGGCTGGGTCTTCACACGGCTGCGGGTAGCGCCGTCCACCGGGGGTAGTCCACCCGGTATGACTGCCACACCGCCCGACCCCGACCCGGCCCGCACGCCCGGTCTGGAGCCCGGTGGCGGGGTCGCGCCCGGCGAGACACCGCCCGATTCAGGCCAGACCTCCGGCCTGTCCCACCCGCAGCCGATGCCGTCACGGCGCGGCCCGGTCGTCACGCTGGTGGCCGTGCTGCTCGTGACGCTGCTGGCGCTGGCGTTCGTCGTGGCCCAGGTGATGGGGTGGACGAACCTGTTCGAGGGCTACTGACCAGGGCGTCAGGGCTTCAGCGGAGGACTGGGGCGCAGCCCCTCCTGCCGGCCGAGGCCGTCGAGCAGCAGGCTGAGGGTGTCGCGGGCGTTGTGCCGCGGCGCCCAGCCGAGCCGGGTGAACGCCTTGGTCGCGTCCAGCAGCGGCGCGGTGAGGGCCAGGTCGACCCAGCCGTGCGAGGTGGGCTGCAGGCGCAGGTGCCAGCTGATCCGCGCGGCGGTGCGGAGGACGGTCGGGGGGATCGGCACGTGCCGCGTGCCCATGACCTCGGCGAGCACCTGGGGCGTCACGACCGGCTCCGAGACGAGGTTGAACGCGCCCTCGGCGCGGGTGGCGAGGATCTTCGCGACGGCGTCGGCCACGTCGTCGGCGTGCACGAACTGCAACACCATCGTGCGCGGCAGGGGCAGGACGGGCAGCTTGGCCAGCACTTCGCGCCGGAACAGGGCGTGCGGCACCAGGGGCCCGAGGAAGTACCGCTTGATCTCGGCGGCCGCCTCCGGCTGCAAGACCAGGCCGGGGCGGACGCGGGTCACGGCGAGCTGCGGGTGTTCGCGTTCGAGCTGGTCGAGCAGGTGCTCGACGGCGGCCTTGTGCCGGCTGTAGTAGGAGCCGGCCAGGCCGTCGGTCGGCCAGGTCTCGTCCACGGTGTGGTCTTTCGCGGCCGGTGAGTACGCGCCGACGGACGACATGTGGACGACGTGCGGGACGCCGGCCTTCGCGACGGCGGTGAACACGCGTTCGCTGCCGGCCACGTTGGTCCGGTAGAGGACGCGTTCGTCGTGGCCGGGTTGGATGCGCCAGGCGAGGTGCACGACGGCGTCGGCGTCGCGGAAGGCCTCGGCGAGCGGCTCCTCCGCGCCTTCGCGGCTCAGGTCGACCGGCGTCCAGGTGATCGTGTCGTAGGGCGGCTCGACGGCGGGCGGACGGCGGGAGACGCCGTGCACGGCGATGTCCGGTTCGTCGGCGAGGCGGCGCAGCAGCGCGGTGCCCAGATTGCCGGTGGCGCCGGTGACGACGATCTTCATGCCGGTCGGGTACCCGCGTGGGCCGGGTGCGACACCGGGAGGCCGGGTGTTCCAGGCGGCGGGGTGGGGGTTGCTGGCCGGGTCCGCGCTGCTGGTCGGCGCGCTCTTGGGCTACCTGGCGCGGGTGCCGCGCGGCGTGGTCGCCGGCGTGATGGGGTTCGGCAGCGGTGTGCTGCTGTCCGCGGTGTCGTTCGACCTGATCGACGAGGCGCACGAGCTGGGCGGGCTGCTGCCCACAGCGTCCGGCGCGGCGCTCGGCGCCTTGGTCTACACGGCGGCGAACGTGGCGTTGGCCAAGCGCGGCGCGCGGCACCGCAAGCGGTCGGGCGGGTTGCAGCCGTCGGAGTCGGAGCGGAGCGGGTCGGGCACGGCGATCGCGGTCGGCGCGCTGCTGGACGGCATCCCGGAGTCGGTGGTGATCGGGGCGAGCCTGCTCGGCGGCGGCGGGGTGAGCGCGGTGACCGTGGCGGCGGTGTTCGTCAGCAACGTGCCGGAGGGGTTGTCGTCGGCGGCGGGCATGCGGCGGGCCGGCCGGTCGCGGCGGTACGTGTTCGGCTTGTGGACCTCGATCGCGGTCGTGAGCGGCCTGGCGGCGATGGCAGGCTACGGGCTGCTGGCCGACGCGCCGCCCCAGTGGCTCGCCGCGATCACGGCGTTCGCCGGCGGGGCGATCCTGTCGATGGTCGCCGACACCATGATCCCGGAGGCGTTCGACGACGCCCACCTGCTGGTGGGCCTGGTGACGGTGGCGGGGTTCCTCAGCGCGTTCGCGCTGTCGCACATCTGAGCGGCCCCTCGACCCGAGCGGCTCTACCTGATCAGGGGGATGCCGAGGAACAGCAGGCCGCCGAACAGCGTTGCCATGGCGACACCCACCAGGATCGGCTGCACCCAGTCCTCCCTCTTGCGGGCGAACAAGGTGAACCCCAGGAAGACCACCACTAAAGCGATCAGTCGCCAGTCGACCACGACACCCTCCCCACCGAATGTTCGCGAACATTCGCGAACGCTGCGAACAACGGTACGCTGACGCATGCCGAACCGGCAACACGGGAGAGTGCGATGACGGATCTACGGCCGACGAACGACCACAAGGAGTCGGAGAGGCGGCTCCTGGACGAGCTGCGCGTCCTCTACACCTCCCGCGACCGGCCGTCGATGCAGCACCTGTCCGACCGGTCCAACCGCAGCAAGTCGACGATCCACAACGTCTTGATCTCCGGGCGGATCCCGAGCTGGTCGGTCGTCGAGGACATCGTCCTCGCGCTCGACGGGGACGTCGACCGCTTCCGCAAGCTCTACGAGATGATCGACAGCGAACGCCTCGGGCTCAACGACCGCGCCGAGGAGTTGGGCTCGGAACTCGGCCTGCCGGCCAGTCGGCACACTCAGGTGTCCGAGACGCACATCGTCTCCCACGGCGGCGCCGTCTACATCCAGTCGGGTGGCGTGCCGCCCTTCAACCCGTTGACGGCGTCCGCACCGCCGGATCTGGTCTCGCTCTACGAATCGGCCTGCGCCGCCCACGCGACCGGGGCGCACGCGGCGACCCAGGGGCTGGTCAGGGCGCTGATCGAGGCGATCGGCGCGCGCGAGACGGACGGCCACGACCCGTTGGACGGCCTGCACACGCTGCGCAGCCGGGAAGTGATCCCGGCGCGCGTGGCGATCAGGGGCGAGTTCGTGCACCGGTTGGCGTCCGACGTGGTGCGCGGGACCAGGCCGCCGCGTCCGGACGACTCCGCTGCCGCGCTGTCGTTCGCGTTGGCCCTGCTGTCCTGCGTGTACCTCGACGGCCGGCCGTAGGGGTCAGCTGCTCGACGGCGGGGCCGGGATCGGGGACTTCGCCAGCGCCTGGGCCACGGCGTGGAGGTTCGCGGCCATCGCCTCGCCCGTGCTCTTCGACCAGTCGTGGCCGTGGACGGTGTCCGGGTAGTTCGGGCCCGGACCGGGGCCCATGTTCCAGTAGGTCCACGCCTGGCCGGGGATGGTGTAGCCGATGTCCCCGAGCGCGCCGGCCACCTCGCTGATCACGTGGTGCGCGCCGTCCTCGTTGCCGGTCACCACGACGCCCGCCACCCGGTTGTACGCGACCGGGCGGCCCTCGTCGTCCTGCTCGGAGATCATCGCGTCCATCCGCTCGATCACGCGCTGCGCGATGGACGACGGGTGGCCGACCCACGTCGGCGTGGCGATGACGAGGATCTCGGCGTTCAGCAGCTCGTCGTGCAGGGTGGGCCATTCGTCGCCGTCACCCAGGTCGGTGACGACGCCCGGCGGCACGTCGTGGTCCGCCACCCGGAACGTCCGCACGTCGACGTCATGCTGCTCCAACGCCTTCACCACGACGTCGGCCAGCAGCTGCGTGTTGGACGTGTCGGGCGACTTCTTCAACGAGCAGTTGAGCACCACGGCCCTCATCACGGGCACCTCCGCATCCGGTCGGCCAACCGCCGGGTTACCCGCGGCGGGCGGGAAAATGCGTTGCCCGGCACGTGGGGTGATCGGGAGGCTCGCGGGATGGCTGACATCTCTCCGCCCGACGGTCGTGCCGGTGTCGACGCCGGGCTGGTGCGGCGGCTGCTCGCGAGCCAGTTCCCGCGGTGGGCGGGGCTGCCGGTGACGCCGGTCGAGGTCGACGGGTGGGACAACCGCACGTACCGGCTGGGCGACGACATGACGGTGCGGCTGCCCACCGGCGAGGGTTACGCGCCGGCGGTGGAGAAGGAGCACACGTGGCTGCCTGTCCTCGCCCTGTCGTTGCCGGTGCCGGTGCCCGAGTCGCTGGCCGTGGGCGTGCCGGGCGAGGGCTACCCGTTCCCCTGGTCGGTCCGGCGTTGGCTGGACGGGCGGACGGCGTCGCCGGAGCGCATCGAGGACATGGTGGCGTTCGCGGTCTCGATCGCCGATTTCCTCCGCGCTCTCCGGCGCATCGACGCGACGGACGGGCCGCGGGCGGGCGCGCACAGCTTCTACCGGGGCACGTCGCCGGGCTACTACGACGACGGGACGCGGCGGGCGTTGGCGGCGTTGGAGGGTCGGATCGACGTCGGCAGGGCCGCCGCCGTGTGGGAAGACGTGCTGCGCACGCCGGAGTGGTCCGGGCCGCCGGTGTGGTTCCACGGCGACATCGCGAGCGGGAACCTGCTGGTCGACGGCGGGAAGCTGACCGCCGTGATCGACTTCGGCGGGTGCGGTGTCGGCGATCCGGCGTGCGACCTGGTGATCGCGTGGACCATGTTCTCGGGTGAGAGCCGGCGGGTCTTCCGCGAAGCGGTCGGGTTGGACGACGCGACGTGGGAGCGGGCCCGCGGGTGGGCGCTGTGGAAGGCCCTCATCACGCTCGCCAACGGCGACGAGCAGTCACGGCGGGTGATCGAGGAAGTGCTCGGGGACGCGCCGTAGCGAAGGGGGCGCCTCCGCGGCCGGAGGCGCCCCCTTCGGCTTGCGTCAGCGGTTGACGGTCAGGTCGCGCGCCGAGGCGTAGCGGTCCCGCACCCACGGGGTCGGCTCGGCCTCGACCGAGGTCGACGCCAGTTCCGACCAGTGCGGCGGTGCGTCCGCACCGCTGACCGCCCACGCCGCCTGCCTGGCCGCGCCGTCGGCCACGTACTCGCTCGGCGACGGCACCAGGACCGGGCAGCCGAACACCGCGGGCGCGAGCCGCTGCACGGCGGGCATCCGGGCCCCGCCGCCGATCAGCAGCACCCGGGTGACCGGCATGCCGAGCGCCCGCAACGCGTCGATCGCGTCCGCCAGGCTGCACAGCAGGCCCTCGACCGCGGCGCGCGCCAGGTGCGCCGGGGTCATGGTGTCGAGCCTCATGCCGTGCAGGGCGCCGGTGGAGTCGGGCTTGTTCGGCGTCCGCTCCCCCTCCAGGTACGGCACGAACACGAGACCGTCGGCGCCCGCCGGCGCGCGCAGGGCCAGGTCCGACAAGTCGGCCAGGTCGACCCCGAGCACCGACGACGTCGACGTGAGCACCCGTGACGCGTTCAGGGTGCACACGAGCGGCAGGTGGCCGCCTTCCGCGTCGGCGAAGCCGTTGACGATGCCGGTGCCGTCGGCGACGGGGTTCGGCCAGCGCGCGAACGCCGTGCCGGACGTGCCGATGGACACCACGACGTCACCCGGCTGCGCCTGCACGCCGAGGGCCGCCGCCGCGTTGTCGCCCGCGCCCGCGCCGAACCGGCCGTCGACCAGGTCCGCCGGGCCGACCACGCGCGGCAGCGCGACGACCTTGCCCAGGGCCAGTTCGAGCAGGTCCGGCCGGTAGTCCTCTGTGGACGGTGACCAGTACCCCGTGCCGCTGGCGTCGCTGCGGTCGGTGGTCAGCGCGTCCAGGGACGTGCCGCCGGCCAGCTTCCACGTCAGCCAGTCGTGCGGCAGGCAGACCGCCGCGGTGCGGGCGACCGACTCCGGCTCGTTGGCCGCCAGCCACCGCAGCTTGGTCACCGTGAGGGAGGCGACCGGCACGCTGCCGATCGCTTCCGCCCACCGGTCCGGGCCGCCCAGCTCGGTGGTGAGGTCGGCCGCCGCCGGCGCGGAACGGGTGTCGTTCCACAGCAGCGCCGGCCGCACCACCTCGCCGGCCTCGTCGAGCGTCACCATGCCGTGCTGCTGCGCGGCCACCGACACGGCGGCCACGTCGTCCAGGCCGCCCGCGTCCGCGATGGCCGTCTGGAGCGCGTCCCACCAGGCGGAGGGATGCACCTCGGTGCCCGTCGGGTGCGCCGCACGCCCTTGCCGAACAAGGGCGCCGGTGTCCGCGTCGCGGACCACAACCTTGCAGGACTGGGTGGACGAGTCGACGCCCGCGACGAGCGCCATCAGCGCGCGCCCAGCAGGTGCTCGGTCGCCAACTGCGCCAGGCGCACGAAGCCGAAGCCGCGCTCGGCGGCCACGGTCGGGTCGACGTCCTCGCCCTTGAGGAAGTCCGCGATCGACTCGCCCTCGTCCAGGGTGGGCTCGGCCAGCTCGTACACGCCGCTGTACTTCAGCGCCTCCTGCACCTCGGGGTCGGCGCGGAACGCCGCCGCCCGCTCGCGCAGGATCTTGTAGGTGCGCATGTTGGCCGCGGCGCTCTCCCACACGCCGTCGAAGTCCTCGGTGCGCAGCGGCTTGTAGTCGAAGTGCCGGGGGCCTTCGTAGCCGCCGTTCTCCAGCAGGTCGACCAGGAAGAACGCGGACAGCAGGTCGCCCTGGCCGAACACGAAGTCCTGGTCGTAGCGCGGGCCCTTCTGACCGTTGAGGTCGATGTGGAAGAGCTTGCCCTGCCACAGCGCCTGGCCGATGCCGTGCACGAAGTTGAGGCCCGCCATCTGCTCGTGGCCGACCTCGGGGTTCACGCCGAACAGCTCGTGGTGCTCGAGCGTCGAGATGAACGCCAGCGCGTGGCCGATCGTCGGCAGCAGGATGTCGCCGCGCGGCTCGTTCGGCTTGGGCTCCAGCGCGAAGCGGAAGCCGTAGCCCTGGTCGATCGAGTACTGCGCGACCGTGTCGACGGCCTCGCGGTAGCGGTCGAGGGCGGCGGCCACGGGCTTGCCCGCGTCCACCTCCGAGCCTTCGCGGCCACCCCACATCACGATGGTCTCCGCGCCGAGCTCGGCGGCCAGTTCCAGGTTGCGCAGCACCTTCCGCAGCGCGAACCGGCGCACGGTGCGGTCGTTGCTGGTGAAGCCGCCGTCCTTGAACACCGGGTGGGTGAACAGGTTGGTGGTCACCATGGGGACGACCATGCCGGTCTCGTCCAACGCCGCCCGGAAGGCGGAGACCCGCTTGCCGACCTCGGCCGCGTCCGAGCCGAAGGGGAACAGGTCGTCGTCGTGGAACGTGATGCCCCACGCACCGAGCTCCGAGAGCTTGCGCACCGCCAACGGCACGTCCAGCGGGGGGCGGGTCGCGTCGCCGAACGGGTCGCGTCCCGGCCAGCCGACCGTCCACAGGCCGAAGCTGAACTTGTCCACGAGGGCACCTCCAATAAGTTTGATGCCTGAACTTATCGCACTCAGCCGCTAGGATCCAGTGGTGTCCAGACCGCAGCCCGCGAGCCAGCACACCGTGCGACGGCACAACTCCGCACTCGTGCTCGACGCCATCGCCGAGACGCCCGGGTCGTCGCGCGCGGCCGTGGCCGCCCGCACCGGCCTGACCAAGGCCACCGTGTCCAGCCTCGTCGACCGGATGATCGGCGCCGGGCTCGTGGCCGAGGGCGAGGCGCAGGCCAGATCAGGTCCCGGGCGGCGGGGCACGGCGCTGCACCTGTCGCCGACCGGGCCGCACGGGCTCGGCGTGGAGATCGGGGTCGACTACCTGGCCACGTGCCTGGTCGACCTCACCGGGCGGGTGCGGGCGCGGTGGGTGCGGCCCAGCGACAATCGTGCCTCCTCCCCCGCCCGCGTGCTGGCCAAGGTCGCGACGGCGGTGCGCACGGCGGCGAAGAAGGACGTGCCGATCGGCGGGGTGGGCGTGGCCGTGCCGGGCCTGGTGGAGGTGGCCGGCGGGTCGCTGCGGGTCGCGCCGAACCTGGGGTGGCGCGAGGTGGACGTGCGGGGCGAGCTGACCCGGAGACTCGCGCTGGACGTGCCGGTGCTCGTGGGCAACGAGGCGAACCTCGCCGCGCTGGCCGAGCTGTGGCACGGGGGCGTGGCGGCGGACTTCGTGCACATCTCCGGTGAGATCGGCATCGGCGCGGGCATCGTGGTGGGCGGCGCGCTGTTCGAGGGCGTGTCCGGGTTCGGCGGCGAGATCGGGCACCTGTCCGTCGACCCTCGGGGGCCGCAGTGCGCGTGCGGGTCGCGGGGGTGCCTGGAGCGGTTGGCCGGGCAGGACGAGATCGTGCGCGCGGCGGGCGTGCCCGGGGTGGAGGAGCTGCTGGTCCGGCTGGCCGCGGGCGATCGGACGGCCACGACGGCGGTGCGTTCGGCGGCGCGGTGGCTGGGCGTGGCGCTGTCCGGCGCGGTGAACCTGCTGGACCTGCCGACGGTGGTGCTGGGCGGCACGTACGCCCGGCTGGAGCCGTGGCTGCAGGAGCCGCTGCACGCGGAGCTGGACCGCCGGGTGGTCAGCGCCGAGTGGTCACCCGTCCGGGTGGTCGCCTCGTCGTTGGGGGCCGAGGCCGCGATGCGGGGCGCCGCGACCACCGCCGTCCGCGCGATCCTCGCCGACCCGGACCCTTACGTGACCACCGCCCTGTCCTGAGCGTTTGAAGACGGGGTGCCAACCAGCCGGACTGAGGAGCCACGCCCTCCGATGTGCGCCTTGGCCACGATCTCGGCACCGATGGAAATCTGCACTTCACTGTCATGAATTGCGTTGACAAGAAGTAGTGCCTCCGGCAATGGCGTTGCCGATGTCACCCAACTGCAATGCCCTTCAATGCGACTGTCGACCCACGCGGCCCTTGATCGATCTCCCCGGCGGTCACCGGGATGGAAGCGATCGATCAAGGGCCGCGTGGGCTACCGGGAACTTCCGACGACCGACTGGTCGTGGATCAGCAGTGCGCCCTGAAGCTGCGCCGAGGAGGCACTTCCTCGTGGTCCGAATGCGGTACGATCACGAACGATTCGGAGTCTTCACAGTTGAAACCGCCGAACAACTCCACGTAGGCATAGGTATTGTTGAGCACCGACCGGGCGTGCTCACCCCCCGGGAGGTTGTAGCAACGTCCGGCGGGCGGACACTCAACCTCGATGAACTGGTCGTGGAAGTACGGCAGTCGGTAGAGACACAGGCTGTCATCACCGCATTCCTGCGCGACCTGCGCTTCCGTTCGCGCTCCGGTGTCGGCGGTGGCGGTGGCGGTGGCGGGCAACATCGCACCCAGCGCCGGCGCCGTTCCCGCGAAAATCCCGAAGATCTTGCCAATCGAAGCGGACCTTGCATTCCTTCCGACCGTGGTGATCGATGATCGACTGGTCCAGTACGGATCGGCCGAGCCTCATCCGTCTGCAGCGACCGGTCACCATGATGCGCCGATCGCAATAGAAGGAGAAGGCCGATCACCGGATCGGGAAGTTGTTTACCTCGTGCGTGCCATGTTCTCGCGCGAAACCTGAGGAAGTGTCTCGGTGGGTAATCCCCCGGTTTTCATGTTTCACATTTCGCCACCGGGGTAGGATAACCGGACTCCACGGTGCGCAACGCGAACGTTCGACACGCGCGTTCTGAAGGTTCGACACGCCCAACGCGAACGTAGGACACGCGCGCGTGTCCTACGTTCAGAACGCGCGTGTCGAACGCTCAGGTTGAGCGTGTCGAACGTTCAGGCAGGGCGAGTTCTGCATTCAGGACGGTCAGGAGCGACTGATAGGTGTGATCCGGGTCACCTTCGATGGAGGGGACGAGGGTGGGGCGGCGGGTGGCGATGATCGTTTGCAGGTTGTCGTACATCGCGGACAGCTCCGCCGGGGTGGCCTGGATCGTGCCGCGCTCGGTGAAGCGCCGGATCGCGTTGTCCCTGGTGTCAATCAGCACGACCTCGTGGTACGTCGCACGCACCTCGTCGGCCAGGGCGGCGAGGCGGTCCAGGAACTCCGGGCGGCCCAGGAACTGGGGCACGACGACGTCGTGGCCCGACGTCAGGTGCACGCGAGCCGCGGCGATGGCGATGTCCCGCGCCAGGCGGCCGGCCTCGCCGAGGTCGCCGGCGATCAGGTCCCGCACCCGGTCGACGTCCAGTGCCAACGCGGGCGGGTGGTCGTCGGCGTAACGGCGCGCGATGGTCGACTTGCCGCACCCCGGCGGACCGTTCAACGCGATCAGGCGGGCCACCCCGCCGAGCCTAGTGGCGAACACGCAGGCGAAGTCCTCCCCCACCTGTTCACCCGAATGCAGTCACCCGAAGCGGACATACCGCGTCGCCTCGTCTGACAACCTGGACGGCACGTTTGTCACTGCGGACAATCGTCGCAAGACTGCCAGGGGGGTGGACCGGTTGCCGCGCGGAGAGCGCCCGTTGGACGTCGGTGACAGCCCGTTGCTCAAGTTCGCCGCCGACCTCCGGTCGTTGCGGGACAAGGCGGGCGGGCACAGCTACCGGCAGCTCGGCGCGCGCGCCCACTACTCGGCCACGACCCTGTCCGACGCGGCGGGCGGGCGCAGGCTGCCCACGCTCGCCGTGACGCTGGCCTACGTGCGCGCCTGCGAGGGCGACGTGGCCGAGTGGGAGGACCGGTGGCGGCAGGTCGCCGCCGAGGTGCTGCCCAGCCCCGACCCGGACGCCGACGAGGGCCACCCGCCGTACGCGGGCCTGGCGGCCTACGGCACCGAGGACGCCGAGTGGTTCTTCGGCCGCGACCACCTCCTGGACGACCTGGAGCAGCGCATCGCGCACCGCCGGTTCGTCGCGGTGTTCGGCGCGTCGGGCGCGGGCAAGTCGTCCCTGCTGCTCGCCGGCCTGGTGCCGCGGGTGACCGGCCGGGTCGTGGTCACCACGCCCAGCGAGACCGCCGACCCGGACCTGACCGCCGACCTGCTCATCGTGGACCAGTTCGAAGAGGTCTTCACGCTCTGGCCGGACGCCGACCAGCGCACCGCCTACATCGACGCCCTGCTGACCGCACGGTGCAAGGTCGTCGTCGGCGTGCGGGCCGACTTCTACGGGCACTGCGCGCAGCACCCGGCGCTGGTGGAGGCGTTGACCGACGGTCAGCTGCTGCTCGGGCCGATGGGCGCCGAGGAGCTGCGCCAGGTGATCATGCAGCCCGCCGTGAAGGCGTCGTGCACGGTGGAGACGGCGCTGGTGTCGCAGCTCATCGCGGACGCCACCGGCCAGGCGGGCGTGCTGCCGCTGATGTCGCACGCGCTGCTGGAGACCTGGCGGCGACGCCGCGGCACGACGTTGACGCTGGCCGGCTACGAGGCCGCGGGCGGCATCCAGCACGCCATCGCGCAGACCGCCGAACGCACCTACACGTCGCTGGAACGCCACCAGCGCGCGTTGGCGCGGCAGGTGTTCCTGCGGCTCACCGCACTCGGCGACGGCACCGAGGACACCAAGCGCCGGCTGCCCCGCGCCGAGCTCGACCACGACGTGGACGTGGACGTGGTGCTCGACCGGCTCGCCCACGCCCGGCTGCTCACCCTGGACCGGGACAGCGTCGAGATCGCGCACGAGGCGCTGATCCGCTCGTGGCCACGGCTGCGCGGCTGGCTCGCCGAGGACCGGGACGGGCTGCGCACCATGCGCAGGCTCACCGAGGCCGCGGCCACCTGGGAGTCGCTCGGCCGCGACCCGGACGCGCTGTACCGGGGCACGCGGCTGGACACCGCGGTCGAGTGGACGCAGCGCGACGGCGTGCGCACCAGCGCACAGGAACGCGACTTCCTGGCCGAGAGCCTCCAGGCGCGCGACCGGGAACGGCTGCTCGCCCTCCGGCACACCCGCAGGCTGCGCCAGCTCGTGGCGCTGCTGGCCGTGCTGCTGCTGCTCGCCGGCACCGCCGTGGTGATCGCGATCGGCGCGCAGAAGGAAGCCGCGGCGGGCTGGAAGTCGTCGGCCGCCTGGTACGTGGCCAACCAGTCGCAGAGCCTGCGCAGCAGCGACGCGCAGCTCGCCGACCAGCTCGCCATCGCCGCCCACCACCTCAACCCGAGCGACGAGACCCGCGACGGGGTGCTGACCGCGCGCGCGGCGAGCGAGCTGGACGTGGCCGCCCGTGCCGCGTTCGCGTCCGCCCAGGCGCTCAGCGACCCGGACCTCGCACCGGACACCAGCCGGAGGCCGCCCACGCACGCGCTCGGGCCCGCCGACGAGACGGTGACCTCGATCGCCCTGAACGCCCGCGGCCAGGCGTTCGCGACCACCTTGGTGGACGAGCAGGCGAAGGTCTGGGACGTCACCGACCTGACCTCGGAGGTCGTGCACACCTTCACTCCCCCGGTCGGCCGGATCGCGCTCGACCCCGCCCGCGCCCGCACGCTGGTCACCGTGTCCGACGACGAGGTCACGGTGTGGGACTGGGCGGACCCGGCCAAGCCGGTCGAGGCGGCCCGCCTGACCGACCAGCCGCGACCGGTCGTCGGCTTCGTCTACAGCCCGGACGGCGAGGTTGTCGTGACCCACGACGTCATGGGCGTGGTCCGGCTGTGGGACGTGTCGGAGCCGAAGCTGCCGACGCTGCTCACGGAGCTGGACACCGCGCGGGACATCACCGCGGCGGCCTTGTCGCACGACCGCCGCACGCTGGCGCTCGGCACCGCGAAGGGCGAGGTCAGGCTGTACGACGTGACCGACCGGTCGAAGCCGGCCGAGCTGTGGTCGCGCAAGGCGCACCGCGGCGCGGTCCAGGCGCTGGGCTTCCACCGGTCCGGCGACGCGCTCGCCACGGTCGGCACGCAGGACAAGGTGGCGCTGTGGGACGTGTCCGACCTGCGTGAGCCGGTCGAGCGCGGCCGGATCAACGGGCTCACCGAGGGCGTCTACGCGGTGGGCTTCGGCGCCGGCGCGACCAACGTGGTCACGTCCAAGGCCAACGGCACGACCCGCTCGTGGGAGTTCGACTTCGACACGGCGGTGACCGAGATGTGCGCCGAGGTCACCACGCACATCTCGCGCGAGGAGTGGCAGCAGTACGTCGGCGCCCTGCCGTACGAACGCCCGTGCGGTTGATTGGCGGGCGGGCGCGGGCGGGCAGATAATCACCGCGTGACCACGCCGCGTGACGACGACCGCACCGAAGCCGTGCCGACCAGCGCGTTCCCGGACGCTCGCGGGACGGGGTCGGGCGCCGTCGAACCCTCGGTCACCGGCGCGCCGGAGCGGCAGACCGGCACGCAGGCCAAGCTGAAGCCGACCAGGATCAGCGGCACGTGGGTCGCCGTGCTGGCCTCGATCGTGGTGCTGATCGTGCTGCTGGTGTTCATCCTGCAGAACCTCGCCGACGCCACGATCCACTTCCTCGGCGCGGCGGGCACGCTGCCGCTCGGCGTGGCGCTGCTGTTCGCGGCGATCGCCGGGGCGATCCTGGTGGCCCTGGTCGGCGCAGCCCGGATAATGCAGCTGCGCCGCCAGGCAAAACGAGGGCTGCGCTGAGCCGTCCTCAGCTCGTGGAACAGGACCTGCCGTTCAGCGTGAAGCCGGTGGGTGCGACGTTGCTGCCCTGCCAGCTCGCCTGGAATCCGAAGTCCACCGAGCCACCCGCTCCGATGGTCCCGTTCCAGCCCTCGTTGGTCACCGTCACGGCGGGGCCGCTCTGCGACACCTTGCCGTTCCAACTGTTGGTGATCCGCTGGCCGTTCGCGAACGACCAGCCAAGGTTCCAGCCGTTGATGCCGGAACCCCGGTTGGTGATCTTCACCGACCCGGTGAAGCCTCCTCCCCACTGGCTGACGACCCGGTACTGCACCGTGCAGCCGGGTGGCGGCTGATCGGTGACGGTGGTCGACCCAGTGGTGGTCGTGGTGGTGCTCGACGACGTCGTGCTCGACGAGGTCGTCGTCGGGGTGGTGGTCGTGGTGAACGGCTCCGTGGTCGAGATGCCGCCGCTCGGGTCGGCGACGAGGATGCCCCGGCCGTTGGTGCCCAGGTAGACGCGCCCGTAGACGCGCGGGTCGCCGGTGATCGCCTCGCCCATGTTGCCGAACTGCTGGTTCACCCCGGTGTTGATGTGCACGAAGCCCGCGGCCAGGCCGTCGAAGCCGAAGCCCTCCATCCGGTAGACGCCCAGCCGGCCGTCCTCGAAGGCCAGCACGGTGTACATGGCCGGGTAGGTCTTGCCCTCGGCGGCCTTGCCGAACCCGACGCTGACGGCCTTGGTGACCCACTTGTTCTTGCGGACCGTGACGCCGGAGTCGATGGACCGGAACAGGCCGTCGCCGGTCAGCCAGAGGTCGCCCTCGTGTCCCGGCACGGCCTTGAGCTTGGTCGCCGCCACCTCGGGGCCGGCGGTGAACGTCGCGCCGCCGTCGGTGCTGGTGTAGAGCCTGCCCGCGGCCAGACCGTAGAACTTGTTCGGGTTGACCCGGTCGGACTCGACCACGGCGCCCGCCGGGATGCCGGTGGACGGCGTCCACGTGTTGCCGAAGCCCACCGAGTGGTGCACGGCCGCGCCCGCCGGGCTCCACACGAAGCGGGAGCCGTCCGCCGCCGCCGCGACCGTGCCGCCGCCGGTGACGCCGCCCGGTTCCGAGCCCGCGAACCAGTTCGAGCCGCCGTCGGTGGAGAACGCCACGTGCGGCGAGCCGTCCACGTTGCCGGACCTGACGATCACCGACGGGTTCTTCTCGGCGTAGTCCAGGCTGGTGGTCGTGGTGAAGTTGGGCTGCTGGAACATCAACGCCGGCACCTTGGTGAGGTCGTCGTGCCGGAACCCGCCGATGTCGCCGAGGCCGCTGATCAGCGGCGCGCCCGCGGGCGGGCTGATCAGGTCGAGCACCGCGGTCTCCTCCAGCCCCGCGGCGGTCGGCTTGATCGTGATCTGGCCGCCGTCGTCCCACTTCAGCAGGTCGGTGGTGCCGTAGACGGTCGCGCCCGTGCCGTACATCATCCGGTTGGAGTCGAACGGGTCGATCTCCAGCGACTCGACCATCCAGCCCAGCTTGGGCGTGGTCTCCGGCGGCTGCGGGTTCGCGCCCCAGCTCAGCCACGGCGAGGAGCTGATGTCCATCTTGTAGCGGAAGCTGCGGTTGGGGTAGCTCGTGTAGTCCCACGCCCGCGTCCACGTCGCGCCGCCGTCGGTGCTGCGGAAGATGATGATGTCCGGCCACCAGGAGATCTGGGTGGCGACCATCAGCGTGTCCGGGTCCTGCCGGTCGATGGTCAGGCCGCTGTAGCCGAAGTAGGCGTCGGAGCTGCTGGACGGGATGGGGCTGATCTGGCTCCACGCGCCGGTGGCGGTGTTGTACTTCCACACGTCGCCCTTGCCGCCGTCGTACGGGCCGCCGGTGTCGCTGGTCGCCAGGTAGAGGAAGCCGCCCTCGGTGTCCAGCTCGCCCTGGTGGGCGATGTAGCCGGTGGGCTGGCCGGCCAGCCTGGTCCACGTCGCGCCCGCGTCCGTGCTGCGGTAGACGGTGTTCTCCTTGTCGGCGACGCCGACGTAGATCGTCTTGCTGGGGCTGCCCGCCGCCGACGACCGCGGGTCGTAGGTCACCCAGACCACGCCCTGGATGTCGTTGGCGTAGCCGTTGGTGTCGTTCGGGTCGGCGACGTAGTTGCCGGGGTTGGGGAAGCTCGCGACCTGCGACCAGGTGACGCCGCTGTCGGTGCTGCGCCACAGGCCCTTGCCGCTCGGCGCGCCGAAGTACAGCACCCGGCCGTCGTTCGGGTCGACGGACAACCGCTCGCCCATGCCGCGGCCGGGCATGTTGCCGCCGACCTTGAACGGCAGCTCGGTGCGCTGCCAGGTGGCGCCGCGGTCCGCCGAGCGCAGGATGGCGCCGTTGTTCGGGTCCCAGCTGTTGGTGTACATGCCGACGGCGGCGTAGACCTTGTCGGCGTCCTTCGGGTCGGGCGCGATGCTCGCGACGCCGTTGTAGCCCCACTTGTCCCAGCCGACCCAGTCGAGCAGCGGGATCCACCGGCCCGTGGCCTGGTTCCACCGGTACGCGCCGCCGATGTCGGTGCGCGCGTAGATCAGGTCCTTCTCCGCGGGGCTGAACACGATGCCCGGCACGAACCCGCCGCCCGCGATCTCCACGTTGCGCCAGTCGTGCGGCTGCACGATGCCCGCGGCGGTGAGGTCGGTGGGTTCGGCCGCGGGGCTGCCCGCCGCGGTCACCAGCACCACGCCGAGCGCGGCGACGGCCGCGGCGGCCAACGCGCCGAGCCGCTTCGCGACGCCACTCCCGCGCTGCCGACGGGGCGAGCCGGGCGCGGCGACTGCCGCCGTGGGCGGGATGGGTCGGGCCATCGTGCTGCGCTCCTTTGCGCCGGAAGGGGTGGGAGGAGGCGGTGGGCGAGAGGGATCCGCCTCCCCCCTGGCTCTGGAAGTCAGGGGTCTTGCGGTCGTGCGGTCCGAACACGCGGCGCCACTGGCCTGGGAGCGCTCCCAGATCGGGCAGGATTGGACCGTAGCCAGGCTGATCGACTGACGGCAAGGGTCCGCGCTACGCCATCCGAGTGAAGTGTGGGTTCGGGCGCGCCGGGTCGCGTCGAACACGTCGAAAGACGGGTCGAATCGATTCGAAAACGCAGCGACCCGGACCGTGGGGCCCGGGTCGCTGCGTGTCGTTCGAGATCGACTCAGGCGCTCGAACGGGTGACCATCGCGGTCGGGAGGAGCAGGAACGGCGGGAGGTTCTCCTCGCCGGCCAGCTCCGCCATGAGCCGCCACGTCATCGTGCGCCCCAGCTGCTCCACGTCCTGCCGGATCGTGGTCAGCGGCGGCACCGCGGTGGAGGCGATCATCAGGTCGTCGAAGCCGACCACGGCGACGTCGTCGGGCACCCTCTTGCCGTGCGCGTGCAGGGTCTGCAACGCGCCGAGCGCCATGATGTCCGCGCCGACGAACACCGCGTCCAGGTCCGGGGCCTGCTGGAGCAGGTCGGCCATGGCGGCGGCGCCGCTCTCCGGCGTGAAGTCGCCGTACGCGACCAGGCCGGTGTCGACCCTGGCCTGGCTGAGCCCGCGCTTCCAGCCGGAGAGGCGGTCCATGCCGACGGCCATGTCCCTGGGGCCGGCGATGGTGCCGATGCGCTTGTGGCCCCGTGCGACCAGGTAGCGAGCCGCTTCCATGGCGCCGTTGAAGTTGTCCGAGTCCACATAGGGCACTCCGCCGGCGCCGAGGGGCCTGCCGCAGACCACGGTCGGCAGGCCCGCGTCGGCGAGCGTGCGGGGCAGCGGGTCCTGGCCGTGCAGGCTGATCACCAGCACGCCGTCCACGTGGCCACCGCAGAGGTAGTTCACCAGGTCCTGCTCGTCGCCCTCCTTGCTCATCATGAGGACGAGCTGGACCCGCTTGCCCGCGAGCTCGGCGTGCACACCGCGCAGCACACCGGCGAAGAACGGGTCGTTCAGCACCCGGCTGCCCTGCTCGGACACGACCATGGCGATGCAGTTGGCCCGGCTGCCCGCGAGCGTTCGGGCCGCCTGGTTCGGGCTGTACCCGAGCTTGCCGATGGCCTGGTGGACGGCTTCACGCGCCCTGGAGCTGACGTACGGCTCGCCGTTGATCACCCGGGAGACGGTCGACTTCGACACCCCGGCTGCCCGAGCGACCTCCTCGAGCCGGGTGTTGGGTCGTCGCGCCTTGGGCGGGTCAACGGCATCTGTCACGGAGCGACCGTCGCCGCGAGAACGTTGCCACGGGCAACCTGCGAGTACCACATGGCACTCATCTTAGGCGTCCGCACCTGGGTCTCGTAGTCGACATGCACGATCCCGAACCGCTTGGCGTAGCCCTCGGCCCATTCGAAGTTGTCCATGAGCGACCACGCGAAGTAACCGCGCAGGTCGACACCCGCCTCGATGGCCGCGTGGGCCGCCCTGAGGTGCGACTCGATGTAACCGAGGCGCTCGGGGTCGTTCACCGAGCCGTCGTCGCCGACGGAGTCGACGTAGGCCGCGCCGTTCTCGGTGACGTACAGCGGGATGCTGGGGTAGTCCTGGTGCACCCGCAGGAGGACCTTGAACAGGCCGTCCGGCTGCACCTCCCAGTCCATGTCGGTGCGCGGCAGGCCGCGGCTGGGGAACGACACGTGCTCCGCGCCCACCCACGGTGACCCGGTCGGGCGACGCCCGTTGGTCTGGACCGGGGCCTCGGGCTCCGGCGTGCTGCTGACGAAGTGCTCGGCGTAGTAGTTGACGCCCAGCTGGTCGAGCGGCGCGGAGATGATCTCCAGGTCGTTCTCGCGGATGTGCTTGGAGAAGCCGTACGGCTCCAGGTCCTCCACGATGTCCGCCGGGTACTCGCCCTTGAACAGCGGGTCCAGGAAGATCCGGTTCTGCAGGCCGTCGAGCCGGCGCGCGGCGTCGAGGTCGGCCGGGTCCTCCGGGTCCGCCGGGATGATCGGGTACATGTTGAGCGTGATGCCGATCTTGGCGTTCGGCGCCTGGTCGCGGATCACCGCGGTGGCCAAGCCGTGCGCCAGCAGCAGGTGGTGCACGGCCGCGACGGCGGCCTCCGGCTCCTGGCGGCCGGGCGCGTGCACGCCGGCGGCGTAGCTGAGCAGCGACGAGCACCACGGCTCGTTGAGCGTGGTCCAGTTGTCCACCCGGTCGCCGAGCGCGCCGACGACGGACTCGGCGTACTCCGCGAAGCGGTACGCGGTGTCCCGGTTGGCCCAGCCGCCTTCGTCCTCCAGCGTCTGCGGGAGGTCCCAGTGGTAGAGGGTCAGCCACGGGGTGATGTTGTTCTCGAGCAGCTTGTCGACCAGCCGCGAGTAGAAGTCCAGGCCGGGTTGGTTGACCGGACCGGCGTCCGGGCGGATGCGCGGCCACGCGGTGGAGAACCGGTAGGCGTGCAGCCCGAGGTCGACCATCAGCTGGACGTCCTCGTCCACGCGGTGGTAGTGGTCGGCGGCGGGGTCACCCGTGTCACCGCCCACCACCGCGCCCGGAAGCCGGCAGAACGTGTCCCAGATGGACGCGGTGCGACCGTCCGCGGTGGTCGCGCCTTCGATCTGGAACGCCGCTGTCGCGGCGCCCCACACGAATCCCTCGGGAAAGGAAATCGACTCCACAGCTACCCCTTCACAGCACCCTGCATGATCCCGGCGACGATCTGCCGACCGAGTACGAGGAAGACGATTAGAATCGGGACCGTGGCCATCGTGGTCCCGGCGAGCACGAGCGTTTTGTCGACGTAGTAGCCGCTCTGCAACTTCTCCAGGGCGACCTGCATCGTCGGGTTGTCCGCGTTGAGCACGATCAGCGGCCAGAGGAAGTCGTTCCACGACATCATGAACGTGAAGATGCCCAGCATGGCGGCGGCCGGGCGCACCGCGGGCAGGCACACGTGCCAGAACGTGCGGATCATGCTGCACCCGTCCATGCGGGCCGCCTCGATCAGCTCGTCCGGCACGGCGTCGGCGATGTACTGGCGCATCCAGAACACGCCGAACGCGGTCACCAGGTTGGGGACGATGACCGCGCCGAGGGTGCCGGACCAGCCGTACTCCGCCATCACCATGTACAGCGGGATGATGCCGAGCTGCGTGGGCACGGCGAGCGTGGCGACCACGAACACCATCAGCGGACCGCGGCCCTTGAACCGCAGCTTGGCGAACGCGAAGCCGGCCAGCGTCGAGAGCACCACCACGGAGAGGGTGACCGTGCCGGAGACGATGATGCTGTTGCCCAGCGCCTTCCAGAACGGGATCGTGTCCAGCACGCGGCTCGCGTTCTGGAAGAAGTTCCCGCCCGGCAACATCGGCGAGTCCTTGGTGAACGTCGCGTCGTCGTGGCTGGCCACCAGGAACGACCAGTAGAACGGGAACGCCGAGCCCAGGATGAAGGCGATCAGGATCCCGTAGACGACGAAGCTCGGGCGCCGGTCGGCGAGCGACACGGCCTTCGAGCGCTTCCGCTTGGCGGGCTTGGTCCCGGTCGCGCTCGGCGCCGGGCGATCGGTGATGGTGGCCATCACGCCTCCCCACTGGACGCGAGCCTGCGGGTGAGCAGGAAGTTGATCCCCGCGATCGCGATGATGACGATGAACAGGACCCAGGCCATCGCCGAGGCGTAGCCGAGGTCCTGGCTTTGGAAGCCTGCTTGGTACATGTAGAGCACGACCGTCTGGTACTGGTTGGTCGCGCCGCCGTTGGCGCCCGCCGAGGGCGAGAACAGCAACGGCTCGGTGAAGATCTGCAGACCGCCGATGGTCGACGTGACGATCACGAAGATCAGGGTCGGGCGCAGCATCGGCAGCGTGATGCTGAGGAACTGGCGCACCTTGCTCGCGCCGTCGACCCAGGCCGCCTCGTAGACGTCGCGCGGGATGGCCTGCATGGCGGCCAGCACGATCAGGGCGTTGTAGCCCGTCCAGCGCCAGTTCACCATGGTGGCGATGGCCACGTGGCTCCACCAGCGGTCGGCCTGCCAGTCGATCCGCTCGAAGCCGAACAGCTCGATGACGTCGTTGATGCTGCCGTACTGCACGCCGAACAGGTCGCCGAAGATGATGGTCAGCGCGACGAGGCTGGCCACGTAGGGCAGCAGCACGCCCATCCGCCAGCCGGTGCGACCGCGCAGGGCGGTGTTGAGCAGCACGGCCAGCAGCACCGCGATGATGACCTGCGGGATCGTCGAGATCGCGAAGATGCTGAACGTGTTGACCATCGCGTTCCAGAACTGCGAGTCGGCCAACAGGTTGGTGTAGTTCTCGACGCCGATGAACGGCTGCTCGTCCGCTCCCAGCTCCCACTCGAACAGGGAGATGTAGGCCGTGTAGAGCAGCGGGAACAGGCCCACCACCGCGAAGAGGATGAAGAACGGGGCGATGTACACGTACGGCGAGAACTTCACGTCCAGGCGCGTCAGGCGGTAACGCCAGCTCAGCTTCGCCGGACCGATGTCATCGTTGTCGTCGCGCCGCGGCGGGCGGGGCTCGGCGCCCCGCCCGCGCGCGACCGAAAGCTCGGTCGTCATTACTTGGCAGCCTTCTTGGCTCCCTCGATGACCTTCGCCCACGCCTCGTCAGGCGACGTGCCCTGCTCGACCGAGGCCAGCGCCGGGGAGACCACGTTGTCCTGGATCTCGCCGTCCTGCGGGCCCTTGTACTGGGCCGCCGCGACCTTGTTGGCCTGCTCGGCGAACAGCATGCCGACCTTCTCGCCGCCGAAGTACTCGCTGGTCTGGTTCAGCAGCTCGGGGGAGATCAGGGCCTCGGTCTGGCTCGGGAAGGTGCCCTTGGCCTTGAACGCCTTGATCTGCTGCTCCGGAGCGGTCAGCCACGCGGCCAGCTTGGCGGCCTCGGCCTTGTTCTTGCCCTGCTTCGGGACGGTCAGGTACGAGCCGCCCCAGTTGCCGCCGCCACCGGGGAACGCCGCGGTGACGGCCCACTTGCCCTTGTGGTCGGGACCGGCGTTGCCCTCGATGACACCCAGCATCCAGGACGGGCAGGTCTTGGTGGCGAACGCCGACTCCTTGAAGCCGGTCTGCCACTCCGGGCTCCACGCGGCGAGCTTCGCCGACTGGCCGCCCGCGACCGCGGCGGTGATCTGGTCCCAGATCTTCTTGTCGTCGTTGGTCTCGATCACGAGCTTGTCGTCGCGGTCGAAGTAGCCGGTCTCGGCCTGGTTGTGCATCGGGTTGAAGATCTGCGCGGCCGAGTCGAACCACGGCTTGCCGGTCGCCTTGACGTAGGCGTCACCGGCGGCGAAGTACGAGTCCCAGGTCGCGAACAGGGCCTTCACGCCCTCGGGGTCGGACGGCAGCTTCGCGGCCTCGAACAGGTCCTTGCGGTAGCACATGGCCAGCGGGCCGATGTCCGTGCCGTAGCCGATGAGCTTGTTGTCCTTGGTCGTGACCGCGTCGACCTTCCACTGCAGCCAGCGGTCCTCGCGGACGTCCTTCGGGCCGATCTCCTTCAGGTCCTCGAACTGGCCGGACTTGGCCATGACCTGGCTCAGGAAGCCCTCTTCGACGGCTTCGACGTCGGCGAGGCCGGAGCCCGCGCCCAGCTTGGTGAACAGGTTCTGGTGGTGCGGCGCGCCCTGGCCGGTCTTGCGCTGCGTGACCTTGACGTTCGGGTTCGCGGCCTCGTACTCCTTGAGGAGCTCTTCGTAGCCGAACTCGTTGAAGGTCGCGATGGTCAGCTCGACCTTGCCATCAGGCGATGTGCCGGACCCTCCCGAGCCACAGGCCGTGGCGACTGCGGCAAGCACTGCGGTGCAGGCCAGGACTTTGGCCAAGCCTGCTCGACGGTAGCGCACGAGAACTCCTCAGTTGATCGGCGGTGAACGTTCTGGGAGCGCTCCCAGGTTTTGGGGGAGTGTGGTTCGCGCCACGGAGTTGTGTCAAGCTCCCGTGTCCGCGCTGTTACCGACGTTGCGACGTTTGCCCTGCTGGACCGATTCTGCTAGCGGTGTGTCCGGTGGTCCGTTCAGGCACTGTTCGTAGACCGGTCGGACACGCTCGGTTCATCTCCGCGGCCCCCGCCCGGAAAAGATTCACGAGTCGCGAACCCACTCTCCCGCCACCAGTCTGCACCGGAAGTGCGCGGCTGTCCGGCACCGCCACACCGCGAGTCGCGGACAGTGGCGCGCCGAGTCGTCCGGACGGGTCGCGAGTCGGCCGACCGGGTGGTGATCACCGGCCGGCCGAGTCACCTCCGGACGACCCCGCGCCGCGCGCCGCCGCGTCCATTCGGAACCAATGATTCACGGGGCCGTTTCGTCACGCGCGCGGGCCGTCCGAATATAGGGGTACCCCTCATGATCGCCGTGTTGCCACGACGTTATAGATCACGCACGGGTGGTGTGGCGGCTCAGCGGCCGTCCTCCAGATCACCCTCGGTTTCCAGGTAGGCCATTCGCAGCGCTTCCAAAGTCTCGGCCTCCGGGTGCTCCCACATACCCCGTTCGGCCGCTTCCAGGAGCCGTTCGGAGATGCCGTGCAGCGCCCACGGGTTGGACTTGGCCAGGAACTCCCGGTTCACCGGGTCCAGCACGTAGCTCGCCGCGAGCTGCTCGTACATCCAGTCGGCGACCACGCCGGTGGTGGCGTCGTAGCCGAACAGGTAGTCGACGGTCGCCGCGAGTTCGAACGCGCCCTTGTACCCGTGCTTGCGCATCGCGGCCAACCACCTCGGGTTGACCACGCGGGCGCGGAAGATCCGGTTCGTCTCCTCGTTCAGCGTTCTCGTGCGCACGGCATCGGGCCGCGTGCTGTCGCCGACATAAGCGGCGGGCGCTTTACCGGTGAGCGCGCGCACGGTCGCGATCATTCCGCCGTGGTATTGGAAGTAGTCGTCGGAATCGGCGATGTCGTGTTCACGCGTGTCGATGTTCTTCGCCGCGACCGCGATGCGCTTGTAGGCGCTCTCCATGGCGGGCCGCGCTTCGACTCCGTCGAGTTCACGGCCGTAGGCGTAGCCGCCCCACACCGCGTACACCTCGGCCAGATCGGCGTCGTCGCGCCAGTTGCGGCTGTCGATGAGCGGGAGCAGGCCGGCGCCGTACGCGCCCGGTTTGCTGCCGAAGATCCGCATTGTCGCGCGGCGCGGGTCGTTGTGCTGCGCGAGATCGGCTTGGGCGTGCGCCCGGACGTA
The DNA here is from genome assembly GCF_001280085.1 of Saccharothrix sp. NRRL B-16348. Classification (GTDB taxonomy): domain Bacteria; phylum Actinomycetota; class Actinomycetes; order Mycobacteriales; family Pseudonocardiaceae; genus Actinosynnema. The sequence goes on along the minus strand of NZ_LGED01000068.1, from coordinate 56,733 downwards.
GTTGTCCGAGGCCGACTCGTCCAAGTTCGCGACCAGTCGCACCGCGTCGTCGAGCAGTGCCACCACGTGCGGGAATGCGTCGCGGAAGAAGCCGCTGATCCGGACCGTGACGTCGATTCGCGGCCGGTTCAACTCGGCGAGCGGGATCGCTTCCAGACCGGTCACCCGACGGGACTGGTCGTCCCATTGGGGCCGCACGCCGAGCAGCGCCAGCACCTCGGCGATGTCGTCACCCGCCGTGCGCATCGCGCTGGTGCCCCAGACCGACAGGCCCACCGACGGCGGCCACTCCCCCGTGTCCGCCCGGTAGCGCTCCAGCAGCGAGTCTGCCATGGCCTGGCCGGTCTCCCAGGCCAGGCGGGACGGCACCGCCTTGGGGTCGACCGAGTAGAAGTTGCGGCCGGTCGGCAGCACGTTCACCAGGCCGCGCAGCGGCGAGCCGCTCGGACCGGCCGGGACGTAGCCGCCGTCCAGGGCGTGCAGCACGTTGGTCAGCTCGTCCGTGGTGCGGGCCAGCCGGGGCACGACCTCCAGCGCGGCGAACTCCAGGATCCGCGCCACGTCCTCGTCGTCGGTGAGCGACCGGGCCGCGTTGACGTCCCAATTGGCGTCTTCCATGGCCTGGACGAGCGCGCGGGCCCGTTCCTCGACCCGGTCGGTGGCCGTCCGGTCGTTGCCGGACTCGGTCAGGCCCAGCGCCTCGCGCAGGCCGGGCAGGGCGGCGACCTGGCCCGCCCACATCTGCTTGGCCTGCAGGATCGACAGCACGAGGTTGACCCTGGCCTCGCCGGTGGGCGCCGCGCCGAGCACGTGCAGGCCGTCGCGGATCTGGACGTCCTTGACCTCGCACAGCCAGCCGTCGACGTGCAGGATCAGCTCGTCGAACTCCGCGTCGTGCGGCCGGTCGGCCAGGCCCAGGTCGTGGTCGAGCTTGGCGGCCTGGATGAGGGTCCAGATCTGGGCGCGGATCGCCGGCAGCTTGGCCGGGTCCATCGCGGCGATGTTGCCGTGCTCGTCGAGCAGCTGCTCCAGCCGGGCGATGTCGCCGTAGCTGTCGGCCCTGGCCATCGGCGGCACGAGGTGGTCGACCAGGGTGGCGTGCGCCCGGCGCTTCGCCTGCGTGCCCTCGCCCGGGTCGTTGACCAGGAACGGGTAGATCAGCGGCAGGTCGCCCAGCGCCGCGTCCGGCCCGCAGCCCGCCGACAGGCCGACGGTCTTGCCGGGCAGCCACTCCAGGTTGCCGTGCTTGCCCACGTGCACCACGGCGTCGGCGCCGAACTCGTCCTCCAGCCAGCGGTAGGCGGCGAGGTAGTGGTGGCTCGGCGGCAGGTCCGGGTCGTGGTAGATCGCGATGGGGTTCTCGCCGAACCCCCGCGGCGGCTGCACCATGACCACGACGTTGCCCGAGCGCAACGCGGCCAGCACGATCTCGCCGTCCCGGTCGCGCGACCGGTCCACGAACAGCTCGCCGGGCGCCTCGCCCCAGTGCCGCTCCATCTCCTCCCGGGTGTCGGCGGGCAGGGTGGCGTACCACTGCCGGTACCGGGCCGCCGGCAGCCGGACGGGGTTGCCCTGGAGCTGCTCCTCGGTGAGCCAGTCGGCGTCCTGGCCGCCGGCCGCGATGAGGGCGTGGATCAACGCGTCGCCGTCGAGGTCGGCCACGCCGGGCAGCTCGTCGCCGATGTCGTAGCCGTGCTCCCGCATCGCGGCGAGCAGCCGCACGACGCTGGCCGGGGTGTCCAGGCCGACCGCGTTGCCGATGCGGGAGTGCTTGGTCGGGTACGCCGACAGCATCACCGCGACGCGCCGGTCGGCCGGCGGGATGTGGCGCAGCCTGCCGTGGCGCACGGCGATGCCCGCGACCCGGGCCGCGCGCTCCTCGTCGGCGACGTACACGGTGAGGCCGTCCTCGTCGACCTCCTTGAACGAGAACGGCACCGTGATGATCCGGCCGTCGAACTCCGGGATCGCGACCTGGGTCGCGGTGTCCAAAGGGGACAGTCCGTCGTCGTTCTCGTCCCACGACGCGCGGCTGCTCGTCAGGCACAGCGCCTGGAGGATCGGCACGTCGAGCGCGGCCAGCGCGCCCACGTCCCACGCGTCGTCGTCACCGCCGGCGGACGCGGCGGCGGGCTTGGTGCCGCCGGCCGCGAGCACGGTCACCACCAGGGCGTCGGCCTGTCCCAGCACGGCCAGCAGCTCCGCGTCCGCCGTGCGGAGGGAGGCGCAGTAGACCGGCAGCGGACGGCCGCCCTTGGCCACGATCGCGTCGCACAGCGCGTGCACGAACGCCGTGTTCCCGGCCACGTGGTGGGCGCGGTAGTACAGGACGGCGACGGTCGGGCCGTCGACCGCGTCCTGCCGTTCCAGCAGGCCCCAGGTGGGCGTCGGCTCGGGCGGCGCGAAGCCGTTGCCGGTGAGCAGCACCGTGTCGGACAGGAAGTGGTGCAGCTGGGCGAGGTTCACCGCGCCGCCGTGCGCCAGGTACGCGTGCGCCTCGGCGCAGACGCCGCCGGGCACGGTCGACAGCTCCATCAGCGGCGCGTCGGGGTGCTGCTCACCGCCCAGCACGACGACCGGCAGGCCGCGGGCGAGCAGCCAGTCCAGCCCTTCCTCCCACATCCGGCGACCGCCGAGGATGCGCACGACCACCAGGTCGACGCCCTCCACCAGCGCCGGGAGGTCGTCCACGGCGGTGCGGGCGGGGTTGGCCAGGCGGTAGTCGGCGCCGCTGGCCCGGGCGGACAGCAGGTCCGTGTCGGAGGTCGACAACAGCAGGATCACGTGCGGGCTCCATCCCTCGGGGGTCCTCGCCCCGGTCGTAGGGGACGGCGAGCGGAGTTCCTGACTCCCGGGGTGCTCCCCGGTCACAGTGGCGGGACCGCGCCGGATTCACACCGGCTTCCTCCTGCTGCTTCGCCGTTCGGAGGTCACCCTAACGGCAGTTAGCATCCAGTCCATGCCCGCGGATCGAACTCACCCCGACGCCTGCCCCGGCGCCGTCGACGTGCACCAGGCCGCCGACGGCGGGTTGGCGCGCGTGCGGGTGCCCGGTGGGACGTTGACCGCGGTGCAGGTCGACGCGCTGCGTGCCGCCGCGCTGGAGCTGGGCGACGGGTTCCTCGAGCTGACCTCGCGGGCGAACGTGCAGATCAGGGGCCTGGCGCCGGGCGCGGAGCACGAGCTGGGCGCCCGGGTGGCCGCCGTCGGCCTGCTGCCGTCGCGGACCCACGAGCGGATGCGGAACATCGTCGCCGCGCCGTTGGAGGACAACCAGGCGCTGGTCGACGCCATCGACGCGGCGTTGTGCGCGGTGCCGGAGGCGGCGTCCCTGCCAGGGCGTTTCCTGGTCACGGTGGGTAGCGCGGTGAGCGGCCTGTCGGGTGACATCGGGCTCGTCGGTGACGCGTTGTTCCTGGCCGGGCGGGATTCCGGGCTCCGCGTGACCGATCCGGTCGACGCCGTGGTGACCGCCGCACGGCTGTTCGGCGAGCTGCGCGGCGACGCGTGGCGGCTGTCCGAAGTGGACGGCGGTGTGCGGAAGATCACGGAGGCGTTGGGCGTCCCCGGTTCTGTGAAGATCGAGCCGGGTGTGACGCCCGTCGCACCCGGCGCGCACGGTTCGGTGGTCGTGGCGGGCGTGCCGTTCGGGCGGTGGGACGCACGGCTCCTGGCCGGCGTGCCGGTGCGGCTCACGCCGTGGCGCAGCGTGGTGCTGCCGTCCGGGAGCGATACCAGCGGCCTGTTCACGTCGCCGGACTCGCCGTGGCACGGCGTCAGCGCGTGCACCGGGCGGCCGGGGTGCGCGAAGTCGTTGGCCGACGTGCGCGCGGACGCGACGCGCTGGCTCGACACCCGGACCACACCGGGTCGGGTGCACTGGTCGGGCTGCGCACGCCGGTGCGGGCGGCCGGCCGGTGACGTGGTGGAGTTCGTCGCGACCGGCGACGGGTACGAGGAGATCAGGTGACCAGCTACGTCAAGGACGGCGCGGAGATCTACCGCCGTTCCTTCGCCACCATCCGCGCCGAGGCAGACCTGGCGCGGTTCCCGTCGGACGTGTCCCGGGTGGTGGTGCGCATGATCCACGCCTGCGGGATGGTCGACCTGGTGTCGGACGTCGACTTCTCGCCGCACGTGGTGCGTGACGCGCGGGCGGCGTTGGTGGCCGGGGCGCCGATCCTGTGCGACGCGCAGATGGTCGCGGCGGGCGTGACGCGGCGTCGGCTGCCGGCGGACAACGAGGTCGTCTGCACGTTGGGCGACCCGCGCGTGCCGGGGCTGGCGGCGGACATGGGCACCACGCGCAGCGCGGCGGCACTGGAGCTGTGGCGGGACAGGCTGGACGGCGCGGTGGTCGCCATCGGCAACGCGCCGACCGCGTTGTTCCACCTCCTGGACATGATCGCGGACGGCGCGCCGCGGCCCGCCGCCGTGCTGGGCGTGCCGGTGGGGTTCATCGGCGCGGCGGAGTCGAAGGACGCGTTGGCGGACAACGGTCTGGGGTTGGAGCACCTGGTCGTGCGCGGGCGGCGTGGCGGCAGCGCCATGACCGCGGCGGCGCTCAACGCGATCGCGAGCGAGGAAGAATGACGGGCAAGCTGTACGGGGTCGGGGTGGGTCCGGGCGACCCGGAGCTGGTGACCGTCAAGGCGGCGCGGCTGATCGGCGAGGCGGACGTCGTCGTCTTCCACAGCGCGCGGCACGGGCGGAGCGTGGCGCGCAAGATCGCCGCGCCGTACCTGCGGGACGGGCAGGTCGAGGAGCAGCTGGTCTACCCCGTCACGACCGAGGACTCCGACGACTACCAGGGCGAGATCGACGCGTTCTACGAGGAGTGCGCGGCGCGGTTGGCCGCGCACCTGGACGCCGGGCGCACGGTGGTGGTGCTGGCGGCGGGCGACCCGTTCTTCTACGGCTCGTACATGCACCTGCACAAGCGGTTGGCGCACCGGTACGAGGCCGAGGTCGTGCCCGGCGTGACGTCGGTGAGCGCGGGCGCGGCGGTGATCGGCCGGCCGCTGGTGGAGCGGGACGAGGTGCTGACCGTGCTGCCGGGGACGTTGTCGGCGGACGCGCTGGTGGAGCACCTGGCCGGCGGCGACCCGGTGGCGATCATGAAGCTGGGGCGGACGTTCCCGCAGGTGCGGGAGGCGTTGGCGCGCGCGGGCCGGCTGGACGAGGCCTGGTACGTGGAACGGGCGACGACCGGGGCTCAGCGGACCGCGCCGCTGTCCGAAGTGGACGCCGAGGGTGTGCCGTACTTCTCGTTGGCGTTGCTGCCGAGCAAGCCCGTGGTCCGTCCGACCGGTGAAGGTCAGGTCGTGGTCGTGGGGCTGGGCCCGGCGGGACCAGAGTGGTTGACGCCGGAGGCGCGGCGGGCGTTGGCGGAGGCCGACGACCTGGTCGGGTACGTGACCTACCTGAACCGGGTGCCGGTGAACCCGCGGCAGCGGCGGCACGCCTCGGACAACAAGGTCGAGGCCGAACGGGCGGCGTTCGCGCTGGACCTGGCCAAGCGGGGACGGCGGGTCGCGGTGGTGTCGTCGGGCGACCCCGGCGTGTTCGCGATGGCCAGCGCGGTGCTGGAGGTGGCGACCGAGGAGCAGTTCGCGGACGTGCCGGTGACCGTGCTGCCGGGCTTGACCGCGGCGCACGCGGTGGCGAGCCGGGTCGGCGCGCCGCTGGGGCACGACTACTGCGTGGTGTCGTTGTCCGACCGGCTCAAGCCGTGGGACGTGATCGAGGAGCGGCTGGAGGCGGCGGCGCGGGCCGACCTCGTGCTGGCGGTCTACAACCCGGCCTCGCGCAGCCGCACGTGGCAGGTGGAGAAGGCGCGTGACCTGCTGCTGCGGCACCGCTCCCCCGACACGCCGGTGGTCGTCGGGCGTGACGTCGGCGGCCCGGAGGAGTCCGTGCGGGTGGTGCGGCTGGCCGACCTGGACGCGTCCACTGTGGACATGCGGTGCCTGCTGCTGATCGGGTCGTCCCAGACGCGGGTCAGCGCGCGTGGCACGGTGTTCACCCCGCGCCGCTACCCCGGGTGAGCCAGTCGACGGCCTCGGCCACCGTCTCCACCAGCGGCGCGGGCGGTGGCGGTGGCCGGCGCACGACGACGACCGGTAGCCCGAGGTGACGGGCCGCGGTCAGCTTGGCCGCTGTCATCGGGCCGCCGCTGTCCTTGGTGACCAGTACCTCGACCCGGTGCTCGCGCATCAGCCGCAGCTCACCGTCCACTGTGTACGGTCCGCGGTCCAGGACGAGGTCGAGGCGCGGGTTCGGCGGATCGGGCGGGTCGACCGTGCGCGCCACACCGCTGGTGAACGCGGCCAGCTCCTGGCGGCCGGTGGTGATGAACGCCCGGCGGCCGGCGACGAGTGCGGCGGCTTCGGCGACGCTGTCCACGTACCGCCAGCCGTCCTCGGGCGGCCAGCCGGGGCGGCGCAGCACGAGGAACGGCGTGCCGGTCGCGGTGGTGGCGGCGAGGGCGTTGGCGGTGATGCGGTCGGCGAACGGGTGCGTCGCGTCCACGACGGCGTCGACGTGCTCGGCCCGCAGGTAGGCGATCAGCCCGTCGACACCGCCGAAGCCGCCGACGCGCACCTCGCCGTCGGGCAGCTTCGGGTCGGCCACCCGGCCGGCCAGCGACGAGATCACCCGCAGGCCGGTGAGCTGCTGAGCCAGCTCACGGGCCTCGCCCGTGCCACCCAGTACCAGCACGGTCTTCACGGCTGTTGCATCCTGTCCTCGTGAGCACGAACCTGCGCTTCGGCTGGACCACCGGCGCCTGCGCCACCGCCGCCACCACGGCGGCGTACACGGCGTTGCTCACCGGCGAGTTCCCCGACCCGGTCGGGATCGTGCTGCCGAAGGGTCAGACGCCGTCGTTCGCGCTGGCCCGCGAGGAGCTGGCCGGCGACCGGGCGTTCGCCGCGATCGTGAAGGACGCGGGCGACGACCCCGACGTCACGCACCTCGCGCTGGTCGGGTCCACCGTCCGGCACGGCGCGCCGGGCAGCGGTGTGGTGTTCGAGGCAGGGCCGGGCGTGGGCACGGTGACGAAGCCGGGCCTGCCGCTGGCGGTCGGCGAGCCGGCGATCAACCCCGTGCCGCGGCAGATGATGCGCGAGCACATCGCGCGGGTGGGCGCGGCGCACGGCGGCACCGGCGACGTGGTGGTGTCGATCTCGGTCGAGCACGGCGAGGAGTTGGCGCGCAAGACGTGGAACCCCCGGCTGGGGATCCTGGGCGGGCTGTCCATCCTGGGCACGACGGGGATCGTGGTGCCGTACTCGTGCTCGGCGTGGATCGACAGCATCCGGCGCGGCATCGACGTGGCGCGGGCGCAGGGGTACGAGCACGTGGCCGGGTGCACCGGCAGCACGTCGGAGAAGGTCGCGGCGGCGCTGCACGGGCTGCCGGAGGACGCGTTGCTGGACATGGGCGACTTCGCCGGCGCGGTGTTGAAGTACCTGCGCCGCCACCCCGTGCCCCGGCTGACCGTCGCGGGCGGGATCGGCAAGCTGTCCAAGCTGGCGGACGGGCACCTCGACCTCCACTCTGGGCGTTCGCAAGTGAACCTGGGCTTCCTGGCGTCCCTCGTGGACGACCCGGCGCTGGCCGGGGCGGTCACGGAGGCCAACACGGCGCTCGGGGCGCTGCAAGTGTGCCAGGCGGCGGGCGTGCCGCTGGGCGACCTGGTGGCGGCGAAGGCCAAGGCGACGGCGGACGACGTGCTGCGCGGCGCGCCGGTCACCGTGGACGTGATCGTCATCGACCGCGCGGGCACCGTCGTCGGCCGGGCCTGAGCCGGTCAGAACATGCCGTTCGCGACCTCCTCCTCGTCGGGCACCGGGGGCACGAGCTGAGCTTCACCACCACGGTCGCCACGTTCGGCACCGCGGTCGACATCACGCTCGAGGAGATCGCGATCGAGTCGTGCTTCCCGGCGGACCGGGCCACCGCCGAAGCGCTGGGCGCGCGGTCATGACCGGCTGCGGGTGGTGGAGTAGAGGTGGCTGTCCGGGAAGCCCTCCGCGGTCAGGACCTTGCCGACGACGATGACGGCGGTGCGCTTCACGCCGGCGGCCCGCACCTGGTCGGCGATGTCGGCGAGGGCGCCGCGCAGGACCAGCTCGTCGTGCCGGCTGGCGCGCGCGACCACGGCGACCGGGCAGTCCGGGCCGTAGTTCGGCAGCAGGTCGGCGACCACCTCGTCGATCCGCTGCACGGCCAGGTGCAGCACGAGCGTCGCGCCGGACCGGCCGAGCGACGCCAAGTCCTCCCCCGGCGGCATGGGGGTGGCGCGGGCCGACGTGCGGGTCAGGATCACGGTCTGGCCGACGCCCGGCACGGTCAGCTCCCGGTTGAGCGACGCGGCGGCGGCGGCGAACGCGGGCACGCCCGGCGTCACGTCGTACGCGATGCCCAGGGCGTCCAGGCGGCGCATCTGCTCGGCCATCGCGCTGAACACCGACGGGTCGCCGGAGTGCAGGCGGGCCACGTCCTGGCCGGCGGCGTGCGCGGCGGCCAGCTCGGTCGTGATCTGGTCCAGGTCCAGGTTCGCGGTGTCCACCAGGCGCACGTCCGGCGGGCAGTGCTCCAGGACCTCGACCGGCACCAGCGCGCCCGCGTAGAGGCAGACCGGGGACTCGGCGATGAGCCGCGCCGCCCGCAGGGTCAGCAGGTCGGCCGCGCCGGGCCCGGCGCCGATGAAGTGGACGGTCACGCGTTCTCCTTGGTCACTGCCCACGTGGTCACGGGCATCTGCGGGCGCCAGCCGGTGAAGCCGCCGATCGCGGTCGCCCGGCTCACCTCGATCCTGGTCAGGTCGCCGCCCAGCCGGCCGCGCCACCGCGTCAGCACGGCCTCCGACTCCAGCGTGACGGCGTTGGCCACCAGCCGCCCGCCGGGTTTCAGCGCGTCCCAGCAGCGCTCGACCACACCGTCGGCGGTCAGGCCACCACCGATGAACACGGCGTCGGGTGCCTCCAGGTCCAGCACTCCGGGCGACGAGCCGACGACGACCTCGATGCCCGGCACGCCCGCCGTCGTCGCGTTCCGCGTGATCCGCGCGGCGCGCTCCGCATCCCGCTCCACCGCGACGGCCCGACAGCTCGGGTGGGTCCGGCACCACTCGATCGCGACGCTGCCCGCGCCCGCGCCCACGTCCCACAGCAGCTCACCGGGACGCGGCGCGAGCAACGCCAACGTCACCGCCCGCACCTCACGCTTGGTCAGCTGCCCGTCGTGCTCGTACGCCTCATCCGGCCTGCCCGGTGCGGACGACGCGCCGTCCGCGCCGCACTCGACCGCGAGCACGTGCAACGGGTCGGCGTCGTCGAGCGAGTGGTGGACCCGCTCCCCCGGCCCGCCCAACTGCTCCAGCACGGTCAGCCGCGCGTGCGGCGCCAACGCCGCGACCTCGCGCGGGTCGCCACCGAGCACGAGCACCCGCCGTCCGGGGTGCAGGTGCGGCACGACGAGCGCGGCGGGCTTGCCGACCAGGCTCACCACGTCCACGTCGTGCAACGCCCACCCCAGGCGGGCGCACGCCAACGACACCGACGACGGGTGCGGCACGACCCGGACCTGGTCGGCGCCCAGCAGCCGGACCAGGGTGGAGCCGATGCCGTGGAACATCGGGTCGCCGCTGGCCAGCACCCCCACCCGCCGTCCGGCGAACCGGGCCAGCAGCCCGGGCAAGGCCGGGACCAGCGGCGACGGCCACGGCACCCGTTCGACCCCGTGGTCGAGCGGCACCAGGTCCAGTTGGCGGGAACTGCCCATCAGCACCTCGCACGACGCGATCTCGTGCCGCGACGCGGGCGGCAGGCCGGCCCAGCCGTCGGCCCCGATCCCGATGACGGTGACGCTCACACCGTCCCCAGGACCCGGGTGACGGCGATCTCGATCACCACGCGTTCCGGGTTGGGCCGGGGCGTGCGGTAGCGGTCGGCGTACCGCCGCTCGGCGTCCCGGACCACCTCCGGCTCCCGGCGGACGACCGCGCGCCCCTCCAGCGTCGACCACCGACGTCCGTCCACTTGGCACACGGCTACCGGAGCCGTGCCCGCCGCGAGGATCTGCCGCGCCTTGTGCGATCCACCCGAGGTGATCACCCTGGCGGTGGCCGTCTCCACGTCCAACGTAACGCCGACCGGCACCACGTGCGGCGTGCCGTCCGGGCGGATCGTGGTCAGCGTGCACAGGTGGCGCTCGGTCCAGAATGCGCGGAAGTCCTCGCCCTTGCTCGACAACATGCGTGCATCATGCGGCACGCGCGGGCTATCGTGGAAAACGTGACGCGCCGATTTAGCCGCCCCCGGCCGGGAGACCCGGTCACTGGGGCCTGCGACGTGCGCTAGTTCACGTGGTCCCGGTGGCGGACCGGCTCGGGGGATCCCTCCGGCCGATGTCCACCACCTCGAAGGGACCACCCAGGATGCCTCGCGACCTCAGCGACCCCACGTACGGGCCGCACGCCATGCAACTGCTGGTAGACGAGATCCTCGCCGCCCTGCCGGGTGAGCCGCGCGTGCTGCGCGACCACCCGGAGGTGTCGGTCGACGACAACTACACCGCGCTGGGCTACCCTCCCGACGCCATCACCCGCGACGCCCGCCACACGCGCTACACCAGCGAGAACCGCATGCTCCGCAGCCACACCACAGCGATGGTGCCGCCCGCGTTGCGGCTGCTCGGCACGGAGGACGGCTGGGACGACGTGCTGCTGGCGTGCGTCGGGATGGTGTACCGCCGTGACGCGGTGGACCGGGTCCACTCGGGCACACCGCACCAACTCGACCTGTGGCGGATCTCCCACCACCGCGCCGAGCTGGACGAGCTGATCGACACCGTGATCACCACCGCCGTGCCCGGCCTGCCCTACCGGACCACGCCCGCGACCCACCCCTACACCACCGAGGGACGCCAAGTGGACGTGCTCGTGGACGGCGAGTGGCTGGAGGTCGCCGAGTGCGGCCTGGCAGCAAGGCACGTCCTGCGCCGCGCGTGGCTGCCCGACGACGTGCACGGCCTTGCCCTCGGCATCGGCCTCGACCGCCTGCTGATGCTGCGCAAGGGCATCCCGAACATCCGCCTGCTGTCCTCGAACGACCCGCGCGTCGCCACCCAACTGCTGGACCTGACCCCGTACCACCCGGTGTCCAAGCACCCACCGATCACACGGGACATCTCGGTGGCGGTCGCCGCAGACGCCGACAACGAGACGATCGGCGACCTCGTACGCGCCGCCGTGGGCAACCTGGTGGAGGAGGTCACCATCGTCAGCGAAACCCCGATCTCCACCCTGCCCCCGCTCGCCATCGAACGCCTCGGCGCCCACCGACACCAGAAGAACGTCCTCCTACGCCTAACCCTGCGCCACCCAACCCGAACCCTCACCGACAACGAAGCCAACACCGCCCGCAACACCGCCCACGCCGCCGTTCACGAGGGCAATCAACCCCTCTACAGCTGAGCCAGCCGCACCACAACGGACCCGCAACCCCACCGCAGAGGCCCGATTTGACATGGGTTCGGGTGCTTTAGGCTGGCTGGTCGAAGCCGGCAGGCCTGGCGGGACGCTTTACCCCGCCGGGCCTGCCGGCTTTGGCCTGCCTGGAGTGCCCGTAAGGGCCCCATGTCAAATCGGGCCGGACTTGAGCGAGACCACCGGACGGAACTCAACCACCGAGCCGCACGAGGGTGCGCTCGACCCGTGATCAGCCCCTGATCTCGTTGAGGTAGTTGTAGATCGTGTACCGGGTCACGCCCAACACACCCGCCAGGTAATCGATCGAGTCGCGGATCAGAAACAGACCCGCCTCGTCCAGCACCCGCACCACCTGGGACTTGTGCGACTTCTTCATCAGCTCCACAGGCACCCCGACCGCTGTCACAGCGCGTTCGACCAACAGACGCTGGAGGGTGTCGACATCACCGGGAAACGCCTCCACCGCCGCCCCCACCGACATCCCCGACACCGCCGCCTCCACCTGATCCGGCCGTCGATTCGGCCCCGGATCGCTGTTCACGCACAAACAACCGACCGCCACCCCCTCGGCATCACGCAAAAACACCGTCGACGACCGAATCACCCGCCCATCCGGCGCATACGTCTCGTACCCCGCCAAGTCCTGCGTCGTACCACGCCGGACCAAGCCGAGCAGCAGGTCCGTCATCGGCCCACCGACCTTCCGACCGGTGAGGTCCCCCGCGATGGCGATGATCGAGTTGGGCAGCGCACCGAGGTCGTGCAGCACCACCTCGGTGCCCGGCCCCAACGCCGCAGCCAGGCTGTTCACCGTCGGCACCAACGCGGTGAGCACCTCGGACGTCACCGACGGAACCGGCGCCGGCGCCTCGACCACGACCGGCCTGCGAATCTCCTTCAACGCCGCGGCGAAGCGGGCGATCGTGTCCGGCGTGGTGGAGGCGTGCGGCGACAGGCGAACGTGCTCCGGCCGCACCGTCGCCGTCACGCCCGCGTCCACCAGCGCCGCGCCGATCACCGACGGCGGGTGATCGGGCAGCGTGAACGCGACAATGCCCGCACGCCGGTCCAACGCCGACACAACCTCCCCGCCGGCCGCACGGATCACCTCGACCAGTTCGTCGGATCGTTCAACAATCCTCGCCCCAATAGCCTCAACCCCCGCCACCTCCACCAGCTCCAACGCCGCCGCCAACGCACCCGACGCGATCGGGCTCAGGTTGGTGATCGACCACCCTCCCGCCCCTTCGCCGACGCGGTGGATGCCGTTGTCGAACAACCCGGGGTCCTCCGCGCCCGTCCACCCCGACAGCACGGGGTCCAGCCTGCTCAGTGCCCGGTCGGACAACGTCATGAACCCGGTCGACCACCCCGCGCGCAACCACTTCTGCCCGCCGACCACCAGCACGTCGGCCACTTCCCACGGCTCGTCGACCACCCCGAAGCCCTGGATGCCGTCCACGATCAGCAGCCGGTCGCCGACCACCTCCCGCAACGCCGCCAGGTCCGCCCGGTAGCCGGTGCGGAAGTCCACCGCGCTCACGGACACGGCGGTCGTGCGAGGCGTCAACGCCGCCCGCACCACGTCGGCCGTCACCGGTCCGGCGGGCAGCCACGACACGTCCACGGACGGCGACCGCGCCCACGGGTAGGTGTTCGCCGGGAACTCCCCCGACGACACCAGCACCTCGCCGGTCACCGACAGCGCCGCCTGGAACAGGCCGGTGCTCGTGTTCGGCAGCAGCGTCACGTGGTCGGTGTCACCGCGGCACAGCCGGGCCACCGCCGCCTTCGCGCGCAGCTCCTGCCGCATCAGGTCGTCCACCGTGGACGGCCCGGCCGACACCGACGCCTCCACCAGCCGCGTGGAGGCGTCCACCACGGCGAACGACGGCGGCCCGAACCGGGCGAAGTCCAGGTACCCCTCCGGCTCGCGGAACTGGACGAGGTAGGACGACGGGATGCGCATGACCACCTAGAGCACCTTCGCGAGGAACTGCTGCGTGCGTTGCTGTCGCGGATTGTCCAGCACCTGACCCGGCGGCCCGGTCTCGACCACCGCGCCGTCCACCATGAACACCACCGAGTCGGCCACCTGCCGGGCGAACCCGATCTCGTGCGTGACCACGATCATGGTCATGCCGTCGCGGGCCAGGTCCGCCATCACCTCCAGCACCTCTCCGACCAGCTCCGGGTCCAGCGCCGAGGTCGGCTCGTCGAACAGCATGAGCTGCGGCCGCATGGCCAGCGCCCGCGCGATCGCCACCCGTTGCTGCTGGCCGCCGGACAGCTGGTGCGGGTAGGAGTCGGCCTTGTCCGCCAGCCCGACCCGGTCGAGCAACGCCCGCGCCTCGTCCACGGCCGCCTTCCGGGACGTCCGCAGCACGTGCACCGGGCCTTCGGCGACGTTCTCCACCGCCGTGCGGTGCGGGAACAGGTTGAACCGCTGGAACACCATGCCCACACCCCGCCGCTGCCGCGCCACCTCCCGTTCGCGCAGCTCGAACAGCTTCCCGCCGCGCGAGGTGAACCCGACGGGCTGGCCGTCGACCCAGATCCGGCCCGCGTCGATCGTTTCCAGGTGGTTCACGCAGCGCAGGAACGTCGACTTGCCCGCGCCCGACGGCCCGAGCAGGCACACCACCTGGCCCGCGTCCACGGAGAGGTCCACGCCGCGCAGCACCTCGGTGTGACCGAACGACTTCCGCACGCCCACCGCCCGCACGAGGCTCACCGGGCCACCCCCTTGCCGTAGTAGCGCTCCAGGAAGTGCTGCCCGACGCTCGCCACGCTGACCACGACCATGTACCACGCGGCGGCGGCCAGCAGCGTCTCCATGATCTGGAGGTTGCGCGAGGCGATGTTGTTGGCCGCGTGGATCAGCTCCAGGAACCCGATGACCGACGCCATGGACGTGCCCTTGAGCATGTTGATGAAGTTGTTGCCGGTCGGCGGGATGATCACCCGCATGGCCTGCGGCAGCACGACCCGCCGCAACGTGGTCGCGGGCGTCATGCCGATCGCCTTGGCCGCCTCGACCTGGCCGTGGTCCACGCTGTTGAGCCCGGCCCGGACGATCTCCGCCATGTACGCGCTCTCGTTGAGGCCGAGGCCGAGCAGCGCCGCCACGAACGCCGTCACCAGGACGTTGGTCTTCTCCTCGAACAGCCCCGGGATGGAGATGTTCTCGAACACCAGCGCCAGGTTGAACCACAGCAGGATCTGCAGCAGCACCGGCAGGCCCCGGAACAGCCACACGTACCCGGCGGCGAACCAGCGGGCGACCGGGTTGGCCGACCGGCGCAGCAGCGCGATCAGCACGCCGAGCACGATCGCGCCCGCCTGCGCGGCCAACGCCAGCACCACCGTGTTGACCAGGCCGCGCAGCATGATGTCGTGGGTGAAGAAGCCCGGCACGGCGGCGTAGTCGATCTTCGCGTCGGCCAGCGCCCAGCCGAGCGCGCCGAGGAGCGCCAGGATCACCGCGCCGACGACCCACCGCCCCCAGTGCCGCAGGGGGACGACGACCAGGTCGTCCACGGCTTTCACCTCGTCCACGGCTTCCACGGCGTCACTGGCCATTGACGGTCGCCTTCGTGACCGCGCCCTGCTCGACGTCCCAGGCTTCGAGGATCTTGCCGTAGGTGCCGTCGTCGATCAGCGCCTGCAACGCGCCGCGCAGCGCCGCGCTCAGCTCGGGCGTGTTCTTGTTGACGCCGATGCCGTACGGGCCGCCGTTGATCGGCGCCAGGTCCACGACCTCGAAGAACTCGCCGTCACCCGCGGTCTTGGCCACGTAGACGGCGGTGGGCAGGTCGTTCAGGATGGCGGCGACGCGGCCGGTGCGGAGCTGGTTCTGGTTCTGCGTGTCGCTGTCCGTGGCGGTCACCCCGATGGGGTCGCCGGACAGGCACTGGAACTGCTTGGCGTAGGTCTCCTGGCTGGAGCCGAGGTTGACCGCGACGGACTTGCCGCACAGGTCGTCCGGGCTCTTGATGCCCGCCGGGTTGCCCTTCTGCACCATGATCGTGATGCCCGAGGTGAAGTAGTCGACGAAGTCGATGGCCTGCTGCCGTTCCGGGGTGTCGTTCATCGCGGCCATGGTCACGTCGATCCGGCCGGCCTGGAGGCTCGTGATGAGCGAGCCGAACGCCATGTCCTGGTGCTCGACGGTCAGCCCCAGCTTCGCGCCGAGCGCCTTGACCAGGTCGACCTCCGAGCCGACCGGGGTCTTGCCGTCGGCGGCGTAGAAGTTGTTCGGCGGGTTCTGGATGTTCGAGCCGACGCGCAGCTTGCCCGCCTGGGCGATGGCGTCCGGCAGGGTCGCGGCCAGGGCGTCGTCCTTGGTGACGGCCTCCACGATCGCCGAGGTCGACGGGAGGTCGTCGGCGGGCCCGGCCGCCGGGTCCTCGGCGGGCGAACCGCACGCCACCAGCGCGAACAGGGACAGGGCGAGGGCTGCGGTCCTGCGCACGGGACACCTCCTGCATTCGGGTGAACCGAAAACTACAACGTTCTGTTGAAGGCGTCCACAGTTGGTTGAAGGGAATTGTCGGGGAGTGACCTTCGTTGGTCCGGGTACAAGGGGGCAACCCCCGTGTCCACAGCAAGGAGGACGTATGGCCACCGTGGAGCTGACCGCGGAGAACTTCGACGAGGTTGTCGGCGGCTCCGAGATGGTCCTGGTCGACTTCTGGGCGGGCTGGTGCGGGCCGTGCGTCCAGTTCGCCCCGACCTACGAGAAGTCCGCCCAGAAGCACACCGACATCGTCTTCGGCAAGGTCGACACCGAGGCGCAGCAGCAGCTCGCCGCGGCGTTCCAGATCCGGTCGATCCCGACCCTGATGATCGTGCGCGACGGCGTCGTGCTCTACGCGCAGCCGGGCGCGCTGCCGGAGTCGGCGCTCGAGGACCTGATCGAGCAGGCGCGCAAGGTCGACATGGAAGAAGTGCGCAAGCAGGTCTCGGAGCAGCAGGCCTGACCCCGCGGGTCAGTCCAGCGCAGCCGTGTCGCGGGGCGGGGCCACCGGGTCCCGCCCCTCGGGCTGCCCGGCCTCCATCCGCCTGCCCCGCTCCAGCTCGGCGTCCAGCTCGGCGCCGAGCAGCAGGGCCAGGTTCGAGATCCACAGCCAGACCAGGAAGATGATCACACCGGCCAGTGAGCCGTAGGTCTTGTTGTAGGAACCGAAGTTCGCCACGTAGAACGCGAACCCCAGCGATGCGGCGACCCACACCACCACGGTCAGCAGGCCGCCCGGCGTGAGCCACAGGAACCTGGGCTGCCGCACGTTCGGCGAGGCCCAGAACAGCAGGCCGATCGCCAGGCTCGCGAGCAGGAACAGCACCGGCCACTTGCCGACGTCCCAGGCCGTGACGACCGTCGAGCCCAGCCCGAGCACCTCGCCGAGCCATTCGGCCACGCCTCCGGTGAGCGTCACGCCCAGCGCCGTGAGCGCCAGCAGCACCACCACGCCGACGGTCAGGCCCAGCCGCAGCGGGACGACCTTCCAGAACGGCCTGCCCTCCTCCACGTCGTAGATCGAGTTCGCCGCGCGCATGAACGCGCCGACGTAGCCGGAAGCCGACCAGAGCGCCGTCACCAGGCCCACGATCGCCAGCAGGCCGCTGGCCTGCGACTTCCGCAGGTTCTCCAGCGCCCCGGCGATGGTGTCCTTCGCCTCGCCGGGCCCCAGCGCGTCCAGGCTGTCCACAATGGACTTGGTCGCGTCCGGGCCGAGCAGCCCCAGCAACGCGGTCAGCAGCAGCAGGCCGGGGAACACCGACAGCACCGCGTAGTAGGTGAGGGCGGCGGCCCAGTCGGTGAGGTTGTCGTCGTCGAACTCCTTGACCGTCCGCTTCAGCACGGCCCACCACGAGCGCTTCGGCAGCTGGGTGGGCGCCTCCGGTGCGTGCGCCATGGGCGACGGGTTTCCCCCGGACACGGTGCGTACACCCGCGCGATTCCGGGTAGTCGGAGGGCGAGTGGAGAGAGGAGACGGCCATGAGTCACGTCGCCGCCACCCGTCCGGCTGACCTGGGCGCCGATCGGGTCACCGCGGGTTCGACCGCGGGCGCCGACGCGGGTGTCGCCACGGGCGCGACCGCCGGTGCGACCGCGGGTGCCGCCACGCGCGTCACCGAGCGGGAACCGTCCACCGCGGAACTGGTGAACAGGCTGTCCGACCAGGTGAGCAGGCTGGCCCGGGACGAGATCCGGCTGGCCGCGGCCGAGCTGCGCACGAAGGGCAAGCGCGTCGGCACCGGCGCCGGACTGCTCGGCGGCGCGGGCGTGCTGGCCTGGTTCGGTCTGATGACGGTGCTCGCGGGGCTGGTGCTGCTGCTGGCCACCGTCATGCCGGCGTGGATCGCGGCGTTCGTCGTCGCGGTGGCCGTGTTCGTCGTCGCGGGCGTGCTCGCGCTGATCGGCCGCAAGCAGCTCCAACGCGGCACGCCGCCGGTGCCGGAAGAGGCCCTGGCGGGTGTCAAGCAGGACATCGCCACCGTGAGCGAGAGGGCACACCGATGAGCGGCAAGGACGGTCCCACCGACCCCGACGAGTTGCGCGCCGACGTCGAGCAGACCCGGCGGGAACTCGGCGACACCGTGGAAGCGCTGGTGCACAAGACCGACGTGTCCGGGCGGGTGAAGGACAAGGCGCATGAAGGAGTGGAACAGGTGAAGGAGACCGCTACGCGGGCCAACGCGGCGGTGTCGGCGGCGGCGGGCAAGACCACCGCCAAGGTGAGCCACGCCACCGACAAGGCGGGCGAGCAGGTCGGCAAGGCGGGCGCGGCGGCCGGTGTGGCCGGTGCGGCCGTCGGCGAGAAGGCCGCGGCGATCGGCGAGAAGGCGGGCGCCGTGGCGACCCAGGTCGGTCACAAGGCGGGAGAGGTGGCGGAGCAGGTGAGCCACAAGGCGAGCGAGGTCGCCGGGCAGGTCGGCGAGGTCGCCGGCCAGGTGAGCCACAAGGCCGGGCAGGTCGCGGGACAGGTCGGCGCCAAGGCCGGCGAGGTGGCCGAGCAGGTCGGCACGAAGGCCGCGCAGGCGGTCGAGTCGCTGCCGCCGCCCGTGCAGGAGCGCGTCGAGCAGGGCGTGCGGCAGGCCCGCAGGCACCCGGCGGCGGTCGCGGCCGGTGTCGCGGCGGTCGTGCTGGTGCTGTGGAGGCTCGTGCGGAGGGGACGGTGAACGTGAACAAGCTCCTGTACCGGCCCCTCGGCATGCTGTTCGGCGTGCTCGGCGGTCTGGCCGCCAGCGCGTTGTTCGGGCAGGTGTGGAAGCTGATCACCGGCACGAAGGAGGCCCCGACCCCGACCCAGAAGGACCGGGGGTGGGGCGAGGTGCTCCTGGCGGCGTCCATCCAGGGCGCGATCTTCGGTCTGGTGAAGGCCGTGATCGACCGGGGCGGCGCGACCGGCTACGACAAGCTCACCGGCGAGTGGCCCGGTGACACGAACAAGTACGACGACGACTGACCGTTCTCAGGAGCTTAGGAGCTTTCCGGAGCTTCCGGAGTCCCTTCCGGTGTCCTAGGAGGGCGGTTCGTCTTCCTCCCCGCGCCGCTCGCCCTCGCCGATGAACTGCTTCGGGTCCACGTCGAGGTCGGGCGGCTCGGGCGTGCCCGGCGAGTGCGGCGGTTCGGGGTTGATGTGCTGGTCCGGGTCGTTCGGGTCGCCTTCGAGCGGGTGTTCGGTCATGCGGTCGAGGTACCCGCGTGGGCGAGGTTCAGAACCTCGGCGTCCGCTTCTCCAGGAACGCCGCCACGCCCTCCGCGTACTCCTCGCTGTGCACGGCTTCGTCGTACAGCGCACGCACGGCGTCGTCCTCGTCGTGCTGCCCGTCCGTGATCCGGTTGACGATCTGCTTCGCGCCGCGGACGCTGACCTGCGCGCGTGCCGCGATGGTCTCCGACAGCTGCTTGACCCTGGCCTCCAGGGCGTCGGCCGGGTGGACCTCGTTAACCAGGCCGACGCGCAGTGCGGTGGCCGCGTCGACGATCTCGCCGCTGAACAGGATCTGCTTGGCCCACGCCGGGCCGACCACGTCGACGAGCTGCTTGGTGGACGTGAAGTTGTAGACGATGCCGAGCTTGGCGGGCGTGATGCCGAACCGCGCGTCGGCCGCCGCCACCCGCAGGTCGCAGGCCAGCGCGATCTCGCAGCCGCCGCCGATGCAGAAGCCCGTGATGGCGGCGATGGTCGGCTTGCCGAGGGTGGCGATGGCGCGTTCGCCGTTGTGCACGGCCTCGCTGTACCTCGCGGCGCCGTCCGCGCCCTTGCGGAGGGTGGAGAACTCGCTGATGTCCGCGCCGGCCGAGAAGTGCTCGCCGCCGCGGACGACCAGCACGCGCACGTCGTCGTCGTGCTCGACTCGGGCGAGCAGGCCGGGCAGCGCCGACCACATCTCGTAGCTCATGGCGTTGCGCTTGGCCGGGCGGTCGATCGTCAACGTCGCCACCGGGCCTGCGGTGTCGAGCCTCAGCGTCATCACCGGAGGGTAAGTCCCCGGCGGCCGTGACCGGGCGTTACCACGCTCACACTCCCGTGAGCAGCCAGAACGCCGTGCCGCCGACGATCGCGCCCAGTGCCGTGCCGACGGTGACCTGTGCCGTGGTGTGGTCGCCGAGCACGACGCGTGACCAGGCCACCAACGCCACCAGCGGTGCGGCCAGGAGGACCCAGGGGCCGTAGGTGAGCGCGAGGATGGCCACCGCGCCGGCCGCGACCGCCGCGTGGAAGGACACCTTCCAGCCGCGCACGCCGTTCACCGGGAGGGTGAACGTCACCGTGAGGCAGGCCAGCAGGCTGAGGAACATCGCCAGCGCCAGCGCGACCATGGCGCGCGGCGCGCCACCGAACACCAGCGCCGCGATGCCGACACCGAGCGACGCCACGCACACGAGCAGCGGCACCAGCCGTCCCTCGCGGTTGGTGACGTGGTGCCCGTCCCACTTCCCCCGCCGCGCGCCTCGCACGATGACCGCCATCGGCACCACCGACCCGGTCACCCCGACCACCGCGCCCCACAACAAGCTCTCCGCGACGCTCCCCGTGGCGCTCCACGCCACCAGCAGCGGCAACCCCAACACCAACACCCACGGCGCCAACACCTCCGTGACCACCCGTGCCACCGACGCCCCCACCACCACTCGCCCCTGCCCCGTCTCCTGCTCCACCCCCAAACCCTAAACCGCGCGTGTCGAACACTCAGGTCCCGCGTGTCCTACGTTCAGGTCGCGCGTGTCCTACGTTCGCGTACCCCGAGTTGAACGCTCAGAACAAGATCGACTGTTCTGAGCGTTGAACTCGCCTGTTCTGAACGTAGGACACGCGCGACGCGAACGTAGGACACGCGCGACCTGGAGGTTCGACACGCGCGGGGTTAGCGGTAGGTGTTGCGGGTGTAGGTCAGGCTGAAGTTGCCGCGGTTGGCGAAGTAGGCGGAGACGACGTAGGCCGGGTCGGTGGCAAGGAGGCCGCGGGGGATGTCGGTGCCGTCGTTGGCGTCGTCCCAGCCCCAGGCGCTGTTCGCGGCGTTGTTCTTGCCGTTGTCGCCGCGGAACGTGCCCCAGCTCGCGAACGTCGTGGAGCTGTTGCGCTGCGCCCACAGGCCACCGGCCGCGAAGGTGTCCACGAGCCGGTAGCCCACCGAACGGTCGTTGCCGCCCGACGGCACCTCGCCGGTCGCGCTCGGCACGTACACCACGCCGTCACCGCCCGGGAACTCCGCGCCGTTCCACGCGTACAAGCCGTGCCCCTTGGCTTCCTGGCGCGTGGTCGGCCGGGTGCCCTGGAGCCGCAGCGTGCCGTCGAGGTTCTCCCGGCCGGCGGTGAACGTGCTGCCGGCCGGCACGTACGAGTAGAAGTCGCTGTGCGCCACCGTGATCACGGCTTCGAGCCTGCCGAACGTCGAACCGTCCTTGCGCACGGTCGCCAGCAGGCCCTCCATGTCGTTCTCGTGCGTGAACTGCTCGAACGGGTCGGCGAAGTCCTCCCAGTCACGCGGGTGGTAGAAGCTGTAGACCAGGAACCAGTGCGTCGACGTCTCCACCACCGAGTAGTAGGCGGCGCCGGTGAGACGCGCCAACGAGTCGTCCTGCGCCTCCCAGTTGTCCAACGTGTCCCACTCGCCATCGAAGTCCACAGTGGACAGGTAGTCGGCGTCGTAGTCGGACGAGTCGGTGTCCTGGTAGTGCACCGGCGCCCAGTGGAACGCGAGTTCCGCGTCGGTCGCCGCGTGGGCGGGGGTCGTGAGGAACACCGAGAGCGTGGCTGCCGCGAACAGGGACGCGGCGATCTTGCGTGCAGGGAACATGCTCCACCTCCGTCAGGGTTGCCCGTCGGAGCCAACGGGCCGCGCTGAACCCTGGGGTGAAGCGGTGGTCAACACAAGGGGTGATTCAGGTGATCATTGCCGCTGAGGTGCTTGCCAGGCCTCGACAACCCTTCGGAACGCCGCACTCTCCGCCTCGTCGGCGCTCTTGTCCAACCGCTCCCGCACGGCGGGCAGCAACGCGTCGGCGTGCGCACGCATTCCGATGAGGACTTCCTCCAACGGAGGCGGGGTCCAGAAGTCGCCCTCCGCCATGACCAACGTCGTGCGCCCTTCCGGCAGCCACCGCACGAGCGGCTCGACGGCGCGTTCGTCACCGAGGACGGCGAGCGCCACCATGGCGGCGTGCGCGGACGGCGGCCAGTCCGTCAGCCGCGTGGCGATGTCGTCGGCGTACGGCGCGGCGTCGGTGCCCGCCGCGGCCGGCAGGTAACCGGCGACGAACCGGTTCGGCGGGTCGGGGTCGGTCAGCCACGCGGCGATCGCCGGCAGCATCGACGGGTGCAGCACGTCGACCGACTGCATCATCACGTGGTAGCGCAGCAGGACGTCGTCAAGTCCGATCACGGAGACCAGGATCTTCCGCAGCGTCGGGACGTCGTCGCCGAGTTCCCGCGCGAGCCCCGGCACACCGGTGGTGCGACGTCCGGAAACGCACCACACGGTGTCCAGCTCGAACGACTTCACGAACCCCTCTACCAGCAGCGGCAGTTGCGCCTCCTCGATCGGGACGCCCAAGTGCCGCAGCCCGAGTACCGCCGCCATCCGCACGACGACCGCGTCCGCGTCGAGCAGCCCGGCGAACCAGTCACGCGCCTGCGGCACGCCCAGCCACCCGGCCGCCAGGACGAGCGCGGCCGCCACCTCCGCGTCGGGCTCGACCGGGACGCGGTCGCGCAGCACGGGCCAGACGAGGTCGGCCTGGTCGACCGCCGCGGCCAACGCGCTCGGCACCCAGGCCCGGACGTAGCTGTCGTCGTGGTCGGTCAGCGCGAGCAGTCGGGGCAGTGCCCGTTCCCACGCGTCCGGCCACGCCGGGTCGATCGCCTCCGGCCGGGCGGTGCGCGCGACCCAGGCGATGCGGCCGATGAGCCACACCATCAACCCGGTGTCCGGCAGGGCCGGGTCCTCGACCACGTCCAGCAGCAACGGCACGACCACGGGCGCGGCCGAGTGGACGGCGTCACCGACCAGGCGCTGTTCCAGGGCGTAGAGCGTCGCCGCGTCCCAGTCGTCGGCGCGGACCTGGGCCAGCAGGTCGGCCAGGTCGGTCGCCGGGCCTTGGGCATGTTCGAGTCGATCCCACACGCGCGAACCGTAGAACATCCGGTGCCTGGTTCAGGCGGCGGGGAACATCCGGGACATGCCTGGCGGTGGGGCGAAGGGACGCCAGCGGTTGTGGCGTTGGGAGAGGCGGTCGGCGATCAGCCAGAGGACGGTGGCGTTGTAGCCGTAGCCGAGGTGGCTGGAGGCGACGGCGACGTTCTCCTGGCGGGTGTTCGGGGTGGAGATGCAGGTCTGCCAGGCGACGATGCCGTCCGACTTCGAGTACACCGACGTGGACGGCACCGGGAAGGGCGGGCGGGTGTGTTCCGGTGGTGGCATGTCGGCGCCCGCGACGTAGAACCTCGCCAGCAGTCGGTACACCGGGTTGACCCTCGTCTGGCGCAGGTCCGTCATGGCGTACGGGCTGCCCAGGGTGATCACCTGGCGGACCATGCCGGGGTGTTCGCGGGCCAGTTCGCGGGCGAAGATGCCGCCCAGCGACCAGCCGACGATGCCCACCTTGCCGCTCACGGCCAGTTCCCGCAGCAGGTCGCGCATACCGCGCACGACGCCGACCGACGGGCCGATGTTCAGGCCGAGACCCCAGCCGTGGACGTCGTAGCCGAGGCCGGTGAGGAACTTGCGCAACGTCGCGGTCGAGGCGTCGGTCGCGCCCAGACCCGGCAGCACCAGGACGGTGTGGCCGTCGCCGCTCGGGGCGGCCCGCAGCAACGAACGGGTGGCCGCGAACTGGCCGATGCCGACGGCGGTGCGGGTCGGTTCGGTGAGGTACCAGAGCAGTCCCGGCGCCGGACCTGAGTCGACCGCAGCCTCGACCGCAGACTTGACCACCGACTCGACCGCAGGCTCTTCGCGCAGGTCAGGGTGGTCCGGTGGGACGTGCGGCAGTGCTGACATGGCCCCTCCCCCGCTCCGCGTCGAGCGCGAACCCCAGGTAACCATGATGTTTCGTCACGGTTGATTCCGCCAGTACCGGTGAGTATCGATTCTTGCGGCGTGTGGGTGCGGAGGGCAGTGGGTGCGGGGAGGGGTGGTGGTCGGAGGGCTGTCCTGGACCGTTGGGTTGGTGCGGGCCTACGGTCTGGCGATGGACCGGATGAGTGCCATGGATGCGGGTTTCTTCTTCATCGAGGACGAGAACGTGCCCATGCACGTCGGGTCGGTCCTGGTGTTCGAGGGGCCGGCGCCGTCGTATGGCGATGTGGTGCGGTTGTTCGCGGCCAAGTTGGGGACCGTGCCCCGCTACCGGCAGCGGGTGAAGGCGTTGCCGTTGCACGTCGGCCGGCCCGTGTGGGTGGACGACGAGCACTTCCAGATCCTGTACCACGTCCGGCACACCGCCGTGCCGTCGCCGGGCGCGGACGACCAGCTCCGCAACCTCGCCGGACGGCTCTTCGCGCAACGACTCGACCTGGCCAAGCCGTTGTGGGAGGTCTGGTTGGTCGAGGGCCTGGAAGACGGTCGGTGGGCGATCATCTCCAAGGTCCACCACTGCCTGATCGACGGCATCGCGGGCAGTGACCTCATGCAGGTGCTGCTGGACTGGCGCGAGGACGCGCCGCTGCCCGAGCCGGTGCGGTGGCAGCCGGCCGCCAGCCCGTCGACCCTGGACCTCGTCGTGGACGGCGTGCGGGACGCGGTGCTGACGCCCGTCACGAACCTGGCCAAGTTCCCGGCGCTGGCCAAGCGGTTGCGCAGCGGTTCGGAGGTGCTGGACTTCGGCCGTGCCGTGCTGGGCAGCCTGCCGACGACCGCCCGACGGCTCGCCGCCGGCACCCCGAAGACCTTGAACGGACCGATCGGACCACACCGGCGGTGGGTGTGGGCACGGGCGGACCTCGCCGAGATCAAGGCCGTCCGCCGGGTCACCGGTGGCACGGTGAACGACGTCATCCTCGCGGCGGTGACGCACGGATTCCGCGACCTGCTCGCCAAGCGCGACGACCTGGCCGACGGTCAGGTGGTGCGCAGCATGGTGCCGGTGTCGATGCGGTCGTCCGCCGAGCGCGGCGTGCTGAACAACCGGGTCAGTGCCGTGTTGGTGAACCTCCCTGTCAGTGAGCCGGACCCGTTGGCGCGACTGGCCTCGATCCGGGAACAGATGGACGACCTCAAGAGCAGCCGTCAGGCGGCCGGCGCCGACGTGCTCACGAACCTCTCCAACTTCGCCTCCCCCACCCTCCTGGCGCTCGGGTCGCGCACCGCCATGCGCTTCCCCCAGCAGCTGTTGCAGACGGTCACGACCAACGTGCCCGGCCCCCGCATCCCGTTGTTCATGCTGGGCAGGCGGCTGTCCGAGATCTACCCGTACGTGCCGATCGCCAGCACCATGCGCGTCAGCGTCGGCATCTTCTCCTACCTCGACCAGATCACCTTCGGCATCAACGCGGACTTCGACGGCGTGCCGGACGTCCAGGTGCTCGCCGACGGCATCCGCGCGGGCTTCGACGAACTGGTCACCTCGACCGCGAGCTGAGCTGATCGGCCGCCACCGCGCCCGCCAGCTCGACCGCCTCCGCCGCCACCTCGCTGATCCTGGTCAGGGCCTTGGGATCGACGTACAGCTCCACGTCCTGACCGATCTTGAACACCACCGCACCCCCTCCCGGCTCCACCTCGTAGTTGATCCACACGTCACTCGGCACCTGCGCCCACAGGTGCACCTGGGCCCGACCCATCACGCCTCCTGACTTCGCGTCTGTTATGATCGTGCCGAGCTTCGGTAATATTAGCAAGTGGCACAACCCGATCGGGTGATGAATCATGGCAATGTCACCGTCTGTAGCCGGCTGGGAGTTGGGTCTACGGCTGCGCGAGCGCCGCGAGCTGATGGACGTCACCGCCGTGTCGGCCGGGAAGGCCATCGACACGAGCCAGTCCTACATCTCGGGCGTCGAGAACGGGAAGCTCAAGATCAACGCGCGCAAGCTGGCCGAACTCGCCACCGTGCTCGAGTTCGACGAGGCGGAGATCGAGGAACTGCAAGAACTCCGCGAGGCGGCCGGCCAACGCGCCTGGTGGAGTCCCTATTCCGCCATGTTCAGCTCGGACATGCTGCGCTACTTCGGCTTCGAGCACGGTGCCGAGGCCATCCGCGCCTACAACGCGGGCCTGATCAGCGGACTGCTCCAGACCAAGGAATACGCGTTGGCCGTCATGCACGGAGGTGGGCCGAGCATCCGCCTCGCCGAGGCCAACCGCCGGGTCGAGGTGCGCATGAAGCGGCAGGAACGGCTCGACGACAAGGACGACCCGCTCCGGCTCACCGCGCTCATCACCGAATCCGCGCTGAGGCAGCAGGTCGGCGGGCGCGAGGTGATGGCCGCGCAGTTGCGACACCTGGCCGACAAGATCGAGCAACTGCCGGACACCCTCGACGTGCGGATCATCCCGTTCTCCGCCGATTACTACAACGCGCTCGGCGGTTCGAACTTCTACATCTTCGGCTTCTCCAGCAGCCGGTTGCCCGAGTTGGTGTGGCAGGAGACGATCACGTCCACGGATCTGATTGATCAACCGATGCGGATGCGTGAGTACAATTTGGCCCACGACCAGGCCTTGGGTTACGCCCTCGGCCGGACCGAATCGCTTGGTCTGATCGAGCAGATCCGCAGGGAGCTTGAGTGAAGGACCGCACCGACCGCAGTGACTGGTTCAAGTCGAGTCGCAGCGCGGACAACCCGTCGTGCGTCGAGGTCCGGTTCGTGCCCGACGCGATCGACGTCCGCGACTCGAAGAACCCCACCGGTCCGGTGCTGTCGTTCCCCCGCTCCGCCTGGACGAAGTTCCTCAACCGCTGAGGCGCGACGTCTCCAGCCAGTCCCTGATCCTCGAAGCCACCAGCTCCGGCACCTCCAGCTGCGGCACGTGGCCGACGCCTGCCAGGACGTCGAACCGCCACGACGGGTTGCGGCGGGCCGCTTCCCGAGCCGACGCCACCGGGACCAGGCGGTCCTGGTCGCCCGCCATCAGGTACACGGGCACGCGGACCCTGCTCATCGCCGCGTAGTACCGCCGCCGGGTGGCGCCGGTCCACACGACCGACCGCGCCGCCGTCAGGAACGCCTCGTCCAGCCCCGGGATCTCGGCGCGCTGCTCCAGCAACGACATCGACGCCAGGACCATCTCCTCGGGCACGGCCTTCGCGTTCGCGCACACGAGGTTCAGCACCCGCTTCACCTGCCGGCGCGTCGACACTCCGGCCCGCGACTTCGCCAGGAACCACTGCCCCAGCCCCGGCACGGCGTACATCGCGAACGCCGCCGTCACCTGCGGGTCCAACCGTGCGCCCAGCGCCAGCGGCACGGCCGGGTCCAGCAGCGCCAGCGCGGTCACGGACGCGGGACGGCGGGCGGCGTGCAGGATCGCGATCATCCCGCCCATCGAGTTGCCGACGAGCACGGCGGGCTCGCCGACCACCTCGGCGAGGAACCGCTCCAGCAGCCGCGCGTTGGCGGGCACCGTCGTGGCACGTCCCTCGGGGTGGGTGAGCCCGAACCCGGCCAGGTCGACGGCCAGCACGCGGTACCGGTCGACCAGGTGGGGCGCGAGCAGGCACCAGTTGAGGTGCGAGCCGCCCAGGCCGTGCACGAGCACCATCGGCGGTCCCTCGCCGCCGAAGTCGACGTAGTGCACCGGAGCGCCGTCCAGGTCGACGTGCCGGCTCGTCCCGCCCCAGTGGTCGAGTGTGGTCATACCGGTCAGTATGTCCCGGACGTGTCCCCGCCTGGACAGGGGCCCGAAGTCACCTAATGTGGTGAACATGATCGTGTGGATCAACGGTGCGTTCGGCGCGGGCAAGACGACGTTGGCCGAGGAGCTGGGTCGGCGGCTGCCGGACGCCCTGTCGTTCGACCCCGAGCACGTCGGTTTCCTGCTCCGCTTCAGCGCGCCGCCGCCGGAGACCGGCGACTTCCAGGACATCCCGCTGTGGCGCAAGCTGACCGCCGAACTCGCCATCGGCCTGCACCGTGATTACGGACGGCACGTCGTCACGCCGATGACCCTGGTCGAGACGGCCTACCGGGAGGAAATCTTCAAGCTCCTCGCCGCCGCGGACGTCCCCCTGCTGCACGTGTTCCTCGACGTGCCGCCCGACGAGCTGCGCCGCCGCATCAACGCCCAGGTCCTGGACCCGCACAACCCCCAGGCCGACGCCGACGCCCGCGCCTTCCGCCTCCGCAACGTCGACCGCTGCGTCGCCGCACGGGACACCCTGCCCGCGGACACGCTGGTCCTCCGAGGCGACCTGCACACCCCGGAGCACCTGGCGGACCAGGTCCTGGCCGCGCTCTAGACCGACGGCGGCCCGGCGGCGATCCGGTCCCGCACGGCGTCGACGGTGGTCTCCCAGTCCGACTCGATCCACCAGGTCGCGCCCGCGTCGGCCCACGCCCCCACGTCGGACGCCATGCCCTCGGCGATCACGTCGAACCCGTCCCACGGCAGCCCGAGGGACGTGCGCAGCTCCCGCGCCTCCGCCACCACGGCCGCCAACTCGGCCGGGTCCGCCGGACCGCGCGCCTCGCCGCCGTCGATCACGTTCGGCAGCAGCCCGTCCCACGCCACCGCGCGCCGCATCGACGCGGGACGGCCGAACGCGCCCACCACCCACACCGGCACCCGAGGCCGCTGCACGGGTGGCGGAGGTGGGAAGAAGTCCGTTTCCCGCACGTCGTAGCGCTGCCCGCGGAACGAGAACGGCTGACCGCGCATCAGCCCGTCGTACACCGCCAAGCCCTCGTCCAGCAGCAACGCCCGCTCGGCCCGGCTGGTCTCGCGCTCGAACGCCGTCCAGCCGGGGTGCAGCGCGCCCAGCCCCACCGACAGCTGCACGCGCCCACCCGACAACCGGTCCAGCGTCGCCGCCCTGGACGCCACGTCCCACGGCTTGAACCGGGGCAACGGCGTCAGCATCGTGCCCAGCCGCAGCGACGACGTGCGCATCGCCGCCGCCGTCAACGCCACCCACGCGTCGACACCCCACACCGCCTCGGCCAGGAACACGCCGTCCCAGCCGCACTCCTCCGCCAACGCCGCGCTCGACGCCACGTCCGGCGCGTCGAAGAACGGCAGCACGATCCCGCAACGCATGCCGGCAGCGTGCCACACGCCGATCACGTCACCGCGGCGAAGCGGGACGCGGTCCACGTGCCGAGGGCGACCTCCGCGGTGATGCCGGGGCCGAACCCGGCGATGACACCTCGGGCCCCGTCCTCCGCCCCGCCGTCGGCGAACAGCCGTTCCAGGGCGTCGAGGATGACGACGCTGGCCACGTTGCCGCGGTCGGTGAGCGTCATCCTGCTGTACCGGAACGTCTCCGGCGGCAGCCGCAGGTGCTTGCCCAGGTCGTCCAGGATCCGCGGCCCGCCCGCGTGCACGATGTAGAAGTCGAGGCCGCCGATGTCCCAGCCGTGAGGTTCGGCCATGTCCCGCATGGCGGGCGCCAGCACGGACATCGTGCCGGGCACGCGCTTGTCCAGCAGGAAGTGGAACCCGGTGTCGCGTACCTCGTAGGCGATCCAGTCCTCGGTGTCGGGCACCAGGCGCGAGCTGTTCCGCTCGATCCGCACGCCCGAGCCACCCTCGCCCCGCATCACGGCGGCGCCCAGCGCGTCGCCGAACAGGCCGTTGGACAGCAGGTTGCCGACGTTGAGGTCCGTCGGCTGGTACAGCAGCGAGCAGAACTCGCACGCCACGATCAGCACGTTCGACCGGGGGTAGGCGGTGCAGAAGTCGTGCGCCCGGTTGATCGCCGCACCGCCCGCGGCACAGCCCAGCTGCGCGATCGGGAGTTGCCGGGTGGACGACCGGAACCCCATCGTGTTGATCAGCCAGGCCGTCATCGACGGCATCATGAAACCGGTGCACGAGACGTACACGATCAGGTCGATGTCGGTGGCGGCCAGGTCGGCGTGGTCCAGCGCCCGCCGCACCACGTCCGGCACCCGGGACTTGGCCTCCTTCTCGTAGAGCGCGTTGCGCACGGCGAAGCCGGGGTGCTTCAGGGTGTCCTCGATCGGCTGGAGGATGTGCCTGGTCTGGACGCCGGTGTTGCCGATGAGCCGCAACGCGAGGTCGAGTTGCGGGTGGTCGCGGTGCAGGACCCTGGCCAGCGCCAGGGTCTGCTCCCGCGTGATGAGGTGCTCGGGCACCGCGATGGCGGGCCGGCACAGCGTGGCCACCGGTCCCTACCAGGTGACGGGCAGCGCGAGCGGGTACCGCCAGATCGAGACGGTGTTCCACCGCACGTCCCGCGCCGGCACGGCCAGCCGCAGGGTCGGGAACCGGGCCAGCAGCCCGCCCACGGCCATTTGGAGGACCATGCGGGCCAGGTGGGAGCCCAGGCAGTGGTGGCTGCCGTGGCCGAACGTCAGGTGCGGCACGGTGTGCTCGCGGTCGAAGTCGAGCTCGTCGGGCCGCTCGTAGGCGAGCCCGTCGCGGTTGGCGGTCAGGTACGACACGTGGACCGCGTCGCCCGCCTTGATCGTCACGCCGCCCACCTCGACGTCCTCCAGCGCGACGCGCGGGATGCCGACGCCCTGGCGGAACGGGATGTACCGCAGCAGTTCCTCGATGGCCCGGGGCAGCGACTCCGGTCTCGACCGCAGCCGCTCCAGGTGCTCCGGGTGCGTGAGCAGCGTGTACGTGATGTCGCCGATCTCGTACGTGGTGGTGTCGTGGCCGGTGACGACCAGGAGCATAGTCAGCACGGACAGCTCCGCGTCGGTCAGCACGTCGTCGCCCGCGCGGGCGGTGGCGAGGGCGCTGACCAGGTCGTCACCCGGGTCGCGGCGGCGTGCGGCGGTGAGCCGGTCGAAGTAGGCGCGCATCCGGGCCTTGGCGTCGGCGGCGGCGTCGCGGTCGGCGGGGCTCATCGACATCATGGTCGTCGCCCACCGCCGCAGCGCCGGCCGGTCGGGTTCGGGGATCGCCAGCAGCTCGCAGATCGTCATCAGGGGCAGCCGGTCCGCCAGGTGCTCGACCACGTCCGCCGGCGGGCCGTGCTCGACCATGGCGTCCAGCAGGTCGTCCACGGTCCGCCGCGCCCACGGTCGCAGCGCCTCGACCTGGGGTGTGGTGAACGCCTTGGCGACCAGCCTGCGGACCCGGTGGAGCGCCGGCGGGTCCATCAGGTTGATCGCCTCGCGCTGGGCGATGGGCGCCGGGGTGATGCGCGGGAAGTCCCGGCCGATCAGCGCGGCCCGGCTGAACCTCCGGTCCGAGGTGACCGCGCGGACGTCGTTGTGGCGCGTCACCAGCCACGCGTCGCCCTCGCCGTACGGCAGGCGGACCTTGGCGACCGGGGCCTCGGTCCGCATCCGGGTCAGGAACGGGTCCGGTTCCAGTGCCTCGTCGTGGCGGAAGGGACAGCTCGGCACGGCCTCGCGGTCGTGCGTCCGGACGTTCACCACGACAGTCCTCTCTGCGGCGGCGGATCTCATCCTTTCCATCGAACACGTCGCCGTGCCGCCGTGCCCCGGCCCGAGGGCGGGTTCACCAGTTGTCGCGGTTCTCCCACCGGTTCGGGGACCGGCGGCCGACGGCGCGCTCACTCTCCGAGCCGGCGTTTTCCACTCGTTCAGGCACTCAACCGCCCTTCATGGAGCTCAGGCGCGGTGCCGCGCAGCCGTTCGAAGCAGGTCAGCACGTGCCGCAGCTCGCGTCGTCGGCCGGCTCCGCGAACGGGATCGGGCAGGACGGCGCGTGCGCGCACGCGGCCAGGTCTTCGCAGCCGAAGTCGAGCGCGGTGCGCAGGGTGTCGCGGATGACGCCCAGGTCGGCGATCCTGGCCTCCACCTCGGCGAGCTTGGCCACGACCCGGTCCGCCAACCCCGGCTCACGGCCCGAGCCGAGCCGTCGGCGGCGCACGTCGAGCAGGTCGGAGATCTCCTCCAGGGTGAACCCGAGCCGCTGCCCCGCCTTGATCATCCGCAGCACGGTGAGCGCTTCCGGCGGGTAGACGCGGTGGCCGCCCGACGTCCGCGGCGGCTCGGACAGCAGCCCCCGGCGCTCGTAGTAGCGCAACGTCTGGTGGTTCACCCCGGCCGCCTCGGCGAGCTGGCCGCTGCGCAGCCCGGTCACGCCGCCTCACCCGCCCGGTGCTGCAGGGCGTCGAGCACGTCGACGTGCTCGCTGGTGACGGAGACGTCCAGCCGCACCTGCCCGGCCTCGGCCACGACGGCGAACGCGAAGAACGAGCAGCACGCGGTCTCGCGCACGGCCAGCGCCGCCGCCCGTGCCGCCACCTCGGGCGTCGGGTCGAGGGTGACGCGCAGGTGGGTCGGGTCCGGGCGCTCCACGTCGCCCGTGGTGAACAGCCCGTCGAACTCCGCCTCCCGCAGCGGGCGTTCGGCGGTCGGCAGCGTGCACGCGGTCGGCGCCCACTCGTCTGTGCTCATGACGCCACGGTAAGCCTGTACCTCGGTACCGGGTGCAAGGTCAGAACAGGGGCGTGAAGACGCACTCGTAACCGGTTCTCAACCCCGGCTTGTGGGTGGCGGCCAGCCAGAACTCGCCGGGACGCACGACGCCGCCCAGGAAGCCGTCGTGGATGTGGGCGACGACGGTGGTGGGCGGGCTCTGGGGCCCGACCAGCAGCCGCACGCGCGCCGTCCGGCCGGTGGTGAAGTACACGGAGACGTAGCCGAACGTCTTGGCCTGGTAGACGGTGTCGAGGGCCGCCGGGAAGCGCGGCTCGTGCGGCGGGCGGTCCCTGTCGGAGGTCAGCTCGGCCAGCAGTCCGGTCAGCTGCTCGACGCGGCCTTCCAGCTGCTGGATCCGGGCGTGCAGCGCCTCGTCCCTCGGCTCGACCACGTCGTCACCCCTCGTCATGTCGGGGAGGACGGTTCCTCACCCGGTCGATCACGGTAGGACGCGGCCGGCGCCCTACCGGTCCCGGGTCGGTGGCGCCCAGGTCGTGGTGAACGCCGCCCACACGAGCGGCGAGCAGGTGGGGTCGCCCGTGTCCTCCCACCGTGTGGCGGCGGCGCGTTGCCAGTCGTTGAGGGCGGTCACCGGGTCGGTGGCGCGGTGGGCGGCGTCGACGGCCACCACGGTGGGCGCGAGGACGGGGGTCTCCGGGAAGCCGGGCACCAGGCGGCGCAGCCCTTCGTCGGTCGGCAGCGTCCACCTCGTCGCGGTCACGTGCTCCGCTCCGCCGTGCACCATGGCCGTGACCAGGCCGGACGGTTCGGCGAAGCGGACGTCGCCGCCGCTCTCGCACGCCACCAGGGCGACGCGGGCCGGTATCCGCCACGGGCGCACCGGGCCGGGGCGGTGACCCAGCACGATGTCGGCGGCGGCGAGGGGGCGGTGGGCGCCGAGCGGTGCGGCGCGGCCCGTGGTGCCGGCCGTGCAGGACAGGTGCAGGCGGGCGTCCAGGCCGTGGCCGCCGGTGGTCACGTGGCCGACGTAGAGGAAGCGCGAAGCGGTGGCCAGCGCCCGTTCGAGGTGGTCGCGGTCGATGTCGTCGCGGCGCACGCCGCCGAGCGCGGCCAGCTCCGGGGTGGGGTGGCCGAGCACCGAACCGAGGCCGGACGCGTCGGGGAAGCCGGGCACCACGGGGTCGAGGACGCTGACGACGGGTCCTCGTGGGTCGAAGGGGCGCACCCGGCGTTCCGCGGCGTTGCCCACCGTCGCCGGCGGCAGCACGGAGACGGTCGTGTCGTGCACCGCTCGCAGGCCGTCGTCGATGCGCAGTGCTTCCCACGGCACCAGGGCGGTCGACGGGGACGGCTGGACGCGCAGGTGCGGCCGGATTCCCTGGGCCAGCCAGGAGTTCAGCTCGACCGCCAGCCGGTGCGGCACCAGGGCGCGTGCCATCCGCGTCGCCAGGTCTCGTTCGCGGGCGTGGTCGACGAGCGGGCCGTTCGTGAGCGAGCGGCGCAGGGCCTGGTCGGCGGTCTCGCCCGGCAACGGCGACGGCACCGCTGCGACCCACTCGTCCAACGTGCCCTGCACGAGGTCGCGCGGCACGGCGATGACGCGGGGTTCGGCCGGTTCGTGCTCCCACCGCCACGCCACGTACAGGTCGCCCGCGTCCACGAGTTTGAGCTGCACGGTCACCACGACGCCACCGCCCGTTCCGATCGCACCGGGAACCCGTAACGCTGCTCGGCCACGTCGATCCAGGCGTCCAGGGAGGTCGGCACGGCCGGGTCGAGCCGGACCCTCGGCGGCAGTTCGAAGCCGGTGGCGGGGAAGGCCGGGTCCGCGCCGGTGGCGAACCCGGAGGCCGCGTAGGGCAGGTGCGCGTCGGCGGTCGGCAGGTGCGGGTCGGCGGTCGGCAGATGCGTGTCGGCGGTCGGTGGCGCGGGCAACGTGACCAGATCTCCGCGTTCCACGGGTGCTGTGCCGCCCTCGGCGTGCAGTGACACCGCGCCCGCGATGTGGTCGACGTACTCGGCCGCCAACGTCAGGTCGCCGACCGCCCGGATCGCCAGGAACGCCGACCGGGTGGCGGGCGCGGACGCCAGTGCCACCCACCGTTCGCGCAGCGGCCCGTGCGGGAACCGCTGCCGCACGGCTTCCGAGGCCAACGCGGCGGGCATCGCCAGGTCCAGCGCTCTGCGGCTGAGCTGCTGCCGTTCGTTCCCGGTGGCGGTGGCGACCCGGCGGATCAAGGCGTCCGCGCGCCACCACGCCATGCCCAGCGCGACGTGCCACAGGCCGGCCGCCTCGCACAACGCCGCCGCTTCGGCGTAGCAGGACTCGGCCTCCGCGTAGTCCCCGGCCGCCTCGAACGCCGAGCCCCGCACTTGGTGCAGCGCCAACGACTCCAGCGGGGACGCCGCGTCCAGGAGCGTGAGTGCCTGGTCGGACAGCGCGAGGGCGGCCCGGGGCTCGCCGCGCAGGACCGCGACGGCCGCCCGACCGTGCAGGCACGCGGCTCTCCGGCGGGGGTCGTCGGCGAGGAGGGCTTCCGCTTCGTCGTACAGCGCGTCGGCGCGGTCGGTGTCCGAGGCGAGGTAGGACAGTCGGGCGGAGCTTAGCAGGGCGGTGGCCTCGCCCGCGACGTCGCCGGTGGCGGCGCTCAGGTCGCGGGCCAGGGCGAGGTGTTCGGCGGCGCCGGGGAGGTCGCCGGTGGCGCTCGTGATCTCGGCCAACGTGAAGTGGACGGATGCGGCCATGGCCGGGGCGGCGGTGTAGGCGAGGTCCAACGCGGTGCGTGCTTCGTCGGCGGCTTCCGCGAACCAGCCGCCGGTGGCGAGCACGCGGGCGCGGGTGGCGCGGACGGTGGCTTCGAAGGACTCGCCGGCGTCGGCCACCAGCTCGAGGGCTTCGTCCAGGTCCGCCAACGCGTCGGGGAGGCGGGTCTGGGTGAAGCGGGCGACGGCGCGGGACACCAGGGCGTTCACCAGCACCGTGGCGGAGCCGTAGGCGTCGCCGACTGCTGTGAGGGCGGTCCGTGCGGCTTCGACGGCCTCCGTGCTCCACCGCACGGCTTCTTCGGGGTCGTCGGCGACTCCGGCGAGGTTGCCGGCGGCTCCGGCACGGCACACCACGACTTCGACGTCGTCCACGGCGGTCTCCGCCGGTGGTTGCTGCGCAGGGGTCCCCGCCAAGGGGACCCCTGTTTTTATTGTGCCAGAAGGGTCTGACAATTCCGGGGCCTCGGGCTGCACGACGGCGAACGTCTCGCGCTCAGCGAGGGCGAGCGGATCGGGCTGCGCGGCGGCGAGCGTCTCGCGCTCCACGACCGCGAACGTCTCGCGGTACGCGGCGGTGAAGGCGGCTTTGGCGGCGGGTCGGTCGCCCGACGACAGCAGCGCCGCGCCCTCGGCGGTCAGCTCCACGAACCGCTGCCACCGAGCCCCGAGCGGCCGCCGACCCGGGTTGTCGGACAGCACCCGGTACATCGACGCGCGCGTCTCGTCCCCCGCCTCGTCGGCGAGCAGCGCCAGGTTGTAGTAGAGGTTCGCCAGGTACTCGGGCGCGTGCGAAGCAGCCAGCTCGACCGCCTCCACGGCCTCCGCCTCAGCCTCCGCGAGGTAACCGGCCATCATCAGCAGGCCGACGCGGGTGTTGCGCAGCACCACCTGCTGCGACGGATCCGTCTCGACCAGCGCCGCCTCGACGTCCCGCCACGCCTCCTCCCACCGGTCGAGCCACGGCAGCAGGTCCGCACGCGACGCGATCGCCGTCAGCCTGACCGTCCCCTCCCCCACCGCGACGGCCTCCGTCAGCAGGTCCACCGCGTGCTCCCGCTCGCCGGCCATGTCCACCACGTGCGCCAGGTTCACCAACACCTGCGCGCGGTCCTCCGGTGAGGATGCCGTGAGTGCCGCTTCGAGCGCGGACCGCGCGCCGGCCAGGTCACCGTCACCGGCCAGCCGCACACCCTCGTTGTTCAGGTCGGACGAGTCGTTCACCGCGCCGTCCGCTCAGTGGTGGTCGCGGTCGGCGAGCCGATCCGGGAACGGGCGTAGGAGATGATCGCCGCACGGCGCGGCCCGGCGTCCGGGTCGGGCGCGGCGGGTTCGGCGAAGCCCGGCGCGTAGACGGTCAGCACGCGCCGGTCGGGTGGCAGCAGCAGCACGGCCGCGGACACCGGCGAGGAACCGATGAGCCACCCCGCCGCGTCGACACCGTCCAACGCCACCTCGACGTCGCCGAACCGTGCCGCCAACCGCGGCCCCGGCGTCGGCCCGGGCACGACGGACACCTCCAGCACCGTCCTCCCCTGCCGCCGCACGACGGCCCACCGGGCGGGCGCGGAGGCGTCGACCACGCCGTGCGGCACCAAAGTCCAGTCCACAGTGGACGCACCGGACAGGGCCGTGACACCGCCGGCGGCGTCCACACCTCCGGCGGCCAGCGCGAACCCGGACCTGGTTGGCGCCTCGGCCGGCCGCAGCTCCACCCCGTAGTCCTCGGCCAGCGCGGCGATCCGACCGGCCAACGCGTCCAGCTCGGGATCGGACGTCGGCACGGCGAGCGACACGACCGAGGCCAACGCCCGCTCGACCGCGTCCGGGTCGTCCAGCAAGTGCTCCACAGTGGACAGCGCAACCGCACGTTCCACGTGCAGCACAACGGGATCCAGCGCGGGCACACCGGCCGTGACCGACGCGGGCCACCACGCGCGCGCCCACTCCAGCTGCGCCGCCCGACGACAGGCGTCACGGACCCGCCAGTCGCCGTCGGCGGGCACCTCCACCTCCGACGCGCCGCCGAGCACCGCCTCGGCCGCGTCGCCGTAGACCTCCCACAGCCACTCGGCCGCACGTTCCGGGTCGTGCACGCGCGCGGCGGGCACGGCGGTGTCGGCCAGGACGTCCCACGCGAGCGAAGCGCCCGCCCCCTCGATCAGCGCCACGACCTCGGGCGACGTGGGCCAGTCGCCGACGACGACGTCGGACGCGCGGGTCACCTTCACGCCACCGCCTCCCGCTCCAGCACGGACCGCAACCGGTCGCGCTGGTCCAGGATCACCGACCGCAGCACGCCGTCGAGCACGTCCCACACCTGGTCGGACGTCACGGTGTCGTGCCGCAGCTCGCGGCCGTGCAGGCGCACCCACAGCCGCCGCAGGTACGCCTCCCGCACACCGCGCACGTCCGCGCGGACCTCGGGCGGCGCGGCGGACGGCATCCGCAGCACCCGGTGCACGTACGCCTCGCGTTCCCACCTCGACCGCAACCTCGCCGCCGCGGAGCCCGGACCGCCGACCGGTGGACCCGCGAGGTCCGCGGACGCGTCCCGGCCGAGCACCACGACGAGCCTGCTCTCCTCGTCGGCGAGCTGCCACGGCCCGGCCGACCGGGTGATCTCCCGCCGCACCAACGTCGGCACGTCCGCCAGCCCCTCCCGCTGGAACGCGTTGGTCAGCGGCGCGAACAGGCGTTCCACGATCGACCGGTCGAACGGCCTGGGCAGGTTCGCCTTCGACGCGCCACGCCCCAGCTCGGGTCGCACGGGCCGGTCGCGCGAGGTCAGCCCGTGCGCCAGCGCCACACCCGGCCGGTCGAGGTCGGCCGCGCCCGCGCTGCCCGCCGAGCCCGCGACCAGTGCGGCGAACAGTGCCCGGTCCGGCGTGACGGCGCAGGTGGCCAGGAACGGCGCGGTGGCGGGCAAGGCCGGGGCGGGCAAGGCCGGGGCGGGCGGTCGGGGGGCGTCCCACGCGGTGTCGAGCAGCCGGGTCAGCTCGGCCGCGTTGGCCGGGTCGGTCACGAAGTCGCGCAGCGCGGCGACGGTCGGCCCGGCCCGCCCGTGGACCTCCTCCAGCACGGCCGCGGCGACGTCGGCGGCGTCCGGTCCGGGTTCGCCGTGCCCGGTGGCCAGCTCGAAGCAACGCTGGAAGTAGAGGTCCTGCGGGTTGCCGTCGGTGATCCAGCGGCGGCGGCGTTCCTTCTTGAGCACCGTGAACCAGCTCGCGGTCGCGGCCAGCACCGGGCCCGCGTCGGCGATCCGGGACGTCAGGGCGTCGGCGTGTTCGGCGGCGACGGCGCCCGACGCGAACTCCGGGTTGAGCACGGGCCGCAGCACGAGCGGGTCGAGGATCAGCTTCACCGTGCGGGTCAGCGGGCGGCCCGCCGCGTTGCTCAGCGGCGCGACCGCGGCGCCGAGGCCGGCCCACGCCCGGGCGACCAGCGCACCGCGCGGAAGCGTCGCGGCTCGGACGGTGCTCACCGGCCCGAGCGTAGTCGAACGAGATCACCGCTGGTGGCGGACTCGCGCACCCGGTTCCTGGGACCGGTAGGCGGGGTGCGCGGCCGAAGCTTCCCCCATCACGACCGAACGGGGGAACCGATGTACCAGACACCGCAGCAGTACTCGCCGGTGATGCCCTACGAGACCCCACCGCCTCCGCGCCGCCGCGTGCTGCCGCTGCTCCTGCTGCCGCCGGTGCTGCTCGCGCTGCTGATCTTCGGCGGGTCCTACGCGGTCTCGCCGGAGCCGGACGTGGAGATGCAGGCCGGTTTCGCGTTCGTCGAGATCGACGGGCGGGACGTGGTGCTGGCGCCGTACGCGCGGCACGGCGTGCGCGGCGTGTTCCAGCTGATGACGCAGGACCTGTTCCAGGTGCGGTTGGCGGCCACGGACCCGGCCACCGGCGAGGTGCTGTGGGACACGCAGCTGTCCGACCGGCTGAGCTGGGAGGCGTCGGTGCTGGCCGCCGGGCGGCACCACGCCTACCTGGCCACCGATTCGGGGCTGGTCGTGGTCGCGTTGGCGGACGGGTCGGTGGTCGTCGAGGGCGCGGGCGTCCCGGGGCTCGGTGACGCGTTCGCCGCGGCGCGGACCGCCTACGCGTACGACCCGGAGAGCCGCCGCGTGATGGCCATGAACGCCGCCGGAGGGGTGGTGGCGGTCAGGCTGGACGAGGTGACGGCCACGCCGGTCGACCCGCAGACCGCCGCGGCCTGGTCCGACCGGCTCTCGGTGCAGCGCGGTCCGGGCGCACCGACCACCGCGACCGGTGTCGAAGCGGCGTTGAATGGGGGCGCCGAGCGGATCGCGCTGCGGCAGGCGCCGGGTGGCGTGCCGGGCAGCGTGCTGGTCCGCGTCACGGCCGACGGGCGGGAGCTGCCGGTGGGCGCGACGACGTTCCACGGCGCCCGGCTGGTGGTCGACGGCGTGACCGCGGTCGCCGCCGCCACCGGGCACGTGCTGGTCGAGCACCAGCGCTCGGCGGACGACACCGGTGTCGCGCTGAGCCTGGTGTCCCTGGCGACCGGGCAGGTCACCGCGACGTTGACGGTCGACTCCCGGGTGGAACGCGCGCTCGTCGGCCCCGACGGCATCACGGCGCTGACGGCGGGCGAGGTGTTCGCCGCCGCCCGCGGTGACGGCCGGGTCGTGCCCCTCGACGTCGGCTCGGCCGACTTCTTCGGTACCCACCGCTGAACCGGAAAGGACCAACGACCATGAAGGTGCTCACCTGGCTCGGGCTGACCGTCGGGCTCGCCCTCACCGCGACGTGGGTCGCGGGCGGGCTGGCGGGCGACGACGTGTCCGCCTGGCTGAACGGCTGGCTGGCCGGCCCGATCATCCTGCTGTTCGTCGTGCCGTCGCTGTTCTCGGTGGACCGGCTGCTCGGCGGCGGTCTCGCGGCGCTGACCGGCGGCGTGCCCAAGCAGTTCCGCGGCGCGCCGATCGGCATGGGCACGGTGGTCGGCGTGGCGCGGACCGGCCTGTCCGTCAACGACCAGCCGCAGCTGGACATCCGGCTGCAGGTCGACACGGCGGACGGCCGCACGTTCCCCGCGACCGCGCGGCAGGTCGTCGACCTCACCGACCTGTCCGTCGTGCAGCCGGGCGCGATCCTGCCGGTCCGCTACCTGCCCGACGGGCGCGCCGTGCTGGCCACCGACGCGCCGCCGCACGAGCTGCAAGCCGCCCTCGACCGCGTGCAGGTGGCCAAGGGTTTCTTGACGCCGCACCAGCTGCGCATCGCCGAGCAGGGCGTGGACGCGAGTGCCGTCGTGCTCGACATGGTGCCGACCGGGCACACGCCGGACGGCCGGACGGCGCTGCGCCTGACCCTGCGCGTGACCCGCCCGGACGGCACCGCGTTCGACGTCACGCAGGACAAGAAGCTCCCGCCGCCGTCGATCCCGCAGGTGCAGCGGGGCATGGTGGTCCGGGTGAAGTACCTGCCGGGCGACGAGTCGGACGTCGCCGTCCTCACCACCCTGATGTGACGACCGGGTGGACGGTCGCGCCACCCCGAGCGCGACCTCCGCCGGTCGTGGGCCGATGGGGTTCGGGGCTCGGGCAGCGGTACCGGCCAGTTGATCCGGTCGGGCTAGCCGGTCCCCGACCGATCGGGCGGGCGACCCGGTCGGGGTGCCCGAACGTGGCCCGGTGGACAGGGCACAATGGCTCGCTGTGACCACAGCCATTCACCAGAGGATCGCCGACGAGCTCGGGGTGCGGGCCGGGCAGGTCAGCGCCGCCGTCGACCTGCTCGACGGTGGTTCCACCGTTCCCTTCATCGCCCGGTACCGCAAGGAAGCGACCGGCATGCTGGACGACACCCAGCTGCGCACGCTCGAAGAGCGGCTGGGCTACCTGCGCGAGCTGGAGGACCGCCGGGCGGCTGTGCTCGAATCCATCAGGTCGCAGGGCAAGCTGGACGAGGCGCTGGAGGCCTCGATCCTGGCCGCCGACTCCAAGGCCCGGCTGGAAGACCTCTACCTGCCGTTCAAGCCGAAGCGGCGGACCAAGGCGCAGATCGCCCGCGAGCAGGGCCTCGAACCTCTCGCCGACGGCCTGCTGGGCGACCCGGCGCAGGACCCGCAGGAGGTGGCGAAGGCGTTCGTGACCGAGGAGGTCCCCGACGTCGCCGCCGCGCTGCTGGGCGCGCGGGCGATCCTGGTCGAGCGGTTCGGCGAGGACGGCGACCTCATCGGCGAGCTGCGCGAACGCATGTGGACCCAGGGGCGGCTCGCGTCCAAGGTCCGGGAGGGCAAGGAGGAGGACGGGGCGAAGTTCTCCGACTACTTCGACTTCTCCGAGCCGTTCACGAAGCTGCCCTCGCACCGGATCCTCGCGCTGCTGCGCGGCGAGAAGGAAGAGGTGCTGGACCTCCAGTTCGACCCGGCCGACGAGGACGAGCCCACCGGCTACGAGGCGCGCATCGCGTCCCGGTTCGGCGTCGACAACCAGGGGCGGCCGGCGGACCGCTGGCTCGGCGACACCGCGCGCTGGGCGTGGCGCACCCGGATCCTGGTGCACCTCGGCATCGACCTGCGGTCGCGGCTGCGGGCGTTCGCCGAGGACGAGGCCGTGAAGGTGTTCGCGTCGAACCTGCGCGACCTGCTGCTGGCCGCGCCCGCGGGCACCCGCGCCACGATGGGCCTCGACCCCGGCTTCCGCACCGGCGTGAAGGTGGCCGTGGTCGACGCGACCGGCAAGGTCGTCGACACCGACGTGATCTACCCGCACGTGCCCGCGAACCGGTGGGACGAGTCGATCGCCAAGCTGGCCGCGCTGGCGAAGAAGCACGACGTCGAGCTGATCTCCATCGGCAACGGCACCGCGTCCCGCGAGACCGACAAGCTGGCCGTCGACCTGCTCAAACGGCACCCCGAGCTGAAGCTGACCAAGGCCGTGGTGTCGGAGGCGGGCGCGTCGGTGTACTCGGCGTCGGCGTTCGCGTCGGCCGAGCTGCCCGGCATGGACGTGTCGCTGCGCGGCGCGGTGTCCATCGCCCGCCGGCTGCAGGATCCGCTGGCCGAGCTGGTGAAGATCGACCCGAAGTCGATCGGCGTCGGCCAGTACCAGCACGACCTGGCCGAGGCGAAGCTGTCGAAGTCGCTGGACGCGGTGGTCGAGGACTGCGTGAACGCGGTCGGCGTCGACCTCAACACCGCGTCGGTGCCGCTGCTGACCCGCGTCTCCGGCATCACCGCCGGGCTGGCCGAGAACATCGTGCAGCACCGCGACAGCAACGGCCCGTTCCGCTCGCGGCGCGCGTTGAAGGACGTGGCGCGGCTGGGCCCGAAGGCGTTCGAGCAGTGCGCGGGCTTCCTGCGCATCCCGAACGGCGACGACCCGCTGGACGCCTCCTCCGTGCACCCCGAGGCGTACCCGGTGGTGCGGCGGATGCAGGAGCGCGCGGGCGGTGAGCAGCTGATCGGCAACACGGCGGTGCTGAAGTCGCTGCGGCCGCAGGAGTTCGTGGACGACACGTTCGGCCTGCCGACCGTCACCGACATCCTGCGCGAGCTGGAGAAGCCGGGGCGCGACCCGCGACCCGCGTTCAAGACCGCCACGTTCGCCGAGGGCGTCGAGAAGATCGCCGACCTCAAGCCGGGCATGGTGCTGGAGGGCGTGGTGACGAACGTGGCCGCGTTCGGCGCGTTCGTGGACGTCGGCGTGCACCAGGACGGCCTCGTGCACATCTCGGCGCTGTCCAACACCTACGTCAAGGACCCGCGGGACGTCGTGAAGTCCGGTGACGTGGTGCGGGTGAAGGTGCTGGAGGTCGACATCCCGCGCAAGCGGATCGGGCTGACGCTGCGGCTGGAGGACGAGCCGGGCCGCAAGCCGCCGCGGGAGCAGCGCGACGGACAGCGGGGCAACGGTCAGCGGGGTGGCGGCGGGCAGCGCGGCGGAGGGAAGCCGCGTCAGCAGGAGCGCCCGCCGGCCAACGGCGCGATGGCCGAGGCGCTGCGGCGCGCGGGGCTTGACGGCGGGAAGTAGGGGTACCCGGCGGCCATGAGGGTCGTCGTCACGGGTGCCAGCGGCAACGTGGGGACGGCCCTGCGCCGGGTGCTCGCGGACGCGGGCGACCCGGTGGTCGGCATCGCGCGGCGGATACCCGTCGGTTCACCCGGGTGGGTGAGCTGCGACGTGGGCGCGCCGGCCGCCGAGGTGGTGCTGGGCCGGGCGTTCGC
Organism: Saccharothrix sp. NRRL B-16348; assembly: GCF_001280085.1. GTDB lineage: Bacteria > Actinomycetota > Actinomycetes > Mycobacteriales > Pseudonocardiaceae > Actinosynnema. Next base: position 13,272 of record NZ_LGED01000068.1, on the reverse strand, counting down.
GGGGGCGGACGCGGTGGTGCACCTGGCGTGGGCGGTGCAGCCCACGTCGGGTGAGCCCGCCATGCGGCGCACCAACATCACCGGCACCGCGCACGTGCTGCGCGCGGCGGAACGCGCCGGTGTGCCGCACGTCGTGGTGCTGTCGTCGATCGCGGCGTACACGCCCGCTCCCTCCCCGGTGGACGAGGACTGGCCGTGCGGCGGGGTGCCGGGCAGCGCGTACAGCGCGCAGAAGGCCGAGTTGGAGCGGTTGGTCGCCGGTCGTGCCGGGGTGGCGGTGCTGCGGCCGTGCGCGATCGTGCAGCCGGACGCGGGCGGCGAGCTGGGCCGGTGGGTGTTGAGCCCGTTGGCTCCCGCCCGGGTGGTGGGGCGGCGGTGGCTGCCGGTGCCGTTGTGGCGGGGGTTGCGGGCGCAGGTCGTGCACGCGGAGGACGTGGCGCGGGCGATCAGGCTGGTGCTGGCGCGGCACGCGGTCGGCGCGTTCAACGTCGCGGCCGACCCGCCGTTGGGCGCGCGTGAGCTGGCGGGGGTGTTCGGCGGGTTCCTGGTGCCGGTGCCGTTGGCGTTGCTGCGGGCGGTGGCCTGGCCGACGTGGCGGCTGGGCGTGCAGCCCGTGCACCCCGGGTGGTTGCGGTTGGCGGATCAGGTGTCCCTTGTGGACAGCTCCCGGATGCGGGCGCTGGGGTGGGCGCCCGTGCACGAGCCGTTGGCGGCGTTGGCGGAGTTCGTGGCGGCGGTCGCGGAAGGTCGCGGCACGTGGGGTCCGCTCGCGCCGCGCGATGTGGGACGGTGGCAGGTGCTGGGGTTCGGCCGACCGGTGCAGCAGAGCCAGGGAGACGTGCGTTGAGCGATGTCGTGGACGCGGTGGTCATCGGTTCCGGCCCCAACGGGCTGGTCACGGCGAACCTGCTGGCCGACGCCGGGTGGGACGTGCTGGTGCTGGAGGCGGCCGACGAGCCCGGCGGTGCGGTGCGGACGGCCGAGTTGACCGAGCCGGGGTTCCGGCACGACCTGTTCAGCGCGTTCTACCCGCTGGGCGCGGCGTCGCCGGTGATCGCCGGGCTGGACCTGGAGCGGCACGGGTTGCGGTGGCGGCGGGCGCCCGAGGTGCTGGCGCACGTGCTGCCGGACGACCGGGCCGTGGTGCTGTCGCGGGACGTGGACCGGACGGCGGCGTCGGTGGAGGCGTTCGGCGCGGGTGACGGCGACGCGTGGCGGGCGGAGTTCGCGCTGTGGCAGCGGGTCCGGTCGGAGTTGGTGGAGGCGTTGATGCGGCCGTTCCCGCCGGTGCGGGCGGGCGTCGGACTGGTGGGTGAGTTGGGCGCGGGTGGGGCGTTGCGGTTCACGCGGTCGTTCCTGCAGTCCGTGCGGGCGTTCGGGGACGAGCGGTTCTCGGGTCAGGGCGCGCCGCTGTTGTTGGCGGGCAACGCGATGCACACGGACCTCGGGCCCGATCAGGCGGGCGGGGCGGCGTTCGGGTGGTTGCTGTCGATGTTGGGGCAGGACGTGGGGTATCCCGTGCCGGAGGGTGGGGCGGGTGCGTTGACGCGGGCGATGGTGCGACGGCTCGGCGGTGTGGTGGAGTGCGGCCGGGCGGTGGAGCGGGTGGTGGTGGCCGGTGGGCGTGCACTAGGGGTGCGTGACGCTTCGGGTGGGTACGTGCGGGCGCGGAAGGCGGTGCTGGCGGACGTGCCGGCGCCGTCGTTGTACCTCGGGTTGGTGGGGGCGGAGCACCTGCCGTCGCGGTTGGTGTCGGATTTGGAGTCGTTCGAGTGGGACGACGCGACGATCAAGGTCGACTGGGCGTTGGACGGGCCGGTGCCGTGGACGGCCGACGCGGTGCGCGGTGCGGGGACCGTCCACTTGGGAGGGGACTTCGACGGGTTGGCCATGTCCAGCGCGGAGATCTCGTGCGGGCGGGTGCCGCGGACGCCGTTCGTGATCATGGGGCAGATGACGACGACGGACCCGAGCCGTTCACCGGCGGGCACGGAGACCGCGTGGGCGTACACGCACGTGCCTCGGGGGGAGGGGTGGTCGGCGGACCGGTTGCGCCGCCGTGCCGACCGGGTCGAGCAACTGGTCGAGCAGCACGCGCCGGGGTTCCGCGACCTGATCCGCGCCCGTGTGGTCCACGGGCCGTCCGACCTGGAGGCCCGCAACCCCAGCCTGGTGGGCGGTTCGATCAACTCCGGCACGGCGGCGATCCACCAACAGCTGGTCTTCCGCCCGGTGCCGGGCCTGGGCCGCGCCGACACCCCTGTCGACCGCCTCTACCTGACCTCCGCCTCCGCCCACCCTGGTGGCGGCGTGCACGGCGCCGCGGGCGCCAACGCCGCCCGTGCCGCCCTGGCCCGCAACGCTCTGACCGGCGACGCCTACCACCTCCTCCTCCGCACCCTCCACCACCACCTCTACTAACCCGCGTGTCCTACGTTCAGAACCCGCGTGTCCTACGTTCGGAACAGCCGAGTTGAACGCTCAGAACAGCCGAGCCCGCGCTCGCGGGCCTGCGTCCCGGGCTTGCCGCGTGTTCTGAGCGTTCAACTCATGCGTTCTCAACGTAGGACACGCGCGTTCCCGACGTAGGACACGCGCGTTCTGGAGGTAGGACACGCGCGGGTCAGGTGGGTTTGCGGGTGGCGAGGGACGAGAGGCGGGCCAGGGTTTCGCGGTTGCGGGGGAGCAGGAAGAGGGACTGGGCCTGGTCGGGGAGGACGGAGAGGGGGCCCTTGATCGCTTCCTCCAGCATGGTGATCTCGCAGCCGTCGGAGGCAGCCTTCAGGTCGAATCGGATCCTGGCGGCGCCCAGCGGCCACAGGCGGGCCTCCAGTTCCAGCATCCGGGGCGGGTCGACGTCCAGCACCGTGGTCACGTCCCGCACCGCCAACGGCCACGCGCCGACGCTGTGGTGGATCCGGGTGCCGGTGCCCGGCCACCCCGGGTCGACCCCGCGGATGTGCGCGGCGCCCACCACCCAGCCCGCGTAGGACCAGCCGTCGGCCAGCACCGCGAACACCCGCTCCACCGACGTGGGCACCGCCAAGCGCACCTCGATCATGCGCCTCGGATTCCCCGCGCGGACCGGCGGAAACTACCCGCCAGGGCTACTTCGCGCGCGTGCCCTTGAGCTTCACCAGGTCGGACTCGAACAGGTTGGCGACGACGGCCAGCCCGCCGGGTGTCGCCGGGTCGGGCCGCGCGATGTACGACTGCGTCGCCGATGGCCGGCCCACCAGGGAGAACCGCAGCTGTCCGGTGAGGCTGTTCGTGTCCACCTCGTTGGTGTCCTGGAACGCCCGCAGCACCCCGTCACGGGTCAGGTCACGCTCGCCGCACGCCTTCTCCAGGATCGCCGCGAACGCCACCCCGATCACGTAGCCGTGGTCGACCGACCCGGTCGGCTCCAGGTCCGGGAACTTGCGCGTGAACGCCTCCGCCACCGCGCGCGGACCCGGCAGGTCGGTGGCGAACGGCGCGATCGGCGACACCACCTGCACCCGCTTCACCACGGCCGCCGCCGCGGGCGACTGGAGGATCAGCGGGTCGTACCCCACCGCGTTGACCAGGAACGGCACGTCCCAGCCGAGCCGCTCGGCGGTGGCGACGGCGGTCGCGGTCTGCTGCGGCGACGTGCTCAGGAACACCGCCTTCGCCCCCGCCGCACGCAGCTCGCCCACCTGCGCGGCCACGTCCGCGGTCTCCGGCACGGCCTTCGGGATCAGCTCCATGCCCCACTGCTCGGCGGCGAACGTGCTGCCTTCCAGCGCGTTGACGCCGTAGTCGCTCTCGACGTGGACGTGCCCGATGGTGTCGCCGGGGCCGATCAGGCCGGCCCGCTTGACGTGGTCCAGCCCGTTGATCACGTCGAGGTCGTAGGTCGTGCCGACGATGACCATGTGCGGGTTGCCGAGCAGGCTCGCCGACCACGACGCGGGCGCGGCGATGGCGCGGGTCTGCATCAGGTCCGGCTCGATGGCCTCGGTCATCGGCGCGCCGGTGACGTCCATGAACCCGAGCACCTCCGGCTCCAGCTCGAAGTACGCCTGCAGCGCCTTGTCGACGTCGTAGCCGTGGTCGGCCTGCTTGAGCTCGACCTTGCGCCCGCAGATGCCGCCGCGCTCGTTGAGCTCGCTCAGGAACAGCTCGTAGCCCTTGATCCGGATGAGCGACGTGGCCGAGAACGGTCCCGTCATGTCGGTCAGCACGCCGAGCGAGATCGTGTCGTCGGTAACGCCCGGGCCGGTCTTGATCGGCGTTTCCTCGGCCGCGCCGCACCCGGTGACGAGCACGGCGAGCACGGTGGATCCGACGACGAGGTTGCGCACCAAGGGGGACTCCCACCACTCACGTTACCGACGGGTAAGGAGTATTGACAGAAGTCACCCGAATCGCCTAATGATGTGACATACCGCACGGTCGGTGAACTTTCCCCGGCGGTTCCGCACCCCGTTCGCCGCGTTTGCCACCCGATCAGCCCCATAACGTCGACGAGGCGTGATCGCGTGCCCACGTCGATCGATTCCGGGCCCGAAACAGGGAAGAGCCGTGAGGACCACCGGGGATCGCCCGATCGGTCCTCACGGCCTGTTCATGACCCGTACGTGCGCCTAGAGGTAGGAGCGCTGACCCCACGGCATCGCCGCGGCGAGCTGCGCCCGCCTGCCGATGTCGAGCTTGCGGTAGATGCGGGTGATGTGGAGTTCGACGGCCCGGGTCGACACCGAGAAGTGCTCGGCGATCTGGCGGTTCGTCATCCCCTCCAACATCATCAGCGCGATCCGGTGCTCGTGCGGCGTCAACGGCTCGCGCGAGCGCGCCTCGGCGCTCTGCCCGTCACGCGGCCGGACGATGCCCGGCACGCGCTCACCTTCCGGCACACCCAGCAGCACGTGCCACTGGCGTATGCGCACCTCTGCGATCGACTGCGATCGCACGTACGGGTCACCGCGCACCAGGTCCCGGGCCGCGGCGTCGTCGGGCACCTGCACGATGAGCAGCACGCCGGAACCGTCGGCCCAAGGGCCGGTTCCGACGAGCACACCCTGCTCGGCGAGCGGACGCCAATATTCCCGGTGTGCGAGATGAATGGATCTCCGCACCTGGCGCGCATCACGAAATGTCAACTCAACGGCGAAAGCCACTGGACTGATCCCCATTTCATTCCGCGGCCGACTTTCGCCACATACTCAACTGGGGCGTTTATTCAGTGTCAAGTGAGACACATCACAACAGTGATATGGGAACCCAATGGCTCCTATAGCCGCTTTTCGAACCAGTGCTCCGCATAGCGGTCGTCGTTGAACGCGGGCACCTCACGGTAACCGTGCCGCGCGTACAACGCCCGCGCTTCGACCAGGTCAGTACGGGTGTCGAGGCGAATGGCCGCGGCACCAAATGAGACAGCCGCCTCCTCGACCGCCGCGAGCAGCGCCGCTCCCCCGCCGGTGCCGCGAGCCGCCGGATCGACGAACATCCGCTTCAACTCCGCAGTTTCGCGGTCAACCAGGCGGAACCCGACGCACCCGCGCACCTCTCCGCCGCGCCTTCCGACGAAGAACCGGGCCAAGTCGTCGGTCGGGTCGTCGGCGATCGCCTGGTCGATCTCCGCGGGCGTGGCCGGGCGGTCGTAGTAGCGGGCGATGATGTCGCTCAGGTAGGTGCGGATCACGGCGACGGCGGTAGGGCTGTCGACCGGTTCGGGCTGAACGGTCCAGGAACTCATTGAAAGATTTTCACCCGCGCTGGTCCATTCGGACACGTGGTTTTCGGCACTCCGGACGCGTGTAAAGTCCACGCCCGTGGCAGCGCAACAGGTCCGGCTGGAGCGGGACGCCGTGGGGCTCGCCGTGCTCACCGTGGACGCTCCCCCGCTGAACCTCTACACCGCCGAGCTGCAGGACCTGCTGGAGGCGGCGGTCGAGGACCTGGAGGACCGGCCCGCGCGGGCGTTGCTGGTCCGCTTCGAGGGCAAGGTCGTCAGCGGCGGCGTCGACGTGGGGCTGTTCGCCGCGCAGCAGACGTCCGCGCAGGCCAAGGCCCTGCTCGACCAGATGCTGGAGCTGACGGACCGGGTGGCCGCGCTGCCGTTCCCGACCGTGTTCGCCGCGCACGGGCTGTGCCTGACGTGGGCCTTCGAGGTCGCGGTGGCGTGCGACATCGTCCTGGCCGCCCGGCGGGCGACGTTCGGGTTGGTGGAGAAGGTCGTCGGGCTGACCCCGACCATGGGCGGCACGCAGCGGCTGGCCGCGCGGGCGGGCGTGGGCCGGGCCAAGGAGTTCGTGATGACCGGCGAGCGCTACGACGCGGCCACGCTCGAACGGTGGGGCGTGGTCAACCGGGTGCTGCCGGACGAGGGCTTCGACGACGCGGCGCTGGAGTTCACGGTGGCGCTGGCGACCGGGCCCACGTTGGCGCACGCGGCGACCAAGCGGGTGCTGGCGCACTTCGAGAGCGGCGGCGTGGCCGAGGCGAACGAGCACGTCACGACGATCGCGGCCGAGCTGTTCGACAGCGAGGACCTGCGCGGCGCGGTGCGGTCGTTCCTGGCCGACGGTCCGGGCCGGGCGACGTTCAGCGGTCGCTGATCCGCCGGAACTCGACCCACCGGGTGCTCTGGCGGTCCCAGATCGCCTGGTACTCGGCGAACAGCTCGGCGACCTTGGCGGCGTCGACCCGGTCGGTCGGCGTGGCCGCGAGGTAGTGGCTGACGTCGTCGTGCAGGCGGTGGAACCGGGAGATCGACTCCTCCATCAGCACCCACAGGGGCCGCCACGCGAAGTACGGCTCCAGCACGGCGAACACCGTGGTCAACGCCACCAGCGAGAACGCGAGACCGGTCCAGAAGTCCAGGTCCTGCCAGCCCAGGATGATCGTCGCGGTCGCGGACATGGACAGCAGGCCCACCTTGAGCGCGGTCGCCCGGCGGCTGAACCGGGCCGCGCGCACCCGGCCGTAGTCGCGGGCGCGGTCGATGCGCCCCAGCAGGTCCAACGCCAGCTCGTGCGGGCTCAGCCCCGACTTCACCGGCTGCTCTTCAGGCTCGTCCACGGCGGGCACCCTATCGGGGGTCGTAGGCGGCGGAGCCGTACCAGGCGAGGGCGGAGCGCAGCTCGACCACGTCGCGGTCGCGGCGCTTGCGGTAGCGCTCGTGCGAGATCGGGTAGACGCGCAGGCCGCCCTTGTGCCGGCCGAAGCTGCCCCGGCCCAGGGTCTCCGGTGTCTTGGCGGCGGCGACCAGCCAGACGACGAGCCACGGGCGGGCGTGGTGTGCCTCGACCTTGACGCGAGCGATGGCGTACCACGGGAGGCGGCGGGACTCCTCGCCGTTGGACAGCGTGATGCCGTCGGGGCCGACGTCGAGGGTGAGCGGCGAGCGGGCGACGCCGACCAGGAGGCGGGTGCCGGTCAGCGCGAACGCCAGGAACGCGAGGAACGCGGCCAACCGCACCGCGCCGGGCGCGCCCGCGGCGGGGTCGGCGACGGAGATCGACACGACGGCGGCCAGCACGTGCGCCCCGGCCCAGCTCAGGCCGACGGCGCGGGAGGTCTTGAAGCGGACGCCGGTGGGGCGGACCTCCTTGCGGTCGGGGTCGGTGCGGACAGGGGTGGGTGTCTGCTGCGGTGGGGCGGGCGTGCGCGTCGGCGCGGGGGCGACGAGGGTCGGTGGTTTGGGCGGTGGGTCGTCGACCATCACGCGGGTCGGCGGCTTGGCGGGCAGTTTGCCCAGCTCGGTGTGCCGTTGCTCGACCATCGTGCGGATGCGCGCCGGGAGCCAGGACGGTTCGGCGGACGGCGGGCCGATGGCCTCCAGCAGGCGTGCGGGCGTGGGGCGGTTCGCCGGTTCGCGGACCAGGCACGGCACGATCAGGGGAACCAGGCCCGGCGGCACGCGGGACAGGTCCGGCTCCTGGTGGACCACCCGGTAGACCAGCGCGGACGTGGCGCCCTCGCCGAACGGCCCGCCGCCGGTCGCGGCGTAGACCAGCACCGAGCCGAGCGCGAACACGTCACTCTGGGTGGTGATCTTCTGGCCGACGACCTGCTCGGGTGACAGGTAGCCGGGGGTGCCGAACACGATGCCCGCTTCGGTGAGCGCGGAGTGCTCCAGGGCGCGGGCGATGCCGAAGTCGATCACGCGGGGGCCGTCGTCGGCCAGCAGCACGTTCGACGGCTTGAGGTCGCGGTGCACGAGGCCGGCGCCGTGGATCGCGACCAGCGCCTCGGCCAGGCCGCCGGCGAGGCGGCGCACGGCGCGTTCGGGCAGGGGGCCGTGGTCCTGGACGGCCTGCTGGAGGCTCGGGCCGGGGATGTACTCGGTGGCCATCCACGGCCGGTCGGCGTCCGGGTCGGCGTCCACGACGGTCGCCGTCCAGAAGCCGCCGACCGCGCGGGCCATCTCGACCTCGCGGCGGAAGCGTTCGCGGAACTCGGGGTTGTCGGCCAGCTCGGCGCGCGAGACCTTGACCGCGATCGGCCGCCCGCCGCGTGACCGCGCCAGGTAGACCGACCCCATCGCGCCGCGGCCGAGGGCGGCGAGCAGCGTGTAGTCGCCGATCCGCGACGGGGCGTTCGGGGGCAGTGGCTGCACGACACCCACACTAGATGCGCCGGCCACCCCTCTTGGGCAAGACGGCGAGGTTCGCGGCGCAGCCCACAGCCGCGCAACCTCGGACGTGGTCGCGGAGTCGAGGGTGTCTCAGGACCCGGTCGGCGTGTGCTGAGCGTTGAATTCAGGTGTTCTGAACGTAGGACTCTCGCGTGCTGAACGTAGGACTCACGAGGTGGTGAGGGTGAGGAGGGTCGAGGTGCGGGCCTGCCAGGAGTGCGGTTCGACCGAGGTGCGGAGGGCGTGCGGAGGGAGGAGCGGGCCGGTGGCCAGGGTGGCGCGGAGGGCGTCGACGAACTCGGCGTGGGAGCGGGCGGCGCGGACGCGGTCGGTGTAGCCGGCCAGCTCGGCGAAGTCGGTGCTGACCACCGGGAGGCCCAGCGCCAGGTACTCCTTCAGCTTGATCGGGTTGGACCGTTTGATCCAGTCGTTGTCCTGCCACGGCATGATCGCCACGTCGAACGCCGAGCCGTACGCCGGGATGGTGCTGTAGGGGCGGAAGCCGAGCCAGTGCACGTTGGAGTACTTGTCGAAGCGCTCCATCGGGTGGGTGGCGTCGCCGATCAGCACCAGCGAGACGTGCGGCAGCTCGACGGCGACGCGTTCCAGCAGGTCGAAGTCGACCACGAAGTCGTCCAGGGCCCCGAAGAAGCCGACGCGCGGGCCGGGGATCGCGCGGACGTCGTCCGGCCACTCGTGCTCCGGCCGCGCGGTGAAGTGGTCGACGTCCACGCCGTGGTCGAGGAAGTGGGCGCGTGAGCCGGTGCGCGGCAGCTCCTCGTCCATCAGGGCGTGGCTGACGTAGACGACGTGGTCGGCGTTGGCCAGGAGCTCGTTCTCCAACGCCTCGATGGACGCGCGGTCGGCCTCGGGGAAGTCCGAGTGCCGGTCCGAGCGGTTGAACACCAGGCTGTGCCGGCGCATCGGCGCGACCACGTCCCAGGCGGTGGGGATCGTCACCATGATCACCGGCGTGCGCAGCCCCAGCGCGAGGGCGACCAGCCGCACCTGGGTGCGGACCAGCACGGCGTTGACCTTGCGGAGGAACGGCGAGCCGTAGAACGGCAGCGGCAGCGGGGACATCACGTAGAAGTCCGGCATCGGGCGGCGCACGAACTTGGCCACGCTGCGCAGCTTGCGCAGGATGCGGCGGGACACGTGCGTGCTGTTGCCGCGGGTCGGCATCCTCATGCCGATGCTGTTGACCACGAGCACCCGGCGGTGGGCGGCCATGGACCGCATGAGCTGGAAGTCCGAGTGCGCCCGGTTGTGGTACCACCAGTCCTGGGCGGAGAAGCACACCCAGCCCGGTTCGGGGTCGGGGTGCGGGTGCGGGTTGGCGCTCGTGCCAGGGCGGTTCGGCCAGCGGCGCCAGCGGAGCAGGTCGGCGACGGCCGTGCGGTGCTTGGCGCCGCGGGGAGCGCGGAGCAGTTCGTTCAGCAGCACGGCGCACCACATCGCGAACGCGGCCAGGCGGCCGTGGCGTTCGCGGACCATCCGGACGCGGTTCGTGGTGGCCATCGACCACAGCAGCGGGGACGTCGACTGCTCGCCCCCGATGTGCACGGCACGGGCCCGCGGTTCGTAGCGGACGGCGTAGCCGCGCTTGCCCGCGCGCAGCATGTACTCGGTCTCCTCGGAGTACAGGAAGTACCGCTCCTCCAGCACGCCGGTGGCCTCACGCGCCTCGCGGGAGATCAGCCAGGCCGCGCCGGTCGCCCAGTCGGCGGTGCCGGCCGTCTCGTAGCGGAGCGGGTCGACGACCAGTTCGCCGAGCACGTCGGAACGCCCGGCCCGCGTGCCGCCGAGGATCGCCTCACCCAAGGCGCGCAACGGGTTCGGGGTGCGGCGCAGGGAGAGCTGAGGCGCGCCGTCGAGGCCGGCCAGTCGGGGGACGGCGATGCCGGTGCCGGGCAGGGCCAAGGCGGCGCGCAGCAGCGTGACGGCGTCGCGGTGGAGTCGGACGTCGGGGTTGAGCACCAGCACGTCGCAGTCCGGCGCGGCGGCGAAACCGGCGTTCACACCGGCGGCGAAGCCGTCGTTGGACGGGCGGGCGACGATCTCGGCGTGCGGTGCCACGCGTGCGACGATGTCGAGGGTGTTGTCGGTGGAGGCGTTGTCGACCACGACGACGCGGCTGTCCGGAATGGACTCCAGCGCGGCGGCGATCGAGGTGAGGCACTCCTCGACGACCTCGGCGCTGTGGTAGGTCACGACGACGACGGCAAGCGGCACGTCTACTCCCCGATCCGGTTGCGGGCCCTGTCGGCGGTCGTCTGGTTGCGGGCTTCGGTCTGGCTGCGGGCTTCGGTCTGGCTGCGGGCTTCGGTCTGGTTGCCGAGAGCGGCGGAGGGCGAGCGGCGGAACCTGGTGCGCAAAGCACCTCCGAGGAGGCGGAAGGCGAAGGGAAGGTCGTCGCGCAGGTAGCGCTTGGCCAGGCGGCGCGGTTCGAGCGCGAGGCGGTGCAGCCACTCCGCACCCAGCTTCTGCACCACACCCGAGGCGCGCCGGAACTCGCCCGCGGCCATCGGGATGCCCGCGCCGCAGCCCAGGAACCACGTCTGCGGGAGGTCCGCGCGCAGGAGTCGGATGAGGCGTTCCTGCTTGGGGAAGCCGAGGCCGACGAACACCAGGTCCGGCTCGGCCTCCACGACCTTGGCGACCGTCTCGGCGGTGGCGGCCGAGGAGGTGTCGAACCCGAACGGCGGCGAGTCCGTGCCCGCGACGCGCAGCCCGGGGTACCTGGCGCGCAGCGCGTCGGCGGCCTTCTCCGGCACGCCCGGGTCGCCGCCGAGCAGGTAGAGCGAACGGCCCTCGCGGGCGGCGACTTCGGCGAGCGTGAAGACCAGTGACGACCCGGTGACGCGTTCGGGCAGCGGGACGCCCGCCAACCGGCCCGCCCACACGACCGGCATGCCGTCGGCGACGACCAGCTCGGACTCGGCGATGAGCGCGGCGAGTTCGGGGCGGCGCGTCGCGGCGCGCACGATGTCCACGTTGGCCGTGACGATCGCGCCGCCCTCGGCCCGTCGCCAGGCCTCGGCGACGTGGTCGGCGACACCGGACTCGCGGACGGACCACACGTCAACGGCGCCCACGCGGACGCGGGCCTGAGCTATGTCCGGCATACCCGCGTCATCGGGTTCCGGGTGGTCCCCGTTACGAGAGGACCGGGCGCCGGTAACGGTTACCGCACGTGACCGATATCGGGGGCATGTACGTTGCGTCCGTCCGGCCCAGCGAGCGGGTCAAGGGCAGGGTTCCGGGCACGGTGGTCGCACTGGGCGCGGTGAGCCTGCTGACCGACGTCTCGGCCGAGATGGTCACCGCGTTCATGCCGGTCTACCTGCTGGTCACGCTCAACATGGGCTACGCCCAGTTCGGTGTGCTGGACGGGCTGTACACCGGCGCGACGGCCGTGCTGAGGCTCGTCGGCGGCCACCTCTCGGACCGGACCCACCGGCACAAGGCCGTCGCCGCGACCGGTTACGGGCTGTCGGCGGTGACGAAGGTCATCTTCCCGCTCGTCGGCGCGTCGGCGTTCGGGATCGGCGTGACGATGGCGGCGGACCGTGCGGGCAAGGGGTTGCGCACCGCGCCGCGTGACGCGCTGATCTCGTTGGCCACACCGCCGGAGCGGCTGGGCGCGGCGTTCGGGCTGCACCGGAGCATGGACACGGTGGGCGCGCTGCTCGGGCCGTTGGTGACGTTCCTGTTGATGTACTGGATCGGCACGGTGGCCGGTCCGGTGTTCGTGGTGAGCGCGTGCTTCGCGGTCGTGGGGCTGATCGTGCTGGTGGCGTTCGTGCGGGAGAACCCGAGGCCGGTGGTGTCCGGGCCGCGACCGTCGGTGCGGGCGGGGTTCGGGTTGTTGAGGGAGGCCGGGTACCGCCGGCTGGCGGTCGCGGCGGCGGTGCTGGGCCTGGCGACGCTGTCCGACGCGTTCGTGTTCATCCTGGTGCAGAAGGCAACCGACGTGCCGCTGCACGTACTGCCGCTGTTGCCGTTGGGGACCGCTTTGGTGTTCCTCGTGGCCGCCGCGCCGGTGGGGCGTCTGGCGGACCGGATCGGCCGGTGGCCGGTGTTCTTGGGCGGGCACGTGCTGCTGCTGGCCGTGTACGTGCTGCTGCTGGCGGCGGGGGCCGGTTACGTCGGGGTCGGTGCGGCACTGTTGCTGCACGGTTTGTTCTATGCCGCAACGGATGGCGTGCTTTCGGCACGGGTGAGCGCACTTGTGCCGGAGTCGTTGCGCGCGTCAGGTTTGGCGGTCGTCCAGACGGGACAGGCACTCACTCGCCTGGTGTCGTCGGTGGCGTTCGGCTTCATGCTCCAGTTCGCCACCTTCGGTGCGGCTGTCTACGCCGCTATCTGTTCCCTGATTGTGGCGGTGGCGGTCGCCTGGCGTCTCAACACACGCCGAGACGACCACTCACCCAACTCACCCACGACGGACCCGGAACCGACCGCATAGGCCCGATTTGACATGGGTTCGGGTGCTTTAGGCTGGTCGAAGCCGGCAGGCCTGGCGGGACGCTTTACCCCGCCGGGCCTGCCGGCTTTGGCCTGGTGGATTCCAGTGGTCGTTGCAACACGGATGATCAACCGCTGTCGGTGAGGAGTTTAGCGAGGCGCTCGGCTGGGGTGTCCCAGCCGAGTGTTTTGCG
>NZ_LGED01000067.1 GCF_001280085.1 Saccharothrix sp. NRRL B-16348 | reverse complement strand
CTAGGCCGTGTTTCAAAGGTGAGGTGACTGCCGGCGTGTCGGTGCCCGGAACGTGGCGAGGTCTCCGGTAAGTGGGTTGGCGACCAAGCAAACCCGAACACCGGAGACCTCGTGGCCAGCGTAACGGCAGCGGGGCGGGCCGACCTGACCGACGCGCAGTGGGCGGTGCTCCAACCGCTGTTACCCGTCGGGCGCAAGCCGGGCCGTCCGCCCAAGTGGAGCAAACGGCAGTTGATCGACGGCATCCGGTGGCGGGTGCGCGCCGGTACCCCGTGGCGGGACGTCCCACCCGCCTACGGACCCTGGCAGACCGTCTACGGGCTGTTCCGGCGGTGGCAGCGCGCCGGGGTGTGGCAGGTGATCCTGGCCGCGTTGCAGGCCCGCGCCGACGCCGAAGGGCTGATCGTGTGGGACGTGTCGGTGGACTCCACGATCATGCGGGCGCACCAGCACGCCGCCGGTGCCCGCACCAGGGCGGATCTCCAGGTCGAACCGCCCGACACCGCGGCGGGCGGTGCCGAGCCGGCCGATCACGGGTTGGGCCGGTCGCGGGGCGGGTGGACCAGCAAGCTGCACCTGGCCTGCGAACAGGGACGCAGGCCGTTGTCACTGCTGGTCACCGCCGGGCAACGCGGCGACAGTCCGCGGTTCACCGCGGTGATCGAGCAGATCCGGGTGCCCCGACCGGGTGGCGGCCGACCGCGGACCAGGCCGGACAGGGTGCTGACGGACAAGGCCTACAGCTCCCGGGCCAACCGCGCCTACCTACGGCGACGGAAGATCAAGGCCACCATCGCCCAGCCACGCGACCAGGCCGCCCACCGCAAGGCCAAAGGCTCACGAGGCGGGCGGCCACCGGCGTTCGACGCGGAGGTCTACAAACAGCGCCATGCCGTGGAATGCGGCATCAACCTGCTCAAACAACACCGAGCCGTCGCGACCAGGTACGACAAACTCGCCGTCCGCTACAAGGCCACCGTCCACATCGCAGCCATCAACATCTGGCTACGCCACATCTGAAACACGCGCTAG
>NZ_LGED01000066.1 GCF_001280085.1 Saccharothrix sp. NRRL B-16348 | reverse complement strand
CCGGACTACCCGGCGCAGCCACCACCACAGGCCCCACCGGAGCCACCGTCACCACACCCAACGCCGCAACGGCCGCCAAGGCGAGGTGGAGGAGTCGTCCGCGTGTACGGGTGGGCATCATCGCCTCTTTCCGCTTCGACGAGGACGCCGCCGACGTCGCGGGTTCCCCACGTCATCATCGGCGCCAATCTAGCCAGGTCCCGAGAGCGCGGTCAAAGCTAAAATTGTGAGCGCTAACTTTAGCACCTTTCGGCCTACCCACGGCATTCTTACCGCCCAACGCGCGGTGAGCCGAGCCGCCCTGCCGTTCGCCTGTGAACGCAAACAACAGCCCGGCCGAGGCGGCGCGGATCCGCACGGCGGCGCACCGACCCGATCGCACTCTTGATCATGTCGACGGCGCGGTCGGCGCGACCGGCGGGACCCCGCAACACCCCGACTCTGACAGCCGGCACGCTTCTTTAGCGTCGAAATTTGCGAAAACAGTTTCGAATGGTTGCGAAACAGCGCCTCGCCGCGACGCGGTTCGACACTGCGGGGCCACAACCCGTCCCACCCGCGCAAATGGGCCGTTCACCTGGACTTTCAGCGGAGACCCAAGATCACACTTAACCGGTTCGCGAGCGTTCAGGCACCCGAAAACTGGGTCGGTGGCCGACCAAAGACGAGCCTTGATCGGCCAAAGTGTTTCGGTTAATACTACTTAACGTTTCGAACCGAACAGTGTGTGGCTACGAGCGATTCCAGGCCACTCGCACCGAGCGGACCAACGACCGCTCCGACCCAACCGTCCCACCCGTGCTCCCACGGGTGCTCCTCAGGAAGCCCCGAACATGACGCTGACAGCGAAGTCAGTCGCACGAGTCGCGCTCGTGACGACCTTGGTCGCCGCCGCCGCGGGCGCCGCGGTCCTCGTGGCGTCACCCGCCAGTGGCGCCGCCTCCACGCTCGCCGCGGCGGCACAGCAGAGCGGCCGGTACTTCGGCACCGCGGTCGCCGCGAGCAAGCTGGGCGACTCGACCTACGTCGGGATTCTCAACCGTGAGTTCGACATGGTCACGGCCG
>NZ_LGED01000065.1 GCF_001280085.1 Saccharothrix sp. NRRL B-16348 | reverse complement strand
GGCACCACAGCGTCGGTTCGGATGCCGCTGCGTCGGTGGTGCCTTCTTCCAGTCGTCGTACGGTGTCGGGGGATTGGCCGCTGCGTGCGGCGAGTTCGGCGATGGACAGGCCGGCGGCTTCGCGGGCGCGGCGCAGTTCGGTGCCGAGGACACGGCCGCGCAGCGTGGGCTGCGGTTGGCCGTCGTTGTGGGTCATGTGCACGTTCTCCGGGCGTTGTTGGTGGCGGCGTTCATGGGCGGATGCCGAAGGGCATCGGTCAAGACCGGTGGGGCGGCAGGGGTGCGGAACCTGCCGCCCCGGTGACCGGCGTCGGTTCGGCGCTCTGCGCACAGCGGTCACGTGGGGCGGCGTGATCGGGTGTGGGCGAGCGGCGTGCGGACCGGGCCGGGTGGTTCAGGGGGTGGGACGGCGTCGGGTGGTCCGCTCCGGTGAGTACGGCATCTCGGGAAACGAGCCGCCGTGGTGGTCCGGTTTCGTGTCGTCGCGAGTCGGTGGCGTGGCCGGTGGGTGAGTGCGTCGTCGCGGGCGAGTTGGAACTCCAATAGCGCCCGGCACGGCACGGGTGTCCGGCGCCACCACCGTCCGGCCCGGCAGTGCCTGCAGTGGCCGTTGGCGTCCGGAACGTGCTGTGCGAGCAGGGCGTGCAGTCCAGCGACGAGGCCGGGTAGTTCGCCACGCGCCATCACGGCGGCTGTGTGGTCGTCGCCGTCCAGCACCACGTTGACCACCGCGTCGTGGTCGGACCGGAGTCGATCGCGCAGCGCGGCGAACACGACATGGTTGTTGCCCGCCACCCTCACGAACGTCCTCCGACCTCGGCGCGCCGCGCCTTGGCGACGGCCGGACGGCTGTCACCGGTTCCGCGTGGCCGTGGGAACACGGGGATGCCCTCGTGTTCGCGCCAGGCCACGTCGCAGCCGTGGCAGGTGGGCCAGCAGCCGTCGGGGTTCCTCGGCGGCGGGTCGTGCGGCACCGTCAGTTCGACACCGCACAACGTGTTGCCCGTGTCGTCGGCTGCCAGCGTGTCGGGGATCGCGTGTCGCTGCCCGTCGTAGGGCAGCCATCGGAACGCG
>NZ_LGED01000064.1 GCF_001280085.1 Saccharothrix sp. NRRL B-16348 | reverse complement strand
CGCGTTCCGATGGCTGCCCTACGACGGGCAGCGACACGCGATCCCCGACACGCTGGCAGCCGACGACACGGGCAACACGTTGTGCGGTGTCGAACTGACCGTGCCGCACGACCCGCCACCGAGGAACCCCGACGGCTGCTGGCCGACCTGCCACGGCTGCGACACGGCCTGGCGGGAACACGAGGGCATCCCCGTGTTCCCACGGCCACGCGAAACCGGTGACAACCGCAGGGCCGTCACCAAGGCACGGCGCGCCGAGGTCGGAGGACGTTCGTGAGGGTGGCGGGCAACAACAACGTCGTGTTCGCCGCGCCGCGCGATCGACTCCGGTCCGACCTCGACGCGGTGGTCGATGTGGTGCTGGACGGCGACGACCACACGGCCGCCGTGGCGGCGCGTGGTGAACTGCCCGGCCTGGTCGCCGGACTGCACGCCCTGCTCGCACAGCACGTTCCGGACGCGAACGGCCACTGCCGGCACTGCCGGGCCGGGCGGTGGTGGCGCTGGACACCGGTGCCGTGCCGGGCGCTGTTGGAGTTCCGACTCGCCCGCGACGACGCACTCACCCACCGGCCACGCCACCGACTCGCGACGTCACGAAACCGGACCACCACGGCGCCCCGTTTCCCGAGATGCCGTACTCACCGGAGCGGACCACCCGACGCCGTCCCCACCCCCTGAACCACCCGGCCCGGTCCGCACGCCGCTCGCCCACACCCGATCACGCCGCCCCCACGTGACCGCCGTGCGCAGAGCGCCGAACCGACGCCGGTCGCCGGGGCGGCAGGTTCCGCACCCCTGCCGCCCAACACCCGCTTCGCCCGAACCGTCCGCACACCCGCACCGACGCCTGCTGCACCACCAACGCACGGAGAACCTGGATATGACCCGGAACGACGGCCACCCGCAGCGCGCCACAACCACGCTGGGCGGCCGCGTCCTCGGCGCCGAACTGCGCCGGGCCCGCGAAGCCGCCGGCCTGTCCATCACCGAACTCGCCGCACGCAGCGGCCAATCCCCCGACACCGTACGACGACTGGAAGAAGGCACCACCGACGCAGCGGCATCCGAACCGACGCTGTGGTGCC
>NZ_LGED01000063.1 GCF_001280085.1 Saccharothrix sp. NRRL B-16348 | reverse complement strand
CTAGTGCTATGTCATGCAACCTTGGCCGGGTAATGGGTCCAGGTGCGGATGGGTGAGTCGGTGGCGAAGCCGGTCTTGGGCTGGGCTCGGGCGTTGCGCCAGCGGATGTAGGCGGCGATGGCGGCGTTCTGCTCGGTGTGGGTGCGGTGGTCGGTGCCGTTGAGGGCGAAGTAGCGCAGGGCGGTGAACTCGGCCTCGATCCAGTTCAACCAGGAGCTGTAGGTGGGCAGGAACACCAACTCGACGGCGTTGTCGGCGGCCCAGCCCAGGACGTCGGGGTGGCGGTGCGGCGAGAAGTTGTCGGCCACGATGTAGAGCTTCTGGCCGGGCCACCTGGCGCGCAGGGCCTTGAGGAGGTCGAGGAACTCGCCGTGGCGTTTGCGGCGCCGGATGCGGTAGTGGATCTTCCCGGTGGTCAGGTCGAGTGCGGCGAGCATGTGCATCACGCCGTGCCGGCGGTTGTAGGTGGCCCGTAATCGGCGCGGTGACCCGACCTGACGCCAGGCCTTGCCTTTGCGCGGCATCAGGTTCAGCGGTCCGAACTCGTCCACGCAGATCACCCGGCCGTCGTCGGGCGGGTGGTCGTAGAGGTCCAGGATCCGGTGCATCTTCACCAGGAAGTCCGGGTCGGTGGACGCCTTCCAGGTGGAGGTGCTCTGCCAGGACACGCCGCCGGTGTGCAGGATGCGGCGCAGGGTCTCCCTGCTGATCGCCGTGACGGTGCCGCGGTCGAGCAGATGGTCGCGCAGTTTCGACAGCGACCAGGTCGAGAACGCGGTGATGCCCCAGGAGGCGGGGGACGTCCGGGCGATCAGGCAGATCCGCTCGCGGACCGCCTCACCGATCACCCGCGGGCGTCCCCCGCTCCATTTTGGGTCCAGTGCCGCGAACCCCCGCTCGTTGAACGCGTGGATCACATCACGCACGTAGTCGGCGCTGACCTGCATCAACGACGTGATGTCGGGTACCGCCTGCCCCTGGGCCGACATCAGGACCACGATCGCCCGCCGTAACCGCACCGGGTCCTTCGCGGTCCGTCCGATCCGGGCCAGCTTCCGGCCCTCCTCCATCGACAACGGCCGGACGAATACCTCCGGACGACGACCCACAACCACCTCCCGCTCGACATGGGAGGACCAGCCTGGCCTGTCAGCCAACCGGGCCGGTTAGCGGGTCAACGTTCCGAGATGCAGCACTAGTAG
>NZ_LGED01000062.1 GCF_001280085.1 Saccharothrix sp. NRRL B-16348 | reverse complement strand
TACCGCGAGGCCGTCACCACCCTGATCGCCCGCGGTGTCGAACTGCCGACGTTGAACAACGGCCCCGCTGAGGCCACCTGGGATCCCGACCTGGCCAAGACCATGACCACCACGGGCCTGATGGTCACCGAGGAGCACGTGCTGCCGTCACTCCTCTGACGCGAACCGCTTCACGTCCCGCTACCTGCGCCCGTGGATGATCTACGCGCGATCCTCCGCAGATCAGCGCGGTTCGGCGTCCTTCGCGGCCTCGCTGCGCCGCAGCGCCGGCGGGGTGGACAGCAGCTTCCGAGTCGCCTTGTACAGCAGGGACACAATCACCCGGGACATGCTGTCGAAGACGCGTGAAAACTGACCCTGTGCCGCTCGAAAGTCATCGACACCGGGGACCCTCCTGCGATGGCACCGGCGCCTGGTCGCGAAGAAGTGGACCTACCCCCCACTGAACCGGCCGACCGCCGGTCGACGACACCATCGTGGCGTTGATCGCGCGGATGGCCCGGGAGAACACCGGCTGGGGCTACCGCCGAATCCAGGGTGAGCTGCTCAAGCTCGGACACCGGGTACAAACGGCCCGTGGACTACTCAACAAGCCCGCAACCTGCTGATGGACCTCGGTGAGCGGGCAGACGACTTCCGGCTCCTCATTCGGGACCGGGCAGGCCAGTTCCCCACCTCATTCGCCGCAGCCTTCTCCGCCGCAGGCACCCAGGTCGTGAAGACCCCACCACGGCGTCCACGAGCCAACGCCCACGCCGAACGGTTCGTCGGCACCATCCGACGCGGAGCCACCGACCGACTGCTCATCCTCAACGAACACCACCTGCGGACGGTGCTGCAGCGCTACACGAACCACTACAACCACCGCAGACCACACCAAGCTCGACACCTCGCCCCACCACGATCCGACCGACCGATCGCAGAGCCGGGCTGCCCTCGAACGCCGCCGACCAATCCTCGGCGGCCTGATCACCGAGTACGAACCCATAGCAGCCTAACCCCAGGTCAGACCATGTGGCCGACTTTTGACACCCCACAGGTCCCAACACTGTGGCAGCCTTGCTCTACCAGCGACGATGACTTTCGAGCGGCACAGGCGCGGAAGCTCTTCTGTTGACCGAAAGAACCGGAGCCGGCGTCCGGAGGTTAGCGCAGCGAGAACAGGGCGCCTGGTGCTTCACGGTCGATGCCGTGACGATCCGTGACGATGAGTTCCACTCGGTCCGGAGTCACGTCGGGCCGTACGTCCCACACGTAGATCCCGTTC
>NZ_LGED01000061.1 GCF_001280085.1 Saccharothrix sp. NRRL B-16348 | reverse complement strand
CTAGTGCGCTGACCACGAACGTTCGCCGGGTTGGTCAGGCTGCTCGTGGTCGGCCCCAGCGTTGGTGGCGTTCGCTGCGGATGCGGGCTCGTTCGCGGCGTTGGGCGTCGAGGACGTCGGGGTGGCGGGCGTTGGCGTTGCGCCAGCGGAGGTGTCGTTGCAGCTCACTGGCCAACACGGTGTGGTTGGGATGAACGGAGTTGGCGATGACGAAGGTGCGCAGCGGTCCGAACTGCGGCTCGATGGGGTTGGCCCAGGAGGCGTAGGTCGGGGTCAGGCAGATCTCGACGTTGTTGTCGGCCGCCCAGCCGAGGATTTTCGGGGTCTTGTTGGCCGACAGGTTGTCCATGATCACGTAGATCGGTGCGCCGTCCGGTCTGGCCGCCCGGATCGATTTGAGGGCGGCCAGGCTGTGGTCGCCGCCTTTGCGGCGGCGGGTGACGCCCCAGAGCCTGTCGTCGCCGATGGAGTAGCAGCCGTGGAAGTAGCGGATGCCGTGGGTGCGCCGGTAGGTCGCCGGCAGTCGGTCGGGGTGCTTGCGTGGTGCCCAGCCGGAGCCGTGGTGCGGACGGATCGAGAGTGGTCCGAACTGGTCGAAGGCGAAACACCGATTCGGGAAGCGGGTCAGGACCTCGTCGATGCGGTCGAGTTTGGCGTCGAAAGCGGGGTCGTTGGAGGTCTTCCAGGTCCGGGTCCGTTGGAAGCTGATCCCGTGCTCGCGCAGGACCTGCCGCAGCCGTTCCCGACCGATACGGACCCGCCGGGTCGGGTTGCGGTGCAGGTGGGCGGCGAGTTTGCGCAGGCTCCACCGGGTGAAGGGCAGGCCCGCCCTCGCGGGGCGGGCCTTGGCCGTCGCCACGACGAACGCGATGTCGTCGGGGCCGATCAGGCGGGGACGGCCTCCCGCCCACCTAGGGTCCAGCGCCGCCAGGCCGCGGGCGTTGAAGTCGTGGATCACGTCCCGCACGGTGTCGACGTCCGCCGCGACCAGCCGGGCGATCGACGGCGCCGGCGTCCCGGACGACGACGCCAGGATGATCATCGCCCGGCGCATCCGGATCGTGCCCTGCTTGCCGCGCCGCACGTAGTTCAGCAGACGGCGGCCCTCGTCCTCGGTTAATCGACGTGCTCTGACCGGCTCGGCCATCGACCCATCCTCATGCGGCGGCGACTACGTCACCACCGAGCATGAGATCACCACGAGCCGCCGTCGGGGATCTTGTCCGGCGTGTCCCCAACCCGGCGAACGTATGTGGTCAACGCACTAGGT
>NZ_LGED01000060.1 GCF_001280085.1 Saccharothrix sp. NRRL B-16348 | reverse complement strand
GGGACTTGACCCTGGATGTTGGACACGGGGTTATGCGGCTGAGGTCAGCGTAACCGGTGTTGGTAGCAGGCTGTTCTCGTAGTCGATCGGGGACATCTGGCCGAGGTGGGAGTGGCGCCGTCGGGTGTTGTAGCGGTGCGCCCAGCCGAACACCGCCAGCCGTGCTTCCCTTTCGCTGCCCCAACTCCGGGCGCCTTGCAGTGTTTCGCGTTTGAAGGAGGCGTTGAGGCTCTCGGCGGCGGCGTTGTCGGCCGAGCTGCCGACCGCGCCCATGGACCTGGTGACCCCGGCGGTGCGACAGGCATCGGCGAAGGATGTGGCGCCGTATTGGGCTCCGTGGTCGCTGTGGAAGGTCGCCCCGGCCAGGCTGCCCCGTGTCCGCTCCGCCGCGTGCAGGGCGTCGAGGACGAGGTCGACGCGCATGTGGTCGGCGACGGCCCAGCCGACCAAGCGGCGCGAGCACAGGTCCATCACGGTCGCGAGGTAGAGGAAGGTGCCGTCGGCGATGGGCAGGTAGGTGATGTCGCCGACGTAGCGGGTGTTCGGTGTCCGGGCGGTGAAGTCGCGTCCGAGCAGGTCCGGGGCCTTGACCGCGGTGGGGTCGGCCGTGGTGGTGCGGTGCCGGCGGCGCAGCCGCAGCCCGGCCAGGCCGATCCCGCGCATCACGCGGGCGACGCGCTTGTGGTTGACCACATGCCCGGTGTCATGCAGTTCGGCGGTGATCCGCGGGACGCCGTAGGTGCCCGCCGACTCGCGATGGATCACCCGGATGCGGCCGGCCAGGTCCGCGTCGTCCGCGGCCCGTGCGGCCCGGTCGGGTTCGGTGGCCTTCCAGTGGTAGTAGCTGGACCGGGCCAGGCCGATGACCTGGCACAACCGCTTCACGCCGTACTGGCGTCGGTTTTCGGAGACGAACCCGAAGCGGTTCACCAGCGCGTCTCCCCTGCGAAATACCGGGCCGCCTTGCGCAGGATGTCGCGTTCCTCCTCCAGCTCGCGGATCCGCCTGCGCAGTGCGGCGTTCTCGTCCTCCGGCGAGGCCGTCGCGGAGGCGCTCGCGGTGGTGGTGGCGGGTGCCTCGGTGCGTTGTGCGTCGTCGAGCCGGATCCAGTTGCGCAGCGTCTCGTGGTTGACGCCCAGGTCCTGGGCCACCGATTTGATCGTCGCGCCGGGGCGGGACCGGTAGAGCGCGACCGCCTCGGCCCGGAACTCCGGCGGGTAGTGCTTCATCACCATCTGAACGGGACTCCTGTCCACCCGGATCGTCAGGATCCAAGTGTGTCTGGTGTCCAACATCCAGGGTCAAGTCCC
>NZ_LGED01000059.1 GCF_001280085.1 Saccharothrix sp. NRRL B-16348 | reverse complement strand
GCTTGGGTTCTAGTGGTGGTTGCAACACCTGACTTGTTCAGGGGTTGTTGTGTTCGAGATCCGTGGGGACCGGTCGCCTCAGGGGCGGAGGAAGTTGTTCGCCGAGCGCCGTGCGTATCTTGATCTTGTGTTGCGGGGTGTGGGAACGGTGGAGGCGTGTCGGGTCGTGGGGATCAACCGGCGGACCGGGCACCGGTGGCGGCATGGTCGTGCGGGAGGGGTGGGGCGGGAGACCGGCCGGTCTCCCGCCCCACCCGCGTGTCCGTCTCCGGCCGGGCCGCAGGTGTCGTCCCGGTTCCTGTCCCACGACGAGCGGCTGGTGATCGCCGACCTGCACCGGGCCGGGGCGGGAGTGCGGGCGATCGCCCGGGAACTGGGCCGGCAGCCGTCCACGATCAGCCGCGAGCTCGCCCGCAACGGCGACCCGGACAACGCCCGCTATCTGCCCAACGTGGCGCAGTCCCTGGCCGAGCGTCGCCGCCCGCGGCCCAGACCGGGCCGGATCGCGGCCAACCCGCGGCTGCGGGCGCTGGTGACGGGCATGCTCGACGACAGGTTCAGCCCCGAGCAGATCAGCCGCCGCCTGCGCCGCGACCACCCCGACGACCCGGAGTTGCACGTGTCCCCCGAGACGATCTACCAGGCGCTCTACGTCCAGGGCCGCGGTGAACTGCGCCGTGAGCTGACCCGCGCGCTGCGCACCGGGCGCACCGTGCGCAAACCCCGCCGCGCCCCCGACAGTCGCCGACCCCGGTTCACCGCCCCGATGGTGATGATCAGCGACCGGCCCGCCGAGGTCGAGGACCGCGCCGTCCCCGGTCACTGGGAAGGCGACCTCATCATCGGCGCCGACCAGAAGTCCGCCATCGGCACCCTCGTGGAACGCACCACCCGCTACGTCCTGCTCGCGCACCTGGGACACGACCGCACCGCCGAAGCCCTCCGCGACGCCCTCACCGCCACCATCACCACCCTGCCCGCCCACCTCACCCGCTCCCTGACCTGGGACCAGGGCTCCGAGATGAGCCGCCACCACGAATTCACCACCGCCACCGACATCCCCGTCTACTTCTGCGACCCCCACAGCCCCTGGCAACGCGGCAGCAACGAGAACACCAACGGCCTGCTCCGCCAGTACTTCCCCAAAGGCACCGACCTGTCCGTCCACACCCCCGACGACCTGGCCGCCGTCGCCGCCCAACTCAACCGCCGCCCACGCAAAACACTCGGCTGGGACACCCCAGCCGAGCGCCTCGCTAAACTCCTCACCGACAGCGGTTGATCATCCGTGTTGCAACGACCACTGGAATCCACC
>NZ_LGED01000058.1 GCF_001280085.1 Saccharothrix sp. NRRL B-16348 | reverse complement strand
CTGAGCTTCCCCCGATAGCCCGAGGCGGTTGTTACCTGGATGCGGTCGGTGCCGCCGGGATGGTAGCTGGCTGGGTCTGAGCGGCGTGCCAAGCGGCTTCGTACTCGTCGGGGCTGAGCCAGCCGAGTTCCTTCTGGATGCGTTCGGTGTTGTAGAACCCGTCGATATAGCGGAACAGTTCGTTCTCGGCCTCGTCGCGGGTGCGCCAGGCGTGGCGGTAGACCAGCTCGATCTTCAACGTGGAGAAGAAGTTCTCCATCAGGGCGTTGTCGTACGAGTCGCCGACCGACCCCATCGAAGGCAGGATCCCGTTGTCCGCCAACCGTTCCGCGAATCGGAAGGCTGTGTAGGTCGACCCGCGGTCGCTGTGGTGGATCAACTGCCCGTCGCGCACGTCGCGCGACCAGATCGCGTACTCCAGAGCACCCAGGACCAGGTCGGTGTCACAGCGGTCGCTGGTCTTCCAGCCCACGATCCGGTTGGAGAACGCGTCGCGCACCGCGGCCAACCAGAAGGCGCCCTCGCCGGTGCGGATGCGGGTCGCGTCGGCCACCCACAACCGGTCCGGCGCCGGCGCGGTGAAGTCCCGGTTCACCCGATCGGGCGCCGGTGCGGCCTGCAGATCCTGCCTGGTCGACGGCGTCCGCCAGTGTTTGCGCAGGAACGCGCCCTGCAGGCCGGCCTGGCGCATCAGCCGTTCGACCCGCTTGCGCGACACGCGGATACCCCGACGCCGCAGGACCTGGTGCACCCGCGGGCTGCCATAGGTGCCGCCCGAGGCGGCGTGGATGTCGGTGATCTCGTCGGTGATCGCCCGGTCGTCGCGTTCGCGATCCGACGGGGCGGCCTGTCGGGCCACCCAACCGCGATAGGTGGACGAGGCGACACCGAGAACCCGGAGGACGAACTCGACCCCGAAGCGGCCGCGAAGCTGCTCGACGAGCTTCACGACCGTCGCCGGGTCGGGTCGAGTTCCGCCGCGAAAAACGCGGACGCGGTCTTGAGGATCTCGTTGGCTCGCTTGAGTTCCGCGTTCTCTTTGCGGAGCCGGCGCAGCTCCTCCGACTCGGTCGCGGTGGGCCGGTCGTCCCGCTCGCCGCGGTCGGCCTCGTCCTGCCGGATCCAGTTCCGCAACGCCTCGTGATGCACGCCCAGCTGCTCGGCCAGGCGCCGGATCACCGGCTTGGGGTCCGACTCCCGGTACAACCGGACAGCGCGGGCCCTCAACTCGTCGGGGTACTTCTTCGGTGGTGCCACGGACGACTCCCTTCAGGCCCTATCGGACCATGCCTGGAAAGCCACCGGGCTACCGGGGGAAGCTCA
>NZ_LGED01000057.1 GCF_001280085.1 Saccharothrix sp. NRRL B-16348 | reverse complement strand
AAGCACTGGTCAGGCAGAGGTGAACTACGCCCCCCTTGACACGCGCGGTAGGGCTGCGCCAGGTCGGCGGGATGACACGGAACCCTCGCTCTGAGGAAAAACCCGCCAGTGGAGTGGTTCGGGGGTCGCCGGTCGGGCGCGGTGCCGGGCCCGACACGCGCGGTGCGGCCGCCGACTGCTCTTCCTCCCCACAAAGGGAGGGCTTCGTGTCATCCCGCCGACCTGGCTTTGCCCTACCGCGCGTGTCAAGGGGGCCGTTCACCTCTGCCCACGGCTTCCACTGTTGGCTGCCCCCTTGATACGTGTGGTAGCCCGGAGGGAGGTCGGTGGGATGACACGAAACCCGCACCAACAACGGACCCGCCACAGAACCAGGCAGTTGGACTCATCCTGCTGATCTGCCCGTCCGGCGAGGACAGCTTTTAAAGCTTGTGCTGTCAGTCGGCCGGCCGGTTGAGCGTGGCCACGAACTTGTAGCGGTCACCCCGGTACACCGAGCGCACCCACTCCACCGGGTTGCCCTCCGTGTCGAACGAGTGCCGCGACAGCAGCAGCATCGGCAGGCCGATGTCGGCGCCCAGCAGCTCCGCCTCCTCCGGCGACGCCAGCGCCGTCTCGATCGTCTCCTCCGCGTGCCCCATCTCGACCCCGAACCGCTCCCGCAGCACCTGGTACAGCGACGCGCCCGGCGCGAGGTAGCGGCGCAGACCGCGGAACCGGCCGAGCGCCAAGTGCGTGGTCTCGATCGCCATCGGCTCGCCGTCGGCCAGTCGCAGCCGGTGCAGCCGGAGCACCTTCGCGCCCGCCCGCACGCCGAGCAGCCTGGCCAGTTCGGCCTCCGCGGCCATCTCCGACGCCTCGATCAGCCGCGACGACGGCTGCCGGCCCTGGGCCTTCATGTCCTCTGTGTACGACGACAGTTGAAGCCGTTGCGCCACCTTCGGTTCCGCGGCGAACGTGCCCTTGCCCTGCACGCGCAGCAACCGACCCTCCACGGTCAGTTCGGCAAGCGCTTGCCGCACCGTCGTGCGCGACACGTCGAACTCCGCCGCCAGCGAGCGTTCCGTCGGGATCGGCGATCCGGGCGGCAACGCGCGCAGGAGGTCGAGCAGATGCCGCTTGAGTCCCCAGTACTTCGGCTCGCGCTGCGCGCGAGTCCTGGCGTCCACGCCAGTCGCAGGGCTCGTCTCGAGCATGCCTTCCTCCTCGCCCCTTGCCAGCCGACCTTGCCAGCGCTCCCAGACACAGGATGCCTTGTCCTCGTCGGATCGTGCGCCCGAACCCCCGACAAGCGCCAAGAAAATGATCCGATGACTTTGCAACGGTCCAGCAACGGCCTTGACATGCCCTGTGGCGAGGCACACTCTAGGCCGCATTGGTCTACACCACTTTGGCGTTCCGGTCGTGGGATCGGGGCATGGGGAAAGGGCGCACAACGTGAAGGGCTGGAGAGGACTGGCCGTAGGTGCCGCCGCACTCGCGGTGGCCGTGGCCGGATGTGGCACGAGCTCCGACGGCGGCAGCGGGAACTCCGGAGAACCCAAGACGCTGACGGTGTGGTTGATGGACGGCTCGGCGTCGACCACCCTGACCGACGCGCTGCACAAGGAGTTCCAGGACTCCCACCCCGGCGTGACCGTCAAGTACGAGATCCAGAAGTGGAACGGCATCCAGGAGAAGCTGACCACCGCGCTGACCAGCAACAACCCGCCGGACGTCATCGAGCTGGGCAACACCCAGACGGCGAAGTTCGCGGCCGAGGAGACGCTGACCGACCTCAGCGCGGACATGGCCGGCCTCAACGGCGACCAGTGGCTCGGCGGCCTCGAGGACTCGCTGACCTGGGACGGCAAGAAGTACGGCCTGCCGTTCTACGCCGCCAACCGGACGGTCATCTACCGGACCGACCTGTTCGAGGCCGCGGGCATCACCGCCGCGCCGAAGTCGCGTGACGAGTGGGTCGCCGCGATCGAGAAGCTGAAGGCGGCCAACGCCGCCGACCCGGACTTCCAGCCCCTCTACCTGCCCGGCCAGTCGTGGTACGTGCTGCTGTCGTTCATCTGGGACGAGGGCGGCGACGTGGCCAAGTCGCAGGGCTCCGCCTGGGCGGGCGCGCTCGACACCCCGCAGGCGAAGGCCGGGCTGGAGTTCTACAAGAAGCTGGTCGACACCTCCGGCACCAAGGCGCCGAAGGACGCGGACGAGGCCACCCCGCAGCAGATGGAGGTGTTCGCCACGGGCAAGGTCGGCATGATGATCGGCCTGCCGTGGGAGCTCGCGGGCGCGGTCAAGGCCAACGCCGACCTGGCGTCGAAGACCTCGGCGTTCGCGATCCCGTCGAAGACCTCGGGCAAGACGGCCCCGGTGTTCCTCGGCGGCTCGAACCTCGCCATCCCGGCCGGCAGCAAGAACGCCGACCTGGCCAAGGAGTACCTGAAGCTGCTCAGCTCGGCGAAGTACCAGGGCATGCTGGCCGAGGGCGGCGCGGTGCCCGGCACCTCGACCGACACGTCGAAGCTGGCCACCACCCCGATCGGCAAGGCGCTGGCCGAGTCCGCCCCGAACGGCAAGGTCACCCCGACCACGCCGTCGTGGGCCGCGGTCGAGGCGGGCCAGAACCCGCTGAAGGACATGCTGACGGCCTACCTGACCGGCGCGAAGCCGCTGGACCAGGCCACGGCCGACGCCAACACCGCCCTGTCGAAGACCCTGGGCGGATGACGATCGCATGACGGCCGTGCACACGACCGACGCCGCGGTGCCGACGAACTCCTCGTCGGCACCGCGGCGTGCCGCACCGGACGGCGCGCCGCGCCGTCGGGGCAGCGCCTTGGACCGGGCGCTGCCCTACCTGCTGCTGGCCCCCGCCGTGGTGGCCATCCTCTGGCTGATCGGTTGGCCCGTCCTCTCCGTCCTGGTGACCAGCTTCCGCAAGCTGAACCTGCGCGAGCTGACCCGCGGCGAGGTCGTGTGGACCGGTCTGGACAACTACGCCGAGATCCTGGGCGACCCGGCGTTCTGGGGCATCGCGGTGCGCACCGTGGTGTTCACCGGGCTCGTGGTCGTCGTGTCGGTCCTCGCGGCCCTGCTGATCGCGCTGCTGATGCGGCAGATCAGCCCGGTCGTGCGGATCGTGCTGCAGGTGGCGATGCTGCTGGCGTGGGCGATGCCGCTGCTCGCGGCCACCACGGTCTACCAGTGGATCTTCGACCAGCAGTACGGCATCCTCAACAAGACCCTGGTCAAGCTCGGGTTCGACTCGTTCGCCGGGTACTCGTGGTTCTCCACCGGCACGTCGACGCTGGCCGTGATCGGGCTGCTGATCGTGTGGCAGGCGATCCCGTTCCTGGCGTTCTCGCTGTACGCGGGCGCCATCGGGATCCCGAAGGACCGGTACGAGGCGGCGGGCATCGACGGCGCGTCGGCGTGGCAGACGTTCCGCGCCGTGACGTGGCCGGAGCTGCGGCCGTTGCTGCTGATGGTGACGTTCCTGTCGCTGCTGTGGGACTTCAAGGTGTTCGCCCAGATCTGGGCGATGCGCAAGGGCGGCCCGGACGGCGGCAGCACCACGTTGGCCGTCTACCAGTACCTCGAAGGCATCTCGAAGAGCCACTTCGGCGTGGCCGCGGCGGTGTCCGTGGTGATGGTCGCGCTGCTGGGGCTGCTCACGTTCCAGTACCTGCGCAGGCTGGTCCGGTCCCAGGAGGGCGAGCTGTGATGGCGATGAAGGTGTCCGGCGCCAAGAAGGTCACGGGGAACGTCGTCGCGCTGGTCGTGGCGTTGTTCTTCGCGTTCCCGACGTACTGGATGGTCTCGACCGCGTTGAAGCCGCGCAAGGACCTGCTGACCAGCGGTTACGACCTGGTGCCGTTCTCGGTGACGGGTTCGAACTTCGCCACCGCGTGGGCCAAGCCCGGTTTCCTCAGCGCACTCGGCAACAGCCTGCTGGTGACGCTGAGCGCGGTGCTGGCGGCGATCGTGATCGGTCTGCTGGCGGCGGTGGCGTTGTCGCGGATGCGGTTCAAGGGCCGCAAGGGCTTCGTGATGATGCTGCTGGTGGCGCAGATGGCGCCGTTCGAGGCGCTGCTGATCCCGATGTTCCTGATGATGCGCGACCTGGACCTGCTCGACCGGCTGCCCGCGTTGGCGCTGATCTACTTCGCGGTGACGCTGCCGTTCTGCGCGTGGACGCTGCGCGGGTTCGTCAACGGCATCCCGCTGGAGCTGGAAGAGGCGGCGATGGTGGACGGCTGCGGCCGGTGGGGCGCGTTCCGGCGGGTCACGCTGCCGCTGCTCGGGCCGGGCCTGGTGGCCACGTCGGTGTTCGCGTTCGTGACCGCGTGGAACGAGTTCCTGTTCGCGTTGTCGCTGGTCAAGGACCAGGCCAAGGAGACCCTGCCGGTGTGGCTGTCGGGGTTCCAGACCGCGTTCGGCACGGACTGGGGTGGGGCGATGGCCGCGTCCGCGCTGTTCACCCTGCCGGTGCTGGTGTTCTTCCTGATCGTGCAGCGCAAGATGGTCACCGGTGTCACGGCCGGTGCGGTGAAGGGGTAGGACCGCATGTCGTTGCACCGGCTCGCGTCGGGTGTGCTGCTGCCGGGGTTCCACGGGACCGCCGCGCCGGACTGGCTGCTGAAGAGGGTGGCCGACGGGCTCGGCGGTGTCGTGCTGTTCGGGCGCAATGTGGTGGACGATGCCCAGGTCACGACCCTGAACGCGCAGCTGAGGGGCGCGCGGGCGGACGTCGTGATCGGGATCGACGAGGAGGGCGGCGACGTGACCCGCCTCGACGCGGGCCGCGGGTCGGAGGTGCCGGGCAACCACGCGTTGGGCGCGGCGGACGACGTGGGGCTGACGCGGGCGGTGGCGGCGTCGATCGGGGCGCGGCTGGCGGCGTGCGGGGTGAGCCTGAACCTGGCGCCGTCGGCGGACCTCGTGCTGACGCTGGAGGACCCCGTGATCGGGGTGCGGTCGTTCGGGTCGGACCCGGAGGCGGCGGGCGCGCACGTGGCGGCGTTCGTGGCGGGTCTGCAGTCGGTCGGGGTGGCGGCGTGCGCCAAGCACTTCCCCGGCCACGGTGCGTCCACTGTGGACTCGCACGCGGCGCTGCCGGTGCTGCCACGGACCCACGAGGAGCTGGCGGCGGTCGAGTTCGTGCCGTTCCGCGCGGCGGTGCGGGCGGGGGTGCGGTCGATCATGACCGGGCACCTCGTCGTGCCGGAGTGGGGTTCGGCGCCCGCGACGCTGAACCCGCTGGCGGTGCGGGTGCTGCGGGAGGAGTTGGGGTTCACCGGGGCGGTCATCACCGACGGGCTGGACATGAAGGCCGTCGGCGGCGACCTCGCGGAGGGGTCCGTGCGGTCGCTGGCGGCCGGGGTGGACGCGTTGTGCCTGGGCGGCGAGCCGTTGGACGACGACGGGCTGCGATGGCTGGTGGACAGCATCGTGGCGGCCGTGGAGTCGGGCGCGCTGCCGGTGGAGCGGTTGGAGGAGGCGGCACGGCGGACGGCCGCGCTGGGCGCACCGGCGACCTCCGTGGAGGCGCACGACCCGTCGTTGGGGCTGGTCGCGGCACGGCGGGCGCTGGAGGTGCGCGGCACGTTGGCGCTGTCCGGGCCGCCGGTGGTCGTCGACCTGGCGGTGGAGCCGTCGATCGCGGTCGGCGACGTGCCGTGGGGGCTCGGGCCGTATTTGGCGGAGCTCGTTCCGGGTACCTCGGTGGTGGCGGCGACGTCCGCGGACGAGATCGCGTCGCTGGCCGCCGGGCGTCCGGTCGTGGTGGTGACGCGTGAGGCACACCGCCACGCGTGGGCTCGCGAGCTGGTGTCGTCGCTGGTTACTATTGGTCTAGACCTTGTGCACGTCGAGACGGGCGTGCCGGGGCCTGACCTGGGCGCCGTCGCCCGCGTGGACACCCACGGCGGGTCACGGGTGAGCCTGCGGGCCGCGGCCGAGCGCGTCGCCGCCGCCACCCGGACGACGCCGCCATCCGAACGACAGGGGGAGCACCGATGACCGACCACCAGCCCGGCAGGCACATGGCGGCCGAGATCGACCAGCAACCGGGGATCTTCGCCGACCTGTTCGCCCGGCGGGACGCCATCGCGTCGGTCGCGTCCGTGATCGCCGAACGCCGGCCGCGGTTCGTGCTGCTGGCGGCCCGCGGGTCCAGCGACCACGCGGCGCTGTACGCGAAGTACCTGACCGAGGTGCTGCTGGAACTGCCCGCCGGGCTGGTGTCGCCGTCCACGACCACGCTGTACGGGGCCCAGCCGGACCTGCGCGACGTGCTGCTGGTCGCGGTGTCCCAGTCGGGCGGGTCGCCGGACCTGCTGGAGGTGACCGAGTCGGCGCGGGCGCGCGGCGCGTTGACCGTGGCGGTCACGAACACCGCTTCGTCGCCGTTGAACGGGGCGGCCGAGCTGTCGGTCGACGTCGGGGCGGGCGTGGAGCAGGCCGTGGCGGCGACGAAGACGTACTCGGCGACCTTGCTGGCGCTGTACCTGCTGGTGGACGGGATCCGGGGCGGTGACGGTTCGGCCGTCTCCGGTCTCGGCGACCTGGCGCGGTCGACGTTGGACGCGTCGGCGGACGCGGTGGCCGAGGCGGTGCAGCGGTACCGGTTCGTGGACCGGGTGCTGACCACCGGGCGCGGCTACTCGCTGCCGACGGCGCTGGAGTCGGCGTTGAAGCTGGCTGAGACGTCGTACCTGGCGGCGCGGGCGTACAGCGGGGCGGACCTGCTGCACGGGCCGGTGGCGGCGGTGGACGCGGAGACGGCCGTGCTGGCGGTGACCAGTTTGGGCAAGGGCGGTGACGCTCTCCACGACGTGCTGGACGCCGTGCACGGGCGTGGGGCGGACGTGCTGGCCGTCGGCTCCGCCTCCGACAAGGTCTCCGCCGCCCTCCGCATCCCGGTGGCCGAGACCGCGGAGGAAGTCGCCCCGATCCTGGAGATCCTCCCGATCCAACGCCTCGCCCACGGCCTGGCCCTGGCCCGCGGCGGCGACCCGGACAACCCACGCGGCCTGAACAAGGTCACCCGCACCCGCTGACCCTCACCTCGCGCGTGTCCTACGTCCAGAACGCGCGTGTCGAACGCTCAGGTCGCGAGAGTCCTACGTTCGCGTCGCGTGAGTCCTACGTTCAGAACGCGCGTGTCCTACGTTCGCGTCGCGCGTGTCCTACGTTCAGAACACCTGAATTCAACGCTCAGAACACGAGAGAGGCCCGAGGGAGCGCGTCCCCCGGGCCTCTCCGCTCGTGCGGCTACTGCCCCGCCGCGGCCACGCCGACCGTCGCGTTCCCGTACGCCGTCGCACGGTCGAACACGACCTCGCCGTCCACCCACACCTTGCGCGGCCGGAGGTCGTCGTCCCACCACACCAGGTCGGCCACGGCGCCGGGCTCCAGCCGGCCCAACGTCGGCTCGCCGATCGCGTCGGCCGGGACGATGGTGGCCGACGCCAGGGCGGCCGCCGGGTCCACGCCCACCGACACGATGTTGCGCACGGCCAGGTCCAGGGTCAGCGCGCTGCCCGCGATCGTGCCCTCCGGCGAACGCGGCACGCCGTCCTCGGTCAGCAGCACGTCCGCGCCGCCCAGCTGGTAGCGGCCGGGTGGCATGCCCGCGGCGGCCACGGCGTCCGTGACCAGCGCGACCCGGTGCCCGGCGGCGTTGAAGACCAGCCGGCAGACGTCCGGGCCTACGTGCGCCAGGTCCGCGATCAGGCCCAACGTGAACCGGTCGTCCACGAGCGCCACGCCGGGCACGCCCGGTTCGCGGTGGCCGAGCGGGCGCTGGGCGTTGAACAGGTGCGTCACCATGCGGGCGCCTGCCTCGGCGGCGGCCCTGGTCTGCTCGCCCGTCGCGTCGCTGTGCCCGACCGCGACCAGCACGCCCGCCTCCGCCAGCCTGCGCACGGCGTCCAGACCGCCCGGCTGCTCGGGGGCGAGCGTCACCATGCGCAACGCGCGGCGCAGCACCTCGTCGTGCAGCAGCATGTCGATCTCGGCCGGGCCCGGCGGCACCATCAGCGCCGGGTCGTGCACGCCCGCGCGTTTCGGCGACAGGAACGGCCCTTCCAGGTGCACGCCGAGCGGCTTGGCGCCCGCGTGCCGCGCCAGGGTGGCCGACGCCGCCAGCACGGCGTGCGCCTGGCGTATCGCGACCGGCACCGGCGCGGTGATCAGCGTCGGCAGGAAACGGGTCACCCCCGTTCGTGGGAGCGCTCTCGCCACCGCGGCCATGCCTTCGGGGTCCACCTCGGCGAAGTCGACCCCGACCGCCCCGTTGACCTGCACGTCCACCAGGCCCGGGGTGAGCAGGCCGTCGGTCAGCACCTCGGCGCCGTCGGGTGGTGAACCCGCGACGACCTCGACGATCCGGCCTGCCCTGAACCTCAGGCTGACGGGACCGGTGATGGCCCGACCGAGCAGTGCTCGCGGAGCTGCGACAACCGTGTCCAAGGTCCCTCCTCAAATGGTCCAGACCATTATGGCCGGAAGTGGCGGACGCCGTCACGCATGGTTATAAGATAACCGAATAGAGTTAAGATGGGTGAATGTCTCGCTGCACGGCGGGTTGGCCGCGCGGCGCTTCGGTGTGGCCCATACTTGGCGCCAGACATCCGAGGTCTAGCTGACGAGTCGAGGGCCGCCGTGGCAGTTACCGACGACGCCATCCTGCGCGTCAAGGAGATGATCGTCTCGGGCGAGCTGAAGCCGGGCGACCGGCTGCCGCGGGAGGCGGACCTCGCCGACCGCCTCGGGCTGTCGCGGAACTCGCTGCGCGAGGCGGTCAAGGCGTTGTCGCTGGTCAGGGTGCTGGACGTGCGGCAGGGTGACGGCACGTACGTGTCGAGCCTGCGTGCCGACGACCTGCTCGGCGCGTTGTCGTTCGTGCTCGACCTGCACCGCGGCGAGGACTCCGTGCTGGAGGTCCTGCAGGTGCGCCGCATCCTCGAACCGGCCGCCGCGGCGATGGCGGCGCAGCGCGTCGGGCCGGACGAGATCGCGGCGCTGCGGACGTTGTGCGACGCCGCCGAGTCCGCGCAGTCCGTGGAGGAGCTGGTCGAGCACGACCTGGAGTTCCACCGCGCCATCGCGCAGGGCTCGGGCAACGCCTACCTGGCCCAACTGCTGGACACCCTCGCCGGCCCGACCGTCCGGGTCCGCATCTGGCGCGGCATCACGCAGGGCGGCGCGGTCGACCGGACCGTCGCCGAGCACCGCGCCATCGTCGACGCCCTGGCCGCCCACCAGCCCGAACTGGCCCGTTCGTGGTCGACGGTGCACGTGGCGGGCGTGGAGCAGTGGCTGTCCCACCTGGCGTGACGCCGGGCGGCCGTGTTCTGAGCGTTGAATTCAGGTGTTCTGAACGTAGGACACGCGCGTTCTGAACGTAGGACACGCGCGACGTGAAGGTACGACACGCGCGGGGTGGAGGTAGGACACGCGCGGGGTGGAGGTAGGACTCTCGAGGGGTGGAGGTAGGACTCTCGAAGGGTTAGGTGGGGAGTAGGCCCTCGGTGCGCAGGTCGTCCCACAACGCGTCCGGCACCGGTGCGGCGAAGGCGGTGGCGTTGGCGCGCATCTCCGCCGCCGAACGCACGCCCAGCAGCACCGACACCACCGCCGGGTGCCGGAACGGGAACGACACCGCGGCCTGCGGCAACGTCACGTCGTGCCGCGCGCAGACGGCGGCGATCCGCCGCGCACGCAACACCAGCGCCTCCGGCGCGGCCCGGTAGTCGTACGTCGAGCCGACCTCGGGCCGGGCCAGCAGCCCGGAGTTGAACACCCCGGCCGCCACCACCGCCACCCCGCGCGACGCGCACAGGTCCAGCAGCGGAGCGGCCGTCTGCTCCAGCACGGTGTACCGCCCGGCCGGCAGCACCACGTCCACGTCGGTCTCCCGGACGAACCGCGCGGGCAGCTCCCACTGGTTCATCCCCACGCCGACCGCCCCGATCACGCCTTCCGACCGCAGCGCCAGCAACGCGGGCACGGCCTCCGACACGGCCTGCTCCCAGTGCGAGTCGGGATCGTGCACGTAGACCACGTCCACCCGGTCCAGCCCGAGACGGTCCAAAGAGGACTCCAACGACCGCCGCACGCCGTCCGCGCTGAAGTCCCACCGCCGCCACGCCGTGGCGGGCACCGCGAACCCGTTCGCCCGGTCATCGCCGTCGCCGAACGCCGGCTCCAACACCCGTCCCACCTTCGTGGAGACGACGAACGAGTCACGCGGCCTGCCCGCCAGGAAAGAACCGATCCGCCGCTCCGACAACCCCAGCCCGTAGTGCGGCGCGGTGTCGAAGTAGCGGACCCCGGCGTCCCAAGCGGCTTCCAGCGCGCCGAAAGCGTCCACATCGGACACCTCGGTGAACAGGTTGCCGATCGGACCGCCCCCGAAACCCAACCGGGACAACGGAATCACTGCTGCGCCTCTCCGTGCGACCAGGTCTTCCCAACGCCGAATGCTACCGAGGACGCAGCCGCAGCCCGTGCATCCCGCCGTCGACCGCGAGGACGGTGCCGGCGGTGGAGCCGGAGAGCGGACCGGCCAGGTAGGCGATGGCGCCCGCGACCTCGTCCGCCGAGACCAGCCGGCCGTGCGGCTGCCTCGCCTCCAACGCGGCCCGCTCGGCCTCCGGGTCCGGCGCCGAGTCGAGCAGGCGGCCCACCCACGGCGTGTCGGCCGTGCCGGGCGCCACCGCGTTCACCCGGATGCCCTCGCGCACGTAGTCCGCGGCCATGGCCAGCGTCAACGCGTGCACCGCGCCCTTGCTCGCCGAGTACAGCGCGCGCTGCGGCAGACCTGCCCAGGCCGCGATCGAGCCGGTGTTCACGATCGCCGCGGACGGCGACTTCCGCAGGTGCGGCACCGCGGCGCGAGCCACCCGGGCCATGCCGACCACGTTCACGTTCAGCACCCGGAGCCACTCGTCGTCCGGGTTCGCCGTCACGTCGCCCTGCGCGCCGACGCCCGCGTTGTTCACCACCACGTCGAGCCGGCCGAACCGCTCGACCACCTCGTCGATCGCGGCACGCACCGACGCGTCGTCGGCGACGTCCATCCTGATCCCGTGCAACGGCGGGTCGACCTGGGGGTTCAGGTCCAGCGCCACCGCGGTCGCGCCCCGTTCGGCCAGCAGCCGCGCGGTGGCCAGGCCGATGCCCGACGCCCCGCCGGTCACCACCGCGACCAGCCCTTGGAACTCGCTCACCGCTCCTCCTCCAACTCGGTCCACACCGGACCGTCGGGGTACCGGTAGTCGGTCAGGGTCCGCTCCCGCAGCCGGGCCGAGAAGCCGGGCTCGGCGGGCGCGACGTACCGGCCGCCGCGCACCACCGCCGGGTCGGTGAAGTGCTCGTGCAGGTGGTCGACCCACTCGATGACGCGGCCGTCGGTCGTGCCGGAGACGGCCACGAAGTCGACCATCGCCAGGTGCCTGACCAGCTCGCACAGTCCCACGCCGCCCGCGTGCGGGCACACCGGCACGCCGAACTTCGCGGCCAGCAGCAGGATCGCCACGTTCTCGTTGACGCCGCCCACCCGGCACGCGTCGAGCTGCACCACGTCCGCCGCGCCCGCCTGGAGCAGCTGCTTGAACACCACCCGGTTCTGCACGTGCTCGCCGGTGGCGACCTTGATCGGGCTCAACGCCCTGGCGATGGCCGCGTGCGCGAGCACGTCGTCCGGGGAGGTGGGCTCCTCGATCCAGTACGGGTCGAACGGCGCCAGCTCGCGCATCCACGCGATGGCCGTGCCGACGT
Organism: Saccharothrix sp. NRRL B-16348; assembly: GCF_001280085.1. Taxonomy (GTDB): domain Bacteria; phylum Actinomycetota; class Actinomycetes; order Mycobacteriales; family Pseudonocardiaceae; genus Actinosynnema. The sequence continues at coordinate 148,707 of NZ_LGED01000057.1, read as the reverse complement.
CCCACCGCTGGTTGGCGTCCACCGCGATGCGCACGTCCGGGCCGACGACCTCGCGGGCCAGCTTCAGCCGCCGCACGTCGTCGTCCAGGCTGCCGCCGACCTTCAGCTTGATCATGTCGAAGCCGTCGGCCAACGCCTCCCGCGCCAGGCCCGCGAGCTTGTCGTCGGCGTAGCCCAGCCAGCCCGGCGACGTCGTGTAGGCCGGGTAGCCGTCCCGGACGAGCGCCGCCGCCCGTTCGGCGCGTCCCGACTCGGCGCGCCGCAGGATGTCCAGCGCCTCGTCGGGCGTGAGCGCGTCGGACAGGTAGCGGAAGTCGACCAGGCCGACGATCTCCTCCGGCGTCATGCCCGACAGGAACCGCCACAGCGGCAGGCCCGCGCGCCGTGCCGCCAGGTCCCACGCGGCGTTGACCACCGCGCCGAGCGCCATGTGCGCGACGCCCTTCTCCGGGCCGAGCCACCGCAGCTGCGAGTCGCCGACCAGCTCGAAGTACAGCCCGGCCAGGTCGGCGGCGGTCTGCGGGACGGGCCGGCCGACCACGTGGTGCGCCAGCGAGCTGATCGCGGCGGCCTGCACGTCGTTGCCACGCCCGATGGTGAACGCCAGCCCGTAGCCCTCCGGGCCGCCCGACGTGCGCAGCACGACGTAGGCGGCGGAGTAGTCCGGGTCGGGGTTCATCGCGTCCGACCCGTCCAGCTCGCGCGAGGTCGGGAACCGGATGTCCAGCACGTCGAGCGCGACGATCCGGTCCACGCCCGCGGCCATCACGCCTGCCCGAGGGTCTGCCGCTGCTTGCCCAGCCCGTCGATCTCCAGCTCCACCACGTCGCCCGCACGCAGGTACGGCTTCGGCTCCGGCTGGCCCAGCGCCACCCCGGCCGGCGTGCCGGTGTTGATGACGTCACCTGGTCGGAGGACGAGGAACCAGCTCAGGTAGCGGACCAGCTCGGCCACCGGGAAGATCATGTTCTTGGTGGACGAGTCCTGCCGCGGCACGCCGTTGACCCACAGCCGCATGCCGAGCGCCTGCGGGTCGCCGACCTCGTCCGCGGGCACGAGGAAGGGGCCGAGCGGGTTGAACGTCTCGCAGTTCTTGCCCTTGTCCCACTGCCCGCCGCGTTCGAGCTGGAACTCGCGCTCGCTGACGTCGTGGGACAGCGCGTACCCGGCGACGCAGGTCATGGCCTCCTCGGCGGACTCCAGGTACCGGGCCGTGCGGCCGATGACCACGGCCAGCTCGACCTCCCAGTCCGTCTTCACGGACCGGCGCGGCACCAGCACCTCGTCGTTCGGGCCGACGATCGTGTCCGGCGTCTTGAGGAACATCACCGGCTCGGCCGGGATCGGCAGCCCGGTCTCGTCCGCGTGGTCGCGGTAGTTGAGGCCGATGCAGACGAGCTTGCCGACCCCCGCCACCGGCGGCCCGATCCGCGCACCGTCGTCCACGATCGGGTGGAGTTCGCCGGCGGCGAGCGCGGCCCGGGTGCGGGCGATGCCGTCGGCGGCGAGGAACGCGCCGGTCACGTCGTCGGTCACCGGTGTCAGGTCGTACGTGACGCCGTCGTCGGCACGGACGGCGGGCCGTTCGGAGCCCGTCGGTCCCAAGCGCAGCAACTGCACGGCAGGTCCTCCTCAGAAGCCGGTCGACAGATCGGATGTATAGCGCTGTTCCTCGACTCCGTCTAGAGGTTGTCCGGTTATTCGTCCGATGAATCCCGGTTACGAAGGGTTGCGATGAAACTCCACCGCCCGGTGTGGGCGTCCGCCGCCACCGCCGCACTGCTCGGCACGCTCCTCGTCGGCAGCGCCTCGGGAGCCGACCAGGCGGCCAGACCCCTGCCGCCGAACCGCGCCGACCACGCCGGTGACGGGTCGTCCGAGCGGGTCGGCGCGGCGCTGGCCCGCGCCACCGGGCCGGTCACCGCGTTCGTCGAGCTGACCACGACCCCGGCCACCCGCGCGTACGGTGACGAGAAGGCACGCGGCGGGCACGACCCCGCGGCGGCGGCACGGGCGGCCCGGCAGCGCGCCGACGTGCAGGCCGACCGGGTGCTGACGGCGTTGCGCGGCCAGGACGCCGCCACCCGCGAGGTCGCCAAGACGCGCAACGCGGTGCCGGGTGTCGTGGTCACCGCCGACGCCGCGAGCCTGCGCGGGCTGACCGCGTTGCCCGAGGTCAAGTCCGTGCGGCTGACCGTGCCGAAGTCGGTGCGGAACGCGGGCGCGGTTGAGCTGACGCGGGCCGCGCGGGTCTGGCGGGACACCGGCCGCTACGGCGAGGGCCTGCGCATCGGCGTCATCGACACCGGCATCGACTACACGCACGCCGACTTCGGCGGCCCCGGCACCACCGCCGCCTACGAAGCCGTAGACCGCACCGCGCCGTGGACGCCGACCGCGAAGGTCGTCGGCGGCCACGACTTCGCGGGCGACGCCTACGACTCCACGACGCCCGAGCAGGCGGTGCCGGCGCCCGACCCGAACCCCCTGGACTGCCAGAGCCACGGCACGCACGTCGCGGGCACCGCCGCCGGGTACGGCGAGAACGCCGACGGCACGCCGTTCACCGGCGACTACTCGACGTTGACGCCCGAAGCCGTGGCCGGCATGAAGATCGGGCCCGGCACCGCGCCGAAAGCGTCCCTGTACGCGTTGAAGGTGTTCGGCTGCACGGGGTCGACCGACCTGGTGGGCCAGGCCCTCGACTGGTCGCTCGACCCGAACGGCGACGGCGACTTCGGCGACCACCTCGACGTGGTGAACCTGTCGCTGGGCAGCGACTTCGGCGGCCAGGACGACCCGGACAACCTGTTCGTGCGCAAGGTCGTCGAGCACGGCGTGGTGGTCGTCGCGGCGGCGGGCAACGGCGGCGACTTCTACGACGTCGGAGGCTCGCCCGCGAACGCGCCCGAGGCGCTGGCGGTGGCGAACACGCGGGACGCGTACGCGCTGCTCGACGGCGTCGAAGTGGCGGGCGCGCGGCACGCCGGGCAGTACAGCAAGAGCTACCCCGGGTACGCCGCGCTGGACGTGACGCGGCCCGTCGTGCCGGTGACCGACCCGGAGAACCTCGACGGGTGCGCGCCGATCGCCGACGACCTGCACGGCAGGTTCGTGTGGCTGGAGTGGGACGAGGACGACGCGACCCGCGAGTGCGGCTCGGCCGCGCGGACCGACAACGCCCAGGCGGCCGGCGCGGAAGGCGTGCTGCTCACCGCCACCAGCGCCCACTTCAAGGCGGCCATCGCGGGCAACGCGGGCATCCCGGCGTTCCAGTTCACCCGTGCCGCGACCGACGCCGTGCGGCCCGCGTTGGCCGACGGCACGCTCCAGGTGCGGATGCTCGGCTCGCTGCGCAACGCCGTGCCGACGATGACGCCGACCCTGGCCGACACCATCACGCCGTCGTCCTCGCGCGGGTCGCGCGGCGCCACGGCGGCCAAGCCGGACGTCGCCGCGCCCGGTGACACGATCGTGTCCGCGTCGGTCGGCACGGGCGCCGACGCGGTGAGCATGGGCGGCACGTCGATGGCCGCGCCGCACGTGGCCGGCATCGCCGCGCTGGTGCGGGAGGCACGTCCGGAGTGGACGGTCGAAGAGGTCAAGGCCGCGATCGTGAACACCGCGACCGGCGACGTGACTGACGGCGACGACCACACCACCGGCACGCCCGAGGCGCCGATGCGGGTCGGCGCGGGGCGGGTGGACGCGCTGGACGCGGTCGGCGTCGACCTGCTGGCCATGGTCGCGGACGACCCCGGCACGGTGGGCGTGACGTTCGGGACGGTCGAGGCGGCGTCCGCCACTTCGGTGAGCAAGACGGTGGAGGTGGTGAACAAGTCGGCGTCACCGCGCACGGCCCGCGTGTCGTACCAGGCCGCGACCACCGTGCCGGGCGCGGAGTTCGGGGTGTGGCCGCCGGTGCTCGTCGTGCCGCCCGGTGGGACCGCGTCGGTCGAGGTGACGCTGACCGTCACGCCCGAGGAGCTGCGGAAGGTGGCCGACCCGACCGTGGAGAAGGTGCAGGCGGACGTGGCGCGGCAGTTCCTGGCGGAGGCGTCCGGGCGGCTGCTCGTGCGGTCCGGCGACCGCACGCTCCGGGTGCCGGTCTACGCGGCGCCGAAACCGGTCGCGGACGTGGAGGCGGTCGACCGCGGTGACGGCACGGTCGAGTTGACCGGGCGCGGGCTGGACCAGGGCGAGGGCGACGAGGCCTACCGGTCGTTCGTGAGCGTGGTCGAGCTGCAGGGCTCCAGCCCGGAGCTGCCCGACTGCGCGGACGAGGTGCAGGCCGACTGCGCGGTCAACGGGTCGGCCAAGGGCGGCGACCTGCGGTACGTCGGTGCCGCATCGGGTGACGGGATGCTCGCGTTCGGGGTCGTGACCTGGCACAACTGGGTGACGCTCGGCATCGCCGCCAGCCCGGAGATCCGGATCGACACCGACGGCGACGGGGCGCGCGACTACACCGTGCGCGCGGTGAAGCCGAGCGTGGGCGAGGTCGTGACGGCGGACGTGTGGCTGGCGCGGACCGTGCGGGAGGCGGACGGCGAGGTCGTGGACGAGCAGCCGCTCAACGGCCAGTACGGCGACGTGGACACCAACGTGATGGACAGCGACGTGGTGGTGCTGCCGGTGGCGTTGGCGGCGTTGGGGATCGACCCGGCGGCCGGCAGCGCGCCGTTGACCTACACCGTCGCGATGGCCGGGACGTACCCGGCGCCGGGCAACGCGGACGGGTTCGTCGACCGGATCGACACGCCGATGGCGTTCGACCCGCTGCGGCCGGGGCTCGGGGTCGAGGGCGGGGTGTCGTTCGTGGCGGAGCCGGGCGCGGTGCTGCGCGTGCGGCGCGGTGGGTCGGCGGTGGCCGGTCTGCTGTTCCTGCACCACCACAACGCGTCCGGCGACCGTGCGCAGGTGCTCGCGGTGCGCTGACGGGCTGGTGCTGCTGTCACGGAGAGCCAGGTCCGGCACAACCCGGTTGGGTGTGCCGGACCTCGTTCGTGCTGGGCATACTCGGGCGAATGGGTTTCGTAGTGGGTCTGGACGCGGGCGGCACGAGCACCCGGGCGTTGGTGCTCGACCTGGACGGCGTGCGCCTGGGCGCCGGGGTGGCCGGCGGCGCGAACCCCAACTCCCACCCGCCGGAGACGGCCGCCGCGCACGTCCGGCAGGCGTTGACGGCGGCGTTGGACGGGTTGGACCCGGCGAAGGTCGAGTCGGGCGTGCTGGGCATGGCCGGTTCGAGCAAGCTGCTCAGCGATCCGGCGGTGGCGGCGTTGTTCGAGGCGGCGTGGGCGGGCGCCGGGCTGCGGTGCCCGATGCGGGTGATCACCGACTCCGAGGCGGCGTTCGCGACCGGTTCGGCGTCGCCCGACGGGACCGTGCTGGTGGCCGGGACGGGGTCGATCGCGGCCCGGATCGAGCACCACGAGCTGGTGTCGACGGCCGGTGGGTACGGCTGGCTGCTGGGTGACGAGGGGTCGGCGTTCTGGCTGGGGCGTGAGGCGGTGCGGGCGACGCTGGCGGCGTTGGAGCGGGACGACCCGGACGACCTGACCACCGCCGTGCTGGCGCGTGCCGACATCCCCGAGCTGCCCCGACGTGAGCAGTGGCGGCGGTTGATCACCGTGGCCAACGCCGCCGCGCCGATCGCCCTGGCGACCTACGCACCCCTCGTGACGGCGCACGCCGAGGCCCGTTCGGCCGACCGGATCATCACCGCCGCCGTGCGCACCCTGGCCGACCTGGCCGAGGCCGCGCGCCCGTCCGACGACCGCTCCCCGATCGTCCTGATGGGCAGCCTGGTCCACGCACACCCCTTGGGCTCCCGCCTCAAGCGCGAACTGACCACCCGCACCTCGGCCACCGTCACGGTCGCCACCGAGGGCGCCGCCGGCGCCGCCTGGCTGGCCGCCGTGAAAATCCTGGGCGGCTCCGCCCCCCGCCCCACCTAATCCCCCGCGCGTGTCGAACCTTCACGTCCCGCGTGTCGAACTTTCAGCGCGCGCGTGTCCTACGTTCAGAACGCGCGTGTCCTACGTTCCGGTACCCCGTGTTCAACGCTCAGAACAACCGCGTCGTGTTCTGAGCGTTGAACTCGCCTGTTCTGAACGTAGGACACGGGCGACGCGAACGTAGGACACGCGCGACTTGGAGGTTCGACACGCGGGACGCGAGGGTTCGACACGCGCGGGGGTCAAGGGGTGCGGGGGTGGCGGAGGCCCGGGTGGTCCGAGGGGAGGGTGCGGCGGAGGATCCACCAGCTCACGGCGATGCACGCCACCTGGAGCGGCCAGGTCAGGGCGGCACGCATGATGCCCAGCAGGACCACCTCGCCGGCCAGCCAGAGGGCGCCGAAGACGAGGACGCGGAGGATGTACTGGCCCACCCACGGCCAAGAGGCGTAGCGGTAGGCGCGGAGGAGGTCCGGGTCGCGGCGCCAGCGGAACTTCTGGCCCGTGATCAGACCGACCACCACGCCGAGGAGAGGCCACCTCAGGACGATCGACGCCGACCAGACCAGGGCCGACGCCGCGTTGAGGAAGATCTGCACGAGGAAGAAGTCCTCGGCGCGGCCCGTCTGCAGTGCGACGTAAGCGGCCAGCACCACCAAGGCCACCGAGACCAGGAGCGCGCGAGGGCGGCTGCCCCGGACCACCCGGATCACGCCGACGACCACGCCACACGCCACCGCCGCCAAGGCCCCGACGGCGATCGAGTTCCCGCCCAGCAGCCACCCCACGACGAACGCCAACGGCGGCAGCGAGGCGTCCAACGCACCGCCCCGCCCGCCCAGCAGTGCGGCCAGCGACTCCTGACGCGTGTCGGTCATGCCTCCAGGGTGCCTTAGGCCAACCTAACCCAGGTAACAGACCCGTCTCGGCGCATTGACCGCCGTGAGGCCCGTCACTACCGTTCCCACGAAATCGTCTGGAAAGTTACCAGACAGGACGGACAGGAGACCCGATGCGAGCCGGGAGCCCGAGGCTGCTGCGCGAGATCAACGACCGCGCGGCCATCGAGGCGCTGCTCCGCAACGGCCCGCTGACCAGGGCGGAGCTGGAAGGGATCATCGGCCTGTCCAAACCGGCCACCGCGCAGCTCCTCACCCGCCTCGAAGACGAGGGCACGGTCCTGCGCAGCGGGTTGCGTGGCGGCGGACGCGGCCCCCGGGCGCAGCTCTGGACGGTCAACGGCGCGCTCGCCCACGTCGCCGCCGTCGACCTCACCCCCGACGCGGTCGACGTCGCCATCGCCGACATCTCCGGCACGACGCTCGCCGAACACCGCGCGCCCATGCCGAAGACCGACGTGCTGGAGGCGTTCCACAGCGCGGTCACGAAGGCCGCCGCCCTCGCCGGCCTCACCACCGACGCCCTGCACCACGTCGTCGTCGGCAGCCCCGGCGCGGTGGACCCGGCGACCGGCCGCCTCAACTACGCCCCGCACATGCCCGGCTGGGAGAACAAGAACATCCCGGAGGAGCTCGAAGCCCTCCTCGACACCTCCGTCACGGTCGAGAACGACGTCAACCTCGTCGCGCTGGAGGAGATGATCGCCGGCCGGGCCGTCGGGGTCAGGAACTTCGTCCTGCTCTGGCCCGCCGACGCGGTGGGCGCGGCCGTCGTGGTCAACGGCGTGCTGCTGCGCGGCGCGACCGGTGGCGCGGGCGAGATCGACGCCATGCGGGTCCCGGACCACGCGCACGCCGACACGGGCACCGAACGCACCGGCAGCCGTTACGGCGACCTCCTCGACAGCCCCGGCATCGCCCGCCTCGCCCGCGCGCACGGCGTGTCCGCGCGCACCGGCCAGGAGGCCGTGGAGAAGGCGTTGGGCGAAGGACCGGCCGGCCGGGAGTTCCTGGTCGACCTGGCCCGCCGCGTCGCGACCGGCGTGGCGAACGTGATCGCCGTGCTCGACCCCGAACTGGTGCTGCTGTCCGGCGAGATCGCGCAGGCGGGCGGCACGACGCTCGCCGAGCTCGTCGCGGCCGAGCTGCGCCGCCTGGTGGTGCCCCGCACCCCCGTCCGACTCGCCCTGGTGACCGGGAAACCGGTGCGTTCCGGCGCACTGCACTCCGCGCTGTCCGTCGTCAGGGAACAGGTGTTCGGTCTGCCCGCCGCCACGACCGAACCCTTCCGCGGTCCGAACCAGCAGGACGCGACCGCATCGAGCACGTCGACATGAAGGAGAGCACATGCGCAAGCTCCACCGCGCAGCGTTGCTGTGCGTGGCCGCGGCGGTGTCCCTGACCGCTTGCGCGGCGGGCTCCGGCAAGCAGGCCGACCAGTCGGGGCCGGCGGCGGCGCCGGGCAAGGAGGACAAGTTCTCCCTCACGGTCTGGAGCAACTACTCCGGCCGCGAGCAGGCCGAGGTCACCAAGGCCCTGGAGAGCTTCAAGGAGAAGTTCCCGAACGCCGAGATCAGGCACGAGGGCAGCCAGGACGACGACAAGATCACCGCGGGCATCCGCGGCGGCAACCCGCCGGACGTGGCCCTGTCGTTCACCACCGACAACATCGGCCAGTTCTGCACCAGCGGCTCGTTCCAGGAGCTCAAGCCCTACGTCGAACGGGACGGCGTCGACCTCGGCCAGATCCCCGACGCGGTCCGCTCCTACACCGAGTACAAGGGCAACCGCTGCGCGATGCCGCTGCTCAGCGACGTGTACGGGCTGTACTACAACAAGGACATGCTCGCCGCGGCGGGCATCACCGAGCCGCCCAGGACGACGGCGGAGCTGCTCGACTTCGCCAAGCGGACGACGAAGAAGGCGGCGGACGGCTCGATCGAGGTCGCGGGCTTCCTGCCGACCATGCTGTTCTACGCGAACCGCCCGCCGATCTGGGCGCCGAACTTCGGCGCGAAGTGGGAGACGCCGGACGGCAAGTCGGGTCTCGCCACCCCGGAGTGGGCCGAGATGTTGAGGTTCCAGAAGGAACTCGTCGACTTCTACGGCTACGACAACCTGGAGCGGTTCCGGGCGGGCCTCGGCCAAGAGTACTCGACCGACCACGCGTTCCACCAGAAGAAGATCGCCATGATGATCGACGGCGAGTACCGCACCGCGTTCCTGGAGGACCAGGCGCCGGACGTGCGGTTCGGCACCGCGCCGTTCCCGACGGTCAAGCCCGACCTGTACGGCATCGGCTTCACCACCGGCACGATCATGGGCATCCCGAAGGGCGCGAAGAACCCCGGCGCGGCGTGGGAGCTGATCAAGCACCTGTCGTTCGACACCGACACGGTCGTCGACCTGGCCAACGGGATCAAGAACATCCCGAGCACGAAGGCCGCGCTGGCCGACCCGCGCCTGGAGGTGGACGAGAACTTCAAGACGTTCATCGACCTGGCGACCTCGGGCAAGCTCCAGGGCAACCCGGTGACGCCCATCGGCGACGCGCACATCAAGGCGATCGGCGACTTCGCCACGTCGTGGCAGGCGGGCAAGGTGCCCGACCTGATGGCGGGGTTGGCGGAGGTCGACCGGCAGATCGACGACCGGATCGCGAAGAGCGGCAAGTAGGCATGACGGCCACGCTGGAGCGCGTGGACGTGGCGCGGACCGCCCAGGCCAAGGGGCGGTCCCGCGCCCGCGCCCGTCACCGCCTGACCGTGCTGGCGTTCATGGCGCCCGCGATCCTCGGGTTCGCCGTGTTCTTCGGCTACCCGCTGGTCGCCACGATCGGGTTCTCGTTCACCAGGTACGACCTGATCAACCCGCCGGAGTGGGTCGGCTGGGAGAACTACGCGTACATGTTCTCCGACCCGCTGTTCCGCACCGCCGTGCACAACACGTTGTGGTTCGTGGTGGTGCTGACCGTCGCACGCGTGGTGTTCGCGTTGGGCGTGGCGTCGGTGATCGCACGGCTGAGAACGGGCGTCGGGCTGGTGCGCACCTTGTGCTACCTGCCGTCGTTGGCGCCGCCCGTGGCCGCGACGTTGGTGTTCTTCCTGGTCATGCGGCCGAACGAAGGGCCGCTGGACGCGTTCTTGGGCTGGTTCGGGATCGAGGGGCCGTTGTGGTTCGCCGATCCGGTGTGGGCCAAACCGGGGATCGCGGCCGTGATGCTGTGGGTGTCCGGCGATCTGATGATCATCATCCTGGCCGCGGTCTTGGACGTGCCGCCGGAGCAGTACGAGGCCGCCGAGCTGGACGGCGCGGGTCCGGTGCGGCGGTGGTGGCACATCACGCTGCCGACGATCTCCCCCGTGCTGGTGTTCGGGGTGGTGAACTCGATCATCCTGGCGTTGCAGCTGTTCACGCAGGCCGTGGTGGCCGGGTCGGCGGCGAGCGGGTCGGCGGACGTGACCGGTTCCACGAAGGTGCTCGGGTTCCCGGAGAACTCCACGTTGACGTTCCCGGTGTGGCTGTACACGCAGGGGTTCAGGTATTTCGACATGGGTTACGCGGCGGCGATGGCGACGGTGTTGTTCGTGATCTCGTTCGCGGCGACGGCGTTGCTGGTGCAGCGGATGCGCAAGGCGTCGCACCAGGAGGAGTCATGACGGCGGCGGTCGGCGTGCGGAGGCCGTTCGCGTGGCGGAAGGCGCTGGACTGGGTGGCGGTGCACAGCCTCGGGCTGGCGCTCGGGTTGATGTTCACGTTGCCGATCGTCTTCGTCTTCCTGACGGCGGTCATGTCGGACAGCCAGGCGTTCACGAAGGACTTGTGGCCCCGCGAGTGGCATTGGGGCAACTTCCTGGAGGTGTTCGAGCAGGCGCCGCTGCTGAAGTACTTGGGCAACAGCATGTTGTACTCGGGGTTGGCCACGGTCGGGATGCTGGTGTCCTCCATCCCGGCGGCGTACGCGCTGGCGAAGTTGCGGTGGCGCGGGCGGAACGTGGTGTTCCTGCTGGTGGTCGGGGCGATGATGCTGCCACCGCAGGTCGTGGCGGTGCCGCTGTACGACACGTGGTCCGGCCTCGGGTTGACGGGCACGCTGTGGCCGTTGATCGCGCCCTACTTCCTGTTCGACGCGTTCAGCATCTTCCTGCTGCGCCAGTTCATCCTGACCATCCCACAGTCCTATGTGGACGCGGCACGGGTGGACGGGTGCTCGGAGTTCCAGGCGCTGGTGAGGATCGTCGTGCCGATGGCGCGGCCGGGCATCGCGGCGACCGCGCTGTTCTGCTTCCTCTACACCTGGAACGACTACTTCGGACCGCTGCTCTACACGAGCGAGAAGCCGGACCAGTGGACGCTGTCGCTGGCGCTGTCGACGTTCAAGGGCATGCACCACGTGCAGTGGAACCTGGCGATGGCCGTCACGTTGCTGATCATGGTCCCGGCGGTGGTGCTGTTCGTGTTCGCACAGCGCTCGTTCGTCAAGGGCATCACATTCACGGGGGTCAAAGGGTGAAGCTCACCGTTGTCGGTGGCGGGTCGACCTACACGCCGGAACTGGTCGACGGGATCGCGGGGCGACGGGTCGGCCTCGCGGTGGACGAGATCGCGCTCGTGGACCCGGACTTGGCGCGGCTGGAGGTGGTCGGGGCGTTCTCGCGGCGGTTGCTGGCGCACGCGGGGCACCCGGCGCGCGTGACGACGACCGACGACCTGGAACGTGGCGTCGACGGTGCGTCGGCGGTGTTGTTGCAGCTCAGGGTGGGCGGGCAGGCGGCACGGGCGTCGGACGAGACGTTCCCGCTCGTGTGCGACTGCGTCGGGCAGGAGACGACGGGGGCCGGCGGGTTGGCCAAGGCGTTGCGGACCGTGCCGGTGGTGCTGGACATCGCCCGGCGCGTGCGGGAGGTGGCGGGCGACGCCTGGATCGTGAACTTCACCAACCCGGTGGGGATCGTGACGCGGGCGTTGCTCGCCGAAGGGCACCGGGCGGTCGGGCTGTGCAACGTGGCGATCACGTTCCAGCGGTGGACGGCGGCGTTGCTCGGGGTGGAGCCGGGGTCGGTGCGGCTGGAGCACGTCGGGCTCAACCACCTGAGCTGGGAGACGGGCGTGTTCGTCGACGGCGTCGACCGGCTGCCGGAGCTGCTGGCACGGCACGCCGACGCGTTGGGCGAGCACATCGGGCTGCCGGGGTCGTTCATGCGGCGGTTGGGGATGGTGCCGTCGTACTACCTGAAGTACTTCTACGACCACGACGAGGTGGTGCGGAAGCAGCACACCGAGCCGCCGCGGGCCGAGGTGGTCGCGGGGGTGGAGAAGGAGCTGCTGGACCTGTACGGGGACGTGGCGGTGGTGACGAAGCCGGCGCAGCTCGCGCAGCGCGGGGGCGCGTACTACTCGGAGGCGGCCGTGCAGCTGGTGCACGCCTTGACGGGCGGGATGGGTGCGGAGCAGCACGTGGTGAACGTCCGCAACGGCGGCACGCTGCCGTTCCTGCCCGCGGACGCGGTGATCGAGGTGCCCGCGGTGGTGGACGGCAGCGGTGCCACGCCGCTGCCCGTGCCGCCCGTGCCGCCGTCGGCAGCCGGGTTGATCGCGCACGTGACGAGCTACGAGCACCTGGCGTTGGACGCGGCGGTGCGCGGTGGGCGTGACCGGGTGGCGGACGCGTTGCTCGCGCACCCGTTGGTCGGGCAGTACGCGTTGGCCGAACGGTTGGCCGACGAGCTGGTGGCGCGCAACGCGGACTTCCTGCCGTGGGCGAAGGGGTCGGTGTGACCGACCGGGTGCTCGCCATCGACGGCGGGAACAGCAAGACGGCCGTGGCGCTGGTCGACGTGGAGGGACGGGTGCTCGCCAGGGTGCGCGGACCCGGTGCGTCCCCGCAGAACGTGGGGCTGGCGCGCAGCCTGGAGGTGTTCGACGGGCTGGTGCGGGAGGCGGCACGGCGGGCGGGGCTCGCGGACGGTGGGCTGGTCGCCTCCCACACGGCCGCCTACCTGGCCGGGGCGGACCTGCCCCAAGAGGAGGACGACCTGCGCGCGGCCGTCGAGGCGCAGGGGTGGTCGGCGACGTCCGTCGTCGGGAACGACACGTTCGCGCTGCTCAGAGCCGGTACGGCCGACGGGATCGGGGTGGCCGTGGTGTGCGGGGCGGGCATCAACTGCGTGGCCGTCGCGCCGGACGGGCGGACGCACCGGTTCCCGGCGTTGGGGCGGATCTCGGGTGACTGGGGCGGCGGCGGACACCTCGGGTCGGAGGCGCTGTGGCTCGCGGTGCGGGCCGAGGACGGTCGGGGCGAGCCGACGGCGTTGCTGGACGCGGTGATCGCGCACTACGGGACGGCGACGGTCGCCGAGGCGGTGCGGCGGCTGCACTTCGCGGAGGTGGAGTTCGACCCGCACGCCCTGTGCCCGTTGTTGTTCGAGGTGGCGGCGGGTGGTGACGCGGTGGCGCGGTCGGTGGTGGACCGGCTGGTGGAGGAGGTCGTGCTGCTGGCGCGGGTGTCGTTGTCGCGGTTGGCGTTGCTGGCGGAGCCGGTGGACGTGGTGCTCGGCGGTGGCGTGCTGACCGGGACGGGCGGCGTGGTGGTCGACGCGGTGGCGGCGCGGTTGGGCGTGGTCGCGCCGGCGGCCCGGGTGCGGGTGATGGACGTGCCGCCGGTGGTGGGGGCGGCGTTGCTGGGGTTGGACGCGGTGGGTTCGGCTCCGGGGGCGGAGCGGCGGTTGCGTGCGGCGTACGAGTCGGAGGCGGGGATCGAGTCGGGGGTGGAGGCGGGCATTTGGTGATCTTGGAATCAGTGATGTTCGACGCACTCCGATGAGGTGAACCTCGTGAATCGCCCCATTGCCGACATTCCTGCACGCCGGGTGACACCTTGGTAACGGCGTTGCCAACCGACGGTGGCGTAGGACGGGCGTGGCGTTGCATTCTGTTCTGCGCGGTCATTGGGGGTGCCGCGCGGAGTGGAGGGACGCATGGAGGGACTGGACAGTTTCGTCGCGGTGGGGGACAGCTTCACCGAGGGAATGGACGACCCGGCGCCGAACGGGACGTACGTGGGGTGGGCCGACCGGCTGGCCGCGATGATCTCGGCCAAGCGGCAGGGCTTCCGGTACGCCAACCTCGCGATCCGGGGCAAGATGCTCCAGGAGATCGTGGACGAGCAGGTTCCGCTGGCGGTGGCGTTGAAGCCGAAGCTGGTGACGCTGTGTGGTGGCGGCAACGACATCCTGGTGCCCGGGAGCGACGCGGACGCGTTGGCCGAGGTGTACGAGATCGCGGTGGCCGACCTGCGGGCGGCCGGCGCGGAGGTGGTCATCTTCACCGGCTTCGACCCGAAGCACACGCCGTTCCTGCGGTCGTTGCGCGGGAAGATCGCCATCTACAACAGCCACCTGTGGTCGGTGGCGGAGCGCTACCACTGCAAGGTGGTCGACCTGTGGTCGATGAACGTCCTGCACGACCGGCGCGCGTGGAGCGGCGACCGGTTGCACCTGTCGCCCGAGGGGCATCGCCGGGTGGCGTTGCGGGCGGCCGAGGTGCTGGGGTTCGAGACGGACGAGGCGTGGAACACGCCCTGGCCGCCGTTGGTCGACGAGGACTGGATGACGCAGCGGCGGCACGACCTGAAGTGGGCGCGGGAGCACGTCGTGCCGTGGATCGGTCGGCAGTTGCGGGGTGAGTCGATGGGTGACGGGTTGGCGCCGAAGCGGCCGGAGTTGCTGCCGGTGTGCGATTGAGGCCGGTGCGGTTGAGGCCCGTGCGGCCGGTTGGTGAGGTCGGTGCGGTTGAGGCCGGTGGCGATTAGTGGGTAAGTCCGGCTCGATTTGACATGAAGCCGGCAGGCCCGGCGGGGTAAAGCGTCCCGCCAGGCCTGCCGGCTTCGACCAGCCTAAAGCACCCGAACCCATGTCAAATCGGGCCTCTGCGGTGGTGTGGCGGGTCCGTTGTGGTGTTGTTGGTTGTGTGCTAATTGCGACCTCGACCGCGATGCCGGAGGCGGCGCAATTCAATACTAGAGCCAGCTGGCCGGCGCTCTCCCCCGAACGCCGGCCAGCCGGGGTTGGGTGGCTTTCCCCCCTGGTTCCCCCTACCAAGAGCCACCCGGCGCTGACCGCGACTCGGTGATCAGCGCGCCTCCAAGTTCCCACGACTTCGTCATGTCGTGCTAAACAGCGGCTAAACCTCAGAGGTCAAGGCTTCAAGAGCCGTTCGGACCAACATGGCTCGAGGGGAGCCGAGGCGTACGAACAACCGAAGCGATTCCGCCAGCTCCGCTTGTGCCGCAACGCGTTCTCCGCGTCTGGCCAGGACCGATCCGAGCACTTGGCGGCCGAACGCCTCCTCGAACTGCATGGAGCCGCCACGGGCCAGTTCCACGCCGCGGCGGGCGTGTTCTTCGGCCTCCGGTAACAGGCCCAGTTCGGCGTAGAGCTCGGCCAGGTTGTTCATCGCGACCGCGTAGGCCCGTTCGTCGCCGTTGCGGTGGTAGATCTCCATTGCCAGGAATTGGTGTTGGGCCGCCGTTTCACGTTGGCCGAGTCGTTGCTCCACTTGGGCCAGGTTGTTGAGCACGGTGGCTTCGCCGAGGGCGTCGCCGTCCCGGCGGGCCAGGTCGACGGCTTCGCGGTAGTGGCCCAGGGCTTCTTCCACCCGGCCTTCGGCGACGAGCGCCAAGGCCAGTTGGTCGAGGGTCATCACCAGGTAGCGGGGTTCGGCCAGGTCCACGGCTATTCGGTGGGCCAGTCGGGCTTGGTCGAGGGTGCCGCGCAGGGCTCCGGCGCGGTTGTTGATGTCGTGCATGGCGTGCAGCACGAGCATTTCGCCGCGGCGGTCGCCGATCACCCTGGCGGAGGCGAGGCCGAATTCGGCGATGCCGCGCCACTCCCGGCTGACGAGCCTGGTCACGCAGTAGGTGTGGACCAGGCGGACGAGTTGCCAGACCTGCACGTGGAGACCGGTTTCCGAACCGGCGTGCACGAGGGCGATGAGGTTGGACCACTCCTTGTCGAACCAGGACAGCGCCTGCTCCGAGGTGGCCGGGCGCGGCGCGGTGGAGTCGCCGGTGAAGTCGAGGCCGTCGGAGACCGGTCTGATCAGGCGTCTCGCGTGGTCGCAGGCGGACAGGTAGTGGTCCATGAGGCGGCGCAGGCCGCGTTCCCGGTGCTCGACGACGCCGCGGGCGTAGAGGCGGACCAGGTCGTGCAGGACGAAGCCGCCGCGCCACTGCTCCACGAGGAGGTGCGCGTCGGCGAGGTCGGCCAGGCGGGCGGCGGCGGTGCCCAGGTCGATGTCGCAGACGGCGGCGATGGAGTGCGGGCTCACCCAGCGGCCGGGCACGAGGCCTGCGGCGCGGAACGTGTCCGCCAGTTCCGGCGGCAGGTTGCGGTACGACACCGCGAGGGCCCGTTCCACGCCTACGCCGGTGTCGGCCAGGTCCAGGGTGCGCAGCCGGGCCGCGTCGTCGGAGAGCTGCGCCACCAGGGCCTCGACCGTCCACTCCGGACTGAAGACGAGCTTGGCGGCGGCGATCCGCAGGGCCAGGGGCAGGTTGCCGCAGAGTTCGACCAGCATGCGGATGGCCGCCGGTTCCTGGTCGGACAGCGGCTTGCCCACGACCTCGTCGACCAGGCGGATGGACTCGTCGTCGGACAACGTGTCCAGCGTGAGCATGCGCGCGCCGTTGCTGACGACCAGGGACTCCAGGCGCCGGCGGCTGGTCACGAGGACGACCGACCCGGCGCCGGGAGGCAGGAGCAGGCGGACGTGCTCGGGGTCCCACGCGTCGTCCAGGACGACCAGCACGCGCCGCTTGGCCAGCACCGAGCGGTACAGGCCGACGCGGTCGTCCAGGTCCCTCGGCACGCCGTCGGACGGCACGCCGAGCGCCAGCAGGAACCGGGCCAGGACTTCGGCGGGCTCGACCGGCTCGCGGTCCGGGGCGAAGCCGTTCAGGGACGCGAAGAGGAGGCCGTCCGGGAACTGCTCGGCCCGGCGGTGGCCCCACGTGACGGCGAGCTCGCTCTTGCCGATGCCGGCCGCGCCGTTGACCACGGCGATGGTCGTGGCGGCCAGGTCGCGCGAGTCGCACAGGCGGTCCAACCAGGCCAGTTCCTCGTCGCGACCGATGAATCCGCTGGCCGCGGCGGGCAACTGGGCCGGCACGACGACGCCGGGGCGCGGTGGCACGACGGCGGGCTCGGCCAGGCCGGGCGAGCTGAGCGCCGGGTCGTCGCGGAGCACCTGTTCGTGCAGCACGCGCAGACCGGGGCCGGGGTCGATGCCGAGCTCGTCCACGACGCGGCGGTGGAAGCGCTGGTAGGCCTCCAACGCGTCGGCGCGCTGACCCGACCGGTACAGGGCGCGCATCATGTGGCCGACCAGTCGTTCCCGGAACGGGTGCTCGTTGACCAGCTGCCGCAGCTCGCCGACGAGTTCGAGGTGGCGGCCCAGTTCCAGCTCGGCCTCGATGCGCTCTTCCACTGCGGCAAGCCGAAGCTCCTCCAGGTCGGACGTGACCGGGTCGCCCGGCACGTCCGACAGCACCTGGCCGCGCCACAGGCCGAGCGATTCGCGCAGCAGCTGCGCCCGGATCGGCGCGGGCTTGCCGCGCGCGCTCGACACGAGCTGCCGGGCCCGGTGGAAGTCGAGCCGCCACGGGTCGACCGAGAGCTGGTAGCCGGGCGGCGTGGTGAGGATCCGCGCGGAGCCGGCCGGGTCGGCCTGTTCCAGCATCCGGCGCAGCCGCGACACGTAGCCGTGCACGATCGTCCTGGCCGTGGCGGGCGGCTCGTCGGCCCACAGGCTGTCCACGATCTCGTCGATCGGGACGACCCGGTTGGCGTCCAGCACCAGCATCGCGAGCAGGCCGCGCATCCCCTTGCGGCCGATGACGAGCTGTCGGCCGTCCGCGAGCACCTGCAACGGTCCGAGGACGCCGAACTCCAGCCCGCTCTTGCTCCGGTCAGCCATGCCCCTCCCCCGCCTCGTGCAACTACGGCTTGGTCACTGGATCAGGTGCGTCGGAGGTGCCGTTAGATACCTGTGGGTAAATGTTGCTTGCTCAACTAGTCGTGCTCCCATGACCGGACGGGCGCCCGACGGCTAGGGTTTTGGCCCCGGACGTCCCGGCCGAGTTCTGGGCGAGTGCAGGAGGGCAAGTGCCGCGCGAGCCGATGAACGTGGTCGACCGTGGCGCGGCGTGCCTGTTGGGCGGCGCGCTGGGCGACGCCCTCGGCGCACCCATCCAGTACCTCGGGTGGACGGACATCCAACGAGACCACGGCCCGGAGGGTGTGCTGGCGCCGCCACGTCCCGCGCTGGTCACCGACGACACGCAGCTCACCCTGTTCACCGCCGACGGCTACCTGCGCGCGTGGGTGCGCGGCCAGACCACGGGCGAGTGGGACCCGGTCGAGGTCGTCTGGCAGAGCTACCGCCGCTGGTTGATCACCCAGCAGGTCGCCGCGCCCGAGCCCGGCGCCGTCGGCCTCGTCGGCGACGAGCGGCTGTACTCGAGCCGTTCGCCGGGCCTGACGTGCCTGCGCGCGCTCGCCGCCGACGCACCGCCGACGCCCGAGGCCCCGCACAACGACTCGTCCGGCTGCAACGGCGTCACCCGCACCGCGCCCGCCGGGTTCGCGCCCAGTGCCGAGATCGCCTACGACTTGGGCTGCCGGTTCGCCGCGCTGACCCACGGCGGCACCGGCGGCTGGGTGTCCGGTGGGGCGTTCGCGCTGCTCATCCACCTGCTCGCGGTGCGCGGGCGGCCGATCCGGGAGGCCGTGGACCAGGTCATCGGCCGGGTGCTGCGGGACGACCCGTACACGGCGAACACGCTCAACCGGGCCGTGATCTTCGCCGACGAGCACAAGGCGCTCGGGTTCGAGTCGGTCCGGGTCGATCGCCTGGGCAGCGGCTGGACGGGCCCGGAGGCGATGGCGATCGCCGTCCACACGGTGCTCGTCTACCCGAGGCGGGCGCAGTTCGTGGACGCCCTGCGCGCGGCGGCCAACCACTCCGGCGGCAGCGACGCCACGGCGGCGCTCACGGGCAACATCCTCGGCGCGCTGCACGGCACCTCAGCGTTGCCACGCGACTGGCTGGCGGGACTGGAACTGGTGGACCTGCTCACCCGACTGGGTTCCGACCTGGGCCACTCCGTCACCGACCAGGACTTCGACTTCACCCGATACGGGGCCTGAGACGAGTGAAGCCGGCCTCGGCACGCACGTTCCCGAATGCGTGCGACCGAGGCCGGCTCTCCACGCGGTCTGCGCAGGGACACGCCCCGAGCGCGGAACCCGGCTGACCTGGCCGTGGAGCGGGAAAACCCGTGGCAGAACCGTAGCAGAGAGCGTGTGAGCCATCACAGCCGGCCCACCTCCTTAACCTTGTGAACCACCCCACGCACCGATCACGACGCCAACGACCCTGTGCGCGAGCTGTCACGAACCTGTCGACTCGCTGTTGATCGGGTCCTCAGCCGACCGATGCCCTCGCCCACCACCGGGAGGTGCCGCACGATGGGCGGGTGGACAAGGGCGCTTCGGTTCGACTGCTCGTGGTGGACGACGAGCCGCACATCGCGGACCTCGTGGCGACGGTGGCGCGGTACGAGGGGTGGCAGGCGGTGACCGCGGGCAGCGGTGAGGCCGCGTTGCGGACCGCCGCCGACTTCCACCCCGACATCGTCGTGCTCGACCTGATGCTGCCCGACCTGGACGGCTTCACCGTGCTGGACCGCCTCCGCTCGTCCGGCGCGATGGTGCCGGTGGTGTTCCTGACCGCCCGGGACGGCACCGCGGACCGGGTCGCGGGCCTCACCCGCGGCGGTGACGACTACCTGGTCAAGCCGTTCTCGGTGGAGGAGCTGATGGCACGGCTGCGGGCCGTGCTGCGGCGGTCGACCGGGCCCACGTGGAAGCGGTCCGTGCTGAAGGTGTCCGACCTGGCCCTGGACGAGGACACCCGCGAGGTGCGCCGGGCCGGGAAGCTGATCACGCTCACGCCCACCGAGTACGAGCTGCTGCGCTACCTGATGCGCCGGTCGCCGGCCGTGCTGACCAAGGCGCAGATCCTCGACCACGTGTGGGAGTACGACTTCGGCGGCCGGTCCAACGTGGTCGAGCTGGTCGTCTCGCACCTGCGGCGCAAGCTGGACGACGGCGGCGAGCCCTTGATCCACACCGTCCGGGGCGTGGGCTACGTGCTGCGGCGAGCCGCGGAGTGACACGCCGTCGCCTGCGCCTGGGCACGCGCCTGGCGTTGGGCTTGGGCGCGTTGGCGCTGGCGGTGTTCGCGGTCGTCGGCACGGTGATGGCGCAGAGCATGCAGGAGTACCTGGAACACCGCCTCGACGCGCAGATGGAGACGACCCAGATCTCGCTGAAGAAGGACTTCGCCAAGAACGGCACGATCAAGGGCAAGGCGTACGGCTGGTACTCGGTCGTCTACGAGGTGCGTGACGGCACCGCCACGCCGAAGAACCGCGACGACCTCCCGGCCGACAGCGCCGAGCTGACCGAGGTGGCCTTGCAGGTCGACGGCCGCGACCCCGTGTACCGGACGGACTACCTGCACGGCGACGGCGCGTACCGGCTGCGCGGCTGCCGGATGTCCGACGGCTTGGTGCTGGTCAGCGCGGCGCCGATGAACGACATCACCACGACCGTGCGGCAGCTGGTGATCGTGGAGGTGGCCACGTTCCTGCTCGCGCTGGTCGCGTTCGTGGTGATCGGCCGGGCGGTGCTGCGGCGCGGGTTGCAGCCGTTGAGCGACATGGCGCGGACCGCGCACGACATCACGTCGCACGACCTGACCGACTCGGCCCGGCTGCCGGTGCGGGCGGAGGGCGGCAACGGCGGCGCGGAGGTCGAGGAGCTGCGCACGGCGTTCAACACGATGCTGGACCACATCGACACGTCGCTGGCCGCGCGCACGGCCGCCGAGCAGCGGTTGCGGCGGTTCATCGCGGACGCGTCGCACGAGCTGCGCACGCCGTTGACGTCGATCCGGGGTTACGCGGACCTGTTCCGGTACGCGGCGGCGAACGCACCGGAGGAACGCGAGGCGCACCTGGAGAAGCTGCGGTCGGAGGCGGCGCGGATGAGCGTGCTGCTGGACGACCTGCTGCTGCTCGCCCGGCTGGACTCGGCGGAGGAGGAGACGCCGTTGCGGTTGGCCGACGGCGACCTGGCGGCGTTGGCGCGGGAGGCGGCGGACGCGTTCCGCGCGGCCCGGCCGACGCACCCGCTGACGCTGACCGTGCCGGCCGAGCCGGTGCGGCTGGCGTTCGACCCGCTGCGGCTGCGGCAGGTGGTGGACAACCTCCTCACCAACGCCGCCGTGCACACGCCCGCGGGCACGTCGGTCTCGGTGTCGGTCTCGGTGCGGGACGGCTCGGCCGTGCTGCGGGTGGGCGACACCGGCCCCGGCATCCCGGCCGCCGACCGGTCCCGCATCTTCGACCGCTTCTACCGGGTGGACGACTCGCGCACCCGCGATCGCGGCGGCAGCGGCCTGGGGCTGGCGGTGGTGCACTCCCTGGTCGCCGCGCACGGCGGCACGGTGGAGCTGACCAGCCGGCCCGGCTCGACCGTCTTCACCGTGACGCTGCCGCGCTAGCCGGCGTTCGACGACTCCGCCCACAGGTCGATGCCCGAGTCGACCGCGTGCACGTCGATCCGCTCGACCTCGTCGTCGGTGAGCGGCGGGCCGTCCAACGCCGCCACGTTCGCCTCCAGCTGGCCGACGCTGCTCGCCCCGATCAGCACCGACGTGACCCGGTCGTCGCGCAGCGCCCAGGTGAGCGCGAGCTGCGCCAACGACTGGCCGCGCGACGCCGCGATGTCGTTCAACGCGCGCACGTGCGCCAGGTTGGCCTCGCTCAGCCACTCCTCGCTCAACGACTTGCCCTGCTTCGCCCGGGACCCGGCGGGCACGCCGTCCAGGTACTTGTCCGTCAACATGCCCTGCGCCAACGGCGAGAACGCGATGCAGCCGACGCCCAGCTCGCCGAGCGCGTCCAGCAGGTCGCGCTCGATCCACCGGTTGAGCATCGAGTACGAGGGCTGGTGGATCAGCAGCGGCACGCCCGCCGTGCGCAGCAGTTCGGCCGCCTCACGGGTCTTGGTCGCCGAGTAGGACGAGATGCCGACGTACAGCGCCTTGCCCTGCTGCACCGCGCTCACCAGAGCGCCGACGGTCTCCTCCAGCGGCGTGTCCGGGTCGAACCGGTGCGAGTAAAAGATGTCCACGTGGTCGAGGCCGAGGCGGGCCAGCGACTGGTCCAACGAGGACAGCAGGTACTTGCGGGACCCCCACTCGCCGTACGGCCCGGGCCACATGTCGTAGCCGGCCTTGGTGGAGATCACCAGCTCGTCCCGGTGGGGCCGCAGGTCGTCGGCCACCATCCGACCGAAGTTGACCTCGGCCGAGCCGTAGGGCGGGCCGTAGTTGTTCGCCAGGTCGAAGTGCGTCACGCCGAGGTCGAACGCCCGCCGCACGATCGCCCGGCCCGTCTCGTACGGCCGGTCGTCGCCGAAGTTGTGCCACAGGCCGAGCGACACGGCGGGCAACCTGAGCCCGCTGCGCCCGCACCGCCGGTAGGTCATCCGGTCGTACCGCGAGGCGTCTGGGAGGTGGACCACCTCCCCACCTTGGCACGCCCGGCTGCCGTTTGCCGCTCGGGGAACCGGACGAAGTTGCTCTTTTCGGTCCGTATTCCGCCGATCGTCCGACCATCCGCCTGGTGTGCCCGGACATCGGTGTCCGAGCTCCCGGACCCTGCGTCCGGACGTGCGAGCGGAAAGAGATCACATGCGTCGCTCACTCAGACGCGGCACGCTGTTAGCGGTCGCCGCGCTGACCGCCTCAGCCGTCCAGTTCACCTCGCCCGCGGTGGCCGCCCCTGCGCCCGCCGCCTCACCGTGCGGTCCTCTCGACGTCGCGTTCGTCCTCGACGACACCGGCAGCATGGGTGGGGCCATCACCAACCTGAAGACCGGCATCAACGCCATCGTGAACGACGTCGTCACGGCGTCCGGCGGCGACTACCGGCTCGGCCTGGTCACGTTCAAGGACAACATCACCGTCCACAACACCCTCGCGCCCGGCAACGCGGCGGCGGTGACGGGCTACGTCACCAACACCCTCGCCGCGAGTGCGGGCGGCAGCGAGCCGGAGGCGTCCGACGAGGCGCTGAACACGGTCGTCAACAACCTGCCCGCGGCCGGTCGGCCCCAGAACGTCGACTTCGGCGGCGTGTGGCGGTCGAACGCGATGAAGTTCGTCGTGCTGGTGACCGACGCCCGCCCCGGCGGGTTCGACAACGTGCACGCGGCCGCGGACGTCGCCAACGCCGCGCAGCGGGCGAACGACGCGCTCGGCAAGGGCATCAAGATCTCGCCGGTGTACGTGCCGACGTCGGCCACCTACACCCCCGTGATCACGCCGATCATGCAGAACTACGCCTCCACGACCGGTGGCGTGTTCACGCAGACGACGGCCACCGGCGCGGGCACGGCGGACGCCATCCGCAAGCTCCTGTCGGACTGCCGGCAGACCGATGTGGTCATCCGCGACCAGGTGACCGACACGGGCGCCGAGCCGAACCCGAACGGCACCGTGTGGAACAGCCCGGACATCAAGGTCTGCCCGACCACGGCGGACTGCGCGGGCATCCAGCCGGTCGTCGGCGCGACGAACTTCATCCACGTGCGGCTGAACAACGCCACCGCCGCGAGCACCGGCACGCTCAAGGTCTACCGCACGCCCGCCGGCGGAGGCACGACGTGGAACAACGCCACCAACGGCAGCTGGGTCTACATCGGCCAGCAGTCGCTCACCGTCCCCACGGGCGGCACGGTGGCGAAGATCCCGTGGACCGGCATCCCGGGCCCGGGCCACTTCTGCCTGTTGGCGCGCTGGGTGTCGGCGACGGACCCGATGACCTTCGCCGAGGGCTCCAACACCGCGCAGAACACCCGGAACAACAACAACATCGCGTGGAAGAACCTCCAGACCGTGCGGGGCAAGGTGTTCCAGCCGGTGAGGTCCTGGTTCACCCTGGGCAACGCGACCGAGCGGGAGGTCAAGACCGACCTCGTGCTGACCGGTGAGAAGCCGGTGGCGGGCACCGTGGTGATCGACCTCGGCCCGCGCCTGTTCGAGCGCTGGCGGGCCGGCGGCGGCCAGGCCGAGGGCGTGAAGCAGGTCGGCGAGACCGCGTTGCAGCTCGACCCGAGGCGGGCGGCGCTGCTCGGCGTGCCGCTCCTGCCCGGTGAGGCGTTCACCGCGGAACTCGTCTTCACCCCCGGGGCGCCGGGCGAGTACCTGACGAACCTCGTCCAGTTCGTCGAGGGCGAGGACCACGGCGGCGTGGCCTACCAGGTCATCACCGACCGCGAGTAGGGGACGCACGCGAGTCGCGGCCCGTGCCTGCCGGGCACGGGCCGCGACCGTGCTCCGGCAGTCCGGCTAGGCCTCGAGCCGGATCACTTCGCGAGCCGGATCACTTGAAGTCGGCCCAGAGCCAGATCCGGTCGCCCGTCTCACCGTCGACCAGGCACTGGACGGCGTTGACGTTGCCCTCTTGCATGAGGATGGCGCCGTCGATGTCGCAGTGACGACGACCCTGGTCGGTGTTCGGGTAGGGGTCGCCGACGGTCCGCCACGCGAGCGCCTGGAACTCCCCCGAAGCCGGGGTCGCGCTCGCCTGCGCGGTGAATGGAGACGCGAAGAGCGCGGCGACGAGCAGCCCCATGCCCGCCCACGACTTGGACTTGACCTTGTTCCCCACAATTCCCCCTATGGGTTCATCTCACTGAATCAACCTGCATTCGACAAAGTACCGACACACCCGACACTGTCAATTAAATCAAAGTGACCCGAATCACTTCCACCTCATCTGTGCGGCCGTAACCCCAGCTCAAAGCGCTGCGGAATACATCGCACACCGCCCGCCGTCCAGCCACACCACTTCACCGTCCTGTCGGCGGGACACCACTCCGACCCTTCACCGGTCGCCATCGGAATAAATGGCAGCGCAGCTGCGACGGAAGTACTCTGGACAGATTGCAGCCCTCACGGAACCGCGCGGAACGCCGCAGCGCCGGCCATCGGCCACCCACCGCGCCGAGACCCCACCCGCAGACCGGCGGGCCGAGCACGACCCCCGGACCCGCTATGATCATGAAACTGCCCGCCTGACCAGGGTTTTCCCAGACAGGCGGGCAGTCGTGCCGAGCCGGTGGCGGGACTTGAACCCGCAACCTTTCGCTTACAAGGCGAGTGCTCTGCCAATTGAGCTACACCGGCGTGGCCCGGAGGCCGGGAACATCGTAAGCGCCCGCAGGGGGTGCTACCTGCGGCGAACGGTCTGCTCACGGTGGGCCCGCGTTGGTCCATCCGGAGGTCGCGGGTACCGTCCGGGTGGCCCTGGCGACCCGCAAAACCGCTGGCCAGCGCTATCAACAGTATTGAACGCACAGTGATCGACTCACCTGGTCCAGGTACCCCGTCCAGGGGTGGCGCATGACACAGCCTCGAATGTGACACGGTCGGGCGTGGCGGTCAGGCGAGCGAGGAGGTGACGCGGGTGCGGCTGTGGCGCCGGCGGTTCCAGCACACCGAGCAGGCACGACCGGTCGAAGGTCCGTCCCTTCCGGACGACTCGACCGTCCACCTGGTGCTCGACCTGGCGCTGCGCGTCGGCGAGGCTCAGATGGCGGGCGGCGCGGGGGTGGCCGACGTGACGGCCACGATCCTGGCGGTCACGACCGCGTACGGCCTGCCGAACACCGAGGTGGACGTGATCTACACGTCGATCACCGTCTCGTGCCACCGCGGCACGGAGGCCGCGCCCGTGACGGCCATGCGCGTGGTGCGCGGTCGCAGCGTCGACTACAGCAGGCTCGCCGCCGTGGAGGACCTGATCCGGCGGATCACCTCCGACGGCGTCACGGCCGCGGACGCGTCCGCCGAGATCGACCGGATCAGCCGGGCCGACCACCCGTACCCCCGTTGGGTGGCCACGGTGGCGTGGGCGGGCATGGCGGCCGCGGTGGCGTTCCTGGTCGGCGGTGGGCCGTTGCTCGCGGCGACGGCGGCGGTGGTCACGGCGTTGATCGACCGGGTGGGGCGGGTCCTCAACCGGCGCGCGCTGCCGTTCTTCTTCCAGCAGGTGGTCGGCGGGGCCCTGGCCACGTCGGTGGCGGTGGCGATGTACGCGACGGACCTGCTGCCGGCCGTGCGGCCGTCGTTGTTGATCGCGACCGGGATCGTGGTGCTGCTGTCCGGGCTGTCGCTGGTCGGCACCGTGCAGGACGCCATCACCGGCTACCACGTCACCGCCGCCGGCCGCACGGTGGAGATCGGGCTGCTCACCGCGGGCCTCATCGCGGGCATCACGCTCACCCTGCGCGCGGGCGTGCAGTTCGGCGTGCAGACGAGCATCGCCGACCCGCTGCCGCCGCTGATCTCGGAGGTGCCGACGCAGTTCGCGGCGGGCGCGGCCACGTCCGCGTTCTTCGCCCTGGCCAGCTACGCGCCGGTCCGGGCGCTGCCGATGGCCGCCGTCGCGGGCGCGGTGGGCACGGCCAGCTACGGCCTGCTCGTCCTCACCGGCACGAACGCCATCACGTCCGCGGTCGTCGCGGCCACCGCGGTGGGCTTCCTCGGCAAGATCCTCTCCCGCCGGCTGGGCACGCCGCCGCTGCTCGTGGCGGTGGCAGGCATGGTGCCGCTGCTGCCCGGCTGGACCACGTACCGGGGCCTCTACCAGCTGACCGCCGAAGGCGACGCGGCCGGCTTGTCGACGCTCGTGCTGGCGGCGGGCACGGCCCTCGCGCTGGCGAGCGGCGTCGTCCTGGGTGAATATCTGGGTCGCCCCGTGCGCACCGGGCTGGGCCGGCTGGCGGCCCGTTCCCGGCGTTGAGCGCCTGAACACAGCGTTTCCACGTGAGATCGCCCACCTGACGGGCTTTCGTCAAGTCAACACAGTGTGACGGGTGTGACGACAGGGCATCCAACCTGCGCGTTCCCACTAACCTCGACGGTGGGCGAGACGAATCCCTTAGGAGGCGCTACCCGGTGAGCAGCATTGGCGAGAACGGCGCGGATTTCCTGGTCGTGGCCAACCGCCTCCCGGTTGACCTGGAGCGCCTGCCCGATGGCACGCAACGCTGGAAGCACAGCCCCGGTGGCCTGGTCACCGCCCTGGAGCCGTTCCTGCGCACGCACAGCGGCGCCTGGGTCGGCTGGCCCGGCATCGCGGACGCCGAGGTGGACGCGTTCGAGGAGGACGGCCTCCAGCTGCACCCCGTCGCGTTGAGCGCCAGCGAGGTCGCCGACTACTACGAGGGCTTCTCCAACGGCACGCTGTGGCCGCTCTACCACGACGTCGTCGCGCCGCCCGCGTTCCACCGGCGCTGGTGGAACGCCTACGTGCGGGTCAACCAGCGGTTCGCGGACGTGACCGCGAAGGTCGCCGCCCAGGGCGCCACGGTCTGGGTGCAGGACTACCAGCTCCAACTCGTGCCGGCCATGCTGCGCGAGCTGCGCCCGGACCTGCGCATCGGCTTCTTCCTGCACATCCCGTTCCCGCCGGTGGAGCTGTTCATGCAGCTGCCGTGGCGCACGGAGATCATCCGCGGGCTGCTCGGCGCGGACCTGGTCGGCTTCCACCGGCCCGGCGGCGCGCAGAACTTCCTCTGGCTGGCCCGCCGCCTGGTCGGCCTGGAGCCGAGCCGCGGCGCGGTCGGCGTGCGCAC
Organism: Saccharothrix sp. NRRL B-16348; assembly: GCF_001280085.1. GTDB lineage: Bacteria > Actinomycetota > Actinomycetes > Mycobacteriales > Pseudonocardiaceae > Actinosynnema. Next base: position 121,074 of record NZ_LGED01000057.1, on the reverse strand, counting down.
GAGGCCCGGTGTCGTCCAGGTCGGGGACCGCACGGTTCGGGTCGGCGCATTCCCGATCTCTATCGACTCGGCGGGTCTCGACGCGCTCGCGCGGGACAAAGAAGTCCAAAAACACGCGAAACAAATTCGCGAAGACCTCGGGAACCCGAAGAAGATCCTGCTCGGTGTGGACCGCCTCGACTACACCAAGGGCATCGACGTGCGCCTGCGCGCCCTGCACGAACTCCTCGCCGACGGCCGCGTGAACCCCGGCGAGGTGACCATGGTGCAGCTCGCCACGCCCAGCCGCGAACGCGTCGAGCACTACAAGCAGATGCGCGGCGAGATCGAGCAGGCCGTCGGCCGGATCAACGGCGAGTTCTCCACCGTGGGCCACCCCGTGGTCCACTACCTGCACCAATCGGTCAACCGGCGTGAGCTGACCGCGTTCATGACCGCCGCCGACGTCATGGTGGTGACCCCGGTGCGCGACGGGATGAACCTGGTCTGCAAGGAGTACGTCGCCACGCGCTACGACCTCGGCGGCGCGCTGGTGCTCTCCGAATTCGCCGGCGCGGCGGCCGAACTCACGAGCGCGTTCCTCGTCAACCCGCACGACCTGGACGGCGTGAAGAACGCGTTGGAAGCCGCCCTCACGCTGGATCCGGCCGAAGGCCGCCGTAGGATGCGCGCGCTGCGCCGCCAAGTCCTCACGCACGACGTCGACCGCTGGGCTCGATCGTTTCTTGATGCCTTGGGCACGCAGTCCACGATCTGAATCAGTTCAGACCGCCGCTGTAATCAGATCACAGTTACCGACCTTGTCCCACCGAGCATTGAGGAGGGGCGTTGACCGCCGAGGCCCTCCCCGCCGAACTTCGTCGTGCGATCGTGCAGTTGGCACGCACACCGCGCCTGCTGGTCGCCTGCGACTACGACGGGACATTGGCTCCGATCGTGGCCAACCCAGAGGACGCCCGCCCGCTGCCCGAGTCGGTGGGCGCGTTGCGCTCCCTGGCCGGTCTGCACGAGACGACGGCCGCGGTGATCTCCGGGCGCGCACTGCGCGACCTGGCGACGCTGTCGCGCCTGCCGTCCGAGGTGCACCTGGTGGGTTCGCACGGATCCGAGTTCGACGTCGGTTTCGTGCACGCGCTGGACGCTGACGCGAAGCAACTGCACCGTCGCCTGGAAACAGAACTGGAAGGGGTCGTCGCCGGCCACGAAGGCGTCGGCCTCGAAGTGAAACCCGCGAGCATCGCGGTGCACGTCCGCCGTGCCGATCCCGCCGTGGGGGAGCGGGTTCTCCACGCCGTGCGCACCGGCCCGGCCACCTGGGACGGCGTGCAGGTCACCGAGGGCAAGGCCGTGATCGAGCTGGCCGTGGTGCAGACGGACAAGGGCCACGCCCTGGACGTCCTGCGGCACCGCGCGTCGGCGACCGCGGCCGTGTTCGTCGGTGACGACGTGACCGACGAGAAAGCGTTTGCCCGGCTGAGCGGGCCCGACGTCGGCATCAAGGTCGGCGAGGGCGAGTCGCTGGCCGAGTACTACGTCGGCGACAGCGTCGACGTGGCCACCGTGCTGGCGTTCCTGCTGGAAGAACGGCGGGCGTGGCTGCACGGCGACCAGGCCGTGCCGATCGAGCGGCTGACCATGCTCGCCAACGAGCGGTCGGTCGCGCTGCTGACCCCCGACGCGCGGCTGAACTGGCTGTGCCACCCGGAGCCGGACTCGGCGGCGGTGTTCGCCGACCTGCTCGGCGGGCCCGCCGCGGGCCACTTCTCGATCAAGCCGGAGCACGGCTCGCTGCCCCTGGGCCAGCGGTACGTGCCGGGCACCATGATCGTGGAGACGCGGTGGTCCCGGCTCCTCGTCACCGACTACCTGGACCACGACCTGGCCTCGCACCGCACCGACCTGGTGCGGCGCGTCTCCGGCTCGACCAACGCGGTGATCACGTTCGCGCCGCGGCCGGAGTTCGGCCAGGTGCCGGTGCGGCTGCTGCGCGAGCGCGACGGCCTGCGGGTCGTCGGCACCTCGGACCCGATGGTGCTGCGCTCGCCGGGCGTCGACTGGCAGATCACGTCCGACGGCATCCAGGAGACCGCGACGGCCGTCGTGCGTCCCCGCGAGGGCGCGCCGATCCTGCTCGAACTGCGCTGCGGCACGGACGACCTGTCCGAGGCCACGCTCGGCGAGCCGGAGCGGCGGGCGCGGGCGGGCGCGTTCTGGTCGGACTGGGCGGCGACGCTGAGGCTGCCGCAGGTCGAGTCGGACCTGGTGCTGCGCTCGGCGTTGACCTTGAAGGGCCTGGTGCACCACGACACCGGCGCGATCATGGCCGCCGCCACCACCTCGCTGCCCGAGGAACTCGGCGGCATCCGGAACTGGGACTACCGGTACTGCTGGCTGCGTGACGCGGCGCTGACCGCACAGGCGCTGGTGTCGGTCGGGTCGCTCGGCGAGGCGGAGGCGTTCCTGGGGTGGGTGCACGGGGTGCTGTCGACCCTGCCCGGCCCGGAGCGGCTGCACCCGCTGTACACGTTGCAGGGCACCATGCTCGGCGCGGAGGCGGTCATCGACACGCTGCCCGGGTACGCCGGGTCGCGGCCGGTGCGCGTGGGCAACCTCGCCAACCAGCAGGTGCAGCTGGACGTGTTCGGTCCCGTGGTGGACCTGGTCGTGCAGCTGGCCGCCGCGCGCGGCTCGCTGACCGACAAGGACTGGACGATGGTCCAGGCGATGGCCGAGGCGGTCGCCCGCCGCTGGCACGAGCCCGACCACGGCATCTGGGAGGAGCGGCACGCGCCGCGCCACCACGTGTACTCCAAGGTCATGTGCTGGGTGACGTTGGACCGGGCGGTGAAGCTGGCCGAGGCGTACGGGCGCGAGATCGACCCGTCGTGGCCGGTGCTGCGCGACACCATCTCCAACGACGTGCTCAAGCACGGGTGGAGCGAGGAAGCGCAGTCCTTCACCACCGCGTACGACGGCGACGACCTGGACGCGGCGTCGCTGCACGTCGGGCTGTCGGGGTTGATCGACCCGACCGACGACCGGTTCCAGGCCACCGTGACCGCGATCGAGGCCGAGCTTCGGTCGGGTTCCACGGTGTACCGGTACCGGCGTGACGACGGCCTGCCGGGCGACGAGGGCGGCTTCCACCTGTGCGCGGCGTGGATGATCGAGGCCTACCTGCTCACCGGACGGCGCACCGAGGCCGAGGAGCTGTTCGCGCAGATGGTGGACGCGGCCGGGCCGACCGGTCTGCTGCCCGAGGAGTACGACCCGATCGCGGAGCGTTCCCTGGGCAACCACCCGCAGGCGTACAGCCACCTGGGCCTGATCCGCTGCGCCCAGCTGCTGGCCGCCGGCAAGTAGGCGTGCTCACCGGACGGCGCCCCCACCTCGGGGGCGCCGTTCGCTATTTCCGCAGGTTGAGCAGGTTCAGCGCCTCGTGCAGGTCGTTCGCCACGAGCGCCCGCGTGCCCTGGGGCAGCGGACCGGCGTCCGGCGGCACGAGCGCCTTGGTGAAGCCGAGCCGGGCAGCCTCGGTGAGCCGGCGGCCGACCCCGTTGACGCGGCGCAACTCCCCCGACAGCCCCACCTCACCGACCACCACCAGGTCGTGCGGCAGGGGCAGGTCGGTGGCCGCCGACGCGACCGCCAACGCCACCGCCAAATCCACCGCGGGCTCGACGAGCCTCATGCCGCCGACGGTGGCGGTGAAGACGTCCTTGTTCCCCAACCCGACCCGACCGCGCTTCTCCAGCACCGCGAGGACCATGGCGAGCCGTGCCGAGTCGAGCCCGCTCACCGCACGCCGCGGCGCGGGCAGCGCGGTCGGCGTCACCAGCGCCTGCACCTCACCCAACATGGGCCGCTTGCCCTCCACCACCACCGTGACCGCGGTACCCGACACCGCCTGGTCCCGACGGTGCAGGAACAGACCGGACGGATCGGGCACCCCCGCGATGCCGTCGTCGCGCAACTCGAAGCAACCGACCTCGTCCGCCGGCCCGAACCGGTTCTTCACCCCCCGCAGCAGCCGCAACGACGAGTGCCTGTCCCCCTCGAACTGCAGCACCACGTCCACCAAGTGCTCCAACACGCGCGGCCCGGCCACCGAGCCGTCCTTCGTCACGTGCCCGACCAGCACCACCGGCAGCCCACGTTCCTTGGCGACCGCGATCAACCCACCGGTCACGGCCCGGACTTGGCTGACCCCACCAGGCGCACCGTCCACCGCCGGCGAGGACATGGTCTGCACGGAGTCCACGATCAACATGCTCGGCTTGACCACGTCCACCTGCCCGAGAACCGCCGAGATGTCGCTCTCGGCCGCCAGGTAGATCTCGTCGTGGAGGTTCCCGGTCCGATCCGCCCGCAACCGCACCTGCCCCGCCGACTCCTCACCGGTGACGTAAAGGCAACGACCGACCGACAACGCCCACTGGTGCGCCACCTCGAGCAACAGCGTCGACTTCCCGACCCCCGGCTCCCCCGCCAACAACACCACCGCACCCGGCACGAGCCCACCACCGAGCACCCGGTCGAGCTCCAGCACACCGGTCGACACCGCCCGGGCGGACTCGATGTCGACCTGCCCGATGGGCCGCGCCTCACTGCTGGGCGCCCCCGCGAGGAACCGCGGAGCCGCCGACACCCCCCGCTCCTCCACCGTCCCCCAGGCCTGGCACTCCGGGCACCGCCCGACCCACTTGGCCACCTCGTGCCCGCACTCCGCGCACCGGTACGTCGCCCTGGCCACCCGTGCTGTCTTCGCCACACCCGGAGGCTATCCGCCACCTCCGACAACACCGCCGACCCCCGACGACACGCCTCCACGACAAAGGTCCCCACCCAAACCTGGGCGGGGACCTCTGCGCAGCTTGCGGTGCCGGATGCTCTCAGTGCTCCGAAGGAGCGTCCTGCCTCGGCTCCGGAGTGGCGCCGATCGGCAGCTCCAGCGTCACTTCACCGGCCTGCTCGAACAGGAACGTGACCCGGATCGTCTCACCCGGCCGGAGCGGCTTCTTCAACCCCTTCAACACGATCTTCACCACACCGGGCTCCGTCGGATCCGCGGACGACGGCAACTTCGTCCCCGTCGTCGGCGGGCCCGACACCGACGTGCCGCTACCCGACGTCGCCGTACCCGTCGTAGTAGTCGTCGTCACCGAACCAGATGGCGTGGTGGTCGTCGCGGTCGTGGTCGACGCGTGCGAGTCCGAGGACCCGTGCGAGTCCGACGGCGAGGACGACGCCGCCGACTTGGTCGTCGTCGTCGCGTGGCTCCCCGTGTCGCCCTGCTCCGCTTCGCCGACAACCGCCGACGACGGCTCCAACCGCGTGTCACCGGTGATCTCGGCCGGCGCGGAGAACTCGCTGGTCACACCCAGCAGCTTGTCCACACCGGTGCCGTTGTTGGCGATCACGACCACGATCGGCGCGTCGTCGCCCTCTTCGTAGGAGCCGTGCGCGACCGGGAACAGGAACTGCGCGTCACGGACGGCGATGTCTCCCACCTGCCCGTTGGCCCCGTTGACGACGGCCACCTGGGTGTCCGTCTGCGTGACCTGACCTGCGCTGCAACCTGCGGCGGCCAAGCCGAGGCCGGTCGCCAGGGCGGCCACGACGGCCAGGCGGCGCGGCGCTGGTGACTTCTGGAGTGCGCGACCCACGGCTGCTCGGATCCCTTCCCGGTGTGCTGACGAGGCGGGTCGTACCCGGTAGTAGCGGGTCCGACCACCAGTCCAGGAGCCTAACCGGGTGCCCTCGGACCTGCGGCATGTGGTGCCCCACAGCGCCTCACACCCCACGTCCGCACGTCCACAGTGGAGCAAGATCGACCTCGGGCGTTGCATGCGACCGGGTGATTTGTCAACCCCCCACGCGGCCCTGACCAGCGCTAACTGATCTCAACAGGCCGATGAGGGGATTGCTCGGCGTGTTAGGATGGGGTTAGCGAAAGGGGCAGAGGACACATGGTTTTCAAGGTCGGAGAGACCGTCGTCTACCCGCACCACGGTGCCGCTCTCATCGAAGCAATCGAGACCCGTGTGATCAAGGGCGAGGAGAAGAAGTACCTCGTCCTCAAGGTTGCCCAAGGCGACCTCACGGTTCGCGTCCCCGCCGACAACGCCGAGATCGTGGGCGTTCGTGACGTCGTCGGCCAGGAGGGTCTTGACAAGGTCTTCGAGGTCTTGCGTGCTCCCCACACGGAGGAGCCGACCAACTGGTCCCGGCGGTACAAGGCCAACCTCGAGAAGCTCGCGTCCGGTGACGTGAACAAGGTGGCCGAAGTGGTGCGCGACCTCTGGCGGCGCGAGAAGGATCGCGGACTGTCCGCTGGTGAGAAGCGGATGCTGGCGAAGGCTCGACAGATACTGGTTAGCGAACTGGCGCTGGCCGAGGGCACCGACGAGGACAAGGCTGAGGTCCTCCTCGACGAGGTCCTGGCTACCGCGTCCTGATCGTTCCACCCACCATCTCGGAAACCGCGAACATGGGTGTGGTCGCGCTCGTGCCCGCGGCGGGCCGGGGTGAGCGGTTGGGCTATGGCATGCCCAAAGCGCTCGTACCGGTCGACGGCGTTCCGCTGCTCGTGCGTGCGGTGCGCGGCCTGTTCGACTCCGGTCGCGTGCGGCACGTGGTGATCGCCGCGCCGCCGTCCGATGTGGACGTTGTGAGTACCGTCACCGCCCCGTTGGCCCCAGCCGACGGGGCGGTGCACGTCGTGGCCGGGGGCGCCGAGAGGTCGGACTCGGTGCGCCTGGCCCTAACGTACGCCTTGCGTGAGATCCCCGACACTTCGATCGTGCTCGTTCACGACGCGGCCCGCGCGTTCACGCCGCCCGCCGTCGTCAGTGCCGTCGTGGACGCCGTCGCCGCAGGTCACCCGGCTGTCATCCCGGTGCTGCCGGTCGCGGACACGGTCAAGCAGGTCGACGCCGACGGCGTGGTGGTCGCCACACCGGACCGCGCGGCGTTGCGCGTCGTGCAGACACCCCAGGGCTTCGACGCGGCCGTGCTGCTGCGCGCGCACGAGGTCGCGCACGAAGCCGGCCTGGGCGCCACGGACGACGCGGGCCTGGTCGAACGGCTCGGCGTGCCGGTCGTCACCGTGCCCGGGCACCCCGACGCCATGAAGATCACCACGAAGTTCGACCTGGCCGTGGCCGAGGCGCTGCTGGTCGGCACCGGAGGAGCACCGTGATCCCCAGGGTGGGCATCGGCACCGACGTCCACCAGGTGGAACGCGGCCGGGAGTGCTGGCTGGCGGGCTTGCGCTGGGACGACGCCGACGGCTGCGCCGGCCACTCGGACGGTGACGTGGCCGCGCACGCGCTGTGCGACGCGTTGCTGTCCGCCGCCGGGCTCGGCGACCTGGGCGCGGTGTTCGGCACGAGCGATCCGCGCTGGTCCGGGCGGCACGGCGTGGAGTTCCTCGCCGAGGCACGTCGCCTGGTCGAGGAGGCCGGCTACCGGGTCGGCAACGCCGCCGTGCAGGTCATCGGCAACGCGCCGAAGATCGGCAAGCGCCGTGACGAGGCGCAGCGGGTGCTGTCGGAAGCGGTCGGCGGCCCGGTGTCGGTCAGCGGCACGACCACCGACGGCCTGGGGTTGACCGGACGCGGCGAGGGCATCGCCGCCGTGGCCACCGCGTTGATCGTCCCGCTAGCCTGAGCCGCATGGCGGTCACCCTCAGCGCGGCGACGCGCGCCCTGGTCGACGGGAAGAACTTCGCCGTGATGGCGACGCTGAACCCGGACGGCAGCCCCCAGACATCGGTGGTGTGGGTCACCCGCGACGGCGACGACCTGTTGTTCTCGACGCTGCGCCAGCGCGCCAAGGCCCGCAACCTGGTGCGCGACCCGCGGGCCAGCGTGAGCGTGTGGAGCGACGAGGACCCGGAGCGTTACGCGGAGATCCGCGGCACCGTGACCGTCGTGGAGGACGAGGGCCTCGCGGTGATGAACACCTTGGCGCGGAAGTACTACGGCCGCGACTTCTCCCAGCCCGGACCGGGCCAGGTGCGCGTGGTGCTGCGCCTGACGCCGACGAAGGTCACCGGCAACGCCGCCTGACACCGGCGGCGCTACTCCGGTCTGGTGAGGCTGTTCACTGTCTGCGGGATAGACGAGACCTCCGATGTCCGAACCACGTAACGTGCGTTATGTGACGATCCGCGCCGTGCTCTTCGACTTCTCCGGCACCCTGTTCCGCTTGGAGCACGACTCGCTGGCCGCCCACGCCGGCCTGATGCGCGCGCTCACCGCGCCCGTCGGCCTGGCGGACGGGCTGGACATCGACCCGGCGCAGTGGGAACGCCGCGACCTCGACCCCGACGCGCACCGCGACATGCACCTCGCCGTGCTGGCGAAGGCGGGCGCGAAGGACCCGGCCAAGTTCTACGCCGACCTGTGCAGCCCGCCGTTCTGGCAGCCGTACCCGGACACCGCGCAGGCGCTGGGCACCGAGCTGCCGACCGCGGTCGTCAGCAACATCGCGTGGGACATCTCCGCCGTCTTCGCCCGTCACGGCGTCGAGAACCGGGTGGACGAGTTCGTGCTCTCCTACCAGGAGGGCTTCGTCAAGCCGGACCCGAAGATCTTCCGCATCGCCTGCGACCGGCTCGGCGTGCACCCCACCGAGGCGCTCATGATCGGCGACAGCGCCGAGGCCGACGGCGGCGCGGCGGCGGTCGGCTGCCAGGTCGAGATCGTCGAGCCGCTGCCGACCGGCAGCCGCCCGGAGGCGCTCCTGCAGGTGCTCCGCAAGCACATCTGACCGGGCGATTCAACCCCGCCTGGTCACCGCCCGTACCATCTTCACGTGAGCCTCCACCTCTTCGACACCGCGACCCGGTCCATGCGGGAGTTCATCCCGCAGGTCAGCGGAACGGCGTCGATCTACGTCTGTGGGGCCACGGTGCAGGGCGTTCCGCACATCGGGCACGTGCGCAGCGGCCTCAACTTCGACGTGCTGCGGCGCTGGCTGGGCCGTGACGGCTCGACCGTGCGGCTGGTGCGCAACGTCACGGACATCGACGACAAGATCCTCACCAAGGCCGCCGAGCACGGCGCCGAGTGGTGGGAGTGGGCCTACCAGCACGAACGGGCGTTCGACGACGCCTACGACGTGCTGGGCTGCCTGCCCGCGTCGTACTCGCCGCGCGCGACGGGCCACGTCACGCAGATGGTCGAGCTGATGGACCGGCTGATCGAGAAGGGCCACGCGTACGCCTCCGACGGCGACGTGTACTTCTCCGTGACGTCGTTCCCGGAGTACGGCGCGCTGTCCGGGCAGAAGCTGGACGAGGTGCACCAGGGCGAGTCCGCCGCCACGGGCAAGCGCGACCCGCGCGACTTCACGCTGTGGAAGGCGGCGAAGCCGGGCGAGCCGTCGTGGCCGACGCCGTGGGGTCCGGGCCGGCCCGGGTGGCACCTGGAGTGCTCGGCGATGGCGACCGCGTACCTCGGTGGGACGTTCGACATCCACGGCGGCGGCATCGACCTGATCTTCCCGCACCACGAGAACGAGCAGGCGCAGTCGCGGGCGGCCGGCGACGGCTTCTCCCGGTACTGGATGCACAACGCCTGGGTGACGCTCAGCGGCGAGAAGATGTCGAAGTCGCTGGGCAACACGGTGTCGATCCCGGCGATGCTGGAGCAGGTCCGCGCCCCCGAACTCCGCTACTACCTGGTCGGCCCGCACTACCGCTCGACGATCGAGTACTCGCCCGAGGCGTTGGACGAGTCGGTGTCGGCCTACCGGCGGATCGAGTCGTTCCTGCGGCGCGTGGTCGAGCGCACGGGCGCCGTGAGCGCGGACGGCGAGCTGTCGCCCGCGTTCGTGGCGTCGATGGACGACGACATGGGCACACCCGGCGCGTTGGCCGCGATCCACAAGCGGGTGCGCGAGGGCAACACGGCTCTGGAGTCCGGTGACGACCTGGGCGCGCGTGCCGCCGCCGAGTCGGTGCGGGCGATGACCGGCGTGCTCGGGTTGGACCCGCTGTCGCCGCTGTGGCACGACGCCGCGGCGGGCGGCGCGGGCAGACGCGCGTTGGGCGCGCTGGTGGAGCGACTGCTGGAAGAGCGGTCGCAGGCCCGCAAGGACAGGGATTTCGCGCGCGCGGACGCGCTGCGCGATCACCTGCTGCTGGCCGGTATCGCCGTCGAGGACACCCCCGACGGTCCGTTGTGGACGTTGAAGGACGACTGAGCTCGTGGCTGGTAACTCCAAGCGCCGGGGCGCCATGCGCAACCCCGGCTCCAAGAAGGGCGCGGTCGTCGGTTCCGGCGGGCAGAAGTCGAAGGGCCTGCAGGGCAAGGGCCCCACCCCGAAGGCGACCGAACGACCGAACCACCCCGCGTACAAGCGCGCGAACGCCGCGGCAAAGGCCGAGCAGGTGCGTTCCCAGCGCCGCAAGGCCGCCGAGAACGGCCCGGAAACCGTGGCCGGCCGCAACCCGGTGGTCGAGTGCCTGCGCGCCGGCATCCCGGCGACGGCGCTGTACGTGGCGCTGGGCATCGACGCGGACGACCGGGTCGCCGAGGCGGTGCAACTGGCGGCCACCCGCGGCATCTCCGTGCTTGAGGTCCAGCGCGGCGAACTGGACCGCATCACCGGCGGCGCCATGCACCAGGGCCTCGGCCTCCAGGTGCCGCCCTACGAGTACGCCGAACCCCGCGACCTGCTCAAGATCGCGAACCAATCCGGCCTACCCCCCCTCCTGGTGGCCCTGGACGGCGTCACCGACCCCCGCAACCTCGGCGCCGTCGTGCGCTCGGCAGCGGCCTTCGGCGCCCACGGCGTCGTCCTTCCCCAACGCCGCTCCGCAGGCATCACCGCCGTCGCCTGGCGAACCAGCGCGGGCACCGCCGCCCGGATGCCGATCGCCATCGCCACCAACCTGACCCGCCAGCTCAAGGAGTGGGCCGACGCAGGCCTGATGATCATCGGCCTGGACGCTGACGGCGACGTCGACGTCGACGGCCTCGACCTGGCCACCGGCCCCCTAGTGGTCGTCGTGGGCTCCGAAGGCCGCGGCCTCTCCCGCCTGGTCAAGGAAACGTGCGACCAAACGGTCTCCATCCCCATGGCCGCCGGCGTCGAATCCCTGAACGCCTCCGTCGCCGCAGGCGTCGTCCTAGCCGAAATCGCCCGCCGCCGCCGCCTCGACATCCGCGGCTAAACCCCCCACACCACCACTCCCCCGTTCACACACCACCACGCCCTCCCTCACAAAGGGAGGGCTTCGTGTCATCCCGCCGACCTGGCTGTGCCCTACCGCGCGTGTCAAGGGGGCTGTGGGTCCAATACCCGCGGCTTGCACTGTTGGCTGCCCCCTTGACGCGGGTGGTAGCCCGGAGGGAGGTCGGTGGGATGACACGAAACCCGCACCACAACGGACCCGCCACAGAACCAGGCAGTCGAGGTCATCCTGCTGATCTGCCCGTCCGGCGAGGACGCTTTTGATCTTTTGCCTCCGCGCCACGACCACGCGAACGTTGAACTCACGCACCGCGAACGTAGGACTCTCGCGCTCTCGAGCGCTGAACTCACCCGACCCGAGCGTTCGACACGCGGGACCCGAGCGTTCGACACGCGGGCGGTGTGAGGTGGGACGGTTTGTGGGTGATCCGGACCGGCGGGGCGTGACCGGCGGATAAGGTCTGCGGCGATGTCCTTCGCCAGCCCGCTGTTCCTGTGGTTCTTCCTCCCGGTCGTGCTCGCGACCGTCCTCGTCACGCCCAGGAACTGGCGCAACGGCGTCGTCGCCGTGGCGAGCCTCCTCTTCTACGTCTCCGGCGCCGGCGGCACGACCCTGCTGCTCCTCGCCGTCATGGCGGTCAACTACCTGGCCGGACGACGCCTGGAACCGGGCTCCCCGGGCGACCGCAGGCTGGTCCTGGTCGGCTCGATCGCGCTCAACCTCGGCGTGCTGGTGATCTGGAAGTACGCCGGGTTCGCCACCGGCCAGCTGCACGACATCGCCGCCGTCGTCGGCGCCGACCTGCCGGTGGTCGAGCTCGCGCTCCCGATCGGCATCTCGTTCTACACGTTCCACCACATCTCGTACGTGGTCGACGTGTACCGGGGCGAACGACCGGCGCTGCGCGAGCCCGTCGCGTTCGTCACCTACATCGCGATGTTCCCGCAGCTCGTGGCCGGCCCGATCGTGCGGTTCCGCGAGATCGCCGACCAGCTGCCGCAGCCGCGCCTGCACCGCTGGGACGACGTGGCGGCCGGTTTCCCCCGGTTCGCCCTCGGCCTGTGCAAGAAGGTGATCATCGCCGACTCGCTCGCGCCGATGGTGGACGCCTGCTTCGCCACCCCGGCCGACGAGATGACCACGTCCATCGCCTGGCTCGGCGCGATCGGCTACACGCTCCAGCTCTACTTCGACTTCTCCGGCTACTCCGACATGGCCATCGGCCTGGGCCGGATGCTGGGCTTCCGGCTGCCGGAGAACTTCGCCCGCCCGTACTCCTCGGTCACGATCACCGAGTTCTGGCGCCGCTGGCACATGTCGCTGTCGCGCTGGTTCCGCGACTACGTGTACATCCCGCTCGGCGGCAACCGCGGCGGCGTGTTGCAGACTTACCGGAACCTGTCGATCGTTTTCGTGCTCACCGGTTTCTGGCACGGCGCCAACTGGACGTTCCTGGTGTGGGGTTTGTTCCACGGCGGCCTGCTCGTCCTGGAGCGCCGTTTCGGCTGGGATTCGGGTCCGGTCACTACGCGTACCCGAATTGCCCGCCGGGTCTTGACCATGCTGCTGGTGGTAATCGGCTGGGTGTTCTTCCGCTCCGCCGATCTGGGTACGGCGTTCACAATCATCGGGCACATGTTGTTGCCGGATTTCGGCGGGTTGACGGACGCGGTGGCCTCCGCGGCGACCAATCAGCGGATTGTGCTGCTGGTGCTGGCGCTGGCGATTGTCGCGATGCCCGATCACCCGGTGAGCGGGCCTTACCTGGAGTCTTCCCGGGACAAGATCGCCACCGCGGCCAGGGTCTCGCTGATGACGATCGGCATCGGCTACGCGGCCATCCTGGTGGCGAGCGGCACGTTCAGCCCGTTCCTCTACTACCAGTTCTGAAGATCGACTGGCGGTCGATGTTCAACAATTGACCCATCGACCGGCAGGGGTCGGCGGCGGGCGCAGGAACGCGCTGACCCGGTCGGACCAGCCCCGCCGTACCCAATGGGGGTGGCGGTCGACGTAGGGTAGGCGAGGATTGCTCACGCCGTGTCACCTACCGTCAACTGTCAAGAATAAGTGGGCGATTTTTCGCCGTTGTAACTACTTTATGTAACCGACCTGCTCCGTTCGGGTACACAGTGTGGTAGGACAGAGATTGCACATCCGGCAGCTTCTACCGTGCTAACCGAGGGAATTGTTACTTCGGGTGGGGGTAACGTGACTCACTCATCGGGGCCGACCAACCTGGGGGAGTTGTGACTTCCGGGGGGACCATCCGCGCGCTCGTGGGCAACCGCGAGTTCCGCGGCATGTGGATCGGCTCGACGGTGTCCACCGTCGGCGATCAACTCGCCGCGGTCGCGCTCTCCCTCCTGGTGTTCGAGCGCACCCAGTCCGCCGCGTGGACCGCCCTCACCTGGTCGTTGACGCTGTTCCCGCCGCTGGTCTCGGGTCCGCTGCTCGGCTGGGTCGCGGACCGGTTCCCCCGCCGCACGGTGATGGTGTGGTGCGCGTGGCTGCAAGCCGCGCTGGTGGCGCTGATGGCCATTCCCGGCGCGCCGCTGTGGCTGATGATCGTGCTGCTGGTCGTGGTGCTGATGATCTCGTCGCCGTTCCTGGCGGCGCAGGAGGCGAGCCTGCCCCACGTGCTGCCGGACAAGCGCTACGACGACGGCGTGGCGCTGTTCGGCACGTCGGTGGACGTCGCCCAGATGGTCGGCCTGGCCGCCGCGGGGTTCCTCGTCACGAACGCGGGCGCCAACGTCGCGCTCGCCATCGACGCGGCCTCGTTCGTGTGGGTGGCGATCCTGGTGCAGCTGTCGGTCAAGCACCGTCCGGCGGCCGACCCGCGCGGCACGAAGCGGGACCCCGAAGGCCCCAAGGGAGCGTTCACGCTCCTGGTCACCGAACCGCGGCTGCGCAGCCTGATGGGCATGCGCCTGCTGGCCGGGCTCGCGATGGTCCCGGAGGGACTCGCCGTGCCCCTGGCGGCGAGTCTGGACGCGGTGTGGGCCGTCGGCCTGATCCTGGCCATCGAGCCCGCCGCCAACGTCCTCGGCGTGGCCGTGCTGTTCCGGGTGGTGCGCGATCCCGCGAAACGCGAGCGGCTGATCGGCCCGCTCGCCATACTGTCCTTGGCCCCACTGGTCATGTTCGCGTTGAACCCGAACCTGACCTGGACCATCGTGCTACTGGTGATCGCCGGTATGGCCGGTGCGTACCACACGCCCGCTCGCTCGGCGTGGATGCGCATCCTGCCCGACGCCTACCGCGGTCGCGCGTACGGCATCGGCCGTGCCGCTCTGCGCTCGTCGCAGGGCGGCGGGATGGCGTTGGCCGGTGTCGTGGCGCACTCGATCGGCTCGGTGACCGCGACGATCGCGGGTGCAGGCGGCATCGGGCTGTTGCTCGCCACGCAGGCGACCGTAGCCTGGCGACGGGCCCGCACCCGGAACGATCCGAAGGCGGTGGCGATCTGAAACGGACTCATCACATATCGCGATTGTCAAACATGAAGGACCCCTCGGCTGCGGCCCGCTAGCCCGCGGGCACGTACGGTGAACATTCGGTCCGGGATGGAGGGAGCGGCTCACATGTCGCGGTTGCGCATGGCGAACACCTCCTCAGTGCGCATCTCGGGCACGGACGTGCCGCTGCGAACGGCGTTCGCCACGCGGCGCCGGGCAGAGGGTAGGGGGTCGTGGTGAAGAACAGTTTGACTGACCAGAAGACATCTGGGGCAGTCGGCCGGCCCTCGATTCGCAACTGGGATGTGTGGTCGTTGCGACCGGCCGCGCTGGTGTACTTCTTCTTCATCGAATCGGCGGTAGCGGCTGCCGCCATTTGGCTGCTCACCGGCCTCGACTCGGTCTCCAACGCCGACTGGCTCAGATTCGGCGCGGTGATGTTCGCCATCACCGTGCACCTCATGATCGTGCGGCGGGCCGAGGAGTCGCGCCGCAACGAGTCGGCCGGTCCGCACATCGACCTGACGTCGGTCTGGACGTTCGCCGCCGCCATCGCGCTGCCGGGCGCGCTGGCCGTGCTCGCCACGGTCTGGATGCGGATCCTGATCCAGCCGATCGCGCGACGCCAGCCGTACCGGTTCGTGTTCAGCTCCGCGAGCATCCTCGGCGGCACCATGCTGGCCTGGGCGGTGGTGCACCTGTCCGGGACGTCGCTGCTGGCCACCGGCAGCATCCCGACCGACCTGGGCCTCGTGCTGGTGCTCATTGTGGCCGGGGTGGTCAACTGGGGCGCGCAGGGCATGAACATCGCCATCGCGTTGAAGATCGTCACCCCGCACACCCGCATCCAGGAGTTCCTGGGCTCGCGCGCGGACAACATGCTGGAGCTGAGCACGCTCGGTGCCGGCGCCATGCTCGGCATGCTGATGACCACCCACTGGGTGGGTCCGCTGCTGCTGGTGTTCCCGGTGATCCTGGTGAACGCGCTGCTCTACCACGCGGCGCAGCGGCGGGCGCACCTCGAACGGCTGCTGCGCGAGCAGGAGCAGCTCCAGGCGCGGCTGGCCGAGGACGCGCACACCGACTACCGGACCGGCCTGCTCAACACCAACGGCCTGGCCGAGTACGCGGGCAGGCTCACCGACCGGTGCCGCCACGACAACCAGCCGGTGACCGTGCTGGCCATCGACCTGGACCACTTCAAGCGGATCAACGACACCTGGGGCCACCCGGCGGGCAACGCCGTGCTGGCCGAGGTGGGCCGGATCCTGCGGGAGAAGCTGCGGCCGGGCGACGTGGCCGGGCGCGACGGCGGCGAGGAGTTCGTCGTGGTGCTCGCCGACACGGGCCTGGCCCAGGGCACGGCCATCGCCGAACGGGTGCGCGAGGCGATCGGCCAGATGTCCGTGATGACCACCGACAAGCACCGCAACACCGTGACCCTGCGCGGGCGGAACCTGCCGCTGACGCCGGACGGGCCGGAGGTGCGCGCCATCTCGGCGTCCATCGGCGTGGCCGTGCTGCCGGACAACGGCGACTGCCTGATGGACGCGCAGCACTGCGCGGACGCGGCGCTCTACGCGGCCAAGGAGAACGGGCGCAACCAGGTGCGGGTCGCCGGCGGCGAGATCCGGCTGCTGCCCGCGCCTCGGGGCGACCAGCCGGTGGCCGAGGGCGCCACCCCCGACCAGGCGGGCGCCGAGGTCACGCGGACCGCGTAAGTCCCCGCGGTCGGGCACGCGACCGCTGCCCGGAGTGCGGGCGTGGCGTCCGCACCGGCCCACCGCACGAGGCTTCAGAGCAGGAAGACCCAGGGCACGAAGACCCAGAGCAGGCAGTCCCGGAGCACAGGTCCTCAGGGCGCAGCGCCTCAGGGCACAGCGCCTCAGGGCACAGCGATCACCGTCACCGCGGTCGCGGTGGTCGGCCGACGTGGTCGTCGTGCTGCGCATGGCACCCGTTGTCTCCGCGCGGCCCGGATCCCGCGACCGGGCCTCTGGTGCCCCCTCGAACCACGATTACCCACTCGCGGCACGTCCCAAACGTGTTACTGCACTCTTTCTCGCTTGCCGCTCATCAACCGGCAGACCAGGTAGATCAGGAACGACACCGCGGTGACGAACGCGCTCACCGGCATGCCGGGCGCGAGCGACAGGATCATCCCGCCCAGCACGGACACCTCGGCGAACACCACGGCCAGCACGGTGGCCCGCACCGGGCTCGCGGTGACCCTGGTCGCCGCCGCCGCGGGCGTGATCATCAGCGACAGCACGAGCAGCGCGCCCACCAGCTGCACGCTCAACGCCGTCGCCACGCCCACCAGCACCGCGAACACCACCGACAACGTCCGCACCGGCACACCGCGCGCCACGGCCACGGCGGCGTCCACGCTGGCGAAGTGCAGCGGCCGGTAGATGACCGCCAGCACCGCCAGCACGGCCACCGACGCGCCGATGAGCAGCCACAGGTCGGTCGACCCGACGCTGACCACCTGACCGGTCAGCAGGCCGAACTTGTTCGCCGCACGCCCGTTGTAGAGGGCCAGGAACAGCACGCCCAGGCCGAGGCCGAACGCCAGGATCGCCCCGATCACCGAGTCGCGGTCCGAGTCGCGCGTGCTGAGCAGGCCCAGGAGCAGCGCGGCGACGACCGACCCGGCCAGCGCGCCGTACCCGACGCCGATCCCGATCAGCAGGGCCGCCGCGCCGCCGGTGAACGCCAGCTCGCTCGTGCCGTGCACGGCGAACGCCATCTTGCGGGTCACCACGAGCGGGCCGAGCAGTCCCGCCACCAGCCCGAGCACGGCGCCCGCGATGAGCATCGGCTGGACGTAGCCCAGCAGCTCCAGCGTCAGCCCGACGTCGAAGAAGTTCTCCATCAGCCCTCATCCGCCACGTGGTGCGGCTCGTCCTCGCACACGTGCTGCGCGCCGACCACGTGGATCTGGTCGCGCACGCGGACCACCTCGACGTTCGTGCGGTACAGCTCGGTCAACGTCCGCGAGGTCATCACCTCGGCGGGCGCGCCGATCCGGAACCGGCCGTCGACCAGGTACAGCACCCGGTCGACCAGCGGCAGGATCGGGTTGATCTCGTGGGTCACGAACAGCACGGCCGTGCCCGCGGCCCGGCGCCGGGCGTCGATCAGGTCGCTGACCACGCGCTGGTGCGCGAGGTCCAGCGAGAGCAGCGGCTCGTCGCACAGCAGCACCTCCGGGTCGCCGACCAGGGCCTGCGCCACCCGCAGCCGCTGCTGCTCGCCGCCGGAGAGCAGGCCGACGGGCTCGTCGGCGTACCTCGTCGCGCCGACGGACTCCAGCGCGGCGTCCACGGCGGCCCGGCGTTCGCGGCGGGTGCGCCAGCCGACGCCCCAGCCGTGCCCGTCCAGGCCGAAACCGACCAGGTCACGGCCGCGCAGCGCGAGGCTGGAGTCGATCGCCCGCTGCTGCGGGACGTAGCCGATGCGCCGGTTGCCGCCGGCGACGCGGACCGTGCCCGAGGACAGCGGCTGCAGGCCGAGCAGCACCCGGATGAGGCTGGTCTTGCCCGAGCCGTTCGGCCCGAGCACGGCCACGAACTCGCCGGGCGCGACGTCCAGGTCCAGCCCGTCCCACAGCACGCGGTCGCCGTAGGACAGCCGCGCGCCGCGCAACGCGACCGCCGCACGCGTGGAGCGGTCCGCCACCTGAGCCGTCTTGCCCGAGAGCGTCATGCGCCGAGCGCTCCCACCAGCGAGTCGACCTGCTTCGTCATCCAATCAAGGTAACCCGTGACGCCCTCCGGCAGCGTCTCGGTCACCTCGGCGATCGGCACGCCCGCCGTCTTGGCCTGGTCGACGACCTGCTGCGTGCCGGCGTTCTCCGTCTGCGCGTTGTTGACCAGCGCGGCGACCTGCTTCTGCTCGATCAGGCGGGTGACGTCGGCGAGCGCGGCGGCGGGGATGTCGGTCTCGTTCTCCACGGCCTCGCTGAACGACTCGGGCGTGACGTCCTCGACGCCCGCGGTGTCGAGCAGGTAGTGCGCCACCGGCTCGGTCGCCACGACCTTCTTGCCCGCGCCCTTGCCCGCGACGCGCTGCTCCAGCTCGGTGAGCTTGGTGGTGAAGTCCTTGGCGTTGGCGTCGAAGGTCGCCTTCTTGTCGGGCGCGATCGCGCCGAGGTCGGCGGCGGCCTGGTCGGCGACCTTGCGGACGGTCTCGAAGTCGTAC
Source organism: Saccharothrix sp. NRRL B-16348 (assembly GCF_001280085.1). GTDB lineage: Bacteria > Actinomycetota > Actinomycetes > Mycobacteriales > Pseudonocardiaceae > Actinosynnema. The sequence continues at coordinate 102,201 of NZ_LGED01000057.1, read as the reverse complement.
CAGACGTGCTCGTTGACCGCGTGGTCGTGGCCCTCCTCGCCCTCCGGCTCGGCGGACGTCTCGGGCTCCTCGTGCCCGGAGGCCTTGCCGGACACCGGGAACGCCTCGATCTTCTTGGCGCCCTCGGTCTCGGGGCCGAGCAGGGTGGCGAAGAAGTCGTCGTAGCCGCCGCCGTTGAAGATGACGAGCTTGGCGTCGCGCACCGCGGCCAGGTCGGACGGCTTGCTCTCGTAGGAGTGCGGGTCGCCGGACGGGTCGTCGATGATGGCGCTGACCTGCACGGCGTCGCCGCCGACGGCCTTGACGACGCTGCCCCACACGTTGGTGGAGGCGACGACCTTGATCGCGCCGTCGTTCGCGGCGGGGGTGTTCTGGGCACCGCAAGCGGTGAGGGCGACGGCGGTCGCGGCGGCTACCGCGCCGAGCAACACGTTGCGGACGGTCATCAGAGCACTCCTCGACAGGCGGACAGACAGGCAATGGAAACCGTTGTCGAGTTCAGTTTAGAACGCTGCGCTACCGACACGTCCACCGACCGGGTGTTTTGCACACCACAGGGGCCACCTCCGTGGGAACGGGAGGTGGCCCCTGTGGCTGGGAGATCGCCGAGATTCGTCGAGATTCGTCAGTCGGTCAGGCGGTGGCCGGACTCCGGGTGGAACAGGTGGACCTCGCTCGCGTCGCGCACGGCGACCTTCACGGTCTGGCCCAGGGTGGGCGGCGTGCGGCCGTCGACGCGGACCACGAACCGCTCGGGCACGTCGCCGATGCGGACCGAGCCGTGCATGAGCGCGTCCGCGCCCAGCTCCTCGACCAGCTCGACGGTCATGTCCATGCCCTGCTCCGATGAGCTGACCAGGGCCAGCGACTCGGGCCGGATGCCGAACGTGACCTCGGACAGGCCCTCGCCCGCCGCCTTGTCCAGCGCGCGGCGCTCCAGCGGCACCACGATGCCGTCGAGCTTCGCGCCCTCCGACGTCAGCGGCACGGTCTTGAGGTTCATCGCGGGCGAGCCCATGAAGCCGGCGACGAACGCGTTGGCCGGCTTGTCGTACAGCGCGCGCGGGGTGTCGCACTGCTGGAGCAGGCCGTCCTTGAGCACGGCGACCCGGTGGCCCATGGTCATGGCCTCGACCTGGTCGTGCGTGACGTAGATCGTGGTGGTGTCCAGGCGCGCCTGGAGGGCGGCGATGTTCGCGCGGGTCTCCACGCGCAGCTTCGCGTCCAGGTTGGACAGCGGCTCGTCCATGAGGAACACGGAGGGCTCGCGGACGATCGCGCGGCCCATCGCGACACGCTGCCGCTGACCACCGGACAGCGCCTTCGGCTTGCGCTCGAGGTACTTCTCGAGGTCGAGCATCTTGGCCGCTTCCAAGACCTTCTGCTTGATGTCGGCCTTGTTGACGCCGCGCAGCTTGAGCGCGAAGCCCATGTTCTCCGCGACCGTCATGTGCGGGTACAGCGCGTAGGACTGGAACACCATCGCGATGTCACGGCCCTTGGGCGGAACGTTGGTGACGTCCTTGCCGCCGATGTGGATGGCGCCCTCGTCGATGTCCTCCAGACCCGCGAGCATCCGCAACGCGGTGGACTTGCCGGAGCCGGACGGACCGACCAGAACCAGGAACTCGCCGTCGGTGACGTCCAACGACAGCTCGTCGACCGCGCGGACCGGCGGGTTGCCGGAGAAGATCCGCGAAGCCTTGACGTAGGCGACCTCAGCCATGCCACGCACCTTTCACTACCCAAGCTTTGCCGCAACGCTAGGGATTGCAAGCGCTTACGGGAACGGGTGAATTGGTCTAATTCCGGATCGGTTCAGGACCTGGACGAGCCGGATCCGGGTCTCGACGGGCCCGGCCCGGCCCTGCGGTCTGCCGGTCCCGTGGGGCGGCGGTCACCCGATCGAGGCCCACCGACCAGGCCTTTGACCAGCGGTCTTACTGCTGGCGCGCCGTGCTCCGGCTCCCTAACCTCACCGTCATGAAGGTCATCAGCGAACAAGCTTTCTGCGACAACCCGAGCGAGGTGTTCGAAGCCGTCGAGGCGGGCGAGACGTACAGGGTCACTCGTGAGGACGGGGAGGTTCTCGAGCTGCGCCTGCCACCTCCGCGGCAGAGTTTGACCACCGCCGAGGTGATCGAGCTGGTGAAGGACCTGCCGCCGGTGGACTACGCGAAGATGCGGGCGGACATCGACGAGTTCTTCGGCAACGAGGACCGCATCGGCGACGACCCGTGGGAACGCCGCCGTGGGTGAGCTTCGGCCGACCGGGGTGCTCGACACCAATGTCTTCATCGACCTGGCGGAGCTGAACGAGTTCGCCCTCCCGGAGGTATCCGCACTGACCACCATCACCTTGGCCGAACTGCAACACGGCGTTGCGGCGGCGAAGGACCCGACCACCCACGACATGCGGAACAAGCGGCTGGGTGCGGCGATCGTGGGCTACGCCCCGCTGCCCTTCGACCGTCAGGCGTCCACCCGATACGGCAGCCTCATCAGGCTGACGATCGCGGCCAATCGCGACCCTCGATCGCGCAAGCTGGACCTGATGATCGCGGCCATCGCCTCGTGCCACGACCTGCCGCTCTACACCCGCAACCCGAAGGACTTCGTGGGCTTGGAGCAGTTGGTCGAGGTCATCGAGGTCTGACCGGAAGGGCCTCCGAGACGAGACGGAGGCCCTCCGGCGGCAGTCAGCCCTTCACGGCACCCGACGACAGGCCGGTCACCAGGAACTTCTGCACCAGGTAGAACACGACGATCGCGGGGATCGCGACCAGGATCGAGGCCGCCGCCAGGTGGCCCCACTCGGTCCGGTTCTGCTGGACGAACACCTGCAGGCCCACGGCCAGCGTCTTCGACTCGTCCGCCGCCGACAGGAACGCCGACGCGAACGCCACCTCGCCCCACGCCGTCAGGAACGCGTAGAACGCCGTCACGGCCAGCCCCGGCCGGGCCAGGGGCAGCACCAGCCGCCAGAACACGCCGAACGGCGACAGGCCGTCCACCCGCCCCGCCTCGTCGATGTCGGTCGGGATGGTGTCGAAGTAGCCCTTCAGCATGTACGTGCAGAACGGCACGGCGGTCGTGCAGTACACCAGCACGAGACCCAGCGACGTGCCCTGCAGCCCGAGTTCCAGCAGGATGTTGTACAGCGGCACGATCAGCACCGCGAACGGGAACATCTGCACGACCAGGAACGACAGCATCAGCGACCGCTTGCCCGGGAACCGGAACCGCGACGCCGCGTACCCCGTGGTCGCGGACAGGAACACCGCCACCACCGTGGTCATCAGCGCGATCAGCACCGAGTTGCCGAACCAGGCCAGGAAGTCGCCCTTCTCGCCGGCCAGGATCCGCCCGTAGTTGGCCAGGCTGGAGTCGTTGACCAGCTTCGGCGTGGTCTCCACGGCCTTGGCGTCCGGCTTGAACGACGTCACCAGCACCCAGAACACCGGGAACACCGCGATCAGCGACGCCACGACCAGCGCGCCGTGCAGACCCACGCTGGCCAGCGGCGACCGCTGCGTGCGCTTGAGCGCCCGGACCGGCTGGACCACTCGAACGGAAGCGGCTTCGACCGTCATCACCACACCTCGCCTTGCTTGCGCAGCGCGCGCCGGTACACGCCCGCGAACACGAGCAGCACGGACAGGATCAGCACGCCGTAGGTCGACGCCACCGCGAAGTCGCGGGACGCGCCGGAGAAGAACCGCTCGAACGCGTAGGTCACCAGGATCCGGGTGTTCGGGTTCGGCCCGGTGATCAGGTAGATGATCGCGAACATGTTGAACGTCCAGATGATGCCCAGCAGCACCACCGTGCTGGACACCGACCGCAGGCCGGGCAGCGTCACGTTGCGGAACCGCTGCCACGGCGTCGCGCCGTCCACCTCGGCCGCCTCGTAGAGGTCGCCGGGGATCGACTGGAGCCCGCCGAGCAGCGCCACCATCATGAACGGCACGCCGAGCCACACGTTCACGATGATCACCGCGACGAGCGCCCAGTCCGACTGGCCGAGCCACACCGGCGGGTCGTCCAGGCCGAGGAAGCGCAGGCCCTGGTTGATGATCCCGTACTGCGCGTTGAACATGTACTTCCACGCGAACGCGCTGATGAACGCGGGCACGGCCCACGGCAGGATCAGCAGCACCCGGTACACCGCCCGGCCGCGCACCTGCCGGTTGAGCAGCAGCGCGAGACCGAGGCCGATCGTGTAGTGGAAGAACACGCAGGCGAGCGTCCAGATCAGCGTGCGCACCAGCGTGGACCAGAACGCGCCGTAGCTGGCGTCGCCGGACAGGACGTTCAGGTAGTTGTCGAGGCCAACGGAGACGTAGGTCGCCGGCCGGTCGAGGATCGGGTTGGCGATGTTGCCTTCGTTGATGTCGGTGAAGGTGAAGAACACGCCCTGGGCGAGCGGGAACAGCACCAGCACCGCGATGACCACCACGACCGGCAGCACCATCGCGTACGCGTACCAGTGCCGGTCCAGGAACCTGCGCACCGAAGTCTCCCTTCGCTCCTCGCGGCGCCCGGCCCACGATCGGGCCGGGCGTCACGAGGGATGGTCAGCCGACGGTGTACTCGGGGACGACGGTGTCCTTGTAGGTCTTGGCGACCTCGTCCAGCGCCGTCTTGGCGTCCTTCTTGCCCGCCAGCACGTCGGCGTAGGCGATCTTCAGCGGGTCGAACAGCTGGCCGCCCTCGGGGATCCAGGCGCGCGGGTGGGCGGCGGTGACGACCGGCTCGAACGCGGACACGACCGCGTTGGCCTTCACGTCGGCGTTCTCGTAGGCCGACTTGCGGGTGGGCAGCACGCCCAGTTCCTTGGCGATGCGCACCTGCGACTCGGTGCTCGCCATGCAGGCGATGAACTTGACCGACGAGTCCTTGGCCTTGGTGCCCTGGCGGATCACGTAGTCGTGGCCGCCGACCGGCGCGGAGCCCTTGCCCGCGGTGGCGCCGGGGACGGGCGCGATGCCCAGGTTGGCGGCGTCGCTGAACGCGGCGCCCTTGAGGTAGTCGGCGACCGACCACGGGCCGTTGATCACCATGGCGACCTCGCCGGTGGTGAACGCGGCCTGCATGTTGTTGTACGAGTTGGTCGGGTCCAGCGCGGTGGACGCGGCCTTGGCGTCCAGCAGGCCCTTGGCGGTCTCCAGCGCCTTCACGTTGTCCGCGGAGTTGACCACGATCTTCTTCGCGCCGGCGTCGACCAGGTCGCCGCCCTCGCCGTAGATGAACGGCAGCGCGTAGTACGCGTCGTTGTTGATGAAGATCGTCTTCTCGCCGCCGAGCTTGGCCGCGGCGGCCTTCACGTCGTCCCACGTCTTCGGCGGCTCGACACCGGCGTCGGCCAGCAGCTTCTTGTTGTAGAACAGCGCCAGCGAGTCGGTGACCTGGGGGACGCCGTAGGTCTTGCCGTCGTACTTGGTGGAGCCGAGCGGCGTCTCCAGGAAGTCGGACGTGTCGCTCGCCAGCTCGGTGCCGGCCAGGTCGACGACGTAGCCGAGCTTGGCCAGCTGCGACACCCACGCGACCTCGGCGCGGAACACGTCCGGGCCCTGACCGCCCTGGGCGGCGGTGCGGTAGTTGTTCAGGGCCGCGTCGAACGGCACGGTCTCGGTCTTGACCTTGTAGCCGCCCTTGGTCGCGCACTCCTGCGCGATCGCGGCGAACACCGGGCCTTCGTTGGGGCCGCTGGTGTCCCAGAAAGTGATCTCACCGGAGTCGCCGGACGCCGATCCGCCGTCGCCACCACCGCACGCGGTGAGGACGAGGGCGGAGACGGCCGCCACTGCGGTCACGAGGGTGGTACGTCGCATCGTTGCTGTCGTCCCTCCTGCGGGCCTCCACCGTGATGAAGGCTCTTGCAAGAACTTGCGAAATTGTTGACGCGGATTTCATCCCGCCGACCAGGGCCGGGTCAAGGGTCTTGACGTAACCAAGCCGTAACGGCCCCGCGTGGCCGGAGGAAACCAAGGTGGGCGTTGCAAAAATTTGCCGCTGACGGCAGGCTGCACCTCACCCACAAGTCTGCGAGGAGGCACGGTGTCCGGTCTGTCCGAGATCGCCAGGGCAGCCGGGGTGAGCATCTCCACGGTCAGCCGGGTGCTCAACCGCCGGGCGGGCGTGAACGACGAGACGCGCCAGCGCGTGCTCGCGGTGCTTGCGGAAATGCCTTACACGCCGCGCGGGCTCGGCGCGCTGCAGCGGACCGGTGTGATCGGGCTGCTCGTGCCCGAGCTGTCGAACCCGGTGTTCCCGGCGTTCGCCGAGGCGTTGGAGGTGCGGGCCGCGCGGCTGGGCTACTCGTCGCTGCTGTGCAACACGCGGGCCACCGGCGCGGGCGCGATGGGCGAGGAGGAGTACGTGCGGATGCTCCTCGCGCGCGGCGTCGAGGGCATGGTGTTCGTGTCGCCGGAGATCACCAACGTCGAGGTGCCGCTCGGCCAGGCGCCGCGGCCGTCGTACTACGCGAAGCTGCTGGCCGACGGCGTGCACATGGTGTTCCTCAACGGGGCCACGCCGTCGCTGGACGTGCCGGACGTGACCGTGGACGAGCAGCACGCGGGATATGCCGCGACCAGGCACCTGGTGGAGTTGGGGCACCGGCGGATCGGGTTCGTGTCGGGGCCGGCGCGGGCGTTGCCGTCGCGGCTCAAGCGGGCCGGGTGGGCGGCGGCGCTGGAGGAGGACGGGCTGCCGGCGACGTCCGACTTCGTGGCGCACGCGCCGTTCGGGCCCGAGGGCGGGGCGGAGGCGGTGTCGACGCTGCTGGACACCGTGCGGCCGACGGCGGTGATCTGCTCGTCCGACCACATGGCGATCGGCGTGCTGCGGGAGGCGCACCGGCGCGGGCTGACCGTGCCGCGGGACCTGTCCGTGGTGGGGTTCGACGACATCCCGCTGGCGTCGTACTGCTCGCCGTCGTTGACCACGCTGGCGCAGCCGATCGAGGAGATGGCGTCGGCGGCCGTGGACGAGTTGGTGCACCGGCTCGACCCGGATCGGCGACGGCGTCCGGCGGGCAATTACACGCGTGTTTTCCGACCGCGGTTGGTGGTGCGCGAGTCGTCCGCCGCACCCCTATTGGTTTAGACCATTGTACCCTGAGGTAACCACACCTCATCTGCACTGATGGCAATTTTGAGGGACGCCGGTCACCCCCACTTCTGCAAATGGTTCTGAACCGTTACGGTCACTTCATGGCGCGGTCGATGCATGTGCGACGCCCCGCGACGCTCGCCTCACTGGCGGCGGAGCTGGGTGTTTCCCGGACAACGGTGTCCAACGCGTACAACCGTCCCGACCAGCTCTCGCCAGAGCTGCGACGCCGGGTGTTGGAGACAGCTAGACGACTCGGGTACCCGGGGCCCGACCCGGTTGCCCGTTCACTGCGGACCAGGAAGGCCGGTGCGGTGGGCCTGCTGCTCACCGAGAACCTGTCCTACGCGTTCCGCGACCCGGCGGCGATCGGGTTCCTTGAGGGTTTGGCGCTCGCGTGCGAGGACGCCGGGACCGGGCTGCTGCTCGTGCCGGCGAACCCCGAGCGCGAGGACGTGGCGGCCGTGCACCGGGCAGGGGTGGACGGTTTCGTGGTGTATTCGGTGCCCGACGACGACCCGCACCTGGCGGCGGTGTTGGAGCGGCCGGTGCCGACGGTGGTGTGCGACCAGCCCGATCTCGGCAACGTCGACCGCGTCGGCATCGACGACCAGGCGGCCATGCACGCGTTGGCGCAGCACCTGATCTCGTTGGGGCACCGGCGGGTCGGCGTGGTGTGCATGCGGCTGGCCCGTGACCGCAACGACGACTTCGTGACGCCGGACCGGCAGCAGGCGGCGCACTTCCACGTGCAGCGGGCCCGGTTGGCCGGGTTGGCGCAGGCGTTCGCGTCGGTCGGCGTGGACTGGGAGACCGTGCCGGTGGCGGAGCGGTTCGACCACACCATGGCGTCCGGCGCGTCGGCGGCGGCCCAGGTGCTGGAGCGCGACCCGCAGATCACCGCGTTGATCTGCACGTCGGACATACTGGCTCTCGGCGCCATGGCGGAGGTTCAGCGGCGCGGCCTGCGCGTGCCGGTCGACATCACCGTCACCGGCTTCGACGGGATCCGCGAGGCGGAGCAGGCCGGTCTGACGACGGTCCGCCAGCCGGTCCTGGAGAAGGGCCGCGCGGCGGGCAAGCTGCTCCTCGACTCGGCCGAGCGCACCCGCCCCCGAGCCGTCACCCTGTCCACCGAACTGATCCACGGCACCACCGCCGCCCCACCGCGCGGGACGGCGGAGGAACGCTGGTTCGGCCCGTGACCCCGGCTCCGCGCTGACCCCTCACCCGCCCGTCCCCACTTACCGCTTTCCCACGCTTCGCAGGGGTCCTCGCCCAAGGGGACCCCTGCTTTTATTTTGCCGGCGACCACCGACAATTCCGGCTCACCCGCCGCCACGGCCGCCGTTCACGACCGTCTCAACGTGCACGACCGTCTCGCTGTCCACATCGGCTCGACGTGCACGATCAGCTCGACGTGCACGAACATCGGGGGTTCCGCATGGTCGTCGTTCCGCCCGGGTTCGCGGAGGCCACGATCCGGCGTGAAGGCGAGCCCGGCAGGCGGTGGGTCGAGTCGTTGCCCGCGCTGGCCGCCGAGTTCCTCGAACGCTGGTCCTGCACGCCGTCCGGGCCGCTCATGCACGGTGCCGTCGGCGTGGTCATCCCCGCCGTGCGGGTGGACGGTGCGGAAGTGGTGGTGAAGTTGGGGTTCCCGCTCTCGTACAACACGGCGGAGCCGGTGGCACTGGCGGCGTGGAACGGCAACGGCGCGGTGCGCTTGTTGGCACGGGACGACAGCCGGTTCGCCCTGCTGCTGGAACGGTTGCGCCCCTTGAGGAAACCCGAACCGGCACCGTTCACCGCGGTGGGCAGGCTCGTGCGGCGGCTCGCCGTCCCCGCGCCGCCCGGCGTGCCCTCGCTGGCCGAGAAGGCGCTCGGCTGGGCGGCGGACGTGCCTCCGCACGCCGCCCAGCTGGGCTCGCCGCTGCCCGCACGGGTGGTCGACGCGGCGGTCGCCAACGCACGCGACCTGGCCGTCGACCAGCCGGCCGTCCTGCTGCACGGCGACCTGCACTTCGGCAACATCCTGCGCGACGACACAGGGCAACGTCACGACGCAGGACTGCGCGCCGTCGACCCGACCGCGCTGGTGGGAGACCCGGCCTTCGAACTGCTGCCCCTGCTGCGCGGCGACTGGCCCGCGGTCACGGCCGAACCGGACTTGCGCCGGGCGGTGGACCGGCGGATCGCGGAGTTCGCCGAGGCGGCGGAGGTCGATCGGGCACGGGTCCGCCGGTGGGCGCAGGCCAGGGCCGCCGAGTCCGCCCTGTGGTCACGGCGGCTGCGCGAGCCCGCACCGGTCACCGCGGTGGTCGACGCGCTGGCCGCGCTGCTGGTCTGAGCCTCACGTCACCCGGAAGATCACCGGGTTGCCGGCCTTGCCCGCCACCAGCGCGGTGAGCAGGTAGTCGCCCGCGCCGAGCCGGGAGTGCTCGCGGCAGCCCGGTTCCGACGTGCCGCCCATCCACAGCAGGCCGTACGTGAACCGCTCACCCGGCTGCATCACGCGCACCTCCGACCCGTCGGTGACGAAGCAGTCGTTGCTCGACCACAGCCGCTTCGCGCCGTCCACGCTCGTCACGACCAGCTCGCGCACCTGCCGCCCGATCTCCTTCGCGCACGGCAGCGGGCCGGTGTTGGAGACCGCGATCGTGAACCGCACGGGTTGCCCGGCCGGGGTCGAGGGCTTGTCGACCTCGGCCGCCACGGCCACCTGCGCGTCCTCGCACGGCGGCGGCGGACCCGGCGGCAAGGTCGGCGGCGCGGGGGAAGCAGGAGGAGGAGTCGTGGAGGACGACGACACGACCACGGGCGTGGCGGGCGGCTCCGGCGGGCGGGACGAGGGCTGCGCGGCCACCGGCGCCGGGTCGCCGTGGCCGATCAGGGCGCCGACCAGCCAGACCGCCGACACCAGCGCGACCACCGACCCGGCGACGGCCAGCGCGCGCCGCCGCCGGTACACCGACCGCGGGTGCGGGCCTGTGGGCTCGATCACAGGGCGAAGGTAGCCGGGTCACGTGGAATTCCACCGGAAGCATCGGTCCCCCGATGAGGTGAACGTGAGGTTCGCCCGATTCGCTTGCCCGCCATGCGGGACTCGGGTTCCAATCCGAGGGAACAACGGGAGGTGTGCGATGACCGCGATCGACGAGCTGCTCCACCGCAACGCCGAATTGGGCAACATCGTTCCCGGCGACCGTTCCTCGCCGCGACCTTCGATGAACGTAGCCATCCTGACCTGCATGGACTCCCGGATCCGGGTGTTCGAGATCTTCGGCCTCAAGCAGGGTGAGGCGCACGTGCTGCGCAACGCGGGCGGTGTCGTGACCGACGACATGATCCGCTCGCTGGCGTTGAGCCAGCGCAAGCTCGGCACCCGCGAGGTGCTGCTGGTGCACCACACCAACTGCGGCCTGGAACTGGTCACCGAGGACGACTTCAAGGACGAGCTGGAGCAGGCGTCCGGCCTGCGGCCGCCGTGGTCGGTGGAGGCGTTCCGCGAGGTGAAGGACAGCGTGCGCGGCTCGGTGAACCGGGTCCGGCGCAGCGCGTTCCTCCCGCACCGCGACAACGTGCGCGGTTTCGTCTACGACGTGCACACGGGCGAGCTGACCGAAGTCGTGTGACCGGTCGGCGAACCGGTCGTGGAAGACTGTGCGGCGCTATGAGCCTGGACGCCGACCTCCTCCTCGACTGGTTCGCCGACACCGCCCGCGACCTGCCCTGGCGACGGCCGGAGTGCACGGCGTGGGGCGTGCTCGTCAGCGAGATCATGTTGCAGCAGACCCCCGTGGCGCGGGTCGAGCCGATCTGGCACGAGTGGCTGGCCCGGTGGCCCACGCCGTCGGCGATGGCGGAGGCGAGCCAGGGCGAGGTGCTGCGCGCCTGGGGCAAGCTGGGCTACCCGCGCCGCGCGCTGAGGCTGCACGCCGCCGCGCAGGCCATCGCCGAGCAGCACGACGACGTGGTCCCGGACGACGTGGACACCCTCCTGGCGCTGCCGGGCATCGGCGCGTACACGGCACGGGCGGTCGCGGCGTTCGCCTACGGGCAGCGGTGCCCGGTGGTCGACACGAACGTCCGCCGCGTCGTCGCACGGGCCGTGCACGGCGCGGGCGACGCCGGGCCGCCGTCCACCACGAAGGACATGCGGGACGTCGAAGCCCTGCTGCCCGACGAGGACGGGCCCGCCGCCGTCTACTCCGCCGCCTTGATGGAGCTGGGCGCGCTCGTCTGCACGGCCCGCGCGCCCAAGTGCGCGGACTGTCCCGTGTTCGACGCGTGCGCGTGGCAGCTCAACGGCCGCCCGGCGTACGACGGCCCGGCGAAGGCCGTGCAGAAGTTCGCGGGCACCGACCGGCAGGTGCGCGGCCTGCTGCTGGACGTGCTGCGCGGCACGGCCGAGCCGGTCGCGAAGGCGCGGCTGGACGTGGTGTGGTCGGACGCGGGCCAGCGGGACCGGTGCCTGCACTCGCTGCTCACCGACGGCCTGGTCGAGCAGACGCGCGAGGGCCTGTTCGCCCTGCCCGGGGAGCACTGACCGTGCACGCGCTGGTGGTGTTCTTCGACGCCGAGGCCGACCAGGCCGTGCGGTCCCTGTGGCGGCGGATCGGCGCGAGGTCCGAGCTGCCGCCGCACCTGACCTACGCGGCGGCGGGCACGATCGGGCCGAAGGTGCGCGCCGAGCTGCGCGAGGACCTGTCCCGGCTGTGGCTACCTGACGTCTGGCTGCACACCCTGAGCGCCACGGAGAACACCCTCCAGCTCGGCGCGGTCGTGGACGCCGAGCTGCTGGCCGTGCACTCGGCGGTGCACGACGTCCTCGCGGGCCGCGTGAAGCACCCCAACGCCCAGCACCTGCCGGGCAACTGGGTGCCCCACTGCCGGCTCGTCGACGGCGAGGACGCCGACGTGAAGACCGCGTTCGCCGAGCTGCACCCGATCACGCCGATCCGCGCCAAGACCCGCGAGATGGCGATCGTGGACACTCAGACCGGGTCGATCGACCCGCTCAGGAACGCCTCCACCGCGCCCCGGTAGACGTCCGGCGCCTGGTCGTGCACGACGTGGCCGGACTCGGGCACGACGAGGTGCGTCGCGCCGGTCCGGCGGGCCACCTCCGCCATCTGCCCGGCGCGCAGCCCGCCCATCCCGGCCTCGATCACCAGCATCGGGCAGCGGATCGCGTCCACGTAGTCCCAGTACGCCCGCTCTCCCCACTCGGAGGCGATCTCGTACAGGTCGGGCAGGTCCGCGATGAGGTGCCAGCCGTCCTCGCGCTCCTCGAACATCTCCTCTACCCGCGGCACGTCCACGACCGTCCGGACGTGCGCCAACGACTCGAACGCCGGCGGCCACGTGTCGAAGTACCACTTCCACTCGTCGGTCGTGCGGCCGCGGTTGTCCGGCACGACGTCCTCGGCCACGACCGCGCGCACCAGGTCGGGCCGGGTCGCGGCGAGCGCCCACGCGTGCAGCCCGCCCATCGAGTGCCCGATCACCACGGCGGGCGCCAGGTCGTGCCGCTCGATCGCCTCGACCGCGTCGGCGACGAAGTCCTCGGTCCGGTACGGGCCCCGCACGGGGTTGCGGCCGTGCCCGCGCGCGTCCGGCGCCACCACGCGCCCGTACCGCTTGAGCCACTGCGCCACCGTCCACCACGTGCTCGCCCGGCTCATCAGGCCGTGGAGCAGCAGGATGCCCTGCCCCGATCCCCCGAACTCCGCAACGCTCATGCGTGCATCATGTCGGCATGGCCATGAGTCCCAAGGCGCGCCCGTACCTGATCGTCGTCATCGTGGTGCTGGTGGTGGCCGGGATCGTGGTGGCCAGGCTGCCGAAGGACGAACCGACCGCGACGTCGGCCTCGACGCCGCCGTCGACGTCGTCCTCGACCAGCCCTCCGGTGATCAACGCCGAGGGTGGGGACGGCGCGGGCGACGCCTACTACCCGCGGGACGGCAACACCGGCTACGACGTCAGCGCGTACGACGTGTCGGTCGCGTACGACCCGGCGACGAAGCGGCTGGACGGGGTCGCGAAGATCACCGCCAAGGCGACCACCGACCTGTCCCGGTTCAACCTCGACCTGTACGCGCTGAAGGTCACCGGCGTGGACGTGCGCGACCAGGCGGCCGAGTACCGCCAGGAGGGCGACCACGAGCTGGTCGTCACGCCGGGGTCGCCGCTGGCGAACGGCGAGGAGTTCACCACCACCGTCCGGTACGGCGGCGAGCCGACCCTGTTCGAGGACCGCGCGCTGGGCCGCAGCGGCTGGCAGGTCTCGTCGTCCGGCGGCGCGTTCGCGGCGGGCGAGCCGCACTCGGCGACCACCTGGTTCCCGGCCAACGACACCCCGCGCGACAAGGCGTCGTTCGCGTTGACCGCACGCGTGCCGGACGGCTGGTCGGTGATCTCCAACGGCGTCGAGGGCGGCTCGACCAGCGCGGACGGCTGGACGTCGTTCCGCTGGGTCGCCGAGCAGCCGATGGCCACCTACCTGACCACGATCGCGATCGACAAGTGGACCGTCGAGCGGTCCACGCTGCCCGACGGCACGCCCGTGGTGGACGCCTACGCGCCGGGCGCGGAGAACGGCAGGCAGCACCAGGAGCGGCTGCCGGAGGTGCTCGCGTTCCTGGCGGAGAAGTTCGGGCCTTACCCGTTCGAGTCGGCGGGCGGGATCTTCCTGGCCGACAACATCGGCTTCTCGCTGGAGACCCAGACCCGGCCGATCTACGCGGGCTGGGCCGACCTCGACACGGTGGTGCACGAGAACGCGCACCAGTGGTTCGGCGACTCGGTGAGCCTGGAGAACTGGGCCGACATCTGCCTGAACGAGTGCTTCGCCTCCTACGCCCAGTGGCTGTGGGCGGAGGCCAAGGAGGGCGTCGACCTGGACGACCGCTACCTCGCCGAGGTCGAGCGGGTCGCCGACCGCGAGACGTACTGGGGCCGCAAGCTCTACGACATGGGCCGGGGCAACGAGTTCCGGGGCGTCTACGACAAGGGCCAGCTCGCGCTGCACGCGTTGCGCCGCCAGATCGGCGACCCGGCGTTCGACCGCGTGCTCAAGGACTGGACGACCGCGAACCGGGACGGCAACGCGTCGTGGCCGGAGTTCGAGGCGCACGCGGAGCGGGTGTCGGGGCAGGAGCTGGACGCGTTCTTCGCCGCGTGGTTCCGGGGCGACCAGGTGCCCGCCGACGAGTTCCTCTACCCGGGTCCGCTGCGCCGGTGACTCCCCTGGCCGGTCCGTGAAACTGGCTACAGTGGTTACATGGCCACGTGGACGAGGACGCTGACCCGGCCCGACGGGCAGAGCTTCCGCTTCGACGCCGGCAGCTTCGCGATGGAACTGCTGGTCAGCGGCGGCCCCGACGAACTTCGGGTGTTCGAGGCCCTGCACGCGCCGGACGACCTGGCCGCGTGGCTGGTCGACTCGCGCCTCGCCGCCACCGCGCCGTTCACCGCGGCCGACGTGCGCGTCACCGAAGCCGAACTGGACGCGGTGAAGCGGCTGCGTGACGCGTTCTGGCACGTCGCGCGGGCGATGGTCCGGGACGCCGACCTGCCGCCCGCGAGCCTGGACGTCCTGAACGCGGCCACCGCCGAGACACCGCGGCCGGTCGTCGACCCGCGGACGCGCGCGCTCACGTGGGCCCTGCCGATCACCGGCACGCAGGTGCTCGGCGCGGCGGCCCGTGACGCGGTCGAGCTGGTCGCGCACGGCGGCGTGCGGAAGTGCTCGGCGGCCGACTGCGGCCTGCTGTTCGCGGACACGTCCCGGTCCGGCAACCGCCGCTGGTGCTCGATGGAGCGCTGCGGCAACCGGCACAAGGTGCGCGCGCACCGGGCCCGCCACGAGACGGAACCCGCCGAAGCGCAGTAACGTCGGGGCATGGCGGTTGTGAAGATCAATGCGATCCACGTGCCCGACGGCTCGGGCCCGGAGCTGGAGAAGCGGTTCGCCGCGCGACTGGGCGCGGTGGACTCCGAGCCCGGTTTCCTCGGCTTCCAGCTCCTGCGGCCGGTCAAGGGCGACGAGCGGTACTTCGTGGTCACCCAGTGGGAGACCGAGGAGGACTTCCAGAACTGGATGGGCGGCCGGGCCAAGGAGGCGCACTCGGGCGAGCGCGCCAAGCCCGTCGGCACCGGGTCGGACCTGCTGGAGTTCGAGGTCGTGCTCAGCTCCGAGGCGAAGAAGTGACCTCGAGAGGGTGAACGAGGCGCTCGACCGCGCGGCGGAGCTGATCACCTCCGCCGACGCGGTGCTCGTGTGCGCGGGCGCCGGGATGGGCGTCGACTCGGGCCTGCCCGACTTCCGCGGCGCCACCGGCTTCTGGCAGGCGTACCCGCCCTACGAGCGGCTGGGGCTGCGGTTCGAGGAGCTGGCCGACCCGGTGCACTTCGTGGCGGACCCGACGCTCGCGTGGGGCTTCTACGGGCACCGGCTCGACCTGTACCGGCGCACGGTGCCGCACGACGGGTTCCGCGTGCTGCGGGAGTGGGGCGCGCGGGTGTTCACGTCGAACGTGGACGGCCAGTTCCAGCGGGCCGGGTTCGCCGACGTCGCCGAGGTGCACGGGTCGATCCACCACCTGCAGTGCGTGGAGCCGTGCACGGACGACGTGTGGCCCGCCGAGGACGTCGTGGTGGACGTGGACCCCGAGTCGATGCGGGCGACCGGTCCGCTGCCGTCGTGCCGCAACTGCGGTGGGCTCGCGCGGCCGAACATCCTCATGTTCGGCGACTGGTCGTGGGTCGGCGGGCCGTCGCAGAAGGCGTTGGACGGGCTGGCCCAGTGGCGGCGCGCGCACCGGAACCTCGCCGTGCTGGAGCTCGGGGCGGGGGTCGCGGTGCCGACCGTGCGGCGTCAGGCGGAGTTGGCGAGCGCCGCGTCGGGCGCGTTGATCCGGATCAACCCGCGTGAGCCGGAAGTGCGGCACGGGCGCGGTGTGTCGTTGCCGATGGGCGCGCTGGCCGCGATCACCGAGCTGGCACGACGAATCGGGTGACCACGGCCCGGTGGTCCGAGCCGGGGACGTCCACCACGGCGAACGTGTCCACCGGGCACCGGTCGTCCACCAGCACGTGGTCGATGGTCACCGGCGGCGGCCACAGCGCGCCGCCGGACGGCCACGTCGGGTTCAGGCCCGCGCCCACCTGGTCGGCGGCGTCCACGTAGCCGCCGTTGAGCAGCCGGCGCAGGCCGACGTGGTCCAGGGTGGCGTTGAAGTCGCCCGCCAGCACGCGCACCGGCCCGTCCAGCTCCCGTTCCGGCAGGCCGGCCATGTCGCGCTGCCAGTTCTCCGGCCCGTCGTCGACCACCGGCGGCAGCGGGTGCACGGACAGCACCTCCAGGTCTTCGCCGGGCAGGTCGACCAGCGCGCCCGCCTGCCGCAACGTGCTCGGCGGCGTGAGCGTGCGCGGGAACACCGGGTAGCGGGACGCGATGCCGGACCCGGAGCCGCCCGGCTCGTCCAGGAAGTGCCGGTACGGCAGCACCTCGTCCAGTCCCGCGCGCTCGAAGTCGCGGACCATCGCCGGCGTCAGCTCCTGCATCGCGAGCACGTCGACGTCGTGCGCCCGCACCGCCGCCACGACCGCCTCCGCCTCGGCCTTGCCGACCAGCAGGTTCGCCGCCATCACGGTCACCTCGCGGCCCACGCCGACCGGTCGTGAGTCGGGGAACGCCCGCGGCGCGACCGCCGCCACCAGCACCACCGCGACCAGCAACGTCACCGTGCCGACCGCCCAGCGCCGCGCCAGCAGCGCCAGCCCGCCCAGCGCCACGCCCGCCGCCGTGAAGTAGGGCGTGAGGGCCGTGGTGGCGACCATGTACCGGGTGCCGTCGATGCCGAGCAGCCGGGTGAACGCGGCGAGCAGGAACGTGATGGCCGCCACTACCAGCAGGAACGTCGTCCCCTTGCGCCTGGTGCGGCGTTCCTCGATGTCGACCACGCGATCTAGTCTGCCCGAGTGGACGTTCTGCTGACGGGCTTCGAACCGTTCGGCGGCGAGGTCGCCAACCCCTCGTGGGACGCGGTCGACGCCGTGCGACCGGACGGCTACCGGCTGACCAAGCTGCGCCTGCCGTGCGTGTTCGGTGACTCGGTCACCGCCTTGCGCGACGCGCTCGCCGCCCGCCGCCCCGACCTCGTCGTGTGCGTGGGACAGGCGGGCGGACGGGCCGGTGTCACGCCGGAGCGCGTCGCGGTGAACCTCGACGACGCCCGGATCCCGGACAACGCGGGCGGCCAGCCCGTCGACGAGCCGGTGGTGCCCGGCGGGCCGGCGGCGTACTTCACCGGGCTGCCGGTGAAGGCGTGCGTGGCGGCGTTGGCGGCCGAGGGCATCCCGGCGTCGGTGTCGCACTCGGCGGGCACGTTCGTGTGCAACCACGTGTTCTACGGCCTCATGCACCTGGTGGCGACCGAGTTCCCGGGCGTGCGCGGCGGGTTCGTGCACGTGCCGTTCTCGCCGGAGCAGGCCGAGGCGGGCGGTCACCCCAGCCTGCCCGTCGCCACCACGGCGCGGGCGCTGGAGCTGATCGTCCGCACGTCGCTGACCACGTCCACCGACCTGCGCGTCACCGCGGGCACCCTGCACTGACTTCGGGCCGGAACGCGGAAACGCCCCCCGGGCGAACCCGAGAGGCGTTTCCGTTCGATCGTGCGGTCAGGCGGACTCGGAGTCCGAGTCGCCGCCCGAGTCGCCACCGGAGGCGGCCAGGTCGACCGGCGGGGCGTCCGGCACCCGCAGCGGCTTGGTCTCGCCGCGGAAGGTGAAGTGCGCCTTGTCGTCGGACTCGGACTCGCCGTCCCAGCCCTCGACGTCGGTGATGATGATCTGGCCGGGCTGGATCTCCCCGAACAGGATCTTCTCCGACAGCTGGTCCTCGATCTCCCGCTGGATCGTGCGGCGCAGCGGCCGGGCGCCCAGCACGGGGTCGAACCCGCGCTTGGCCAGCAGCCTCTTCGCGCGATCCGTGAGCTCGATCGCCATGTCCTTGTTCTTCAACTGCGTCTCGACGCGGGCGATCATCAGGTCCACCATCTTGATGATCTCGTCCTGCGTGAGCTGGTGGAAGACGATGATGTCGTCGATGCGGTTGAGGAACTCGGGCCGGAAGTGCTTCTTCAGCTCGTCGTTGACCTTGTTCTTCATGCGCTCGTAGTTGGACGCGGTGTCCTGACCCGAGGTGAAGCCGAGGCCGACGGCCTTGCTGATGTCCGACGTGCCCAGGTTGGACGTGAAGATGATGACGGTGTTCTTGAAGTCCACCGTCCGGCCCTGACCGTCGGTCAGGCGGCCGTCCTCCAACACCTGGAGCAGCGTGTTGTAGACCTCCTGGTGGGCCTTCTCGATCTCGTCGAACAGCACCACGGAGAACGGCTTGCGGCGCACCTTCTCGGTGAGCTGCCCGCCCTCTTCGTAGCCGACGTACCCGGGAGGGGCACCGAACAGGCGCGACGCCGTGTAGCGGTCGTGGAACTCGCCCATGTCGATCTGGATCAGGGCGTCGTCCTCGCCGAACAGGAAGTTCGCCAGCGCCTTCGACAGCTCGGTCTTACCCACACCGGACGGGCCGGCGAAGATGAACGAGCCCGACGGGCGCTTCGGGTCCTTCAGACCCGCCCGCGTGCGGCGGATCGCCTGGCTGACGGCCTTGACGGCGTCGACCTGGCCGATGATCCGCTTGTGCAGCTCGTCCTCCATGCGGAGCAGACGCGTGGTCTCCTCCTCGGTGAGCTTGAACACGGGGATGCCGGTCCAGTTCGCCAGCACCTCGGCGATCTGCTCGTCGTCCACCTCGGCGACGACGTCGAGGTCGCCGTCCTTCCACTGCTTCTCCCGCTCGGCCTTCTGGCCCAGCAGCGTCTTCTCCTGATCGCGGAGCTTCGCGGCGCGCTCGAAGTCCTGCGCGTCGATCGCGGACTCCTTGTCCCGGCGCACGTCGGCGATCTTCTCGTCGAACTCGCGCAGGTCCGGCGGCGCGGTCATCCGGCGGATGCGCATCCGCGCGCCCGCCTCGTCGATGAGGTCGATCGCCTTGTCCGGCAGGAACCGGTCGTTGATGTACCGGTCGGCCAGCGTGGCCGCGGCGACCAGCGCGGAGTCGGTGATCGAGACGCGGTGGTGCGCCTCGTACCGGTCCCGCAGACCCTTGAGGATCTCGATCGTGTGCTCCAGCGACGGCTCGCCGACCTGGATCGGCTGGAACCGGCGCTCCAGGGCGGGGTCCTTCTCGACGTACTTGCGGTACTCGTCGAGGGTGGTCGCGCCGATGGTCTGGAGCTCGCCGCGGGCCAGCATGGGCTTGAGGATCGAGGCCGCGTCGATCGCGCCCTCGGCCGCGCCCGCGCCGACCAGAGTGTGGATCTCGTCGATGAACAGGATGATGTCGCCGCGCGTGCGGATCTCCTTGAGCACCTTCTTCAGACGCTCTTCGAAGTCACCGCGGTAGCGCGAGCCCGCCACCAGCGAACCCAGGTCCAGCGTGTAGAGCTGCTTGTCCTTCAGCGTCTCGGGCACCTCGCCCTTGACCACCATCTGGGCCAAGCCCTCGACCACGGCGGTCTTGCCCACGCCGGGCTCGCCGATCAGGACCGGGTTGTTCTTGGTGCGGCGGGACAGCACCTGCATGACCCGCTCGATCTCCTTGGTGCGCCCGATCACCGGGTCGAGCTTGCCCTCCCGCGCGCTGGCGGTCAGGTTGCGCCCGAACTGGTCGAGGACCAGGGACGAGGACGGGGTGCCCTCACCGCGGCCGCCGGACTCGGCCGGCTCCTTGCCGCCGGAGTAGCCGGACAGGAGCTGGAGAACCTGCTGGCGCACCCGGTTGAGGTCCGCGCCCAGCTTGACCAGCACCTGCGCGGCGACGCCTTCGCCCTCGCGGATCAGGCCGAGCAGGATGTGCTCCGTGCCGATGTAGTTGTGTCCGAGCTGCAGCGCTTCGCGCAGTGACAGCTCGAGCACCTTCTTGGCGCGCGGGGTGAAGGGGATGTGGCCGGATGGGGCCTGCTGGCCCTGGCCGATGATCTCTTCGACCTGCTGGCGGACGCCCTCCAGCGCGATCCCCAACGACTCCAGCGCCTTGGCGGCGACACCTTCACCCTCGTGGATCAACCCCAGGAGGATGTGCTCGGTGCCGATGTAGTTGTGGTTGAGCATCCGGGCCTCTTCTTGGGCCAGGACAACCACCCGCCTCGCGCGGTCGGTGAACCTTTCGAACATTCGCACTCCCTGACTGCTGCGCCGGCGGTCCTCGGGCTCACCCCTGGCCGACCGTCTGGCTGACCGTTGGAGAGCGCGGCACCGTGGGACCACTGTAGTCGTCAGCCCCGACACTCTCAGTTCCCGATCGCAGGCAGCCGTCTTCGGGGATCTCTGACATCGGTATCAACGCGTGATCTGCCAGCGAGATTCCACGGAACGGGTGTTGTCCGCTGAGCGCGAACATTCAACCGTTCGGCGACACGAGGGGTGACCCGGGTCACCGACGAGGTGCGAGTTAGGGGAACCTCGGTAAGGTTAGGCAAGCCTCAACCCGCTCCGCTGAACCCACTCGGCCACCCGAACCGACGAGGACCTTCTGGACATGACCGTACCGGTGACGACGACCGCGTGCGACGTGACGACGCCCGTCGCGCGGTCCTTGGGGCGGGTGTCGCTGTACGAGGGTTTCGAGCTGCGGTTCGGGCTGCCGGCCGAGCGCGGCGACTGGGTCCTGTGCTCGGAGTTCCTGGGCGAGCCGGAGCGGTTCGACGCGTGGCGCAAGGCGCTGGCGGAGTGGCTGCGGGAGCAGCACGGCGAGGCGCCCGACCGCACCACGGCCGGGTACGTGATGAGCTGGTACCTCAACGTCGTCGGCGTGCTGGGCGGGCTGCTGTTCCACACCGCGCGGCGGGTGCCGTCGCTGCGGCCCGCCGACGTGGCGGTCAAGGTCGCGGCCGAGGGCAGGCCGCACGTGGTCGGCGTGGCGTTGCTGAGCGACGAGTTCGCGTGCCTCCCGGACGACCCGGAGGGCGACCACCCGGCGGCGACCGAGGTGGCCGACGAGACCGCGTTGGCGGCGTTGCTGCGGGCCCGGTTCGCGGCGCACAGCGCGCAGTTCGTGGGCGCGTTCGGGCCGACCGTGCGGCTGGGACGGCGGATGCTGTGGGCGGCGGCCACGGACGCGCTGGACAGCGCGGCGTGGACGGCGGGTCAGCTGTGCGGTGACGAGACGGCGGGTGTGATGGACTCGGCGCTGCTGCTGCCGGCCAAGCTCGACCCGTTCACCTCGGCGTCGACGCTGCGCGCGACCGACACCGGCTGGACCCGCCGCCGCGAGAGCTGCTGCTTCCACTTCGTGCTGCCGAACGCCGACGCCTGCGCCACGTGCCCCCGCGTCTGCTGACCCCGTCCTGAGCGTTCAACTCACCCGTTCCGAACGTAGGACACGCGCGTTCTGAACGTAGGACACGCGCGAGAGTCCTACGTTCGCGTCGCGCGTGTCCTACGTTCGGAACAGGCGTGTCCTACGTTCGGAACACCCGAGTTCAACGCTCGGGGGTGCGGTGGCGATGGCCGATCGGGATCACCAAGGGGGTGGCGGTGACCGGGTCGGGGACGACGCGGGCGTCCAGGCCGAAGACGTCCAGCAGGTTCGGCTCGGTCAGCACGTCGGACGGCTCGCCGGCCACCACGATCCGCCCGTCCTTCATGGCGACCAGCCGGTCGGCGTAGCGGGCGGCCAGGTTCAGGTCGTGCAGCACCATCACGACGGTCCGGCCGAAGTCGCGGTGCAGCCGCTGCACGAGGTCCAGCACGTCGATCTGGTGCGCCAGGTCCAGGTAGGTGGTCGGCTCGTCCAGCAGCAGCAGGTCCGTGCCCTGCGCCAACGCCATCGAGATCCACGCCCGCTGCCGCTGCCCGCCGGACAGCTCGTCCACGGTCCGGTCGGCCAGCCCGGTCATCGCGGTCATCTCCAGCGCGGACGCCACCGCCGCCTCGTC
Organism: Saccharothrix sp. NRRL B-16348; assembly: GCF_001280085.1. GTDB lineage: Bacteria > Actinomycetota > Actinomycetes > Mycobacteriales > Pseudonocardiaceae > Actinosynnema. The sequence goes on along the minus strand of NZ_LGED01000057.1, from coordinate 80,077 downwards.
CTCCGGCGACCACTGCCGGTACCACGCCTGGTGCGGGTGCCGCCCGCGCGCCACCAGCTCGGCCACGGTCAGGCCTTCGGGCGCCTGCGGCGACTGCGGCAGCATCGCCAGCACCTTCGCCACCTCACGGGTGGGCGTCCGGTCGATCCGCTTGCCGTCGAGCACCACCGCGCCCGAACGCGCCGGCAGCAGCCGCCCCAGGGCGCGCAGCAACGTCGACTTGCCGCACCCGTTGGGCCCGATCACCGCCGTCACCGAACCGGACAGCACGTCCAGGTCCAGCCCGGACACCACCAGTCGCTCCCCGTACCCCACGGACAGCGACTGCGCCTGCAGCCGAACAGCGGTCATACCCGTGCCTCCCGGCGACTGCGGACGAGCAGGTACATCAGATAAGGAGCGCCGAGCACCGCGGTCACCACGCCCACCGGCAGCTCGAAACCGCCGAACGCCAGCCGCGCGACCAGGTCCGACACCACCACCAGCAGCCCGCCGACCACGGCCGACCCGAGCAGCGGCGGCGTGGCGGTCCCGGCCAGCCGCAACGCGATCTGCGGCGACGCCAGCGCCACGAACGCCACCGGCCCGGCCGACGCCGTCGCCACGGCGGCCAGCACGACCGCGAGCAGCAGCATCACGGTCCGCGCGCCGTTGAGCCGCACGCCCAGCCCGCGCACGGTGTCGTCGTCGAACTGCAGCGCGCCCAGCAACCGGGTCCCGACCAGGGCCGCCGGGATCAGCACGGCCAGCGCCACCCCGACCGGCACGACGTGCTCCCACCCGCGCCCGTTGAGGCTGCCGGTGATCCACACCATCACCCGCGCCGCGTCGGTCACGTCGCCGACGGTCAGCAGGTAGTGGGTGAAGTTGCCGGTCACGGCCGACACGCCGATGCCGACGAGCACCAGCCGGAACCCCTCGATCCCCTGCCGCCACGCCAGCCCGTAGACCAGCAGCCCGGCCAGCAGCCCACCGCCCAGCGCCGCCAGCGGCACGCCCACCGTCGCCGCGGTCCCGCCGACCGCGCCCAGCGACCCGGCGAACGTGATCACGGTGACCGCGCCCGCCCCGGCGCCCCACGTGACGCCGAGGATGTCCGGGCTGGCCAACGGGTTGCGCGCGATCGACTGGAACACCGCGCCCGCCACCCCGAGCGCCGCGCCGACGAACACCCCTGTCAACGCCCGCGGCAGCCGCAGGTCGAGCACGATGAACCGCTGCCCGCGCTGCCCGCCGCCCAGCAGCACGTCGAACACCTGCCCCAGCGGGATCGGGAAGTCACCGCGGGCCACGCTCACCGCGCCCGCGAGCACCACCAGCACCAGCCCCACGACCACCACGGCGAACGGCCGCCACCGCAGCGGCCCGGACACCGGCCCCCACCGGAACCCCCTGGCGGGCGGCACCGCCCCTTCCGCCACGGCCTTCACAGCTTCACCAGCTTCCGCCGCCGCACCAGGGCGATGAAGAACGGCGCGCCGACCAGGGCCATCACCACACCGACCTCCAGCTCGCCCGGCCTGGTCACGACCCTCCCGACGACGTCCGCGACCAGCAGCACGATCGCGCCGATCACCCCGGCGAACGGCAGCAGCCACCGGTAGTCCGGCCCGGTCAGCGCCCGCGCCGCGTGCGGCACGACGAGCCCGAGGAAGCCGATCGGCCCGCACACCGCCACCGCCCCGCCCACCAGCAACGTCGTCGCGACCACGCCGACGACCCTGGTCGCCGCCACCCGCTGCCCCAGCGACCTGGCCACGTCGTCGCCGAGCGACAGCGCGTTCAGCCCGGGCGCGTTGCCCGCCGCCAGCACCAGCCCGAGCACCAGGAACGGCAGCACCTGCCACAGCACGGCGAGGTCGCGCCCGGCGATGCCGCCGACCTGCCAGAACCGGAACGCGTCGAGGCTCTGCCGGTCGAGCAGCACGATCGCGGACACCAGCCCGTGCATGAGCGCGCTGACCGCCGCGCCTGCCAACGCCAGCGTCACCGGTGTCGGCCCGTTGCGCCCCGAACCGAGCAGGAACACCACGACGCTGGCCACGAGAGCGCCGCCGAACGCGAACCACACGTACCCGTAGAGGCTGGTCACGCCCAACGTGAAGATCGACAGCACGACCGCGAACGCGGCACCCTGCGTGACGCCGAGGATGCCCGGGTCGGCCAGCGGATTGCGGGTGTGGCCCTGCATCAACGCGCCGCCGACGCCCAGCGCGACACCGACCGCGATGCCGAGCAGCGTGCGCGGCACCCGGAGTTCACGGACGACGAGGTCGTTCTCCAGCCCGGCGTGGGCGGTCAGCGCGTGCCAGACGTCGGCGAGCGGGATGTCCTTGGCGCCGATGGCGACGCTGGCGAGCGCGACCACGGCCAAGAGACCGACGAGCAGGACCAGTCGGGTGGTGCGGAGGGCCACAGCGCTTGCTCCTCCCACGGCGACCCGACCTTCGGTGAGGTAAGCCTAACCGAACACGGTCTGATCACCGGTGAACGCACTCCGTGCCGCCGAACGGTCGAGTCGGAGATCACCTGAGTGCCCGACGCGCGATCCGCACAATCGATCTTCACAACTCCGCGGCGAGTCCTCTAAAACAACCGAGGGGCGCCGGAATCATCCGGCGCCCCTTCGTCGATTGACGTAATTGCCGTGGCCTGCGCCACGTCCACAACTCGCGTCAGCCCTGCTGGTGGTAAGCCTCCAGCACCTCGGCCGGGATGCGCCCGCGATCGGAGACCTTCATCCCCTGCTTGCGCGCCCACTCCCGAATCGCCTGGTTCTGCTCGCGATCCGCCGAAGCCGGACGAGCTGCCTTCACACCGGCCGGACGACCCGGGCCGCGCTTGCGGCCACCCGCCTTGCGGGCACTGGCGACGAAGTCGGCGAGAGCGTCGCGGAGCCTGCCCGCATTGCTCGCAGAAAGGTCGATCTCGTAGGACACACCGTCCAATCCGAAGCCGACCGTCTCCTCTGCCTTCCCACCGTCCAGGTCATCGACCAGGGTCACGGTGACCTTCTGCGCCATGCGTATCCTCCTGGACTCGAATGCGCGGTGTTCCCCGACCGCGACCTAAAGCATTGGCGAGTGCAGGTTAGCGCACAACTGGAGGAATGCGCCGCCTGGAGTCCGAGAAGTTACTCATTCCGGGCGCACGAGGGGGAACAGGATCGTCTCCCGGATACCGAGACCGGTGAGCGCCATCAGCAGCCGGTCGATGCCCATTCCCACACCACCGCTCGGTGGCATTCCGTACTCCAGTGATCGCAGAAAGTCTTCGTCGACCGGCATCGCCTCGGCGTCACCGGTCGCCCCGAGCCGGGCCTGGGCTTCCAACCGCTCCCGCTCGACCACCGGGTCCACGAGTTCGGAGTATCCCGTGGCCAACTCGAAACCGCGCACGTACAGGTCCCACTTTTCGGCCACACCCGGCCGGGTGCGGTGCTGACGGGTGAGCGGCGACGTCTCCACGGGGAAATCGCGCACAAACGTCGGCGCGTGCAGGGTGTCGCCGACCAGGTGCTCCCACAGCTCCTCGACCAGCTTGCCGTGCCCGAGCTTCGGGTCCGTCTCCAGGCCGTGCTTGTCGGCCAGCTCCCGCAGCCGCTCCGGAGAGGTTTCGGGCGTGACTTCTTCGCCCGCCGCGTCGGACAACGAGTCGTACATGCTCAACGTGGTCCACTCGCCGCCGAGGTCGTACTCGGTGCCGTCGACCAGCGTCACGACGTGCGAACCGGCGATCGCCAGCGCGGCTTCCTGCACCAGCTCGCGGGTCAGCACCGCGTTCGTGTCGTAGGTGGCGTACGCCTCGTAGTACTCCAGCATCGAGAACTCGGGCGAATGAGACGAGTCCATGCCCTCGTTGCGGAAGTTGCGGTTGATCTCGAAGACCTTCTCGATACCGCCCACCACGCACCGCTTCAGGTACAGCTCGGGCGCGATCCGCAGGAACAGGTCGATGTCGAGCGCGTTCGACCGGGTCACGAACGGTCGGGCGGTCGCGCCGCCCTGCAACGTCTGCAACATCGGGGTCTCGACTTCGATGAAACCGCGCCGGTGGAACGACTCCCGCAACGAGCGCACCACCGCGGCCCGGTTGCGCACCGTGTTCCGGGCCTGCTCACGCAGGATCAGATCCACGTACCGCTGGCGAATGCGGGTTTCCTCGGCGAGTTCCTTGTGCGCGACCGGCAACGGGCGCAACGCCTTCGCCGTCATCGCCCACTCGTCCGCCATCACGGACAGTTCGCCGCGGCGGGACGTGATGACCTCGCCGTGCACGAATACGTGGTCGCCCAAGTCGACGTCGGACTTCCATTCGCCGAGCGACTGCTCGCCGACGCCGTTCAGGCTCAGCATCGCCTGGAGTTCGGTGCCGTCGCCCTCGCGCAGCGTCGCGAAGCACAACTTGCCGGTGTTGCGGATGAACATGACCCGGCCCGTCACACCGACCACATCACCGGTCGCGGTGTCCGGTTCCAGTCCCTGATGCGCTTCGCGCACCTCTCGCAACGTGTGCGTGCGTGGTACTTCGACCGGATACGGGTCGACACCGCGTTCCAGCAGTCGCGCCCGCTTCTCCCGGCGCACCCTCAGCTGCTCGGGGAGATCGTCGTCGCTGGTCGCGGAACCGGTCGCTGGCTGCTCACTCACAGGACGAAGAGTACGGAAAGACCGCTCGGGAAATCGAACCGGATCTCACTAGGCTCTTGTGGGTGACGGGAGATGACTTGCGGGCCAGGCGGGCCTCCTCCTTCGGAGCGCACGCCTCGGCGTACGCGCAACACCGACCGGACTACCCCGCCGAGGCCGTCCGCTGGGTGCTCGAACCGCTCGGCGAAGGGCCGCACCAGGTGCTGGACCTCGGCGCGGGCACGGGCAAGCTGACCGGCGTCCTGCTCGCCCAGGGTCACCACGTGACGGCGGTAGAGCCGGACGAGGCGATGCTGTCGGAGCTGGTGCGCCACCACGGCGCGGCACGCGCCCTGCCCGGCAGCGCGGAGCGGATCCCCGTGCCGGACGGCACGGTCGACGCCGTCGTGGTCGGCCAGGCGTTCCACTGGTTCGACCCGACGCGCGCGATGCCGGAGATCGCTCGCGTGCTGCGGCCGGGCGGCGTGCTGGCCGCGCTGTGGAACGACTTCGACGACTCGGTGCCGTGGGTGGCGGAGTTCGTCCGGGTCGCCCGCGACGACGTCGCCGTGCCCGAAGTGGACGCCGACCCGGTGCCGGAGCACGAGCTGTTCACCGGCACCGAGGACCGCGTCTTCCGGCACGCGCACCGGCGCACCGCCGAGTCCGTCGTGTCGACCGTCAACACGCACTCGCACGCGCTGGTGATCCCGGAGGAGGAGCGGGTCGAGCTGAACGCGCGGATCCTCGCGTTCCTCAAGTCCCGACCCGAGACCGCGGAGGGCGAGTTCGACTTCCCCCTGACCACCTACGTGAAACGGGTGCGGCGGACCGGCTGACGCCTCAGGGCCTGTTGCGCTCGAACACCAACCGCAGGCCCAGCAGCGTCAGGTCGGGCACGTGCGCCTGGATGGTGGCCGACTCGGTCACCACCAGGGGCGCGAGGCCGCCGGTCGCGATGACCGTGACCGGGCCGGGTTCGGTGAGCTGCAACTCGTCGACGATCCGGCGGACCAGGCCGTCGACCTGGCCGACGAACCCGTAGACGATGCCGGACTGCAGGCACTCCACGGTGTTCTTGCCGATCACCGACCGGGGCCGCACCAGCTCGACCTTGCGCAGCTGCGCGGCGCGGGCCGCCAGCGCGTCGACGGAGATCTCGATGCCCGGCGCCAGCGCGCCGCCGAGGAACTCGCCCTTGGCCGAGATGACGTCCAGGTTCGTGGACGTGCCGAAGTCGACCACCACGCACGCCGTGCTGTGCAGGTGGTGCGCGGCCAGCGTGTTGATCACCCGGTCGGAGCCGACCTCCTTGGGGTTGTCCACCAGCAGCGGCACGCCGGTCCGCACGCCCGGCTCCACGAGCACCTTCGGCACGCCGCTGTAGTACCGGCCGAGCATCACGCGCAGCTCGCGCAGCACCGCGGGCACGGTGGACAGCGCCGAGATGCCGGTGATCTTGTCGGCGTACTCGCCGAGCAGGCCGCGCATGGTCAGCGCCAGCTCGTCGGCGGTCATCCGGGCGTCGGTGCGCATCCGCCAGTCCCGGATCAGCGCGGCGGCGTCACCCGTGCCGTCGTACAGGCCCAGCACGATGTTGGTGTTGCCGACGTCGATGGCGAGCAGCACAGCGGGTCTCCCCCTAGGTCTTCGGCCTGAAGCCTTCGGCGTGAAGTCTCCGGCCCGGTTCTCGGCCTGCTAGTCCTCGGCCTGGATCAACGCGTCCAGCGCCGCCGCGTCCTCGGTCTCCGCCGCCACCGGCTCCGGCTGCGCGGCGGCGGACCCGTTCACGAGCCCCGAGCCCTCCGGCGCGTGCGCCGGGTCCGCGCCGAGCTCGACGACCTTGTTGTCGGCGTCGACGAAGACCACCCTCGGTTCGTACCCGCGCGCCTCGGCGTCGTCCATCTGCCCGTAGGCGATGAGGATCACCAGGTCACCCGGCTTGACGAGGTGCGCCGCCGCGCCGTTGATGCCGATCACGCCGGTGCCGCGCTCGCCGGGGATGACGTAGGTCTCCAGGCGCGCGCCGTTGGTGACGTCCACGATCGCGACCTGCTCGCCGGCCAGCAGGTCGGCGGCCTCCATCAGGTCCTCGTCCACCGTGACCGAGCCGACGTAGTGCAGGTCGGCCTGGGTGACGGTGGCCCGGTGGATCTTCGACTTGAGCATGGTGCGGAACATGGCGGTCCCCTTACTCGTCACCGGTGCCGAGCAGCACGGCGGCGTTGTCGATCAGTCGGGTGGAGCCGACGCGGGCGGCCACCAGCAGGCGGGCGTCGCCGCTCTCCGGCGCCGGACCGAGGTCGGGCGCGCGCAGCTCCAGGTAGTCGAGGTCGACGCCGGGCGCCGCGGCGAGCGTGTCGCCCGCGGCCTTCAGCACGGCGTCCGCGCCCTGGCCGCTGACGTACGCGCCCGCCACCAGGGCGGCGGACAGCGCGGTCGCGGCGGAACGCTCCTCTTCGGACAGGTAGCGGTTGCGCGAGGACAGCGCCAGGCCGTCCGGCTCGCGCACGGTCGGCACGCCGACGACGTCCAGGCCGAAGTTCAGGTCGCGCGCCATCCGGTGGATCAGCGTGAGCTGCTGGTAGTCCTTCTCGCCGAACACCGCGTAGGTCGGCTGCACGATGTTGAACAGCTTGGCGACCACGGACAGCACGCCAGCGAAGTGGCCGGGACGGGTCCGGCCCTCCAGCTCGTCGCCGAGCGGTCCCGGGTCCACCGTGACCGTGCTGCCGGGCAGGTACATGTCGTCGACGGACGGCGCGAACACCAGGCCGACGAGCTCCTCGCGGCACAGGTCCACATCGGACTCGAAGCTGCGCGGGTAGCGGTCGAAGTCCTCGTTCGGGCCGAACTGGGTCGGGTTCACGAAGATGGAGACGACGACCACGGTGTTCTGCAGCACCCGCGCCTCGCGGATCAGCTTGCGGTGACCCTCGTGCAGCGCGCCCATGGTCGGCACCAGGGCGATGTTGCGGCCGGCCGCCTTCAACGCCCTGGTGACGCGGCGCAGCCGGTCCGGGTCGCGGTGCACCGTCACGTCGTTCGGCGTGTAGTCGTCCTTGGTGAGCGGCTTGGTCATGCTTGTCCCTCGAGGGTGGTGCGGACGTCGGACGCGAGTTCGGGCTTGAGCAGCCCGGCGGCCTGGGCGCGGGCCGCGGTGCGGAGCGCGAGGATTCGGTACGCGGGGAGCGCCTCGGTGTCCGAGAGCACCGCGAGGTGCTTGGCCACGGTGCCCGCGTCGCCGCGCGCGACGGGGCCGGTGAGGGCGCGGTCGCCGTGCCGCAGTGCGTTGTCCAGGGCGGCGGACAGCAGCGGGCCCAGCATCCGCTCGGCGTCCTGGATGCCCGCGTCGCGCAAGAGGTCCGCGCAGTCGGCGACCAGCGTGATCAGGTGGTTCGCGCCGTGCGCGAGGGCGGCGTGGTAGAGCGGGCGGGCGGCTTCGGGCACGCGCACCGGTTCGGCGGACATCTCCACGACCAGCGCCTCGCCGACGTGCCAGGCGATCTCGTCGTCGTCGGCCGCCGTGACGCCCACCGAGCAGGCGTTCATCCGCTGCACGTCCTCGACCCGGCCGGTGAACGTCATCACCGGGTGCAGTGCCACGCACAGCGCGCCGAGTTCGGCGGCGGGCCGCAGCACCTCGACGCCCTGCGCGCCGCTGGTGTGCACGACGATCTGCCCGGCGCGCAGCGAACCGGTGGCGACGAGGCCGCGGACCAGGCCGGGCAGCTCGTCGTCCGGCACGGCCAGCAGCACCAGGTCGGCGGTGGCGGCCACCTCGGGCGGCGACAGCACGGGCGCGTCGGGCAGCAGCTCCTCGGCGCGGCGCAGCGAGTCGCGGGAAACGGCGGAGACCGCGCTCACGACGTGCCCCGACCGGGACAGCGCGGCGCCCAGCACCGAACCCACCCGGCCTGCCGAGATCACTCCCACGGCCAACCGCGCGGGGCGGGGGGTCGCGTCCATGCGACGTACTCCTTCACCGCGGCGTTCCAGTCCCGATGCCCGGGTACCGGACGACGGCCGCGAGCGTAATCCGGTGTGCTGCCATGGGCCGTCAACTGCGACGAACGCCACCTGCGGCCTTCAGCGCACCCGGCGCGTCCACCGCGGCCTGACGTGCGGCGACGAGGGCGGTGAGCAGCTGGGCGTGCCGTTGCTCGGCGTCGTGGCCCGCCGTGCCGTTGGCCATGCGGTGGCGCAGGAACGCCAGTTCGGTGGCGGCGACCTGGTAGCCCGCGACCGCCTTGGCCGCCTCGTCGCCGACGCGCCGCCGCACCGTGCGCCGCCACCGGCTGCGGCCCTGCAGGCTGGCCAGCAGGGTGACCTCGCTGGAGGCGATCCACTTGTTGGCGGCCATGGCGGGCAGCTGGCCCGCGACGATCCGCTGCTCGCGGCGGCGCTGCCAGACGACCATCAGCACCATGCCGGCGAAGATCGGCACCATGATCAGGAAGTACAGGTTGATGAAGGTGGAGCCGGTGCCGACGGTGGTGGAGAAGTTCCACAGCGAGTGCAGGCCGGCCGCGCCGAGGTAGCCGAGGACCGGCGCGGCGACCCGCACCTTCGGGCTCGCGGTCATGGCCGCGATGCCGATCCCGATGCCCGTCATCGACGTGAACAGCGGGTGCGCGAACGGCGAGAGCACGCCGCGCAGGATGAACAGCGCGATCACGCCGCTGCTCAGGTCGCCGAAACCGCTGTCGGAGAAGACGCGGGCGAAGTACCAGATGTTCTCGGTGAACGCGAAGCCGGCGGCCGTCACGCCCGCGTAGACCACGCCGTCCACCACGCCGTCGAACTCCTGGCGGCGGCGCAGGAACAGCACCACGATGAACGCCGCCTTCGCGGCCTCCTCGGTGATCGGCGCGCCGACCACGGCGGCGAACGTGCTGCCGTCGCCGCCGTCGATGAGCTGGCCGAGCACGTGCGCGCTCTGGTTGAACACCAGGGACGTGATCGTCGCGCCGCACGCGCCCCAGAGGAAGGCCAGCAGGAGGATCTTCGCGGGCTCCGGCTCCCAGCGGTCGACCCACAGGTAGGCGCCGATCACGGCGAGGACGGGCAGCAGCGCGGCCACCGCGCCGACCAGGATCGGCAGCAGACCGGTCTGGGAGGTGCCGAGGCCGAGCAGGACCAGCCCGCACACGCCCAACGCGATCAGGCCCAGGACCGGGAGCAGGACCGTCCAGCGCTGCTGGTCGACTCGCTTGCGGGCGGGAGTGGTCACGGGGAGAAACCTTAAAGGGACACTTGACCGATGGTGGACTCGGAAGCCCTGTGGCGGGAGGCGTTGTACGGGCCGTCGGGGTTCTTCACGCGTGGCGAGGTGCCCGCCGACCACTTCCGCACCGCTCCGTTGGTGGGCCCTGAGCTGGCCGAAGCACTGCTCGTGCTGCTCGATCGGGTGGATTTCGCCCTCGGCCGGCCGGCGCGGCTGGATTTCGTCGACGTGGGCGCCGGCGGCGGGGAGCTGGCGGGGGCGGTGCGGTCGTCGGCGACGGGCTCGCTGGCGGCGCGGCTGGTGGTGACGGCCGTGGACGTGGGGCCGGCGCGGTCGGTGCCGGGGGTGCGGTGGCGGTCGACGTTGCCGGGTTCGGTGCGCGGGTTGTTGGTCGGGCACGAGTGGCTGGACGCGGTGCCGTGCCCGTTGGTTACGGGGCCGTTATCCCATCCTTGGTTGGATCGGTGGTGGCCGGTGGGAGAGGGGGAACGGGCGGAGATCGGGGAGCCGCGGGACGCGGCGTGGGCGGACGCGGTGTCGCGGGTGGCGCGCGGGGCGGCGCTGGCGGTGGACTACGGGCACGTGCGGGCCGACCGGGTGGCGGGGCGGTACGTGGCGGGCACGTTCGCCGCGTACCGGGGCGGGCGTCGGGTGGAGCCGGTGTTCGACGGCACGTGCGACCTGACGGCGCACGTGGCGCTGGACGCGTGCGCCGAGGCGGCCGGTGGTGAGTGGGTGCTGGTCTCGCAGCGCGACGCGCTGGCCGCGCTGGGTCTGGTCGGCAAGGTGGACATGGCAGGTCCGGCGGGTGGGTCAGCCGGGTCCGGCACGGCAAGTGAGTCTGGCCCGACAGACCGGCCTGGTTCGCCAGGCGGGTCCGGTTCGTCAGGCAGGCCCGCGTCGGCAGGCCTGGCGGGCGGGTCGGGCAAGCCAGGGTCGACAAGCGGGTCCGGCACGGCAGCGAGGTTCGGGGCGGCAAGCGGGGCCGGTATCGCAGGTGAGGTTGGCGCCGCGAGCCGGCCCGGATCGGCAGGCGGGTCCGGGGGCGCAGGCCGGACCGGACCGGGTGCCGGGGCCGGGTTGGCGTGGTTGGCGGCGGCCGAGCGGGCGTCCCGGATCGCGGAACTGCGGGCGGAGGGCGGGTTGGGGTCGTTCGGCTGGCTGCTGCACGGCGTCGGCGTGCCCGTGTCGTCCCTGGTCCCGCCGCTGCCCCCGTGGCGACCCTGACCTCCGCCGCCCCCGACCTCCGCGACCCGGCCGCGCGCCTACACCGCCCAGGGCGGGGTGATCCGCTGGTCCCCGACCAGTCCCGTGATCCCGACCGACGTCGCGACCAGGACCTTGGCCGGCCCACCCACCAGCTGGAACTCCAGGTGCGGCGGGACGACGACCGTGTCCCCGGCGCCCGCCGCGACGTCGTTGATCGTCACCGAACCCTCCAGCACGTGGAACACCTCCTCCTTGTCCACCTGGTGCCTCTCGCTCTCCGCGTCCGCCGGCACCTCGACGGTCCACAGGGCGATCTGGGTGCTCCCACCGTTGGACGGGGAGGCGTGGGGGTGGAACACGAAGCCGTGGCGCTCGAACATTGTTCTCCAAACTAGTCAACCAAGTTGTCTAGTAGCAGACTAGGCGACCGTGGAACCCGTGTCGATGTTGTTCGCCAGAACGTTCCGCGCCATGACCGACCGCTTCCACGAACGGCTGGCCGGACGCGACCTCGAACCACTGCGCCCGGCGCACGGCTACGTCTTCCGCTACCTCGCCGCCCAACCCTCGGCCACCGCCGTCGACCTCGCCGCCCACCTGGGCGTCTCCAAGCAGGCCGCGACCAAGACCGTGGCCGAACTGGTCGAGTGGGGCTACGTCCACCGAACGCCCCACCCCACCGACCGCCGCGCCCACGCGCTGACCCTCACCGGCAAAGGCCACGCCTACCTCCGCTTCGCCGACGCCCTCTGGTCGGAACTGGAAGAGGAATTCGCGGCCGTCGTCGGCGCGGAACAACTGACCATCGTCCGTGAGGCCCTGGAGACCTACCTCGCGGACAGCAAGTCGGAAGGCATCCGCCCGGTCTGGTGACCCGCCGGTTCGACGGCCGAAGACCGCCGGCGGCACGACACGGCACGGGACAAGGTCGGGCACATGAGAATCCACGCGCTGCCGAACAACGTGCTGGACCGCGCCCGCGAGCTCGCCGGCACGGACGAGCACCACGAGTCGCACGACGAGTCACCCGGCGCGCCGCTGCGCTGCTGCCTGCGCAAAGCCGAGCCGGGCGAGTCGCTGATCCTCTTCCGCCACACCCCCACCGCGGGCGTCGGGCCGTACGAGGAGCTGGGCCCGGTGTTCGCGCACGCCGAGCCGTGCGACGGGCCGGCGACCACCGCGGAGTTCCCCGAAGCGTTCCGCCACGCGCCCCGCACCCTGCGCGCCTACACCGCCGAAGGCCGCATCCACGGCGGTGAAATCGCCGCCCCGGAAAACCTCGCCGACCGCGTCACCGCATTGCTCGACGATCCGGACGTCGCCGAAATCCAGGTCCGCAGCGTGTCCCACGGGTGCTTCCTCTTCGCGATCACCCGCGATTAGGCCTGCCCCCGAACGGCGGCCCGGCCGTGCGACGATGACCGGGTGGAGATCACCGTTGGCGTGGGCGCCGGTGCACGCCACCTGGGCGTGGACCGGGTGGTCGACCTCGGCCCCCTGCACCCGTCGGCGCACGGCGCGTACCGGCTGCGGCTGACGGTCCGCGACGACGAGGTCATCACCACCGCCGCACCCCTGGTCGGCCACCTGCACCGGGGCGCGGAGAAGCTGTTCGAGGTCCGCGACTACCGGCAGGTCCTCACCCTCGCCAACCGGCACGACTGGCTCGCCGCCTTCTGCAACGAGCTGGCCGTCGCCCTGGCCGTGGAACGCATGACCGGCATGGACGTCCCGCCGCGCGCCCAGGCGCTGCGCGTGCTGCTGTGCGAGCTGAACCGGATCATGGCGCACCTGGTGTTCCTCGCGCCGCTCACCGGCACCCGCGACCGCGACGCCGTGCAGGCCGTGCTGGAAGAGGCCTCCGGCGGCCGGATCCACTTCATGTTCAACCGGATCGGCGGCCTGCGCGAGGACGTCCCCGCCGGCTGGACCGGTCGCGTGCGCGAGGTGCTGTCCACTGTGGACCCCGGTGAGGCGCCGGAGGGGTTGGCGGGCCTCGGGGTGCTCGACCGGGACGCCGCGCTCGCGTTCGGCGTCACCGGTCCGATCGGCCGGGCGTCCGGAGTGGACTTCGACCTGCGCCGCGACGACCCGCTGCCCGGCTACCGGAACCTGGACGTGCGGCCCGTCGTGCGCACCGAGGGCGACGCGCTGGCCCGCGTCCGCGGCCTGGTGGACGAGGTCCGCCTGTCCGTCGCGCTCGCGAACCAGTGCCTGGACCACCTGCCGTCCGGCCCGGTGAACCTGCGCCTGCCGAAGGCGATCAAGGCGCCCGAGGGCTCGGTCTACACGTGGGTCGAGGCGCCGTTGGGCACGTCCGGCGTGCACCTCGCGTCACGGGGCGAGAAGACGCCGTGGCGGCTGAAGCTGCGCACGCCGTCGTTCAACAACGTCCAGGCGCTGTCCGCGCTGCTGCCCGGCACGAAGGTGGCGGACCTGCCCGCGGTGCTCGGGTCGTTCGCCGTGGTCGTCGGCGACATCGACAAGTAAGGGCCTAGTCCTCGCGGCGACGACGGCGGCGCGGCGAGTCGCCACCGCCGAACGCGGCGAGCAGCTCGCTGACCGACTTGCCGTCCGCGTGGGCGCCCGCGGGTTCGGCGGGCTCCGGCGCGCTGCGCCTGCCGGCCGGCTTCGGGGTGTCCTCCCACGAGTCCCAGCGCTCTTCGGCCCGACGCCGACCACCCGACTCGGCCGCGGGCTCGGCGGCCCGGCGACGGCCCTCGGGCGTCACGGACGCCGACGCGGAATCCGCCGAACGACCACCGATCGACTCCGGCTCGACCACGGGGCGGTGCCCGCCGGTCAGCTCGGCCGCACGGCGCGACCGGCGCGCGTCGTCCTCGGTCGTGGACCGGCGCGCGGGTTCGGCGACCGGGACGTGCTCGCCGGTCAGCTCGGCACGCGTCGCGGGTCGGCGCGCCGGGTCGGGACGCGAGCCGACGGACCGCTGCTCACCGGTCGTGCCGATCCGTCGACCGGCTTCACCGGCCAGGTCGGGCCGACCGACGGACCGCTGCTCACCGGTCACGTCAGGGCGACCGACAGGCCGGTGCTCACCCGTCAGGTCGGCACGGCCGGCAGGCCGACGACCGGGCTCGACCGGACGGTGCTCACCGGTCGCCTCGGCACGCGTGACGGGCCGGTGCGGGTCCACCGGGCGGTGCTCGCCGGTCAGCTCCGCCCGCGCGGTCGACGGGCGGCCGTTCGCGGGCACGGCGCGCTGCTCGCCGGTCGACCCGGTCGACGGCACGGCCCGCTGCTCACCCGTCCGCCGCACGGCGCTCGCACCCTCGGGCCGCCGCACGGGACCTTCGGCCAACGCCTCCCGGCTGATCATCTCGGTCCGGTCGGCCACCCGGCTGCGCCGCTGCACGGTGTGCTCGGTCTTCGACGGCTCGGCGGGCCGACCGGCCGGCGCGGACTGCGGCGACAACCGCGCCGCCACGTCCCGGCCCACCCGCTCGGTCGGCTCCTGCTTGGCGGCCTCCCGCCGCACCACCACCGGCGGCGTCGGGCGGGGCTGGGCCGTCGCCCTGGCCGGCTCGCGGCGCGCCGGCTGGGCCTGTTCGCGCCGCACGGGCTCGGGGCGCGTCGGTTCGGGACGCCGAACCTGGTCCTTGCGCGAGGTGTCGACGTTGACCCGTTCGATCAGCTCCGTGCGCTCGACCCGCTCGACCTGCGGCGCCTCCGCGGCCTTCTTCGCCACCGGTACGGCGGGGCCCGCGTTGATGATCCGCTTGTCACCCACCGCCATCAACCGGGACTGGTCGGACAGGGCGCGCATCCGGGTCGACTCGGCGCGCAGCGCCACCCGCTCGACCAGCACCTCGCCGCCGAGCAGTGCCTCCAGGTTCTCCCGGAGGGCGCGCAGCTCGCCGCGCAGCGCGTCCAGGTCGTCCTTGGCCTCCTCCTGCACGCGCCTGCGGGTCTCGGCCTCGACCTCCAGCTCGTACTCGCGGCGTGCGGCGATCTCGCGTTCCAGCTCGAGCTCGTAGACCGACTGCAGGTCGGCCACCTCGTCCTCGCGCTCGGAGATCTGCTTGCGGTAGCGGGCCGCGAGGAACGCGCCGACCAGCGCCGCCCACAGCGCGGCGACCACGGCCAACCGCAGCCAGCGGGCGTTGTCGCTCAGCACCAACACCGCCGCGGCACCGAGTGCGAGCGCCAATGCCGCTACCAGCAGTAGTCGCCCGGTGCCACGACCGTGATCTTGCTGCTCGTCATCTTCCGACGCGCCTCGCCCGGTCATGGCGTCTACCGTACCGGTCAGTTATCCGATTGAGACCTCGGTGTCGGTATCTATTGATCGAGATGCGGGTCGTCGGGTGTCTTGCAGCACCGTTCCAGCCACAACGCGGCGGCGATGAGCACGGCCGCGCAGCCGGCGCCGACGAACCCGCTGACCGTGTCGCGGTCGGCCGCCTCGAACTCGCCGCGAGCCGGCAGCACGTACACCAGCACGCCCGCCCACGCGCCCAGCATGATCGCGCCGAGCAGCGACGACGCCTTGGCGAACGCCACCGCCCGCGCCGCGGTCAACGGCTCGACGGGCCGCGCGCCCGGCTTGCGCAGGATGCGGGCGCGCAGCGAGAACGCGAGGTACAGGTTGACCGCCGCGATCACCAGCAGGGTGAAACCGGCGAACGTCGGCAGCGGCGGCAGCGTGTCGTAGGCGAGCCTGATCAGCAGGTGCGCGAGCAGGCCCGCGACGAGTCCGACGGCGAGCAGGTCACGGGGTTTGGTGAACCTCACCCCACCATCGTCCCCGACTACTCGACCAGCGCGGTGTCGCGCCTGCCGAACAGCGACAGCTCGGGCAGCCACGGCCCGGGGTCGGTGTCCCAGTCCAGCGCGCGCACTTGGTCCTCGTCACGCCGACCGCCCAGCACGCGCAGCAGCTCGAACGACGACGTCCGCAGCGCGCCCGCCGGCTCGCCCTCGCCGACGACCCGGTCGCCGTGCTCCAGCGTGATCCGCAGCGCGGGCAGGTGCTTGTCCCGCAGCCGCTTGTCCAGCTCCTGCAACGGCCGCGTCAACGCCGCCCGCACGGCCACGTTGTCCCGCTCGCCCGGCTGCCCCAGCGCGGTGCGGATGTCGTGCTCGTGCGAGACGATCTCGGCGATCAGGACCGCGCCCATCGGCGAGTCGAACAGGCCCTCGGCGATCTGGAAGTTCCGCTCCCACTCGACCAGCAGCTCGCCCATCGTGCGGCCGCGCCGGTCGTGCACCTGCCGCTCGCCCCACGAGCCGTCGGTCACGCCCTCGAACCGGCGCTCGGTGAAGTCGCCCAACCCGCCGGCCAGGTGCGCGACCACGTCCCGCACCGTCCACCCCGGGCAGGCGCCGACCGGCGCGTCGGGATCGCCGCCGGTGACCAGGCTGATGATCCGCCGCCGTGCGGCGTCGTAAGTGACCGCGTTGCTCATCGCGCCACCTCCGCGCCCACGCTAACCCCGCCGCGCGCACGCCGCAGCGCTGATCAGGTCAGCCGAAGATCATCCCGTCGGGTGACGCCGTCGAGGCCGAGGCCGGCGAGCAGGTCGCGCACCGGGCCGTGCCCCGGCACGACCGCGTCCGGCTCCACGTCGAGCCACGGCGCCAGCACCGACGCGCGTTCGTGCGCGCCGGGGTGCGGCAGCAGCAGTTCCGGGTCCGACGACCGCACGCCGTCCACCGTCACGACGTCCACGTCGAGCGTGCGCGGGCCCCAGCGGCGCTCCCGGACCCGCCCGGCGGCCTGCTCCAACGCCTGCCCGCGCCGCAGCCAGCCCCACTCGTCCACGTCTCCGGAGACGATCAGCACGGCGTTGAGGAAGTCGTCCTGGTCCGTCACGCCCCACGGCGCCGTCTCGTACACCGGCGACGCCGCCACCAGCACGTCGGCGAACCCGGCCACCGCGAGCCGCAGGTGCCCGAGCCGGTCGCCCAGGTTCGAGCCGAGCGACAGCACCGCCCTAGTCACGCGAGCGCCTGATCGTCACCGCGACGTCCTCGAACGCCAACGGGATCGGGGCCGACGGCTTGTGCACCGTCACCTCGGTCGCCCGCACCCGCAGGTCGGTCATCACCTCGTCGGCGACCTTGCCCGCCACCGTCTCGATCAGGTCGTACGGCCCGCCGGCCACGATCGCCGCCGCGCGCTCGGCCAGCTCGCCGTAGTGCAGCGTCTCCCGCAGGTCGTCCGTGGCCGCCGCGCGCGACAGGTCCAGCCACGCGGTGATGTCGACCAGGAAGTCCTGGCCGTCGCGCTTCTCGTGCTCGAACACGCCGTGGAACCCGCGCACCCGCAGGCCGCGCAACGAGATCCGGTCGGAAATCCCGGCCACCTCCGCTCGGCCACCCCCGTCAGTCGGCACGGCCACGCCTCCACGCCCGCGCCACGGCCACCGCGTCCAATGACCGGTCCACGTCGTGCACCCGCACGCCCCACGCGCCGACGAACGCCGCCAGCGCCGACACGGCCGCCGTCGCGTCCTCCCGACCGTCCGGGGCCCGGTCGCCGAGCAGCGCGCCGAGGAACCGCTTGCGCGACGCGCCGACCAGCACCGGGAAACCCAGCTCCAGCAACGAGCCCAAGCCGTGCAGCAGCTGCCAGTTGTGCGTGGCGTCCTTCGCGAAACCCAGCCCGGGGTCGAGGATGATGTCGTCCCACGCCACACCGGCGGCCAGCGCGGCGTCCACCTGGCGGCACAGCTCGTCGCGCACGTCGCGCACCACGTCGTCGTAAACGGCCAGCCGGTCCATCCGCCTGCTGTGCCCGCGCCAGTGCATCAGCACGTACGGCACGCCCGCCGACGCCACCAGCGGCGCCATCGCCGGGTCGGCCAGCCCGCCGGACACGTCGTTCACGATCGACGCGCCCGCGTCCAGCGCCGCCCGCGCCACCTCGGCCCGCGTGGTGTCGACGCTGACCGGCACGCCTTCCGCGACCAGCGCCCGGATCACCGGCGCGACCCGGGCCGCCTCGACCTCCGGCGACACCCGGTCCGCGCCGGGCCGCGTCGACTCGCCGCCGACGTCGACCAGGTCCGCGCCGCGGCGGAACAGGGCGACGCCGTGCGCCACCGCGTCGTCCAGGTCGAGGTACCGGCCGCCGTCGGAGAACGAGTCCGGTGTGACGTTGAGCACACCCATCACCACGCAGTGCCCCGGCCTGGGCACGCTCACCGCAACCGCCCCTTGATCAGGTCGATCGCCTCCGACCGCGACGACGCCGAACTGCGCAGCAGCCCGCGCACCGCCGACGTCGTGGTCCGCGAGCCCGGCTTGCGCACGCCGCGCATGGCCATGCACAAGTGCTCGGCCTCGACGACCACGATCACGCCGCGCGGGTCGAGCCGCCGCATCAGCGCGTCCGCCACCTGCGACGTCAGCCGCTCCTGCACCTGGGGCCGCTTGGCGTACAGGTCGACCAGCCGGGCCAGCTTCGACAGCCCGGTCACCCGGCCGTGCTCGTTCGGGATGTACCCGACGTGCGCGACGCCGTGGAACGGCAGGAGGTGGTGCTCGCAGAACGAGAACATCGGGATGTCGGTGACCAGCACCAGCTCCTCGTGGCTCTCGTCGAACGTCTTGGCCAGCACGCTGTCCGGGTCGGTGTGCAGCCCGGCGAACAGCTCCCGGTACGCCCGCGCCACCCGTGCCGGCGTGTCGCGGAGCCCTTCGCGCTCCGGGTCCTCACCGCACGCGAGCAGCAGCTCACGCACCGCCGCCTCGGCCCGCTTCTGGTCGAAGGGCCGGCGCGCCAAACCGGCCCCCCCGTTGACGGAGAGGCCGGTCTGGTCGATCGCGGTGCCGTGCTCGGTCACGTGCGGTTGTCCGGGTCCGTGTCGAAGGACCGCTTCCCCGCTTCCGCGTCCGTCGGCTCCGGCTGCCACTGCGGTGGCTGCGGGGCGCCGCCGGGCACCGTCGCGGGCGTCCACCCGGGCGGCGCGCCGTAGTTCGGCGGGCCGGACGACGGGTGCTGCGGCTGCGGCGGGTAGGGCTGCGGCTGCTGTTGCTGCGGGTAGGCCTGCGGGTACGGCTGCGGCTGCGGGCTGTGGGGCGGCACGCCGTTGCCGTTCGGCGGCGTGGGCACCTGGTCCTGCGGCCGGGGCTCGGCGTCGAGGGTGTCCTCGATCGCCGGCGGCCACGGCTCGCCGCGCTCCTTGGCCAGTTCCGCCGGGGTCTTGACCGGCGGCTTGTCCGACGGGGTGCGGTGGCCGAAGTCGTTGAACTTCGTGATCCGCGGGCGCTTCTCGACCGCGGCGAAGATCCGCTCCAGTTCCTTCTGGTGCAGGGTCTCCTTCTCGATCAGCTCCAGCGTCAGCGCGTCGAGCACGTCGCGGTACGTGTTCAGCACCTCGTACGCCTCGGTGTGCGCGGCCTCGATCAGCTCGCGGACTTCCTCGTCGATCTCGTGCGCGACCTCGAGCGAGTAGTCGGCCTGCCGGCCCGCCGTGCGGCCGAGGAACGGCTCGCCCTGCTCCTGGCCGTACTTGACGGCGCCGAGCCGGGCGGACATTCCGTACTCGGTGACCATCGCGCGGGCGATCTTGGTCGCCTGCTCGATGTCGTTGGACGCGCCCGTGGTCGGCTCGTGGAAGACCAGCTCCTCGGCGGAGCGGCCACCCAGCGCGAACACCAGCCGGGCGATCATCTCGGACCTGGTCATCAGGTCCTTGTCCTCCTCGGGCACGGAGAGGGTGTGACCACCCGTCCGGCCGCGGGCGAGGATCGTGACCTTGTAGACCGGGTCGATGTCCGGCATCGCCCACGCGGCCAGGGCGTGCCCGGCCTCGTGGTACGCGGTGATCTTCTTCTCCTTCTCGGAGATGATCCGGCTCTTGCGGGCCGGACCGCCGATCACGCGGTCGACGGACTCCTCCAGCTCGACGCTGCTGATCACCGTGCCGTTCTTGCGCGCGGTGAGCAGGGCGGCCTCGTTGATCACGTTGGCCAGGTCGGCGCCCGAGAAGCCCACGGTGCGCTTGGCCAGGCCGTCGAGGTCCGCTTCCGGCGTCAACGGCTTGCCCTTGGAATGCACGCGCAGGATCTGCTTGCGGCCCTTCAGGTCCGGTGCGGACACCGGGATCTGCCGGTCGAACCGGCCGGGGCGCAGCAGCGCCGGGTCGAGGATGTCGGGCCGGTTCGTCGCCGCGATCAGGATGATCCCGCCGCGCGAGTCGAAGCCGTCCATCTCCACCAGGAGCTGGTTGAGGGTCTGCTCGCGCTCGTCGTGCCCACCGCCGAGGCCCGCGCCGCGGTGGCGGCCGACCGCGTCGATCTCGTCGACGAAGATGATGCACGGCGCGTTCTGCTTCGCCTGTTCGAACAGGTCGCGGACGCGCGAGGCGCCGACGCCGACGAACATCTCGACGAAGTCCGAGCCGGAGATCGAGTAGAACGGCACGCCGGCCTCGCCGGCCACGGCGCGCGCGAGCAGCGTCTTGCCGGTGCCGGGCGGGCCGTACAGCAGCACGCCCTTGGGGATCTTCGCGCCCAGGGCCTGGTAGCGGCCCGGGTTCTGCAGGAAGTCCTTGATCTCGTAGAGCTCTTCGACGGCCTCTTCGGCGCCCGCGACGTCGGCGAACGTCGTCTTGGGCATGTCCTTGGACAGCTGCTTGGCCTTGGACTTGCCGAAGTTCAGGACGCGGTTCCCGCCGCCCTGGGAGTTGTTCATCATCCACATCAGCAGGAGCAGCAGCAGACCCAACGGGATCATGTACAGCAGCATCTGCATCAGGAACGAGTCCTGCGTGACCTTGGTCTCCACGACCGGCTTGTTGCCAGCCTGGTCGAGGATGGTGAAGACCTCGTCCGTCGAGCTCGCCGGGAACTGGGCGCGCACGCGGTTGCTGCCCTCGACGGTCACCCCGTCGTTGAGGGTGAGCTTGAGGAGCTGCTCCTTGTCCTCGATCGTGGCTTCCTTGACCTGGCCGTCCCGGATCTGTTGCAGTGCCTGGGACGTCTTGATCGGGGTGTAGCCCCGGTTGTCGTCGAAGAGCACGTTGAAGGCGTAAAAGAGCAACAACACCGCCACGATCCACAGCAGCGGGTTGCGAAGCAGGCGCTTGCGGTCCATGCACTTACGGCCGGCGGGCGGCCTCGACCCTCCCTGACTTGTCGACGGGCGCAGACGGGCACACCCGTCCGACCAGACTACCGCCCATGGCTCGGGCGAAGCGCTCCGCGTGCGGGCCCTGTCGCGTCTTGCCGGACCAACGGGCGAGAGGCGTCCAGTGTTCCCGTGGTGACCGCGAACACGCATCGCAGGTCACGCCGGGTTCGACCGGTCGACCGTTTCGATCATGAACCGGATGGCTGTCGGCACCGTAACCACTCACGAGGGGTTATCCGTGCCTAGCAGGTAGCGACAACATGAGGACCACTCGAGTGACGTAGAACACGAGAGTTTGTCATGTGAGTGAGCCGTGTCATCCTCGGCAACCACCGAGTGTTCCTCGCCCACCCGAAAGGGTGAACACCGACCGAAGGTACGAAGATGTCAGCTCGCAACCCGGACAGCCCCGGTCGCCTCCGCCGCGTCATCCTGCCCGTCGGCGCGCTGCTCGGCGTGATCGCCGCCGCGGGCGTCACGGTGGTGGCGCTGCGGGCCACCAGCGGACCCGAGTGCAAGGGCACCCTACCGCTCAAGATCGCGGTGACCCCGGCGATCGAGGAAGTCGTGCGCGGCGCGGCCGACGACTACCAGGCGACCCAGCCCATCGTCGACGGCAAGTGCGTGCAGGTGCAGGTCGAGGCGCGCGGCGCGGCCGACGTGGCCAACGAGCTGCCGACCGCGCAGATCAACCCGCCCGCGCTGTGGGTGCCGGACTCGTCCATGTGGGCGGCCGAGACCCAGCGGCAGGCCGGTGACGAGGGCACCGAGGCGCCGCGGCTCGACATCCACGACCCGCTGGCGAGCTCGCCGCTGGTGATCGCGGGCTCGGAGCAGGCCATGACCGCGCTCGGCTGGCCCATCGCGCCCGTGACCTGGGCGAAGGTCGTCGACCCGAGGGTGCCGGTGACGCTGAGCGACCCGACCACGTCCACCGAGGGCCTGGCCACGCTCGCGGTCATCCGCGCGCAGCTCGGCAACCCGGACGGCACGCCGAAGGCGGAGCTGATCGGCGCGCTGCTGCGGGTCGGCCGCAACGCGCTGCCGTCCGTGCGCGACGCGTTCGGCAAGGTCGTGCAGGGCGCGGACAACGCGCCCGTGTTCACCGCTTCGGAGCAGTCCGTGCTGTCCGCCAACCGCACGGCCGGGTCACGCCGGGTCGTCGCCTCCTACCCCAAGGAGGGCACCGTCGCGTTCGACTACCCGGTGGTGCGGGTGAGCCGGTTGAGCGAGCAGGCGGGCACCGCGCAGGCCGCGGAGGGCTTCGAGCAGGCGTTGCGCACCAGCCGGACCGCCCAGCGGTTCGCCGAGGCCGGTTTCCGCACGCCCGACGGCAAGGCGCCCGGCGGCTGGACCAACGAGGAGCACGGCGTGCGCGGCGACGACGTGGCCGTGCTGCAGACGCCGGACCCCGACCAGGTCTCCGAGCTGCTGCGCACGTGGGGCGCGGTGAGCCTGGACACCCGGCTGCTCGCCGTGCTGGACGTGTCCGGCTCGATGGCCGAGAAGATGAGCAACGGCCAGACCCGCGTCGAGGCGGCCCGGGAGGCGGCGCTGACCGCGTTGGGCATGCTGCCCGACACCTCGGAGATCGGCCTGTGGGCGTTCTCGACGAACAAGAAGCCGCCGAACGACTGGATCGAGCTGGTGCCGGTAGGTCCGCTCGGCGAGCCGATCGGCGGCGCGCCGCGGCGGGTGCAGCTGCAGAAGGGCGCGGGCAACCTGCCCGCCCTGGTCGGCGGCGGCACGGCGTTGCACGAGACGGCGCTGGCCGCGTTCCGGCACGTGCAGCAGACCTACGACCCGTCCAAGATCAACTCAGTCACACTGATCACCGACGGCAGCAACGACGACATCTCCAGCATCGACCTGCCCGGCCTGCTGGCCACGCTGAAGCAGGAGGCCGACCCGGCGCGGCCGGTGCCGATGATCATGGTGGGGCTGGGCGCGGACGCGGACATGAACGCGCTGCGGCAGATCGCCGAGGCCACCGGCGGCAAGGCCTACCAGGCGATGGAGCCTGAGGACATCCGCGGCGTGCTGCTGGACGGCATCTCACAACGCCGCTGCCGGCCGAACTGCTGAAACGGTGTTGGATTGCCGCTGCTCCGCAGACGGCGGCTCGGTCGACGCGACCTCGCGGAGTGGTCTAGTAGAGGCCGCTCCGCGAGGTCGTTCCTCAGCTTGAGTAGACCTTCGGGTCCAAGGTGCCGATGTAGGGGAGGTCGCGGTAGCGCTCGGCGTAGTCCAGGCCGTAGCCCACCACGAACTCGTTCGGGATCTCGAAGCCGACGTACTTCACCGGCACCTCGACCTTGACCGCGTCCGGCTTGCGCAGCAGCGTGCAGACCTCCAGCGACCGCGGCTTGCGCGACGCCAGGTTCTTGAGCAGCCACGACAGCGTGAGGCCCGAGTCGATGATGTCCTCGACGATGATCACGTCGCGGTCCGCGATGTCCCGGTCGAGGTCCTTGAGGATGCGCACCACGCCGGAGGACGAGGTCGACGAGCCGTAGGAGCTCACCGCCATGAACTCCAGCTGCACCGGCACCGGCAACGCCCTGGCCAGGTCGGTCATGAACATCACCGCGCCCTTGAGCACGGTGATCAGCACCAGGTCGTTCCCGCCGTCGGCCGGGTAGTCAGCCGCGACCTTGTTGGCCAGCTCGGTGACCTTGTCGCTGATCTCCTGCTCGCTGATGAGCACGGAACTGATGTCGCCGTCGTACACGGACGGTTCCCCTTTTGTCATGACTGCACTGGTTCCACTCGCAGCCTGCCATGCGCACGCCGCGCCACAAAGCCGCCGGGCAGCCACACGCCGCCCTGCCCACGCCACTCGCTCACCAGGGCGTCCACCCGGCGCAGGTGCGAGTCGGACAACTCGGGCACCTTCTCCTCCAGCAGCCACCGGCGCAGCACGCGGCGGCGCAGGGCGGTCGGCAAGCGGCCGACGTCGTCCACCGAACCGCGGTCGCCGTCGAACGCCTCGGCCAGCTCGTCCAGCGCGTCGTTGTCCTCGCGCAAGTGGGCGGCGGTGCGGGCGAGCGCGTCGGCCACACCGCCCTGGAGCACGTCCTCCAGCAGCGGCAGGACCTCGCGGCGCAGGCGGACCCTGGTGTAGCGCGGGTCCTCGTTGTGCGGGTCGCGCCACGGGGTGAGGCCGAGTTCGTCACACGCGGCCTCCGTCACGGCCCGGGAGACCCGCAGCAGCGGACGGCCCCACGGCGGGTCGTGCGGGCGCATGCCGGCGATGCTGCGCGGGCCGGAGCCGCGACCGAGGCCCAGCAGCACCGTCTCGGCCTGGTCGTCCCTCGTGTGGCCGAGCAGGACCAGGCCGCGCTCCGGTCTCAGCGCCGCGTACCTGGCCTTCCGCGCGGCGGCCTCAGGTCCACCCGATCCGGTGACCTCGACGCGGCGCACCTCGGCGGGCAGGCCCAGCTCGCGGCACGTGCTCGCGGCCCGTTCGGCGACCCGCGCCGAGTCGGGTTGCAGGCCGTGGTCCACGACGACCGCGTCCGCCTCGACCAGGCCTGCCGTGACGGCGGCCAGCGCGAGGGAGTCCGCGCCGCCGCTGACGGCCACCGTCACCCGGTCGGGGCGGTGTTCGTGGAGGAAGCGCTTGACGGCCGTGCGCACCTCGGCGAGCGGTCCGTTCACGGTTGGACGCGTCGGAGCCACCCGGCCGGGTCGGCGATCTCCGCGCGGGTCGGGAGGGTGTCCGCGCTGGTCCAGACGGTGTTGAAGCGGTCCATGCCGACCGCGTCGACCACGTGCCCGGTGAACGCCGCGCCCTCCGCGTACTGGCGGACCTTCGCCTCGACGCCGAGGAGCGTGCGCAGCACGCGGTCCAGCAGGCCACCGCCCTGGCGGCGGGCGGTGAAGCGTTCGCGGATCGTGCGGACCGACGGCACGACGTCCGGGCCCACGGCGTCCATCACGTGGTCGGCGTGGCCCTCCAGCAACGTCGACAGGGCGATGAGCCGGTCCAGCACCTCGCGCTGGCCGGGGCTCTGCAGCAGCTCCACCAGGCCGCCCGACTCGCGCAGCCGCTTCGGCAGGTCGCGCAGGCGTGGCGCGGAGCCCTCCTCCATGCTGCCGAGCAGGGTGGCGACCAGGCCCGCGAAGTGGTCGGCGAGCCACGGCACGGCGGTGAACTGCAGGCGGTGGGTGCCCTCGTGCAGGCAGACCCACATGCTGAAGTCCTCGCCGGAGACGTCGAGGGCACGTTGGGCGCCGACGATGTTCGGCGCGACCAGCAGCAGCCTGCCGCCTTCGGAGAACGGGTCGTACTGGCCGAGCACCCGGCCGCTGAGGAACGCGATGACGACGCCCGCCTGGACGCCCGCCGTGCCCGCGAGGACGCCGCCGAGCGCGCCGGACTGCTTGGGCAGGGCGCCGTCGGTGAGGGCGGCGAGGCCCTGCACGGCGGCGCGCACCCAGCCCGGCCGGTCGACCACCTCGCCCTGCTTGAGGGGCATGCCGTGGCCGAGGCCGGTGAGTTCGCGGACGTGCACCTCGGCGTCGACGGCGAGTTCGCGCAGCCGGTGCACGGCGATGTCGGCCTCGGCTCTCGGCACGATCGGGCCGGGCCGGACGAGCCTGGTCGCCGTGGTGACGGCCAGGGCCCAATCGACCGGGGCACTGCGGTCCTGCGTCGCCGGGTTCACCCTTCTGACGCTACCTGCGAGGGCCGCCCGGACAACACTCCCGCCGCGCCTCCCGAACGTTCAACTCACGCGTTCCGAACGTAGGACACGCACGTCCCGAACGTAGGACACGCGCGACCTGAGCGTTCGACACGCGCGCGTGTCCTACGTTCAGAACGCGCGTGTCGAACCTTCAGGTCGCGAGAGTCCTACGTTCAGAACACGAGAGTCCTACGTTCAGGTAGGCCGAGTTCAACGCTCGGGACGGGTCAGCAGCCGCAGGTCCGGAGGGCGGCGGCCATCTCGTCCAGCGCGCCCCGCACCTTGTCGTTGTTCTCCGCGCTCAACGACATGAACGCGAACACCAGCAGCCGGCCGTCCACGTCGACCACCACGCCCGCGAGCGAGTTCACGGAGGTCAACGTGCCCGTCTTGGCCCGGACCCACCCCCGCCCGCCCGCGCCCCACTGCTCGTAACGGGTCGCCAGCGTGCCGCTGCCGCCCGCCACCGGCAGGGCCGTCAGCAACGGCCGCAGCTTCGCCGTCTTCGGGTCGGACGCGTCCGGCTTCGCCGCCGCCGCGAGCACGTCCGCCAGCAGCTTCGCGGGCACCTTGTCGTTCGGCGACAGCCCGCTGCCGTCCACGATCGTGGACGTCGACAGGTCGAACCCGTGCTCGGTCAGCACGTCCCGCACCGCCTGCGCCGCCCCCGCGAACGACGGCTCCAGCCCACGCGCCTTGGCCACCTCGCGCGCCATCGTCTCGGCCAGCACGTTGTCCGAGATCTGCATCAGGTTCTCGACCAGCTGGTCCACCGGCACGGACTTCACCTCGCCGAGCACCTGCGCCCCCGGCGCCGCCACGCCCGCCGCCACCGCGGGCACGCCCAACCGCTGCGCCAACGCCCGCGCGGCCGTCTCGGCGGGCGTGGACGTGCGCGGCGTGTCGTACTTGGTCGGGTCGGCACGCCCGCCGTCCAGCATCACCGGCTCGATCGGCGCGACGTACCCGTTCTGCACGTCGGTGGGGTCCCAGCCGGGCGCGGCGCCCGGACCGGCGTACCGCGACACGTCGTACAGCACCTGCGTCACCTGGCCGCCGGACGCGCGCACCTGCGCGGCGAGGTCGTCGATCGTGGCCGCGCCCGGGTACACCGTGGTCTCGCCGGCGGGCCGGGACGACAGCGTCGGGTCGCCGCCGCCGACCAGCACGACCGCGCCGGGCTGCGCGCCGCGCACGACCTTCGTCGAGAACTGGGACGTGTGGTCGAGCGCGAGCAGCGCCGCCGCCGCGGTCAGCACCTTGATCGTGGACGCGGGCGTCTGCGGCGTCGTCTCGCCCTGGTTCCACAGCGCCGTGCCGGTGGCCGGGTCCACCACCAGGCCCGCCAACGGCGCCAGCAGCCCGTTCGCCGCCGGACCGGCCAGCACCGCGCGCACGCCCGCCGCCGTGGCCGCCTTGCCGTCCGCGCCGACGCCCTTCATCGTCAACGACACCGGGGCGGGTGGCAGCGGCGCGGCCGTCGTCGGCACGGGCGCGGCGTCGAACCACCCCCGCTGCGTGCCGATCACCGCCGAGCCGGCGAGCGCGATCACCAACAGCGCCGCGGCGGCCAACACGAACGGGCGCTTCCGCCGTCGGGTCGGAGGCGGCGGCTCTTCACGTTCCGTGATCGGTTCAGGGACCGGTTCAGGTTCCGACTTGATCTCGGTCGGCGGCGCCGGGCGGTGCGGCGGCACGGGCTCCGGCGGCACCCTCACGGGCTTGGCGGGCACCGGCGCCGGAATCCGCATCGTGGGCGGGTCAGGCCGCCTGACCTGCACCGTCGGCGGCTCGCGGTCGACCTCGTCGCCGTCAAAGGTCGGCCACGATGGCTCGTCGGGCACGCAGTCCTCCGCGGTCGAGTACGGGCAACGTCACACCCTCTGCCAGGGGTTGACGAGACGACGTAGTCCACACTAGTGGCGTAACGAACGGCGAAGACGAGCGAGGACCGCGCAGTGGAGTTCGACGTCACCATCGAGATCCCCAAGGGGGTCCGCAACAAGTACGAGATGGACCACAAGACGGGGCGCATCCGGCTGGACCGGACCCTGTTCACGGCCACTCAGTACCCGGCGGACTACGGGTTCGTCGACAACACGCTGGGCGAGGACGGCGACCCGCTCGACGCGCTCGTGATCGTGCAGGAGCCGACGTTCCCGGGCTGCCTGATCAAGTCGCGCGCGATCGGCATGTTCCGGATGACCGACGAGAAGGGCGGCGACGACAAGCTGCTCTGCGTCCCGGCGGAGGACCCGCGCTCCGAGCACCTGCGCGACATCCACCACCTGAACGAGTTCTACCGGCTGGAGATCCAGCACTTCTTCGAGGTCTACAAGGACCTGGAGCCGGGCAAGAGCGTCGAGGGCGCGACCTGGGTCGGCCGCACCGACGCCGAGGCGGAGATCGTCCGCTCGTACCAGCGCCTGAAGGACGCCGTGGCGCGCGGCGAAGACCACTGAGCTGCTGACGCGCGAAGAGGCCCGCACCCCATGCCGGGGAGCGGGCCTCTTCGCGTTCTGGCCGATCAGTGCATCGCGACCGGCGCGGGCTTCGCGCCCTCCGCGTTCTCGTCCTGCACGCGCTCCAGGCCGGACCGGTTGGACAGCGGCACCTCGCGCAGGAACCAGATCACCGCGAACCCGATCGCCGTCACCAGGCCGCCGACCAGGAACACCAGGTCGATCGACGACGAGAAGCCGTCCAGGAACGGCCGGGCGAGCACCGGGTCGAGCTTGGTCAGGAACTCGGTGTTGTCCAGGTCGAACGCCGTGCCGCCGCCCTGCAGGCCGGCCGCGAACTCGCGGTTCTCCGGCCGGGCCAGCGCCGCCTGGAAGTCGGGCGTGCCGGCTGCCGTGCGCAACGCGTTGCCGATCTTGTCGCCGACCGTGCTGAACAGGATCGACAGGAACACCGCGGTGCCGACCGTGCCGCCGATCTGGCGGAAGAACGTGGCCGACGAGGTCGCCACACCCATGTCGCGCGGCTCGGCGTCGTTCTGGATGGCCACCAGCAGGGTCTGCATGCACAGGCCGAGACCGGCGCCCAGGAAGAACATCAACGCGAGCGGCTGGTAGATCGACGTGTCCGTGCCGACCGTGCTGAAGACGAACAGCGCGGCCGTCATCAACCCGAACCCGATGACCGGGAACACCTTGTAGCGGCCGGTCTTGGCGGTGATGTTGCCGCTCGTCCCCGCCGCCAGCATGATGCCGAGCGTCAGCGGCAGCATCATCAGGCCGGACTCGGTGGCCGAGTAGCCCTTCACGATCTGCAGGTACAGCGGCAGCGAGACCATGCCGCCGAACATCCCGACGCCGAGCAGGAAGTTGACCACGTTGCCGAGCGCGAACGTCTGCCGCTTGAACAGCCGCAGCGGCAGCAGCGCCTCGTCGCCCATCCGCTTCTCGGTGAGCACGAACCCGATCAGGCCCAGCACGCCGATGACGTACATGGCGATCGAGGTGCCGGACGCCCAACCCCACCCGCGGCCCTGCTCGGCCACGATCAGCAGCGGCACCAGGCCGGTGGTCAGCAGGCCCGCGCCGACGAAGTCGATCCGGTGGTTCACCCGCTGGTGCGGGATGTTGAGCACCTTGCCCACCACGACGAGCGCGACCAGCGCGATCGGCACGTTGATCAGGAACACCCAGCGCCAGCCGGCCGTGCCGAGGAACGACTCCATGCCCGCGAACAGGCCGCCGACCACAGGGCCCGCGACGCTGGAGATGCCGAACACGGCCATGAAGTAGCCCGTGTAACGGCTGCGCTCACGCGGCGACGTGATGTCCGCCAGGATCGCCATGGCCAGCGACATCAGACCGCCGGCGCCGAGGCCCTGCACCGCGCGGAACGCGGCCAGCTCGTACATCGAGTTCGCGATGCCGGACAGCAGCGAGCCCGCGAGGAACAGCGTGATCGCGGTCAGGTACATCGGCTTGCGGCCGTAGATGTCGGACAGCTTGCCGTACAGCGGCGTGGAGACCGTCGCGGTGATCAGGTAGGCGGTGGTCGCCCACGCCTGGAGCGTCTGGCCGTGCAGCTCGTCCGCGATGGTCTTCATGGCCGTGGCCACGATCATCTGGTCGAGCGCGGCCAGGAACAGCCCGAGCAGCAGGCCCGACAGGATCGTCAGGATCTGCCGGTGGGTGAGCAGGGCGGCGCCGGGTGGCGGCGCGTCCGCTCGGGTTGTCGTTTCCGACATCACTTCTCCCCTTCTGAGCGCGGCCCCAGTCCGCTCTCAGCGATGAAATCCGGTAGCGCCTTCTCGTAGTCCCCCACGAAGCGCTCGAAGTACTCGATGAACCGCGTCCACTCCTGCGGGGACCAGTCCGTGAACAGGCCGGCCAGCAGGACGTTGCGCTGCGCGCGGCGTTCGGCGAGCAGTCGTGCGCCCGCCTCGGTCACCGCCAGCACGCTCGCCCGGCCGTCCTCCGGGTCGGCCCGGCGTTCCACCAGGCCGTCCTTGACCAGCGTCGCCACCTGGCGGCTGACCGTGGACGGGTCGGAGAACACCGCCTCGGCCAGTGCGCCCGCCCGTGACGGGCCCATCTGGTTGAGGTTGGCCAGCAGCACGAAGGACGCCTTGTCCAGCCCTGCCTTGCTCATGTGCGCGGCGACGCAGGCGTGCATCTTGTTCATCCGCACCAGCGCCATGCCGAGCCGGTCGGCCATGGCGAGTTCGTCGGCCCGCACCTCGTCACCCACCGGGGTCGCCATCACACACTCCGTTTGCTTGCATCAACCAACTAGTTGCTGGATACAAGCATGCGCTCGTTCGGGTGACATGGCAAACGGATTACCCGTGACACCGGTCTCGTTGCTACTCGTGGGTAGCCACGATGACCCACGCCCAGCCCGATGACTCAACGTGAGCAACCGATCCTGTCAAGTGATGTTGGTAACACCCGATCATCGCACCGACGATGAGGCGGACATGGCAGGTAGACCCGCAGGCCCGGCGGATTCGGGCCCGTTAGCTGCGTGGCGCAAGCTCCCCCGCAAGCGCCGCGTCCTCATCACGGTCGGTGTCGTGGTGCTGTTCTTGTTCATCGTCGGCATCACCAACCCGACGCCCGAGGACGGCACCCCGCGCGCGCTCAACGCGACGCAGACCACGACCACCACGACAACCACCACTACGACAACCACCCCGGCCACCACGACGACAACGCCTCCCGTGACGGTCGCGGAAGTGGTCGACGGGCGCACGATCACCGTGTCCGGCGGCGGACGGGTGCAGCTGGCCGGGCTCGCGCAGCCCGGCGAGTGCTGGGCCGCGGCCGCGGTGGACTTCCTGAAGACCACGCTGCCGGGCAAGGACTTGCGCGTCGTCGGCGCGACCGTGCTGCTGCCCGACGGCGTCGACCTGGCCGTGCACGTGGTCGGCAAGGGCATGGCCCGTGCCGAGGACGCCGCGTCCGCCGCCCTCGTCACGGCCCAGGACGCGGCGAAGGCCGCCGGTCTCGGCCTGTGGGGCGCGCCGTGCGCCGGCGCCGACACCATCGCGCCGCCGCCACCTCCCCCGCCCGCGCCGAAGCCGACGTACAACCCGCCTCCGCCGCAACCGGTGCAGCCGGCGCCGCAGCCCGTGCAGCCCGCCCCGCCTGCCGAGGCCTACTACGCCAACTGCGACGCCGCCCGTGCCGCGGGTGCCGCGCCGCTCTACGCCGGCCAGCCCGGCTACCGACCCGCCCTGGACCGCGACAAGGACGGCGTGGCCTGCGAGTAGGTTCCCCTGGCGTGAAGGTGGACCGGCTGGAGATCGAGTACGACCCGCGGACCGTGCTCGACGCGGCACGTGCGGCTCAGGACCAGGGCTGCGACGGCTTCTGGCTGGCGGAGACCAGGCACGACCCGTTCCTGGCGCTGGGCCGCGTGGCCGGGCAGGTGGAGCGGGTCGACCTGGGCACGGCCATCGCGGTGGCGTTCGCGCGCAACCCGATGAGCACCGCCGTGCAGGCCAACGACCTGCAACTGCTGGCGGGCGGCCGGTTCCACCTCGGGCTCGGCTCGCAGGTGGAGCCGCACGTCACCAAGCGGTTCGGCATGCCGTGGTCACGGCCCGCGGCGCGGATGCGCGAGTTCGTGCTGGCGTTGCGGGCCATCTGGCACACCTGGGCCACCGGCGAGCGGCTGAAGTTCCGCGGCGAGTTCTACACGCACACGCTGATGACGCCGTTCTTCGACCCGGGCCCCAACCCGCACGGCCCGCCGAAGGTGTGGCTGGCGGGCGTCGGCGAGCTGATGACCGAGGTCGCGGGCGAGGTGGCGGACGGGTTCCTGTGCCACAGCTTCACCACCGAGCGGTACCTGCGCGAGGTGACGCTGCCCGCGTTGGCGCGCGGCCGGGCCAAGGCGGGCAAACCGTTGGCGGGCATGGAGATCAGCGGACCGTCGCTGGTGGCGTGCGACGAGGAGGGCGTGGCGGAGGTCCGGCGGCAGATCGCGTTCTACGGGTCCACGCCCACCTACCGCAAGGTGCTGGACCTGCACGGCTGGGGCGACCTGCACGAGGAGCTGCACCAGCTGTCCCGGCGGCGGCGGTGGGACGACATGGCCGCCGCCGTCACCGACGAGGTCCTGGCCGCCTTCGCCGTCGTGGGCACGCCCGCGGCGGCGAAGGCCGAGCTGACCCGCCGCTACGGCGACGTGATCACCAGGATCGCGGCGCCCGTCGTCAGGACCGGATGAGGTGCCGCCCGCTCGGCTCGTCGCGCATCACCCAGTGCCGGAACAACTCGGCCCGGACCCGCGCCACGGCCCGCCTGCGCACCCAGCGCCGACGACCGACGCGTGCCGCGAGCACGGCCAGCGGCAGGGCCAGCACCGTCAGCACGACCATCGTGACCATCGCCATCACCTCCACGGTGGCAACGACACCGTTGCCCACACCTGACGCCAATGGTGAAAAGGTCACCCCGATGGAGCAGCATCGCGGACTCGCGCCGTAGCCGGCAAGGGAAGTCGACGCGAAAGGCGGACACGACGAAGGCCCCGGGCGGAAACCCGGGGCCTTCGTATCTCGCGAGCCGCCTATCGGAATCGAACCGATGACCTGCTCATTACGAGTGAGCCGCTCTGGCCGACTGAGCTAAGGCGGCGAGACGCGACAACTATAGCCGACCGCCGCGGCGTCACCGAACCGGGGGATGGTCGTTAGAGCAACAAGTGACGGTGCTCACGCGAGCGTCGCACGCCGACGCCACCGCCGTGGAGGTCAGACCACATGCGCCTGATGGCCGTGCCCGCTGCCGCCGTGCTCGTCGCGCTGTGCGCCGCTCCCGCTCTCGGCCAGCCGACGACGACGCCGGTGCCCGGTCCGCGTGACCCGAACCAGCCGCCGGTCTCCGCCGGCCCGGCGCCGCGCACGCACGCGATCGGCGACGCGGGCACCGGCCTGGCCGTGGTCAGGCTCGCGCCGGACTCGTCGCCCACGAACACGATCCTGCCGGGCTTCGGCGACCAGCTGCCCAAGCAGTCGGCGGCCGAGATCGGCGTCGGGCTCGCCTCCGCGCAGGCCAACACCGAGGCGTTCCTGTCCTACGAGCGGTCGATCGCGCAGGCGTCGCCGCTGGGCTTCGCGGTGCAGGGCCGGGCGCCGCAGACTCCCGGCACGCTCGTGCAGACCGCGTCCCCGGACAACGCCGCGCCCGTCACGGGTGGCCTCACGCCGCCCGCCACCCCGCTGGACGCCCTGCTCAAGGTCGGCCTGCTCAACGGCAGCGTGCACGCCCGCTGGCACGACGAGCTGGGCCCGTGCGTGCGGCCCCTCGCCGACGCCAAGACCTCCGTCGCGTCCCTGAGCGTCCTCAACGCCATCCCGACCCTGCCCAGCACACCGGACCTGACCGGCCTGCTCACCGCGGACACGCCGAAGCTCGACGCCGCCGCCGAGCAGGCCCTGATCGACAACGTCAAGCAGCTCACCGCGCCGCTCAGCCAACTCGGCGGCCTGCTCTCCGGCACGCCCGACACCGGCGCGGACGGCTCGCTGCTCAGCCTCCCCGAGACGCTCAGCGCCCACTCCACCGTCGACCTGGTCGACCTGCCCGGCAGCCCCAACAAGGCCGTGCGGTCGACGTCCACGCTCCAGGCCGCGAGCGTCCGACTCCTCGCCGGCACGGCGGCGGAGATCCGCGTCGACGTGGTCGGCCAACCGACGCTGGTCGCGCTGTCCACCGGCGACCGTGCCACGTCCAAGATCACCTACACCGCGCCCGTGCTGCGGGTCAGCCAGGGCGGCAAGGAGCTGGGCACGCTCGACGCGGCCAACCCGAAGCTGGACGTCCCGATCGGCGTCGCCGCCGGCCAGAAGCTGCCGCTGGTCGGCGCCTTGGCCGAGGGATTGCCCAAGCTCGACATCGGCGTGCTGCGGTTGCAGGTCGCGCAGCTCAACCAGAAGGAGATGGTGCTCGACGGCCCCCTCCAGCAGGGCGGTCCCACCATCAAGGGGTTCATGCTCGGTGCCACCGCGCGCCTGCTCGACCTCCAGCTGCTGCCGACCGACGCGCTCGGTCTGCCGAACCTGCCGTCGGCGCTGGCACAGGTGTCCCTGGGTGAGCAGGTCGTGCGCGCGGCGGCACCGGACGGCGGCGTGGTCTGCGCTCCGGCGCAGGCACCTCCGGGTGGCGGCGGACAGGCCGCGCCGCCGAAGAAGGGCGAGCCGCTGGCCTACACGAACGCGGCGTACCGGACGGTCCCGATCTTCTGGACGGGCACGGCCCTGCTGCTGGTCGGCGTCGTCCTGGTCGCGGCCCTGCCCGCCCGCCGCCCGACCCGGCAGACGACGAAGCCGTCCGGGTGAGCGTCAGCCACGCTGGAGCGTGGTGAGCATGGCCTCGATGGCGATCCGCGGCTTCACGTTCAGCTCCAGCGCGGTCCGGCAGTTCAGCACGGCCTCCAGCCGGCGCAACGTCGACTCGGGCGTCCACTCCGCCGCCGCCGCACGCGCGTCCTCCGCCCGGTCGGGGTGGTTGAGCACGGCACGCGCGCCAGTCGACGTCACCAGCACGTCCCGGTAGAACGCGGCCAGGTCCACCAGCGCCTGGTCCAGCGAGTCGCGCTGGGTCCGGGTGGCCCGCGACTTCTGCCGCTTCTCCAGGTCCTTCAGCGCGCCCTTCGCCCCGCGTGACGCGGCGGCCGTGCCCTTGCCCGTGCCGCCACCGCCCATCGCGGTCTCCAACGCCTCGCGCTCGGCCGTGTCACGGCCCTCGTTCGCGGTCTGCGCGTCACCCTCGGCGGCCGAGACGAGCTGGTCGGCGCACGTGAAGATGTCCGCGGGCCGCCGCAACGCGGTCGGGATCCGCAGCACCGCCTCGCGCCGGGCCCGCGACTGCTCGTCCGTGGCCAGCCGCCGCGCCCGGCCGACGTGCCCGCCGCACACCGAGGCCGCCCACGACGCCACCTCCGGCGCCACGCCCTCGTGCTCCAACGCCGACGCGATCGCCGCGGCGCGCGGGGTGGCCAGCGACACGATCCGGCAGCGCGACCGGATGGTCACCGACACGTCCTCGGGGTGGTCCGACGGCGCGCACAGCAGGAACACGGTCCGCGCCGGAGGCTCCTCCACCGCTTTGAGCAGCGCGTTCGCCGCGCCCTCGGTGAGCCGGTCGGCGTCGGCGATGATCACCACCTGCCACCGCCCGGACGTCGGCCGCCGGGCCGACACCTGCACCAGCGACCGCATCTCGGCCACCGAGATCGACAGGCCCTCGGGTGCGACCACCCGCACGTCGGCGTGCGTGCCGGCCAACGTCGTGTGGCACCCGGCGCACGAGCCGCAGCCCGGCCGGTCGTCCACGGCGCCGCACTGCAACGCGGCGGCGAACGCCCGTGCCGCCACCGAGCGGCCCGATCCGGGCGGCCCGGTGAACAGCCACGCGTGGGTCATCGCACCAGGGGCCGGCGTGCCGCCCGCGACGATCGACGCGGCGGCCTCCGCCGCCGCCGACAGCACCGCGACCGCCTCCGGCTGGCCGACGACGTCGTCCCACACACCACCGTTCACCAGGCGACCGTACCGATCCGTCAGGGCGTCTCCGCCACCGGCTTGACCGGCATCCTGGTGCGCCGGGCCAGCAGCGGCAGCACGGCGGTCCGCACCCGGGCGGCCACCTCGTCCTCGGTGCCGTCGGCGTCGACCACGACGTACCGCTCGGGGTCGGCCGAGGCCATGTCGGTCAGCAGCTTCTGCACGCGCCAGTGGTGCTCGACGGTGTCCAGCGTGCCGCCGGCGGCACGCACCTGCGACGGCATCCGGTCCAGCAGCACGGTCATGTCCGGCCGCAGCCGGCCGGTGGCCCAGTCGACCAGGCCCTCCACCTCGCGCGGCTCCACGCTGCCCGCCGCGCTGAAGTGCGCCAACGGGCTGTCGACGTACCGCTCCATGACGACGAGCGCGCCGTTGTCCAGCGCGGGCCGCACCTCGCGTTCCACCACGTCGGCCCGCACGGCGGCGGCCACCAGGGCGTGCGCCCGCACGCCGGCCAGGTCGGCGGTGGACAGCAGGTTGCGCAGCCGCTGCTCGTCGAGGTCCGGGTCGGAGGCGAGCACGACCTCGCGGCCGGTCTCGCGCAACGCCTCGGCCAGCCTCCTGGCCTGCACGGACGTGTCCTGGCGGGTGTCGCCCTCGACCGCGATCAGCACGCCGCCGGTCCGCCGCGCCCGCCCGCGCAGCGCCGCGAGCAGGTCGGACAGGAACGGCTCCGAGCGCCGGTTGTCCATCTGCCGGTAGGCGATCAGCCCGAGCAGGGCGGCGATCACGCCCGCGCCGAACAGCACCGGACGGGTGCCGTCCACCACCATCGGGTGACCGAAGACCGTGATCGTGCGCCTCTGCACCAGCGTGACCAGCAGCGGCGCGGCGGCCGACGCGGCGAACAGCACGATCTTGAGCAGCGACTGGAGCAACGCCACGGTCCGGCCCCGCATCGCGTCCTCGACCTGCGAGCCGACGATGGTCAGGCCGGTGAGGAACGCCATGCCCGCCGACGCGCCGACGCACGCCACCGCGACCAGCGCCACCCACAGGTGCGGCGCGAACGCCACGAACAGCAGGCTCACGCCCGCGACCAGGATCGTCACGCCGAACAGCCGGTCGTAGGGCAGCCGCCGGGCCATCCGGGGCGCGGTCGCCATGCCCAGCGCCAACCCGGCGAACACGGCCACGAACAGCAGGCCGAACGTGGAGTCGCCGCCGAGCAGCGACAGCGAGTACGGGGTGGCCGTGCCGATCACCGCGCCGGCCGCGGCGAACGCGCCGATCATGCCGATGACCAGGCCGCGGACGAGCGGCGTGCGGGCCGCGTACTTCATGCCGTCGCGCAGCATGGCGAAGAAGCCGGGCGCCTCGCCGTTCTCCCGGATGTGCTTGACCGCGGCGATCCGGCCGGACAGCTCCGGGATGCGGGTGGCCACGATGATGGCCGACGTCACGTACAGCGCGCCGTTGACCATGACCGCGATCGTGGCGATGCGGAACTCGAGGTCGCTGTTCTGCAGGCCGAGGTAGCCGGGGATGCCGGAGATGATCGAGTACAGGCCCGCGCCGGAGATGACCGAGATGCCGTAGGTCATGACCAGGCCGAGCTGGTTGGCCGTCTCCACCTGGTCGGGCCGGCGCAGCAGGTTCGGCACGGCCGAGTCCTTGGCCGGGATCCACAGCATCGCGCAGCAGCCGACCAGGAAGTTCGCGATGAACAGCCACCACGCCGTGCCGACCAGCGCGATCGAGATGAACAGGCCGCCGCGCAGCAGGTCGCAGACCACCATGATCTTGCGGCGGTCGAACCGGTCCGCGAGCACGCCGCCGAGCGGGGCGAACAGGATGCCGGGCAGCAGCTGGGTCAGCACGACCAGGCTGAGCGAGAAGCTCTGCCACTGGTAGCTGTCCATCATCTTGGTGACCAGGCCCGTCAAGGCCAGCAATGACAGCCAGTCACCGACGCTGCACAGATAGGTGACACCCCAGAGCCTGCGGAACGGCCGGATCGCCAACACGCTGCGAATCCGGTGGCTGGTCGAGGCCGCTGTGCCGCCGTCTTGGATGGTGCTCACCCCCGCCGATGGTGCAGGCGGTAAGGGTAGCCGGACCACTTCACCCGTCTGACCACATCCGCCGTTCGGGTGACCCAAGCGAGATCATCGCACCAGGTCGACCACAGCTTCGATGATCTCACGCACCACGTTGAAGAGCAGCCCGCTGAGCGCGGCCAGCACGACCAGACACCCGATCAGCCCGCCCTTGCCCTTCTTCGGCTCGTTGTCGACGATCACCCGCCCGGGCTTGCGCCAGATCGGCTCCGGGTGCGGCGTGGGTGCCGTCTTGGGCTGCTGACGGGCCAGCGCGGCGTGCGGCACGTGCGCCGCCGGTTCGCCCGTCACCTGCTGGGACGGGGCGCGCACGGGCCGGTGAGCGGGTGCGCGACGGGTCGGCGGGACGTCCGGCGATCCGGGCTGCGGCACGGGCGGTGGCGCCGGCGGCACGACCGGTGGCACGGCCTTGGTGACGTAGCGCTCGCCCGTGACCAGGCCGGCGAGCGCGTCCGGGAACAGAGGAGGGGGCGGGGGCGGCTGCGTCCCGTCGTAACCGGATCGACCGACACCGAATCGACCAGCGCCGGACCGACCTTTCCCTAAGCCGTCCACCGCCCCGCCTCCCCTAGCTCTTGGACTTCGCCGGAGCCTTCTTGCGCGCGGGCGCCTTCTTGGCGGCCGGCGCCTTCTTCTTCGCGGTCGGACCCTTGGCCCGCTTCTCGGCCAGCAGCTCCGCCGCCCGTTCGTCGGACAGGCCCTCGACGCTGTCCGACTTGCGCAGCGAGGCGTTGGTCTCGCCGTCGGTGACGTACGGGCCGAACCGGCCCTCCTTGACCACCATCGGCTTGCCCGAGACCGGGTCCGCGCCCAGTTCCTTCAACGGCGGCGCGGCGGCGGCCCGGCCACGCTTCTTCGGCTCGGCGTAGATCTTGAGCGCCTCGTCGAGGGTGACCGAGAAGAGCTGGTCCTCGCTGGTCAGCGACCGCGAGTCGGTGCCCTTCTTCAGGTAGGGCCCGTACCGGCCGTTCTGCGCGGTGATCTCCGCGCCGGTCTCCGGGTCCTTGCCGACCACGCGCGGCAGCGAGAGCAGCTTCAGCGCGTCGTCCAGCGTGACCGTGTCCAGCGACATCGACTTGAACAGCGAGCCGGTGCGCGGCTTCGGCGGCTTCTTGGTGCCCTCCGGGGCCTCCGGCAGCACCTCGGTCACGTACGGCCCGAACCGGCCTTCCTTGGCCACGATCTCGTGCCCGGTGACGGGGTCGTTGCCCAGCGAGCGGCCTTCCTGCGGCGTGGCGAACAGCTTGTCCGCGATGTCGCGGTTCAGCTCGTCCGGCGGCAGGTCGTCGGGCAGGTTCGCGCGCTGCGCGCTGGTCGTGCCGTCCTCGCCCTCGACCTCGCGCTCCAGGTACGGCCCGTAGCGGCCGACCCGCACGTAGACCGTGCGGCCCTCCAGGTCGGGGAACAGCGGGATCGAGTTGACCTCGCGGGCGTCGATCGCCTCGACGCTGGAGCCGACCAGCTTCTTCAGCCCGCCGGAACGGCCGACCGACGACTCGGGGCCGACGTTGCCGCCGAAGTAGAACCCGGACAGCCACGTGGTCCGCTCCTGGCGACCGGCGGCGATGCCGTCGAGCTCGTCCTCCAGCGCGGCGGTGAAGTCGTAGTCGACCAGCCGGCCGAAGTGCTGCTCCAGCAGCCCGACCACGGCGAACGCCACCCACGACGGGACCAGGGCGGAGCCCTTCTTCCACACGTAGCCGCGGTCCTGGACGGTGCTGATGATCGAGGCGTAGGTGGAGGGCCGGCCGATGCCCAGCTCTTCCATCGTCTTGATCAGGCTCGCCTCGGTGAAGCGCGGCGGCGGGCTGGTCGAGTGGCCGTCCGCGGACAGCTCGGCGGCCAGCAGCGACTGGTCCTTGACCAGCTGCGGCAGGCGCGACTCGGCGTCGTCGGACTCGCCGCCCGCCTCCGAGTCGACCGTCTCCACGTAGGCCTTCAGGAAGCCCGCGAACGTGATCGTGCGGCCGGAGGCGGCGAACGTGACGTCCTCGCCGCCGGTCGTCGTGCCCGAGATGCGGACCGACGTGGTGTTGCCGCGCGCGTCGGCCATCTGGGAGGCGATCGTGCGCTGCCAGATCAGCTCGTACAGCTTGAACTCGTCGGACTCCAGCTCACGGGCCACCTGGCCGGGGGTGCGGAACACCTCGCCGGCCGGGCGGATGGCCTCGTGCGCCTCCTGCGCGTTCTTGACCTTGCGCGTGTACTGGCGGGGCTCCTTGGACACGAACTGGGAGCCGTACAGCTCGGTGGCCTGCGCCCGGGCCGCCGCGATCGCCGTCTCCGACAGCGTCGTGCTGTCGGTGCGCATGTAGGTGATGTAGCCGTTCTCGTACAGCTTCTGCGCGGTGCGCATCGTGCGGTCCGCGGAGAAGCGCAGCTTGCGGCCCGC
This sequence comes from Saccharothrix sp. NRRL B-16348, assembly GCF_001280085.1. Taxonomy (GTDB): domain Bacteria; phylum Actinomycetota; class Actinomycetes; order Mycobacteriales; family Pseudonocardiaceae; genus Actinosynnema. Next base: position 39,738 of record NZ_LGED01000057.1, on the reverse strand, counting down.
TTCCTGCTGCAACGTGGAGGTCATGAACGGCGCGTACGGCTTGCGCGTGTACGGCTTCTCCTCGACCGAGGACACCGTCATCGTGGCGTTGACCAGGCCGTCCGCGATGGCCCTGGCCTGCGCCTCGTCCACCACGCGGACCTCGGAGCCCGCCTTCAGCCTGCCGTCGGAGCCGAAGTCGCGGCCCGTGGCCAGGCGCGTGCCGTCGACCGCGATCAGCCGGGCGCCGAACGTGCGCGGCGAGGCGTCCTTGCCCGCGTCCATGGTCGCCGAGACGTCCCAGTACGAGGCGGTGACGAACTTCATCCGCTCGCGCTCGCGCTCGACCACGATCCGGGTCGCCACGGACTGCACGCGGCCCGCCGAGAGCTTCGGCATGACCTTCTTCCACAGGACCGGGCTGACCTCGTAGCCGTAGAGGCGGTCGAGGATGCGGCGGGTCTCCTGGGCATCGACCAGGTCCTGGTCCAGGTCGCGCGGGTTCGCGGCGGCGGCGAGGATCGCGGGCTCGGTGATCTCGTGGAACACCATCCGGCGGACCGGGACCTTCGGCTTCAGCGTGTCGAGCAGGTGCCAGGCGATGGCCTCGCCCTCGCGGTCGCCGTCTGTCGCGAGGTAGAGCTCGTCGACGTCCTTGAGCAGCTCTTTCAGCTCGGCGACGGTCGCCCTCTTGTCCGGCGTGACGACGTAGAGCGGCTCGAAGCCGTGGTCGACGTCGACGCCGAGCCGGGCCCACGGCATGCCCTTGTACTTCGCGGGCACGTCGGCCGCGCCGCGGGGCAGGTCCCGGATGTGCCCCTTGGATGACTCCACGACGAAGTCGTTGCCGAGGTAGGACGCGATCTTCCGCGCCTTCGCGGGCGACTCGACGATCACCAACCGCCGGTTGCCGCTCGCTGATCCCCCGTTTGTCTTCCTCGCCCGTGTCGATCCAGCCACGCCGTCCCGCTCTCTTCGAACACTGTGTCCCGACCCGCCAGTGTGCACTGTCCTTTGTCGCCGCTGGGCAGCCCTGGTCGGGACAGGGTGACACAACTGTGCCGGATCCTCCGCCAGGAGGACGCGCTACGCGGCCGGCCAGGTGCGTTCCGCGACGCCCCTCGGCGCGCGTCCGACCAGCTCGGCGAGCCGTTCGAGCCGCCGTCTGCCGACGACGCGCAGCGCCGGTCCCCCGGCCTTCCCGGTCAAGAGTGTCGAGGGCAGGCCCGACGTGGCCAATGCTTTTCGCAACGCTTCGTGCGTGTCGGGCGCCTCGGGGTCGAGGCCCAGGAGGTACCCGGAGCCGGACTCGACCCACCGGCCGGACGCGAGCGCCCACAGCCGCAGGGCCGCGCCGTCGAGCGTGAAGTCGGGTGGGACGACCTTGCGGTCGCCGTCGAACCACTGCGCCGCCAACCCGGCCAGGTCAGTGCGGAAAGCGGTCGTGACCTGCCACGACTCGGTGACCACCGGCTCGGTCTCGATCTCGATCTCAGTCGGCTCGGCGGTCGCGGTCTCCGGCTCGGCGGTCTCGGTGTCGGCGGTCTCCGGCTCGGCGGTCCCGGCCTCCGGTTCGGGCTCGGCCGCCTCGGACTCGGGCTCGGCTTCGACCGGCCCGCGCCGGCCCGACCCGATCACCACGGGCGCGAACCCGTCCGGCTCGTCGTCGACCAGCTCGTCGAGGGGTTCGACCAGGTCGTCCAGGGGTTCGTCCAACGGCTCGTCCGGCACCTCGTCCAACGGCTCGTCCGCGGCGGCGTCCGCCACGACGTCGACCGCGGCGGGCTCGTCCGCTGCTGATCCGTCCTCGGTGGCGTCGTCCTCGGTGTCGTCCTCGGCGAGACCGATCCTGGTCTGCTCCGTCCGGACCAGTTCGACGCGGGCCTGCACGCCCCGCTCGGCCAGCGCCGCCACCACGGCGGCAGCGCGATCCGGGGTGTCGAGGTCCACCGACACCCTGGCCGCACGCCCTCGGGCGAAGCCCAGCGCCAGGCCGGGCCCGCACAGCAGGCCCGCCAGGTCACCGACGCAAGGCTGTCTCGCCTCGGCCGAGTAGAAGGACAATTGCCCCACGGACACGCAGCGTAGAACACACGTTCGACCACGGCCAGTCTCCGAAGGGCTGAAACACCTACCCCAACGGTCTCAGCCGTCCCAGCGGTGTCAGCTGCCCAGGCTCTCGAGCATCTCCGTCATCGCCACGCACGCCGGCGCCTGCCGGAACGCGTCGCCGAGCTTCGGGTCCTCCTGGAGCTTCTTGATCTGCTCCTGGAGCTTGGACGGGTCGGCCTGGTCGCCGCCGAGCTGCTCCAGCTTGGTCGCGAACTCCGGGTCGGCCGGGTCGAGCGCCACCAGCTCGGCGTTGCTCTTGGTCAGCGAGTTGCCCGTGTCGGTGAAGAACTTGACCAGCTCGTCGTGCAGCTCCTGGTTCTCGGGCGACGGCGCGCCGAGGTCCTCGAGCTTCGCGCCCGCGTCGGCGAGCGCCTTGCCCGCCTTGGCGTTGTAGTCGAGCAGCGCCGCCTTCTGCAGGGCCGGGTTGTCCGCCCCGCCCTCGAACATCGTCTTCAGCAGGGCGAACACGCCCTCGACGGCGGGCCCGACGCCCTCGCAGAACGTGCCGGTCCACTCGATCGGGTCGGCGCCGGCCTTCCCTGTCGCCGCCGCGGTCGTGGTGGGCGCCGTCGAACCGGGCGTCGAGGACGACGACGAGCCGTTGCCACCACTGCACGCGGAGGTGACCAGGACAGCGGCGAACACGCCGGCGAGCGCCACACGGTGCTTCACAGGAAAGCCCCCAGATCGGGTGAAAAGGGTGAGGAAGCAACGTACTACGAGGTGGGCGTCGTCGACTCCGACGGCTTCAGCGTGCGCAGGTCCTGGCAGGCCGCCGCCTTCTCGGCCGCCGCCGCCAGCTCCGGCACCGACTCCAACTGCTTCAGCGGCGCGACGAGTTCATCCAGCCGGGTGATGGCCTCGCCGGCGGCCTGGAGCCCGCCGACCGGGTCGTTGGCGTCCGCCGCCTCGAGCGCGGCCTTGGCGTCGGTGAAGTTCTTCGCGATGCCGGCGAACGTCGTCGCCATCTGCTCGACCTGCTGGTCACCGCCCGCCACCGGCGACGGCCCGACCTCGCGCAGCTTGGTGGCGGGCTGGTTGAACGCCTCCGCCATCTGACCCATGTAGGCGGCCATGTCGGCCTTGCCCTTCGCCGGGTCGTTCGGGTCGATCTGCGGCGGGGTCCTCGGCACCGAGGCGAAGGACGCCGTCGCCGTGCACACCTTGTCCATGTACGCCACCGCCGCCGCGTCCGACGGGGTCGTGGACGACGTCGTGGGCGCAGTGGAGTCACCCCCGGACCCGCACCCGGCAACCGCGGCGACCAGGGCGGTCGCGGCGACCAGCGGAAGAAGTCTCATCAGGGCGCTCCCCATCGTTCTCGGCGTCACCGAACAGTGTGCCCCCATCCGGGCGCGCCCACCCGGCCTGCCCGGACGTGCGAGGGCGGGGTGCCTCCGACCGCGGCACCCCGCCCTCGACCACGGCTCACGCCGAGGTGGTGACCTCCGCCGGGGTGTCCGCGATCGCCGTGCCACGGCGCTTGGACACGACCACGGCCGCCACGATGACCACGACCGCCACGATCGCGATCGCGTACCGGATGCCCGCCGACTCGCCCGCGCCGACCGAGAACCCGACGATCGCGGGCGCGATCAGCACCGAGACCAGGTTCATCACCTTGATCAGCGGGTTGATGGCCGGACCGGCGGTGTCCTTGAACGGGTCGCCGACGGTGTCGCCGATGACGGTCGCGGCGTGGGCGTCGGAGCCCTTGCCGCCGTGGTTGCCGTCCTCGACCAGCTTCTTCGCGTTGTCCCAGGCGCCACCGGAGTTGGCCAGGAACACCGCCATCAGCGTGCCGGTGGCGATCGCGCCGGCCAGGTAACCGGCCAGCGGGCCGACACCGAGGCCGAAGCCGACCGCGATCGGCGCCAGCACCGCCAGCAGGCCGGGGGTGGCCAGCTCGCGCAGCGAGTCCTTCGTGCAGATGTCCACGACCCGGCCGTACTCCGGCTTGACCGTGCCGTCCATGATCCCGGGGTTCTCGCGGAACTGGCGGCGCACCTCGAACACGATCGCGCCCGCCGCGCGGGTCACCGCGTTGACCGCGAGACCGGAGAACATGAACACGACGGCCGCGCCGATGATGACGCCGACCAGCACGTTCGGGCTGAACACCACGTTCGTGAACGACACCGGCACGTCGGCGAGACCCACCTGCACGTCCCGCAGCGCCTGCTCGATGGCGTCCTTGTAGGAGCCGAACAGCGCGGTCGCCGCCAGCACGGCGGTGGCGATCGCGATGCCCTTGGTGATGGCCTTGGTCGTGTTGCCCACCGCGTCCAGCTCGGTGAGGATCTGCGCGCCCTCGCCGTCCACGTCGCCGGACATCTCGGCGATGCCCTGCGCGTTGTCGGAGACGGGGCCGAAGGTGTCCATGGCCACGATGACGCCGACCGTGGTCAGCAGGCCGCAACCGGCCAGCGCGACCGCGAACAGCGACACGACCACCGAGCCGGACAGCAGGAACGCGCCGTAGACCGCGCCGCCGATGACCAGCGCGGTGTAGACCGCCGACTCGAAGCCGACCGAGATGCCGGACAGGATGACGGTCGCCGCGCCGGTGAGCGAGGTGCGGCCGACCTCCTTGACCGGCTTGTGCTCGGTGCCGGTGAAGTAGCCGGTCAGCCACAGGATGACGCCCGCGAGCACGATGCCGATGATCACCGCGACGGCGGCGATCAGGGCCGGGTTGCCCGGGGTGCCCGCGATCTCCTCCGACACGCCGGCGAGGCCCGCGAACGAGCTGGGCAGGAAGAGGAACGCCGCGACCGTGCACAGCACCGCCGAGATGACCGCCGAGATGTAGAACGAGCGGTTGATCGCGGTGAGGCCGTTCTCGCCGGTCCGGGCGCTGGTGATGTAGACGCCGATGACCGCCGTGAGCACGCCGATCGCGGGCACGATCAGCGGGAACAGCAGGCCCTTCGCGCCGAACGCGGCCGTGCCGAGGATCAGCGACGCCACCAGGGTGACGGCGTAGGACTCGAACAGGTCCGCCGCCATGCCGGCGCAGTCGCCGACGTTGTCGCCCACGTTGTCGGCGATGGTCGCGGCGTTGCGCGGGTCGTCCTCGGGGATGCCCTGCTCCACCTTGCCGACCAGGTCCGCGCCGACGTCGGCGGCCTTGGTGAAGATGCCGCCGCCGACCCGCATGAACATGGCGAGCAGGGCGGCGCCGAAGCCGAAGCCCTCCAGCACCCTGGGCGCCTGGCCCACGTAGACGAACACGACCAGGGCCGCGCCGAACAGGCCGAGGCCGACGGTGAACATGCCGACCACGCCGCCGGTGCGGAACGCGATCCGCATGGCCTTCTCCCGGCCGCCGGTCTCCTTGGCGGCGGCGGCGACGCGCACGTTCGCGCGGGTCGACAGCCACATGCCGAGGTAGCCGATGACGGCGGAGAAGCCGGCGCCGACGAGGAAGAACAGCGACCTGCCGATCCGTTCGCCGATGTCCTCGGCAGGAAGCGCGAACAGCAGCACGAACACGATCACGACGAAGATGCCGAGCGTTCGGAACTGCCGGTTGAGGTAGGCCGCTGCGCCCTCTTGGACCGCCTTGGCGATGTCCTGCATCTTGGAGGTGCCCTGGCCCGCGGCCAGTACCTCCCGGAGCAGCACATAGCCCACGGCCAGGGCAGCCAGGGCGACCACGGCGACCACGGCGACGAGGCCGCGATCACCTCCGGAGAGCTCTAGGCCCTCCGCGAGGAATTGCCGGGACATCCGTCCTCCTGGTGAGTTTTCCAAGCCCAATGCCAGGGCCACCCCGCGGTGTGAGGCGGGTCACTCACGCGACTGTCAGCCCCGACACAACGTGATGCACCCCTCATTGGATGCGATAGCGGCGGAGTCTATTCATAGTGCGCAACCAGGCAACGGGGCGTCCCGATCCGTACACACACCGTTATCCGCACAGGCACGGTCCGGATGTCGGACGGGTGTGCGAAGCTGCGCCACGTGGCGAACCAGGGACGTCGTTTGCTGGACCGGGTTCTCGCCGGGGTTCCGGCGGGCGAATCGCCGTTGACGCACACCGAGGAGCAGCCGGCGCGCCCCGCGCAGCCCGTGCCGTGGCCCTCGTGGGCCGCGCCGCCGGTGGTGTCCGCGCTGGTGGAGCGGGGTGTGGCGCAGCCGTGGCGGCACCAGGTGGAAGCGGCGAGGCACGCGTGGTCCGGATCACACGTCGTCGTGGCGACGGGCACCGCGTCGGGAAAATCGCTCGCGTACCAATTGCCGGTCCTGAGCGCGTTGACAGTTGATCCGAAGGCAACAGCTCTGTACCTCTCGCCCACGAAGGCGCTCGGCGCGGACCAGTTGAGATCGGTGAGCGCTTTGGGCGTGCCGGGCGTCCGCGCGGCGTCGTTCGACGGCGACACGCCGATGGCGGAACGCGATTGGGTGCGCGCGCACGCCAACTGGGTGTTCAGCAACCCCGACATGCTGCACCGCGGCGTGCTGCCCAACCACGCCCGGTGGATCAGGTTCCTGCGCCGGCTCTCGTACGTGGTGGTCGACGAATGTCACACGTACAGGGGTGTTTTCGGCTCGCACGTGGCGTTGTTGTTGCGGCGGCTGCGGCGGGTCGCGCAGCGGTACGGCGCTGACCCGGTGTTCGTGCTGGCGTCGGCGACGGTGGCCGATCCGGCGGCGTCGGCGGCGGCGTTGCTCGGCGCGCCGTGCGAGGCCGTGACGGAGGACGGGTCGCCGCGGGCGGGTCGGACGGTGGCGTTGTGGGAGCCGCCGCTGCTGGACGACCTGGAGGGCGAGAACGGGGCGCCGGTGCGGCGTTCGGCGGGCGCGGAGACGGCGCGGATCCTGGCCGACCTGGTCGTGGAGGGCGCGCGGTCGTTGGCGTTCGTGCGGTCGCGGGTGGGCGCGGAGCTGACCGCGTTGGGCGCGCGGCGGGTGTTGTCGGAGGTGGACCCGTCGCTGGCCGAGCGGGTGGCCGCCTACCGGGGCGGGTACCTGCCGGAGGAGCGGCGGGCGTTGGAGCGGGCCGTGTCGTCGGGCGAGCTGCTGGGCGTGGCGACGACGAACGCGTTGGAGCTGGGCGTCGACATCGTCGGGTTGGACGCCGTGGTGGTGGCCGGGTTCCCGGGCACGCTGGCGTCGTTCTGGCAGCAGGCCGGGCGGGCGGGGCGGACCGAGGACACCGACGCGCTGGTGGTGTTCGTGGCGCGGGACGACCCGTTGGACACCTACCTGGTGCACAACCCGTCGGCGGTGCTGGACAAGCCGGTCGAGGCGACGGTGCTGGACCCGACGAACCCGTACGTGCTGGAGCCGCAGTTGGCGTGCGCGGCGGCCGAGCTGCCGCTGACGCCGGAGTCGCTGGCCTCGTTCGGCGGTGACGCGGCGCTGGCCATGGTGGAGGACATGGTGGCGCGGCGGGTGCTGCGGCGGCGGCCGAACGGCTGGTACTGGACCTCGCACGACCGGCCGCACTCGTCCGTGGACATCCGCGGGTCCGGCGGCGAGCAGGTCGTGGTGGTGGAGGCCGACTCGGGGCGGATGCTCGGCACGGTCGACCCGGGTTCGGCGTGCTGGCAGGTGCACTCCGGCGCCGTCTACCTGCACCAGGGCGAGTCGTACGTGGTGGACGAGTTGGACCTGGACAGCGGTCTGGCGATGGTGCACGCGGAGAAGCCGGACTGGACCACGACCGCCCGTGACACGAAGGACATCTCGGTGGTGCGGGTGCTGGAGAAGCGCGAGTACGACGGGGTGACGGTGTGCCTCGGCGAGGTCGAGGTGACCTCGCAGGTGGTCGGCTACCTGCGGAAACTGCCGTCCGGCCAGGTGGTCGACTCGGTGCCGCTGTCGCTGCCCGCGCAGACGTTGGTGACGCGGGCGGTCTGGTACACGGTGTCGGCGGAGCTGCTGGACGCGGCGTTGTCCGGCACCGGGTCGCCGGACTCCTCGACGTCGGACTCTGAGGTGGTGGGCAGTGCGCCGGGGGGCGCCGGTCTGGTTCCGGCGCGCATCCCCGGCGCACTGCACGCCGCCGAACACGCGGCGATCGGCCTGCTACCGCTCTTCGCGACCTGTGACCGTTGGGACATCGGCGGAGTCTCGACCGCGCTGCACCAGGACACCGGGGAGGCGACGGTGTTCGTGCACGACGGTCATCCCGGAGGAGCCGGGTTCGCCGACCGCGGTTTCAACGCGGTAGTCCCGTGGTTGGTCGCTACTAGGGAGGCCATCGCGGCTTGCGCGTGTCCGGCCGGGTGCCCGTCCTGCGTGCAGTCGCCGAAGTGCGGGAATGGCAACGATCCGCTGGACAAGGCAGGCGGTGTGGCCGTGCTGGACGTCGTACTCGGGGTGGTCGGGGAGAGACGCCACGACGTCCGGCACGGCCACGTCGGTCACGACCGGTCGGCGGCGACCAGGCCGTAGGCGGAGGTGTGGTCGGCGGCTTGGAGCAGCGCGTCGCGGACCACGTCCACGTGCGGCAGGTGCCACGCGCAGATCTGCGGCTTGACCCGCCAGTGCACGACGCCGACCTGGCCCGTGCTCGGCGGCAGCGGGACGTACTCGCCCTCGCCGTGGTGCTTGACGTCCGGGTCGGTGACCGGCGTGCCGCCGGAGGCGACCAGGAACATCCAGCGGCCTTCCGGGGTGGCGACGATCGGCACCGGGATGCCGGCGGCCCGCAGCTCGACCGCGGCCCGGCGGCCGAGGTCCGCGCTCACCTCGACGGCGTCCACGCCGTGGCCGGTGGCCAGCAGGATGCTGTAGGAGTGGCCCGCCCACCAGGTGGCGACCTGCTCCGCCTTGGTGCCGATGCGCTCCTGCCAGTCGTGGTGCACCGGGACCGGCCCGCTGTCCTCGACGCCGTCGCGCCCGGCCCACCGCTCACCCGCCGGATAGGTGCCCGGCAGCACAGGCCACCCGTGCCACGCGAGGTTGACCGCCTCTGCGCGCAGCTCGATGCGGAAGGCCCCGCGCCAGCTATCCGACCACTCCATCTTTCGTTCGCCTCCAGCGTCTGCGTCCACGACACCGTGTCGCGTGTTGTTCGACACCGTGTCGGTGCCACCACTTGAACTAACGCCATGACCGGGGGTTTTGGTAACCGCCTGTCGACAACTGGTCGTTGTGGCACGGCGAGCGCGGCGGGTGGGGGCGGGCGGCAGAACGGCGTGCGAGCCGTCCACCCACTGCGAAGCCGCGAATCTGCGGTCGTGTGAGTCCGCTCACCGCCGGCGGACGACCGTTCGTCGTGTGGGGTAGGGGTCACGGTTCGGCCGGACCTGCACGGGCCCGTGCGTTCGGCGCGCCGAACACCGTGGCCTCGCCGGAGACGTGGACGCTCACCTCCCACCCCTCCACCAGGCACTCGACCAGCCGGCCGCCCATCCGTTCGACGACCCACTCGGCGCGGCCGCAGGCGTGCGCGACTCCGCCGGCCAACTGCCCGGCCGCCGCCAACGCCCCGAGATCGGCCGCCGCACTGACCCGGTGCCTGCTCACGACGGCCTCGCCGACGTGCACCCCGACCACCACGAGCCCGAACCACACTGCCCCGACCGCCACCGCCATGACGGACGCCGCCCCACGGTCATCCACCGACCACCGCGCCCGCCCTTCTCTCCGCCACCGCCACCGCGACGACCGACTCCGAGCCCGGCGGTCCACCGACCACCACCGGCTCCAGCAGTCCATCGACCAACGGGTCCAGCACCGACCCCCGCCGTCGACCGACAGCCGCAACTGCGGCCACCACCTGCACCGGCGGTCCGCCGACCGCCACTGGTGCCGACCACCGCGGTCATCCATCGACCACCCCCGGCTCCACCACCGCGTAGGCACGTGCCCGCAGCTCGATCCCCAACCGCGAGACGGCGACCTCCACCGACGCCGTGTCCCCCTCCCTCCGCACCGCCCACCGCGCCCCTTCCGGCGCGATTTCCCCGACCACCCCGTCGACCCGTCCGGGATCGCCCCGGGCGACCAGCCGAGCGGCCTCCCGTGCCGCGTCCGTGCACCGGAGCTGCGCCACGACCGCCATCACGGCGGAGACGCCCAGCACCAGCACGGCGACCAACCCGCACACCGCCACCGCCGCTTCGACCGTCACCCCGCCCCGGTCGTCGCCCAGCACAGCCCGCTTCACGCGTCCACCGTGAACGACCGCAGCAGCAGGGCTTGGAGCAGCTCTCGCGCCCAGCCACCGCTCAGCAGCGAGTACAGCAGCAGCCCGAGCGCCGCGGCGGCGAGCGTGCCGATCGCGTACTCGACCGTCGACATCCCCCTGTCGTCCAACAGGTTCCGCCTTGCAGCCACCATCTTCCAACTCCTTTGAAGTCCATTGTGGATAGTCACCAGTTGTCGCTCACGCCGGCGACGATGCCCATCACCACGGGCACCACGCCGAGGCACAGGAACGCGGGCAGGAAGCACAGCGCCAGCGGTCCCGCCACGAGCACCGCGGCGCGTTGCGCACGGGCTTCGGCCTGGTCGGACACCCTCGCCCTGGCCTCCGCGGCCAGGTCCGCCGCCGCACCGGCCAACGCCGCTCCCGACCGGGCGGTCCGGCGTGCCGCTCTCGCCAGCGGCGCGGTGTCCGGGTGGGCGAGCGCCTTGGCCCACGCGTGCACCGGGTCCGCGCCCAACGTGAGCAGGTCGACCACCTCGCGGAGGCGTTCGGCCGGCCCTGCTGGGACGCCCGGCAGGACGGCGCTCACCGCTCCGGCCACCGGCAGGCCCGCCCGCAAGGCGGCGGCCAGCAGGTCCCACGTCGCCGCCGCGGCGAACGGGTCCGGCGGTCTCGCCTTCGGCACGGGTTTTCGCCTGGTCCTCGATCGCAGCCGCGCCGCGGCTCTCGTCGGCGCCGGGAAGGCGATCACCGCCAGGGCGAGCAGCAACAGGCTCATGCGATCACCTGCCTGGTCAACCGACCGCTCCACCGCAATCCGACGCAGATCAGGACCACCCCGGCGACCAGCAGCACCTGTCCGGGCGGCGTGCCGGACAGGACGGCCAACGGCCTCGCGCCGCCGAGTTCGCCGAGCACCACGCCGAAGAGCGGCAGCCCGGCCAGCACCGCCGCGCCTGCCCGCGGACCGGCCATGCGGGCGTGGACCTGCCCGGCGAACGCGGTGCGCCGGTCGAGGTCCCGGCGGACCGCGTCCAGCACGTCGGCCAACGGCACGCCGTGCACCGCCGACAGCCGCCACGCCCTGGCCAGGTGGCGGGCGTCGGGGAAGTCGGCGAGCGCCGCCTCGACGTCGCCGCCCCGTGCCGACGTCGCCGCGATGGCCCGCAGCACGTCGGTCGCCGGCGGCTCCGCGTCCTCGGCCGCGCCGATCGCCGCCTTGGCCGGGTGGGCCCCCGACCGCAGTTCGGCGACGAACGCCTTCAGCCCGTCGGCGAGCGCGACGGACGCCGCCATCCGGTCACGTTGCCGGACCGCCTCCCGGTACGTGCGCCACACGGTCGCCGCCAGCAACGCGCCCGCGATCGCCCCGCCGACGCCCACCGGCAGCCCCAGCGCGATTCCCACCACGACCGCCGACACCCGATTGGGCTTCACCGACTTCCACCGCGCTCCGCGCCGCGGCCCGGCCAGGCGTCGTCGCGCCTCAGCCGACGGCAACACCAGCAGCGCGGCGGCCAGCAACAGCAGGCTCATGACGCACCCACCAGGCTCTTGAGCGCCGCGCCTGCTTCCTGCCAACCGCCGTCACGCCGCCACGCGGGCCGCACGACGAGGTGACCGGACCTCCGTTCCAGCACACCGATCTCGGCCAGGTACCGGCTACCGTCGCCCGCGCGGCGCATGTGCAGCACGACCTTCACCGCCGCGGCCAGTTGGCTGTGCAAGGCGTGCCGGTCGAGCCCGCCGAGCGCGGCCAACGCCTCCAGCCGGGCGGGCACCTCGGCCGGCGAGTTCGCGTGCAACGTCCCCGCACCGCCGTCGTGCCCGGTGTTCAGCGACGACAGCAGCTCGCACACCTCCGCACCCCGCACTTCCCCGACCACGATCCGGTCGGGCCGCATCCGCAACGCCTGCCGGACGAGGTCGCGCATCGTCACCTCGCCGGCGCCTTCGACGTTCGGGCCGCGGGCCAGCAGTCGGACGACCTGCGGGTGGTCGGGCTGGAGTTCGCCGGCGTCCTCGACGCACACGACCCGTTCGTCGTGCGGCACGCACCCCAGCAAGGCGGCGAGGAGAGTCGTCTTCCCCGAGCCCGTGCCGCCGACCACCAGGAACGCCTGCCGGGCAACCACGATCGCCCGCAGCAGGTCGGCCGCCACTTCGTCGAACGTGCCGCAAGCCTCCAAGGTCACCAGGTCGTGCACCGCCGGGCGGAGGACCCGCAAGGACAGGCAGGTGAACGGCGAGATCGGCGGCAACACCGCGTGCAACCGCACCGAGCCGGGCAACCACCCGTCGACGTAGGGCGCGGCGTCGTCCAGCCTCCGCCCGGCCGCCACCGCCAGTCTCTGCGCGAGCCGACGAACGGCGGCCTCGTCCGGAAAGGCGACGTCGACCCGCCGCAACCCGCCGACCCCGTCGACCCACACCTGATCCGGCCGGGTGACCAGGACGTCGGTCGTGTCCGGGTCGCGCAACAGCGGCTCCAGCGGCCCGGCCCCGACGAACTCCTGCCGCAGCACCGCGAGTGCCCGCTGGACGTCCTCGTCACCGAGCACCCCACCGGCCTCACCACGCACAGCCGCCGCGACCGCCGCCGACGTGAGCTCGCCATGCCCACTGGCCAACCGCAACCGAACGCGCTCAACGAGGTCGTTCACAACCACCCTCCCTCACCGTGTGCCGCCGCCCGCCGAGAACCTCCCGGGCCGCTTGGACCAAGCCCTGCCGGCCATCGCCCGGTTCGGCCAGGAACGGCGCGGACAACTCCGCGAGCACCAGCTCCGAGAGCGGCACGGGCCGACAACTCCGAAACCCCACGGGCGGCCGGAAACCCGGGTGCCGCCGCACAGTGGGCGCGCGATCACAACTCACGCCCCACCGCCGATCCGTCGCGCGACTGAACGTGGGCGGTCCGGCCAGCTGGATCGCGCCGGTAAAGCGGAAACAGCCGGGGTGACCGGGGCGCTGTCGCCACCTTTCCGGGAGCCCCATCGCCCGGTACGGCGGTCGGCTTCGTTCTGAGTGCGGGAAGGAAGAGGCCGAGTCGAGGCGCGGACGTCGGCGAGGTGGTGGCCGCGCGATGGGAGAGGTGGTTCAGGTCAGTGGTCATGAGGCACCGCCAAGCGGACGGAGGGAATCGCCCCGGTTGCGGGGCGCGACAATTGCTGCGCCAAGCCTCGGCGCGGGTGGCTGTCGTGAGCAGGCCCGGCCGTGGGCGTCATTGGCCGGCCGAGGCCGGGGTTGCGGTCGTCGTTGGCTAGCTGTGGCCGGGGTATGAGCGTGGGTATCGAGAAGGTCGTTTGTGGCCGCTACGGCTGCGGAGTCGCTGGAAGGCACCGGTTCCTGCGCATCGACCGGTGCCGAGCCGCTCCGCGCACGGGCGCTGGTGGAGGGTGCGGTTGGGTGTGGGTGGGGTGTTTGGTTAGTTGGTGTGCAGGGCTGCCAGGACTTTGCGGGCGGCCTTGGCCAGTGGGCCGCGGGTGGTTTCGGGGAAGTGGCCGTTGTCCAGGGCCCTGGCCAGCCTCGGTTCCGGGCGCATAGTGGCCAGCAGGGGGACGTCGATCGCCGCCACCACTTGTGCCGTGGTCAGGCCGCCTGGGGCCGGGCCTCGAACCACCGCCTTCAGCCGCACGCCCCGTTCGCCGGCCTGGTCGACCAACGTCTTGGCCGCCATGCACGCCTTCACGTCCGCCGGCACCACCAGCACCGCCAAGTCGGCACGGTCCAGGGCGGCGCACGCGGCCTCGGTCAGTTGGCGCGGCACGTCGCACACGACCGTGCCGCCCGCACGCCGGCCCGCCTCGATCACCGCCACCACGGCGTCCGGCTCCGGACCCGGCCCCGTCCGGCCGCAGGACAGCACGGTCAGGCTGCCCCGCCCGCCCGAACGGCCAGGTAGCGCGGTGCGCAGCGCGGCTGCGGGCACGCGCCCGCCGGTCAGCCGCAAAGTGGGCCACCGCAGGCCTTCCTGCCGCTCGGCGCCCAACGTCAGGTCCAGACCGCCGCCCAACGGGTCGCAGTCGACGAGCAGACCGTGGCCACCGGCCGCCAGCACGGCCTGACCCACCGCCACCGCCAGCACGGACGCACCGGCCCCGCCGCGGGCACCCAGGATCGCCAGCACCCGGCCCTCACCGGCCGGCGCGCCCTCGGCGGCATCGGCCAGCACCGCCCGCAGCCGCTCCTGGTCGGCGGGCAGCTCCAACACCTGTTCCGCACCCAGCGCCAGGGCCCGCCGCCACACCTCCTCGCCCGGCGGACCGGCGCCGACGACGTGAACACCCGGTCTGCGGGGGAATCCGCCGCACGCCACGACGGCCTCGAAGTCCAGCACCACCGCCGCCGCGCCGTGCCAACGCCCGCGCAACGCCGTCACGTCGACCACGCGCTCCACCTCGCAGCCCACGACCGCCGCCGCGTTCAGCACCTCGTCCACCAGTCCCGTGTCGGTCACCAGTGCCACCGGTCGTTTCATGTCGCTCTCCCCGTTTCCCGTGGTGGATCTGCGGGTTCCACGGTGTCGAGCGGTGAGGAAGGACACAACAGTGCTTGATCAACATGTGGACAACCGGGTGGGCTGTGGACAACTCGCGGTCCGACAGCGGCGCGAGCGGCAGCCGTCACGGGCGCGCGGCAAAAGATCAGAGGTTGATGCAAGAAGGGGCACAAGTGCGCGGAGGTTCAGCGCGAAGCACCGGCAAAACCGACCCTGGACATGGGACGACCCCCGCCAGGGGGGAGGGACGGGGGTCGTCATTGGTTCAGTCCCGGGGGTCGGACTGAACCCGTCCGGTCGAGCCGGACCCGTCTACTGTATCCCCACGGGACAGGGTCTTGCGTGTCTTCCGTTAGAGGGAGACCAAATTTCGATGGACCGCACACCTACTTCGTAAAGTCACGAAGTACTGGCGGCGGCCCACCGCGCCTGCCCCGCTTAAGCTTGACCGGTGACCGAGCACGCCACCGAAGGCAGTCGAGTCGCCGCGTTCTTCGACCTGGACAAGACCGTCATCGCCAAGTCGAGCACGCTGGCGTTCAGCCGGCCCTTCTTCCAAGAGGGCCTGATCAACCGGCGTGCGGTGCTCAAGAGCGCCTACGCGCAGTTCGTCTTCATGCTGGCTGGCGCCGACGCCGACCAGATGGACCGGATGCGCTCGCACATCACCGCGCTCTGCGAGGGCTGGGACGTCGAGCAGGTGCGCTCGATCGTCGAAGAGACGCTGCACGACATCGTCGACCCCCTCGTCTACAAGGAGGCCACGCAGCTCATCACCGACCACAAGGGCGAGGGTCACGACGTGGTCGTCGTGTCCGCTTCGGGCGACGAGCTGGTCGCGCCCATCTCCACGATGGTCGGCGCGACGCACAGCGTCGGCACGCGGATGGTCGTCACGGAGGGCCGCTACTCCGGCGAGGTGGACTTCTACTGCGCGGGCGAGAACAAGGCGATCGCCGTGAAGCAGCTCGCCGAGCAGCACGACTACGACCTGAGCAGCTGCTACGCCTACTCCGACTCCATCACGGACCTGCCGCTGCTGGAGGCCGTCGGCCACCCCACGGTGGTCAACCCGGACCGCGCGCTGCGCCGGATCGCCACCCAGCGCGGTTGGCCGGTGCTGACGTTCTCCGACCCCGTGTCGCTGCGGGCCCGCATCCCCCGCCCGTCGGGCACCGCGGTCGCCGTGACCGCGATCGGGTTGGGCGCCGCGACGGCCGCGGGCGTGGCCTGGTACGGCCTGCGCAGGCGCCGCCGGAGCTGATTCACCCCGGCGTGCCCCGGTCAGCGGTACCTGGGGTCCGGAGCGGCTCGGAATCACTGTCACGAAAGCCTTTCCGCTACTGAACGTCGCTTGAACGGTGCACCCCATCGAGCCCTTGCTGTGACGCCGGACACGCACTACAAAGGAAGTGCGGACCTCGGGTCGGCCAGGGACGAAGCGGAAGAGAAGCAGCGTCCACCCCGGCAGAGCTCCGTGCGCGGACTTCGAGACACCCACGCGCAGCACGCCGCGGGAGGCTTGTCGTCTAGGGCCTGCGTACCGGGACGCCGGACGCCGAGGCCAGGTTGGTACGACACGAGTTGCACGCTTGGTAACTCAGAAGCCCGCGCTGACGACGGTGGGGCCCCTCAGGTGAGGGGCCCCACCGTCTTTTCGCGTCCGGACCCCGAAACAGTCCCCGAACGAGTGATGCGCGAACCCCCTGGTTCTGTCGGTGCCCCTCCGCACAATGGCCACACAACGCAACCCGTTGACCCACCTCTGTGACGTGGGTAACTTGCCAAACGCACCACTTGGTGGTGGAAAGTTTCCCAGAGGGGAGGCCGCAGTGCTCCGTCCGCTCGTCGCCGTCGCCGTGGCCGCGGCTTCCGCAGTGACATCCCCGGCCGTCGCGCCCGCGCACGCCGCACCGGACCAGGCGCAGCACCTCACCGCCCTGGTCCGCGGCATGTCGCTGGAGCAGAAGGTCGGCCAGCTGTTCGTCACCTACCTGCACGGCCAGTCACCGGACGAGGCGCACCCGGGCAACGTGCGCGACTTCGGCGTCGCCACCCCGGCCGAGGTGGTGGCCAAGTTCCAGCCCGGCGGTGTCGTCTACTTCAACAACTCCAGCTACGACAACGTCGACACCCCGCGCCAGATCGCCACCCTCTCCAACGGCCTGCAACGGGCGAGCCGCGTGCCGCTGGCCATCGCCACGGACCAGGAGATGGGCATCGTCACCCGCATCGGCGCGCCCGCCACCCAGTTCCCCGGCAACATGGCCCTCGGCGCGGGCCGCAGCGCGGCGAACGCCGAGCACGCCGCCCGCATCACCGCCCGTGAGCTGCGCGCGATGGGCATCACCCAGAACTTCGCGCCGGACGCGGACGTCAACTCCAACCCGGCGAACCCGGTGATCGGCGTGCGCTCCTACTCCAGCGACCCGGCGCTGGCGGCCGAGCTGACCGCCGCCCAGGTGCGCGGCTACCAGGGCCGCTACCTGGCCAAGCACACCGTCAGCGCGACCGCCAAGCACTTCCCCGGCCACGGCGACACCGACACCGACAGCCACTCGACGCTGCCGACGGTCGACCGCACCGAGGCGGAGTGGAGCGAGGTGGACGCGCCGCCGTTCCGCGCGGCCATCGCGGCGGGCATCGACTCGGTCATGACCGCGCACATCACGATGCCGAAGATCGACCCGTCGGGCGAGCCGGCGACGTTGTCCAAGCCCTCGCTCGACCTGCTGCGCGAGAACCTGGGCTACGACGGCGTGGTCATCACCGACTCGCTGGCCATGGCGGGCGTGCGGCAGCTCCACAGCGACGCCGAGATCCCCGTGCTGGCGCTGAAGGCGGGCGTCGACCAGCTCCTCATGCCGGTCGACCTGGAACTGGCCGTGAACAGCGTGCTGGCGGCGGTGCGCGGCGGTGAGCTCACCGAGCGGCGCATCGACCAGAGCGTGCTGCGGATCCTGCGGATGAAGTTCCTGCGCGGCATGCTCACCGGCCCTCTCGTGGACGTGGACAAGGTCGACTCGGCGGTCGGCCCGGCCGAGCACCTCGCCGCCGCCGCGGAGATCACCGACCGCACCGTCACGGCCGTGCGCAACGACGCGGGCGTCCTGCCGCTGCGCGCGAAGCCCACCGCCGCACTGGTCACGGGCTGGGGTGAGACGACGACCCGCACGCTGGCGGGCGTGCTGGGCGGCACCGCCCTGCCCACCGGCAGCGCGCCGACCCAGGCCCAGATCACGGCCGCCGTCCAGGCCGCGGGCAACGCCGACGTGGTCGTCGTGCTCACCAACGCGCTGTCCCGCCAACCGGCGCAGCAGACCCTGCTGACGAGTCTGCTGGCCACCGGCAAGCCGGTGATCGCGGTCGCCGTGCAGAACCCGTACGACGTGGCGCACACGGCCGCGCCGACGTGGCTGGCGACCTACTCCTACGGCGCGGTGTCGATGGCGGCGCTGGCCAGGGTGATCACCGGAGAGGCGAGCCCAGTGGGCAAGCTGCCGGTCGAGGTGCCCGGTCCGACGCCGTACCCCTTCGGCCACGGCTTGGAGTGGTGAGCACCATGGACCGCAGGCACTTCCTCGCCGCGGGCGCCCTCGCCGTACCCGCGCTCACCGCGTTCGACAGCACGCCCGACCACCCCGACCGGCCGCGCCTGATCAAGACCGGCGCGGAGCAACTGGCCGAGGACGGCTGGCGGCGGTTCGCCGGCAGCAAGATCGGCGTGGTCACCAACCCGACGGGCGTGCTGCGCGACCACACCCACATCGTCGACTCGATGGTGGCCGCCGGGGTCAGGCCGCACGCCGCGTTCGGCCCCGAGCACGGCTTCCGCGGCACGGCGCAGGCGGGCGGCTCGGAGGGGAGCTACCTCGACCCGCGCACCGGCATCCCGGTCTACGACACCTACGGCGCGAGCACGGCCAAGATCGCCGAGATGATCGCCAAGGCGGGCGTCGACACGCTCGTGTTCGACATCGCCGACATCGGCGCCCGGTTCTACACCTACATCTGGACCATGTACGCGGTCATGCAGGCGGCCGCCGCGACCGGCGTGCGGTTCGTCGTCCTCGACCGCCCCAACCCGGTCGGCGGCACGGCCCGCGGCCCGCAGCTCGACCCGGCCTACGCCACGTTCGTGGGCCGCAAGCCGATCGCGCAGCAGCACGGCATGACGATCGGCGAGCTGGCCCGCCTGTTCGACGGCGAGTTCCTGCCGACCGACGGCGGCCGGGTGAGCAGCCTCGAAGTGGTCGACGTGAGGGGCTGGAAGCGGGACGACCTGCACTCCGGCATCCCGTGGGTCCCGCCGAGCCCGAACGTCCCCACGCACGACACGGCCCTGGTCTACCCCGGCACGTGCCTGTTCGAAGGGCTCGTGTTCTCCGAGGGCCGCGGCACGACCCGCCCGTTCGAGACGATCGGCGCGCCGGGCCTGGACTGGCGGTGGGCCGAGGACCTGAACGCGCTCGGCCTGCCCGGCGTCCGGTTCCGCGAGACCTACTTCACGCCCACCTTCAACAAGTTCGCGAACAAGCTGTGCGGCGGTGTCGCCCTGCACCTCACCGACGCGCACAGCTTCGACGCGCCACGCACCGCCGTGGCCATGATCGTCACCGCGAGGGCCCGCTACCCCGAGGTCTTCGCGTGGCGCCCCGACCTCTACATCGACAAGCTCAGCGGCTCGGACCGGCTGCGCCGCATGGTCGACGCGGGCGCGAACACCGACGAGGTGGTCGGCGCCTGGGCCGACGAGCTGGCCGCGTTCGACCGCACCCGCCGGCCTTACCTGCGCTACCGGTAGAGGGAGAACAGTGATGCGCGTCCCCGCCCTGCTGATCGCGACCACCATGGCCCTGACCGTCACCGCGCCGGCGCACGCCGACCGCCGCGAGGCCCGCTTCGACCAGCCGCATGAGGGCTGGTCGAGCAGCGTGCTGCGCACGGGTACCCCGCACCACGTGGGACTCGACCCGGCACCGCTCGACGCCGCCTTGGCGCAGATCGAGCGGTACACCGTGCCCGACGCGACCGGCCACCCGCTGTTCGCGGGCGCCGTCACGCTGTTCGCGCACGACGGCGTGGTGGTCACCCACGAGCCGACGGGCTGGGCGGTCCGCTACGCCGACGCCGCCGGCACCGAGCTGCCCGAGGCGCAACGCGTGCCGATGGCCCAGGACACGATCTTCGACCTGGCGTCGATCTCCAAGCTGTTCACCTCGATCGTGGTGATGCGGCAGCACGAGCTCGGCCGGTTCGGGCTGGACGACCCGGTGGCACGCCACCTGCCGGAGTTCGGCGTCAACGGCAAGGAGTCGATCACCGTCCGGCAGCTGCTGACCCACACCTCGGGCCTGGTGGCGTGGCTGCCGCTGTGGTCTCAGTACCCGGACATCCCGTCGCGGCTCAAGGCCGTGATGGACACGACGCCGCGCAGCGCGCCCGGCACCACGTACCTCTACTCGGACCTGAACCTGATCACGCTCGGCGTGCTGGTCGAGAAGTGGTCGGGCAAGACGCTGGACGAGCTGGTCCGCGACGACATCACCCGCCCGTTGGGCCTGGTGGACACCGGCTACAACCCGCCGGCGGCCAAGCTGGACCGGATCGCGGCCACCGAGTACCAGGCGGGCCGGGGCATCGTCCGCGGCAGCGTGCACGACGAGAACGCCTGGTCGCTGGGCGGCGTCGCGGGTCACGCGGGCATGTTCTCCACCGCGCGGGAACTGGCCGTGCTCGGCCAGACGATCCTCAACGGCGGCGCGCACGCGGGCGGCCGGATCCTGCGCGAGGACACCGTCGAGCTGATGCTCACCGACTTCAACCAGGGCTTCCCGGGCAACTCGCACGGCCTCGGCTTCGAGCTGGACCAGCGCTGGTACATGGGCGCGCTGACGTCGCCGAGGGCCGCCGGCCACACCGGCTACACGGGCACCACGCTGGTGCTGGACCCGTTGTCGCGGTCGATCGCGATCCTGCTGACCAACCGCGTGCACCCGAGCCGGAACTGGGGCTCGATCAACCCGGCCCGGCGCGTGGTGGCCAACGGCCTGGCGCAGGCGCTGGCCGTGCGCCCGCGGCACGGCACGGCGTGGACGCCCGAGTCGGCCGGTGGCACGTTGACGACGCGTGACCTGCCGCAGCGCGCCGACCGGCAGCAGCTGTCGTTCTGGGCGTTCGTGGACCTCGACCCGGGCGACCAGGTCGTGGTCGAGGCGACCGACGACGGGTCGACCTGGCGCGAGGTGCGGGTGTTGGCCGGTTACGGGCAACGGCGGTGGCAGAAGGTCGAGGTCGGGACGGAGTCGGCGGTGAAGTTCCGCTGGCGGTACGTGCGCGGCACGGGCTACGGCGGGCGCGGCGTGTACGTGGACGCCGTGCGCGTGACCGACGAGCGGGGTGTGGCCCTCGACGCGGAACGTGAACCAGCGGGTATGCACCCCGAAGGGTGGCGGGCCGCGGACCGTTAGTGACATTCGGACCGCCCGACCCCGCCAAGCGGTGCTATTGGGTCACGGTTGGGGTGAGTTACCCCGACCCCGCGTTGACCGTAGGTTGAGCGGTTAGTAAGTTTCCCACGTGTCCACCGAAAGTACCGCCGACTCCAGTCCCCTGGTCAAGATCCGTTCACTCCTGCCGGGCCTGGCCCGGGCCGAGCAGCGGGTCGCCAAGGTCGTGCTGGACAACCCGGCGACCGTCGCACACCGCAGCATCACCGAGGTCGCCGAGGCCGCCGGCACCAGCGAGACAACGGTGACCCGGTTCTGCAAGGCCATCGGCGTCGGCGGGTACCCGGAGCTGCGCATAGCGCTGGCCGCCGACACGGCCCGGACGTCCATGCGCCCCGACAGGGACCTCGGCGGCGACATCGGCCCCGGCGACGACATGCGCCAGGTCGTGGGCAAGGTGGCGTTCGCGGACGCGCGGGCGGTCGAGGAGACCGCCGAGCAGCTGAACGTGGAGACGCTCGAAGCGGTGGTCGAAGCGGTCGCGGGCGCGGGCCGGGTGGACGTCTACGGGTTCGGCGCGAGCGCGTTCGTCGCGTTCGACCTCCAGCAGAAGCTGCACCGCATAGGGCGAACCTGCTTCGCCTGGAACGACACGCACATCGCGCTCACGTCGGCCGCCGTGCTCACCGAGGCGGACGTGGCCGTCGGGATATCGCACACCGGCTCCACGTCCGAGACCGTCGAGGCGCTGCGGGTGGCCAAGGACCACGGGGCCACCACGGTGGCGCTGACGAACTTCCCGCGCTCGCCGATCAGCGAGGTCGCCGACCACGTGCTGACCACGGCGGCGCGCGAGACCACGTTCCGCTCGGGCGCGATGGCCAGCCGGATCGCCCAGCTCACCGTGATCGACTGCTTGTTCATCGGGGTCGCGCAACGGCACGTGGACAGCGCCAAGACCGCGCTGGAGGCGACGTACGACGCGGTGTCGGGGCACCGCCTCGGCGCCCGACCGGATGGCAGGCGACGTCGGGAGTCCGGTAAATGACCCCGCCCCGGGACGGTGTCGCGGTCCGCGTGGACTCCCCCACCGAGGCCAGGAACCCGCGGACGCAGGACATCGACCGGCTCTCCACGCTGGACGTGCTCCGCCTGATCAACACCGAGGACCACCTGGTCCCCGACGCCGTGGCCGCCGTGCTGCCCGAACTGGCGCGTGCCGCCGACCTCGCCGTCGGCGCCCTGCGCGCCGGTGGCCGCGTGCACTACGTCGGCGCGGGCACCTCGGGCCGGCTGGCCACGCTCGACGCCGCCGAGCTGGTGCCGACGTTCAACGCGCCGCCGGACTGGTTCGTCGCCCACCACGCGGGCGGCCGGGACGCCCTGGTCAACGCCGTGGAGGACGTCGAGGACCAAGGGGCGGACGGCGCCGCCGAGATCCGCAAGCACGCGGCGGCGGGCGACCTCGTCGTCGGCGTCACGGCGTCCGGCCGCACGCCGTTCGTGATGGCGGCGCTGGAAGAGGCGCGCTCGCTCGGCGCGCACACCGTGCTGGTGTCCAACAACCCGACCGCGCCCGCGCCCGTCGAGGTGGACGTGCTGATCGCGGTCGACACCGGCCCGGAGGCGATCGCGGGGTCGACCCGGATGAAGGCGGGCACGTCGCAGAAGCTGGTGCTGACGTCGTTCTCGACCGCCGTGATGGTCCGGCTCGGCCGCACGTACTCGAACCTGATGGTGTCGATGCGCGCGACGAACGCCAAGCTGCGCGGTCGCACCGTGCGCATCCTGCGCGAGGCCACGGGCCTGGGCGAGCAGGAGTGCACGACGGCGTTGGCCGACTCGGGTGGCGACCTGAAGGTGGCGTTGGTGCACCTGCTGTCCGGTGTGCCCGCGGCACGCGCCGCGGAGGCGCTGGAACGCAGCCAGGGGCACGTCCGGCTGGCCCTCAGCCGGCTAGCACCGGGCGCCACGGGATAGGCGTCGACAGCACCATCGCGCTGGACGTCTCGCCGTAGCCGCCCAGCCGCACCAGCAACCGCTCCAACTCGCTGATCGACGTGGTCACCACCTTCACCACCGAGCAGATGTCGCCGGTCAGCCGCACCACCTCCACCACCTCGGGGCAGTCGTCGAGCAGCTCCGGGTGCACGGTGATGCACCGGGGTCCGTAGCACTTCATCCGCACCAGGGCGACCACCGACCGGCCCACCGCCGTCGGGTCGACGGTCGCGCGGTAGCCCGTGATGACGCCCGCGTTCTCCAGCCGCCGGACGCGTTGCGCGACCGTGGGCGGCGACACGTGCACGCGCCGTGCCAGCTCGTTGTACGACAGCCGCGCGTCCTCCTGCAGGGCCTCCAGCAGGGCCCAGTCCACGCTGTCCAGTTCGATGCTCACGACCACGAAGCTACTCCGGCGATGACCTTCCGTTCGTAAGAACTTTCCGCCGGAACACTGTTCGTCGCCCATTCAACTAGCCCGAACGCGCGGTCATGATGGAAGGCATGACTTGTCCGGTCTCACCCAAGCTCGACTTCGGCGGCACGACGCCCTACGAGGACTACGTGCACGCCTCCGTGCTGCACTCGCTGCAGCAGCAGTGGTCCAAGGACCCGCGTGAGATGTCGTTCCTGGTGATCACGCAGGTCATGGAGCTGTACTTCGGCCTGCTGTGCTTCGAGTGGCGGCAGGCCAAGTCCGAGCTGCGCGCCGACGACCTGCGTGCGGCGGTCCGCACCCTGCGCCGCAGCGACCTGCACATGCAGGCGCTCAACGCGGCGTGGCGGCCGATCGCCCGGATGACGCCCGCCGAGTTCAACTCGTTCCGCGACGCCCTCGGCGAGGGCTCCGGCTTCCAGTCGGGCCGGTACCGCGAGGTCGAGTTCCTGCTCGGCGAGAAGTCGCGGTCGATGCTCGTGCCGCACCGCGCCGTGCCGCAGCAGCACGACGCGCTCGAACAGCTGCTCAACGAGCCGAGCCTGTACGACGACGTGCTCGCCGCGCTGCGCCGCCAGGGCCTGCCGATCCCGGCGGAGGTGCTGGAACGCGACGTCAGCCAACCGTACGAGCCGAACGCCGAGGTGGAGGCCGTGTGGGCGGACATCTACCGCGGCGGGTCGCGTGACCTGCTCGAACTCGGCGAGGCGTTGACCGACATCGCCGAGGAGTTCGCCCGCTGGCGGTACGACCACCTGCTGGCCACCCGTCGTTCGATGGGCGCGAAAACCGGAACCGGTGGCTCCGCGGGGGTTGCGTGGCTGGAGAAGCGCACGCAACGCTCCGTCTTCCCCGAACTGTGGACGGCTAGGAGTCACGTATGACGCGCATGACCGACCCGTTGGCGCATCTCCGCGACCTGTTCGACCTCGACGACGACGTGGTGTACCTGGACGGGAACTCCCTGGGCGCGCCGCCGAAGGTCGTCGCCGAACGGCTGCAGGACGTGGTGCGCGAGCAGTGGGGCCGACGGCTGATCCGGAGCTGGTCGGAGGGCTGGTGGGAGGCGCCGGAACGGGTCGGGAACCGCGTCGGCAGGCTGATCGGGGCGAAGCCCGGCCAGGTCGTCGTGGCGGACTCGACCAGCGTGAACCTGTTCAAGGCGCTGATGGCGGCGGTGCGCAACACCGACCGCATGGAGATCGTGGTCGACGCGGGGACGTTCCCGACCGACGGGTACATCGCCAGGTCGGTGGCGGAGCTGACCGGGTTGGCGTTGCGGCCGGCGCCGCCGGAGGAGCTGGACCTGCGGGACACGACGGCGGTCGTGCTGCTCAACCACGTCGACTACCGCACGGGTCGGCTGCTGGACATGGCGAAGCTGACCGAGCAGGCGCACGCGGTGGGCGCGAAGGTCGTGTGGGACCTGTGCCACAGCGCGGGCGTGCTGCCGATCGAGTTGGACGCGCTGGACGTCGACCTCGCCGTGGGGTGCACGTACAAGTTCCTCAACGGCGGGCCGGGTTCGCCCGCGTTCCTGTACGTGCCGAAGCACGCCCAGCCGACGTTCGACCAGCCGTTGACGGGGTGGACGGGGCACGAGGTGCCGTTCGCGATGTCGCCGGAGTACACGCCGGACCCTGGTGTCTCCCGTGCGCGCGTGGGCACGCCGGACATCATCTCGATGCTCGCCCTGGACGCCGCGCTCGACGTCTGGGACCACGTGGACCTCGCCGACGTGCGGGCGAAGGGCCTGGCCCTGACCGCGCACTTCCGCTCGCTGGTCGAGGGCCTGCCGGGCATCGAGGTGATCACCCCGGCCGACGAGTGGCGCGGCCACCAGATCACCCTCCGCCACCCCGAGGCCGCGCGGATCATGGACGAGCTGATCGCGCGCGACGTCATCGGCGACCACCGCCCGCCGGACCTGCTGCGCTTCGGCTTCGCCCCGCTCTACAACACGTTCGACGAAGCCGACCGCGCCGCCACCACCCTGAAAGAACTCCTCTAACCCGCGCGTGTCCTACGTTCAGAACGCGCGTGTCCTACGTTCCGGTACCCCGAGTTCAACGCTCAGAACAGTCGATCTTGTTCTGAGCGTTGAACTCGCCTGTTCTGAACGTAGGACACGCGCGACGCGAACGTAGGACACGCGGGACCTGGAGGTTCGACACGCGCGGGGGTCAGGGGGTGGCGGCGTCGGCGATGCTGCGGGCTTCGCGGGCGCCCGCGGTCAGGGCCTCGCAGTAGAAGAGCAGCCAGCGGGTGATGCCCTCGCGGTCGCCGGTCGAGTAGCCGTGCAGGGCCGCGGCGTAGTCGTTCTGGCGGCGCAGGCACAGGACCTCGGGCACGCCGAGCGACTTCGGGTCCAGGCCCGTGGCGATGGACGCCAGCCGGGACGCCGCACGGGCCACCACACCGTTGGCCGTGTCGAACGGCGCCAGCGACATCAGCTCGCCGTGCACGACGGCGACCAGCAGCGGACCCGGGACGGACGTGCCGCCGGTGACGAGGTGCGCCAACCCGTCCAACCGCTCGGACACGCCGGGCGCGGAACGCGGACGCCCCAGCTCACCGCCCAGATCCGCCCCCGCCAGCACGTGCAGCCGCGCCAACGCCTGCAACGGCGCCCGCTGCCACGTCGGGAACACCACGCCCAACGACTCGGCCACCCGCAACGCGCCCGCCAGCACGGGGTCCGACACGGTGCCGTCCGACGGGATGGCGGTCGGCCCGCCGTCCAACGCCGCCGACGCACGGGCGGCGCGCACGGACGCCTCGGCCGCGGTGGTCGCCCAGCCGCGCAGGTTCACCCGGTGCCGGTGCACCTGGAACACGGCGTCACGAGCACCGGCGACGGCGTCGGCCACACCGGGCAGGTCCAGCAGCGGAGCAAGCGGATCGGTCACGCCGGAGCACACTACCCGTCGGTAAGTGGCCATCCACAACAAGCTGGAAATGGCTATTACAAGTAGCCACTAGCGCCAACTAACGTCCGCGGCATGAACTGGTACGACCGCCCCGTGCTGACCGGCGAGCACGTCCGCCTCGAGCCCTTGACCCCCGACCACGCGGAAGGCCTGCACGAGGCGGGCAAGGACCCGGACGTCTGGACCTGGCTCAGCACGACCCAGCCGACCACGGTCGAGGAGACCCACGCCTACGTCGAACGCAGCCTGGCCGACCCGACCAGGCTCGCCTGGGCGCAGATCGACCCGCGGACCGGTGAGGTCGCCGGCACGACGTCGTACTACGAGATCGACCCGAAGAACCGCGGCCTCTACATCGGCCACACGTGGATCGGCACGCGCTGGCAGCGCACCGCCCTCAACACCGACGCCAAGTTCCTGCTCCTCCGCCGCGCCTTCGAGGACCTGGGCGCGCTCCGCGTCGGCTGGCACACCGACCTGCGCAACGAGCGCTCGCAACGGGCCATCGAACGGCTCGGCGCGACCCGCGAGGGCGTCCTCCGCGTGCACCGCATCCGACCGGACGGCACCCTCCGCGACACGGTCGTGTACTCGATGACCTCGAACGAGTGGCCGGACCTGAAGGCGAGGCTCACGACGTGACGCGAGTCACGACATGTGCCGCTGGTCGCAACCTAGGTGTCGTTCGACGGAATCGCAGTGGTCAGTGGGCCTGCCACGGGTTACACAGTTACCCACGCGTTTCGAACTCGGCCAAAATTGGTCTGAACCTTTTGGGTGCGCAGTGAGCTGAATCGCACTACGGTCAGTGCGCATCCCCACGGATTCAGGAGGTCCGCCCGCCATGACAGAGCCGCAAGTCGCCCTGGACAACCTGTCGACGGAGACCAGGACGTTCCCGCCCAGCGAGGCGTTCACCGCGCAGGCGAACGCCACCGCCGCCCTGTACGGGGAGGCGGACGCCGACCGCGAGGCGTTCTGGGCGAAGCAGGCCGAGCGGCTGTCCTGGGCCACCAAGTGGGACCGGGTCCTCGACTGGTCCGACGCCCCGTTCGCGAAGTGGTTCGTCGGCGGCAAGCTCAACGTCGCCTACAACTGCGTCGACCGGCACGTCGAGTCGGGCCACGGCGACCAGGTCGCCATCCACTGGGAGGGCGAGCCCGGCGACAGCCGCGCGATCACCTACGCCGACCTGCAGCGCGAGGTCTCCAAGGCCGCCAACGCGCTCATCGAGCTGGGTGTCGGCGCGGAGGACCGGGTCGCCATCTACATGCCGATGGTCCCCGAGGCCATCTTCGCGATGCTCGCCTGCGCACGGCTCGGCGCGATGCACAGCGTGGTGTTCGGCGGCTTCTCCGCCGAGGCGCTGCGCACCCGCATCGAGGACTCGCAGGCCAAGCTGGTGATCACCACCGACGGCCAGTACCGGCGCGGCAACCCGGCGGCGCTCAAGCCCGCCGTGGACGAGGCCGTGGCCAAGGCCGCGAGCGTCGAGCACGTGCTGGTGGTCAAGCGCACGAACTCCGACGTCGACTGGACCGAGGGCCGCGACGTCTGGTGGCACGACGTGGTCGACCGCCAGTCCGACCAGCACACGCCGGAGGCGTTCGACTCCGAGCACCCGCTGTTCATCCTCTACACGTCGGGCACCACGGGCCGCCCCAAGGGCATCCTGCACACCTCCGGCGGCTACCTGACCCAGGCGTCGTACACGCACTACAACGTGTTCGACCTCAAGCCGGACACCGATGTCTACTGGTGCACCGCCGACATCGGCTGGGTCACCGGGCACAGTTACATCGTGTACGGCCCGCTGTCCAACCGCGTCACGCAGGTCGTCTACGAGGGCACGCCCAACACCCCGCACGAGGGCCGCCACTGGGAGATCGTGCAGAAGTACGGCGTGTCGATCTACTACACCGCGCCGACGCTGATCCGCACGTTCATGAAGTGGGGCGCGGACATCCCCGCCAAGTACGACCTCACCAGCCTCCGCGTGCTGGGCAGCGTCGGCGAGCCGATCAACCCCGAGGCGTGGATCTGGTACCGGGAGACCATCGGCGCGGGTCAGACGCCCGTCGTGGACACCTGGTGGCAGACCGAGACCGGCGCGATCATGATCTCGCCGCTGCCCGGCGCGACGTCGGCCAAGCCCGGTTCGGCGCAGCGCCCGCTGCCCGGCATCGGCGCGAAGGTCGTCGACGACCAGGGCAACGAGGTGCCGCACGGTGGCGGCGGCTACCTGGTGCTCGACCAGCCGTGGCCGGGCATGCTGCGCGGCATCTGGGGCGACGAGGAGCGCTACCGCGACACGTACTGGTCGCGGTTCGCCGACCAGGGCTACTACTTCGCGGGCGACGGCGCGAAGTACGACGCCGACGGCGACATCTGGCTGCTGGGCCGGGTGGACGACGTGATGAACGTGTCCGGGCACCGCATCTCCACGACCGAGGTCGAGTCCGCGCTGGTCTCGCACCCGACGGTGGCCGAGGCGGCGGTGGTGGGCGCGACCGACCCGACCACGGGCCAGGGCATCGTGGCGTTCGTGATCCTGCGCGGCGGCGTGGCCGAGGGCTCGGACGGCGCCGAGGCGATCAAGGCGCTGCGCGACCACGTGGCCAAGGAGATCGGCCCGATCGCGAAGCCGCGGCAGATCATGGTCGTGCCGGAGCTGCCGAAGACCCGCTCGGGCAAGATCATGCGCCGCCTGCTGCGCGACGTGGCGGAGAACCGGCAGGTCGGCGACGTGACCACGCTCGCGGACTCGTCCGTGATGGACCTGATTTCGAGTGGTTTGAAGTCGGGTGCTTCCGAGGACTGAGACAGAGCACTCGGGAGGGGCCTGCCGTTCGTCGGCGGGCCCCTTCCTGGGTTAGGGTCGCTCCTGGTGAGCCGGGAAGCCTGGTCGGCACGAGGATGAGTCGTAGCCGAACCACCGGAGTCGATCTTGAACCGCATTCGCCCCACCGCCGCCGAGTTCGCGCGCTACCTGCGCACCGAGACCGTCGGCGGCATGATCCTCCTCGCCGCCACCGCCGTGGCGCTGATCTGGGCGAACTCCCCGATCTCCGGCTCGTACACGGCGCTGCGCGACTTCCACGTGGGCCCCGAGTCGCTGCACCTGAGCCTGAGCGTCGGCGACTGGGCCAAGGACGGCCTGCTCGCGATCTTCTTCTTCGTCGCCGGGCTCGAGCTCAAGCGCGAACTCGTGATCGGCGAGTTGAACGACTTCAAGTCGGCGATCCTGCCGGTGGTGGCCGCGCTCGGCGGCATGGTCGTGCCCGCGCTGATCGCGCTGGGCGTCGGCTGGGGTGAGCCGGGCGTCGAGCGGGCGTGGGCCATCCCGGTGGCCACGGACATCGCGTTCGCGCTCGGCGTGCTGGCGATCACCGCGTCGGGGCTGCCGAACGGCCTGCGGCTGTTCCTGCTCAGCCTGGCCGTGGTGGACGACCTCGGCGCGATCTTCCTGATCGCGGTGCTGTTCACCGCGTCGTTCAACCTGGTCGCGGCGGCGGCCGCGGTCGCGTTGCTGGCGCTGTACGCGTTCCTGCAGCACAAGCGGGTGACGACGCCCTGGCTGTACGTGCCGATCGCCGTCGGCACGTGGGTCGCCGTGCACGCGGCGGGCGTGCACGCCACCATCGCGGGCGTCGCGCTGGCCCTGCTGACCCGCGTGCGCAAGGACCACTACGAGCGCGAGGCGCCGGCGTTGCGGCTGGAGCACCGGTTGCAGCCGTGGTCGGCGGCCGTGGCGGTGCCGGTGTTCGCGCTGTTCGCGGCCGGTGTGCCGGTGAACGGCGAGGCGTTGGGCTCGTTGTTCTCCGACCCGTTGGCGTTGGGCGTGATGCTCGGCCTGGTGGTGGGCAAGGTGGTCGGCATCGTGGGCGCGTCCGCGTTGGCGGTGCTGTTCAAGGCCGCCCGGTGGCCGAGCGGCGCGGGGCCGCGGGACATCGTCGCGGTGGCCATGCTCGGCGGGGTCGGGTTCACCGTGAGCCTGTTGATCGCGGACCTCGCGCTGGACGGTCCGGCGGCCGAACAGGCCAAGGCGGCGGTGCTGCTGGCGTCGTTGACGGCGTCGCTGCTCGCGGCGGTCCTGCTGGTCCGGCGCAGCAAGGTCCACCAGCGCGCCGACGAGGACGGGCAATAGTGCTCCGGATCAGCCGGTCGGGCGGCCTCGGTCCGGCGTGCATGGCACGATGAGCCGGTGACCAGCGCTCGGGAGAACACCAACGGCAGCGGACTGCCACCTGTTCCGTCGATCCCGTTGACCGCGGAGAGCGCGGCGAAGATCGCGGAGGAAACGTCCATCGGCGGGCTGGTGCGCGACGCCACGGCCCACCTGTCCACGTTGGTCAGGGCGGAGGTCGAGCTCGCCAAGTCCGAGGTCGCCGGCGAGATCAAGAAGGGCGTCAAGGGCAGCGTCTACTTCATCGTCGCGCTGACCGTGCTGCTGTTCAGCTCGTTCTTCCTGTTCTTCTTCGGCGCGGAACTGCTGGACGTGTGGCTGCCCCGCTGGTCGGCGTTCCTCATCGTGTTCGGGTTGATGCTCCTCACCTCGGTGCTGTTCGCGCTGCTGGGCTACCGGAAGGTGAAGAAGCTGCGCGCGCCGCAGCGGACCATCGACTCGGCCAAGGACACCGTCGCGGCACTCCGGCACCGCGGCGAGGGCCACTGAGCCGCGCCGTGCGGCTGCCTCCGGACCCGTCGACCGCCCGGGTGCCCGGCCCGTGGACGCACCGCGACGTGTCCGCGAACGGCATCCGCCTGCACGTCGCCGAGCTGGGCGAGGGCCCGCTCGTGCTGCTGCTGCACGGTTTCCCGGAGTTCTGGTGGACGTGGCGGCACCAGCTCGTCTCGATCGCCGAGGCGGGCTACCGCGCGGTGGCCGTCGACCTGCGGGGCTACGGCGACTCCGACAAACCACCGCGCGGCTACGACGGCTTCACGCTCGCCGGTGACGTCGCGGGCCTGGTGAAGGCGCTCGGCGAACCGCGGGCGCACCTCGTCGGCCACGCGTGGGGCGGCATGCTGGCGTGGACGGTCGCCGCCATGCACTCCCGGCTGGTCTACTCGGTGACGGCCGTGTCCGCGCCGCACCCGCTGGCGCTGCGCCGCGCGATCCGCCGCCACCCGCGCCGGCAGGGCCGGGCGAGCGCGCACCTGTTCCGCTTCCAGCTCCCGATGTACCCGGAACGGTGGCTGACCAAGGACCGCGGCGCGGCCGTGGCCGGGATGCTCGCCGCGTGGGGCGGTCCGAAGTGGAGGGTGTCGCCCGAGTTCGACGAGGTGGCGCACCGCAACCGGGAGGCGGTCCTGGTGCCGGGCGTCGCGCACAGCTCCATGGAGTACTACCGGTGGGCCGTGCGGTCGCAGCTGCGCAGCGACGGCCGCCGCTTCGCCGAGGCGGTGGACCGCACGTTGGACGTCCCCGTCCTCCAGCTCCACGGCGCGCTCGACCCGGTGGTGCTGGAACCCACCGCGTCCGACTCGGCGCTGTGGACGGGCGCCCGGTCCGTCTACCGCGTGCTGCCGGAGGTGGGCCACTTCCCGCACCAGGAGGCGCCGGGCACGACGAGCCTGCACATCACCGACTTCCTGGCGAAGGTCTAGTCACGACGCGCAGGTCTGCGTGGACGCCCGGCGCACCAGTGTCGGCGCCTTCGCCACTTCCTCCGCGACCTCGTCCGCCGTCAGCACGAACCCGGTCTCCTGGTCGTCCACCGCCGCGCCGAACACCACGCCCATCACCCGCCCCTGCGGGTCGACCAACGGCCCGCCGGAGTTGCCGCTGCGCACCTTCGCCCGCACCGTGTACACGTCCCGCGTCACGGTCTGCGCGTCGTAGATGTCCGGCCCGCGCAGCATCCTGATCCGCTCGCGCACCCGTGCCGCGGACGCCGTGTACGGCCCGTCCAACGGGTAGCCGAGCACGATCCCGTCCTCGCCCGGCGCGATCTCGTCGGTGCGGAACTGCAGCGGAGTCGCCTCCAGGTCCGGCACGGCCAGGATCGCGATGTCGGTCTGCGCGTCGTAGTGCACGACCGTGGCGTCGAACTCGCCGATGCCGACCTCCACCGTCACGTCCGTGGTGCCCGCGACCACGTGCGCGTTCGTCATGACCCGCTCCGGCGAGATGACGAAACCCGTGCCCTCCAACGCCCGCGAGCACGACGGCGCCCGGCCGCGCACCTTCAGCACGCTGGGCTCCAGCTTCCGCACGATCGGGTTCGCGCTCAGCGCCGGGTCGGGCGGGCCGACCTCCCGCAGCGGCGTCCGGTCGAACGGGTCCATCGCGGCCGGGAAACCGGACACGTCGAACAGGTTCTGCAGGTCGTCGGCCAACGTCCGCGCGGCCTGCGGCATGGTGTCGTCGACCGTGGACAGGATCACCGACTGGTTGAGCGCCTTCGCCAACGACGGCAGGCCGGCGACCATGGTCAGCGGCAGCGCGATCATCCACGCCACCACGAAGACCACCGCGCCCTGCACGATCGCGCCCAGCGCGTTGTCCACGCCGCGCAATGGGGTCGAGTTCACCTTGGGCTTGATGGTGCGGCCGATGTACACGCCCAGCGTCTCGCCCAACGCCACGAGCAGCACCACGATGCCGACCGCGAACACGACCTTGGTCACCACGTTGTCGAACTGGGAGACGACCAGCGGCGCGAGCTGCGTGCCCAGCACCAGGCCGATGAGCACGCCGACGAACGCGGGCAGCGCCACGACCATCCCCTGTCGCGCGCCGGACACCGCGGCGAAGGCGGCCAGCGCCAGCACGAGCAGGTCGACCCAGTTCACGACACCTCCACCGCTCGCAGGGCCAGGTCGAGATCGCGCACGTCCGCGGTGTCCCACGGCCGTTCCCACCCGCCCAGCGCGAGCAGGCCGTTGAGCAGGCCGGCGGTGAAGCCCCACACCAGCATGCCCGGTGCGGAGAACGCCGCACCGACGTACCCGGACGGGTGGCTCACCCGGAACCGGTTCGCCGGGTCGGCCAGGTGCGCGATCGGCACCCGCGCCACGGCGGCGGTCTCGCCCGGGTCGACGGGTGCGACCGGCGACGGCTCGTCCCAGTGCGCCAGCACGGGTGTGACGACGAACCCGGACACCGGCACGTACAGCCGCGGCAACGTCGCCACCGGCCGCACGCCCTCGCGCAGCACGCCGGTCTCCTCGAACGCCTCGCGCAGCGCCGTGTCCACCGGCCCGTCGTCGGTCGGATCGGCCGCGCCGCCGGGGAACGCGACCTGCCCGGGGTGCGAGCCGAGCGTGTCGGCACGGCGCAGCAGCAGCACGTCGGGACCGCTCGGACCGTCGCCGAACAGCATGAGCACGGCGGCGGGACGTCCGCTGCCGTCGGGCGGCGGCGTGATCCGGGTGAAGGCGCGGGCGTCGATCTCGGCGGTGGCCTTGACCAGCCCGCCCATCCACCCGGGCACGTCGTCCGGATCGACCAGGGCCGTCATCCGACCACCTCGCGCACCTGCTCCACCGACGTGAAGGTCACCGGATCGGTCACCTGGGTCAGCGAGCCGTCCGCGCCGACGACGTAGTTCATCGGCAACGTCCGGGGCACGCGGGCAGCCCTGCGCACCCCGTCGGCCGGATCGGCCACCGACGGCAGGCGCACGCCGAGTTTCGCCAACAGCTCCAGACCGTCAGCCTCCTTGCTCTCCACCAGGACCGCGACCACGTCGACCGCGCCGGGCTCCTGCGCGTAGGCGTCGAGGACCTTGAGCTCCTCCTGACAGGGAACGCACCAGGTGGCCCAGAAGTTCACCACAGCCGGTCCGGTGACGGTGGACGCCACGTCGACCGGCTGCCCGTCGCCCAGGCACGTGACCGTGAGACCGCGCAGCACCTGCGGCCCCTGAACGTCCGCCGGACCTCGCGGGCACGGCCTGAGCGCGGCCTGGTCACGTGCGGCGTCCAGGTCGGTCGTCGGCATGGTCCGGGTCGGGATCGCGTTCTGGTCGACCGGATCAGGTGAGCGAGGCCACAGCGCGACGGCGCCCGCCACCGCCAGCACCAGGACGACGGCGGCCCACCGCGCTGCCGGGCTCACGCCAGTTTCTCCCCCGCGCGCACGCGTTCGGCGAGTTCGATCAGGTGCGGCGCTTCCTCGCCCTTGACCAGCTTCTGCGCCTTGACCGGGTCGACCTGGCCGATGCCGTAGGACGGGCACTGGGGCGCCAGCAGGCACGCGCCGCACGCGGGTGTGCGGGCGTGGCAGACGCGGCGGCCGTGGAAGATCGTGCGGTGCGAGAGCAAGGTCCACTCCTTGCGCTCGACCAGCGCGCCGATCGCGTGCTCGACCTTGACCGGGTCCTCCTCCTCGGTCCAGCCCCAACGTCGGACGAGCCGGCCGAAGTGCGTGTCGACGGTGATCCCCGGCACACCGAAAGCGTCGCCCAGCACCACGTTCGCGGTCTTGCGGCCGACGCCGGGCAACGTCACCAGGTCCTTCAGCCTGCCGGGCACCTCGCCGCCGAACCGCTCCACCAGGGCGGAGCCGAGGCCGATCAGCGAGGTCGCCTTGTTGCGGTAGAACCCGGTCGGCTTGATCAGCTCTTCGAGCTCGGCGCGGTCGGCGGAGGCGTAGTCGGCGGCCGTCCGGTACCGCTTGAACAACGCGGGCGTGACCAGGTTCACCCGCACGTCCGTCGTCTGCGCCGAGAGCACGACGGCCACCAGGAGTTCCAGCGGCTCGGTGAAGTCCAGCTCGCAGTGCGCGTCCGGGTAACCCTCGCCGAGGACCCGCACCATGCGACGCGCCCGGCGGACCAGTCCCAGCCGCGTCTCCGGCTGCTTCACCGCGCTCTTCGCCATGCGGACGAGATTACTGGCCGCCGCCGCGCGCACGGCGGCTCGGTCGGGCGCGAGGTCCGGTGAGGTCCCGCGGAATCCCGCGATGTGCTGCGAGATTTCCCACCCTCGCGGGGGATACGCGCCGGCGAGCGGCGCTCCGGGCGAAGCGCGACGATCGAGGGGCAGGCAACCATCGGCCGCCCGCACACGTCCTTTGAACGGCTGAACGACCTCGAACCGACACGCCGGAGTGACCCCCCTTGACCGCGCGCCGAACCGGATGCGCAAGGATCGGAGCCATCATGACTGCCTGGTTCGTCATCGCCGTTCCGATCGTGATCATGTTCTTCGCGCTCTTCATGGAGCGCGTTGAAGCTCGTCTGCGACACGTCGCCGTGCAGGAGGACGAGGTCGAGGAGTTCCTGGAGTCGGCCCGGCCGGACGAGGTCAGGGCGCTCTACGGGCACGGCATCGGCCGCGCGCTGGAACTGTTCCGGCTGCGCAGGCTGGGCGGTCGTGCCAGGAACCTGCGTCAGCGGCGCACCCGCCGCTAAGCGGGGTAGGACCGGCGAGGCCCACGGGGTCAACCCCCCGGCGGGCCTTATCGGGCTGTCCGGGGCTGTGGTGGGCGGCGCGCCGAAAGGCGATCCCGACCACAGCCCTTAGACTGCACTCAGTGATCGGCGGCAGGCGCTGATCCGCCAGAAGGCGGAACGCGCTCAACCATGCCGCCGCGTCTCGACAGGAGGGACGAGGTGGACGAGACCCTGGCCCGCGCGGGCATTTTCCAGGGGGTTGAACAGGCCGCAGCGGAGGCGCTGGCGCAGACGCTGGAGTCTGTTGAATTCCCGCGTGGCCACGTGATCTTCGCGGAAGGCGAGCCGGGTGACCGGCTCTACATCATCCAGTCCGGCAAGGTGAAGATCGGCCGCAAGTCGCCGGACGGCCGGGAGAACCTGTTGGGGATCTTCGGACCGTCCGACATGTTCGGCGAGCTGTCGATCTTCGACCCCGGTCCGCGCACGTCCACCGCGACCACGGTGACCGAAGTGCGCGCGGTCAGCATGGACCGCCCAGCGCTGCGGCAGTGGATCACCAACCGGCCGGAGATCGCCGAGCAGTTGCTGAGGGCGTTGGCCCGCAGGCTGCGCCGGACGAACTCCATGCTGGCCGACCTGATCTTCACCGACGTGCCCGGCCGGGTGGCCAAGGCGCTGCTGCAGCTCGCACAGCGCTTCGGCAGCCAGGAGGCCGGTCTGCTGCGGGTCACGCACGACCTGACGCAGGAGGAGATCGCCCAGTTCGTCGGCGCCTCGCGCGAGACGGTGAACAAGGCCCTGGCCGACTTCGCCCACCGCGGTTGGCTGCGACTGGAGGGCAAGAGCGTGCTGATCCTGGACCCGGAGCGCCTGGCCCGCCGCGCCCGCTAGCAGCACTGGAGAGCAAGAACAACAAGACCGGGCGCCGCCCCCGACGCGGCGCACCGGTCTTGTTGCCGCACGGCCCATCCCCCGACAGACCGCGCCTTCCACACCTCCGGCACCCGCAGGCCCCGACCCTCGTGGCGCCGGAAGGAGGCTTGGTTACCCGCTGCTACCGCGCTCGAAACAGGCCGGGAGCGGCTTGGCGGTGACTTGGCGGTGGCTACTTCCACGATCGCACGACACCTCCCCCGCAACTCAAGCCCGTTCACCCTCAAGGACCCTCTGTTCAGCGGTTTCTCCGTGTGGTTTCACCCGGTCATCCCATTGTTGTAATCGAACTGCAATCCACTCCCAGCCGATGGACGGTTCAAGACCATCCGGCGTACCCGCGGTGACCTGGTGATGGATCACACCGCGCAATGACTGGTACGGGCGTACCAGTGCGGTGCATACTGGTACACATGTCCCATTCTGCCCGCCTCTCCGACTACCGTGCTGCCCTCACCACCCCCGGCATGCGCGGCCCCGTGGTCGCGTCCCTGCTCGCCCGCCTGCCCATCGCGATGGTCGGCCTGTCGCTGCTGCTCTACGTGCAGCGCGAGACCGGCTCGTTCGCCGCGGCGGGTCTGGTGTCGGCGTCGTCGCTGGTCGGTGTCGCGGTCGGGTCGATCGTGCAGGGCAGGCTGATGGACCGGCACGGGCCGACCCGCCCGCTGCTCGGCGCGGTGGCGCTGTTCGCGGTGTTCGTGGCGTTGGCGATCAGCGCGGTCGAGGCCGGCGCGACGTTGGCCGTGCTGGTGCCCGTCGCGTTCCTGGTCGGGATCACCGAGCCGATGGTCGGCTCCGCGTCCCGCGCCCTGTGGTCGCACGTGCTGCCGGCCGGGTCGACGCGGCTCGCCGGGTACGCCTACGAGGCGATCAGCATGGAGGTCTTCTTCATCCTCGGCCCCGGTCTGGCCGGGCTGCTGGTCACGGCGCCGTGGGCGGGGACCGGCGTGGTGATCGGCGCGGTGTCGATGGCGGTCGGCGCGCTGTGGTTCGCGTTGAACCCGACGGTGCGCGGTGTCCGCCCGGCGCCCATGAGCCGCAGCCTGCTCGGCGCGCTGGCGTCACCCGGCATGCGCACGGTCGCGTTGGCGGCGTTGGGGTTCGGCGTGACGATCGGGTTCATCGAGGTGGCCGTGCCCGCCGCCGCGGCGCAGGCCGGTCACGTCGGCGTGGGCGGTCTGCTGCTGAGCCTCTGGTCGGTCAGCTCGGTGCTGTTCGGCGTCCTGTACTCGATGAAGCCGTTCCCGCGGGCGATGCACCTGCGGCTGCCCGTGCTGCTGGGCGGGTTCGCGCTGCTGTCGCTGCTGCTCGCCGTGCCGACGGGGTTGATCGGTCTGGGCGCCGCGCTGCTCGTGGTCGGCACCCTGATCACGCCGCAGGCCACCACCCACTCGGCCGCGATCGAGCAGGTCGCACCCGACGGCACGGCCACCGAGGCGTTCGGCTGGGTGGTGACGGCGGTGACCGTCGGGTTGGCGATCGGCCAGTCGGCGAGCGGTCAGCTGGTCGAGGTCTACGGCACCGGCGTGGCGTTCGTCGCCGCCGCGGTCTCCGGCCTGGTGATCGCCGTGCTGGTGTGGATCTTCCGCCGCACGGTCGCGGCCGGCGTGCCGCTGAGCCAGGACGAACTGGCCCTGGTGGCCCGCTGATTGTCGGTGGTCGGGTCTAGCTTGTCGGCATGGACCTGACCGCCACCACCGCCGACCTGGCCACTGCCGCCGCCGACGTCGCCCGCCTCCTGCCGACCAGGGTGTACGACCCGGTCCTGGCCGGCTTGGTGCTGCGGGCCGACGGTGGCGGGGTCGAGCTGGCGGGCAGCGACCGCGAGCACGCCGTCCGCCTGACCCGTGCCGCCACCGTGCACGCGGACGGCGCGGTGGTCGTCCCGGCCCGGCCGCTGGCCGACACCCTCCGCAGCCTGGAGGACCCTCAGGTCAGGCTGGTCGTCGAGGGCTCGCGCCTGGCCGTCCGGACTTCGACGGCCCGCTTCGCCCTGCCGTTGCTCGACTTGTCGTCCCACCCGGGCATCCCCCCGCTGCCGCCCGCCGTGGGCGTGATCCCCGCCCGCACCCTGACCGCCGCCCTGGCCCCGGTCTCGTCCGCCGCGTCGAAGGACGACGCCCTCCCGATGTTCACGGGCGTGCGGATGCACGGCGCGGGCGGCCGGCTGGAGCTGATCGCGACGGACCGTTATCGGATGGCGTTCGCTTCGCTACCGTGGGTGCCGACAGGGGAGCTGGACGTGCTGGCGCCGGCGGTGGTGCTGGCCGAGGCGTCCAGGCAACCGGACCGTGCGGCGGACGTGACGGTGCACGCCGACGCGGACCGCATCGCCTTGTCGTGGGCCGGTGGGAGCGTCAGCACGGCGCTGCTGGCCGCCCCGTTCCCGGACGATCGAGTGCGGAAGCTGCTGGAGGCGGTCATCGACAGCACGGTGGTGGTGGAGGCCGATGTGCTGGCCGGCGCGGTGCGACGCGCCGTCCCGTACGCCGGTCCGCACGGTTCGGTCACCATCCAGGTGGACGACGGCGAGCTGCGGGTGCGCGGCAGCGACCCGCAGAGTGGAGAGTCCGAGGAGTCGGTCAAAGCCACCATCGACGGCAACCGCGTGACCAAGACCTTCCAGGCCCGCTACCTGGCGGATGCGTTGCGCGCCTTCAGCGGCCGCCGGGTGGAACTCCGCATCCAAGACGGCCTGCGCTCCACCGTCCTGACGAGCCAAGCGGGCCCGGACGGTGTAGAACTCACCTACCTCGTCGTCCCCCTCCGAACCGTCTCCTGACCAAACCGCCCACCAACACAATCGGGTGAACATCGCCCAAAAATGTACGGAAACACTGTTCTCGTACCTCGGTTGAAAACCAGCAGCCCGCCTCAACCACCCCCGACCGCCCACCACCCGAAGCCAAGCCGCCCACCACCCGGACCCACCCACCACTGACC
>NZ_LGED01000056.1 GCF_001280085.1 Saccharothrix sp. NRRL B-16348 | reverse complement strand
GCCAGCAGGGCGGCGGCCAGGGCGACCAGCGCGGCGCCGGTGAAGGCGGCCGAGTAGCCGTCGGTGAGCGCGACCGCGTCCCCGAGGCGGTCGGCGCCCTGCGAGGTGGCCACCGCGGTCATCGCGGCCAGGCCGAGCGCCGAGCCGACCTGGTAGGTGGTGTTGACGATGCCCGAGGCCAGTCCGCCCTGGTCGGGGGCGACGCCGCCGATGGCGGCCATCGTCGCGGGGATGAAGACCAGCGCCATGCCGACGGCCGAGATCAGCGAGCCGGGCAGGACGTCGGCGACGAAGCTGCCGTCCGGGTCGGCGGTGGCGAGCAGGCCCAGGCCGGCGGCGAGCACGGCGAGTCCGGCGACGATCAGCGGCTTGGTGCCGAACCGGCCGATCAACCGTCCACTGGCGGTGGTCATCAGCACGGTCATGAGCACGGTCATCGGGAGCAGCGCCGCGCCGCCGGCGAACGAGTCGAACCCGAGCACCTGCTGGACGTAGAGGTTGAGGAAGTACCACATCGGGATCCACGCGGCGCCCAGCAGCGCCATCGCGACGTTCGCCGCCGCCAGGTCGGGCGTGCGCCACACCTTCAGCGGCATCAACGGGTTCCGCACCGCACGCTGCACCAGCAGGAACCCGACCAGCAGCACCGCCGCGGCGCCGAGCTGCACGAGCGTGGCGGTCGACGCCCAGCCGCGTTCGGGCGCCTGCACGATGGCGTAGACGGCCAGCGCGAGCCCGCCGGTGACCGCGACCGCTCCGCCGACGTCCAGGCCACCGCTGCGCCCGGGAACGGCGGGGAGCAGCTTCGGGGTGAGCGCGAGGGTCACCAGGCCGATGGGGATGTAGATGATGAACACCCACGGCCAGCTCAGCCACTCGGTGATCACGCCGCCGAGGAACACGCCCGCGGTGCCGCCCGCCGGCGCCGCCGCGCCGTAGAACGCCATCGCCTTCGGCAACTCGTGCGGCTGACCGGCGAACAAGACCATGAGCAACGTCATCGCGGCCGGGGCGATCAGCGCCGCGCCCACACCCTGCACCGCGCGGCCGAGGACTTCGACGCCCGCGCCGGTCGCGGCGGCGGCGACGACCGAGCCGACGATCAGCGTCGTCCAGCCGACCGCGAACACCCTGCGTGCGCCCCAGAGGTCCGAAAGTCTGCCGCCGAGCAGCAGCAGACCGCCCAGCGCGACCGCGTAGGCGTTGAACACCCACTGGAGCCCGCCGGGGGTGAAGCCCAACTCGCGCTGCATGTCCGGCAGCGCCACAGCGATGATCGAGGTGTCCATGATGACCATGAACTGCGCCGCCGCGAGCACGACGAGTGCCCACCAGCGCCGGGGATCGGGGTTCATGAC
>NZ_LGED01000055.1 GCF_001280085.1 Saccharothrix sp. NRRL B-16348 | reverse complement strand
TACTCCAGCCGCAGTTCGTGATGTTGTGTCTGTCTTCGCTGGTAGTGGGCTTGTTTGGCGCGGTGTTGGTGGCGTCTGCGCCAGTGGGACCAGCTCCAGGTGTGGGCGCGGTCGGGAATGGTGGTGATCAGGTGTGCCAGGAGACGCCTGACCTCGCCGAGGGTGACCGGGATGAGGCCGCTGCCAGGGCTTTTGGGGCGATGGCGGCGGTGACGGCGAGGTAGGTGTGGGCGAGCATGGCCAGGGTGATGTGGCGGTACCAGGCGTCGTAGCGGCGGACCTGGTACTGGTCCAGGCCTACCTCGGTCTTGGCGGTCTGGAAACAGTCCTCGACCGCCCAGCGGGCACCGGCCACGCGGATCAGGTCGTCGTCGGTGGTTCCCGTTGGGGCGCAACACAGGTAGTAGGCCAACTCGTACTCGCCACGACGATTGGGCGTCAGGGACCGGCGGATCAACAGCCACCGACGCCAGCCCGGCGGTGTGGTGTCGTCGTAGACGGGTAACGAGGCCACCGCCCAGTCGAACAGGCGCTGCCCCTTGGCGCCCTGGCCGCAACTGCGGCGCTTCCACGCCGCCGGTGGGGCGTCGGCGGTCAGGAAGTCGGCGCGGGTGGCGCCCGCGGTGGCGGGAATGGTCTGGCTGCTCGGCACGGCGACCACGTAGCCGATACGTCGATCTTCCAGCCAGGCCCGGAATTTCGAGTCGCCGCCGTAGGCTTCGTCCGCGGTCACCCAGCGGGCCG
The DNA here is from genome assembly GCF_001280085.1 of Saccharothrix sp. NRRL B-16348. Lineage (GTDB taxonomy): Bacteria > Actinomycetota > Actinomycetes > Mycobacteriales > Pseudonocardiaceae > Actinosynnema. The sequence continues at coordinate 627 of NZ_LGED01000055.1, read as the reverse complement.
GCACGCCGGCGTCCAGTGCCCGGGCCAGCATCGCGCGGGCGAGCACGGGCTTGGTCGCGAACTCCACGGTGTCGGGCACCGCCGCCTCCCGACACCGTTCCCGGTCGGCGTCCCAGGACTTGGGCAGGTACAGCTCCCGGTCGATCAGCGTGCGGCCTTTGCTTGTGGTGTAAGCGAGAAACACGCCGAGTTGGCAGTTCTCGATCCGTCCGGCGGTGCCGGAGTACTGCCGTTGCACCCCGGCCGACTTGTCGCCTTTCTTCAGGAATCCGGTCTCGTCCACCACCAGCACGCCCTCGCCGTCGGCCAGGTGCTCCACGGCATAGTCGCGGGCGTCGTCGCGGACCCCGTCGACGTCCCATGTCGCGGCGTTGAGCAACCGCTGCATCCCGTCCGGCGTCGCCTCACCGGCCACTTCGGCCAATGTCCAGCCGTTCTTGCCCGCGATCGGCGCCAACAGACCCCGCACATACGCCCGAGCCCGACGCCGCGGCTCCGCCCGCAGGAACCGGCCGGCCACCCGCCCGAACAACTCGTCCAAGCCGGTCATCCACGCCTGGACATCCTCATCGACCAACACAAGATCGACAAGCTACCAGAACATGATCACGAACTGCGGCTGGAGTA
>NZ_LGED01000054.1 GCF_001280085.1 Saccharothrix sp. NRRL B-16348 | reverse complement strand
CCGGGTGAGGGGCCGGAGTTGTTGCTGCGGCACGACTACCTGGAAGGGCGTGGCGCGATCGAGCGTGACGCGACCTACACCTACACCGATGGTCCGGCCCTGACCTCGGCCACGGTGTCATATGAGTGGATGCACTCGCTCGGGGAGGTCGTCACCACGCTGGTGCGGGCGGGGCTGCGGATCGACAGCCTCACCGAGAGCGAGCTGCTGCCGTGGCCGCGCTGGGCGCACATGACTCGGACCGACAGCGGCTGGTGGGCGCTGCCGGACGGCGACCCGAGGGTTCCGCTGCTGTACGGGCTCAAGGCGTCGAAGCCGACGGCGTAGCCTCCGATGTGGGGGATGGGCGGGGAGCCGGCACCGCCCGCAGGCGCTCGCGCACGTCGTCCACCCGCGGGTCGTCGAGTTCGCCCAGGATGGTCAGAGCGGCAAGCCAGCACTCATGCGCCTGGTCGGGGTCATGTTCCACCAAGGCGTCACCGCGCATGATCAGCGTGTCGGCCTCACCCCACCGGTCACCGAGCTCACGCCGGGCGAGCAGCGCGAGGTCGAACTGTGCCTGCGCGTCCTCATGCCTGCCCATCGCCTCGAATGTCGCGGCGAGGCTCGTCAGGATGTAGCCCTCGGTGTAGCGGTCGCCGTCCTTGCGCATGATCCGCAGGGCGTCCTCGAAGTGCTTCATCGCCTCGCCGAACCGTCCCAGCCGACGGCACGCCTCGCCGACGCCGTTGATGGCGATCGCTTCGCCAGGTTGATTGTCGACCTGCCGGAACAGCTCACGTGCGGCGGTGAACGCTTTCGCCGCCGCTTCGTGATCCTCGCGGTCGCCCTCCAGGTAACCGATGCCGGTGAACGTCCACGCCCGCCCGGTCGTGTCCCCTATCGCGTCGCGCAGCTCCATGGCGGCGTGCAACTGCTTCTCCGCCAGGTCGAACCGCCGCCGCTCCCGATGGGCGTGCGCCAGGTTGTTCAGCACCCAGGCCTCCCCGAACGAGTCCCCGGCAGCCCGAGCCGACGCCAGGCCCGCTTCGTGGATGGAGATCCAGTCGGTCCAGTGCTTGCGCAGGTACAGGAAATCCCACAGCACGACGGGCAACTGCCACGCATGCACGTGGTACCCACGCTCGTGAGCCAGTCGCACGGCGGCGACGAGATTGCCGAACTCGAACTCACACCAGGCCAGCGCCGTGGTGTAGGTGAAGTCGTCCGGTGCGTCGGGCGTGCCCGGACTCGGTGGCGCCAGGGTCGGATTGCGGTACTGCGGAGCGAGCACGTCGCTCACGCGTGCCGCGGCGTGCAGGTACCAGTCCAGCATGCGTCGCGTCGCCGACTCACGGTCAGGCCCGGGCTCGTCCTGGAGCAGTCGTTCGACGCTGTACGCGTTGAGCAGGTCGTGCCGTGTGTATCGGTCGTG
>NZ_LGED01000053.1 GCF_001280085.1 Saccharothrix sp. NRRL B-16348 | reverse complement strand
CCAATGCCGTTTAGTTAGGCGGTGTTGGTGAAGATGTGCAGGTGGGGCGGGCCGGCATGGCGGACTGTGACGTGGTGGGGGCGTTTGAGGAGTTTCGCGCCGACGTGTTTGCGTTTGACGACCCGGGGACAGGACCGGTGGCGGCGTTCGGGCGCGCGGAGGTGGCGGCGGATCTCCTCACGCGTCTCCCGCATCGCCTCCGTCAGGCGCTGAGGGGGAAAACCCGGCCTGGTTGAGGACTTGGCGGCGGGTGGCGTTGAGGCTGCGGGTGAACGACAACCGGTCGACGTCGAGTGTGGTGTCGTCGGGTCCGAGCGGGTCGGCGGCCTCGTGCATCAGCTCGCGCACGGCGTAGTGGGTCAGCAGCAGTGCCCAGATCTCCTGCTCGACCAGCTCCGGGGTCTTGGAGCGCAGCAGCCGGGTGGCCGGCATCTGGTGGGTCTCGATCTCGTCGAGGGTGAGCTCGAACTCCCACCGCTGCTGGTAGAGCGCGGCCAGTTCGGCCGCGGCGGCGTGGTCGGGATCGGCGATCGTGGTGATCAGTCGGATGGTGTCGCCCGGTCCGCGGTCGGTGACCATGTACTCGACCACCCGCACCGGCACCCGTGACCGTTCGGCCAGGGGGTGCGATCCGTGTCGTCCCAGCTCGCCTTTGACGTGCTTGGGCAGCAGGAACGACCGGTAGGAACCGTCGGGCAACCACTCCAGCACCGGCAACTCGAGGGTGTCGGTGACCCGCCACAGCAGGTCCGCCCCGGTCTCGGCGGCGGCGGTCCACATCCCGTAGCTGTGGAAACCCCGGTCGGCCAACACCAGCATGCCCGGCTCGAACCGGTCCAGGATCCGGTGCAGGAGTTCGCGTTCCTGCACCCGCCAGGTTTCGAACGCCGCCGCGACGATCGCATGGGTGCCGCACTCGGCCAACCCCACCGCCCGGACCTGCGGGAACGGCGTGTCGTCCCGACGATCGAACACCGCGGTGTTGGCGGGGGTGTCGGGCACGTCCAGCACCACCCCGTCCACCGCCATCACCCGCCACCCCCGCAACCAGGCGCCCTTCGTGCCCGGTTCGGCCATCGGCACCGCGACCCGGTCGAACAACACCCGCAACGGCTCCGCGCCCAACCGCGCCCGCGCCTGCGAGATCGCCCCCGCCGTCGGCACCCGCCACTCGTCCCGCCACGTGCCCAGGAACCGCAGCCCGTTGACCAGCTTGCGCATCACCTCTTCATAGGAGTCCTCGAAGAACAGGCACAACGCCAGCACGTAATAGACCACCACCCGCGCCGGCAACAACCGCGACCGCTTCTCCCGCCGCCCGGTCACCGCCAACACCTCGTCCACCAGATCCCGATCCACCAACCGGGTCAGGACCCCGAGACTGATCCCGTCGGTGAACCGACGCTCCACCCCAGACGACACCCACCACACCGTAGTGACAACACACCCCGCCACCAGCACCAACACACCCAAACCCACCTAACTAAACGGCATTGC
>NZ_LGED01000052.1 GCF_001280085.1 Saccharothrix sp. NRRL B-16348 | reverse complement strand
CCAATACCAGTGACTTAAGGGTTATTGCGGTAGGTTGTGGGTTCTGGAGGTGTCTGGATGCCACGGCCTGGGCAACTGAAGCCCGAGACGGATGCGCGGTTGTCGGATCGGATCGCGATCGGGTTGTTGACCAGGTCGTTTCCGCCTGAGTTGGTGGATCGGGTGATCGCCGAGACCGGTCGGGAAGGGCAGCGTGACCGGTTGTTGCCGCCGCGGGTGGTGGTGTATTTCGTGCTGGCGATGTGTCTGTTCTCCGGTCAGGGCTATGAAGAGGTGGCCCGGTTGTTGACCGAGGGTCTGTCGTGGGCGGCGCGGTGGTCGAGGCCCTGGCGGGTGCCGACCACCGCGGCGATCTCCCGGGCCCGGGTCAAGCTGGGCGCGGCGCCGTTGAAGGCATTGTTCGAGCAGGTCGCGAGGCCGTTGGCGGGGTCGACGACGCGTGGTTCGTGGTATCGGACCTGGCGGGTGCTGGCGGTCGACGGCACGACCTTCGACGCACCCGACACGCCGGAGAACGTCGAGCGGTTCGGCCGTCCGGGCAGCGGCCGGGCGGCGGCGCGGGGCGATCGGGCGGCGTTTCCGCAGGTGCGGGTGGTGGCGGTGGCCGAGTGCGGCACGCACGCGATCGTCGCGGCCACCCTGGGCCCGATCACCAAGGCCGAGGCCACCCTGGCCCGGGAGTTGTTCCCCGGCCTGGGCGCGGGCGAGTTGGTGATCGCCGACCGGGGGTTCGCCGGGCTGCCGTTGTGGCGGGCCGCGTCAGAGAACGGGGCGGACCTGTTGTGGCGGGTGCGCGCCAACATCGTGCTGCCGGTGCGGGAGGAGTTGCCCGACGGGTCGTACCTGTCGGAGATCGTGGCCACCGACGACCACTACCGCCGCACGGATCCGGTGACGGTGCGGGTGGTCGAGTACACACTGGACGATCCCGCCCGCCCCGAACACGACGCACCGTACCGGTTGATCACCACGATCCTGGACCACCGCAAGGCCCCGGCACGCGAGTTGGCGGCGTTGTACTGCCAACGCTGGGAGATCGAGACCGCGCTGGACGAGCTCAAGACCCACCAGCGCGGCCCCGGGCAGGTGCTGCGGTCCCGCTCGCCCGACGGGGTCGAGCAGGAGGTCTGGGCGCATCTGTTGGTGCACCACGCGATCCGGTCGCTGATGCACACCGCCGCCGGCGACGCAGGCCTGGATCCCGACCGGCTCTCGTTCATCCGCACCCTGCGCCTGGCCCGTCGGCAGACCACCGCGCAGGCCGCATTTTCCCCCTGAACGATTAGCCCGGGCCCTGCTCGACGGCATCCGCGAGATCCTCGCCCGCCTGCTGCCCCGGCGACGACTACGCAGCAATCCCCGCGTGGTCAAACGCAAGATGTCCAACTACAAGCTCAAACGCGTACGTCACCGGACCTGGCCACAACCCACCCGCGACCCCGCCGAGGCAGTCCGGATCGCGCCGCACTACCGCACCGTCTCCGCCAACAAGCAGCGCAAACCACTCTAAGTCACCGGCATTG
>NZ_LGED01000051.1 GCF_001280085.1 Saccharothrix sp. NRRL B-16348 | reverse complement strand
GTCAGTTCGACACCGCACAACGTGTTGCCCGTGTCGTCGGCTGCCAGCGTGTCGGGGATCGCGTGTCGCTGCCCGTCGTAGGGCAGCCATCGGAACGCGCGGATGCCCATCACCACCACCCTTGAGAAGTGACCCGGTGCGGGTCGATGTCGAGTCGGGCCGACGGGTCAGGCGGCGAATCGACGGGGCCTGGTGCGGAGTTGTTCATCGCTCACCTCCTCGACGTCGGGAGTCGTGGGTGCGGCGAGCCGCGCGCGGATGGCGGACACCGTGGGTCGGGCGGCGAGTCGGACTTGTATGCGAGTCGGTGGCTCGGCGGGTGTCGGTGGTGCGGCGACGGTGCGTTCGGGCTGCGTGTCGCTACCTGCGAGTCGGTCGTATGCGAGCAGTGCGTGTCGGAGGGCGGCTCGTAGTCTTCCGACCTGGAGAGGTGTCAGGACGAGTTGATCGGTGTGGATGCCGTCGATCGAGATGCCGGTTGTGGCCACGTGGATTCGCAGTCGTGCCCGTCGGCCGTCCCGGTCTTTGCAGCGGACGGTCCATGAGGCCGGATCGTGCTGCCGGCCCATGCGGATGAGCAGGCTCAGCACGGCTCGCCCTTGCCGGTGGCGGCTCATGACTGGCTCCTTCCGGTGATCGCAGGTGGTGCTTACAACGACGCCGACGATTCAGACCGTGCCCGGCTGGACGGTGAACGACGCAGGCGGAATCGGGTGCCACCGATGGACCGGGTCTGGTGGCGCCTCGCGGGTTGCCCTGTCCGGTGATCGGTCCGGCTGCCGTCGCCGAACGACCTGACCGAGAACCTGTCCAATGTGGAGCAACAGATGATCATGATGTGTTGCTCTCTGTTCCGGAGAGCTTGTTCATGATGAAGCCGAGGGCGTCGTGGAGTGCGTGGTCGTGGCCGTGGGAGGGCAGTAGTCGGTGTGGCAGGGCGAGGTCGTGCAGGACTGCGGCGACGTGGTGGTCGGCCAGGTGTCTGAAGGTCTGGTCGGGGTCGCGGGGTTTGTTGTCGCCGAGGGGGATGTCGGGGTCGAGGGTGGTGCGGTAGAGCAGGTCGTAGGTGGTGCTGTGGTCGCGGACGAGTGTTTCCAGGCGGGCCTGCACGCGGGGGTCGGGGTGTTCGCCGCGGTGGGCGAGGGCGGCGCGGTAGTAGCCGAGTGCGTCGGGGACGGCGCGGTCGACCAGGACGACGTCGGCGTGCAGCCAGGCCTCGAGCTCCTTGCTGATGCCTCTGGTGATGATCCACAGGGTGGAGGCCCAGGTGTGGTTGCGCAGGATCGGCAGCCCGATGCGTTGGGCCTCTTCACCCAGGTCGGCGACCGTGGCCACCTGGACCTGGTCGCGGCGCAGTTCGTGGGTGAGTCGGGCGAGGAAGGCGCTCTTGCCGGTCGAGTGGGCGCCCAGCACCGCGACCACGACCGGTTTCTCCACCTCGCCGGTCACCACAGCCCGTCCTGCGCGTGGCCGGGCCGGAAGTCGGGGTGGGCGGCGATGCGGACGAGGTCGTCCCAGTCGAGCGTGGACTGGTCGAGGAGGGTGCGGAAGAGCAGCCAGGCGCACCAGGTGTCGTAGCCGGCGCGGTGCGGGCGTTGCCCGTCGGTGCCGGTGGTGTCCAGGTCGGCGTGGGC
>NZ_LGED01000049.1 GCF_001280085.1 Saccharothrix sp. NRRL B-16348 | reverse complement strand
ACTCGTACCGGCGGTCGCCGTCGTAGAGCGACTGGTTGGCGTTGGTGGCCAAGACGACCGGCTCGTTGCCCTCGTTGACGACCTTGATCCGTACGGTGACCCACTTGCCGTTGCTTGCCGGGATGGTGGGCGGACAGAACTCGCTGTCGGTGGGCAACTCGGCGGACTCGCTGACCTCCAGCACCGTGAACGCGATCTCGGAGTAGTAGTGGTGGCCGGTGTCGCGACGCGACTCGCCGAGCCTGGCGGGTTCGATAGTTCGGGTATCCGGCACGGTGGTCTGCACGTCCTCGACCTGCGGGTTGCTCTCGGTCCGGAGGGAGCTTCCGCACCCGACCAGCACTGCGAGACTCAAGGCGATGATGGTTTTCATATTCGTGCAGCCTTGCTGGATTGTTTTCGAGTCCTTTAGTTTACCGAGGTCTCGGCATCGGCGCAGGAGGGAACTGACACGCTGTACGCAACGGGTGTAGACATCGTCGCTCGTTGGGCCTACTGGCCGGACGCTGCTGTACAGCAGCGAAGTACAGCAGTCGCGTCGATCGAAGGCGACCACGAAGGACCTGCACCGACTGTCTGACGCCGGCAAAGTCCGTAGATGACCTTCCCGCCCGTAGTTCGTCATTGCATCGGGCGGCAGCTGGGAGAGCTCCGGCGAACACGTGGGAGCGGACTGTGGGAGCAGATTGGGAGCCGTATGACGCGTTCAACGGCGTTGAATCGCATTCAACGGCTCCCAATGGTCGCGTTTTCCTGCGCAAATCCTATCTCTGCTGGTAGAGGCGTTGTATCGGCTTCGTTCACACCGAAGAGGTCACTGGTTCGATCCCAGTATCGCCCACAGTGTGTTTGTGCAGGTCACTGGCCCGCAGGCGGATCATCGTCTGCGGGCCAGTGATCGTTCCGGGGAGCGGTTTGGGAGCAGGCCTCCTTTCGGGGCCGCCGCATTTGTGGTCGGATTCATCTGTCTCCGGTGATAAAACTGCTGGTCGCGCATGTCTGGCCCTGATCAACATCCCAAGTGTCGTAGTGAACACTTCGTGCCGCACCGAAGAGGTCGTGGGTGCGGTTGATTGCCGTTCGGGTCGGTTGAGGGCTTGTGCGACGTCTCTCCGGGGGCGGGTAGGGGTGTTCGCCGCGTGTCGATCCACTTCCTTGTGGCCCGTGCTGGCGTCGTCGCGGGGTTGCTGCCCGGTGTCACAGGTCGGTGATCGAGCGGCGACCAGGGGAGTCGACGCACCAGTGGTGCGATCACTACGTGATCGGTTTGGTCCGCGGGCGTGGGCTGGTCCGGTACGTCACGGCGACCTCGTGCCGCAGCTCCGGCCATTCAGTCATGTTCCTTTGGTTCATGGTGCACGATCACCCCGGCGTGGCGCCCAGTGCAGAGTTCTGAAGCCTCACAGACTGGCGGGGTTTCCCTCCACGGGCCAGCGCTTGGGCGAGCCGCCGAGGGTCGCACGCGACAGCCTCGTCTCCTGGTACGTGTGGTCGAGCAGGCCGTTGGGTGAGGTGACCGAGGCGTTGTCGGCGGTGGGCCTGTTGTGCGGTGTGGGCGAGGCGGGAACCGGTGGTAGTTCACGAGTTCGGAGTGAATGTCGAGCGCGTAGGAACCGGGGTGTGACCAACCGTCCAGCCATACGCCCTCTCCGCTGATGAAGGTGAAGGCCATGCGTATGTTTGGCGTAGCTGCCGATGGTGGATTCGGGGTTGGTCGCCTGTCTGCGTTCTGGGGCGTCGGGTGACCACAGGCAGTCGGTCAGCTTGTCGATGCTGATCGGCGTGTCTGGTCGCAGCGCCAGCGTGGCGAGCGGGCACGGGTTGGGCTTCTCGTGGCCAGCTTGTGTCCGCCCTGGGCGCTGTGAATCGCAGCCCCGCCCAACATTCGGATCTCCACTCCCGCTCTTCCCTGTAGTCCCGTCTTGGCCGCAGGCCGGCGCCAGTGCTGCGGGCCAGCTGTGGTACGGCGGACACGAGACCGGGACTTGACCCTGGATGTTGGACACGGGGTTATGCGGCTGAGGTCAGCGTAACCGGTGTTGGTAGCAGGCTGTTCTCGTAGTCGATCGGGGACATCT
>NZ_LGED01000048.1 GCF_001280085.1 Saccharothrix sp. NRRL B-16348 | reverse complement strand
TTCGGGAACCACGCCCCGCCACCCCCGCCACCGCCTGGGTCCGGGAACCAAGCCCCGCCACCGGCCCCACCTCTGCCCGGGGCCGGAAACCAGGGCGCTCCGCCGGCCCCGCCCCTGCCGGGCTCCGACGCACAGGTGCCCGCAGTGGTGGTCGGCATTCCGGTGACGCCGCAGTCCGACGCACCCTCCGCGTCGACGAGCGCGCCCACCAACCTGCCGCCGTACTCGACCCGGCGGGACACCGCCCTGAAGGACGGCATCCGCGACAGGCTGCCAAGTGAGATCACGCCTCAGGTGCAGGACATCGCGGGCGTCCCGGTCGACATCGGGCAGATCAAGGCCGGTTTCGACGCGCTGTTCGACACGCTCCACGACCTCCACGGCGTCACCAAGACGCCCACCGTGGAGTCCGACTTGGTGGTGCAGCTCAGCGAGCAGACCTTCGCCAAGCACTTCGCCGTGCAGCAGGAGCTCGACGCGGCGCTGAACACCGTCGACCGCAGCGACTTCGACATCACGCCCCAGCAGCTCGCACGACACGGCATCGACAACCCGCAGGCGATCCTCGACGAGATCCTGTCCCCCGACTTCCTGCACGGTCTCGCCGAGCACGACGCCGATCCCAACGCCGATCCGACGGTCACCGAACGCCTCGACGCCATCCTCGAGCAGGTCGTCACGGCGAAGGTGGACCCCAAGCCCAACGCCGTCCCCGCCCGGATCGCCGCCATGGTCGACACCCAGCGGGCCGAGGTCATCGAGAACACCCGTGCCAACCCGGCGCGGGCGATCAACGGGCACGTCCTGCTCAACACCGGCCACCTCGACGGCATGGCCGTCGACCCCGCGCGCAAGGGCGACGCCATCCGGCACCTGCTGACCCACGAGTTCATGCACGTGAACTCGGTCGGCAGCGAACAGACGTTCGCGCACCGGGCCGGGCAGGGAGGTGTCTTCAGCGAGGACATCAACCCCGACGAGGCGATGACCGAGCTGCTGGCCCGCGAGATCACCGACGTCCTAGCCGAACGCGGCGACCAAGACGTCCAGTACATCCAGTACCCCAACGGCACCAACCGCTACCAGGGGAACGTCGACGGTCTCAACAACGCGCTCGACCAACCCCGTGCCCAGGGCGAGGTCAGCGCGCAGGGCACCTTCAAGGCGATGCTCGACGACTACTTCGGGGTCGACGAGCGAGGCGGCACGTCCGGTACGCGTCCCGCACCGTCCACCGCCGACGCCCCCGCGACCGTCGACACCACGCCGCCACCGGTCAGGGACAAGGACGTCATCGCCGACGAGTCGTGGCGGCACGACACGGCGAGCACCGCGGACTGGTTCGCGCCGCAGAACCCGCAGCCCTCGGCGCTGTGGGACTCGGTGCGGGACAAGGCGCCCGTGCGCACGGTGGACACCGAGGTCGCGGACGTCCAGCGGTCGAGCACCTCGAACAACGTCGACTCGCTGACCGGCATCATCCGGCACGACGTGCGCCGGATGGAGGTGGCGCCCGGCAGCTGGGTGAAGGAGTACACCCTCAAGGTGCACCTCAAGGCCGACGGCGACCTCCCGCCGCCCGGTCTGGACGGCGTGCGGCAGAAGACCGTCGAAGGCGTCGACCGGTTGCTGAACCAGGGTTACCGGCTGCCGTCCGGCGACCAGTTCCACGCCAGGGTGGAGTTCGTCACCGACCCGGCGCAGGCGCACACCACGGTCGACGTGTCGACGGCCGCCACCGCGGACCAGCTCAACTGGGGCACGAACACCTCGTCCAACGTGCTCGCCCACGAGGTGGCGCACTACTTCGGCCTGCCCGACGAGTACAAGGACGCCGCCGGCCCGGACGCCCGCATCTTCAACAGCGACGGCAAACCACTGCCCGAGGGCCACACCCAGTCCAACCTGGTCGTGAACGACAACGGCCTGATGGGCGCCGGCGTGCACACCGACCCCTCGATCAAGCCGCGCCACCTGTGGCTGATCGAACGCACCACCAACAGCCAGGTGATGGTCCCCGACGCCGACCACGCCACCCTGCACAACCCGGACTCGCCGCCCCAGACACCGCCGCCCCGACCGCCCGAGTTCGGCACCCAGCCCGACCCGGACACCCGGCCCGACACGCAACCCGACCCCCGGCCCAACACCCGGCCCGTCGACACACCTCCGCCACCGCCACCGCCCCCGCC
>NZ_LGED01000047.1 GCF_001280085.1 Saccharothrix sp. NRRL B-16348 | reverse complement strand
GTTCAGCCCAGCCCAGCCCGGCCCGTCCAACCCCGGCCCGGCCCGGCCAACCCCGGCCCGGCCCGGGCAAACCCGGCCCAGCCCCGCCTCACCGCCCCCGCCCGCCGAGTACAGCCCGACCCAGCCGACCCCGGCCGGACCCAGCCGACCCGGCCCGACCTGGCCGGCCCGACCCGTCGAGCAGGGGCCGGTGGTCGTGTGGTGGGCGCGTTGGTGGGATGGCTGGTGGCACGATGGTGCGGTGGGTGGTGACGTTCCGATCAAGGCCAACACCGTGCTCCCGGCACGCCGGGAAGCGGTGACGTTGCGGACCTCGGACGGGCTCGCGTTGGTTGGTGAGTTGGCGTTGCCGGTCGACCGGGAGCCGTTGGCCACCGTGGTGTTGTTGCACCCGTTGCCGACGCACGGCGGGATGATGGACTCCCACCTCTACCGCAAGGCGGCGTGGCGGTTGCCCGCGTTGGCCGGCCTGGCGGTGTTGCGGTTCAACACGCGGGGCACGGCCAGTGCGGCCGGGTGCAGTGAGGGCGCGTTCGACCACGCCGTGGGCGAGCGGCTGGATGTGGCTGCCGCCCTGGCGTTCGCGGCCGAGCGCGGGTTGCCCTCGGTGTGGCTGGTCGGCTGGTCGTTCGGCACCGACCTCGCACTGATGCACGGGTGCGAGCCTATGGTCGAGGGTGCCGTGTTGATCTCACCTCCTCTGCGGTGGTGCGAGGCCGAGCACTTGCGGACGTGGGCGCGTGAGGGCAAGCCGGTGGTGTGCCTGGTGCCCGAGTTCGACACCTACCTGCCACCGGCCGAGGCCAGGCGGCGGTTCGGCGCGGACCTCCCGACCGCGGACGTCATCGACTTCCCCGGCGCCAAGCACCTCATGGTCGGGCAGACCGAAGAGGTGCTGGACGCGATCGTGTCCGCGGCCGTGCCCGAGGTGCCCACGCCGTTGCCGCGCACCTGGTCCGGCCCCCACGAGCAGCATCAGGTGGCCATCGTGGCCTCCTGAGGCCGCCAGACCAGCACCGGACCCTCGGCGGTACCGCTGTCGCCCACGTGCGCGAAGCCCAGCTTCTCCGCGACGCGCTGGGAGGGCGAGTTGTCGGGATCGGTGATGATCGTGACCGGACGGTCCGGCCGCACCCGGCGCGCCCAGTCGATGGCCGCGCGCGCCATCTCCGGGGCGTAGCCGCGGCCCCAGTGCCGGGGGCGGAACCGGTAGAACAGGTTCAACGTCCGCTCACCGTCCACCTCGTGGTGCCGCAGGCCGCCGAAACCGATGACCTCGCCGGTCTCCGGCAGCACCACGGCCCAGTACCCGATGCCGTCACGCGCCCAGTGGACCTGCCACTCGGCGAGCATCTTCGCCGCTTGCTCCGCCGACGGTGGCCCCGCCGGGTTGAAGCGGTTGGTCTCCGGATCGGACAGCACCGCGATCGCCGCGCGCACGTCACCGGGGCCGACGCGTCTGAGCAGGAGGCGGTCGGTGCGCAACTCGTCCGGTTCGGAGGTCGAGGTCATGCGACGAAGCTAGCTCGGGGGTCCGACAATTCCGGGTATGGAACCTGCGCCGCTCGTCCTCCTGCACGCCTTCCCGTTCGACTCACGGATGTGGGACGGGGTGCGTGACCTGCTGAAACCGATCACGCCTGACCAGCGGGGCGGCGATCGTTCACCCGATCTGGTGGCTATTGCCGACGATGTGCTGCGGCTGCTCGACGAACGCGGGATCGAGCGGGCGGTGCTCGGCGGGTGCTCCATGGGCGGGTACGTGGCGATGGCCGTGCTGCGGCGCGACCCGTCGCGGGTTGCCGGGCTCGTGCTGGCCGACACGCGTGCCGGGGCGGACACGGAGGAAGCGCGGGCGAACCGGCTGACGATGGCCGCACGGGTCGAGGCGGAAGGTCTCGGCTGGGTGCCGGACACGGTCGTGAGCGGGCTGCTCGGACCCGCGCCGGACGAGGCCGTGATCGGGCGGGTGCGTGGGTTGATCCTCGATCAGGACCCGGCGGAGGTGGTGTGGGCGCAGCGGGCGATGGCCGCGCGGCCGGACTCGGCCGGGGTGCTGGCGGAGGCGGACGTGCCGGCGTTGGTGCTGGTGGGGGAGCACGACGCGCTCACGCCGCCCGCGTTGGCCCGTGAGCTGGCCGGGGTGCTGCGGCAGGGCGAGTACGTCGAACTGCCGGGCGTCGGCCACCTGACGCCGCTGGAGGCTCCGGACGCGTTCGCCGCCGCGGTTCTCGACTGGCGACGGCGGGCAGGCGTGTGACCGGGTGTCCTGAGCGTTGAACTCACGCGTTCTGAACGTAGGACACGCGCGACGCGAACGTAGGACACGCGCGGGCTGAACGTAGGACTCACGCGCGCTGAACGTAGGACTCTCGCGGGTCAGCGCTTGGCGGTTTGGGATTTCGGGTTGGGGCGCGCGATTTTTTGGGTTGGGCCGTCGGGGGCCGAGGCCGGTGGCTTGGCGGCGGTTGCGCCGCTGCCGGAGGTCGGTGCGGGGGTGGCCGGAGCAGAGGTGGCCGGGGTGGGGGTGGAGGTCCCC
>NZ_LGED01000046.1 GCF_001280085.1 Saccharothrix sp. NRRL B-16348 | reverse complement strand
CTACGTCACCACCGAGCATGAGATCACCACGAGCCGCCGTCGGGGATCTTGTCCGGCGTGTCCCCAACCCGGCGAACGTATGTGGTCAACGCACTAGGTCGGTCGGTTCGACAGGCGTGGGGTCAAGGACTGCGGATGCACCGTCGCCGAACCCGTGCAGAAAAGTTCCCCCCATTTCCTGGACCAAATGGCGGTTCTCTCACTGTAAGGTCCGTATCGGCCCTGTTCAAATTTCTCGACGTATGATCGGTTCAACCTGCCCCCAATTGAGGCCGCCGTTACCGGAACCTAATGGAGGGTGGCGATTGACTTGATGTCCTCCAGGTGTGAGTTAGTTTAGGATCGGTGTTGATCATTTGGGCAGGGGAGATCGGGCGCGTCGCCAGTGGCGTTGAGGACTAGGTGCGATCACCGGGCAATGAGGTCCGGTCACGGCCGCTAGCGTGAGCGGCGGGCTACCCAGGCGGCGGCTTGGGTGCGGCGTTCCATGCCCAGCTTCGACAGCACCGCGGTGACGTAGTTCTTCACCGTCTTCTCCGCCAGGAACAGCCGTTCGGCGATCTGGCGGTTGGTCAGGCCCTCCCCGATCAGGTCGAGCACCCGCCGTTCCTGGTCGGTCAACGCGTCCAGCACGTCCACCTCCACCGGGCGGCGCATCCGGTCCAGGACGCGGGAGGTCGTCTGCGGGTCCAGCAGCGAGCGGCCGGCCGCGACCTCGCGCACCGCCGTCACCAGGTCCTGCCCGCGCACCTGCTTGAGCAGGTAGCCGGACGCGCCCGCCATGATCGCGCCGACCAGCGCCTCCTCGTCGTCGAACGCGGTCAGCACCAGGCACCGCGGCCCGTCCACGAGCGCGCGCAGCCGACGGCACAGCTCGACCCCGCCGCCGTCGGGCAGCCGGACGTCCACGACGGCGACGTCGGGCCGGGTCGCCGAAGCCCGGACCAGGGCCTCGTCCACCCCGCCCGCCTCGGCGACCACCGAGATGTCGTCCTCGTCCTCCAGCAACTCGCGCAGCCCCCTGCGCACCACCTCGTGGTCGTCTACGAGCAACACTCGCACCGGCACGAACCAACCATAGGTCGAATGCCGGTACCCACCGCGCCCGCCCGCCAAGACAGTGCAGGGATGCTCGTACGCGCGATCGAGGAAGCCGACCGGATCGTCGTCGGCAGGCTGGTGCTGGAGCTGTGGGGCGCGCACACCGCGGTCGCCCACGGCCAGGTGTTCTTCCCGGCGAGCCTGCCCGGGTTCCTGGTCGAACAGCAGGACACCGTCGTCGGGTTGCTCACCTACGCCGCCGCCGACGGCCACTTGGAGATCGTCACCGTCGACGCGCTGCGAAGAGGCAGGGGTGTCGGCAGCTCGCTGGTCGACGCCGCCGTGCAGCGGGCCCGGCAGCTCGGCTGCTCCCGGGTGCGGCTCACCACGACCAACGACAACCTCGACGCCCTGCGCTTCTACCAACGCCGCGGCTTCCGGCTCACCGCGCTGCGGCCCGACGCGGTGCGCGAAGCCCGTCGCCTCAAGCCGGAGATCCCCAGCGTCGGCGATTACGGCATCCCCATCACCGACGAGCTCGACCTGGAACGTTGGGTCGCGCCGCGCTAGTTGTCCACAGGCCCCAGCCGGGCTGTCCACAGGTTGTGCACAGCCTGCCGCGTCATCTGCTGGGCAGCGGGCTGAACACCTCGTCCCACGCCGCCGCGACCTGCCGGGCGCAGGTGGCGGGCGCGACGCCGCCGACACCCGTGCCGAGGCCGGGCATGGCGATCGTGCGCACGACCCGGCGCAACGGGCGGCCGTCGTCCAACCGGCCGCCCAGCCACAGCCGCAGCACGGCACGCGCGGCCAGGTACGGGTGCACGGTGTCCTCGGGCAGCAGCTCGCCGGGCTGCCGCATGGTCGGCGCGCTGATCAGCCACTCGGGCTCGGACTCGCCGGTCGGCACGACCAACGCCTCGCCCACGGGCAGCTCGCCGCCGTGCAGGCCGAGCACGGCACTGCGGACGTTGCCCTCCACCAGCGGGAACGCACGCGCGTACACCGCGTCGATGCCCCCGCGCATCCAGCCGGAGGAGTTGGCGGGGCTCACCACGGCCTCGGCGACGATGTCGAGCACCGAGCCCCGGTGCACCTCGACGCCGCTCCGGCCGTCGGCCACCGCGAGCCAGGCACGGGCCAGCGGTTCGTCGACGGCGCACAACACCAGACGGGGAACTGCTACCGGAGCGTTGATCTCACCCTCCGTATCGGCGGCGGACACGTGACCAGCATTCCAGGAGAACCCGTTGGTGCGGAACGGGGGCGGGCACCCACCTGGCGGGTGATCCTCGCCTCAACGGCGGTCACTGGACGTGGTCCTCGTATCGTTGCGGCCGTGCTCGCCTACTTCGGACCGCAGGGAACGTTCACCGAGCAGGCCGCACGCGGCTTCGCCTCTCCGCAGCAGGAGCTGGTGCCGTTCGACACGGTGCACGCCGCCCTGGCCGCGACCCGCCGCGGGGAAACCCGGTCGGCGTGCGTGCCGGTGGAGAACTCGGTCGAGGGCGCGGTGCCGGCGACGATGGACGCGCTGACCGAGGGCGAGCCGCTGGTCGCGGTCGCCGAGGCGGTGCTGCCGGTGCGGTTCAGCGTGCTGGTGCGGCCCGGCGGCGAGCCGGTGCGCACGGTCGCCAGCCACCCGCACGCGCTGGCCCAGGTGCGGCACTGGCTCGCCGAGCACCTGCCGGAGGCGAACGCGGTCGCCACGACGTCCACCGCCGCCGCGGCGCGCGCGGTGCTCAACCACGAGTTCGACGCCGCGGTGAGCGCCCCGGTGGCCGTGCGGCACTACCCGCTGGAGGTGCTGGCCACCGACGTGGCCGACGTGCGGGACGCGAAGACCCGGTTCCTGCTGGTCCGCCCGCCCGGCGAGCTGCCCGAGCCGACCGGCCACGACCGCACGTCCGTCGTCTGCACGGCGCCGGACCGGATCGGCGTGCTGTCGGAGCTGCTGACCGAGCTGGCGCTGCGCGGCATCAACCTGACCCGCATCGAGTCGCGCCCGACGAAGGGCAGGCTCGGCGAGTACCGGTTCTACATCGACCTCGACGGCCACGTGGCCGAGCCCAGGGTGGGCGACGCGCTGGCCGCGCTGCACCGGCACTGCCCGGAGACCCGGTTCCTCGGGTCGTACGCGAAGGCCGAGCCGGGCGGCGCGGTGGCGGGCAACGAGGAGTTCGTGGCGGCGGCCGAGTGGGTCGACGCGATCCGGAGGGGGCGCGGCGCGTGAGGTTGATCCTGGTCAGACACGGCGAGACGGCGTCGAACGTGAAGATGGCGCTGGACTCGCTGCCACCCGGCCCGCCGCTGACCGACGCAGGCCGGGCGCAGGCCGCGGCGCTGGCCGAGCAGTTGGCCGGCGAGCCCGTGGCGGCCGTGTACGCCAGCCGGGCGGTGCGCGCGCAGGAGACCGCGGCGCCCGTGGCGGCGGCGCACGGCCTGGAGGTCGAGGTCGTGGACGGCGTGCAGGAGATCTTCTGCGGCGACCTCGAAGGGCGGCACGACCGCGAGGCGTTCGAGGTCTTCATCGCCACGGTGAAGCAGTGGGCCGAGGGCGACCTCGACGTGCCGCTGCCCGGCGGCGAGAGCGGTCGCCAGGTGCTCGACCGCTACCTGGCCGCGGTGGACGGGATCGCCGCCAAGCACCGCGACGGCGACACGGTGGTGCTGGTCAGCCACGGCGGGTCGCTGCGGATGGGCGCGCTCGCGCTGGCCCGGAACGTGGGTCCCGCGCTGGCCGAGGCGGGCCTGCTGCCCAACACCGGCCGGGTCGTGCTGGAACGCGCCGACAACGGTTGGCACTGCACGTCGTGGACCGGCGTGGACGTGGTCGGGACTGATCAAGGTGACTGATCAGGGGGACTGATCAGCGCGCCGCGGTGGCCAGGACCGGCTTGGTCAACGTGACGACGCCGTCGTGGGCGGCGCCGCGCCGGTAGCCCGAGCGCTCGTAGAGGGCGAGGTTGCGGTGGCTGCGCGCGCCGGTGTGGAGCCGGAACGAGCGCACCTCGGCCGGCGCCTGCTCCTCGGCGAAGCGGAGCAGCCAGGTGCCGAGCCCCCGGCCAGCGAGGTCGGGCGCGACCATCAGGCGCCCGATGTCCCACGCGTCGCCGTCGAGGCGTGCGCGGACGGCGCCCACGAGTCGGCCGTCGAGGTGCGCGCACCACACCTTCCAGCTCTCCGCCCAGGCCCGGACGTCGTCGCCCGTCTCGTGCAGCGCCGGGAGGTCCCAGTCCTCGTTGGCGATGGCCTCGGGGACCCAGCAGCAGCGCTGCAGGACGACGAGTTCCGCCGCGTCGGCGGCATCCCCGGGCCGCAGGGTCACACCCGGCAAAGGCGGCTGCGGGCCGGCCTCGGCGTCCGCTTCGCCGTCCGGTCGGTACAGCGGGCGAAGGACTCGGGCCAGGCGGACGAGCTCGCGGAGGGTGTTGTGCGCGGCTGCGTCCCGGGAGGGGTCGTCGAGCAGTAGCCCGTCGCTGACGTGGTCGCCGATGCGCAGGGCGACGGTGGCCCCGGTGGGCATCATGCGCAGGGTGGTGGCGACTTGCTTGGCCATGTGGACGCCGCGGGTGCCCGCCGAGGTGTTGCCGTACCCGACGAACGACACCGGCTTGTACGCCCACTCCTCGTGCAGGTAGTCCATGGCGTTCTTCAGGGCGGCCGGCATCCCGTGGTTGTACTCGGGGGTGACGATCACGAACGCGTCGGCGTCGGCGACGAGGCGGCTCCACGCCCGCGTGTGCTCGTGGTGGTAGTTGCCGGAGGAGGGGTGTTCGGGCTCGTCCAGGAGGGGCAGCCCGATCTGCCCGAGGTCGGCGATGGCGATCTCGGCGGCGCAGTCGACGGCGACGTGGTGGTTGATCCGGGTGAACCACTCGCCGACGGTGCGGCCCAGCCGACCCGGACGGGTGCTGGCGATGATCACCAGGACGCGGACCGCAGAGTTCTTTGACATGTCAACGAGGCTAGCCGGGATTTCATTGACATGTCAAAGGTGGCAGGATGGGCGAATGCCCGAGGTGCCGTGGTTGACGCCGGACGAAGACCGGGCGTGGCGCGCGTTCCGGCGCCTGCTCACCGTCCTGCCCGCGCGCACCGCCCGCGACCTCGCCGCGCTCGGCCTCTCCTCGACCGACTACGAGGTGCTGAGCACGCTGTCCGAGAAACCGGACCGGCGCTGGGGGCTGCGGGACCTCGCCGCCAAGATGCAGTGGTCGCGCAGCCGGCTCTCGCACCACGCGGCCCGGATGGAAGCCCGCGGCCTGCTCGAACGCACCGGGGACGTCAACGACGGCCGCGGCAGCATCTACCACCTCACCGACGACGGCTTCGCCGTGCTGGAACAGGCCGCGCCGGGGCACGTGCGGTCGGTGCGGAACCGGTTCCTCGACCACCTGTCCGCCGACGAGCTGAAGGCGCTGGAGATCATCGCCAACCGCATCGCCGACCTGCCCGACTGATCGGCCGGGAGCCGGGCGGCCCTAGCCCCAGCCCAGCTCGTGCAGCTTGGCGTCGTCGATGCCGAAGTGGTGGGCGATCTCGTGGACCACCGTGACGACGACCTGTTCCACCACGTCGTCCTCGTCGCGGCAGATGTCGAGGATCGCCTCGCGGTAGATGTAGATCCGGTCCGGCAGGACGCCGCCGTAGTCGGTGGTCCGGCTGGTCAGCGCGATGCCGTGGTAGAGGCCGAGCAGGCTCGGCACGTCCGGGTTGCGGTCCTCCACCAGCACCACGACGTTGTTCATCGCCGCCGCGAAGTCCGGCGGGATGAGGTCGAGGGCCTCGCTGACCAGGTCCTCGAACCGTTGACGGGTCATCTCCACCGGCATGTCGTCACCTCGACGTCGTCGTGGTCGTCGCTGTCGTGGTCGTCTCGTCCGACTTCGGCGTCTTCGAGCCCGACGAAGGCGGCGCGGCGGAGCTTGAACTGGAGTGCAGCGGCGCGCCCGTCGGCTCGTCCTGCTGCACGGCGGTCGTCTGCGGCGGGTTGGACGTGGTCAGCGGCGGCGCGTTCGGGTTGCGGACGCTGCCCTCCCACGCGATCAGGACGTTGTCCACGGGTTGCGCGCCGACCTTGCAGTTCGCCTGCCGGGAGCCGGCGGCCCAGCTCTCCGGCAGCCGCGTGTCCCAGGTGACGATCAGGCCGCGGGCCTTGAGGTCGGCGCCGCCGGTGTACTCGGCGGTGAGCTTGCCGCACTCGGCGAACAGGACGTCGTCCTGCTGGTCGGACGGCGGGAACTCGCCGGGCGGCAAGGTCACCACGCCGGTGATCTCGAACGTGTGCGGCTTCAGGCAGTCCACCGGGTCGGCCACGGACCCGGTGGCGGTGATGCCGAGGCACACGCCCGGGTCGTAGACGTCGGACTGGTCCTGGGTGCGCGCCGTGCCGTAGGACGGGAGCAGCCCGCCCGCCGGACCGGCCACCTGGAGGCCGCAGCGTAGCGTCCGCTGACCCTCGCGCCACAGCCGCTCGCCCGGGTTGAGGGGGCCGACCGTGTACTTGCCGAACGGGTCGAACTTGCCGCCGAGGTAGTCCAGCGACGTCTTGGCGCACTGCTCCTGGCTGATCTGCTGCCACTGCGCGTCGTCCGGGAACGGCGCCTGCGGCCCGTGAGCGGCGGAGATGTCCGCCACACCGGTAACCTCGAACAGGTGCTGGGCCGCGCAGTCGACCTTCTCGACGTCCGTCAGGTCCTGCTTGGTCCAGTTGAGGCAGTCGCCCGCCTGAGCTGCCATGACGGGGTTCACCGTGGTCGTGGCCGGGCTGCCCGCCCCGCCGGCGCCCACGGGCCACCCGGTCAGCGTGCTCAGGGCCAGCAGCACGAACGCGCCAGCCGACGCGCCGAGCATGACCAAGTGGTCACCTCGACGAAACCAGCGCGTGGTGGCGGACATCTACTCCATGATGCCTGTGTAGGCCGAGCAACCGTTCGGGCGGGTGGAGAGTGTTGCTTTTGGGACACTCGTCACCCATTCGGCGGCCGATCTCTGTACCGTCCCCGCCGGGAGTGGCTGATGACTGAGAACGACAACACCGGTAGCGCCGCGACGCCCGGCCAGGGTGGGCCGAGCGGACCGAACCAACCGAGCGGACCGGCGGCGCCGGGGCCGCAGAGCGGTGGCGCGTCGCCGCCGCCCTACGTGCCCCAGACGCCGCAGGGGCCGCCGCAGGGTGGCCGCGGCCAGATCCGCAGCCAGGAGGCGGGCCAGACCAAGCCCCGGCCGCCGACACTGGCCGAGCAGCGCGCCCGCGCCTCGGCGATCGAGCAGCAGCGGGAGCAGCAGCTCGCGATCGAAGCCGAGGAGGCGCGCCGCAAGAAGCTCCGCAAGCGGCTCCTCGTCGGTGGTGGCGTGGCCGTCGGCGTGGCCGGCGTGGTGGCCATCTGGTACGCCGCGTCCAGCCCCGACGACGTGGTCGCCCAGTGCGTCAAGGACGACGTCGTGGTCGAGGACCAGTACTGCGACGAGAGCTACGCGCGCAGCCACGGCGGTTACGTGAGCAGCGGGTTCATCTACATCGGCGGCAGCTCCTACCGCTACAACTACGGCGCGCCGAGCACGCCGGTCGGCCAGAAGATCAGCGGCGGCAGCTACACCATGCCCAAGGGCGCGAACATCTCCACCAAGTCGGGCACGGTCGTGCAGCGCGGCGGGTTCGGCGTGTCCGGCGGCAGCAAGAGCGGGGGCAGCTGAGTGCGTCGGGAGTCCTCCACGCCCCGGCCGAACTGGCAGCGCACGGTCTCCGAGCAGGGACTGGTGTTCGGCGCGCCGGCGAGGGCCGCGGACGGCAGCCCGCGCCCGTACTGGGACGAGTCGGCGCACTACGTGTTCGACATGAGCGACGTGCTGTCGCTCGAAGCCGACGTCGAGCTGCTGCACAACATGTGCCTGGAGGCCGTCGACAACGTGGTGCTCACCGAGCGCTTCCGCGACTTCGGCATCAACGAGTGGCTGTGGCCCGCGATCGCCGAGTCGTGGAAGCGCCGCGACCCCCACGTGTACGGGCGGTTCGACCTGCGCTACGACGGCAGCGGGCCGGCGAAGCTGCTGGAGTACAACGCCGACACGCCCACGTCGCTGCTGGAGGCGTCGGTCGTCCAGTGGAACTGGAAGACCGACGTCCACCCCGAGGACGACCAGTGGAACTCGATCCACGAGAAGCTGGTCGAGCGCTGGGCCGAGATCGGCGGTCGGCTGCCGTCCAACGAGCTGCACTTCACCTGGTCGGGCGCCGACCCGTCGGGTGAGGACCACGTCACCGTGGCCTACCTGCAGGAGACCGCGGCCGAGGCGGGCATGGACACCGTCGGGCTGGCGATCGAGGAGATCGGCTGGGACTCGCTGCTGAAGCGGTTCGTCGACCTCGAGGACGCGCCGATGGGCACGGTCGTGAAGCTCTACCCGTGGGAGTGGGTGGTCGACGAGCAGTTCGGCCGCTACGCGGTGGAGAGCCTGCCCGGCACCCTGTGGGTCGAGCCGCTGTGGAAGATGCTGCTGTCCAACAAGGCGCTGCTGGCCGTGCTGTGGGAGATGTACCCCGGCCACCCGAACCTGCTGCCCGCGTTCCTGGGCGAACCAGGCCTGCTCACCGAGTACGTGCGCAAGCCGCTGCTGGGCCGCGAGGGGCAGAACATCCAGATCGTCGCCCCCGGCTACGAGACCCAGACCGGCGGGGTCTACGGCAAGGAGGGCTTCGTCTACCAGCTGTTCGACCCGCTGCCCGAGTTCGACGGCTACCGGCCGGCGCTCGGCGCGTGGGTCGTCGGCGACGCGTCGGCGGGCCTCGGCATCCGCGAGACCGTCGGCCTGGTCACGGACGACGGCGCGGCGTTCGTGCCGCACAGGATCGTCGAATGAAACGCTCCCCAACCCCGAGCGCACCACACTCGTCACCGGCTCCTTCACCGGCGGCACAACCGATCAACCTGCACACCATGGAGGGTCAGTGATCTCCCAACTCGCGTTGGACCCCGGCTTCGGGTCCAGCATCGGCACCGGCGTCGGTGCGATCGCGCTCTACGCGATCGTCGGCCTGGTGCTGATGGTCGTCGGCTTCTACGCCATCGACTGGACCACGCCCGGCAAGCTGAGCGCGCTGGTGCGCGGCGGCGCCCCGAACGCGGTCATCGTGACCTCCGCGGGCCTCGTGAGCATGGCGCTGATCGTGGTCGTCGCGATCTACAGCGCGGCGGGCAAGCTGGACGAGGGCCTGCTGTCGGCCCTGATCTTCGGCTTCGTCGGCATCATCGTCCAGGTGCTCGCGGTCCGGCTGCTGGAGTGGGTGACCCGGCTCGACATCGGCTCGCTGATCGAGTCCGACCGCTTCGCCCCGGCCAGCGTCGTGGTCGCGTCCGCGCACGTCGCCCTCGGCCTTGTGGTCGCCGTCGCCATCTCGTAGCACCCAGCACTCACGAAGGGGGCGCGTCCGCCGGTCGGGCGCGCCCCCTTCGCCGTGCTCAGGCCACCGGCAGCCGCTTCTGCCAGGCCATCGGCCCGACCTTGATCCGGGTGTGCGCCGAGCCGTTCCACTCGACGGGCAGCCCGACCGCGGTGAGCGCCGCGACCACCTCGCGCGCCACGGCCTCGTCCGCCGCCGCACGGCCGGCGGGTTCGAGGTCGTCGGGTTCGACATCGTCGGGCTCGTGGTCGGAAGTCTCGTGGTCGGCCGGCTCGACGTCGGCGAGCTCGCCGAACGAGCCGTAGGCGAGCCACACCCCGTCGCCCACGACGGCGCTCTCGGTGTCCTGCCGGTGGAAGAACACGTAGCCCCGCGCGTCGTCGCCCGCTTCGTCGCCGATCTCCGCGTGCCCGCACGTCTGGCAGCACGTGAAGTCGGCGCGGGCCACGATCCCGTCGCGGTCGAGCGCCGCGAACACCTCGAACAGGCGGTCCACGTCCGTGCTCGCCGGCCAGCCCTCCTGCTCGGCGGCCCGCTCCCGCCACACCCGCTCCACCACCGGCCGCGCGCCCGCCGGCGTGATCGGGTGCTCGTCGGAGACGAAGTCGACCACGTCCCGCACCGTGTCATCCAACGAGGTCATGCCCGCGTGCACCAGCGTGCGCGCGTAGTCCTCGACCATCTCCCACGCCTCGGTCGGCAGGCCGGCGTCGTCGTCCGCTCGTTCAACCACACGGGCATCCTGCCCGAGGGGTCCGACACTTCGGGTGCGAAGGCGTTCGAAAGGGTTTCCACCCGGGTACTACCCTTCCCCTGTGATTGACCTCAAGGCACTGCGCGAGAACCCGGAAGCAGTCCGCGCGTCGCAACGCGCGCGTGGCGAGGACGAGACCGTGGTCGACGCGCTGCTGTCCGCCGACGAGCGCCGCCGGGCCGCCATCGCCCGCGCCGACGCGCTGCGCGGCGAGCAGAAGTCGTTCGGCAAGCAGGTCGGCCGCGCCAAGGGCGAGGAGCGCGACGCGCTGCTGGCCAAGGGCAAGGAGCTGGCCGCCGAGGTCAAGGCGGCCGAGGCGGAGCAGTCCGCCACCGAGGCCGAGCTGACCGAGCTGCACCGCGCCGTGCCGAACGTGATCCACCCCGACGCGCCCGCCGGCGGCGAGGACGACTACGTCGTGCTCAAGCACGTCGGCGAGAAGCGCGAGTTCGACTTCGAGCCGCTCGACCACCTCGACCTGGGCGTGCGGCTCGGCGCGATCGACATGGAACGCGGCGCGAAGGTGTCCGGCTCGCGCTTCTACTTCCTCACCGGCGTGGGCGCGCAGCTGGAGCTGGCGCTGCTGAACATGGCCGTCGCCCAGGCCACCGCGGCCGGGTTCAAGCTGATGATCACGCCGACCCTGGTGCGCCCGGAGATCATGGCCGGCACCGGGTTCCTCGGCGCGCACGCGAGCGAGATCTACCGCCTCGAAGCCGACGACCTGTACCTCGTCGGCACGTCGGAGGTGCCGCTCGCGGGCTACCACGCCGACGAGATCCTGGACGGCCCGAAGCGGTACGCGGGCTGGTCGTCGTGCTACCGGCGCGAGGCGGGCTCGTACGGCAAGGACACCCGCGGCATCATCCGCGTGCACCAGTTCAACAAGGTCGAGATGTTCTCCTACGTCAAGCCGGAGGACGCCGAGGCCGAGCACGCCAAGCTGCTGGCGTGGGAAGAGGAGATGCTGGCCAAGATCGAGGTCCCGTACCGGGTCATCGACACGGCCGCCGGCGACCTCGGCACGTCGGCCGCGCGCAAGTTCGACTGCGAGGCGTGGATCCCGACCCAGCAGGCGTACCGGGAGCTGACCTCGACGTCGAACTGCACCACGTTCCAGGCGCGGCGGCTCAACGTGCGCTACCGCGACGAGAACGGCAAGCCGCAGATCGCCGCCACGCTCAACGGCACGCTGGCCACCACCCGCTGGATCGTGGCGATCCTGGAGAACCACCAGCAGGCCGACGGCTCGGTCGTCGTCCCGCAGGCGCTGCGCCCGTTCCTCGGCCTGGACGTGCTCAAGCCCAGTTGATTGAGTGCGGCTGATCAAGCCCAGCTGAGCTGCCCGAACTCACCACCCACGGGCACCGACTCCGGCAGTTCGCTGCCGGAGTCGAGTGCTTCCAGCAGGCGCAGCACGTCCAGGGCCGCGTCGTCGTCCCCGAACTCGCCCAACGCCGCCTCCAGCAGCGCCCGCGCCTCCGTCGGGCGCTCCTCGGCCCAGCGGACGCACGCGAGCAGCACCCAGCACTCGCCGCACGCCATCCGCATCGACGGTTCGTCGGCCCGTTCGCGGTACAGCGCCACGGCACGGGTCAGCCGCGTGCCCGCCAGGGCGAGGTCGCCCGCCTCGATGGCCAGCACGCCCAGCTCCCGCAGCGCCCACGCCACGCCCGCCCGGTCGCCGTGGTCGTACTGCCACTCCACCACCTCGGCCAGGCACGCGGCGACGGCGGCGACCTCGCCACGCGCCCGGTGCACGCTCGCCAGCAGGTCGAGCGCGCTCACGTGCCCGGCGAGCGACTCGGGCGTCGGGTCGGCCTGGCACCGCGCCCGCCAGACGCCCAACGCCCGCCGCGCCAACTCCTCCGCCACCGGCAGCCTGCCCCGCTCGGCACTGGTCACGGCGGCGCGCCGCAGCACCTCGGCGGCCGATTCGTCCAGCGGGAACCGGTCGGCCAGCTCCAGGCTCGTCTCACGCAGACCGGCCGCGTCCGGCGTCTCCGACCACAGGTGGAGCAGCAGCGTCGCCGCGTTGTCCGCCCGGCCCCGCGTCATGCAGCTCCGCGCGCCCTTCAGCACTTTTTCCATGGTGACACTGTAGGGTTTGCAACACCCAAAACCCCTGTTCCCGAACGAGTGGTGTCGTGGTGACGGGTGACTACGGAGAGTCGCTAAGGTGAGCCAATGGCAGTAGGGACCACGCGCGGCAAGCGCAAGCTCGGCGCGCTCATGGAGCAGTACCGCGAGAAGTCGGGCCTCAAGGCCGACGCGATCATCAAGGAGGTCCGGACGTCCCGCTCGACGTGGAGCCGGATGATCGCGGGCGAGGCCAGGCCGAGGTGGGCCCTGTTCTTCGCGATCCTCTCGGTGATGAAGGTCAGCGACGAGGAACGCGAACGGGCCATGGCGCTCTGGGAGATCGCCGACGACGAGGCGGTGCCCATCGAGCACGCGGCCTCGCTCCCCAAGAGCTACCTGCGCTTCCGCCGCGACGAGTCCGAGGCCGTGGTCGAGCGGTCCGTGGACGTGGTGCTGATCCCCGGAATGCTCCAGACACCCGACTACGCGGCAGCCCTGGCGGTCGGGAACCAACACCTGTTGGCCGGCGAGAAGTGGGAGGAGCGGGCCGCGCCGGAACGGCGTGACCGCCAGGGGTTGTTGCGCCGGGAACCGCGGCCTCTCGTCCTGCACGCGCTGATCGACGAAGCCGCGCTGCGCCGGGAGATCGGAGGCCCAGAGGTGATGCGAGCCCAGTGGGACCACCTGCTCCACGCGGCCGAACTGCCGAACGTGACGATCCAGGTGATCCCGAACCGTGTCGGCGCGTACGGCGCGCTCTCCGCGAACATGATCATCCTGGAGTTCGCCGACGACCTCGGGTCGGTCTACTTGGAGAACCTCATCGGGGGCGAT
The DNA here is from genome assembly GCF_001280085.1 of Saccharothrix sp. NRRL B-16348. Lineage (GTDB taxonomy): Bacteria > Actinomycetota > Actinomycetes > Mycobacteriales > Pseudonocardiaceae > Actinosynnema. The sequence goes on along the minus strand of NZ_LGED01000046.1, from coordinate 157,888 downwards.
TCGGTGGAAGATGAGGATGGCGTCGCGAAACTGCGTGCGGTGTGGGACGACGCCGCCGCCCGTGCGCTCTCGGCCGGTGACACGGTGGAGTTCATCCGAGCGATGAGGGGATCATGAAGAAGCGAGTGGTTCGTGACGGACGGGTGTTCGTCACTTCGAGCGCCAGCAACACCGCCAACGCGTGTGTCGGGGTGTCGGTGGAGGTGACCGGCGTCGGGGTCTTGGACACCAAGAACCCCGGCGGCGATGTGTTGGAGTTCAGCCGGGGTGCGTTCGCGTCGTTCCTCAGGACAGCATCGTCCGCAGGGCGTGCACCGACTCGTTGAGCACCCTGCGCAGGCAACGCAGCTCGATGGCCGTCCAACGGGGCCGGTAGACGGTCTCACCGGCCAGCCACGGCACGTTGGCGGCGGTGAGCTTGCCGTGGCAGCGGAGTTCCACCCGTTTCTGAGCGGGCCATCCGCCGGTAGCGGTCGCCTGCACGTCCCAGTGGAAGTTCCACAGGTTCAGCGCCGAGCCGTGGTCGAGTGCGGCTCGCCCCCGCAGCCACGCCTGGGCCGGTTCGACGTCCAGGGTGGAGCGGCTGATGGTCCCGTCGTCCACGCCTGCCAAGCCGGTCCACCCCGCCCGCCGGGCGTGCTCCTCGCAGGCGTCGGCCGTGGGCCAGGTGAGGATCCGGCGGCCTCGGGCGGCGAGCCGGTCGACGTCGCCGTCAGGTCCCCACCACACGGCGACCTCGCGGCCGTCGAAGCGGAGCGTGACGACCTCGCCGCGCGGCGGCGCGCTGTCGCCGTCACCGGGGCGCTCACTCGGGTCCACGCTCAGGTCCAGCTGAGTTCCACCTGGCCGGCGACGTGCTTGCCGATCTCCAACGCCGACGTCGCGGCGGGCGAGGGCGCGTTCAGGACGTGCACCTGCCGCGGCGCGGTGTCGATCAGGAAGTCGTCCACCAGGGAACCGTCCGCGCGCATCGCCTGCGCCCGAACACCCGCCGACGAGCGCACCAGGTCGTCCTCGGTGATCGCGGGCACCAAGCGGGCCAGGCTGCGGGCGAAGCGCTTGCGCGACAACGACCGCAGGACCTCTTCGACACCGGTGCGGGCGAAGGTGCGCGCCAGCCGCCACGTGCCGGGGAACCGGGCGACGTCGAGCAGGTCGGAGGGGGAGATGTCGCGCCAGCGGTAGCCCTCGCGGCGCAGCGCCAGCACCGCGTTCGGGCCCGCGTGCACGCTGCCGTCCAGCATCCGGGTCAGGTGCACGCCCAGGAACGGCAGGGCCGGGTCCGGCACGGGGTAGATCAGGCCGCGCACCAGGTGCCTGCGGTCGTGCCGCAGCTCGTAGTACTCACCCCGGAACGGCACGATCGCCGCCGACGGCGTCACGCCCGCCAGCCGCGCCACCCGGTCGCTGTGCAGGCCCGCGCAGTTCACCAGCGCGTCCGCCCGCACGACACCCCTGGGCGTGGCCACCTCGACCCCACCGCCGCTCAACGCCCGCCGGATCGCCAACGCGGGCGTGTGCAGCCGCAGGTCGTGGCCGTTCAGCTCGCGCACGAGCGCCGCGCACACGGCCGGGAAGTCGATGATCCCCGTGCTCTCCACCCGCAACGCGGCCACCGCCGCCACCTCGGGCTCGTACTCCCGCGCCTCGTCCACGCCGACCCGCCGGGCGGGCACCCCGTTCGCCTCGGCCCGCTCCGCCAGCGCCTCCAGGCGCGGCAGCTCGTCCGGCGAGGTGGCGACGACGAGCTTGCCGCACACGTCCACCGGCACGCCGTGCTCCCGCGCGTAGGCGACGATCGAGGCGTTGCCCGCCACCGACATCCGCGCCTTCAGCGACCCCGGCTTGTAGTAGAGGCCCGCGTGCACCACGTTGCTGTTGTGCCCGGTCTGGTGCGCCGCCCAGTGCGGCTCCTTCTCCAGCACCACCACGTCGTGACCGCGCCGGGTCAACTCCCGCGCGGTCGCCAGCCCCACGATCCCGCCACCGATCACCACGACTCGTCGCACAGCCGGGAAGGCTAGCCGCCGACCAATTCGGGCAGCACGTCGGCCGCGACCCGCTCCAGCACGGCCTCGCTGCCCGCGTACACGCCGTCGGCCCGCGGCCAGTGCACGACCAGGTCGGTGAACCCCAGCGCCCGCGCCCGCCCGGCCACCTCGCGGAAGTGCTCCACGCTGGTCAGCGAGTACACCGGGCACGAGTCGGCGTTGAGGTGGAAGTCGATCGACTCCTTGGCCCGCCCGATCCCGGCCAGCACCTCCCGGAACCGCGCCGCCATCGCGGCCACGCCGTCCCACCAGGCCGCCTCGTCGTCGGTCTCCGGCCCGGTGGTGACCCAGCCCGTGCCGTACTTCGCCGCGACCGCCATCGCCTTGGGGCCGTTGGCCGCGACCACGAACGGCAGCCTGGGCCGCTGCACGCAGCCCGGCGCGCTCCGGGCGTCGCGGATCTCGTAGTACTCGCCGCTGAACGTGGTCCGCTCCTGCGCCAGCAGCATGTCCAGCGCGGCCACGAACTCCTCGAACCGGCCCTGCCTGCTGCGCGTGCCCTGCTTGGTGTCGAACGCGGTGGCGCCCATCACCTCCGTGTCGTATCCCACACCGCCCGCGCCGACGCCGAGCGTGAAGCGGCCGTCGGAGAGGTCGTCGAGGGCGAGCAGCTCCCGGGCGAACGGCACCGGGTGGCGGAAGTTGGGTGACGCGACCAGCGTGCCGAGCCGGATCGTCGCCGTCGCCGCGGCGGCCGCGGCCAGCGTCGGGACGGCGCCGAACCACGGCCCGTCGACCAGTGAGCGCCAGCCCATGTGGTCGTAGGTCCAGGCGTGGTGGAAGCCGTACTCCTCGGCGGCCTTCCACTTGTGTTCGGCCATCCACCAGCGGTGTTCGGGCAGGATCACAATCCCTGTGCGCACCCGGCGACGGTAGCCGAGAGGCACGATGGGGAGGTGCAGAGACCTTCCCTTGTGGCATCCGACGTCGACGGCACCCTGCTCACGCCCCTCGGCCGGGTCAGCCCGCGCACGGCGGGCATGGTCGGCCGGGTGCTGTCGGCCGACGTCCCGTTCGTGCTGGCCACCGGCCGCCCGCCCCGCTGGGTGCCCGACGTGGCCGCCACGGCGGGCCTGTCCGGCTACGCCGTGTGCTCCAACGGCGCGGTGCTCTACGACATCGGCGCGGACCGCGTCGTCACCGCCGAGCTGCTCACCCCCGAGCAGCTGACCACCCTGGCCGCCGTGCTGGACGAGGCGCTGCCCGGCTGCGCCCTGGCCTCGGAACGGGTCGGCGAGTCCGCCCGCGGCTCCACCGAGCCCGAGTTCATCGCCGACGAGCACTACCTGCACCCGTGGGACGAGGGCGCGCAGCCGCTGCCCGGGCACCAGCGGGCGCAGCTGCTCGGCAAGCCGGCGGTGAAACTGCTGGTCAGGCACCCGACCATGAGCTCGGACGAGATGGCGCGGGCCGCCGGGCCGCTGGTAGGCGACTCCGTGGCGATGACCTGGTCGACCAACGAGGGCCTGCTGGAGTTCGCCGCGCCCGGTGTGACGAAGGCGTCCGGCCTGGCCGCCGTCGCCGAACGCCTCGGCGTGCCCGCGAGCGGCGTGCTGGCGTTCGGGGACATGCCCAACGACGTGCCGATGCTCACGTGGGCGGGCCACGGCGTGGCCATGGCCAACGCGCACGAGGACGCCCTGGCCGCCGCCGACGAGGTCACCGCGGCCAACTCCGAGGACGGGGTCGCGCTGGTGCTGGAGCGGTGGTTCTAGGCTGCCGTGACAACCCGTCCCACTCGATCCACTCCCCGACCCACCCTGGAGAGACACCCGTGCGCGCACTCGTGACCGGCGGTGCCGGCTTCATCGGTTCAACCCTGGTCGACAGGCTCCTCCGGGACGGGCACGAGGTGCACGTCGTCGACGACCTCAGTCGGGGCAAGCGGACGGCGCCCGCCGACCCCGCCCACGCCGACCGCTACTCGTTCTCGCGGGTCGACATCACCTCGCCGGAGCTGGCCGACGTGGTGGGCTCGTTCGGCCCCGAGGTCGTGTTCCACCTGGCCGCGCAGATCGACGTGCGCGTGTCCGTGGCCGACCCGCTGCTCGACGCCACCAAGAACGTGCTGGGCACGGTGAACCTGGCCGAGGCCGCCCGTCGCGCGGGCGTGCGGAAGGTGCTGTTCGCCTCGTCCGGCGGCTCGATCTACGGCACGCCCGAGGTGCTGCCGGTCGCCGAGACGACCCCGATCAACCCCAAGTCGCCGTACGCGGCGTCCAAGGTGTCCGGCGAGGTGTACCTGAACACCTACCGGCAGCTGTACGGCATGGAGTGCACGCACCTGGCGCTGGCCAACGTGTACGGGCCGCGGCAGGACCCGCACGGCGAGGCGGGCGTGGTGGCCATCTTCGCGTCCGCGCTGCTCGCGGGCCGTCCGACGAAGGTGTTCGGCGACGGCGGCAACACCCGCGACTACGTGTTCGTGGAGGACGTCGTGTCGGCGTTCATCGCGGCCTCCGGCGAGGCGGGCGGCGGGCGGCGCTACAACATCGGCACCGCGCACCAGGTGTCCGACCGCGAGCTGCACACCCTCGTCGCGCAGGCGGCGGGCGTGGCCGACGAGCCGGAGTTCGCCCCGGCCCGGCTGGGTGACCTGCGCGCGTCGGCGATCGACCCGTCGCTCGCGCAGGCCGAGCTGGGCTGGAAGCCCGAGGTGGACATCGCCACCGGCGTGCGGCTGACCGTGGACTACTTCCGCGAGGTCTGACGGAAAAAGCGGCCGGCCGGTGACGAGAACCCTCTCGTCACCGGCCGGCCGCCGTTACCGACTACTTCTTCGCCACGAGCCCGTCGTCGGCCCGCTCGTGCTCCGTCCCGCAGGAGGGGCAGCGCAGGTCGTCGTCGAGCCGGGTCGCGCAGCGGCACACCCAGCCCTTCTGCTCGGCCGGGTTGCCCACCACGAACGCGTGCGCCGGCACGTCCCGGGCGACCACCGCGCCCGCGCCGACGAACGCGTTGCGCCCGATCGTCGTGCCGCACACCACGACCACGCCCGCGCCCAGGGTGGCGCCCTCGCGCACCAGGGTCGGCAGCAACTGGTCGCCGCCGAGCTTCTGGTGGGCGCGCGGGCGCATGTCGTTGGTGAACACCGCGTTCGGGCCGAGGAAGACGTTGTCCTCACACGTCACGCCGTTGTAGACGAGCACGTTGTTCTTGACCGTGACGTTGTCGCCGAGCACCGCTTCGTTCTCGACGAACGCGCCGTCGCAGATGTTGCAGTCCTTGCCGACCTTCGCGCCCTTGAGCACGTGCGCGAACGCCCACACGCGGGTGCCCGCGCCGACCGTGTCGCTCTCGCACAGGCCCATCGGGTGGACGAACACGCCGCTCAACGGACGGCCTCGGCCAGGACCTCGACCACCCGCTCCTGCTGGTCACGGGTGATGCCGGGGAACATCGGCAGGCTCAGGATCTCGCCCGCGACCCGCTCCGCGTTGGGGAACGAGCCCTCGCCGTGCGCGTCCGAGGCGAACGGCGCGGTCAGGTGGATCGGCGTCGGGTAGTGGATCGCCGCGCCCACCCCGTTGTCCTGGAGGTGCTTGAGCACCCGGTCGCGCTCGGCGACCCGCACCACGTACAGGTGCCACACGTGGTCGTTGCCGTCCAGCGTCTTCGGCGGCACCACGCCCGCGACGCCCGACAGCAGCTCGCCGTAGTACTCGGCGGCGGCGACCCGCAGCGCGTTCCACGCCTCCAGCCGGCGCAGCTTGGCCTGCAGCACCACGGCCTGGATCGTGTCCAGCCTGCTGTTGAAGCCCAGCGTGCTGTGCACGTACTTCTGCGGCGAGCCGTGCTGGCTCAGCAGCCGCACCCGGTTCGCCAGCTCCTCGTCCTGCGTGGTCACCGCGCCCGCGTCGCCGTAGGCGCCGAGGTTCTTGCCGGGGTAGAAGCTGGTGCCCGCCAGGTGGCCGAGCGAGCCGGACACCGCGCCGTGGCGGCGCGCGCCCTGCGACTGGGCGGCGTCCTCGACGAGGAACACGCCCTGCTCGTCGCACGCCGCCTTCAGCTCCTCGACCGGCGCCAACTGGCCGTAGAGGTGGACCGGCAGCACCGCCTTGGTGCGGTCGGTGAACGCCGCCAGCGCCGCCTTGGTGTCGATCAGGTAGGTGTCCGGGTCGCAGTCCACGAACACCGGCGTCGCGCCCGTGCGGGCCACCGCCTCGGCGGTCGCGATGAACGAGTTGGCCGGCACGACGCACTCGTCGCCGACGCCCACGCCGACCGCGCGCAGCGCCAGTTCCAGCGCGTCCGTGCCGTTCGCCACGCCGACGCAGTGCGCGACCTGGCTGTACTCGGCGTACGCGCGCTCGAACTCGCCGACGGCGGGGCCGCCGACGAACGCCGTCTTGGCCAGCACCGCGGCCCAGCCCTCGGCGACCTCGTCGGCCACCTCGGCGTGCTGGAACTTCAGGTCGACGGGGGGAATCGGGGCCGGGATCGTCATTCTGCTCATCCTCGTGAGATCGCTTCACCAGCAGCGCTGGTCTGACCGGGCGTGGTCTGGTCGAGCGCGCGCAGGCGCCGGGCGGGTGTGCCCGCCCACACCTCGAAGGGCGGCACGTCGGAGAGCACCACCGCCCCCATGCCGACGAGGGCGCCGGCGCCGATGGAGAGCCCTTCCCGGACCAGCGCGCCGCTGCCCAGGTAGGCCGCCTCACCGACGGTCACGCCACCGGCCAGGGCGACCCGGGCGGCGAACGTGACGTGGTCGGCGATCGCGTCGTCGTGCGTGATGGTGACGTGCGGCATGACCACCACGTGCGACCCGATCACCTGCGGCGCGGTCACCGCGACGAACGCGAGCAGCACCGAGCCGGCGCCGATCTCGACGCCCGGCGCGACGCTCGCCCACGGGTGCACCACGGTGGCGTAGCGCTCCGCGGGCAGGCCGAGCCGCGCGGCGATCTGCCGGCGACTGGCCTGGTTGCGGGTGCTGGCCGTGCAGATCAGGACCTGCGCGTCGGGGTGGTCGGCGACGGCCGCCGACGGCCCGAGCACGGGCACGCCGTCGATCACCTCGCCGTGCCGCGCCTCGTTGTCGTCCAGCAGGCCGAGCACGGACCAGCGCGGTGCGACGGCGTTGACCGCGGCGATCGCGGCCAACGCCTCCCGGGCCAGCCCGCCCGCGCCGACGAGCAGCAGCGGGGCAGCGGTCACTTCGACCCTCGGAGCACCGCGTCGAGCGCGCCGACGACGGTGTCCTGCTCGGCCTCGGTCATCTGGTGGAACAGCGGCAGGATCACCGAACGCCTGGTCAGGTGCTCGGTGACGGGCAGCTCGACGTCCCGCTGGTCGGCGTAGGCCGGCTCCAGGTGGGAGGCCATGATGCCCCGCCTGGCGGACACGCCGCGCTCGGCGAGGCCCGCCAGCACGTCCACCGAGGTGCCCTCGAACGCGTCCGGCAGCACCACCCAGAACGACTGGTAGTTGGTCGTGCCGTACTCCGGGTCGCCGACGCAGCGCAGGCCGTCCAGCTCGCCGAGCAGCTTGTGGTAGCGCCCGGCCAGCTCGCGCCGCTTGGCGATCACGTCGGGCAGCTTGCGCAGCTGGATCAGGCCCACCGCGGCCTGCATGTCGGTCATCCGGAAGTTGAAGCCGACCTCTTCGTACTGCTCCAGCTTCACGCCGCCGGCCGCGTGGCGGTCCGCGGCGGACATGCTCATGCCGTGCTCGCGCAGCTTGCGCAGCCGGGTCGCCCACTCGGCGTTCTCGGTGGTGACCATGCCGCCCTCACCGGTGGTGAGCAGCTTGCGCGGGTGGAACGACCAGGCGGCGAGCCCGGCGCCGGAGCTGACCGGCTTGCCGCGGTAGGTGGAGCCCGCCGCGCACGCCGAGTCGTGCACCAGCGCGATGCCGCGCTTGTCGCACAGCGCCTGCACCGAGTCCACGTCGAACGGCACGCCACCCTGGTGCACCGCGATCACGGCCACCGTGCGCGGCGTGACCGCGGCGTCCACGGTCTCCGCCGTGACGTTGCCGGTCTCCGCGTCGACGTCGGCGAACACGGGGGTCGCGCCCACGTACTTCACCGCGTTCGCGGTCGCGATGAACGAGAACGACGGCACCACGACCTCGTCGCCGGGGCCGACGCCGAGCAGGTGCAGCGACAAGTGCAGGCCGGTGGTGCAGTTCGACACCGCGATGCCCTGCGCGGCGCCCGCCGACTCGGCGAACGCCTGCTCGAACGCGGCGACCCGCGGTCCCTGCGCCACCCAGCCGGAGCGGACGACCTCGGCCGCGGCCAGGGCCTCCTCCTCGCCGAGGAACGGCCGGATCACCGGGATCATCGCTGCGCCCTCCACCACGTGACCAGGTCCGCCAGACCCTCGTCCAGCGAGATGGTCGGCTTCCAGCCGAGGTCGCGCTCGGCGGCGCTGATGTCGGCGAGGCGGCGCGTGACCGAGTTCACCGAACGCGCCGGGCCGAACTCCAGCGGCTGGGTGGACCCCATCACCCGCTGGAGGGCCTCGGCCAGCTCCAGCAGCGACGTCTCGGTCGAGGTCGCGATGTTGTAGACGGTGTCGGTGACGTCCGCCTGCGCGGCCAGGATGTTGGCGCGGGCGATGTCGCGCACGTCCACGAAGTCCATCGTCGCCTTGCCGTCGCCGAGGACCAGCGGCGGCTCACCGGCCTCGATCCGCTCCATCCAGCGGATCAGCACCTCCGTGTACTTGCCGTGCGCGTCCATGCGCGGGCCGTACACGTTGAAGTAGCGCAGCGCCACGTAGTCGAGGTCGCTCATCGCCTTGAAGCTGCGCAGCATGCCCTCGTTGAACGCCTTGGCGGCGCCGTAGAACGTGTCGTTGTTGTACGGGTGGTGACGCTCCGTGGTCGGGAACTCCTCGGCGAGCCCGTAGACCGACGCCGTGGACGAGGCGATGACCTTCTTCACGTCCGCCTCGACCGAGGCCTCGATGATGTTGAAGGTGCCGTCGACCAGCACTTCCAGCGCCACGCGCGGCTCGGCGGCGCAGCGGGTGATGCGCAGCGCGGCGAGGTGGAACACGACGTCCGCGCCCGCGATCGTCTGCTTGACGAGGGGGATGTCGCGGATGTCGCCCTCGACGAGCTTGACCTTGTCCGGTGCCTGCGCCAGGGCGTCGGCCAGGTTCTCCACCCGGCCGCGGCTCAGGTCGTCGATCACGACGACCTCGCGCGCGCCCGCGGCCAGCAGCTGGTCGACGACGTGCGAGCCGATCGTGCCGGCGCCGCCGGTCACCACGGCGCGCTGGTCGGTCAGGTCCATCAGAGAGCTCCTCCGTTCACGTCCGTCAGCGGCACGAACGTGCCACCGGCGGCAAGGCTGGCCGACGCCGCCTCCAACTGGGCCAGGACCCGGAGGCCCGAGCGCCCGTCGGTCAGCGGCGCCCGCTTCTCGATGATCGCGGCGGCGAACTCCGCCATTACTCCGCGCAGCGCCTCGCCGCCCGGCAGGGCGGGCGCGACCATGTCGCCGATGCGGTAGGAGACGCGCACGCTCTCGTCGTCCCGCTCGATGCCGCGGTCGTAGACGGCGAGCGGCTGCGTCGGGTCGAGGTCGTTCCACACGGCCGTCTTGTCGGAGCCGCCGACGATCATCGTGCGGATCTTGGTGGGGGACAGCCAGTTCACGTGCGCGTGCGCGATGGAGCCGTTGGACAGCTGCACCGACATGTACGCCACGCAGGCGCGGCCGACGCCCGCCGGGTCCGACCCGTGCGCCGCGACCGCCACCGGGTGCACGCCCTCGGGCAGGATCGAGTCCAGGATCGACAGGTCGTGGGGCGCGAGGTCCCACAGCACGTCGATGTCCGGCTGGACCAGGCCCAGGTTGATGCGCACCGAGTCGATGTACTGGATGTCGCCCAGCTCACCGCCGCGCACCAGCTCGCGCAGCCTGCGCACCACCGGCGTGTAGCAGAACGTGTGGTCGAGCATCAGCGTCAGGCCGCGCTCCTCGGCGGCCGTGACCAGCTTCAACCCGTCCGCGTACGACGAGGCCAGCGGCTTCTCGACGAGCACGTGCTTGCCCGCCTCGAGCGCGGCGAGCGCGACCCGCAGGTGGGTGGCCGCCGGGGTGGCCACCGCCACCGCCTCGACCTCGGGGTCGGCCAGCACCTCGTCGAGGGATGACGTCGCCCTCACGGTGCTGTACCGGCCCAGGACGTTGCGCGCGCGCTCGACGTCGAGGTCGCACAACGCGGTCAGCCGTAGTTCCGGGGTCGCCTGGACGTTGCGCACCAGGTTCGGCCCCCAGTAACCGGCACCGATGACGGCCACACCAACCATCGAAATCCTCTCCGAGTTTGGGAAGCGCCAGCACGGCCGCGCGCGGCGTCGACTGCGAACACTTGTCGTGCGGCGGCTGGGCGTACCCGAGGCAGTGTAGATGTCCGGGGTTGCAGTACTCTTCGAGCCACCTTCGTCCATCTTGCAGTGGTATCTGGAGACCTCTTGTGACCGACTGGTCGGAAGTGTGGCTCGTCGTCCCGGTCTACAACGAGGGACAGGTCATCGAGGACGTCGTGCGGCACGCGCGGCAGACGTTCCCCAATATCGTGTGCGTGGACGACGGCAGCCGCGACGACTCCGCGGCCGGAATCAAGGCCGGCGGCGCCCACCTGGTGCAACACCCGGTGAACCTGGGTCAGGGCGCGGCGATCCAGACCGGCATCGAGTACGCGCGCAAGCAGCCCGGCGCCGAGTACTTCGTGACGTTCGACGCCGACGGCCAGCACCGCGTCGAGGACGTGCTGTCGATGCTGGAGCGCCTGCGGTCCGAGCCGCTCGACATCATCGTCGGCACCCGGTTCCACGGTGACACGGCGCACATCCCGTGGATCAAGCGGGTGGTGCTCAAGACGGTCGTGATGCTGAGCCGCCGGACGCGCAAGCTCGGGCTTACCGACGCCCACAACGGGCTGCGGGTGTTCAACCGCGCGGTCGCCGAGCAGATCAACATCACGTTGAACGGCATGGGCCACGCGTCGGAGATCGTGGAGATGATCGACCACCACAAGTGGCGGGTGGCCGAGGAGCCGGTGACGATTCTCTACACCGAGTACTCGATGGCCAAGGGCCAGTCGCTCATCAACGGCGTGAACATCCTGTTCGACACGATGCTCAAGAGCAAGGCGCACTGATCATGCTGATCCAGTACATCCTGGTCGTGTTCTCGTTCGCCGTCCTGCTGCTGTTCCTGCGCAAACGCGGAACCACCAAATCGGCGGCGAGCGTGAAGCTCGCGTTCATGTTGTTCGTGGTGTTCGGCATCTACGCGGTGCTGCGCCCGGGTGACGTGACCGTGGTGGCCGGGTGGCTCGGCGTCGGCCGCGGCACCGACCTCTTGCTGTACGCGCTGGTCGTGGTGTTCACGTTCACCACCCTGAACGCCTACCTGAGGTTCAAGGAGCTGGAGCTGCGGTACGCGCGGCTGGCGCGGGCGATCGCCCTGCGCCAGGCCGAGCCCCCGGTTTCCGCTGGTCAAGGTCCTGCAGGTGCGGAGCGTTCATGAGCATCCACTTCGTCGTCCCCTACTACCTGGACCCGCGGTTCCTGATCGAGCTGGTGGACAGCGTCCGCAAGCAGACCAGTGACCAGTGGCGGCTGACCATCGTCGACGACCGGTACCCGGACACGACGGCGGAGGAGTACGTGCGCGGGCTGGGCGACCCGCGCATCGAGTACGTGCGCAACGAGCGCAACCTCGGCGCCACCGGCAACGTGTGCAAGTGCATGACGCTGGGCAAGGAGGAGTACCTCGTCGTCATGGGCGCCGACGACGCGTTGGAGCCCCGGTACGTCGAGGTCGTGCTCGACGCGTTCAAGCGGTACCCGGACGCCGTCATGGTGCACCCCGGCGTGATCGTGGTCGACGGCGAGAGCCGGCCGACCGACAGCCTGGCCGACAAGATCAAGCGGGTGGCCGCCCGGTCGGCGTGGAAGGAGCGCGAGCTGGACGGCCCGGCCGCCGCGCAGAGCCTGATGAACGGCAACTGGCTGTACGTGCCGGCCATGGCGTTCCGCAACGACGCCGTGCCCAGGATCACGCGGCTCGGCGAGTTCGGCTCGATCGCCGACCTGGCGTGGTCCATCGACATGCTCATCGGCGGCGGCACGCTGGCCTTGGACCCGACGCCGGTGTTCCGCTACCGCAGGCACGCGGCGAGCCACTCGTCGATCGGCGCCCACAGCGAGCGGCGGTTCGAGGAGGAGCAGCGGTACTACGCCGCAGCGGCCAAGCAGCTCAGCGCGGCCGGCTGGCACAAGGCAGCGCGCGCCGCGCGGCTGCACCTGCTCTGCCGCGGCCACATCACCAAGTCGGCGCTCGACGCCGCCGTGTCGCTCGACCTGAAGCTGGCCAAGTCGCTGGCCGGACGGGCGATCCGCCGGGTGTGAACCACCGGCCGGGCCCCGTGCCCGGCCGCCCGGTGTCACCCTTCGAGCGAGACCCAGGGTCTCAGCAGCTCACGACGCCTCGGTGGTCCGCCGGTCGTCCGCCGGCTCGGCGGTGACGCCCGTGGACGCCCGGCGGAGCGCGGCCCTCAGCCCCAGCAGCATCACCAGCAGGGTCAGCAACGGGCCGACGGTCTGCGCCAACGCCGCGATGAACGGCGGGTCACCCGGCAGGGTGACCATCGCCAGCGTGGCCGCCGAGCCGACCGCCCAACCGAGCGTGATGGTCTTGTCGCGACCCAACGCGACCAGCGCGGGCTGCGCCACGAACGCCCCGATGAGGATGACCGTGCTGACCGCGAGCAGCATCGTGACCACGGTGGCCGGATCGACCTTCGTGCCCATGAACGTGCGCAGCACCCACGGCCCCACCAGCGTGAACACCACGGCGTACACCATGCCGAGCCCGCAGAGCACGGCGAGCGCGAGCTTGATCCGCCGCGTGACGAACCCGTGGTCGCCCTTCGCGGCCGCCGCGGTCAGGCTCGGCAGCAGCATCGTCTGGATCGGGTAGAGCAGCAGCAGCGGGATGCGGGCGACCACCACGGCCTGGCCGAACGCCAGCGCCACCACGCTGTCCAGCGGCAGCCGGGAGTTGACCGCGAGCGGCGCCAGGTTGGGCAGCAGCTGGGAGAGCAGCGTGGCCGCCGCCAGCGCGGCGAGCGCCTTGCCCATCGGTGGCACGACGGCCGCCGGCGACGTCGACGCGGACCGCGCCTTCGGCAGCCAGAGGAGCCCCACCAGCGTGGCGAGCACCGATCCGCCCAGGTAGGCGAGCCCGAACAGCCACGCCTCGGACGCCTGCAGCACGACCAGCAGCCCGCACAGCCCGAGCCGCACGCCGCCCTCGACGGTCAGCGTCATCGCGTAGCCGCTGAACCGCTGCAGACCGGCGAGCAGACCGCGCACGACGCTCAGCGCGGCGATCAGCGCCGGTGTCGCCAGCACCTCCGCGAACAGCGCCCAGTCGCCGCCGAGCGTGCGGTCGACCGCGAACGGCGAGAGCAGCAGGAGCACGGCGACGACCACCGCGGCCAGGCTCCCGCCCGACGCGCACACCCGGCGGACCACCGACCGGATGGGCTGCCCGGAGGCGACGGCGCGGCTGGTCACCTGCTCAAGTGCGGCGAAGATGCCCGGCCCGATCACGTTGACCACGAAGTACAAGGTCACCGCCAGGTTGGCCTGGTCGGTGGTCAGCGTGTGACCCGTCAGCGCCACGAACAGGTACCCGGCCAGCCCGAACACGCCCAGGCCCACGGCCATCTGCACGGACGGGCTGAAGAACCGCCGAAGGGTCATCGAGGTCGACACCCGGCACACGGTAGGGGGCCGGGTCGCGCCGTCGCCCGACCGGGTCCGGCTGCGGTCCGCGGTGCGGCGTTCAGCGGTGCGGCGTTCAGCGGGACGTCACCGTCTGCCCGGCGTCGCACGCGGCCAACCGGTACAGCTTGACGGTGCCCGCCTGGGCCAGCAGCTCGAACGCCGGGTCCGAGGCCGAGACCCGCAGCCCCGGGTAGTCCAGGTTGCGCGCGTCGTGCGGCCAGAACGTCCGGTTGGCCATCAGCAGGTGGTGCACGCCCAGCCGATCGGCCGCCCGGCACACCTCCGGGTCGCGGCCCGCCTCGTCCAGGTTCGCCGCCAGGTACTTCTGGTCGTCGCTCCACGGGATGTTGGCGTGCGGGAACAGCGCCCGGCGGCCCACCTCGGCGAGCATCACCGTGCTGCCGTCCCACGGGTTGTTGGCCACCAGGGCGTCCTCGGGCAGCTTGGCCTCGAGGTCGTCCAGGAACGCCTGCTCGGTCCGGTCGACCAGCGTGCTGTTCTGCGGCACGGGCTCGATCGCGTACGTCCCGGCCACGATGGCCGTGTTGGTGCCGACGTAGAAGAACTTGGTCAGCGGCGCCATCGCGAGCAGCACCACCAGGCTCAGCACGGTCGGCGTGCGCAGCAGGGACCGGCGGCCCGCGGGTTCGGCGCCCTCGGGCTGGTCGGCGCCCGCCACCACCATCCCGGGCGGCACGGTCGCCGCCGGCGCGGGCGCCTTGGCGAGCAGCGCGCCCAGCTGGTCGGCCAGCCGCGTGATGCCGAGCACGGCGAGCGGCACGGCGGTGAGCGGCAGCATCGCGGCGAGCCGGAACGAGTCGTTGTACCAGTAGCCGGTGATGAACTGGGTGCTCGGCCGGTTGATCGAGGCCGTCACCACGTAGAGGAACGCGGTGCCGGCGAACGCCGCCACCAGCCACCGGCTGGTCCGCAGCCGCCACGCCACCACGGCGCCGATGACCGCCACCAGGGACAGCGCCCACAGCGCGGGCTTGCCGTTCGGCGCGCTGAGCAGCGCCTCGCCGACCGCGCGGGCAGGCGTCTCGAACGGCGGCCAGACGTGGCTGCGCACCTCGGCGAACATCGGCGCGCGCGCCACGTACCCCCACGCGCCCAGGAAGAGCAGCGCGGCGGCCGACACTCCGGTCACCGCGCGGCCGGTTCGGCCGGCACGACGCAGCCGCAGCGCCCACCGCAGGATGCTGGTGGCGATCGGGAACAGGCACACCACGATCAGGCTGAACACGGTGTTCGGGTGGGCGAACGCGCAGGCCACGACCACCAGCGGGGCCAGCGCCATGGCGCGGCGCCTGCCGATGACGTCCTCCCTGGCCAACGACGTGGCGGCGAGCACCATGGCGACGCCGGCGGGCGCCATGGCGATGCCGAGCAGGTTCGGCCACAGCACGCCGAAGCCGAGCAGGCCCCACGGGAACGCGGTGAACGCGACGCTGACCGCGCCGGTCACCGCCATGGCGGCGGTCGACCGGCCGATGAGCTGGCGCACCAGCACCATGCAGCTCAACGGCCACACGAGCATCGCGATGACGCCCGCGACGACGTTCGCGGCGACCGCGATCGGCACGCCCGTGCTCAGCACGACCAGCGACGTCAGCCCGTGCCAGCCCGCCGGGTAGAACGTGGTCGGGGTGGCGACGTTGCCCAGCGTGCCCATCGCCATGGACGAGGCGTTGCCGGAGTCGAGGATGTGGGAGAGCGCGCTGTAGTGGAAGATCGCGTCGTAGGTCTGGGACAGCTGGTCGGGCTCTCCCATGCCCTCGACCATCACGTACCAGCCGATCGCGAACGCGGGCAGCAGGCCGAGGGCCGCGCCGGCCAGCACCCGGCGCGGGTCCGTCCGACGTGGTGGCGCGATCCGGCGCAGCAGCAGCGACACGGCCACGGCGAGCGCGACGACCACGGCCGTGGCGACCAG
Source organism: Saccharothrix sp. NRRL B-16348 (assembly GCF_001280085.1). Classification (GTDB taxonomy): domain Bacteria; phylum Actinomycetota; class Actinomycetes; order Mycobacteriales; family Pseudonocardiaceae; genus Actinosynnema. The sequence continues at coordinate 142,138 of NZ_LGED01000046.1, read as the reverse complement.
CACGACGACCGGCGACCACCGCACGCCGAGCTTGTCCGCCAGCACCGCGGTGATCGGCACGATGAGCATGCTCAGCGTCGGCGCCATGCCCCAGGCCGACAGCCCGCGCAGGCCGATCGCGTACGAGAGCGCCGCACCCGGACCGACCAGCCACGCCGCGGTGACGAGCGCGACCGGCACAACGTCCAACCAGCTCATGTCCCTGCTACCCCACCGTCGTAGAGATGCGTGAGGCACTTCACCGGTGGCGTGCGCACGCGGACACCGGACAGCGCGAACGTGCCAGGCGCACGGTGCTGTGACATTGTGATAAGGCCTCGCGGCGAAGTGTACCGACGCGGGCCCGCCGACCGGCGTCCAGGCTGGTCGACCGGCGCGCCGGCCGGCTCCGGGTGGGTACCCGCCGGCCCGATCGCCCGGCGCGACTATCCTCGGCGCGTGAGCTTCGCTGGATTTGACCTGATCGTCGTCGGTTCCGGGTTCTTCGGCCTGACGGTCGCCGAACGCACCGCATCACAGCTCGGCAAGCGCGTGCTCGTCTTGGAACGCCGTGCGCACATCGGTGGCAACGCCTATTCGGAGGCCGAACCCGAGACGGGTATCGAGGTCCACCGGTACGGCGCCCACCTGTTCCACACCTCCAACAAGCGGGTGTGGGACTACGTCAACCAGTTCACCGAGTTCACCGGGTACCAGCACCGGGTGTTCGCGATGCACGCCGGCCAGGCCTACCAGTTCCCCATGGGCCTCGGCCTCATCTCGCAGTTCGTCGGCCGCTACCTGAGCCCCGAGGAAGCCCGCGCGTGGGTGACGGAGCACGCCGCCGAGATCGACTCCAAGGACGCGAAGAACCTGGAGGAGAAGGCGATCTCGCTCATCGGCCGCCCGCTGTACGAGGCGTTCGTGCGCGACTACACCGCCAAGCAGTGGCAGACCGACCCGAAGGAGCTGCCCGCGGCGGTCATCAGCCGCCTGCCGGTGCGCTACACCTTCGACAACCGCTACTTCAACGACACCTACGAGGGCCTGCCCGTCGACGGGTACACCGCGTGGCTGGAGCGGATGGCCGACCACCCGAACATCGAGGTGCGGCTCGACACGGACTACTTCGACGTCCGCGACGAGATCCCGGCCGGCACGCCCGTCGTCTACACCGGACCGCTCGACCGCTACTTCGACTACAGCGAGGGCTGGCTCGGCTGGCGCACGCTGGACTTCGAGCAGGAAGTCCTGCCGGTCGGCGACTTCCAGGGCACGCCGGTGATGAACTACAACGACGCCGAGGTGCCGTACACCCGGATCCACGAGTTCCGGCACTTCCACCCCGAGCGCGAGTACCCGTCGGACAAGACGGTGATCGTGCGCGAGTTCTCCCGCGCGGCCGAGAAGGACGACGAGCCGTACTACCCGATCAACACCGCCGAGGACCGCGCCAAGCTGGAGCGCTACCGCGAGCTCGCGCGCGCGGAAGCCGCCGAGCGTAACGTCGTCTTCGGTGGTCGACTGGGCACCTACAAGTACCTGGACATGCACATGGCGATCGGTTCCGCGCTGAGCGTGTTCGACAACAAGATCGCCCCGCACCTGGCCTCCGGTCGGGCGCTGGACGGTTCGCTGGAGGACTGATTCGGTTATGTCGGGCAACTCCACCCTCGTCGAGCACGAGGCACCGGAGAAACTGCTGGCGCAGCGCGGCCTCTTCGCCGGGCCGTCGCAGATCGTCTCGGAGGACCTCTACGCCGAGATCTCCCAGGGCATCGCCGACCGCGAGCGGCACCGCATGGTCGTGCACCCGCACGCCACGGTGTCGATGAACACCTACTTCGGCCGGTTCCCGGCCACCTACTGGCAGCGGTGGTGCGTCAGCGCCGAGGTGGAGCTGAGCCTCACGCTGACCGGTTCCGGCACCGTCTCGGTCGTGGCCTCCGACGCGGAGGGCGAGTCCCGGATCATCGTCGCCGAGCAGGTCACGGGCGCGACGGGCCAGGTCGTCACCCTGACGGCCAAGATCGACAAGTTCACCGACGGCGGCGCGCTCTGGTTCGACGTCGTCACCGGCGAGCACGAGCTGGTCGTCGAGCACGCCCGGTGGACCGTCGCGCCGCCCAAGCGGGTCCGGCCGACCGCGATCGTCATCTGCACGTTCAACCGGGTCGAGGACTGCCTCAACACGATGGCGGCCCTCGCGTCCGACCCCGAGCCGCTCGGCCTGGTCGACGCGGTGTACGTGGTGGACCAGGGCAGCGACCCGGTCGAGTCGCGGGCCCGGTTCGCCGAGGTCGCCGCGGCGCTGGGCGACAAGCTGCGCTACATCCGCCAGCCCAACCTCGGCGGCGCCGGCGGCTTCACCCGCGGCCTGTACCAGGTCATGGAGGTCGACCACGCCGAGCACGCCAACGTGCTCTTCATGGACGACGACGTGCTGTGCGAGCCGGAGATCGTGGTCCGCACGACCGCGTTCGCCAACCGCACCGCGCAGCCGGTCATCGTCGGCGGCCAGATGCTGTACCTGCTGCACCCGAACCACCTGCACGTGGGCGCGGAGTACGCCAACCTCGACACGCTGGCCCCCGGCCAGGTCGTGGAGGGCGCGCTGCACGACGCCGACCTCACCGGGTACGACGAGGAGACCGGCAAGCGCAACGTGCAGGACCGCCGGGTCGACGCGGGCTACAACGGCTGGTGGTCGTGCCTGATCCCGTCGGAGATCGTCAAGGCGGTCGGCTACCCGCTGCCGCTGTTCTTCCAGTGGGACGACATCGAGTACGGCTACCGCGCGCGGGCCCACGGGTTCGCCACGGTCACGCTGCCCGGCGCGGGCGTGTGGCACGCCGACTTCCACTGGAAGGACTGGGACGACTGGCACCGGTACTTCAACCTGCGCAACGCCCTCATCACGTCGGCGCTGCACAGCCAGTTCGACCCGAAGCGGATCTGCCGGTCCATGGCCGCCCAGCTCGCCACCTACCTGGTCGGCATGCAGTACGGCCTGGCGGCGACCCAGCTCAAGGCCATCGAGGACTTCCTCAAGGGCCCCGAGATGCTGCGTGACGGCGGCGTCCAGGCGGCGGCGGACATCCGCAAGCTGCGCGCCGAGTACCCCGAGACGGTCAAGCACCCGGCGTCGGAGGTGCCCGGCATCTCGTCCGGCGACCTGCCGCTGATCTCGGCGCCGCCCGCACCGCGGCTGTTCGCGCCGGTGCTGGCCAAGCGCGTGGTCAACCAGCTGCTCGGCCGCAGCGTGCACGACGTCGGCGCGGTGGCCGCGGGCGACTCCGCCTGGTGGCACGTGTCGCTGTTCAACACCGCCGTGGTCACCGACGCGTCCCAGGAGGGCGTGCGGGTCCGGCGGCGCGACCGCGAGCTGGCCATCCGGCTCGGCAAGCAGGGCACCAAGCTGCTCAAGGAGCTGTACCAGCGGGCTCCCGAGATGCAGCGCGCCTATCGCGACGCGATGGACGAGCTGACCAGCCGCGAGAACTGGCGGCGGTTGTACGACCTGTGAGCGGTGGAGCGGGGCGGCCCTGAGTGGTCGCCCCGCTTCCGTTCACCCACTTCTCTCTCACGCGCTTCTCACCTGGGGACCTTCAGTGGACGCAGTGCACCGGATCATCCTGCCGAGGGACGACGACCCGCTCGACGTCCGGCCGATGTACCTGGACGAGCCGGAGAACGTGCACTGCCAGGTCGACTCCCGGCGCGGGCTGACCGTGCCCGAGCACGCCAAGGTGTCGTTCGCGACGTACTTCAACGCGTTCCCGGCCAGCTACTGGAAGCGGTGGACGGTCGTCGACGAGGTCGTGCTGCGGATGCGCGTGCGCGGCTCGGGCCGGGTCGACGTGTACCGGTCCAAGCCGAGCGGCGACGTCGTGCACCTGGAGGGCTCGTTCGTCCGGGACGCGGCGGAGTGGACGTCGCTGGAGTTCCCGGTGTCGCTGCGGCCGTTCGAGGACGGCGGGCTGATCTGGTTCGACGCGTTCACGCACGAGGCGCCGCTGGAGATCCAGGACGCCGAGTGGGCCGTGCGGTCGCCGTTGCCGGTGAAGAAGGTCGCGGTCAGCATCACCACCATGCGCCCGCACGACGCGGCGGAGGCGTTGCGGGCGCTGGGCAGCGACCCCGCTGTGCTGGATGTCGTGAGCAACGTGTTCGTGGCCGACCAGGGCGCGGTGAAGGTGCGCTCGGTGGCCGGTTTCGCGGAGGCCGAGGCCGGGCTCGGCGGCCGGCTGGAGGTCATCGAGCAGGACAACCTGGGTGGTGCCGGCGGCTTCACCAGGGGCATGTTCGAGGCGGTCGAGCACACCGACGCCGACCAGATCATGCTCATGGACGACGACATCCGGCTGGAGCCGGAGGCCGTGCTGCGGTCCAACGCGTTCGCGCGGGCGGCGGCGTCGCCGGTCATCGTCGGCAGCCACATGCTGAACCTGCAGGCCAGGACCAGGATCCACAGCACCGCCGAGATCGTCGACCTCGGCACGTGCTTCTGGCGGGCCGCGCCGGGCGCGGTCACCGACCACGACTTCGCCGTGTCGTCGCTGCGCGAGACGCCCGAGCTGCACCCCCGGGTCGACGCCACCTACAACGGCTGGTGGATGTGCCTGTTCCCGCGCGAGGTGGTGGAGCGGACCGGCTACCCGCTGCCGCTGTTCATCAAGTGGGACGACGCCGAGTACTCGTTGCGGGCGTTGGAGCACGGCTACCCCACGGTGTCGTTGCCGGGTTCGGCGGTGTGGCACATGCCGTGGACGGACAAGAACGACTCGACCGACTGGCAGGCCTACTTCCACACCCGGAACCGCCTGGTCTTGGCCGCGCTGCACAGCCCGTACGACGTGCGGTCGGGGATCGTGAAGCACGGGTTGAAGCTGTCGCTGCGGCACCTGCTGTCGATGGAGTACTCCACGGTGGCGTTGCAGCAGAAGGCGATCGAGGACTTCCTGGACGGGCCCGCCGGCTTGTTCGACTCGCTGCGCACGGCGTTGCCGATGGTGCGCGCGATGCGCGAGGAGTACAGCGACGCCCGACGCCTGGACTCGGCCCGCGAATTCCCGCCGCCGACGTTCGACATGGTGCGCGCGGAAGCGCTGCTGCGCCCGTCGAAGGGCAAGGCGACGATCGCGGTGCGCGCGGCCAAGTCCGTCCTGCACAACCTGCGCCCACCACAGGCCTCCGCCGGCGACCGGCCGCAGCTCAACGTGCCTGCCCTGAACGCCCGTTGGTTCCTGCTCGGCAACCTGGACAGCGCCACGGTGTCCACGGCGGACGGCACCGGCGTCGCCTTCTACAAGCGTGACCCCGACCAGTTCCGTTCGCTGATGGCTCGGGCGGTCCGCAACTACCGGCGGTTGGGCAAGGAATGGCCGAGGCTGCGTCGGCAGTACCGCGACGCCCTGCCTGAACTTACTTCGGCCGAGCAGTGGCGGAAGGCTTTCGAGAACCGCTGACAAGCGGTGGCAAAGCGGAAAAGATTAAAGCTTAAAAGCATGTCCTCGCCGGACGGGCAGATCAGCAGGATGACCCCCACTGCCCTGGTCATGTGTCCGGGTCCGTTGTTGGTCCGGGTTTCGTGTCATCCCACCGAGTGGACAGGCGCCCCCCTTGACACGCGCGGTAGGGCTGCGCCAGGTCGGCGGGATGACACGAAGCCCTGCTTTTGAGGAAAGACCTGCCAGTGGAGTGGGTCGGGGGTCGCCGGTCGGGCGCGGTGCCGGGCCCGACCCGCGCGGTGCGGCCGCCGACTGCCCTTCCTCCCCAGAGGGAGGGCTTCGTGTCATCCCGCCGACCTGGCTTTGCCCTACCGCGCGTGTCAAGGGGGCTGTGTGTCCAATACCCGCGGCTTCGACTGTTGGCTGCCCCCTTGATACGTGTGGTAGCCCGGAGGGAGGTCGGTGGGATGACACGAAACCCGCACCAACGACGGACCCGGCACAGAACCAGGCAGTGGGGGTCATCCTGCTGATCTGCCCGTCCGGCGAGGACATGCTTTTAAGCTTTTAATCTTTTCCTTCGGCAAGCGACAGTACATCCGCCTACTCGAAATGGGCAGCCACGACGTGGCTGAAGTTCACCACGAACTCGTTACCGTCAATGGTCTGGATGGCCTGGGTGTGACCATTCCGCACAACCTGGATCAAACGGGATCCGAGATCGACGGCGGTCTCCGGGGAGACTTTGATCGTAATCGGGTTCGAGTTCGCGGCCAGGTGCAGGACCAGTGCCGTCTTACGCGCTTCAGAAGTCATGCCGCACAGCCCACCAGCACGAGCCTGACCAGGCAAGACGGGTTCGCCGTCAGCGATTCCGCGTCAAGCTGAACCCAAGCCGAACCCAACCTGAGCCCAAGCTCAACCCAGGCCGGCCAGCCCCCGGCTCACTTCCGGAAAAAGCGTTCCCGTTGGCCCAGACGCACGAGCTTCAACCACTCGAGGAACGCCTTCGGGTCACGACGCACGCCGATGAAGTACAGGCCGAACCGGAATGCCTCCAGCAGCCCCAGCTTGCGCATCCCCGGCTGGGACAGCAAGTAACCGCGGTTGCGGTAGGTGTAGTAGCGCTTGATCGCGTTCTCCGGGTCCTGCGCGTGGAACCGGCCGCCGAGCATCGGCTTGAACTCGTCCGAACCGTCCGGGTGCAGGTAGGTGACCTTCAGGGACGTGCCGAACGGCAGGCCGGTGCGGACCAGCCGGCGGTGGATCTCCACCTCGTCGCCGCGGAAGAACAGCCGGTAGTCCGGCACGCCGATGACGTCCACGGTGGACGCCTTGAACAGGGCGCCGTTGAACAGCGACGCGATGCCCGGCAGGAAGTCGGTGCCCAGCTCGGCCGCGTTCCGCTTCCACGTCAACCCGCGTCGCAGCGGGAACGCGAGCTTCTCCGGGCGCTCGATGTTCGCCACCACCGGCGAGATCGCGGCCAGCTTGCGCCGTTGCGCCTCCTCCAGCAGCACGGCGAGCACCGTCTCGTCCGCGGGCCGCCCGTCGTCGTCGGCCAGCCACAGCCAGTCCGCGCCCAACGACAGCGCGTGCAGCATGCCGAGCGCGAACCCGCCCGCGCCGCCGAGGTTGCGGTGCGACGCCAGGTAGGTGGTCGGGATCGGGCACTGGGCGACCAGGTCGTCCACCGGCTGGTCCGGCCCGTTGTCGACGACCACGAGGTGGTCGAGCGGCCGGGTCTGCGACGCCAGCACCTTCAACGAGTCGGCCAGCAGCTCGCGCCGGTGCCGGGTCACCACGACCCCGACGACGGAGCCCTGCGGCAGTGCGCCCACGACGCTCACCTACTCGCCACCATTCCCGCTCAGCACCCTCGGTTGACCGAGCCGCTCCAACGTCTCCGAGGTCATGTTCTCGAAGGGGTCGCGCCCCTTGTAGGTGGTGAGCACCTCGCGCAGCCCACCCTGCATCTTGACCTTGCCCTCGTCCATCCAGATCGCGGTGGTGCAGAACTCGGCGAGGAAGTCGTCGGAGTGGTTCGCGAACACCAGGATGCCCGACCGCTTGACCAGGTCGTTCATCCGGTCCCGGGCCTTGGCCATGAACGCCGCGTCGACCGCGCCGATGCCCTCGTCCAGGATCAGGATCTCCGGGTCGATCGACGTCACGATGCCCAGCGCCAGCCGCACCCGCATACCCGTCGAGTAGGTGCGCAGCGGCATCTGGAGGTAGTCGCCGAGTTCGGTGAACTCGGTGATGTCGTCGACCCGCTTCTCCATCTCCTTGCGGCTCATCCCGAGGAACAGGCCGCGGATCATGATGTTCTCGTACCCGGAGATCTCCGGGTCCATGCCGACCCCGAGGTCGAACACGGGCGCGACCTTGCCGACGACGCGCGAGCTGCCCCGCGTGGGCTCGTAGATGCCCGCGAGCAGTCTCAGCAGCGTGGACTTGCCGGCGCCGTTGTGGCCGACGAGGCCGACCCGGTCACCGTGGCGCAGCGAGATGTTGATGTCGTGCAGGGCTTCGATGATCGGGACACGGCCCTCGGAGCCGATCTTGCCGCCGACCTTGCCCAGCGCGAGCTTCTTCAGCGACCTCGACTTGGCGTCGAAGATCGGGAAGTCGACCGAGGCGTTCCAGACGTCGATGCTGACCATGATGTGTTTGCGGCCTCACTCAGACCCAGTAGGAGACGCGGGCACGGTAGTTCCGCATCGCGATCAGCGCCAGTCCCCAGCCCACGACGGTGAACGCGCCGACGACCACCCAGTGGTGCCAGTCCTGCACGTGACCGAGCATGGGGGCGCGGACGATCTCCACGTAGTGGTAGATGGGGTTCAGCTCGGCGATCAGCATGCGCCAGTCGCCGTTGTCACCGCTGTTTTCGCTGCCGGTGACCTTGTTGAGCACGCCGACGTGCCACACGATCGGCGTCATGAAGAAGATCAGGTTGATGAAGCTGCTGATCACCGGGGGGATGTCGCGGAAGCGGGTGCTGATGATGCCGAACAGCAGCGCCACCCACACCGCGTTGACCACGACGAGGGCGAGCGCGGGGATCGTCATCAGCACCCCCCACGACAGGCCGGGCTGCAGGATCGGGTCGCCCTCGTACATCCGGTACTCGTTGGACAGCGTCGGGAAGAAGATCGCGACGACGACCAGGTAGACGACCAGGTTGTGGAAGAGGAACAGCGTCTGCCGCCACACCATGCGCAGCACGTGCACCGTTATGGGCGCGGGCAGGTGCTTGATCAGGCCCTCGTTGGCGATGAAGACCTCGGTGCCCTCGGTCACCACACCCAGCACGAAGTGCCAGATGATGAACCCGGCCGTGACGTACGGCAGGAACGTGCCCAACTCCTGGTTGAACAGCTGGGAGTAGAGCAGGCCGAGCGCGAGCGCCGTCGTGCCCATGGAGATGGTGATCCACAGCGGCCCGATGACCGACCGGCGGTATCGCTGCTTGATGTCCTGCCACCCCAGGTGGCCCCACAGCTCCCGCTGCCGCCAGGCGTCGCGCACGTCGCCGAACGCGCGCGCGAAGGTGCGCGAGTTGGGTGCCAGGGGAGCGGGTGGTCGCTCGACCGTACTCGTGGGTTGCACGAGTAAGGAGACTACCGGCGACGGGGTGGCGGCCCTGTCGCCGGGCTGTCACGGTGCGGTCACCCCTGCTGCGAGGCCTCCGGCACCCCGGTTACCTTCATGATCACCTGTTCGTGATCGTACGTGTACCCGCAGTAGTCGAACTCGATGCCGGTGAGGTCGACGTACTCCGACCAGGCCTTGTGCTCGTGGTCCTGCCACCCCGGGTAGTTGAAGTACTCGTCGAAGACGATCACCGTGCCGGGCACCAGCCGGGGGCCGACCAGCTCCAGCACGGTCTTGGTGGACGAGTACAGGTCGCAGTCGACGTGCAGGAACGACACCGGGCCGGGGTGCTCGTCGAGGAAGCCGGGCAGGGTGTCGTCGAACCAGCCGACGACCAGCTCCGCGCCGTCCACGTCGGGCAGGCCGTCCATGCCGAACAGGCCGGCCGGGAAGCCGTTGCGCCAGTCCTCGGGCAGGCCCTCGAACGAGTCGAAGCCGTACACGTCCCGGCCCTCGTACGCGGTGGCGATCAGCTTGAGGGTGGAGCCGGTGTAGACGCCGAACTCCAGCGCCATGCCCTCGGTCGAGACCAGGCCGAGGGCGTGCTCCAGCGTGGCGTGCGGGTGGCCGAAGTGCGGCGCGGTCGGCAGGTGCCTGCGCACGAACCGGGCGCTCTCCTTGGCCGCCTCCTGCTCGCCGGCGAACACCAGGTCGCGGCGCGCCCGGATCTCGTACTGGACGGTCGCGTCGACCGCCCGGTCCGCCTGTCTCCGCAGCTCCTCCACCTCGTGCTGGAGCTTGGCGATCCGCTCGGCCTGCTCGCGGTGGTAGGGCCGCACAGCCTCGTCGATGACCCGCAAGATCTTGCCGCGCACGCGCTTGCGCACCTCGTCGACGATCTGGCTGTGCCGGACTTTGTCGAGCACCTGTCGGCTCCTCTCGCGGGTGTGGCGGTGAACACGGTCGGGCAGCGCGGTGCCCGTTGTCCAGCCCCGCGACCTCAACGCCGCACAGGAACGTTACAAGTACTGACCAGTGCCCCGGATCTGCGGACCGCCCTCGTGGTCGGCGTGACCCGACCCGGCGGGCAGGGCACGGCCGCGCATCTGCTCCAACTGGACGCGCGCTGCCATCTGTTGGGCGAACAAGGCCGTCTGGATGCCGTGAAAAAGACCCTCCAGCCAGCCTACGAGCTGTGCCTGGGCGATCCGCAGCTCCGCGTCGGACGGGGTGCCCTCCTCGGTGAACGGCAGGGAAAGCCGCTCCAGCTCGTCGCGCAGCTCCGGCGCCAAACCGTCCTCGAGCTCGTCGATGGACCGCTTGTGGATCTCCTTGAGGCGGTTGCGGCTGGCCTCGTCCAGAGGAGCCGCGCGCACCTCCTCCAGCAGCTGCTTGATCATCGTGCCGATGCGCATGACCTTCGCCGGCTGCTCGACCAGGTCGGCCACGTCCTGGCCGCCCGCGTCGTCGCCGGACGGCACCCGTGCGGTCCCCACCGGCGTGCCGTCCGGGCCGACCACGACCACGTGCCGCTCGTTCTCCAGCTGATCTTCTCGGGGTGCCTCGCTCATGCCTCCCATCCTGGCCCGATCGGGTGGCGGACGCCGAACCGGGTCACAGATCGGGTGGCAAACCCGCGGCCCCTGCTGTCGCTCGTGCCGGCGTCCTCCGTACGGTGTGCGGCATGGCGTTCGACGTCGCCCGGGTCCGTGGGCTGTTCCCCGCGCTCGGCGACGGCTGGGTTCATCTGGACGCTCCTGCGGGGATGCAAGTACCCGAACAGGTGGCCACGGCCGTCTCCACCGCGCTGCGCGCACCCGTCTCCGGGCCGGGTGGCATATTCCCCGCTTCACAACGCGCCGAGGCCATCGTCGACGCGGCCAGGCGCGCGGTGGCCGACCTCGTCGGCGCCGACCCGGCGGGCGTCGTGCTCGGCCCCAGCTCCGCCGTGCTGCTGCAACGGCTCGCCGACGCGCTGTCCGAGGGCTGGTTCCTGGGCGACGAGGTCGTGGTGTCGCGGCTGGACCACCCCGGCAACATCGCGCCGTGGCAGCGGGCCGCGCAGCGCACCGGCAGCGTCGTGCGGTGGGCCGAGGTCGACATCGAGACGTGCGAGCTGCCCGCCTGGCAGTACGACGACCTGGTCACGCCCAAGTGCAAGCTGGTCGCCGTGACGGCCGCGTCCGGCTCCGTCGGCACCCGCCCGGACCTGCGCAAGATTGCCGAGGCCGCCCGTCGCACGGACGCGCTGGTCGTGGTGGACGCCTCCTCCGCCGCGCCGTTCGTGCCGCTCGACATCACGGCGATGGACGCCGACGTGGTGGCGGTGTCGGCGAACAACTGGGGCGGGCCGCCGGTCGGCGCGCTGGTGTTCCGCGACCCGTCGATGCTCGACCTGCTGCCGTCGGTCGCCGTCGAGCCCGGCGCGCGGGGTCCCGAACGCTTGGAACTGGGCCCGCACGCCTACCCGCTGCTGGCCGGTCTGGTCGCGTCGGTCGAGTACCTGGCCGGTCTGGACGACGCCGCGGTGGGTCCCCGGCGCGAGCGCGTGCTCACCTCGTTGGGGTCGGTGAAGGCGTACCAGGCCGGACTTCTCGCTAATCTCATCAACGAACTGCGATCGCTCCGTCACGTCATGGTGATCGGCGACGCCATGCGCCGGGTGCCGGCACTGGCGTTCACGGTGGCCGGCGTGAAGGCGACCGACGGCGTCGAGCACCTGTCCGAGCGGGGCGTGTGCGCGTTCGCCGACTCGGGGCAGCACGGCGTGTTCTCGGTGCTGGGCGTCGGTGAGGTCGGCGGGGCGATCCGCGTCGGCCTGGCGCACTACACCAACGCGGTGGAAGTGGACGAGCTCGTGCGGGCGGTCGCCGAGCTCGGCTGAGGTCGGTGGCGCGGAGACCGGGGGGCTGGGTGGACGACCTGCTGTCACGGGAGCTCGCCGACCTCGCCGCACTGCACCGGCTGGCGCCCCTGATGTCGGAGTACCTGCCCAACACGGCGCACGAACTGCGCCCCGCGGCGCTCGCGGCGGTGGTGGACGAGGTGCTGCTCGGGTCGCGGACGGTGCTGGTGGAGTGCGGGTGCGGCGCGTCGTCGGTCGTGCTGGCGCGGTTGCTGGCGCGGCGCGGGTTCGGGCACCTGCTGTCGGTGGAGCACGACGAGCGCACGGCGGCGTTCGTGGCGAGCCAGTTGCGGCGGGAGGGGTTGGGGCATGTGGCGCGGGTGGTGCACGCGCCGTTGACGCCTCATCCGGCGGCTTTGGGGAACGGGCAGTGGTACCACCCGCAGTTGGTGCACGACGAGGTGTCGGCGTTTGTGGAGCGGTACGGGTTGGTGGATTTGTTGTTGGTGGACGGGCCGTTGTTGGGTGATGCGCGGTATCCGGCGTTGCCGGTGTTGCGCGGGGTGTTGGCGCCGGGGGCGGCGGTGTTGGTGGACGACGCTGAACGGCCTGGGGAGCAGACCGTGCTGGTGAGGTGGGCGGAGGAGTTCGCCCTGCGGTTTCGGACTACGCCGCGGACGTTTTTGGCGACGGCGATGGCGTTGGAGTGAAGTAAGGGCTTGGCGTAAGAGCTTGAGGTAAGAGCGTCAAGCCAAAGAATAAAAGAGTCCTCGCCGGACGGGCAGATCAGCAGGATGACGCCGGGTTTGGTGGTTAAGCGCCGGGTCCGTTGTGGTGCGGGTTTCGTGTCATCCCACCGACCTCCCTCCGGGCTACCACCCGCGTCAAGGGGGCGGTCATCAGTGGAAGCCGCGGGTATTGGACCCACAGCCCCCTTGACACGCGCGGTAGGGCAAAGCCAGGTCGGCGGGATGACACGAAGCCCTCCCTTTTGGTGGGGAAGGGCGTGGTGGTGAACGGGGTTGTCAGAGCTTGAGGATCAGTTTGCCGAAGACGTCGCCGTTCTCCAGTTGGTGGTGGGCGTCGGCGGCTTGTTCGATTGGCAGTACGTCGTGGACGATTGGTTTGACGTGGCCGGATGCGATCAGTGGCCATAGGTGTTCGCGCACTTCGGCGACGACGCGGCCCTTGCTGTTCGGTCCTTCGACAGGTCGGAAGCGCAGGCCGGTGGCGGTGATGCTGGCGCGTTTGGACAGCAGTTTGGCGATGTTCAGCTCGGCCTTCACGCCGCCTTGCAGGCCGATGATCACCAGGCGGCCGTCGGGTGCGAGCACGTCGACGTTGCGGTCCAGGTAGGCGGCGCCCATGTTGTCCAGCACGACGTCCGCGTGGCCGACCTCGGTGACGAAGTCCTGTTCGCGGTAGTTGACCAGGATGTCCGCGCCCAGGTCGGCGCAGCGCTGGAGCCGTTCCGCGGAGCCCGCGGTGACGGCGACGCGGGCGCCGAGGGCCTTGGCGACCTGGATCGCGTGCGTGCCGATGCCGCCCGCGCCGCCGTGCACGAGGAACGTCTCGCCGCTCCGGAGGCCGGCGACCATCACGACGTTGGACCACACCGTGCACGCGACCTCGGGCAGGGATGCCGCGGTGACCAGGTCGACGCCGTCCGGCACGGGCAGGAGTTGGGCGGCTGGGACGACGACCTGTTCCGCGTAGCCGCCGCCGGCGAGCAGGGCGCACACCTCGTCGCCGACCTGCCAGCCGGTGACGCCGTCGCCGAGCGCCGCGACCGTGCCCGAGCACTCCAGACCGGGTGACTCGGAGGTGCCCTTCGGCGGTGGGTAGTGGCCTTGGCGTTGCAGCAGGTCGGCGCGGTTCACGGCGGTCGCGGCCACGGTCAGGAGCACCTCGCCGGGGCCCGGTTCGGGGTCCCGAACCTCCGTCCAGGCCAGCACGTCCGGTCCGCCGGGTTCACGAATGGTGATCGCGCGCATGGTCCGACGGTAATCCGGTCGCACACCGGACGCGCGGTCGCCACCATCGACCGGCATGGACCACTGGCCGTTCCGCGACCTGGTGTTGAGCACGCCGCGGCTCGAACTGCGCCCTGACGACGACGAGAGCCTGGTCGAACTGGTGGAGTTGACGCTCGACGGCATCCACCCGCCCGACCGGATGCCGTTCGGCGTGGAGTGGACCGACGCGCCGCGCGAGCAGCTCGGCCTCAACACCCTCCAGCACTACTGGCGGGTGAGGTCGACGCTGTCGCCGCAGCGGTGGACGGTGAACTTCGTCGTGCGCCTGGACGGCCGCGTGGTGGGGGTGCAGTCGCTCGGCGCCGACGACTTCCCGGTCCTGCGCGAGGTCACCAGCGGGTCGTGGATCGGGTTGCGGCACCAGGGGCGCGGCATCGGCACGGAGATGCGGGCCGCTGTGCTGGCCTTCGCGTTCGACCACCTCGGCGCGGTGGCGGCGCGGTCGAGCGCGTTCACCGACAACCTCGCTTCGCACGGTGTGAGCCGCAAGCTCGGCTACCGGCCGGACGGCACGTTCACGCAGGTCCGGCGAGGCGAGCCGGCCGAGCAGATCCGGCTGCTGGTCACGCCGGGCACGTTCCGGCGACCGGACTGGACCTTGGCGGTGCGCGGTGTCACACCGTGCTTGCCTCTCCTCACTGGGTGACAACCCACCGAGTGACGGATTGCGTTCACCTCCACGACTTGTGAGGGTTCGGCATCCGAGTGAAGGGGAACTCGCTCATGTCAGCTAGAACCGGGATTCGACGCGCGGCCATCCTCGCAGCGTCCGCGTCCCTCGCACTGGTCTCCGTGCCGGCCGTCAACGTCGCTTCGGCGTCGACCCTCGACGGGCCGAAGCTGGCCAGGAACCTCACCAAGAACGTCACCGCCGACGGCGTCAACCGGCACCTGATCGCCTTCCAGCGCATCGCCGACCGCAACGGCGGCAACCGCGCCGCGGGCACGTCCGGCTACGACGCCAGCGTGGAGTACGTGGCGGGCAAGCTGCGCGGCGCGGGCTTCGACGTGACCACGCCGGAGTTCACCTACCCCGTGCAGATCACGGACGCCGCGACCGCGAAGGTCGGCACCACGACGTACGAGAACATCCCGCTGGAGTTCTCGCCCCAGACGCCGGTCGGCGGCGTCACCGGCCCGCTGCGCGTCGTGCCCGAGGACGAGACGCCGGGCTGCGAGGCGGCCGACTTCGCCGGGCAGGACTTCACCGGCGGCATCGCGCTGATCCGCCGCGGCGCGTGCACGTTCGACGTCAAGCACCGCAACGCCGCCGCCGCGGGCGCCATCGCGGTGATCATTTCCAACAACCGCGAGGGCACGCTGGCGGGCGTCACGCTCGGCGCGCCGGGCGTCGTGCCCACCGGTGGCGTCACCCAGGCCGACGGCAACGCGCTGGCCCTGCTCGGCGGCCAGGCCGTGACCGTCGACCTGCGCTACCACGAGGAGGAGCGCGTCTCGCGCAACGTGATCGCGCAGACAAAGACCGGCCGCACGGACAACGTCGTGATGGCGGGCGCCCACCTCGACAGCGTCGAGAACGGCGCGGGCATCAACGACAACGGCACCGGTTCGGCCGGCCTGCTGGAGACCGCGCTGAAGCTCGGCGGCTCGCCGAAGGTCAACAACGCGGTCCGGTTCGGCTGGTGGGGCGCGGAGGAGCTCGGCCTGGTCGGGTCGACGAAGTACGTGCAGTCGCTGACGTTCGAGCAGCAGCTCGACATCGCGCTGTACCTGAACTTCGACATGATCGGCTCGCCGAACGCGGCCTACTTCGTCTACGACGGCGACAACTCCGACGGTGTCGGCGCGGGCGCGGGCCCGTACGGCTCGGGGCAGATCGAGCAGGCGTTCGTGGAGTACCTGACGGTGGAGAAGGGCGTGCAGACCGAGGGCACCGACTTCACCGGCCGTTCGGACTACGGCGAGTTCATCCTGCAGGGCATCCCGGCCGGCGGTCTCTTCACCGGCGCCGAGGGCGTCAAGACCGAGGCGCAGGCGGCGAAGTGGGGCGGCACGGCGGGCATCGCCTACGACCCGAACTACCACGGCTCCGGTGACACCCTGGGCAACGTGGACCGCGTCGCCCTGGACCGCAACGCCGACGCGTTGGCGTGGGTGACGGCGTCGTACGCGATCAGCACGGAGAGCGTGAACGGCGTGCCGGCGCGGTCGCAGCGCGCCGCAGCGCGTGCGGCCTCGACCCGTTCGCTGCACGTGGAAGAGCACCACTCGCACGCCGACGTGGCGTAGGTTGCCGACAGGCGAGCAACAGGAGCCGGCCTTCCCACTCGGGAGGCCGGACCCGCAACCCACCGCAGAGGCCCGATTGACATGGGTTCGGGTGCTTTAGGCTGGTCGAAGCCGGGCAGGCTTGGCGGACGCTCTTCCCGCCAGGCCTGCCCGGCTTTGGCCTGCCTGGTGTGCCCGTAAGGGCCCATGTCAAATCGGGCCGGGCTTGACCACCGACCCGACCCGAGCGTGACCACCGGACGGAACTCAACCACCGAGCCGCGACTGCCCACCGAGCCAAACCCAACCACCTGTCGTTCCACCGCGACTGTCCGCAAAGGACGGATAGGTGCGGTGATGATCGAGGTCGGTTAGGTTGCCGCCACCCGAATCCACCACTCAGGGGGCCTGGTCTTGACCACCTCGAAGCGCGTCGTCGCGCGAAGATCCCTTGCCTTCGTCGCGGCGCTCGCGGTCACCGCGACCCTGTCCGCCGCGGCCCGGGCCCAGGAGCCCGCCGGGACGTCGCCGGCCACCGCGGCCGAGCCCGTCCGGGCGACCACCGCCGAAGCGCCACCGGTCCAGACCCGGCCGGTCGTGGCACCGGTCGCCGCTCCCGCGGCCTCGTCCCCGACGGCCGCCGCCGCGAAGCTCGCGATCTCGGCCACCGTCGGCGCGGGCCCGTTCCTGGTCGGCGAGCAGGTCCCGGTCGAGGTGACGATCTCCAACACCGGTGACGCCGACGCCGCGGGCGTGATGGCGGAAGGGCGCTCGACCAGCGGGTCCACCTTCTTCGTCCAGTTGTCCGAGTGGGGCGACCTGGCCACCTGGCCGGGCCCCGGCATCACCCTGCCCGCCGGGCAGCAGCGCGTCCTCACCGTCCGCGGCGAGGTCCAGGGGTGGAGCGGCGCGCCCCCGGTGGCGAAGTTCTCCATCCGGCAGGGCAACGCCTCGGTCGCCGACTTCACCCTGCCGATCCCGGTGCGCGACCCGAACTCCGCCACGGACACGCTGGCCGGCCTCGTCTACGGCGACCGCAACGGCAACGGCGCGCCGGACGCCGGCGAGGCCCTCCAGGGCGTCCGGGTGACCGCCACGACGAGCGGTTCGCCTTCGCCGGGGCTGGAAGCGATCACCGGCGCCGACGGCCGGTTCCGGTTCGCGGACCTGTCGGTGCAGGTCTACGGGCTGCGCGTCGACGACGCGCCGGACGGCTGGGTCGTGGCGCAGGCGAACTCGCACGTCGCGGTGGACGGGAGCGGCTCGGCCGCGAACCTGGTGGTGCGCGCCACGCGGCCGGTGACCGACCACCTGACCGCGGCCATGCGGTTCACCCGGGACCTCTACCAGGTCGGCGACCGCGCCGAGGTCGAGGTGACGTTGACCAACATCGGCACCGCGGACCTGACCGGCGTCAAGGCCCTCTGCGACCGCGTCGGCGGCGGGGGTCCGGAGCTGCGTGACGTCGACTTCGGGGACCTGGCCTGGGCCGCGTCCGGCGTGACGGTGCCCGCGGGCCAGTCGCGCGTGGTCACCATGACCGGCGGCGTCTCCGCCGCGACGGCCGAGTACGGCGCGGTGAAGCACGTCTGCGACTTCGGTCCCGAGCCGGACTCCGAGGGCCGTGCGCAGGCCTACGCGCTGGCCAAGGTGCCCGGTCCGGCCGTGACGTTGCGCCTGGCGTTCCACCACGACCGCAACGGTGACGGGAGGGGCGATCCGGGCGAGATGGCCGCCGGCGCGGTGATCGTCCTGCGGGACGCGGTCACGGGCCAGGTCGCGGGCGAGGGCCGGACCGACGCGCAGGGTCGCGTGCGCTTCGAGAACCTGCCCTCCGGTCCGTACCGGGTGCGCGTCTACGGCCCGTGGCAGCACCGCGGTGAGGGCGTCCTCTTCGCGGGCACCTGCCACAACTGCCAGGCGGAGTCCTGGCTCCACGTCCTGCCCGGACCGGACCTGACGAACGCCCGCCGCGTCAGCGGGTGACCGCCTGACCTGGTGGTGCGACCCCTGTCCCGCCCGGCGGGACAGGGGTCGACGGCACCGGATCCCGCGCTGGTGGTGGCAGGGGTCTCAACGTCGGCTACCGTACGACGGTGGACAAGACTGACGGTCAGGACTACACCGACCGGCTCGCGCGCCTGCAGAACCTGCCCTGGAAGCGTGTCCTGAACGTCCAGGCCCCGTACCGCTGGAACGTGCGCCGCATCTTCGGCGACCGGGAGGTGCTCGACGTCGGCTGCGGCATCGGGCGCAACCTCAAGCACCTGGAGCCCAACGGCGTCGGCGTCGACCACAACCCGCACTCCGTGCAGACCTGCCGGGACATGGGCCTGACGGCGTTCACCACGGACGAGTTCTTCGACACCGAGTACGCCAAGCCGGGCCGCTTCGGCGGCATCCTCGCCGCGCACCTGGTCGAGCACATGCCGCGCCCGCAAGCCGTGGAGATCCTGCGCGGGTACGTCGACTTCCTCGCGCCGGGCGGCCTGCTGGTGCTCATCTGCCCGCAGGAGCGCGGCTACGCCTCGGATCCCACCCACGTGGCGTTCACCGACCTCGACGGCCTCGCGGACGTGACGTCGCAGCTCGGGCTGGTCGAGCGCGACCGCATGTCGTTCCCGTTCCCCCGGTCGGCCGGGAAAGTCTTCACGTACAACGAATTCGTGCACGTCGCGGTGAAACCCGAGAACTGAGAAGCCGACCGCATTTCGCTTTCCGCTGTCGTACCCCTGAGGTAGTGTCCGGCCCGTTCGGTCGAGTCGGGGGCTCGTCCCACAGGGGGGTCGCGCTGTGCGCGCCAACGTCCGCGTGTCTCTGTCACGGACTGGCTGGTAGACCGACGCCTTTAATTCACTTTGCAGTCAGGAAAGAGGATCAATGCGTCGTTCCGCAGCGCTGCTGGTCGCCACCGCGGCGACCGCCGCCGTGGTCGCGGTCGCGGTTCCGGCCAACGCCGAGCCCGTGACCGCCAACAACGGTGACCAGGTCGCCCGCACCGAGCTGTCGCTGGACCGGGCCAACCGCCCCACCCGGCCGTACGGCACGAAGGCGGCCGAGGTCAACGGTCAGGACGTCGAAGCCGAGGACTACCTGGGCACGCGGTTCATCCCGTCCGCGCCCAGACGCATCCTGGACACCCGCAGCGGGCTCGGCCGCGGCGGCATCACCACGCCCGTCGGCGCGGGCGGCCGGATCGAGGTGCCCGTCACCGACTCTCCGGCGTACACCCTGGCGGTCGTGCTGAACGTGACCGGCACGTCGCCGACCGCGAACACGTACGTGACGGTGTGGGAGGGCGGCGCCGACGTCGCCAAGCCGGGCGTGTCGACCCTGAACCTGGTGCCCGGTGAGACCCGCGCCAACTCGGTCACCACCTGGATCTCGCTCGACGACACGATCAACCTGTACAACAACGCGGGCAGCACCCACCTGATCGCCGACATCGCGGGTTACTACGTCTACGACAACCCGAACGCCGGGGTCACCCCGGGCCGGTACTTCGCCACCGGCCCGACCCGCGTGTACGACTCCCGCAACACCGGCGGCGCGTTCGGCGGCGGCGAGTCCCGCGCGGTCGACTTCAGCTCCTACGGCGTGCCCTCGGGCGCGACGGCCGTGTCGCTGAACATCACCGGTGTCGACGCGACCGCGAACACCTACGTGACCGCGTGGCCGTCCGGCTCGACCCGGCCGACCGCGTCGAGCCTCAACCTCGTCCCGAACGTCGCCACGCCCAACGGCGTGACGGTCGCGCTGGGCTCCGACCGCAAGGTCAACCTGTTCAACCACTCGGGTTCGGTGAACCTGATCGTGGACATCGCCGGCTACTACCTGCCGACCGAGACCGGTGGCGCGGACTTCTACCCGCTCACCCCCGGCCGCGCGTTCGACACCCGTGACGACCAGGACCCGATCCGGTCGGGCGGGACGCTGGCGCTGATCTACCCGGCCGAGGACCTGGCCGCGGGCGACAGCCTGCTGCTCAACCTGACCGGCACCGAGCCGACCAACCACACCTTCATCACGCCGTTCCCGACGGGCCAGACCCGGCCCGGCACCTCGGCGCTGAACCTGGCCCCCGGCCAGACCTCGCCGAACATGGCCACGGTCCGCCTCGGCACCTGGACCGACGGCAGCCCGGCGCACTCGTTCTACAACAACGTCGGCACCACGCACCTGGTCGTCGACGTGTTCGGCATCTTCTCCTGATCGCAGCACCCGCCGGGTGACCACCCGGCACCGCATTAGGACGTGCGAGGTCCCGGCTGCCGGGGCCTCGCACGTTCGTCTTCCGGGAGCGGGGCCCGGTGCTCGACTGCCCGTCGGCGACGCCCGTCGGCTAGGCTCCTCCAGCGAGGTAGCGTGCCCGAGCGGCCTAAGGGACACGTCTTGAAAACGTGCGAGGGTTGATCCCCTCCGTGGGTTCAAATCCCACCGCTACCGCGGTCCACGCAGCGCCCCCACGCCCTTCACCGGGTGCGGGGGCGCTGTCGCGTCGAGGGGCGGCTACCCGTTCAGGTCGCGCAGGTGGGCGATGAGCCGCTCGAACACCTTGGCCACCACCTCCTGCTCCTCGCGCGACAGCAGGTCGATCATGTGGTCGCGCACGCCCTCGACGTGGGTCGGCGCGGACGTCTCCAGCAGCGCCATGCCCACGTCGGTCAGCTCGGCGAACACGCCGCGGCCGTCCTCGGGGCACTCCCGCCTGCGCAGCAGCCCTTCCCGCTCCATCCGCGCCACCTGGTGCGACACGCGGCTCTTGGACGACGCCACCTCGTCCGCGAGCTGCGACATCCGCATCCGCCGCGCCGGCTGCTCCGACAGGCGCACGAGCACCTCGTAGTCGGCCAACGACACGCCGTGGCCGTCCTGCAACTCGCGGTGCAGGCGGTCGGCGAGCATCGACGCCCCGACCACGTAGTTGCGCCAGGCGCGCATCTCCCCATCGTCGAGCCAACGCGGCTCCTGCTCAGTCACCCCACAAGGTTAGGCCGCACATATCCGTTAACGGACGATCCACCGCCATGTCTGGTGCCGGTCAGCTCCGCCAGGCAAACTCCTGCGCCGTACCGCGCCCTCCTACCGGGGCGCCGCAGGGAGGAACCCACCCCATGACCTCGTTCAGACGCACCGCGCAGCGCTCCGCCGCGCTCGCGGTCACCGCGGCGGCAGCGCTGGCGGTCACGCTGGTGCAGAACCCCGCCGTGGCCGACAAGGACGACCGGCCCGCGCGCACCGTCGACGTCCGCCTGATCGGCATCAACGACCTGCACGGCAACATCGAGCCGCCCTCGGGCTCCTCGGGCCGGGTCACGCTGTCGGACGGCACGCAGGTCGAAGCGGGTGGCGCCGCCTTCAACGCGACCCACATCCGCAACCTCCAGGCCGAGGCGCGCCACTCGGTGATCGTCGGCCAGGGCGACCTGATCGGCGCGTCCCCGATCGTGTCGGCGCTGTTCCACGACGAGCCGACGATCGAGGTGCTCAACCAGGTCGGCATGGACACGACCGCGGCGGGCAACCACGAGTTCGACGAGGGCTACCAGGAGCTGCTGCGGATGCAGCGCGGCGGCTGCCACCCGGCCGACGGCTGCCAGTTCCGCGAGACCTACGAGGGCGCGGACTTCCCGATCCTCGGCGCGAACGTGACGCTGGCGAAGAACGACCGGCCCGCGCTGCCCCCGTTCTGGGTGGAGTTCCGCGACGGCGTCCCGATCGGGTTCATCGGCATGCCGCTGAAGGACGTGCCGATCCTGGTCGACCCGAACGGCATCAAGGAGCTGGAGTTCGGCGACGAGGTCGCCGCCGCCAACCGGTACGCCGACCTGCTGAACTGGCTCGGCGTGAAGTCGATCGTGCTGCTGATCCACCAGGGCGACAACACCTCGGGCGGCGGTCCGGACGAGTGCCGCACGGTCGCCGGCGGCCCCGGCCGCAAGATCGCCGAGCAGGTCAGCCCGAAGATCGACGCGGTGTTCTCCGGCCACAGCCACCAGCACTACAACTGCACGGTCACCGACCCGGCGGGCAACCCGCGCCCGTTCATCGAGGGCCTGGCGTTCGGCCGCGAGCTGTCCGTGGTCGACCTCAAGATCGACAAGCGGACCCGCGAGGTCGTCCGCTCGGCCACCGTCGCCCGCAACCACGTGGTGACCCGGAACGTCACCCCGGACCCCGAGGTGCAGGCGATCATCGACCTGGCCAAGTCGAAGTCCGGCCCGATCGCGAACCGGCCGGTCGGCACCATCGCCCGGGACATCCCGCGCGCGCAGAACCCGGCGGGCGAGTCGCCGCTGGGCAACCTGATCGCCGACTCGCAGCTGGCCGCCACCGCGGACAACGGCGCGGTGCTCGCGCTGATGAACCCCGGCGGCGTGCGCGCCGACCTCTCCCACGCCTCCTCGCCGGCCGGTGAGGGCGACGGCGTGGTGACCTACGGCGAGGCGTTCACCGTGCAGCCGTTCGGCAACATCCTGCAGACGGTCACGTTGACCGGCGCGCAGCTCAAGGCGGCGCTGGAGCAGCAGTGGCAGATCGTGAACGGCGCGCAGCGGCAGATCATCCTGCAGCCGTCGGCCGGCCTGACCTACTCGTGGTCGGCGTCCGCGCCGATCGGCTCGAAGGTGTCGAACATCGTCCTCAACGGAACGCCGCTGGACCCGGCCGCGAGCTACCGGGTCACGATCAACAGCTTCCTGCAGGGCGGCGGTGACGGCTTCAGCGCGTTCACCGCGGGCACGGAGATCACCGGTGGCGGCATCGACCTGGACGGCTTCACGGCCTACCTGACCGCCAACCCGAACACCGTCCCGCCGGCGCTCGGGCGCATCACCACCACGCCGTGACGACACGCGCTGTGAGCGGGCCCCTTGTGCCCGCTCACAGCGCGCAACCACTGTCCTACTGAGCCGGATGAATCTCATTTCACCAGTTCAGGGGCCTCTCTTCGGGTTGTGCATCGGGCCGAACAGGCGCATCCTCGAAGCAGGACCTGCCACCGGCGGAACCCGAGCTGACCCGCCGGCGGCACGCCCGGAAGGGGTAGGTGGTGCGGTGCAGGTAAGTCCTCGCGGTGACGAGCCGCGTTCGAGCCGCAACCCCGCGGGCGGAGCGGTCATGAGACCGGCCCGATCGCGAACGTGAGCGGCTCCGACGGGGTTTCGAGCGCACGGCGCCCCTGGCGCCATCGCCGCGCTTGACGATGTTGACCCGGTAAGTCATCAGGGTGCCGTCTCCACCGTCGGCGCCGACCGTGGTCCACGCCGACCCCGTCACGCAGGTTTCGTCACTTCCACATGGGAAAACCCCGGGTGCGGTGCCCCGACGTCGGGCCCCGCACCCGGGGCCTCGTCTTGTCCGGGTTCGGTGCTTGGCTGGGAGGACGCGCGGTGCAGTTCAACGAGAACGCCGAGCTGGACACGTCACAGGTCTCCGACCAACGCGGTGTCGGCGGGCGGGTCGCCGTCGGCGGCGGCGGGCTGGGGATCGTCGGCCTGATCCTGTACTTCGTGCTGTCCCAGATCGGCGGCGGCGCGCAGCTGCCGTCCGGCTCGGGGTTCGGCGACGTGGGCCGGGACCAGCAGGTGGGTTCCGAGGCCATCAAGGAGAAGTGCCGGACCGGCGCGGACGCCAACCGCGAGTCCGACTGCCGCGCGGTGGCGTTCATCAACTCGATCCAGGCCTACTGGTCAGACCAGTTCGCCCGGTCGGGACGCACGTACCAGGCCGCGCAGACGAACTTCTTCTCCGGCGGCGTGTCGACCCGGTGCGGCAGCGCGTCGTCCGCGGTGGGGCCGTTCTACTGCCCGGCGGACGCGCAGGTGTACATCGACCTGGGGTTCTTCCAGGAGATGCAGCAGAAGTTCGGCGCCACGGGCGGCCCGTTCGTGGAGGCGTACATCCTGGCGCACGAGTACGGCCACCACGTCCAGAACCTGCTGGGCACCTCGGACCGGGTGGGCTCGGGGTCCGGGCCGACGTCCGGCTCGGTGCGGCTGGAGTTGCAGGCCGACTGCTACGCGGGCGCCTGGGCCAACCACGCGGAGACCGTGCCGACGGCGTCGGGCCAACCGCTGATCAGCGGCGTCACGCAGGACGACGTGAACGCGGCGCTCGACGCGGCGGCCCGCATCGGCGACGACTTCATCCAGGGCGAGCTGGGCGGCGGCCAGGTCGACACGACCAAGTTCACCCACGGCACGTCGGCGCAGCGGCAGAAGTGGTACACGACCGGCTACGAGACCGGCGACCCGGCGCGCTGCAACACCTTCGACACCGACAACCTCGGCTGAATTGGATCGCGCCGCCTCCGGCGTCGCGGGCGGCTCGTCAGGGTTGACCGTTCAGTGCCTTCGAGCACCGTGCCAGCAGGGCGCGGAGGGTGTCCCGCTCGGCCGCGCTGAACTCGTCGGCCAGCTTCCGCTCGACGGCGGAGGCCCGCTCGTCGGCCATCTCGAACGCCGCGCGCCCCGCCTCGGTCAGCCGCGTCTCCAGCACGTTGCGGTGCACCTCGTGCGGCACGCGGGCGATCAGCTCGGCCGCCTCCAGGTTGCGCAGGATCGTGGTCATCGTCTGCGGTGTCACGCGGCAGCGGCGGGCCAGTTCGGCGGCTGACACGCCGGGGTGGTCGTGGAGCACCAGCAACGTCGCGTACTGGGCCACGGTCAGCCCGGCCGGCCGCACGGCCTGCTGCTTCACCAGCATCAGCTCGTGCTCGACCCGCTTGATGTCGCCGCCAAGGCGCTCCTCGATCGGCATGCCCATGTCCCGATCGTAAAGCGCGTTGACGAGCATCAGTGCTCTGATCTACTTTCGTGTACGTACTTACACAAGTGGACGGAGCGTCATGCGTTTCCTGATGGTTCTCGTGCTGGTGATCCTCACCGCCACCCCGGCCGCCGCCACGGCCGCGCCGGACGTGATCACCGGCCGATCCGCCGCACTGCACCCCGAGGGCATCGCCTGGGACCCGCTGCGGCACGCGTTCCTGCTCGGCTCGATCCGCCGCGGGACCGTCGAGGTCGTCCGCGACGGCACCACGACGACCCTGATCAGCGACCCCCGCATGGTGTCGGCGTTCGGCGTGCACGTGGTGCGCGACCGCGTCTACGTGGCGTACGGCGACATGGGCGCCGGCGCCCGGTCCACGCCGGAGACCACCTACCGGTCCTCCGGGCTGGGCGTGTTCGACCTCGCCACCGGACGGCCGGTGCACGTGGTCGACCTGGCCATCGGCCCCGGCAGGCACAGCGCCAACGACGTCGCCGTCGACCACGCGGGCAACGCCTACGTCACCGACCCGGCCTCCGACGCGCTGTACCGGGTCGACCGCGCCGGCCGCGCCACCGTGCTGGCCCGGGACCCGCGGTTCCGCAGCGACACCATCGGCCTGAACGGGATCGTCTGGCACCCCGGGGGTTTCGCGCTCGCCGTCCGCTACGACACGGGCGCGTTGTTCAAGATCACCCGATCGGGTCGGGTCTCGGAGGTCGCCCTCGACCGGCCGCTCGTCGGCGGCGACGGCATGGACCTGCGCCCGGACGGCTCCCTCGCCGTGGTGACCAACTCCCTCGGCGCACCGGGCGAAGCGGCCGTCACCGTGCTGCGGTCGGGCGACAACTGGGGCGCCGCCCGCACCGCCCACCGCGTCGCGCCGTGGGGCGACGACGAGCCGACCACGATCGCCCGTTCGCCGCACGGCAGCTACGTGGTCGACGGCGACCTGGGCGTGCTCGTCGGCGGCACGGGCCTGTCGGACGGGTACACCTTGCGGAAGTTCCGCGAAAGCCGGGGACGGCACGCCGGTGAAGCGGTAGCTTCCGGCACGATCGTGTAAGGGCCCTGCCCGGCGGCGGCTCGGGGGACGTCGGCAACCCGCGGTGGGCAAGGACCTACTTACGGGGGACACCCGATGTCCAGGAGCACCGTCGCGCGCGCGAACAGCGCGGGACGCATCACGCGGGCGGTCACGGCGGGCGCGGTGGCGCTCGCCGTGACGCTCGGCGGCCCGATCGCGTCGGCGCCGGCGTCAGCGCAGGAAACCACGACCACCACACCCGCCGCGACGACGACACCGTCCGCGCCGGAGCCTCCGACGGAAACGCCCGTCGAGACCACGACGCCGACCACGGCCGAGCCGCCGGTGGAGACCACGTCGCCGCCGGCCCAGCCCGAGCCCACCACCCCGCCGGCCGAACCCGACCCGGTGCCGCCGGCCGAGCCCCGCGTCGAAGCGGCGCCCGTGCCGCGGGCCGACCTGAAGGTCTCCCTGGCGTTCGACCGCGACGAGTACCCGCCGGACTCCGACATCGGCTTCACCGTCACGGTCCGCAACGCCGGCGCCGCGCCCGCGGTCGACGTCCGGTTCACCCACTGGGGCGATCTGCGGCTCACGACCGGCGCGGGGGAACTGCGCCACTTCCCCGGCCCGACCATCGCGCCCGGCGAGACGAAGACCTACCGGCTCGCCGGGCGGCAGTCGATCCCGCTCTACGACCGCGTCGAGTACAGCCTGACCGCGTACACGGGCAGGCAGTCGCTCCCGGACATGGACCCGACGCCGGAGGACAACACCGGCAGGGACAGCACCCGCGTGCCGCTGACCTGGGGCGCCGCCCGCGGCGTGCTGTACCGCGACGCCGACGGCGACGGCGCGTTCGACGAGGGCGAGGGCGTGCCGGACTCGCCGGTCTACGCCGACGGCGGCCTGCCCGCGACCTGGCTGAACGGCCGCACGGACGCCACCGGCCGGTTCACCTTCGGACCCGACGTGCCCACCGGCCGCTACCGCGCCTACCTGATCGAGCACGGCAACCCGTTCGTCATCGCGCCGGGCCACGCCGAGTTCACCGTCGAGCAGGGCGTCACCACCGAACTCGCGCTGCCGATGGCCTCGCCGGTCCTGGAAGTGCTCCGGCCCAAACTGGAGTTCGACCGCGAGTCCTACCGGCCCACCGACCCGGTCGGCATCGCCGTGACCCTCACCAACACCGGCGCGACCGCGTTGACCGGGGTCGTCGCGGTGTGCGACGAGGAGCCGGACGAAGGCCGGCTGCCCGGCAACGGCCCCGCGTGGGCCGCGCTGAGCCCGGACGGCCCCGGTGTCACGCTCGCCGCCGGCGAGACGAAGGTGCTGACCATCACCGAGACCGTGCCCGAGGACGCGGCGGCCGTCGGCCGGATCGGCGTCGCCTGCCACTTCGGCAACAGCGGTCGCAGCACCGCGGGCTACATCGGCTCGTCGGACTTCGCCGAGGTCGGCTGGTTCGGCGCGGTCGAGGGCACGGTGCGGCACGCCGACGGCGCGCCCCTGGACGACGCGCGGCTCGTCGCGCTCGACCAGCGCAGCGGCCTGCCGGTCGCCGAGACCCGGTCGCACGACGGCGGCGAGTTCTCGTTCGCCAAGCTGCCGGCGGGCCGCACGAAGGTCCTGGTGCTCGGCGAGTACCGGGACGCGGCCACCGGCGACGGCTGGTTCACCGTCGACGTCGTCGCCGACACGACCACGCGGGTGGAGTTCGAGGTCGCGTCCGGCCCGGAGGTCACCGAGCCGGTCGAGGTCGACAAGCTGGAGGTCACCGCGTCGTTCGACAAGACGGAGTACGACATCGCCGGGACCGTGACGGCTCGGGTCAAGGTCACCAACGCGGGCGTCGGGCCGCGCAGCCCGGTCCGGTTCGTGCCGGAGTGGGTGCCGTCCACGATGAGCTACAACTGGGACCAGTGGGGCCCGCTGTACCCGTTCCAGATCCCGACCGAGGGCCTGTACCTGTGGCCGGGCGAGTCGTACGAGGTCACCCTGGTCGGCGAGCCCCGGCCGTGGATCGGCGACCTGGTCTCGCTCAAGGGCCGGATCACGGTGGGCACGCACGGCGCGTCCGTGCCGCTCGACCTGTCCGCCGCGGTGAGCCACGGCGTCGGCGACGCCACGATCCTGGTCTACGGCGACGCCAACGCCAACGGCGTGTTCGACGCCGGCGAAGTGCTGCCGCACCTGGACGTGACCGTCGAGGGCGGCCTTCCCACGGAGTTCCACCGGGGCATCACGGACGCCGCCGGCCGCTACCGGCTCCAGGACGTCCCGGCGGGCAACTACCGGGTCCGCGCCTCGCACTCCTCCAGCTGGGCGCTGCCGATCGACTTCTACGACCGGTTCACCCTCGCCGCGAACGGCGACCTGACGTTCGAGATCGGCCTGGTCCGGCCCGCGAAAACGCTGACCGCCGTGATCGCCTGGGACAAACCCGCGTACCAGCCGGACGAACGGCCCAGGCTGAACGTCACGATCACCAACAACAGCCTGGCGGACGTCACCGTGCACGCGGTGTGCGGCGGCCTCGGCACGCCGTACCAGATCGAGAACGGCGAGGAGTGGGGTCCGCTGAACGAGGTGGGCGAGGGCCTGCCGCTCGCCGCGCGCAGGTCGTGGTCGACCACCGTGGAGGAGACCATGCCCGTCGGGTCGCCCGACCACGGGCTGATCACCGCGACGTGCGCGTTCGGCACGCGTGACGCCGACGGCCGGTTCCGCGAGCTGGCGCCGATCGCCCGGGCCAAGGCCAAGGTGCCGGGCGCGGTGTGGACCACGACCGGCCGGGTCGTCGAGTGCTGCGGCAGGCAGTCGGTCGGCGTGCCGAACGTGACCGTGCTCCTGCTCGACCCGGACACGAACGAGACGGTCGCCCGCGCCACGGCGGACGCCCACGGCATGCTCACGTTCCCCGACTTGGCCGTCGGCCACTACACGCCGCTGGTCCTGGGCCCGTGGCGGGTGGTCAGGTTCCACGAGGGCCCGCTGTTCGCGGCGGTCCGCGGCGCCACGGAGCCCGAGCTGATCGCGGTCGAGCCGGGACCGGTGGTCGTCGACCCGGACGCCACCCCACCGGGTGACACACCGGCCGGCGGCGGTCCGATCGGGGACGACGCCCTGGCGACCACCGGCGCGAGCGTGCTCGGACTCGGCCTGATCGGCTTGGTGCTGCTGGCGTTCGGCATCGGCGCGCGGGCGTTGGGACGGCGCCCGGTCTAGCCCTCCGGTCCGACCGCTACGTTCGGACGGGTGCGCCAGGACTGGTACTGCGACGAGGTCATCCCCGGTCGGGTCGAGGTCGAGGTGGTGGTCGAGACCGCGACGGTCCTGGCGTTCCGCCCGCCCCGGCCGGGGTTCGGCCGCGAGCACGTGATCGTGGTGCCCAAGGCGCACGTGGATTCCCTGCTCGACCTCACGCCCGCCTTGGGCGCCGAGGTGCTCGCCGTGCTCCAGCGGGCCGCGGCCCAGGTCGTCGCCCGGCACGGCGGGTGCCAGGTGCTCACCACGCTCGGCGACGAGCAGCACAATCGGCACCTGCACTGGCACATCGCGGCGGGCGAGGGGGTGGCCCGGTTCGTCACGGCCGCGGTGCTTTCGGGGTGAAACGCCGTGCGCTGTTCGTCCGACGCAGTAGCTTGACCTGAATACACAGGCCCTGCCCGGCGGCGGCTCGGGGGACGCCGGTTTTCCGCGGTGGGTGAGGACCTAGCTTTGGGGGGACTCCTTGTCCAGTAGTGCTGTCGCGCGCCCGAACGGCGCGAGACGAATCCTTCGCGCGGCGACCGCGGGCGTGCTCGTGCTCGTCGTCGCGCTGAGCGGTCCGCTGGCGTGGGCTCAGGAAACCGAGCCCACGACCACCACGACGGAGGCGGCACCGCCGCCGGAGACCACCGCGCCGCCGGAGACGACCGCGCCCACCGAACCGACCGAGACCCCGGTGGTCACGCCAACGGAAACCTCGGCCGAGCCGACCACCGAGACGACCGAGCCGCCGGCCGAGCAACCCGCCGAAGCCGACACCGACACCGACACCAGGGCGCCGGTCGAGTCGCGGGTCGGGCCCCTTGCCGTGCCGCCCGCCACCCGGCCGGACCTCCGGGTGTCGATCGCCTTCGACCAGGCCGAGTACGCGCCCGACTCCGACATCGGCTTCACGGTGAGCGTCCGCAACGTCGGCAACGCGCCCGCCGTGGACGTCCGCTGGCGGGAGTACGGCTCGCTCACCCTCAAGGCGGGCGCCGCGGACCTGCGCCGCGTACCCGGCCCGACGCTCGAACCGGGCGCGAGCAAGACCTACCGGCTCGTCGGCAGGCAGAACGACGCGCGCGCCTCATCGGTGACCTACGCCGTCGAGGCCCGCACGGGCCTGCAGGACAACGGCCCGACGACCGACCCGACACCCGCCGACAACCGCGCCGAGGCCACCGCCACCGTGCCGCAGGGCCGCGGTTCCGCCGCGGGTCTGGTCTACCGCGACGCCAACGGCAACGGCCGGTTCGACGAGGGCGAGGGGTTGGCGGACCTGCCGGTCTACGCCACCGGCGGCGCGCCCGCCACGTGGCTGGACGGCCGCACGGACGCCACCGGCCGGTTCACCTTCGGCGACGACATCCCCACCGGCACGTACCGCGCCTACCTCCAGAGCTGGCCCGACCCGGGCGGCGTCATCGCGGCGGGCCGCGCCTGGTTCACCGTCCAGGCGGGCGTCGCCGCGAACCTGGAGTTCCCGTTGGCGCCACCGGTGTCCACGGTGCTGCGCCCGCGTCTGGAGTTCGACCGCGACACCTACCGGGCCACCGACCAGGTCGGCATCCGGGTCACCCTCACCAACTCCGGCACGAACCCGTTGACCGGCGTCGTCGCCGTGTGCGACGAGTCCTGGTCCGACGGCAGCCTGGACGGCCGGTCGGCCGCGTGGGCCGCGCTGAGACCGGAGGGGACCGGCATCTCGCTGGCCGCCGGTGAGACCAAGGTCGTGACCGTCACCGAGACCGTGCCGGAGGCGGCCGTCCTCTCCGGCACGATCTCCGTCGCCTGCAACTTCGGCGACAGCGGCCGGGCCACCTCCGGTTACATCGGCTCGTCGGACTCCGCCGAGGTCGGCGCGTTCGGCGCGGTCGAGGGCACGCTGGCGCTCGACTCCGGCGACGGCGCGCGGCCGCTCGACGGCGCCCTGCTGGTCGCGCTGAGCCGGCGCACCGGCCTGAAGATCGCCGAGGCCGTGTCGCACGACGACGGCTCGTTCACGTTCGACAGGCTCCCGGAGGGCCCGACGAAGGTGCTCTTGCTCGGCGACTACCGGGACAAGGCCACCGGCAACGGCTGGTTCACCGCGGACGTCGTCGCGGACGGCACCGCGCGCGTGGCGTTCGTCGCCACGGCCGGTCCGACCGTGGCCGAACCGGCGTCGCACGAGAAGCTGGAG
Source organism: Saccharothrix sp. NRRL B-16348 (assembly GCF_001280085.1). Taxonomy (GTDB): domain Bacteria; phylum Actinomycetota; class Actinomycetes; order Mycobacteriales; family Pseudonocardiaceae; genus Actinosynnema. The sequence continues at coordinate 110,763 of NZ_LGED01000046.1, read as the reverse complement.
GTCACCGCCTCCTTCGACAAGGCGCACTACACCGTCGACGAGCCGGTGACCGCCAAGGTCAAGGTCACCAACGCGGGTGCCGGTCACCGGACCGAGGTGCGGTTCGAGAACGACTACGGGACCAGCCTCAACTACGACCTGAGCCAGTGGGGCCTGCTCGACCAGAGCTACCGACCGGGCGGGCCGCCGCCGAGGCTGTTCCTGTGGCCCGGCGAGTCGTACGAGGTCACGCTGGTCGGTCACGCGATGTCCTGGCGGCTCGAGAACACCGTCACGCTCAAGGGGAAGATCGTCACCTGGAGCAGCACCTCCGTGCCGATCGACCTCAGCGCCTCGGTGACGCACCCGACCGGTGACGCCACCGTCGGGGTCTTCGCGGACACCGACGGCGACGGCGTGCGCGACGCCGGCGAGAAGGCGTTGTCGGACGTGGAGGTCACCGTCAGCGGCGGCCTCTCGGGCAACGCGTGGCACACCGGCCGCACGGACGCCGACGGCCGGTTCCGGCTCGAGGACGTCGGGATCGGCCGCTACTCGGTCTCCACGCGGCACGCGGACGGCTGGATCGAGGCCGAGGACTCCTACCAGGTCCTCACGGTCACGGCGGACGGCGACGCGACGTACGAGACCGGGCTGGTCCGGCCGATCTCGGACGACCTGACGGCGGAGCTGTCGTTCGACCAGGACTCCTACCTGCCGACCGACTCGCCGAAGATCAAGTTCGAGATCACCAACAAGACCGGAGGCGCCCTCACGGTCTTCGCGTTCTGCAGCGGCTCCGGCGAGGGCTACGAGATCCACAACTCCACCGAGGGGTGGGGTCCGCTCGCCTACGACGGCGCCGGTGTGGCGATCGCGGACGGCGAGACGTGGACCGCTGACGTGACGGCGGCGATGCCGGAGCGGGCGGCCGACCACGGTCGGGTCACCGTGAACTGCGACATCGGCCCGCGTGCCGCCGACGGCACCATCGTCGTCGGCGCACCGCGCGACGCCGACGAAGCCGTGGTGCCGGGCGCGGTGTGGACCACGACCGGCCGGGTGCTGACCGGTGACTGGCCCTACCAGCCGGTGCCGAACGTGAAGGTCGTGCTGTTCGACCGCGGCACCGAGCGGTACGCGGGCGCGGCGACGGCCGACGCGTCCGGCACGTTCACGTTCACCGACCTGCCCGTTGGTCACTACACGCCGGTGGTGGTCGGCCCGTGGAAGGTCCGCACGAACACCCAGTACCCGTTCCTGCGCGTCGTCCGAGGGAACCCGTACCCGCAGGACATCCACGTGGAGCCGGGCCCGTACGTCGCGGACCCGACCCCCGTGCAGCCGGGTGAGGCGAACCCCACGCCGCCGGCCGTCGGCGGCGGTGCCGGCGGTTCGACCCAGGACGCCCTCGCCAGGACCGGCGCGAGCCTGCTCGGACTGGGGCTGGTCGGCGTGCTCCTGCTGGCCTTCGGCATCGGTGCGCGCGCGGTCGGGCGTCGCACGACCTGATGACCGACGGGTGAAACCCCTGACCGGCGGGGCGCGGTGTCGCGATCACCACACCGCGCCCCGCCGGACGCGGTGTTAGCGTCGCTGACCAACCGCGAGAACCAGGGGAGAGTGGCCGTGACGACGCTGGAGGCGATCGTCGTCGTCCTGGCCGGTGTGTTCGCCGGTGGGATCAACACGGTGGTGGGTTCCGGCACCCTGGTGACGTTCCCGGTGCTGATGGCCGTCGGCTACCCGCCGGTGGTGGCCAACGTGTCCAACAGCCTCGGGCTGGTGCCCGGCTCCCTCAGCGGCGCGTGGGGCTACCGGCGCGAGCTGAGCGGGCAGGCGGCCCGGGTGAAGCGGCTGCTGCCCGCCTCGGTGCTGGGCGCCGTGGTCGGCGCGATCCTGCTGGTCGTGCTGCCGGAGGACGCGTTCTCGGCGATCGTCCCGGTGCTCATCGCCATCGCGCTGGTGCTGGTGGTCGCCCAGCCGTGGCTCAACCGCAAGCTCGCCGAGCGGGAGCGGCACGAGCACGGCGGCGTCGGCCTGTGGATCGGCGTGTTCTTCGCGGGCATCTACGGCGGCTACTTCGGCGCGGCGCAGGGCGTGCTGGTGATGGGCCTGATGGGTGTGCTGATGAGCGAGCACATCCAGCGGATGAACGCCCTGAAGAACGTGCTGACCGCGTTCGTGAACCTGGTCGCGGGCGTGCTGTTCATCTTCATCGCCGACGTGGCGTGGCTCGCCGTGCTGCTGCTGGCGGTCGGCTCGGTCGTCGGCGGCCAGCTCGGCGCGAAGGTCGGCCGCCGACTCCCACCGGCCGCGTTGCGCGCGGTGATCGTGGTGGTGGGAGTCGTGGCCATCGCTCAGATCCTGACCCGCTGAACGCTCACCCGCCGAACGACTTCGCGGCGGCCAGGAACGCGTCGTTCTCCTCGGGCTCGCCGATCGTGACGCGCGCGCCGTCGCCGACGAACGCCCGCACGACCACCTTGTGCGCCAGGCAGTGCTCGTTGAACGCCGCGGTCCGCTCGCCGAGCGGCAGCCACACGAAGTTCGCCTGCGACTCCGGCACCTCGAACCCGGCGGCCAGCAGCTCGCCGCGCACCCTGGCCCGCTCGGCCACGATCGCCCGGCACCGCGCCATCAGCTCGGCCTCGGCGTCCAGCGACGCCAGCGCGGCGACCTGCGCCAGGGCGTTCACGCTGAACGGCACGTAGACCTTGCGCAGCGTCTCGGCCACCGCGGGCGACGCGACCGCGTACCCGACGCGCAGCCCGGCCAGCCCGTACGCCTTGGAGAACGTGCGCAGCACGGCCACGTTGTCCCGGCCCGCGGCCCACTGCGCCTTGGCCAGCTCCACGCCGTCGGGCACGTCCGGGTCGTCCACGAACTCCTTGTACGCCTCGTCGATGACCACGAGCACGTCCGACGGCACCCGTTCGACGAACCGCTCGATCTCCGCCGCGCGCAACGCCGTCCCGGTCGGGTTGTTCGGGTTGCACACGAACACCAGGCGGGTGGCCGGCGTGATCGCGTCGGCCATCGCGTCCAGGTCGAGCCCGTGACCGGACGTCAGCGCCACCCGGTTCTGCCGCGCGCCGACGACCGCGGTGATGATCGGGTACGCCTCGAACGAGCGCCACGGGAACAGCGCCTCGTCGGCCTCGGTGCACGTCGCCTGCACCAGCTGCTGGCACAACGTCACCGAGCCGCAGCCGACGGCCACCTGGTCGGCGGGCACGCCGAGCTTGTCCGCCAGGCGTGCCACGAGCTCGGTGGCGGCGGTGTCGGGGTAGCGGTTCACGGCGGTGGCCGCGTCCGCGATCGCCCGCACCACGCTGGGCAGCGGTCCGGCCGACACCTCGTTGCTGGCCAGCTTGATCGCGCCGGGGATCGTCTTACCGGGCACGTATCCGGGCAGCGCGACGAGGTCGGCGCGGGTTCGCACGGTCATCCAAGGACTCCCTTCAGGGTTCTGAGCTGGACGTTATCCGGTGAAAGAGCCGGATGGGGCATACCTGCCGTACGGATGCTCACGTTGACTGCCGTTCACCCCCACGTGGAAGGGTTGGGACATGACTGCTACCCGCACCGAGACGCTCTCCCTCACCGACGGCCGCGAGCTGCGGTTGACCGTCGCCGAGCCGGAGAACGCCGTCCGCGGCGGCCTGGTCGTGCTGCACGAGGCGCGCGGCGTGACCGACACCGTCCGCGGGTTGGTGAGCAGCCTGGCCGCCGAGGGGTGGTTGGCGGTCGCGCCGCACCTCTACGACGAGGTGTCCGGCGACGAGGCGCCGGCGATGGTGAGCGGGTTGTCCGGCGACGCCGTGCTGGCCGACACCGACGTCGCGTTCGTCTGGTTGGCCCAGCAGGGCGTCAGCCAGGACCGGATGGGCGTCATGGGCTTCGACCTGGGCGGATCGGTCGCGATGGTGGTTGCGGGAAGCCGAACCGTCGGCGCCGCGGTGACCGTCGGTGGCGGCGGGATCCTGGAACCGCTGGCCGAGGGGCTGCCGTCGCTGGTGGAGGTCGCGGAGGAGCTCACCTGCCCGTGGCTCGGCCTGTACGGCGACGACGACGCCGAGATCCCGTTCAGCGACGTGGAGAAGTTGCGCGACGCGGCGGCGGCGGCGCCCGTGGCGACCGACGTGGTCCGGTTCTCCCACACCAGCCACCGGTTCGACACCACGCCGGAGGCCAGCGCGGAGGCGTGGCAGCGGGCGTTGAACTGGTTCGACTCACATCTTCGCTAAGCCTCTGGTCGGCGGCTTGGAACCGAACCGGGTTCCCGGTACATCTAAGGGAGGCGTCCGGAACGCCTGATTTCGGTCGTCGTCGGCTAACGCGCGGTAGGCCTGCGGCGAATCGCAGTGCAGGGGGTAGTGATGAGCGACGGGAACATGGTCCCACTCGCGGGTTCGCAGACGGTGCGGATCCCGCCCGGCTTCACGCCGTCCGCGGCGGCCCAGCCCGCGGTCGCGGCGGACACGTCGGTGGCGGACGCGCCGGTGGCCGCGGTGCCATCGGTTGCCGCGCCACCGGTTTCCACGCCGGCTCCACCGGTTGCCGAGCCCGTCGCGCCACCGGTCGCCGCGCCGCCGGCCACCACCGCGCCACCGGCCACCGACGCCACCGTCACCCTGCCCGCCGCGGCCTCCCCCGACACCGACGTGGCCAAACCCGTGGTGGCGGAGAGCTTCGCGAAGGCCGCGCAGACCGACCTGGACAAGGCCACCACCGCGTTGGGCGCGGTGGACAAGGAATCCGTTCAGCTCGACCTGGACAAGCAGGGCGTCGACGACCTGCTCAAGCTGGTCTCGCAGGCCCGCGACCTGGTCGACACCGTGCACGGGCGCGCGGTCAACAACCTCGACGTCGAGTTGAAGTTCGGCAACAACTGGGTGAGCGACGCGATCAGCAGGCGGCTGCGCGAGGTGGCCGTCGGCAACGAGGAGTCCGCGGTCAACGTGATCGGCGACTTCATGCAGGTGCTCTTCGAGGTCGAGGAGACCATCCGCGAAGCGGCGCGGAACCTGGAACGGGCCGACGACGAAGCTGCGGACGCCTTCGGATCCGCGGGGGAGGCCAAGGGCTGATGGGCGACAACATGCACGGCGGCAACCACGGTGGCCAGGGTCACGGCGGCGGCCAACACGGCGGTCAGGGTCACGGCGGCAACCACGGTCAGGGTCACGGTGGCGGCCACGGCGGCGGCCAGGGCCACGACAAGCCCACCGACCTGGGCCAGAAGGTCGACTGGATGACCTACACCCACCAGCAGCTGTGGGAGATGATCAACACCGGCGTCGACCTCAAGGCCGCGAGCAGCGCCCAGACCGACTGGGCGACGGTGAGCAAGTCGCTCGGCGAGGTGCAGACGCTGCTGGCCAAGGCGATCGGCCAGTCCAGCCAGGCGTGGACGGGCGAGTCGGCCGAACGCGCCCGCGAGGCGCTGGAGTCGGTGGAGAAGTGGGCGCTGAACACCAGCGAGCACGCCGACAACGTGGCCAAGTGCATCGCCACCGAGATCGACCACGTGCAGACGGCGCGCGAGATGATGCCGCCGCCCGCACCCGCGCCGCCGGTCGTCACGCCGGTCGGTGACGCGCCGTCGACCCCGGTCGCCACCCCGACCCCGCTCGCCACGCCGCGCTCGCCGTTGGCCGGCACCCGGCTGGTGGAGGACGCGGGCTACCGGACGCCGTCCCTCACGTCGCAGGACGGCCTGGCCGCGGGCTCGACCCCGCTCGTCCGCTCGCCCGGCGCGTTCACCGGCATCGACACCATCGCCGGGCCCGCGATCGACTCGGTCGTCACCGCGGACGCGACGCACCGCCAGGCCGCCGAGGTCATGGCGATGTTCCAGCAGAACTCCTACGAGGTCGACCGCACCGTGCCGTCGTTCAGCCCGCCGACCAACCCGGTCGCGCCGCCCCCTCCGCCGCCCGTCGTCGTCACGCCCAACCCGCCCGGCACCGACGGCAGCGGTGGCGGCAGCGGCGGTGGCGGCAGCGCCGTGGTGAACAACCCCGGCGGCAGCACGCCGAACCAGCGTCCCGGCGGCACGTCGCCCCAGTTCGGTCGAGGCGGCTTCGCCGGTGGCCGCGGCGGCTTCGGCGGCCGTGGCGCCATGCCGACGCCCGTCGGCGCGTCCGGCGGCGGTGGCGGCGGTCCCCTGGCCGGTCCCGGCGCCGCCACGGGCGCGCTCGGCCCCGACCGCGGCTCCGCCAACCCCGGCAGCGTGACCAGCCAGTTCCAGGCGCCCAAGTCGGTGACGCCGCAGTCCGGCATGATCGGCGCCGCGCCGATGGCCGCGCCGCCGCCCGTCGCCGGCGGTGGCGAGAAGGACCGGAACCGTCCCGGTTACCTGGAGGACGACGACAACGTCTTCGGCGTCGACCGCAAGGCCGCACCCCCGGTGATCGGCCTGTGACCGAGCGCGTCTTCCGGCTCAGCGAAGTGGAGTTCTTCCTGCTCTGGCAGGCGGTCCACCGCGACGCCCACCCGGTCCCGCTCGGCACCAGGCACTTCGGGCACACCCAGCGGGAGCGGGACGCGTTGATCGAGACCGCGTCCCGCGACCTGGCGGCACGCGGCCTCGGCACCGTGCGGCGGCCGGACGAGGAGCTGTACGGGCTGCTGCGCGGCCTGGCCGAGTTCGAGATCGGCCTGGAGGTGTTCTTCACCGTGCGCGGCGCCCAGGCGCGCGGCCTGGCCACCGCCGCGTGGCACGGCGCGTTCGCGGGCAGGCTCGGCAACCAGGTGCAGGTGGCCGGGTTCCGGCCGACCGCGCTGGCCGCCACCACGGTCAACACCCTGCCGCCCGCGCCGCCCGGCAGCGGCCGGTCGGTGAACGTCCGCTGGGACGACTACCTGGCCGCGGGCAAGGCGGGGCAGGACGACGGCAGCGAGGGGTTCCTCGACGCGCTGCGCGCCGTCGGCCTGCGCGAGCCGGAGGCCAACACCCTCATGCGCGCCGTGACCACGCGCAGCGGCGGCGGCCAGGTCGGCGTGATCGCCCGCAACCGGGCCGGCTACCTGCACCCGACCGGCGCGGCCGTGTCGTGGCTGGACACCGCCGAGGGCCGGTACCTCGTGCGGCGGGACGACGGGTGGCTGGTCGTCGCGCCGACGGACGCGCCGAGGCTGATCTCCGCGGTCGAGGGACTGGTGGCGAGCGCCGGCCGGAACTGATCCGGTGTGTGGACGCCCCCTGTGGTTCCGGGCCGTCCGATCGGCTAGGAACTTCAGGTATGACCGAGATGCGTGCCGGCGCCGCCGCCGGCGAGGCGGAAGTCCTGTGGCGTCCCGACCCCGACCGGGTCCAGGACACCAGGATGGCCGCGTTCCGCTCCTGGCTCGCCTCGACGAAGGGCCTCGACCTCCCCGACTACGAGTCGCTGTGGGAGTGGTCCACCTCCGACCTGGAGGGGTTCTGGGGCGCGATCGCCGAGTTCTTCGAGGTGGTGTTCCACAGCCCGCCCACGCGCGTGCTGGAGGCCCCCGTGATGCCCGGGGCGTCCTGGTTCCCCGGCGCCACGCTCAACTACGCGGAGCACGCCCTCAGGGGCCCGGACGGCGACCTGGCGGTCGTGTTCCACCGCGAGGACGGGCTGTCGTCGCAACTCACGTACGGCGAGCTGCGCCGCCGCGTGGCCGCCGTGCGGGCCGGCTTCGTGTCGCTGGGCGTGCGGCCCGGTGACCGCGTGGTGGCGCTCGTGCCGAACTCGCCGGAGGCGCTGATCGCGTTCCTGGCGGCGGCGTCGCTCGGCGCGACCTGGTCGTCGTGCTCGCCGGACTTCGGCGCGCGGGCGATCGCCGACCGGTTCGCCCAGATCTCGCCGACCGTGCTGGTGACGGTCGACGGGTACCGGTACAACGGGCGGGCGTTCGACGTGCGGCCGACGGTGGAGAGGCTGCGGTCGGAGATCCCGTCGCTGCGCGCCACCGTGATGATCGACTACGTGGGCGGCACCCCGTTGCCCGGCGCCGTGACCTGGGACTCCCTGCTGTCCGACCACGCCGACGCGCCGATGGCGTTCGAACCGGTGCCGTTCGACCACCCGCTGTGGGTGCTCTACTCGTCCGGCACGACAGGCCTGCCGAAGGGCATCGTCCAGGGGCACGGCGGGATCGTGGTCGAGCACCTGAAGATGCTGGCGCTGCACAGCGACCTCGGCCCGGGCGACCGGTTCTTCTGGTTCACCACCACCGGCTGGATGATGTGGAACTTCCTCGTCTCCGGCCTGCTGGTGGGGTCGACGATCGTGCTGTTCGACGGCAGTCCCGCCCACCCCGACCTCGACGTCCTGTGGCACCTGGCCGAGCAGCACCGCGTGACGTACTTCGGCACGTCCGCGCCGTACATCCAGTCGTGCCTGAAGGAGGGCGTCCACCCGGCCGAGCGCTACGACCTGACGGGCCTGCGCGTCGTCGGTTCCACGGGCGCGCCCCTGACCCCGGAGGGCTTCCGCTGGATCGCGTCCGCCGTCGGTCCGGACGTCCAGATCGCGTCGGTCTCCGGCGGCACCGACCTGTGCACCGCCTTCGTCGCCGCCGCCCCCGACCTGCCGGTCTGGCTGGGCGAACTCTCGTGCCGTGCGCTCGGCGCCGCCGTGGAGTCCTACTCGGAGTCCGGCGAACCCGTCGTCGAGGAGGTCGGCGAACTGGTGATCACCCAGCCGATGCCGTCGATGCCGGTGTACTTCTGGGGCGACGAGGACGGCTCGAAGCTGCGCGAGGCGTACTTCGGGACCTTCGAGGGCGTCTGGCGGCACGGCGACTGGATCAGGATCACGAGGCGCGGCTCCGCCGTCATCTACGGCCGCAGCGACTCCACCCTGAACCGCGGCGGCGTCCGCATGGGCACCAGCGAGTTCTACCGGGTCGTAGAGGGCCTGCCGGGCGTCGCGGACTCCCTCGTGATCGACACGTCGGGCGCCGGCCAGACCGACGGCGAACTCCTGTGCTTCCTGGTCCTGGACCCGGACGTCACCCTGCCCGACCTCGAACCGCGGCTGAGGTCGGAACTGCGGACCAACCTCTCGCCGCGGCACGTGCCGAACAGGTTCGTGGCCGTCGACGAGATCCCGAGGACCCTCAACGGCAAGAAGTGCGAGGTCCCGGTGAAGAAGATCCTGGCCGGCACACCGCCCGAGCGCGCCGTCAGCCTGGACGCCCTGCGCAACCCGGCCGCCCTGGACCCATTCCTCGCCCTGGCCCGAGACCTACCTCACGTCACCACCCCCTGAGGCCGCCTCAACGCCCCCCTCTACCCCCTCTGACCAGCACGGATGCGGTAAAGAGGGGGGCGTTTTGCTAGAGCGGCGGGGGCATGTGTAATCTATGCGTCGTAGCCGAGGGCTCCGGGAGGCTTCGCCTAGTCTGGTCTATGGCGCCGCACTGCTAATGCGGTTTGGGTTTATCGCCCATCCCGGGTTCAAATCCCGGAGCCTCCGCAACACCCGGCTTCGGCTGGGTGACAACTGAAGAACGATGCGCTCGTAGCTCAACGGATAGAGCATCTGACTACGGATCAGAAGGTTGCAGGTTCGAATCCTGCCGAGCGCACCAGCTCAGAGGCCCTGTGGAGAACGTTCCACAGGGCCTCTGACCGCATTTGTGACCGCAGTTCACTTCTCGGCGGCCTCATCGAAGAGCAAGCCCATCCGGTTGACCGCATCCTGCTGCGCGCTCTCGATCACCTCGATGTACGTGCCAGTCGTCACACTGATCGAGCTGTGTCGCAAGATCCGCTGAACCGTCGCCGCGTCGACCCTTCATGGCGAAGAGGATCGTCGCCGCCGTGTGGCGCATGTCGTGCACCCGGATCACGCGGACGCCTGCCCTCACGCACAGCGCCTCGAACGTCCGGTTGATGTTGCGCGGCTCGATCGGCGTGCCGTGCGGCGTGGTGAAGACCAGGCCCGTGTCCACCCAGCGCTTGGCCGCCAGCTTGTCACCGGCCTGCACTGCCCTGTGCCGCCTGAGGACCGTGACCAGGGGAGCGGGCAACGGGATCGTGGCCGCTGACGCTTCGGTCTTCACGTCATCCAAGGTCAGCTTGCCGTCTACCCGGTGCAGCGCCTTGGTGATGGTGGGCTTGCCGCCCACCAGGTCGACGTCCTCCCACCGCAGACCCAGCGCATCACCACGTCGCAGGCCAAGCGCCAGCCCGACTGCCCACAGCGCGTAGAGGCGATGCTCCTTCGCCGTGGTGAGGAACTGCTGAGCCTCCTTCACGCTCCAGGCGCGATGCTTCCGCTTGCCCGAGCTGGGCAGCTTCACGAGCGTGGCGACGTTCCGCGCCAGGACGTCCTCTTCCACCGCGTCCTGAAGCGCTGCCCGCAACAGCCGCAGCAGGTAGCGGATGCTCGCGGGAGCCGGGAACGACTGGCAGCACTCCTTCGGTTGCTTGGCACAGCATCGCGGCTTGCGACCCGGCTTCTCGGCCCATTTGGCGTCTTTGCCTTGGGCGCAGCACTGACAGGTCTTGCCGACCGTGTTGAGCTACGTCCGAATGTGCTGGGCGGTCAACTCCTTCAGCCTCCTTGCCCAGACCGGGGACGATGTAGAGCCGGGTGAGCCCTTCATACGAGCTGAACGTGGTTCGTCTGACGGACGGCTCCGCGACCTCGTGCAGCCAGTAGGCGAAGTAGTCCTCGACCGTGAGCTTCGTAGTGGCGACCGGGACATCGCGCCGGTTGGCGTCCTGAAGCTCGATCTTCTTGTTGTTGCACTCCTCCCAAGTCTTCCCGTAGACGCTCTTGCGCTTCCACCGCGTCTCGAGCCGCCCGCCGGTAGTTGTACGAGTCCGGGTCGACCGGTGTGCCGTCGTCACGCACCCGCCCGTAGGTGTCGAGGGTGAGCGTGACGAACATCGAGGGCCGGAACCCCCTGCGTACTCCCGGCCCACCGTTCGCTTCTCGACGCGCCGTCGAGGCAGGTTCGGTGCGTCCTGACGCCGCCTGGTCGACCGCTTGACGGGTCGCTTGGCAGGTGCGTCGGGTGAGGGGAAGCGACCCCGGACGCCGAGTTGCCGAAGTTCCCTGTCGACAGAGTGGATCTCCTCGCGCAACTCGTCAGCGTCACCCGCCTCGCCAGCCTCGACCGCCTCCCAGAACGCCTTGACCAGATCGGCCCGGAACGTCAACAGCGCCTTCTGGTCCTCAGTCGGTGGGGTCGGAGTGAAGTCGGGTTCCTCGGCCATGTGCCAGCCCTCACGACACTGAGCCATCCGCAGCGCCTTGGCCTTCTTGGCACACGGCTTGCAGGCGCTCCCCACCGTCGACCCACAGGGCACGGCGACGTAGCGCACTTCGTACGTCGCTCGGTCCTCGACTTCCAGCGTGAACGGCCGCACGGACACCCCGTGCTGCTCAGCCGCAGCCTTGGCCACGTCCAGCGCCATCGGCTGACGCATCCGTTCAGCCCGCGTACCGCCCGTCATGCCGCCACCCCCCAGCACCGTCGGGCGTGGTCGGGAACGGCCTCACCTCGGCAGGCCGGAAGTACTCCCGCAGCACCGCCAGGGCCGCGTCTGTCACGTGGAAGGCCCGAGCCCGGTCCGGCTCCCGCTGGCCGTCCTGCTTGACCCACGCGACGCCGGGCGTGTTCTCGGCGATCTCGTGCGCAGCCGCTCCGAGCTGCCAGACGCCGTCACCAAGCACCATGTTTACCTGCTGCGGCTCGTCCAGGCGCAGGGCAACGCGCGTGGTGAAAAGGTGTCGGAAGGACACGACCTTCTAGCGCGGATCCTGGACCAGGCCGACGAGCACGTAACCGGGCGCACGACCCTGCGAGGTGATCGTCTGCACTGCCCGCACCGCGCGATCCCGAAGCTGCCTGTCCGGTTGGTAGGCGATCACGTCCGCCAACTCGTTCCACCACGAGCACGGTCAACGGCTCACCGGTCTCCCGAGCCCACAGCCGCCGAATGCCCCGATACCGCGCCGCACGCTCCTTCACCTCAGCTGCGATTTCCTCCAGCAGCTCGACCGCCTCAATGCCGTTGCCGAACACCCAGCGGTCAAGGCTTCCCTGCGAGCGCTCGAGGTTGGGGCTGTAGTCACCGCCACGCCGACGCCTGACGCTCATCGGCTCGTGCGCGGTTGGCACGGAACTGGCCGCAAGATGGGGGTCGCAAGTAACAACTCTGTAGCCGCGATCGACCTATATCTAGGCATGCAGGACTTGACTCGCTACGTTGACGCTGTCGCGGGGCGAGAGGGAGCAGATCCAACGTTGCTCAACCCTTCTCCGTACATCATCACCAGGGCATGCGACGTGCTTGGTGTCCAAGCAGCAAGCTGTGTCCTGATCGGAGATTCCACGGCAGATGTTCACGCGGCGCTACGTGCAGGTTCGACGATCATTGGGCTTGCCCAGAAACCAGGAAAGCTGGAAGAACTGGTGCGTGCAGGCGCATCGATGATCGTCAGCTCCACGTCCGAGCTGCTTCGGTACGTCGAGAAGTAGTCGAACGTGTGTGCCCCTGAAGGGTCGCCGCAGTCCACCGTGAGCGAACCGGACGCCTCCAAGTCTCAAGATTTGAACACCTGAAACTACTTGAACGTAGGTTTGAGTGATGGTCAGACGTTACGTCACAGTACGAATCGTTACTCACGGTAGTCAAAACGTGAAAATTCGTCCCACTTAACTCGGCAAACTAGGCCGAAAGAGTGATTTGATCAGTCAATCGCAACTCTCCGTACAACTCCACGACCGAACCGGTGAACACGCACCACCATCGAACGATCCACCATTTCGCTGTGTCACTTCGGTCGTTGGCTCTATATCCTGCAGACACGCCAACCTCGGAGGCTGACGTCATGACGACCGTACGGTTCACGCAACCCCCCGTGAGGGAGGTGTCTCTGACTGTGCTGTTCGACCCAGTAGAGGGCGTTCTGGCGGCGGACGTCGGAGACCTGCTAGGTCGGCTGCGTCCAGAGTATCCGAAGGTTGCAGAGCGATCGGCGATGCCACCTTGGAATGAAATCAATGTCCCTGGCATCAAAATCATTCCGGATAATGAAGCGCCTCCTTATTGTTGGTGGATCAGTAATGAAAAAAACGATCGTTTGATTCGCTTTCAGTTTGACCGACTAATCTGCTCATGGCGGTACACGCCTGGCGGTAACCCTTATCCGGAATATCGTGCGCTTTTAGCAGAGCTTCAGGGCCTTCTCAACGTAGGAAACGATTGGCTTGAATCTAGAATAGTCGATAGCGATTTGGTGCGCTCAATTCGGCGAGTTCAGATTGATTATATCAATCAGATCGATCTACCGCCTGCAGATCTGCTTCATGGTTTGATAACTGAATGGTCGCACGAAAGAGGTCATACGAAATTTTCGGAGAGTTCGCTTGTGGCTGCACAGTGGGTCGTTGACGACGACATCGCTGTAGGTCAGCAGACGACAATGAAGGTCGATCCTGACGGGGTGGAAGGATCTAGGCTTTCTCTCATCTCAACAACCGACATCCGTGATGATGAGTCGTATGTAGGCGGTTTCGACAGAATTCATGACCGCGTTGAGCAACTCTTCTTGTCGGCGACATCCGAAGACATGCATCTTAAATGGGGGAAAAGATCATGACGGTTTCGGTAGAGTCCGCAAACAGGATTGCGTACATTCCGCCAGCTTGGCAGGAAAGAAAAGCCCTTCCTGCAAAAGCCATTCCTTTGGCGACCAATACTAGGCCCGAGCGGTCAGTCACTATTTCGACCGACGAAGGGCGCTCCTGGTTTAGGTCGATAATCAAAGAAACGTATAATCTGGTTCGACTCGGGCCAAACTGGAATGGTCCTGGTTCTTATCCGATCGCGCTCGACACTGTTGCAAAGCTTCTACGAGTTCTGATTGACCTACGCGCTCAAGAGATCCCTGCTCCAAATCTCGTTCCGTTGTCCTCCGGTGGAGTGCAGGCCGAATGGCACTTTGCCGATCAATCCATCGAGATCGGCATTGAGGTCGGTGGTGAAATCTTCGCCTATGCTACGGATCTGCAGGGTAAGGTCATCGTTGAGGTAGAAGATACGTGGTTCATTCCGAACTATCAGGGCGCGCTGCTACGGCATGCCTTGCAAGTTCACGCTCAGTCGGCCAGGGGGCGCGGTGGCAGATAGTGCGGACTTAACGTGGGATGACTCATCGGTGGCAGATGAAGAAACCTTGTATCGGCATTTACATCCGACGCATTGGGTTCGCGATGAAGGTACGGGAGGCTATAGAGTTTCTAGCGCCTTCATGTCCATTGAGGCAGGCCAGGACGGGTTATCTTCGTATGCGGAGTCGTTGCTGAAGGAGCATGGTGTAAGGCCAGACGAGATTCTTCCTGAGCCGGAGTACGGTCTTGTATCAATAACGGCCGGTCAAGCGCGCTCGGAATCCTGCGGGGTCGTATTCGATCCTAATGACGAGCTTCCCATTAATTTCGCACACATGTTAGTTAAAGGTCCGAACGGTGTTTTGAGTCGCGGTCAGCGGCGTAAACTCAGCGGAGCACTCACTCGTCATTTAGCGATGCTCAAGCTACCTGAACGAGATCCTGAATGATGTCTAGGGCAAAATCATTCCATTGTACTGGATTACTATAGGCGATCTACTTCGTCGTAAGCGAAATTTTGCCGAACTTGGCTCTATGGGATCAAGGCGCGCCGCCGTCGGCGGCGCGCACGGTGCCTGTCCTGCTGGCACCGGAGCGGCATCCATCCCGGCACGCCGGGCTCCCGCTTCCCTCACGCCCGGCGGCCGAGCGGCGCGGCCCGCGCTGTACCAGGCAGCGCACCGCCGACGGCGGGGGTGAGCCATGGACTACCAGCGACCACGACTCGTGACGATCGCGCGGTGGGTCACCGCGGACCGGTGGGCCCGGCGATCGACGCCCGCCTACGCTCCGCGCCAGCGGCCAACGGGAGATGTGTGTGCAGTTCCGGAGCTGGCTCACTACTGGCTTAGGGCGGGTGGCTGGGGAGATGTAGTAGCCCGAGGCCGACCGCAGTTGTGACCGCAACGGGATGCCATCGAGGGCTACTTGTGCACCATCTGCACCGAAGGGCAGATGAGGAGGAACGCCTGGTCAGCGCGTTGACCGGTTCCTACGGATCAGAAGGTTGTAGGTTCGAATCCTGCCGAGCGCACCAGAGTAAGTCTAGGTCAGGGCCCCTGTGGGAGAATCTTCCACAGGGGCCCTGACCGCTTCGCGACGGAAGTTCACTTCTCGGCGACGGCGTAGCGAAGAGGACGTTCATCCGGTCGAGCGCATCCGACCGCACGCTCTCGCCGCCTCTGCGCATCCCCGGTCGTCACCCTGACCAGGGCTGTGGCGCACGTTGTGCGCACGATCACGCAGAGACTCGCCTGCGCGCACAGCGCATCGAAGGTCCGGTTGATGCCGAGCAACTCGATCGCCGTGGCGTGGTGGAGACCAGCTACCTGTCCTTCGGCGCCGGCTGCCAACTCATTTACCTGGACCTGGTGGTTGAGCCCGGTGCGCCGAGGTCGCGACCACGATGAGGCGGTGTGGGTCACCGCGCCGAATCCGACTCAGGGAGTGAGTGTGATGGCCTCGGTCGCCGCGGCTTTGAGGCGATTGGTCGACAGCGTGCTGCCGGGAGCTTGCTCGGCTTGGGCTATGACGACAGTGGTGCCGTCGGCGAGGGAGTCGTAGTGGTACCCGGAGAAGCGGATCCCGTCCTTGGTGAGCTCGGTGATGTTGCCTGTTCCGTGGCGGTCGACGAGAACCTTGAACTCTGCGGCTCGGACGGTGTCGGGCATCGTCACCCATGCCACGGCGACACGCGCTGTGCCCGTGCCGTCGGAGGCGTCGTAGAGGGCACGGGTGAGCCTGGCGCAGGGGTGGGTGGCGAGGTAGTCGTGGACCTGTCCGTAGGACGACTCAGCGCACGAGCCGCCCTCGGAGCGGTCCAGGCGGGTGTGGGTGAAGGTCGTCGCGGTCGAGGCGTCGGAGCTCGCGGCGGCGCCGAGTCCGCCACCCGCGACCACGAGGACGGCGGCCAAGAGCAGGCCCACCACGCTGTTGTCCGCACCGCCGCCGGTGCGGGTGGGAGCGGACCGGTGGTGACCCTTGACCCTGATGCCACTGCGGAAGTGAGGTCGAACGCGAACCATGTGCCACTCCTTCGGTAGTGGGACGGAGACACCACGATTGGCCTTGTAGATCCGATCCGAGAGCAGTTCCATAAATCGAACGGACATTGGGTGGTGTAGTGGAATTGCACTCGGTGGAAGCACTAAGTGGTGTCGTGCTCAACGATGATCAGTGGGGTGGGCCGATCCGGTGCAGAGACACCGGATCGGCCCACCCGTTACCGGGGCACTGGGTTCCGGGCCTTTTCCAGGGTTGCCGCCAGATGGTCGATCTGAGCGTCCACCTCCATCCGGCGACGTGCCTTGGCGGTCCGGTCCTCGCCGCCGATCTCCTCGATGCCCGTCCTCAGCTTCTGCCGGAAGCGGAGTTCCTGAAGCTCGAAGTCGACCGAGTCGCGCTTCTCGCTGGCCTTCAGTTGCAGATCGTGCAGCCGGCCGGAGACGTCGAGTTGACGGCGCACCCGGGAATCGTACTCAGTGTTCGCGCTCATCATCTTGCTGAGCACCGGCAGGCAGTCGAGCGCAATGAGGAGCAAAGCCAACAACACGTGCGCCATCAACACCGAGAAGTGCGTGGACGATAGGCTGCCCAGTGCCTCGAACTTGTCGAGCAGACCGCGTTCGGCCAGGTTCTTCCGTTTTTCGTCGATCTTCGCGTTGATGGCGGTGTTGATCTCGCGCTCCGTCTGGCTCGAGGCGTTCGAGACCTTCTCCGTCAGCTCCGAGACCTGCCGATCGGCCACCACGAGGTCTGCGTGCAACTGCTCGACCTGGCTGTCACGGCGGAATTGGTCCGCTTTGTCCCGGTTGCGGGTGCACTCCGGTCCTTCACCGGGCACGGCCGTCAGACCTGGACCGCCGCGTCCCGCGCACTCGTCACGGGCCAGGCGCTCCAACTCGGCCAACTGGGCGTCCACGTCGCCGACGCGGGCGGCCAGCCCGTCGCGGTGTGCCGTGGCTCGCGCCAACTCGTCCACCGCGCTTTGCGGGCGCTCGCTTATCACCACGAGAAACCCCGCGCAGGACGGGTCGGTCGGAATTTCACCGGTCGGAGGGTTGCACCGCTTCACCGTGCTCCCGTAGGCGTCGATGTCCGCCTTGCGCGTCTCGCTGATCTCGTTGTCGATCGACTGGTGGAACACCGCCAGCACCAGCGGTTCGGCGATGACAGCTCCCAACAGCACGGACAGCAGCAGTCGGGGCAGGTAGGTGCCGAGCAGCGACGTCCGCGCCGCGCCGTGGGTGCTGGAGATCAGCCAGCTGTCGGCAGTAATGATGATCACGGCCCAGATGAGGTCGGCGAACACCAGCCACCAGTGCCCGCCCAGCACGCTCGCGAGCGCCATGTGCATCGATACCGCCGCCAGCAGGCCCGTGTTCAGCACGATCAGGCCGAGGCGCGTGTAGCGGGGTCGTTCCTCCGGCACCCAGTCGAGCACGTCCTCGTTGACCCCGATGACGCGCCGCAGCAATCGGGGCACGCCGCGCTGCGGCATCACCGGGCGGAGGGCACCGATCGCGACGTCGTTCGGCAGCGACACCCGGACGGGACGTTCGACCGGCGGTGTGCTGACCGGTGGTGCGCCGGCCCTCCTCCGAATCGGCGGCTGCTCGTCGACGGACGGGCGTTCGTCGAGCGTCGTCATTCCTCCACCTTCGTGCTGCGGTCGTCGTCGACGGCGAGGTCCTGGTCGTCGGTCAGTTCCGGTTGCTCCGCCGGCGCCGTGATCGCAAGGTCGTCACCGGAGGGAGCAGTCGTCTCGACTTCCCTCGCGCGGCTGCTGAGCACGTTGTTGATCATCTTGGTCAGGCCCGGTCCGAGGTTGGCGGTGTCGAGATGTCCCTGCGCGGCGAGCGCCTTGATCACGTTCAGCTGCGCGACCAGCTGCTGCATCTCCTCGGACCGCGCCAAGTGCCGGTCCTCGCGTTCCCACTCAGCCAGGCGCAGCGCGTCGGCGCGGTCGGCCTCCCGCTTCGCGCGGGACTGCTCCAGCTCGGTTTCCTGCCGGTGCTGCACGTCGGCCCGTTCCGCGTCCCATCGGAGCCGGTCCCGTGCACGCTCGTCCTGGATCGCCAGCCGCAGGTCCTCGCGGTCCTGCTCGACCTCGCGTTCGTGCAATCGGCGCAGCTCGTCGGCGACCTCCCTCGTGCTCACTTCGCCGGCAGCGTGGGCGAGGTACAGCGCGGCGATCGGGTCCGCCCCCACTACCTGGGTGGTGTGGTCGAGTTCCCGCCGGGCGTGCGCACGCCGCAGCGCGTCGAGCGAGCTCGCGTGCTCAGTGTCCTGGAACTCGACGGACTGCCTGTGGAACTGCTCCAAGTCGTGCAGTCGGTGGTCGTGGCTGAGTTGTGTGGTCCTCACGACGTGCGTTCCCTCGGCCTCCCGCAACCTCGTCTTCAACTCGGCAACCTGCTCGGGCGTCATGACTTCGACGCTGGCGAGCGTCACGGCCAGCCCGGCGAACTCCGGCGGTTCGATCGTGTGGTAGGCCCGAACTTGCGCATCAAGTTTGCGGCGCACGTCGTTGATGTCCGCGAGGTCGTAGTCCAGGCCGAGCTGGAAGATTCGCTGGTGGCCCTTGAGGTAGCCGGTCAGCAGGGAGGCCGCGTCGCTGCCGCCGGCGCCGACGACCGCGACCGGGTCCACCGCGGTGCACAAGAACGCCACGCGGAGTGTGAAGTTCGCCGCGTCACGGGAAGGGATGACCAGCTCGGCGACTACCTCGATGTCCGCGGTGACGTCTACGACAGACACGTGCGAGGCGTCCACCACGGTCGGCGAGTCGAGGGGCAGGTCGTTCGTGTCCAGCACGAGTTGGTTGCGCGTGCGGTACACCAACTGCTGCCCGGCCAGCACGAGTGGCACCTCCGCTCGCAGGCGGCCGCGGCTCCGGCTGAACAGCCGCTTCGGCGGCAGCGGTTCGAGCACGCGCTCGGTGATCACCGGGTACGACTTCTTCTCCATGTGTCGTGGCTCCAAGTCAGGAGACGCGTCCCTTGAGCGCGTCGAGAACGGCGTCCACGAGGGACCTGATGTCGGTGTCCTGTCGGCGCGCCGCCACTACCCGGAAATCCGCGTCCAGCGCTTCGTGCTCCCAGACGGGCAGGGTGGAGTGCAGCAACACGCCCAACCTGTGCGCGTTCGCCCTGGCACGGGGGTCGTTCTCGGCCATGTCCTCCAGCAGCGCGTGCAACGCCTTGATCGCCCGCAGCCGCAGCGGCCGGAAGACCAGCACGCTCGCCAGCAGGCGAACTACCACGTCGCCGCCTTCCGGGTGTTCTTCCAGGTGGAGGAGGACGGCGGATCGCTTGGCGTCCGACTTCCGCGACTCGAGCACGGCGAGCGCGGTGCGCATGGCTACCGCGCGGCTCGCCGGTCGCGCGCCCGGAGCGTTGAAGCGCGTCACCTTGTCTCGCAGGTAATGCAGGACGAGATGCGCGTTGTCGGTGTCGCGAACCAGCGTGGCGAAAAGCTCGCCGAACACGTGCTCGACGTCACCGTGCACGGTGTGCGACTGAGTGCACACCGTCCAAAGGCGGCGGCGTGCGTCGTGGGGGTATCGGGCGCCGAGCCCGCCGATGAACGCCATCGCCGCGACCCATCGCTGCTGTGGCGTGCCCCGCTCGACCCAGCCGGCCGCGATCTTCAGCGCCGCGGGTGCCAGCACCTCGTCGTAAGCCATCAGGTGCAGGACGTAGACGGCCACCCGTCGTCCCGCCGCACGACGTGTGCCGCGTGCCCACCGGTCGAGCACACGCACCACCTCGTCCAAAGCGATGGTGGCGAGTTCCGCCAGGCCGACAGCGACCGGCACCTCGTACCGCGAGTCCGTGACGATCTCGTCCAGCCACTCGACGACCGCGTCCCAGAACACGACGTCCATGCGCTGCCACAGCTGCGCCAACACGGGTCGGTGGTGCCCGGCCCTGGCGAACCGCAACGCGCCACGCGTGCCCAAGTCGGTGTGCAACGTCGAGGTGGCCACCAGCTCGTTGGTCAGCAGGTCTCGCCGTAGCTGTGGCAGCCGGTCGGGCTCCACCGCCTCGTCCGAGGCGGTCGGCACGTCCCGATCCAACACTTGCTGCAACAGCCGCATCGCGCTCTCGAACGTCCTTTCATCCACGCCGGTGGCGAACGCGAGCGCGGTGACCTCCAGTACCTGACGCCGGTCTGCCTCCTCGAACCACTCCTCCACCTCGACCCGGATGCGCGCGTCGAGGTGCTCGAGTGCCTGGTCGAGAGGCAGCCCGCGAGCGAGCCACTCGGCCAGCCCGACCACGTCGCGGACGCTGTCGATCGACGCCAGCGCCTCGTGCAGCACCGGTTCCTCGTCAGCCGGCAGCGTGCCGTCCCAGTACGCCCGCAACACGCGCTCGGACGCCGGCGCGTGCCAGGCGACGTGGCAGGTGCGGTCCACGACGATTGCCGGCGGTTCGGTGATGACCAGGTAGCAGTCGCGGTCGCGGGCACGGTCGCGCACGACCCGCCATTCGAAGTCCGGCTCGCCGCCGTACTCGGTGACGCGGTCGATCACGAGGTAGCCGCAGCCGGACTCGTACTCGTACTCCGCCAGCTCGGCCGGTGACACGTGCGGCGACATCAAGTAGAGCGACTGGTCGGTGACCTGGCGCAGCAGAGCCAGCGCGGACGAGCGCTTACCGGTGCCCGGCGCGCCGCACAGGACCAGCAGCCGGTCGGCGGCGAGCTGTTCGACCGCCGGTCCGAAGCCCTCCGGGCTGACGAACCGGCTGAGGGCGGCGATGTCGCCATCGTCGACGCGGCCCGTGGCCCGGGTGAGAGGCCGCGAGGACCAGCCGCCCACTGTCTGCGCGCCGAGCACCGCGCGCTCGAAACGAGGGCTGTAGAGGTTGACCTGCACCTCGTTCAGCGTTCTCCGGTCGTACCGCGGTTCTGGACCCTCCGCCGGCTCGTCGGTCGGCGTCGAGGCGGCTTCCTGCGCCTGCTGCACGGTCATCGCCCGAACCTGTTCTGCACACCGATGACGACGTTGCGGCCGTGCACGCCGCCATGCACCGTTGTGCTGTGGCCGGTTGGCGCCGGCGGTGCTTCCGGCGTGGACACGGACACGGCTTCGGCGGTGGGCCGCTGGACCAGGTCGAGGGCCAGCGCGCGCACGTCGACGCCCGGCACGTGCAGCCAGGCAGTGCTGTTGAACTTCTTGGCAACCACCGGCACTTCGCGGAAGTCTCGCGGTGACAGCCGGGTGTGACCTTGCACCACCAGGTCCAGGTAGAGCGGCGGTGACAGCAGGAGCACCAGGTCGGTGGTGGGGCACGCGCGCAATGCGAGCCGACCGGGATCGCTGTCGAGGATGCGGCTCACCATCACCACGCCCGTTCCGGCGTGGCCGTACGGCGTCGCGCGCACAAGTCCCTGGTGCACCGCAACGCGCAGCCGCAGCTTCAGCTCGTGCGGCGCATCAACGTTGTGCGCGGCCAGCGACTCGGCCAACGCCGAGGGCAGGTGGTCGACGACGCGCTTCTCGGGCGTCTCGACGGGCAGCACCGAGAGCTCTCCGTCACCGGAACCCTGGACCAGCCACCGGGACCGGTCGAGGCCTGCCCGCTCAGCGGTGACCCGCATGACGTTCGCCAAGGCGTGCTGTACCCGTTCCTGATCGACGTCGCGGCGCGAGCTGTAGTTCTCCACGTCCAGGCTGAGCAGGACGCGGCGGGTGAAGTGGTCGTCCACGGTGGCTTCCTCCGCGTCGTGGTGGTGTAGCGAGGAGTCTGCGCGGCGGTCGCACCGCACACTTCGGGAAAATCCGGGTTTCGGAGAAGTCGGCATCAATCGTCGTCCGCGGTGCGGCGCAAGGACTCGAGATCCCGGATGCGGACGCCCCGGTAGCGCGCCGTCACCAACCCCTTGGCTTTGAGCGCTTTCAGTGCCACGCCGACCGCGTCCGGCTTCGCGCCGATCAGCCTGCCGAGCTCCTCCTGCGAGACGGCCACGCCGAGGTCCACCCCGAGTGGACCGGGCACACCATGCGTCTCGGCCAACTCCAGCAGGACCCGCACCAACCGCACCTTGACGTCGTACGCGGCGAAGTCCGCGCGCCTGCGGTTGGCCCAGTCGAGACGGTCGGTGATCAGCGCGCACAACGCGTGCCACGCCTCGGGGTTGCGATCGAGGTACGCGAGGAACTGCCGTCGTTCGATGACCTGCACCAGAAGGTCGGTGCAGGCCGTCACGGTGGCCGAGCGGATCAGGTCCTGTCGCAGCGCAGCGCCTTCTCCGATCACGTCGCCGGCTACGCGTACGCCGATCAGCGCCTCGGAGCCGTTCTGCGCCACTCGCGTGACCTTCGCGCACACAGCGCTGCCGGAGACCGCCGACTTGAGCAGGAATACACCCATCTCGCGATCGCCTTGGCGGGTCAGGTGCTCGTTCGTCCGTATGACGCGTTGCCTGCCGAGTGAAAGCAGCCCGCTCCGCACGTCACCGCTGAGTCGGGCGAGGTACGTTCCGGGCAGCCACGCATGTTGGCTCGATGCTTGGGACAACGCAATCTCCCGTCGCCGTTCTGCAGCGAGAACCGCACCTTGATCAACCCTGTGAGTGACGGTTCATACCTTCGGTCGCCCACTCTTGCGTCCGATCCGGTGTTTATCGGATTGGTGTTACCGCCGTGGGTGAGCGGAAGGTTACATGGTCGCCGAAGGTGTACGCATCCGGGTGGCGCTCTGGTTCTAACCGGTGAAGATCCACTTCTCGGTGCGGTCATGGGCCGCGAGTGTAAGGATTGTTTGCGCTGGTAGATCCCTTGGCGACGGCCCGTGGAAGTAATTCATATTCCGGTTCACTGCGAATTTTGATCGATCGGTCTGCGATTCGACACACTGTCGAAGAACGTTGTTCGGAAACGGGGTCCATGTGCCGGATGTTTCCGGTGGTGGACGCGCGACCACTGCGTCGAACCTGTGCGCGTCGCCGATCCCGTACGGTCCGCGGGATTGAGCTTCTCGGTGTCGCACGGCCGCTTTCGCGTGATCGAAGCCGCGAGTCCGCTGCGCCTCACTAGCGCATTCGGGCGCGACAGGCACTGTCGCTGCCTCCGGCACGACTGACAACGTCGCGGGGCGTCGGGCCACCTCGTCCGACGGTCCGTCGTGGTTCAATCGCGAGTACCGCCGCGTGGTCACCGAGTCGCTCCGCCGTGACGCGGCACGCCTGTGCGCCGAAGAAAGTCCGGCCGGCGTGACAACCCGGTCGGGTGGGAAGACGTTCATCCTGGTTGTGTTCTTCAGACGGAGTACCGGTGGGCTGCCCGACGCCCGCTTCGAGGAGTTCGTGCGCGCGCAGTCGCCCGGTCTGCTGCGCCTGGCGTTCCTGCTGGTCAACGACCGCGGGTACGCCGAGGACCTGGTGCAGACCGCGTTGCTGAGAACCGCGCTGCGCTGGCACCGGGTACTCGAGCACCCCGAGGCGTACGCGCGGCAGGTTCTGGTCAACCTCGCGAGGGATCGTTGGCGGAGGGTGAAGCGGCGGGTCGTCGAGCAGCCGCTGAACGACGTGGTGGCGCCGCCCGACCCCAGTGATCACGCCCGCAGCGTGGTGAACCAGCAGGCGGTGCGGCAGGCCGTGGCGGCGTTGCCGCAGCGGCAACGCGAGGTGGTCGTGCTGCGGTTCTTCGCCGACCTGTCCGTCGCCGAGACCGCGCAGACGATGGGCATCACCGAAGGAACGGTGAAGTCCCAGACCCACCGGGCCCTCTTGCTGCTGCGGCAGTCGCTCGACGGCTCCGAGACCTTCCAGGAGGCCAACGATGTCCACTGACGACCGGCTCGACGACACCTTCGTGCACGAGTTGCGCCTCGCACTGCGGGCGGGCGAGGAGGAGGTGCCGCCCGCACTGCTGCCGTCACTCGCCAAGCGCTACGGCCGCCGCATCGCCCTCCGCCGCGCGGGGCTCGTCGCGGTGCCGGTCGTGCTCGCGCTCGCGGTCGGGATCGTGGCCGTGAGACCGGGTTCGACCCCGCCGGACGAGGGCCACGCGTCGTCGACCGCCCTGGTACCGAGCGTGGACATCGCGCTGGTGGCGCGGGAGGTGACGACCGCGCTCGACGGCGTGGACGGTTGGGTCGTGCGCAGGACCTCGACCGAGGAGTCCGGCAAGTACGGCAAGCCGGGCAGGCCCGCCGTCCACGACAACCACAGCCTCGGCGACGGCACCGCCTTCCGGTCGTCGGTCCTGGTGGACGGCAAGCCCGTCATCGACACGAGCATCGAGCGCGACGGCACCACCACCGTGGTCGACCACGTGAACCGGACGTGGCGGCGCACTCCTGGGTACCACTCGCCGGGGCAGGCCGTTGTGGACACCGACGTGCTGACCCCGGCGCGGATCAAGCAGGCGCTCGCCGACGGACGCCTGCGCGTGGTCGCCGAGGGGGAACTCGTCAACGGCAAGCCGACCGTCCACCTGGAGGGCGACCTCGGGCTGAAGGCCACCCCGCCCGTGGCCCTGTGGGTCGACCTCGGGTCGTGGCTCCCGGTGCGGCAGCAGCACCTGCAGGACGACGCCCTGCCGCCGGCGGACCTGGCGTGGTTGGCGCCCACCCCGGAGAACCTGGACAAGCTCGTCGCTCCCGTGCCGGCCGGGTTCACCGAAGTGCGGTGAGCCCCGCGGTGTCAAAGATGCTTGACATCATGTCAAGCGAACCTTACCTTCAGGGTGTCAAGTTTCTTTTACATCGGAGCGTGGTGCCATGTCGTACGAGGAGAAGGGGATCTGGGTGTACCTGGTGGTCAGCGCGCTGACCTACCTCGGGTACGTCGTGGTCGTCCTGGGGCGGGCCGGTGACGGGCCGGTGGCCGAGGTGCCCTACGTGTCGCCCATGTTGTGGGCCGTCGGGATCGCCGTGGGGCTGGCCGTGGTCGGCCGGGTCGCGCTGGAGATCGCCAAGCCGAGCGAGAGCCACCGGGCCGACGCCCGCGACCGCGACATCAACCGGTTCGGTGAGCACGTGGCCGGCGTCGTGCTCGGCGTGGGCATGGTGCTGCCCTTCGGGTTGACGCTGGCCGAAGCGCCGCACTTCTGGATCGCCAACGCGATCTTCCTGGTGTTCAACGCGTGGGCCGTGTTCGGCGCCGCGGTCAAGCTGGTCGCGTACCGCCGGGGGTTCTGAGTGGGCAAGCCGACCAGGATCACCAACTCGATCCGCGCACTCCGCTTCGCGCACGGCGAGATGACGCAGGCCGAGCTGGCCCGCCGCCTCGACGTCACGCGCCAGACCGTCATCGCCATCGAGCAGGGCCGCTACTCGCCCTCGCTGGAGATGGCCTTCCAGATCGCGCGGGTCTTCCAGGTCCCGCTCGGCGACGTGTTCCAGTACCCGGAGGACGACTCATGAGAGCGATCACCCAGGACGCGTACGGCGTCCTCGAAGAAGTGCTGCGGCTGAACGACATCGACAAGCCGTCGGTCGGGGACGGTGAGGTGCTGGTGCGCGTGCGGGCCGCCGCGGTCTCCGGCTCCGACTGGCACATCCTGCGCGGCCTGCCCTACGCGGCACGGCCGGTGGTCGGGGTGCGGCGACCGCGCAACCGGGTGCCCGGCCTAAAGTTGGCCGGCACGGTCGAGGCGGTCGGCCGGGGCGTGTCCCGCACGAAGATCGGCGACGAGGTGTTCGGGTGGTGCTCCGGCGCGTTCTGCGAGTACGCCGCCGTGCCCGAGGGCCAGGTGACGGCCAAGCCCGCCAACCTCACGGCGGAACAGGCGGCGGCCGTGCCGATCGCGGGGTTCACCGCGTTGCAGGCGGTCCGGGACGCGGGTCGGGTCGCAGCCGGGCAGAAGGTGCTGGTGCTGGGCGCTTCCGGCTGCGTCGGGGTGTACGCCGTGCAGATCGCCAAGCACTACGGCGCCGAGGTGACCGGGGTGTGCAGCGCGGCGAAAGCGGACCTGGTCACGGGGCTCGGCGCGGACCACGTGCTCGACTACGCGGCCGGACCGTTGACGGCGAGCGGCTTCGACGTGGTGATCGACCTCTACGGCAACCCGTCGCTGCGCACCTTGAAGCGCCTGCTGAAGCCGGGTGGGACGGTCGTGCTCGCCGGCGGCACGGGCGGGCGGTGGCTGATGGGCATGGACCGGTGGGTCCGCGGGCTGGTCGCGGCGCCGTTCCTGGGGATCAAGGCACGGCCGCTCGTGCACAAGGATCGCCTCGACGACCTCGTGCTGCTCCGCGAGCTGATCGAAGCGGGTGAGGTCGTGCCCGCGCTGGACCGCACGTACCCGTTGGCCGAGGCCGCCGCCGCGATCGAGGACGTGCGGCGTGGCCGGGTGCGCGGCCACGCCGTCGTCACGCCCTAGTCACCACCGCGACGGCGCCGGTGGCGGGACGACCCGCGGGCGGTCGTCGCACGTGATCGTGTTCGGCAGCAGCCACGGCGCCAGCCAGCCGTCGTTGCCGCCGCCGTCGGCCAGGGCGAACTCCGAGCCGGTGGCCGGGAAGTGGAACGAACCGCAGTTGTTCACCGGCACCGCGCCGACGTTGCGGGCGTCCACGTTCGCGAACGTCGCCGACCCGGCCGCCCGCGCGCTCACCACCGACGTGCCCGTGCCGTCGACGTGGACGTCCTCGAAGCGCACGTTGGTGATCGAGTGCAGGTCCTTCACCGACCACTCGCTCACCAGCATGATCGCGTTGTAGGTGTTGTCGAGGAAGTGGTTGCCCACCACGCGCACGTCCGCGTCGATGTCGCCTTCCAAGGCGTAGAACCAGATCGCGCCGAGCCCGACCTTCCAGTTCAGCTCGAACGTGCCCGCCCGGACGGTGGTGTTGTCGGTGATCAGGACCTGCCCGGTGAACGGCTGCGCGCCGAACCGCGACCCGAGCTGGATGCCGCTGCCCTCGCGCACGGGGTCGGCGACCAGGTTGCCCGTCACGGCGTTGTCCGTGCCGCCGTACAACGCGATGCCGTTGGCCAGCACGGGCGACTGCACGGTGTTGCGCTCGAACCGGTTGCGCGCGTCCTGCCGGTGCTCCGACCACATGGCGAGGCCGTCGTCACCGGTGTTGCGGATGAAGTTGTTGCGCACCAACGAGTCCGTGACGCCGGTGTGGAAGTTCAGCGCGTCCGCGACCTGGTCCACCACGATGTTGTCGGTGACGGAGACGTTCGACATCGGACCGTCGAACCACAGGCCGACCTTGGTGTGGCGCAGGTGCAGGCCGCGGATCGTGGAGTCGCTGAGCGCGCCGCCGATCCCGTTGACCTGGTCGGTGTCGACCCGCTCGCGCACATCGCCCTCGATGGCGAAACCGCGCAGGTGGACGTCGTGGCTGCCGCCTTCGGCCGCGGGCTTGCCGTAGAAGCCGACCCCGGTGTGCACGGAGCCGTCCGGCGCGGGGGTCGGGAGGGTGACCTCACGGCCTTTGACCACGGTGTGCCAGTTGCCCGCGCCCTCAATGGTCACGTCGTCCACGACGATGTGCCGGTTGACCTGGAACGTGCCCGGCGGCAGGTACACGGGGAGCCGGTGGCGCCTGGCGAACGCGATGGCGCGGTCGAGGGCGTCGGCCGAGTCGCGCCGGCCGGTCGGGTCCGCGCCGAACAGCAGCACGTTCGCCGCGACCGGGTTGACGTGCGGCGGTGCGACCAGCTCCGAGTCCAGCAGGTCGATCACGGTCCACGCGGCGTTCGTGCCGGCGGGTGCGGTGAGGCGGACGCGGTCGCCGGCGCGGTGGGTCCTGCCGAGCTTGAGGCGCTGCTCGTCGTAGAAGTGGCTGGGGCGGAACGGTTTCGTGATGACCGGGGCGGGCGTGGTCTGGGACGGCACGCACGCGCACTCGGTGATCCACCAGTCCGGGTGCAGCAGGTCGGCGTTCGGGTCGTTGCTGAAGGGGTACTGGTTGTAGAGCCACGCGTACTGCGAGGTGAGCGTCATCGTCTTGCGGTGCTTGCCGTTCACGGTCACGTCCAGCGGCGCGGTGATGCCGCCGCCGGTCGGCGCGTCCGGGACGCTGTAGCGGACGGTGATCGCGTTGGCGGCGGCCGGCAGGGTGAACTCGACGTGCTCGCCGGGCGCGAGCCGGACCGCCATCCGACCGGACGCCTCGGACGGCAGCGTGTACGCCGTCCGGTCGGGTCCGATGACCGTGCCGTTCGTGGTGGCGTTCTCCGCTTCCTGCTCGACGAACGCGACGTCCGCGCCCCGGCCCGCGACGAGCGCGGGGTCCAGCGCGGCCCGGGTGACGACGGGCGCGGGCGCGGCTTGGGCCGTGCCGGGCACTCCGAGCCCCGCGACCACCACCGCGACCGCGACGAACCTGACAGCCATCCGCAACATCGAGGACTCGTTTCTCTCAAGGCCGGGGACGCGACCTTAGGCACGCTGTGGCGTGCCTCACAAGAGAGTGGCGAGTTTTTCCTAGAATCTGTCGACTACTTGCGCGAATCAAGCACTGGCTTGCGCAGGCTGACGTCAGCCCCGACCCAGCTCCGCCAGCACCCCGTCGGTGAACGCGGGCCAGGCCGCCGCGGCCCACTCGCCGAAGTTCCGGTCGGTCAACGTCACGCACGCCACGCCGGCGTCCGGGTCGACCCACAGGAACGTGCCGCTCTGCCCGAAGTGCCCGAACGTCCGCGGCGAGCTGGCCGTGCCCGTCCAGTGCGGCGACTTCCCCGCCCGGATCTCGAACCCGAGACCCCAGTCGTTCTCCTTCTGCGACCCGAAGCCCGGCAGCACCCCGCGCAGCCCCGGAAACGCGACCGTCGTCGCCTCCGCCACCTGCTCGGCCGACACCAGCTTCGGCGCCTGCACCTCCGCCGCGAACCGGACCAGGTCCGACACCGTGGACGTGCCACCCGCGCCCGCCGAGCCGTCCAGCGTGGACGACGCCATGCCGAGCGGCTCGAACACCGCTTCCGCCAGGTACCGCGCGAACGGGATCCCGGTCGCCTCCGCCACGAAGTCCGCGAGCACCTGGAACCCCGTGTTGGAGTAGATCCGCCTGGTGCCCGGCGCGGCCTGGACGTCGGCCGAGTCGAACGCCAACCCGGACGTGTGCGCGATCAGGTGCCGCACCGTCGACCCGGCGGGCCCGGCCGGCTGGTCCCACTCGACCGCGCCCTCCTCCACCGCCACCAGCACCGCGTACGACGTCAGCAGCTTGGTCACCGACGCCAGCGGGAACCGGCGGTCGACCGGCCCGTGCGTGCCGAGCACCTCGCCGCGCGCGTCGACCACGGCCGTCGCCGCGGTGTCCACCGGCCACGACGACACCGCCTGCAAGCTCTCCATGCCGCAGACTCTGCCATGTGTCACCACGAGAGCTGGTCGTGCTCGGCACCGCGAGCCAGGTGCCGACCCGCACCCGCAACCACAACGGCTACTTGCTGCGCTGGGACGCCGAGGGCTTCCTGTTCGACCCGGGCGACGGCACGCAGCGGCAGATGGCGCGCGCGGGCGTCGCGGCCACCGACGTCACCAGGCTCTTCATCACCCACTTCCACGGCGACCACTGCCTCGGCGTGCCGGGCGTCGTCCAGCGGATGTCCCTCGACCGGGTGGCGCACACCGTGCACGCGCACTTCCCCGCGGAGGGCGCGGAGTACTTCGAACGGCTTCGGCACGCGAGTTCGTTCCACGACGTGGCGGACGTGCGGGCGCAGCCGGTCACCGAGCCGGGCGTGGTCGCCGAGGGGCCGTTCGGCCGGCTGGAGGCACGGCGGCTCGACCACACGCTGCCCGCCTACGGCTACCGCCTGGTCGAGTCGGACGGCCGCACGATGCTGCCCGAACGGCTGGCCGAACGCGGCATCCGGGGTCGCGCCATCCGCGACCTCCGGCCGCCGCTGCTGGACGAGGTGAGCGTGCCGCGCCGGGGCCAGCGGTTCGCGTTCGTCATGGACACCCGGCTGTGCGACGGCGTGTTCGAGCTCGCCGACGGCGCCGACATGCTGGTGATCGAGTCGACGTTCCTGCACGAGGACGAGGCGCTGGCCGCGGAGTACGGCCACCTCACCGCGCGGCAGGCGGCGAAGGTCGCGGCCGAGTGCGGCGTGCGCAAGCTCGTCCTCACCCACTTCTCGCAGCGCTACACCGACCCCCGGCTGTTCCACGACGAGGCCGCCGAGGTCTTCGACGGCGACATCGTGGTGGCCGCCGACCTGGAACGCGTCCCGCTGCCCCGCCGACGCGAGACCACCGACTTTGTCGGACCCGGCCGGTAAGATCACTACAAGGGTTCCCCTTGGCGGGGACCCTCGCGAAGCTCTGACGGCCGGCTACCGGCTCTCGGTCGCCCACTGGTCGCGGACCACGGTGTCGAGGTCGGAGCAGGTCGGTTCCCAGCCCAGCGCGCGCAGCCTGGTCGTGTCCGCGCGCAGCACGGGCACCTCGTCGGGGTTCGCGGGCCGCCGCACGACCGGCACCTCCCGACCGGTCACCCGGGCCACCGAGGCCAGCACGTCGGCCACGCTCGCGGGCGTCGCGCCCACGTTGAGCGCCACGTACCCCTCCTCCGCGCACTCCACCGCCGTCACGAACGCCCGCGCCACGTCGCGCACGTGCACGAAGTCGCGCACCGCCGACCCGTCGCCGAACACCTCCATCGACGGCAGCCGCCCGGCCGCCACCCCGCACGCCCTCGTGATCACGCGCGTGTCGTCGACGTCCCCCTCACCGGCGACGTTGAACAGCCGCAGCGCCACCCCGCGCACCCGACCCGCGGCGGCGGACCACGACAGCACGTCCTCGGCGGCGGCTTTGGAGGCCGCATAAGGACTGGCCGGCGCACGCGGGCAGGACTCGTCGATCGTCGCGACCCCGGCCGACCCGTACACACCCGCCGTGGACGCCAGCACGAACCGCGGCGGCGGCGAGCGCAGCAGGTTCACCGTGCCGCCCACGTTCACGTCGTAGTACCGCACGGGATCGCCGAACGACTCGCGCACCCGCCCCAGACCCGCCAGGTGCACGACCGCGTCGACCGGCCCGTCGAACGACCCGACCCGGACGTCACCCGAAAAGGGGATAGGTGTGTGGCCCGCGGCGGACAACTCCGCCGACACCACCCGTCCGACGTACCCGGTGGACCCGGTGACCAGAACGCGCATGGCGACATCACAGCACGTCCACCGCACCGTCCACGTCTCTGAACTCGGTGCAAATTCACCCTAAAGGTCGGGACAGGTGGGGCCGATACAACCCAAGTGAGTTACCCGCATCCAGCCATGCACACGAGCATCGAGGGCGTTCTCGCCGAGCACGCCGTGCAGGAGGCCAAGCGGCAGCGGTTCCTGGAGACCGCCGCCGCGATCGTGGCCGCCGCGCCTCCGTCGCTGGACGACACGCTGCTGGGCCTGCTGCTCCCGTTCCCCAAGGCCCAGGGTCCGCGCGCCTTCCTGAACCGGGTTGACCAGGTACTTCGCCACGCCGCTCGATGATCTCGCGCAGCCGCCCCTGATCCCATCGGCAAGTTTCATCCGGTCGTTGCCGGACCGTGCTAGGCCGATCCCATCGCCTGCCTCTACAGTGCGTGACACCGGCGCTCGCCGGCTGTCTCGTCTGCTTCTCATAAAGCGAGTTCTCGGCGATGGATGACGTCCTTTCCGCGCTTCAAGCGCGCCTCGGCACCCTGTTCGGCGACCGGTTGGTCGTGCTCGCGGGCGGCACTCGGCTGAGTAGTCGCGCCGGCGAGCTCCACCAGCTCGGTGCCCGCCATACGCTCGTGCTGTCGACGGACGACCACGCGCCGCTGCACGACTCGGAAGTGGCCCGCTGGGTGCCGCTCGGCATCGCGGGCGGCTTCGTCGCGGTCGAGCAGAACCGGCTCACCAGGCTGCTCACCTCGCCCGACCGCCGGGTCCGCGCGGTGCTGGAGGACTTCGACCCGCGCGGCGAGGCGCTGGTGATCAGCACGCCGTACGTGCACACCCCGGAGTTCGCGGGCCGGCCGGTGCTCAACGCCCGCCGCCCCGAGTGGGTGGAGCTGGAGAACAAGACGACGATCGACGGCCTGTGGGACGAGCTGTCCGCGCCACGCGCGCCCGCCGTCGTGCTCGGCCTCGACTTCGACGGCCTGTGGGAGGCGACCGGACGCCTCGACCGCGGCGCGGGCGTCGTCTGGTCCGGCGACGGCCCGGCGATCAACGGCGGCGCGAACTTCGTCCGCCGCGTCCGCGACCGGCAGGAGGCCCAGGAGGCCTTCGACGTGCTCGCGGCCAAGTGCGAGTTCGTCCGCGTGATGCCGTTCCTGGAGGGCATCCCGGTGAGCGTGCACGGGATCGTGTTCCCGGACGGCACCGCCGTGCTGCGGCCGATCGAGATGGTCGTGCCGCGCCGCGCGGGCCAGGCCCGGTTCCTGTACGCGGGCTGCGCGTCCTACTACGACCCGCCCGCGTGGATCCGCGAGGAGATGCGCAACCTGGCCCGCCGGGTCGGCGAGCGGCTGCGCGAGACGGTCGACTACCGCGGCACGTTCACCCTCGACGGCATCGCCACCGCCGACGGCTTCCTGCCGACCGAGATCAACACCCGCTACGGCGGCGCGATGGTGTGCTTCGAGGACGCCCTGCCGCAGCTGCCGCTGGCGCTGGTGCAGGTCGCGCTGGTGGCCGGGCACGACCTCGGCGTGTCGTCCATCGAGTTCGAGGAGCTGCTGGTCTCCGCCGCCGACGACTACCGGCACGGCTCGGTCGGCGCGAACGTCCGCGCGGTTCACCCGACGGAGGCCGTGGAACGCTCGATCGTGTTCACCGAGTGGTCGTGCCGGTTCGCGCACCCCGAGGAGACGCCGCACGGCGTGCTGCGCCTGCGCCCGTCACCGCTCGGCGCGCGGCTGGAGCTGGACTTCTACGCCGAGCAGCTGCCGCCGGCCCGCCCGGTGGTGGCGCTGACCGTGGCCGCGTTCGCCCTGGCCGACCAGGAGTGGGGCACCGGGCTGGGCCCGCTGGAGCCCGCGGTGCCGGTCGCCGACGACGAGGCCGCCGCCGCGGTCGTGGAGCCGACCGCCGTCACGGCGTGATCGTCACGCCTTCCTCGCCATTGGAGGGATCGGAGTCTCCGTAGGCTGTTCCTTCATATGCCGCGAGGAAGGCGTACCGGTAGCCCATCAGCTGCAACGTCACGTACGGCGGCTGGTTGGGCGGGTAGGCCTTGTCCCGGTAGGCGCGCAGCAGGTCGGGGTTGCACTGCGCGGTGGCGCGCAGCAGCCCCGGCGTGATCGGCGTGTCGCTCACCAGGTGCAGCGCGACCCGTGCCGCCAGCGCCAGCAGCCGCGGCGAGCGGTCGGCGGAGGCCAGCGCCTCGGCCACCGCCGCCACGTGCCGCGGCACGACCTCGGGCACCGCGATGGCCAACGCCATCGAGCAGGCCACCTCCGCGCCCGCCAGCGCCTCGAACACCTTCGGCGCGCCCTTCGCCACCTCGTACCGCGTCTGCGTGATCCAGTCCGGCGGCCGGCGCGGCAGCTCGCGCCCGAGCGCGTTCCACCGGCGGCGGGTGCGCTTGCCGTCGTCGGTGAACCCGGCGCTCGCCAACGCCATCGCGGCCAGCAGGAAAATCACCCGATCGCGGCTGTCCGCGGGCACCCGGTAGCTCGCGCCCATCTCCACCAGGAAGGGCACGGCCCACACGCTCGCCTCGGACACCGTGTCGTCC
Organism: Saccharothrix sp. NRRL B-16348; assembly: GCF_001280085.1. GTDB lineage: Bacteria > Actinomycetota > Actinomycetes > Mycobacteriales > Pseudonocardiaceae > Actinosynnema. The sequence continues at coordinate 77,042 of NZ_LGED01000046.1, read as the reverse complement.
ACGAGCAACCGGCCGGCGAGGGCTTGGCAGGCGACCTCACGCGTCACGCGCTCACCGTGCACGACGCGGCGCAGGAGGTCGTCCACGCCCGCCCCGTGGGCCAGCACCGACCAGGGCATGTCCTCCAGTCCACGCAACGGATCCGGCCGTTGCCACGCAGGTGGGAGCTCCATGGCGCGCAACGTACGCGATCGCGGGCATCGGTACCGGCGGGATCACTCGCCTGTGGGTGGTGCCACCACCGTACGATCACGCGGTGCGCGGACCCACCTTCAAAGTCGTCGACCTGTTCTCCGGCGCCGGTGGCATGAGCCTCGGCTTCCAGGCGCACCGCGACTTCACCATCGTCGGCGCGGCGGACGCGCAGATCGGCAAGCCGTCGTCGCGGCTGGGCTCGTTGCGCTGCAACGGGATCTACCGGGACAACATCGGCGTCGACCCGCTGCAGGTCGACCTGGGCCGGCTCGACCCGGCCGTGCTGCGGCAGGTGTGGAACCTGCGGCGCGGCGAGCTGGACGTGCTGGTGGCGTGCCCGCCGTGCTCGGGCTTCACCCGGATCGCGCCCGCCAACCACCTGCGCGACGACCCGCGCAACTCGCTGGTCGGCCGGGTCGCGGCGTACGTGGAGGAGTTCCGGCCGCGGGTGCTGGTGCTGGAGAACGCGCGCGAGCTGGTGAAGGGCAAGCAGCGGCACCACCTGGACGGGTTGGCCGAGCTGCTGCTGGAACTCGGGTACGAAGTGGACGCCAGCACGCACATGCTGTCGCGCTTCGGACTGCCGCAGCTGCGCGAGCGGGCGATGGTGGTGGCGGTGGACGCCGGCGTGCCGCTGCGCACGCTGGAGGACCTGTGGCAGGGCTGGGAGGTCCGGCCGGGCGCGGTGACGGTGCGGCGGGCGATCGGCAAGCTGCCGCCGGTGGAGGCGGGCGAGGCGCACCCGGAGGACGAGATGCACGTGTCGCCGTCGTTCCGGCGCGACCGGTCGCTGGACCGGATGCGGGCCATCCCGGCCGACGGCGGGTCGTGGGGAGACCTGGTCGGCTCGCCCGCGGAGCAGCTGCTGAACCCGGCCCAGCGCAAGATCATCGAAGAGGGCAAGTGGGGTTCCCACCCGGACGTGTACGGCCGGCTATGGTGGGACGAGCCGGCGCGCACGATCAAGCGGGAGTGCGGGCACGTCGGCAACGGCCGGTACGCGCACCCCGAGCAGCACCGGTTGTGCACGGTGCGGGAGATGGCGCTGCTCCAGGGCTTCCCGCGCAAGTTCCGGTTCGACGTGTCGGTGATCGGCAACGCCTACCGGCACCTGGGCGACGCCGTGCCGCCGCTGATCTCCTACCAGCTGGCGTCGCTGGTGAAGTGGATGCTGACCGGCCGGCCGCCGACGGCGCGCGACCTGTGCCTGCCGGGCACGTCGCTGCGGGTCGGCGACATCCGCCCGGTCACGCCGTCCGCCCTGGTCGCGTAGATCACCGTTTGGCAACGGTGTGGCGTCGAAAGCGGGTCGGCAGCTATTACGTGCAATCCACTGTGGACCGTCTGAGCTGCGGGAATGACGTCACTGCGGGAATCCGTGTCCGTTTCGCGGTCCGTCGAAACAGGTGCCCGGTGATCGATCGTCGACGGGCCGTCGATTATGCTTGATCATCCACTGTGGAGGGACGGACGCCGTTTCCGCTGCTGGGGGCTGTTCTACTCACGGTGGCACCCGTCCTCGATCGAGTGAAGGCAGATCGGCTAGTGTTCGGCTGATTCCTGTCGTTTCGGTGTCGGAGCGCTCTGCCGAGTAGCTCCCCGAACGACACGGACCGCCGCCTTGAACCACACCAACGGGCTACCCTCGCGAGCCTCAAGGAGACAAATGGCATCCCGGTTGAGTCCGAAGCGTCTCGGGGCCGCGGTCCTCGGCGCCTCGCTCGCGCTGATGACTGCGGCGCTGCCCGCCGCCGCCGACGCGGTCGTCGTGAAGCCTCACCGCCCGGCGAACGTGCAGGGCATGGGCATCTTCCTCGATGGCAAGGACAAGGAGATCAACACCGAGTTGATCGGCCTGAAGATCATCGAGGGTGGTGACGACCAGACCGCCACCGCGTACTGCGTCGAGCTGCCGACCCCGCTCGAGGACAACACGCCGCTCGAAGAGGTGCCCTGGAACGAGCACCCCAACGACGACACCAAGTTCAAGACGAACGCCAAGTTCGTGAACTGGATCCTGCACAACAGCTACCCGACGCTCAGCGTCGAGGCCGCGGGCGAGAAGTTCGGCCTGGACGGCGTCAAGGAGAGCTCGCTCATCGCGGGCACCCAGGCCGCCATCTGGCACTACAGCGACGGCGCCGACCTGCGCGAGAACAACTCCACCGTCGAGGGCTCGGACGTCGACGCCGACGTGCTCGCCGTCTACAAGTACCTGACCGGCGAGAAGAACGTCGGCATGGACCAGGAGCCCGCGCCGACCCTGACGATCGACCCGTCCGAGCTGGAGGGCAAGGCGGGCACGCTGATCGGCCCGTTCACCGTCACCACGACGGCCGAGGGCGGTCTGGTGCTCGAGGCGGAGGTGCCGCAGGGCGTCACCTTCACCGACAAGGACGGCAACGAGCTGCCCGTCTCGCAGGAGGGTGACCTCGGCGCCCAGGCCGAGACCCGCGTCGGCGAGGTCTTCGTGAAGGTGGACGAGGGCGTCGAGCCCGGTGAGGTCAAGTTCACCGTGCACACGACCGCCACGCTGCACCACGGCCGCTTGTTCGTCGCCCAGGACAAGCAGAAGAAGACCCAGTCGCTGGTCATCGCCAAGCCGGCCAAGGCCGACGTGAAGGACACGGCGAAGGCCAAGTGGGTGGAGGCCCCGGTCACCACGACGACCGCGCCGACCACGACCACCGCGCCGACGACGACCACCACCACGACCGAGGCGCCGGTCACCAGCACCACGGTCCCGGCCGGCGGCGGCAGTGACGACGACCTGGCCAACACCGGTGCGTCCATCTTCGTGCCGCTGCTGATCGGCATCGGCCTGCTGGGCGCGGGCGCCGGGGCGCTGCTGTTCCTGCGTCGCAAGCGCACTGCCTGATCTTGATCCGCGGAACGGCCCCCTGGGACTCCCAGGGGGCCGTTCCCGCGTGTGGGGGTCCGGTTTGCCGCTGGGTGCGAGCGGTCGATTCGGGTAGCCTGCGTCAGGAGTGCGAAGGAGCACGATGAACTTCGAAGAGCAGGTCGAATCGGTGGCCGCGCAGGCCAAGGACATCGTTCCGGGTGGAGAGTGAACTCGTTCAACACGGCTGAGCAGGCGACCCCGTCCGGGGAAGGCAGCCGCTCCGCCGCCGCGCAGATGGTGACCTGGCAGGGCTACGACGTGCCCAGGCTGGAGCAGGTGCGGTTCCTGCTCTCGGAGCGCAAGCTCCGCGCCTCGGGCAGGTTGGTGACCGCCGGTCCGGCCGAGCAGTTCAGCGGGTCGTTCGAGGTGTCGGTCGGCGAGACCGGCGCGGTGAAGCGGCTGCTGCTGCGGACCGCCACGGTGTCGGAGGAGCGGCAGATCTCGGTCAGCCGCTCACCGGAGGGCCTCTGGCTGGTCGACTCGGGCCAGGGCGCGGAGCGCGCCGACTTCGACGGCGCGGTGGACGTGGACGTGCAGTTCGCGGTCCTGTTCAACGCCATCCCGATCCGCCGGCTCAACCTCCAGCAGGAGGAGGGCGAGCACGAGATCCCGGTGGTCTACGTGACCCTGCCCGACCTGTCGGTCCAGCTGGTCCGCCAGCGCTACCGCACGGTGTCGATCGGCGAGGACCGGGCGGTCGTCTCCTTCACCCACGGCGAGTTCGAGCAGGACATCACCGTCGACCGGACGGGCCTGGTCGTCGACTACCCGCGCATCGCCTACCGGATCTGACCCAAGGGGGCTCCGACCAGCGCGAACGGGCGAGTTCACACCCGAACGGCGATCGCCATGCCCTGACCCACGCCCACACACGCCGCCGCCACGCCCAAGCCGCCGCCCCGCGCGCGCAAGTGCCGGCACAGGTCCACGATCACGCGCGGGAACGAGGCGCCCAGCGGGTGGCCGTACGCGATCGCCCCGCCGTGCACGTTCACCTTCTCCCGCTCCACCTCCGGCAAGTGGTGCAGCACCGACAAGGCCATCGCCGCGAACGCCTCGTTGATCTCCCACAGGTCCACGTCCGCCGACTCGATCCGCAGCCGCCCCAGCAGCTTCCGGATCGCCGACACCGGGGCCAGGGTGAACCGCTGCGGGTCCTCCGCCGTCACGGCCGACCCCAGGAATTCCCCCAACGGGGTGATCCCCAACGAGGTCGCGACCTCCTCCGACCCCATCAGCACCGCCGCCGCGCCGTCGTTCAACGGCGACGAGTTGCCCGCCGTCACCGGCCCGCTCTCCGAGAACGCCGACTTCAGCTTCCCCAGCTTGTCCGCCGACGTCTCCGGCCGCACGGACTCGTCCCGCCGCACCGGCGCGCCGTCCCGCAGCTGCACGGGGAACGCGAACCCGTCGTGCACCCCGGCGTCCCAAGCCGCCGACGCCCGCCGGTGCGACCGCAGCGCGAACAGGTCCATCTGCTCCCGCGTGATGCCCAACGACACCGCGACGTCCTCCGCCGCACGCCCCAGCGGCACGGTCCACTCGGCCTTCATCCGCGGGTTCACCAGCCGCCACCCGAGCGCCGTCGACACCGACTCCAACCGGTCCGCGAACGGCTTGTCCGGTCGCGGCACGACGAACGGCGCCCGCGTCATCCCCTCCACCCCGCCGGCGACGAGCAGCGAGGCGTCACCGAGCGCCAACGCCCGCGCCGCCTGCACGATCGCCTCACCACCGGACGCGCACAGCCGGTTGATCGCCACCCCCGGCACCGACGTCGGCAGCCCGGCCAGCAGCGCCGCCATCCGCCCGATGTTCCGGTTCTCCTCGCCCGCGCCGTTGGTGTTGCCGAGCAGCACGTCGTCGATCGACGCGGGGTCGAGCGAGGGGTGCCTGCGCAGCAGCTCCACGATGGGCAGCGCGGCCAGGTCGTCCACGCGCACACCGGACAGCCCACCGCGGTAGCGGCCGAACGGCGTGCGGGCGGCGTCGAGGATGAGGGGACGCGACATGCGCCCCATCCTCTCACCGGCCGACGAAGAACGGGATGTAAGCCGAGGTGGGACGGGTCTCACCGGACGTGCCGAACAGCCGGACCTCGATCATGTGCGGTCCCAGCGACATGTCGCCGGTGCTCAGCGCGAACCGGTACCGGCCCGTGATCCCCGGCCCGCCGGCCGCGGTCGGCACGACGGCCACCCGGTCGTCGTCCACCCGCACGCTGAACCCGGCCAGCCCCGCCAACCGCGCACCGGCCCGCCCCTCCAGCGCCAGGTCGAACACCATCCGCCCGCGCTGCACCGCCGCGCCCTCCGGCACGGTCTGGCCGCTCGCGTCGAGCACCGCGCCGGTCACGCGGGCCAGCTCCGGCTCGCGGTCGATCAACGGCACCTTCAGCGTGCTCGGTGGCGGGCCCGAGGGCGACCCGGTCAGCTCCAGGTCGACGTGGGTCGCCTGGGCCCGGAGCCCGGTCACCACCGTGACCGTCAGCTTCCCCGTCGCGCCGACCCGCACCGCCTCCGCCGGCAGGTCCGCCACCACCGGGTACGCCACCCCCGCCCGCCACGGCGCACCGGCCGCCGCGGGCCGCAGCGGCACCACCACACCGGCCACGGACAGGGTGAACGGCGGCGCCTCCGGCGACGCGTCGGTGTGCAGCAACGCCATCCGCAGCTGCCCGCCCGTCACGCCCGGCAGCGCTTGCAGCGGCCCGGTCTCGGACGCCGCGACCGCGACCTGGACACCGACCTCGGGCCCCGGCACCCACGCGGGCGTCGTCGCCTCCGCCGCGCCGAACGCGATCAGGCTGATCGCCGCGCGCTGCCCGGTCGGCCCGGCCACCGACACCAGCGCCGTCGCCTCGAGCCACGCGGGCACCGCCGGGCTGGTCGCGACCACGTCACCGTCGAGCAGCACCCGCGCGCCGTCCCGCCGCAGCACCAGCTCCCACCGGTGGCTGAGCCCGGTCTCCAACGCGGGCACCGCGCGCAACGCCTCGGTCGGCGTCCCGGCGGGCACGACCACCTGCACGGACGTCGTGCCCGCGCTCGTCGCCACCCGCAGCCGCACCGCGTCCGGCGGCAGGAGGTCGCCGCTGACCAGCGACACCGGCCCCGGCACGAGGTCCAGCATCAGCTCGCCGTCACCGCCGGGCGCGTCGGTCTCCACCACGAACCGGCCGAGCTCGTCCGCATCCCGCAGCACGAACGGCGTGCGCGACCGCAACGTCGCCGGAGCCGCCGCGCAGTTGCTGCTGAGCACCAACCGCCGGCCGTCGTCGTCCTGGCCGGGCGTGGCCCGCGCGCAGTTGCCCCGTGACGCCAACCGCCACCGGGTCGGGTCGGGGGCGTCCGGCTGGTCGAACCGGTCCTCCAGGGCGTAGTCGCCCGAGGGTCGCGCGTGCGGCGTCCCGGTGGACCTCGCGGGCGCGGAGCGCTGCCCGAACGCGTCCACGGCGTACACCGCGACCTCGTACATCCGCTCGTCCTCGAGCCCGTCGAGCTGGGTCACCCGCTCGGTGATCAACCGCGAGTGGTCGAGCCGGCCGGGCTCGCCCCACCGCACCTCGTAGCCGGGCGCGTCACCGGTCCACCGCACCTGCAACCGGCGGGGTCCGGACGACACGACCACGTCGCGGGGCACGTCCGGCAGCGGGCCGGCCGTCGGGACCAGCACGCCCTCGGCGGCGTACGGCTCCAGCGACGTGGGCGGCGGCGCGGACACGCTCGTCGCGGCGACGGGTTCGCCGACGCCCGCGGTCCGCAACACCGTGATCACCCCGGCGAACAGCACCACACCGACGGCGATGAGGGCGACCCGGCGACGTTCCATTGAGTCAAGCTAGGTCGCGTGGTGACCGCCGTCACCACGTCGTTGCGCACCCGAGACCAAGAAAGGACTAGAGCGGCCGGAGCTCGAACGTCTGCTCGTACGACTGCACGCCCTGCCGTTCGTCCACTGGGAGTACCCGCACGTCCAAGGCGTGCCGGCCGCTGGACAGGGTGGCGAGGTCGATCAGGAACTCGTGCCGCCCGCCCGCCGAGCCGTTCGTCGGCAGCACGACGATCCGCTCGCCGTCGAGGTCGACCTCCACGCCCTTGACGGCGGCGACCGCGCGCGCCCTGGTGTCCGCCAGCTCGACCGTCAGCCGCACCCTGCCCTGGTGCGGGAACCGGTGGAACGCCGAGTCGTCCGCCGACTCGTGCACCACGGACACCGCCGGCGGGGGCACCAGCGGGTCGGGCAGCGCGCGGTGGACGAGCCGGGGCAGCGGGTGGCGCGCGTCCGGCCCGTCGGCGACGACGAGGTGCGCGTCGTAGGCGGTGAGGCCGCCGTCGGAGCTCAGCCTGACCCTGGGGTTCGAGTCCGGCGACGGCAGCGGGAAGTCGGCGTACACGACGGTCGAGCGGTGGGGGTGGAGGCCCTGGTCCGGCTGCATGAACACCGCCGGCGCGGACCGCGTGCCCAGCTCCACGGTGATGGGCGCGTTGCGTTCGGCCACCACGGACGCCACCACGCGCACCGAGGACGCGCCCGCCAGCTGCGAGTTGGCCACGTTGCTCAGCGACACGCCGCCGTCGTCCTTGCCGCTCACCCCGAGCGGCGTCACCGAGCCCGGCGCCGGCATGCCCGGCGCGCCGCCGATGCCGAACGTGTCCAGGTGGGTGCCCTGCGCCTGCCGGAACGCCAGGCGCACCCGCGCGGACGTCCACGGCAGCCCGACCGGCGCGGACGCCACCTCGACCCCGTCGCGCAACGCCACCACGGCGCCGGGCAGCACGCGCAGCTCCCAGCGGTGGCGGACACCCGGCGTCGGCGGCGGGTAGGTGCCGAACGTCTCGCCGAGCGGCGGGCCGCCGCCCAGGACGAACTGCGCGCCGAACGGCGTGATGCGCAGGACCAGGGCGCCCGGCGGGAACGGTTCGTCCAGGTGACCGAGGTCGTGGACCGGCTCGGGCAGCAGCGCGATCAGCACCGCGCTCTCGTCCGGCCGGTAGCCGATCGGGCCGTCGGTGGTGAACGAGACCCGGGCGATCGCGCCGTCCGGTGCGGGCGCGCTGAACCGCAGCGGCACGTTGGACTGCAGGTCGACCCGTTCGCAGTCGATCTCCAGCCGCTTGCCGTTGAGCGGGCGCAGGCAGAGGCAGTCGGTGTTGCCGCGGTCGAAGAGCCGCCAGCGGCGCGGGTTGAGCGCTTCCGGGCCGTCGAACAGGTCGACAGGCGCCATCAGGCCGGCGAGCCACGCGTCGTCGTACGCGAGCCTCGGCACGGCCTTCGCGGTGGCCGGGGCGGACCGGTTGCCCAGCGCGTCCAGCGCGCGCACCTCGACGGCGACCTCGGCGTTGGCGTCCAGCTCGGCCAGCTCGGTCTCGGTGCCGCGGACCAGGCGGGTCCGGCCGTTCCAGCGCACCTCGAAGCCGCCGTGGCCGATGCCGTCGGTGGCCGTCCAGGTGGCGCGCAGGCTCGTGCGGTCCAACGCGGTCAGCACCAGGTCGGTGGGCGTGGCCACGCGTTGGGTGTCGGGGACGTACTCGACCTTCTCGTCCAGGAATCGTTCGAAGGCCTGCGGGCGAGGGGGAGCGGATTCGCTGCGCAGGACCACCACCGCGCCGCCGAGGAGCGCGAGACCCCCTACGACGGCGATGAGCTTGCGACGCTCCACCGGTGAACCCTATGGGGTGCGTGCGAGCGCGGTTGTGCCGTTCAGCGCAACGACCCGGCCTCCGCGTGAACCCAGGGCACGCAGGGCGTTCAGGGCGTCGGGCGCGGTCAGGTCGATGGTCAGGTCGGTGTGCGGCGGCTGGTTCTGCAGCGCCAGGCGGGCGGCGTGACCGGCGTCGATCGTCTTGGCCAGGCCACCGGTCGAGGCGAGCGAGCCGCGGGCCGCGCCGAGCCGGCCCAACGCGTCGTCCACGGCGGCGAGCAGCGCGCTCCGGTTGCCCTCGCACATCGCGCGGACCAGCTCGGGTCGGCTGCCCGCGACGCGCGTCCCGTCGCCGAACGAGCCCGCGGCCAGGGAGAGCGCGAGCGGTCCGCCGTCCGCGCCGACGCTGGCCAGCACGGCGGCGAGCAGGTGCGGCAGGTGGGAGATGCGGGCCACCGCGGCGTCGTGCTCCAGGGCCGTGGTGGGCACGACGTGCGCTTTCGCCGCGAAGGCCAGCTCCATGACGTCGGTGAGGACGTCCGGGTCGGTGTCGTCCTCGGCGGTGACGACCCAGGCGGCGTCGTGGAAGAGGTCGGCGCGGCCAGCGGGCCAGCCGGAGGAGGAGGTGCCCGCCATGGGGTGGCCGCCGACGTAGCGCGCGTGCGGTGCGACCCGGCGGACCAGGTCGGCGACCGGGCCCTTGACGCTGACCACGTCGGTGAGCCGGACGCCGTCGGGAAGGGCGCGGAGGACTTCTTCCACAGCCGGGAGCGGAACGGCCACGACGACGAGCGCGTCGTGCAGGCGTGCGCGTTCGAGCGCATCGGTGAGGTCGACGACGTCGTAGCCGTCCTGCCGGGCCGCCTCCGCGTCGGCTGTCGAAGCGGTCGCGCCCCAGGTCACGCGCCCCGCGGCGGCTGCCGCGCGCAACACCGAACCACCGATCAACCCGAGCCCGACCACGCAGACGCTTCGCACGGCGCTCATCCTGCCGGCGCGGACCGGCAGCCCCTAGTTGTCCACAGGTCAGGAGTTGTCCACAGATCGCCGATCGACCCTCGCCCCACCCTGCCCGCGACGGCAAAGTCGAGGCCATGGACACCACCACAGCCCCGACCCCACCCGACGCCCGACCTCGACCAGCCGCCGCGCGCCCTACCGCCACCGCTCCGACCGCAGGGCGCGCCACCTCTTCTGACGCAGGGCGTGGCACCGCCGCGGGTCCTACCGCAGGGCGTCCAGCGCGAACGCGGTGTAGACGACGACTCCGTGCTCCATGGCGGCTTCGTCGAAGAGCACCCGGTTCGAGTGGTTCGGCTCCGCCCGGTCCAGCTCGACCCCGCGCGGGCAGGCGCCCAGGAAGGCGATCGCTCCCGGCACCCGTTGCAGCACGTACGAGAAGTCCTCGGCGCCCATCAGCGGGTCCTCCATGGGCGTCGCCCACCGTGCGCCGAGGGCCGCCGCGGTGATGTCGAGGACGTGCGGGCCGACCGCGTCGTCGTTCACCGTGACCGGGTAGCCGGAGACGATCTCGACCTCGACCGTGCAGCCGTGCGCCGCGGCGACGTGCGTGACGACCTGCTGGAGCTCGCGGTGCACCAGGGCCCTGGTGTCCTCCGAGAGCGTCCGGATGGTGCCCTCGACCAGCGCGGTCTCCGGGATGATGTTGGTCGTCGTGCCGGCGGCGATGCGGGCGATCGTGACGACGGCCGGGTGGTGCACGCTGACCCGCCTGGCGACCATCGTCTGCAGCGCGCCGACCATGGCGGCGGCGGGCGGCACGGGGTCGATCGCGTCGTGGGGCATGCCGCCGTGCCCGCCGCGGCCCTTGACGGTGATGTGGAAGGTGTCCGCCGAGGCCATCGTCGGCCCGGGGCGACTGACGACGACGCCCGATTGCAGAGTGGAGGTGATGTGCAGGGCGAACGCCTTCTCCGCCGGTGCGCCCGCCGCGTCGAGCACGCCCTCGTCGAGCATGTGCCGCGCGCCGTGCTGGCCCTCCTCGCCGGGCTGGAACATGAACACGACCTGACCGGCCAGCGCTTCGCGGCGTGAGGAGAGCAGGCGGGCGGCGGAGGCGAGCATCGCGACGTGCGTGTCGTGGCCGCAGGCGTGCATGGAGCCGTCGATCTCGGAGGCGTACGCCAGGCCCGTCTCCTCCTGCAGCGGCAGCGCGTCCATGTCGCCGCGCAGCAGGACGGTCGGCCCCGGCTTGCCGCCGCGCAGCACCGCGGTGACCGAGCTGCTGGACTCGCCGGTGGTCACCTCGACCGGCAGGCCGGACAGCGCGTGCTGGATCGCGGCCTGGGTCGCGGGCAGGTCCAAGCCCTGCTCCGGGTGCCGGTGCACCTGCCGTCGCAACGCCACTGTCCTGGGCTGGAGGGCTCGGGCGGCCTCCACCAGCCCGGTGAACCGGGGCTCGGGGGCGGTCGTCCGTGCGTTCGGCAGAGTTGTGCTCATCCCTCGATAGTGGCATCGCTCAGCCCCCCGTGCCCGTGGCCGAGGCCCCCGTGCTACCGGGTGCCGCGGCGTGGCCCTACGGTGTGCACATGGCACACCAGGAGCCGGTCAACGGCTTCGCTGTCGCGGTGGTTCGTGAGGACGGCCGATGGCGGTGCAGCAAGATGGACAGCTCGGCGCTGTCCGAGCTCGACGCGGCGATCACGGAACTGCGCCAACTGCGTTCGACGGGTGCCGTCTTCGGACTGCTGGCGGTGGACGACGAGTTCTTCATCGTCCTGCGCCCGGTGCCGGGAGGGGTGTCCCTCCTGCTGTCCGACGCCGCGGCCGCGCTCGACTACGACATCGCCGCCGACGTGCTCGACCTGCTCCGGGTCGACCCGCCGGACGAGGAGGACGACGAGCTCTGGCCCGAGGGCGACCTCGCGGTGCTCGCCGACCTCGGCATGCCGCAGCACGAGATGCAGGTGATCGTGGACGAGGTCGACCTGTACCCGGACGAGCAGCTGCAGATGGTGGCGCAGCGCTGCGGGTTCGGCGACGAGTTCACCAAGCTGCTGGACAGCCTCCAGGCGTGACGGCGTGATCAGCCACGCGTCCGACGAGGCGATGGTCGAAGCCGCCCTGGAGGTCGCCGCCGAGGCGCCCAGGACGGGCGACATCCCCATCGGCGCGATCGTCTACGGCCCCGACGGCGCCGAGCTGGCGCGCGCCTGCAACGCCCGCGAAGCCCTGGGCGACCCGACCGCGCACGCCGAGGTCCTGGCCCTCCGCGCCGCCGCCGCGGTCCACGGCGACGGCTGGCGGCTCACCGGCTGCACCCTGGCGGTGACCGTGGAGCCGTGCACGATGTGCGCGGGCGCCCTCGTCCTGGCCCGCGTGGACCGCGTGGTCTTCGGCTGCTGGGAACCCCGGACCGGCGCCGCCGGCTCCCTGTGGGACGTCGTCCGCGACCGCCGCCTCAACCACCGCCCGGAAGTGGTCGGCGGCGTCCTGGCGGAGCGCTGCGCGGCCCTGCTGGAGTCGTTCTTCGCCGACCTCTGACCTCACACCGCCCTGACCAGCGCAGATCCCGCCGACCACCCCCTGTTGGGCCGGAGCCCACCGGTCTTGTATTGTTCTCGGCGGTGGCGTGTCCGAGCGGCCGAAGGAGCACGCCTCGAAAGCGTGTGAGGTGCAAGCCTCCGTGGGTTCAAATCCCACCGCCACCGCTGCTCAGAGCCCCGGTTGCCGATCATGGCAACCGGGGTTCTGACGTTCAGTGGCATTGCAGGTTGCAGCGGCCGGTACGGGTGCTTGGTGGCCGGTCTCCCTCGTCACCGTCGTCTGTCGTCCCGCACGGCCCGCCGCGCCCGAGCCGCCGCGTCCGGCCGCAGGTGGTTGTCGGCGGTGCGGTCCTGGTGTTCGATCGCCGGTGGTGTGGTGCCGGCGAACCCAGCGGAGATCCGGAGCCGACGACGTGAAGGGTGATCGACTTGACCTTGCCGCCCATCAACCCGGCGTTGGGCATCGACCTGGTCGCCGGTCGGACGTTGCGGCGCAGGGTGGCCGATGTCAGCGTGGTCATTCCCGCTCACAACGAGGAAGAGACGATTGCCGAGGTCGTCTCGGAATCGGCGCGTGGCCTGGAGATGCTGGACGTGCCGGGGCAGGTGATCGTCAGCGCGAGTGGCTGCACCGATCGAACGGCAGCGGTGGCGCGGTTGGCCGGGGCGGTGGTGGTCGAGGCCGGTATAGGCAAGGGCGCGGCGATCGTGGCGGGCGTCAAGGCGAGCACCGGTGACGTCATCTGCCTGGTGGATGGCGATCTCCGGTATTACGGCGACCCTCCACTGGTGCCGTTGCTGGTGGGGCCGATCTTGAACGGGATCGCCGACGCGACCGTGTCCGACCTGTACTGGCGTCCGCTCTACCCGCAACTCTGGCTGTGCGGCTTCTTCGCGCCGCTCGCGGGGACGCTGTTCCCCGAACTGCTGCCGAAGGTCGGTTCGACGCCGTGGACGGGACAGCGAGCGGCCGTGCGCGAACTCTGGCCCGACACCCTGCCCGGCGGGTTCACGGCCGACCTCGCCCTGCTGCTCCACTGGAACAACCGCGCGCTGCGGATGCGCCCGGTCCTGGCGGACGACTGGATGAACCCGCAGCGGCCGAAGCCTGAACTGATGGCACAGGAGTTCAGCCTGCTCGTCGAGCACGCGGTCAGGCGTGGTCGGGTCGAACCCGACGAGGTGGCGCACCTCAAGGGCTGGTTCGAGTCCGCCCATCGACTGATGGCGGAGTACGAGCCGGAGAAGCACGACCCGCGGGCGTTCGAAGCGGACGTCCTCGACCGTTCCCTCGCGGAGTTGCGTGACCGGCTCCGACCGACTCGATCGGCAGGCCGCCGACCTGCGTGAGACGCCGCACCGACCGGGTGCGGGCCGTCAGCTCGTCGGCGCTGCGACGCGCACGGGCGCCGATCCGGGCCTCGTCAGGTCCGGGCCGGCGCCCCTGTTGTGCGTGTCGTGTCCGGGCCGGCGCTGGGAGGGCCACCGGCGGGGCACGGCCATGACCCTACCCTACGTTCGAACACACGTTCGAGGTCAGGTAATGGTCAACCGTTAGTGACGGTGTCTTCCGCCGTTCACTCGATCCGGGGAGGATGCGCGCACCCGCCAACTACCGGAGGACCCGTTGAGACCTACCCCGCTCCGCGTCGGACTGGCGGTCACCGCCGCCTCGGCCGTGACGTTCGCCCTCGCCACGCCGATCCACGCGGCCCCGAGCCAGGACGCCCTGATCGCCGAGGTCTACGGCGGTGGCGGCAACTCCGGCGCCACGCTGACCCGGGACTTCGTCGAGCTGGCGAACGCGGGCGCCACGCCGGTCGCCGTGGACGGCTGGAGCGTGCAGTACCTCCCGGCAAGCGCGAGCGCGTCCAGCCAGTGGCAAGTCACCCCGCTGACCGGCGCGATCGCCGCAGGCGGGCGGTTCCTGGTCGCCCAGGCCAAGGGCACCGGCGGCACGGTGGAGCTGCCCGCGCCGGACGTCACCGGCACGATCGCCATGGGCGGCTCCGGCGGCACGATCGCCCTGGTCACCGAGACCTCCGCGTTGACCTGCAAGACCGCCGCCGACTGCGCCGCCGACCCCCGCGTGCGCGACCTGGTCGGCTACGGCTCGTCGACGGTGGTCCGCGAGACCACGCCGACCGCGAACCCTGGCAACGCCACCTCGGCCGCCCGCCCCGCGTTGACCGACACCGACGACAACTCGGCCGACTTCGCCATCGGCGCGCCGACCCCGGTCAACTCCCACGGCCAGGGCCCCGGCAACCCGGACCCCGACCCGGAGCCCGAGCCGGGAGACAAGCGCGTCCGCGACATCCAGGGCACGACCCGGATCTCGCCGCTGCTCGGCCAGAAGGTCAGCGGCGTGCCCGGCGTCGTCACCGCGACCCGCGCCACCGGCGACCGCGGCTTCTGGATCCAGGACACCGCGCCGGACAACGACCCGCGCACCAGCGAGGGCGTGTTCGTCTACACCGCGGCCCTCGCCCCGACCGTGGAGCCCGGCGACGAGGTGCTGGTCTCCGGCACCGTCGCCGAGTACCGGCCGGGCGGTGACGCGGCGAGCAACGCCAACCAGACGCTCACCGAGATCACCGGCGCCACGGTCACCGTGAAGTCCAAGGGCAACGCCCTGCCGACCCCGGAGGCCCTGACCCCGCCGGCGGGCTACCTGCCCACCGCGAACGGCGGCTCGATCGAGTCCCTGCCGCTCGACCCGGCGACCTACGGCCAGGACTACTACGAGTCCCGCGAGGGCATGTACGTCCAGGTGGCCGACGCCCGCGTGGTCGGACCCACGAACAGCTTCGGCGAGACGTGGATCACCACCAACCCGACCCAGAACCCGACCGCCCGCGGCGGCACGATCTACCTCGGCTACGACCAGCCCAACAGCGGCCGGATCAAGGTCAAGCCGGGCGCGGCGGCGCCGCAGGTCAGCAACGTCGGCGACGTGTGGCGCGGCGCGACCGTCGGCAACGTCGAGTACACCAACTTCGGCGGCTACACCCTGGCCACGAAGGCGGTCGGCGAGCACGTCCCGGGCGGCATCACGCCGGAGGTCACGGACGCGCAGCGCTCCTACGAGCTGTCGGTGGCCACGTACAACGTGGAGAACCTGGCCGCCACCAACGACCAGGCGAAGTTCGACCGCCTCGCCGCGGCCGTGGTGGGCAACCTGAAGAACCCGGACGTGGTGGTGCTGGAGGAGATCCAGGACAACAACGGCGCGACCGACGACGGCACGGTGGCGGCGGACGCGACGTTCGCCAAGTTCACCGACGCGATCGTGGCCGCGGGCGGCCCGCGCTACCAGTGGCGCCAGATCGACCCGGTGAACAAGGCCGACGGCGGCGAGCCGGGCGGCAACATCCGGGTGGCGTTCCTGTTCAACCCGGCCCGGGTGTCCTTCGTGGACCGCGCGGGCGGCGACGCCACCACGCCGGTGTCCGTCGTGAAGCAGCACGGCCGCGCCGCGCTGTCGGTGTCGCCGGGCCGCGTCGCGCCCGCCGACCCGGCGTGGAACAGCAGCCGCAAGCCGCTGGCCGGCGAGTTCAAGTTCCGCGGCCGCACGGTGTTCGTGGTCGCGAACCACTTCAACTCCAAGGGTGGCGACCAGGCCATGCACGGCCGCTACCAGGAGCCGGTGCGCAGTTCGGAGGTGCAGCGCGCCAAGCAGGCCGCGCTGCTGCGCGGGTTCGTGGACCAGGTCAAGGCGGTCGACAAGGGCGCCAACGTGGTCCTCGCGGGTGACATCAACGACTACCAGTTCTCCCCGGCGGTCGGCACGCTGACCGGCAACGGCGACGTGGTGGCCCTGATGGACACCCTGCCCGCGACCGAGCGGTACAGCTACGTGTTCGAGGGCAACTCGCAGACCCTCGACCACATCCTGATCAGCGCGAACATCACGCGGTACCGCTACGACGTGGTGCACGTCAACGCCGAGTTCGCCGACCAGGCCAGCGACCACGACCCGCAGGTCGTGAAGCTGCGCCCGAGCACCGGCAACGCCCACGTCGACCAGTTGGTGTTCGTGCTGGAGGACATCGTGGAACACCTGCCCAGGCACTGACCCCGGCAGCGGACAGGCCCCCTCGGACACGTGGTCCGAGGGGGCCTTCGCGTTTCGCGGCGATCAGCCCCCGGCGGGCGCGGACCTGGTCGTGGTCACGTAGGTCGTGCTCGGTGCGGTCGGGGTGGACGGCCTGGTGGTCGTCGTGGTCGGGCGGGGCGTGGTCGAAGGGCTCGGCCGCGTAGTGGTGGTGGGCGCAGCCGTGGTGGTGGTCGGGCTGGGCCGCGTGGTCGTGGTGGGCGCCGGCGTGGTGGTCGGGCCGGGCTTGGTGGTGGAGGTCGGCCTCGGGGTGGTGGTGGGCGGCTGGGGCGAGTCAGCGCAGTGCGCTTCCTTCGGCAGGTTGGCGAACTCGTCGCCGACGAAGTAGATGGCGCTGGACCACTGCGTGCCGCCGTCCTGCCTGCCGATGTTCAGCCACACGTCGTTGGTGTAGCCGAAGTCCGTGACCGACTGGCCGTGCACCCAGCAGTACACCCCGACCGTCGAGCTGGCCGGGATCGGGCTGCCCGGCGCCTGCGTGCACGACGTCGAAGGGCAGTGCCGGACGTTGACCTCGTGCCACGTGGTGGCGGAGTACTGCGGCGGCCCGCTCGCGCCGACCTCGGCCGCGGCCGTGGCGACACCGCCGGCGAACAGGCCGGTGGCGGCAGCGGCGACCGCGGCGGCCGTCGTGACGATCCTCATGTGCGTGTCCTCCCAGTAATCAGTCGATCACTGGTTAAACGCTCCGAGGTGCCCGCGGCGTTGCATCCGGCAATGACAGAACCCCGGTCACCTTGGTGGTGACCGGGGTTCTGGTCTGCGGAGGATACGGGATTTGAACCCGTGAGGGGGTTAACCCAACACGATTTCCAGTCGTGCGCACTAGGCCACTATGCGAATCCTCCGTGGTGGAGTCTAACGGAGGGTCCACGCGTCCCCCAAAACGGGTGGTCGACTCCATCGCTCGCCGATGGGTTCGGTTAGCCTTGCCTAATGAAGCGTGGTCTCGTGGTCGTCCTGTCCGCCCTGCTGCTGGCCGCCTGCGGGGGAGGGGGCGGTGGCGCCGAGCCGACCTCGTCCGGTGTGACGGTCGACACCCGGTTCGGTCCCGTGACGATCGACCAGCCGCCGACGCGGGTCGTGGCGCTGGGCTGGTCGGACGCCGAGACCGCCCTCGCGCTCGGCGTGCGGCCGGTCGGGGCGAGCGACTGGCTGGCGTTCGGCGGCAAGGGCGTCGGGCCGTGGGCGGACGGGCTCTACCAGGAGGCGCCGACGCTGCTGGGCACGACCGAGATCGACTACGAGGCCGTCGCCGCGCTCCAGCCCGACCTCATCCTCAACACCCGGTCGGACAACGACGAGGCGAAGCACGCGACGCTGTCCAAGATCGCGCCCACCATCGGCGCGCCGAAGGACGTCATCCCCTACGGCACGTCGTGGCGGCAGCAGGTCGAGCTGGTCGCGAAGGCCCTGGGCAAGGTGTCCGAGGGGGAGAGGATCGTCGCCGACCTCGACGCCAAGTTCGCCGCCGGCCGGAAGTTCGAGGGCCGGACCGCCGTGGTCGGCGCGTACTTCGACGGCAAGTTCGGCGCGTACGTCTCCGGCGACCCCCGCGCGGACTTCCTGAAGGCACTCGGCTTCACCCTGCGCGAGGACGTCGAAGCCCTCGCCTCGGGCACGTTCTACGTCGACATCTCCGCCGAGCGGCTGGACCTGCTGACCGCCGACCTGAGCGTGCTGTTCCCCATCGGCGGCGACGCGACCGCGCTCAAGGCCAACCCGCTCGTGCCGCGGCAGGCGCTGGTCCTGGAGGACGAGAACCTGGTCAACGCCTTCTCCAGCGGCTCGTCGCTCGGCATGGCCTACGCGCTGGACCACGCCGTGCCGCTGTTCGCGACCGCCCTCGGCTGACGGCACCGGTGGGTGCGGGCAGAGCCGGGGGAGACGACCGGTTACACTGGACTCGGACCTCGTGCGGCACACATCTCGCGAACCTCCCCAGGGCCGGAAGGCAGCAAGGATAAGCGGGCTCTGGTGGGTGCACGGGGTCCCCTTTCGTTGTCGGACCCTCCCGGTAAGGTCGCCGACGTGGCGCTCGCCCTCTACCGCAAGTACCGTCCGGCGACCTTTGGCGAGGTCGTCGGCCAGGAGCACGTCACCGAACCGCTGCGCACCGCCCTGGCGGCCGGTCGGGTCAACCACGCGTACCTGTTCTCGGGGCCGCGCGGGTGCGGCAAGACGTCCAGCGCCCGCATCATGGCGCGCTCGCTGAACTGCGTGCAGGGCCCGACGCCCGACCCGTGCGGCGAGTGCAACTCGTGCGTGGGCCTGGCGCCGAACGGCCCGGGCAGCGTGGACGTGGTCGAGCTGGACGCGGCCAGCCACGGCGGCGTGGACGACGCGCGCGAGCTGCGGGACAAGGCGTTCTACGCGCCGGCCGAGTCGCGGTACCGGGTGTTCATCATCGACGAGGCGCACATGGTCACCACGCAGGGCTTCAACGCCCTGCTGAAGATCGTGGAAGAGCCGCCCGAGCACCTCATCTTCATCTTCGCCACCACCGAGCCGGACAAGGTGCTGCCCACCATCCGCTCGCGCACGCACCACTACCCGTTCCGGCTGATCCCGCCGAGCTCGATGCGCGCGCTGCTGGAGCGCAACTGCGCGGCCGAGGGCGTGGCGGTCGACCCGTCGGTGTTTCCGCTGGTGATCCGCGCGGGCGGTGGGTCGGCGCGGGACACGCAGTCGGTGATGGACCAGCTGCTGTCCGGCGCAGGCCCCGAAGGGGTGCGCTACGACCGGGCGATCGCGTTGCTCGGCGTGACCGACGTGGCGTTGATCGACGACGTGGTGGACGGCCTGGCGAACGGCGACGGCTCGGCGGTGTTCGGCACCGTAGACCGGCTGGTCGAGGCCGGGCACGACCCGCGCCGGTTCGCGTCCGACCTGCTCGACCGGCTGCGCGACCTGGTGCTGCTGCACGCCGTGCCGGACGCGGCGGAGCGCGGCCTGGTGTCCGCGCCCGACGACGAGCTGGCCAAGATGACCGCGCAACGGGACGCGACCCGGCCCGCGACGGTCACCCGTTGGGCGGAAATCCTGCACCAGGGGTTGACCGAGATGCGCGGCTCGACCGCGCCCCGCCTGCTGCTCGAACTCGTGACCGCGCGGATGCTCCTGCCGTCGGTCGGGGACGTCGAGTCCGGCCTGCTGCAACGCGTCGAACAGCTGGAACGCCACGGCCCGCCGGCGGGCGGCGCACCGGCGGGGTCCGCACCGGACACCCGCTTCCAGCGCCCTTCGCAGCGTGCCGCCGAACCCGCCGCGCCCGCGACACAAGCTGCCGCGCCGCAGGCTCAGGCCGCCGCGCCTGCCAGGCCCGCCGAGACCACGCCTCCGGCTGCCGCGCCGAGCGCCCCGCCCGGGCTGCCCACGCCGCCGGTGCTGCGGTCGGCGGCGATGAGGTCCGCCGGCGGAGACCAGGGCACGCCCGCTCCGGCGCACGCCGGTGGGTCGGACGTGGACCAGAGCGGCCGTGTCGCGCCACCGCCGGACGAGCCGCAAGGCCGGCCGAGCGCCGCGCCGCCCGCCGCCCCACCGTCAGCCGGCGCGCCGTCGCCGGACGAGCCGCAGGGTCGGCCGCCCGTTGCCGCGCCGCCCGTCGCCGCGCAGTCGCCGGACGTCCACCCGCCCGCCGGGAACGCGGGCGTGCCGTCGCCCGCCGCGGACCAGCCGGCCGCACCGGCGGCGTCCTCCGGCGGTGTCGACGCGGTCGAGGTGCGGAGGCGCTGGTCGGAGCTGCTGGGCGTGGTCCGCGGCACGAGCCGGAGCACCGAGGCGATGCTCACCAACGCCACCGTCGCCGACGTCGACGGCACCACGGTCACCCTCACCCACACCTCCGCGCCGCTGGCCCGCAGGCTTGCCGAGCCGCGCAACGCGGACGCCATCGCCGCCGCGTTCGCGCAGGTCCTCGGCGGCACGTGGCAGGTGCGGTGCGTGCACGGCGACGCGGCCTCCGCACCGGCCCGCCAGGCGGCGCAGAAGCCGCAGCGCCCCGCGGTGACCAGGCCGAGCCAGGCGCAGCCGGCGGGCCAGACCAGGCAGCCCGAGCCGACCCGCCCGGCGCCGTCCGGCCGGCCACCGGCCGACGACGTGCCGCCGCCACCCGAGCCGCCGGAGCCCGATGAGCCCCTCCCGCCGGAGCCGGTGGACGAGGAGGAGATGCTGGCCGAGGCCGCGCTGCCCGGCGACGCGGACGACCAGCGGCTCGACCCGGAGGCCGTCGTGCTCAAGCTCCTCGCCGACGAGCTTGGCGCTCGGCCGTTGAAGGGCTGATCGACGCGACTACGCTGGTGAACGGCGGCAGACCCCGAAGAGAGGAACCCGCGGTGCAACCCGGTGGGCCCAACATGCAGCAAATCCTCCAGCAGGCTCAGAAGATGCAGCAGCAGCTCGCTGAAGCCCAGCAGGAGCTGGCCGAGGCCGAGGTCACCGGCACCGCCGGCGGCGGTCTGGTGACCGCCGTCGTGTCCGGCGGCGGCGAGCTCAAGAGCCTGGACATCGACCCGAAGGCGGTCGACCCGGACGACGTCGAGACGCTGTCCGACCTGGTCGTCGCCGCCGTGCGCGACGCCAACCGCGCCGCGCAGGAGCTGGCGGCCCAGAAGATGGGCCCGCTCGCCAGCGGCATGGGCGGGATGGACGACCTCGGCGGTCTCGGGAAGCTGTTCGGCTGATGTACGAGGGGCCCGTCCAGGACTTGATCGACGAGCTCGGCAGGCTGCCGGGCGTCGGTCCGAAGAGCGCGCAGCGCATCGCCTTCCACCTGCTCGCCGCGGACCCGGCCGACATCGGCCGGCTCCAGGACGCGTTGCAGAAGGTCAAGGACGGCGTGGTGTTCTGCGACGTGTGCGGCAACGTCTCGGCCGAGGCGACCTGCCGCATCTGTCGCGACCCGCGCCGCGACCTGACCCTGATCTGCGTGGTGGAGGAGCCGAAGGACGTGCTCGCGGTCGAGCGGACCCGCGAGTTCAAGGGCCGCTACCACGTCCTGGGCGGCGCGCTCGACCCGTTGTCGGGCGTCGGGCCGGACCAGCTGCGGATCAGGCAGCTGCTCACCCGGATCGGCACGGAGGTGTCGGAGATCATCATCGCCACCGACCCGAACACGGAGGGCGAGGCGACCGCGACGTACCTGGTCCGGATGCTGCGCGACTTCCCGGGCCTCACCGTCACCAGGCTCGCGTCCGGCCTGCCGATGGGTGGCGACCTGGAGTTCGCCGACGAGCTCACCCTCGGCCGGGCCCTGTCCGGCCGGCGCAGCATGTGAGGCTCGTCGCGGTGGACGGGCCCTCGGGCTCGGGCAAGTCGACGTTCGCGGCGCGCCTGGCGTTGAAGCTGGGCGCGACCGTGGTGCCGACCGACCACTTCGCCACCTGGACCGACCCGGTGTCGTGGTGGCCGCGCCTGGTCGCCGAAGTCCTCGACCCGCTCCGGCACGGCCGCGACGCCCACTACCGGCGCGTGGAGTGGCCGGGCGGCCTGCCGCGCCTCGGCGACCTGGTGCACGTGCCGGTGCCGGACGTGCTGATCATCGAGGGCGTCTCGGCGGCCCGCCGCTCGATCGCGCCACACCTGGACGAGGCGATCTGGGTCGAGGTGCCGGACCCGGCCGAACGGCTGCGCCGGGCCGTCGAACGGGACGGCGAGGCGAGCCGCGCGCACCTGCGGCGCTGGCAGGCGTTCGAACGCGGCTGGTTCGCCGTGGACGGCACGAAGGACCGCGCCGACCGGATCGTCACGCCCGACTGATCAGGCGACCGGCCACGAGCCGCCGGCGGACGTCCCGTCGTCGAACCGCACGGTGCGACACCCGTCGGACCGGCGTGGCCGACGTCAGTCCGACCCGTCGAGCGCCGCCCGCACCGCGTCCTCCTCGGGCGACCCGGTGGCGGCGAACCACTCCAGCGCCGTCCGCCAGTGCCGCCGCGCCGCCGTGCGGTCGCCGGTGGCGGCCAGGACGTCGCCGGCCAGGTGCGCGGCCCGCGCGTGCACGCACCGCTGCCCCGTGGCGGCGCTCAGCTCCAGGCACCGCAGCGCCAGGTCGAGCGCCTGCGCCGGGTCGCCCTGGTCGAGCCTGATCCGCCCGAGCACGGCCAGCACGTCCACTTCGGCGATCCGAAGCCGGTACCGGACCGCGCTGTCCAGCGCCTGGCTCGCCGAGTAGCGCGCCTCGTCCAGCCTGCCCGCCGCGTGGTGGGTCAGCGCCAGGCTCCGCCGCGCCGCGCAGATGCCCAGCGGGTAGCCGGTCTCCTCGGCGATCCGCAGCGCCTCGGTCGTGCGCTCGACGGCCTCCTCCAGCCTGCCCAGCCCGCACAGCGCCTCACCGAGGGCGTTCTTCGCGTCGCACAGCCCTTTCAGGTTGCCCAGCTCCTCCGCGATGCCCACCGCCCGCCCGGCCTCGCGCGCGGCGTCGGCCCAACGGCCACGCATCACGTGCGCCAACGCCAGGCCCTCGTGCGAGAAGTGCGCGAACCCGCGTGCGCCGGCCCGTTCGTACAGCTCACCGCACTTCTCGTACAGCTCGGCGGCACGCTGCGGCTGACCCAGGAACAGGTGCACCTCGGCCAGCGCCCGGTGGCTGTCGGCCTGCGTCATCCACGCGCCGAGCCGGTTGCCGACGTCCAGCGCGCCCTCGAACGACGACACGGCCCGGTCCAGCTGCCCGAGCTGCATGTAGACGCCGCCGAGGTTGAGCTGGGCGATGCCCTCCTGCTGCAGCGCGCCGATCTTCCGGGTGATCACGAGCGCGCGTTCCAGGTGCTCGGCGGCCTGCTCCAGGTCGCCGATGTCGATGCAGACCGCGCCGAGGTTCGCCAGCACGGCGGCCTCGACGGCGGGCGCGGCGCCGGTGCGCCGCTGGATCGGGATCGCGCGGCGGAAGTAGTCGACGGCCACCCGGTGCTGCCCGATCGCCCAGTACAGCGTGCCGAGCGACGACAGCATCGCCACCTCGCCGAGGGCGTCCTGGGACGACTGCGCGACCGACAGCCCGGCCTTCGCGGTCGCCAGCCACTCCACCGGCAGGCCGATCGTGTAGAAGTACCGCCGCAGCGCGTCGGCGAGCTGCCACACGTCGCGGTCGGGCTGGCGGTCGGCGGCGTGCACGACGAGCCCGACCAGGTTGCCCCGCTCGACGTCCAGCCAGGCCAGGGCCTCCGCCGAGGTGGAGAACAGGCGGGGCGTGACGCCGGCCACGACGTCGGTGCGCGGCAGCCGCAGCAAGGTGCTCTTGAACGCGTCCGTGGCGTTGTCCACCGACCGGATCGACCAGTCCAGCAGCCGCCGCGACGCCTGCGCGCTCTCCGCCGCGTCGTCCTCGATCTCGCGCCGCTCGGACGCGTAGTCCCGCAGCAGGTCGTGGAACTGGTAGCGGCCGGGGGCGTGGTTGTCCACGAGGTTCGCGGTGGCCAGCCGGTCGAGCCGCCGTCGCGCGTCCTGCGTGGTCAGCCCGCCCAACGCCGCCGCCACGTCCGGCGTGATGTCGCCCGGCGCCAGCGACAGCAGCCGGAACAGCGACGCCAGCTCCGGCTTCAGCGCCGTGTACGACAGGTCGAACGCCGCGTGCACGGCCGCCCGCTCGTCACCCTCCACGGCCAGCGCCGCGAGCCGGTTGCCCGCCCGCAGCTCCTCCACGTACGACGCGATGGTGATCTCCGGCCGGGACAGCAGGTTCGCCGCCGCGATCCGCAGCGCCAGCGGCAGGTGCGCGCACAGCTCGGCCAGCTCGTCGGCGGCGTCGGACTGCGCCGCCACCACCTCCTCGCCGAGCATCCCGGCCAGCAGCGCGCGCGTCTCGGACCGGTCGAGCACGTCCAGCCGCACGTTGGACGCGGCGTGGCTCACCGCCAGCCCGCGGAGCGTGTCGCGGCTGGTCACGAGCACCGCGCACCCCGGCGAGCCGGGCAGCAGCGGCCGGATCTGCTCGGCGTTGGCCGCGTTGTCCAGCACCAGCAGCACCTGCTGGTCGGTCAGCCGCGACCGGAACATCGCCTCCTGCTCGTCCTGGTCCAGCGGCACGGACTCGGGCGGCACGCCCTGCGCCCGCAGGAACCGCGGCAGCACGTCCACCGCGCTCAACGGCGGGCCCTGGGCGTAACCGCGCAGGTTGACGTACAGCTGCCCGTCGGGGAAGAAACGCCGCATCTTGTGCGCCGCGTGCACGGCCAACGCGGTCTTGCCGACGCCCGGCGGCCCGGCCAGCGTCACCACCGGCACGCCCTGCGCGGTCCGCAGCAACGCCTCGATCAGCTGAACGGCCTGCTCACGGCCCACGAAGTCGCCGATGTCGGCGGGCAGCTGGGAGGGCACCACCCGGTCCCGCCGCGCCGCGGGCGCGCTCTGGCCCAGGTCGAGCGACGGCGAACCGCCGAGCACCTGCTGGTGCACGCGCCGCAGCTCGTCGCCGGGGTCGATGCCGAGCTGCTCGGCCAGCAGCCCGCTGACCCGCCGGTACGCGCCGAGCGCGTCGGCCTGCCGCCCGGACCGGTACAGCGCGACCATCAGCTGCGCCCACAGCCGCTCCCGCAGCGGGTGTTCGCTGGTCAGGCGGGACAGCTCGGGGATCAGCTCGGCGTGCCTGCCCAGCTCCAGGTCGACCTCGACCCGGCGTTCCTCCACGTGCAGCCGCCGTTCACCCAGGCGGGGCACCTCGTCGCGGTGCAGCACCTCGGACGGCACGTCCACCATCGCGGGACCGCGCCACAGCGCCAGCGCCGCGGTGAAGATCGCCGACGCGGGCTCCAGCCTGCCCGCGGCCCGCTCGCGCTCGCCCTCCTCGACGAGCTGCTCGAACCGCATCACGTCGATGGTGCGCTCGTCGACGTCGATCAGGTAGCCGTCGGGCACGGTCCGGATCGGCACCGCCGGTCCGAGCACCTGCCGCAGCCGCATCACGTAGGTCTGCAGCGTGCCGCGGGCCCGCGCGGGAGGCTCGGCGCCCCAGATGTGCTCCGCCAGCTCGTCCACGGAGACGCCGGCGCCGGCGCGCATGAGAAGGGACACAAGCAGGGACCGCTGCCGGCCCGCCCGCACCACGACCTGCTCGCCGTCGACCAGCACCTGCAACGGGCCGAGGACGCGGAACTCGACCACAGGGCTCACCGGCGACCTCCCTCCGCACGTGTGCAGGTTTCTGTTGTCCGTTGTACAGCGTAGGAGGGTGTTTGCCCGATCCGCCGTGGTCGAGTTGGGTCAGCGAAGCTGTGTGAGACGTGTGTTAATGCTGATTCACGTGGCCGGATCGTGACCTCGGACGAGTCGGAAGGGTTGTGGTGACCGGTTAGGGTCCCTGACCACACCGTGAGATCCCGGATTTCCCTAGGGGTGTGTCAAATGCTTCAATCTCGAACGGCCCGGCGCCGATGGTTGGCCGCGATCGGCCTGACCGGCGTCGCGGCACTGGCACTGTCGGCCTGTGCCCAATCCGAGCGCGGCGACGACTCGGGGTCCGGCAAGGTCGGCGGCACGATGGTCTTCGGCGCCGCGGGCGAGCCCAAGAACTTCGACCCGATCTTCAACGACGACGGCGAGAGCTTCCGCCCCATCCGCCAGATGTTCGACACGCTGGTGACGTACAAGCGGGGCACCGCCGACCTCGCGCCGGGTCTCGCGGAGAAGTGGACGCCGAGCGAAGACGGCAAGTCGTGGACGTTCGACCTGCGCAAGAACGTCAAGTTCCATGACGGCACGGCGTTCAACGCCGCCGCCGTGTGCTTCAACATGGACCGCTGGTTCAACATGAAGGGCGCCGCCGCCCAGAGCCAGATGATCTACTACGGCGACGTGTTCGAGGGCTTCGCCAAGAACGAGGGCGACGCGGCGGGCGAGCCGGTCTACAAGTCCTGTGAGGCCAAGGACGAGCACACGGCCGTGCTGAACCTCAACAAGTACAAGGGCGCCTTCCCGGCCGCCTTCGGCTTGACCGCGCTCTCCATCTCGAGCCCGGACGCGCTGAAGAAGTACGACGCGGACAACGTCGTGCAGTCCGGCGACTCGTTCACCTACCCGGCTTACGCGACCGAGCACCCGACCGGTACCGGCGCGTTCAAGCTGGAGAAGTTCGACAAGGCCAACAAGACGATCACCCTGGTCCGCAACGACGACTACTGGGGCGAGAAGGCCAAGCTCGACAAGCTGATCTTCAAGATCATCCCGGACGAGAACGCGCGCAAGCAGGAGCTCAAGGCCGGCACGATCGACGGCTACGACTTCCCGAGCCCGGCGGACTACAACTCGCTGAAGACCGACGGCTTCAACGTCACGCCGCGGCCCGCGTTCAACATCCTCTACCTGGGCATCAACGGCGCCAACAACCCGGCGCTGAAGGACCTGCGGGTCCGCCAGGCCATCGCCTACGCCGTCAACCGCGACCAGCTGGTGAAGACCAAGCTGCCGCTGGGCGCCGAGGTGGCGACGCAGTTCATGCCGAAGACCGTGGCGGGCTACGCCGACGACGTGCAGAAGTACCCGTACGACGTGGCCAAGGCCAAGGACCTGCTCACGCAGGCCGGCGTGTCGAACCTGAGCCTGAAGTTCTACGTGCCGACCGAGGTCAGCCGGCCGTACATGCCGAACCCGTCCGAGATCGCCGCGGTGATCGCCGACGACCTGAAGGCCGCGGGCATCACCGCCGAGATCGTGTCCCGCCCGTGGAACGGCGGCTACAAGGACGACGTGCAGAAGCTCGGCAAGCACGACCTGCACCTGCTCGGCTGGACCGGTGACTACAACGACGCGGGCAACTTCGTCGGCACGTTCTTCGGCCGGGAGAAGAAGGAGTTCGGCTTCGCCGACCAGTCGATGTTCGACGGGATCGCCGCGGCCGACGGCGTGGTCGACCAGGACAAGCACGCGGACGCGTACAAGCAGGTGAGCCGCGACCTCATGAGCAAGTACCTGCCCGCGATCCCGGTGTCCCACTCGCCGCCGGCGATCGTGGTCAGCAGCAAGATCTCGGGCCTCGTGCCCAGCCCGCTGACCGACGAGCGCTTCGACACGGTGAGCAAGGGCTGAACCGAACGGTAGGCGGGTGGTGGCGCTCGTGATCCGGGCGTCACCACCCGTGCTGTCCAGAGGGCTTCCATCATGCTGCGATTCATAGTCCGTCGCCTGCTCCAGGCGATCCCCACACTGCTGATCCTGTCGCTGCTGGTCTTCGTCTGGCTGCGGTCGCTGCCCGGCGGCCCGGCGGGCGCGCTGCTCGGCGACAAGGCGACCCCGGAGAAGATCGAGGCGCTCAACAAGGTCCTCGGCCTCGACCAGCCGATCTTCATCCAGTACTTCAAGTTCCTGGGCCGCATCCTCAGCGGTGACTTCGGCAGCTCGCTGATCAGCGGCGAGCCCGTGGTGGCCGAGATCGGCCGCGCGCTGCCCGCCACCATCGAGCTGGGCCTGACCGCGCTGCTGTTCGCCGTGGTGTTCGGGATCCCCCTCGGCTACCTGGCGGCGAGCTACCGGGGTCGGTTCCTGGACAACGCCACGGTCATCGGCACGCTGGTCGGCGTCGCGGTGCCCGTGTTCTTCCTCGGCATCCTGCTCAAGCAGCTGTTCGCGCAGGACCTGGCGCTGTTCCCGCCGTCGGGCAGGCAGGACGTCACCATCGACCCGACGCACGTCACGAACTTCGCCGTGCTCGACGGGCTGATGACCCAGGAGTGGGACGTCGCGGCCGACGCGCTGTGGCACCTCGTGCTGCCCGCGATCGCGCTGGGCACCATCCCGCTCGCGGTCATCGTGCGGATCACCCGCGCCTCGGTGCTCGACGTGCTCAACGAGGACTTCGTCCGCACGGCCAACGCCAAGGGCCTGCAGGCGACGCTGGTCCGCCGCCGGCACGTGCTGCGCAACGCGATGCTGCCGGTGTCGACCACGATCGGCCTCCAGACCGGTCTGCTGCTGGGCGGCGCCGTGCTCACCGAGCGGGTGTTCGTGTGGGGCGGGCTGGGATCGTTGCTGGCCCAGGGGATCGAGCGCCGGGACTACCCGCGCCTGCAGGCGTTGCTGCTGCTCGCGGCGGTGGTCTACGTGCTCGTCAACCTGCTGGTCGACATCTCCTACGCGATCATCGACCCGAGGGTGCGGGCATCATGACCAGTCTCCTCAAGCGCAAGCAGCAGCGGGTGGACGCCCTGGCCGAGTCGGCGGGCACGAGCCTCGCCGCCGACGCGGTGCGGCGGATGCTGCGCAGCCCGGTCGCGCTGATCGGCGCGTTCCTGGTGCTGCTGTTCCTGGTGCTGGCGATCATCGCGCCGTTCATCGCGCCGAAGGACCCCTACCAGCGCTACCCGGAACTGCTGGAGGACCTGCGGCCGGACTTCATCCCCGGCCCGATGCCGGGGTTCCTGCTCGGTGGCGACGAGCTGGGCCGCGACTTCTTCAGCCGGCTGCTGGTCGGCGCGCAGCAGTCGCTGATCGTGGGCGTCGGCGCGACGTTGATCGGCCTGGTGCTCGGCATGCTCATCGGCGGCGCGGCCGGCGCGTTCGGCGGCTGGGTGGACAGCTGGCTGATGCGGTTCACCGACATCATGCTGTCGATCCCCAGCCTGCTGCTGGCCATCTCGATCGCGGCGCTGGCGAGCCGGGGCAGCCAGACCACGGTGATCATCGCGGTCGCGGTGACCACCGTGCCGATCTTCGCCCGGCTGCTGCGCGGCGCCATGCTCGCGCAACGGCACAGCGACCACGTGCTGGCGGCGACGGCGCTGGGCGTGCGGCGGCGGACCGTCGTGTTCCGGCACATGCTGCCGAACTCGCTCGGCCCGGTCATCGTGCAGTCGACGCTGACCCTGGCGACCGCGATCATCGAGGCGGCGTCGCTGTCGTTCCTCGGCCTCGGCGACCCGGACCCGTCCCGGGCCGAGTGGGGCCTGATGCTCGGCAACTCGCAGCGCTACATCGACGTCAAGCCGGAGCTGGCGTTCTACCCGGCCATCGCCATCATCATCGTCGCGCTGGGCTTCACGCTGCTCGGCGAGTCGTTGCGCGAGGCGCTCGACCCGAAGAACCGGAGGTGAACCGCGATGGCGTTGCTCGAAGTGCGTGATCTGCGGGTGGTCTTCCAGCGCAGGGGCACCGAGCCCTTCACGGCCGTGGACGGCGTCTCCTTCGACGTCGACCCCGGGCAGACGGTGGGCCTCGTCGGCGAGTCCGGCTGCGGCAAGTCCGTGACGTCGCTGGCGATCATGGGCCTGCTGCCCTCGCGGGGCAACAAGGTCACCGGCTCGGTCCGGTTCGAGGGCACCGACCTGCTCACCTTGAACGACAAGGAGATGCGCAACCGGCGTGGCCGCGACCTGGGCATGGTGTTCCAGGACCCGCTGTCGTCGCTCAACCCGGTCATCCCGATCGGCCTGCAGGTCACCGAGGTGCTGGAACGGCACCGCGGCATGTCCCGCAAGGCGGCGATGGTGGAGGCGGCCGACCTGCTGGGCCGGGTCGGCATCCCGGACCCGCAGCGCAGGCTGAGCGAGTACCCGCACCAGTTGTCCGGCGGCATGCGGCAGCGCGCGCTGATCGCGATCGCGCTGGCGTGCCGGCCGCGGCTGCTCATCGCCGACGAGCCGACCACGGCGCTGGACGTGACGATCCAGGCGCAGATCCTCGCCCTGCTCAAGGAGCTGGTGCGGGACATGGGCACCGCGCTGATCATGATCACGCACGACCTCGGTGTCGTGGCGGGGCTGTGCGACGAGGTCAACGTGCTCTACGGCGGCCGGGTCGTGGAGAAGGCGGCGCGGTACCCGCTGTTCGCCGACCCGCGGCACCCGTACACGCACGGCCTGCTGGCGTCGATCCCCCGGCTCGACGGCGCGCGCGGCGAGAAGCTGGTGCCGATCAAGGGTTCGGTCGCCGACAACATCCCGTGGGACCACGGGTGCGCGTTCGCGCCCCGCTGCCCCAACGCGCTCGCGGTGTGCCGTGAGGTCACGCCCGAGCTGGAGGCCGGTGACGTGCGGTCGCTGCGCTGCCACAACCCGGTGCTGCCGGGAACGCCCGCCGCCCAGGAGGTGCCCGCATGACCGCCGCTGTCGAACCGGCAGCAGCCGACGCCCCCACGGGCGACACGCTGGTGTCGGTCGAGGGCCTGAAGATCCACTTCCCGATCAAGCGCGGCCTGCTCGTCGACCGCACGGTCGGCCACGTGTACGCGGTCGACGGCGTGGACCTGCGGATCAACCGCGGCGAGACCTACGGCCTGGTCGGCGAGTCGGGCTGCGGCAAGTCGACGCTGGGCCGCGGCATGCTGCGGCTGGTCGAGCCGACGGACGGCCGGGTGCTGTTCGACGGCACCGACCTGGTCGGGCTCAAGGGCGAGGAACTGCGCCGGATGCGCCGCCGGATGCAGATGGTGTTCCAGGACCCCATGTCGTCCCTGGACCCGCGCCAGTCGGTGGACTCGCTGCTGGTCGAGGGCCTGCGGGCGCACGGCCTGGACAAGGGCCGCGAGCAGACCGGCAAGCGCTTGCGGGAGCTGCTGTCGGCGGTCGGGCTGCCGTCCACGTCGCTGCGCAAGTACCCGCACGAGTTCTCCGGCGGCCAGCGGCAGCGCATCGGCATCGCGCGTGCGCTGGCGGTCGAGCCGGACCTGATCATCGCCGACGAGCCGGTGTCCGCGCTGGACGTGTCGGTGCAGGCGCAGGTCGTCAACCTGCTGGAGGACCTGCAGGAGGAGTTCGGCCTCACCTACCTGGTGATCGCGCACGACCTCGCCGTGGTGCGGCACATCTCGGACCGGGTCGGCGTGATGTACCTGGGCGGCCTGGTGGAGGAGGCGACCTCGGACGACCTCTACGCCGAGCCGCTGCACCCGTACACCAGGGCGTTGCTGTCGGCGATCCCCGTGCCGGACCCGCTGGTGGAGGACGAGCGCGAGCGGATCCTGCTCACCGGCGACCTGCCGTCGCCCGCCAACCCGCCGACGGGCTGCCGCTTCCACACCCGCTGCCCGTGGAAGCAGGCGACCCGGTGCGACACCGAACGGCCCGAGCTGCGCGAGGTGCTGCCGGGGCACAAGGTCGCGTGCCACTGGGCGGAGGACATCCGGGCGGGCAGGATCCGGCCGCACGAGGTCGAGGCCGTGCTGGTGGAGGAGGGCGGCATCTCGCCGGACATCCCCCTGGTCGGTCCCGCCTCGATGACGGAGGCGTTGAACCCGTGAGTCCCGCGTCCGGGGGCGCCGAGCGGCGCCCCCGGACGTGTTGTCAGACCACCTGCGGGTAGAGGGTGCGCGGGTCGGCGGACAGCGCGGCCTTCAGGTCGACCACGCCCTGGTCGGCCAGCACCTCGACGAGATCGGCCTCGACGCCGTCCAGGGCGGCGCGCACGACGTCGGCCGGGTCGTTCTTCGGCATGTCCAGGTGCGCGGTCATGTCGGTGTCCGTCGGGCCCAGCAGCACGCCGGTGACCAGCGTGCCCTGGCCCGCCAGCTCCACCCGGACGCCGTTGGTGAGGCTCCACTGCGCCGCCTTGGCCGCGCTGTACGCGGTGGCGCGGTCGTAGGACACCCACGACATCGACGACAGCACGTTCAGGATCGCGCCGCCGCCGTTGGCCGCGAGGACCGGCGCGAACGCCCGGATCACCGCCAACGTGCCGTAGAAGTGCGTGTCCATCTCCAGCCGGATCGCGGCGGGGTCGCCGGTGACCAGGTTCTCGCCGGTGATGATGCCCGCGTTGTTGACCAGGAGGGTGACGTCGCCCGCGGCGGCGGCCGCGGCGGTGACGGCGGCCTCGTCGGTGATGTCCAGCGACAGCACCTCCACGCCCGGCAGGTCGATCGAGCCCGCGTCGCGCGCGGTGGCGTAGACCTTCGCCGCGCCGCGGTCCAGCAACTGCCGTGCGAAGTGCCGGCCGAGGCCGCGGTTGGCGCCCGTGACCAGGGCGACCGAGTTGGCGATCTTCATGGATGTCTCTCCCAGGCGTGAGTTGGCTTTGCCAACCTAGCCTGGCTGGATTGGGATGCACAACCGAGCCATACTGGGGCGGTGACGGGACCCGACGAGAACTGCTCCCTGGTCAAGGCGGTGGAGCTCGTCGGTGAGCGCTGGACCTTCCTCGTGCTGCGCGAGGCCCTCGCGGGCGCGACCCGCTTCTCGGAGTTCCGCGCACGCCTCGGCATCGCCTCCGATGTGCTCGCGGCCCGGCTCGCGAAGCTGGTCGACAGCGGCCTGCTGGCCCGGCAGTCCTACCGGGAGCCGGGGCAGCGCCCGCGCGACGGCTACTGCCTCACCGAGGCGGGCAGGCAGGTGAACCTGGTGCTCTGCGCGTTGGAGCAGTGGGGCGACGAGCACCTGCCGGACACCGTGTCCAAGGTCGTCTACCGGGCGGACGACGGGCGCCGGGTCCGGGTGCGGTTCGTGGACGGCGAAGGCGCCGTGGTGCCGGCCGGCGACGTGCACCCCGACCAGGGCTAACGGCTCACGGGCCGGTAGAGCAGCCGGACGATCGCCAGGCAGCCGGCCTGGAGGGCGAGCGCCACGAGGGCGTGCACGGCCCAGGCGCCGGCGAGCGTCGGCCCGCCCCACGCGCCGTCGAGGTCGGGGTCGGCGGTGAACGGGTGGCCGATCGCGCCGATCGTGTCCGGCCAGAGCGGGTAGAACCAGCCGCGGGCCACGAGGTAGAGGGCGAGCAGCACGGGCACCGCGGCGACGAGGGCGCGGACGACACCGGGCCGCGGGTGGATGCCGAGGGTTTTCACGGCACGAACGCTAGGCGTGACGCGGTCGCGGGTCGTCACCCCGCGGAGCCATCCCGGCCGTGCTACCGGGGTAGCGGGTCGGGGGCGCCTCCCCCTGTGGTGGCGCCCCCGACCCGGTGGTCACGTCACGCGGGCCAGTTCGGCGAACGGCCGAGCAGGCCCACGAGGCGGTCGGTGATCGGCGCGTCCTCCGGCACGTCGACCGGCAGCGCGAACGCCCCGCCCGGACCCCGGACGTCCGGCGTGGTCGGGAAGTGCCGCGCCATCCGGTAGGCGGCGGTGGCGAGCTCGGCGTCGAGGGTGCTGTCGAGGCCGATCGCCCGGCACAGGTCCCAGGCGTGCACCAGGTTGTCCACGAAGTGCCCGGCCACCAGGTCGCGGCCCCGGCGCAGGCCGTAGCCGGGGAACTCCGCCTCGCGCTCCAGCACGCCGTCCGCCCGGAACGCCTCGGTGACCGCGTCGGTCGCGATCCGGTAGGCGGTGGGCATGTCGTCGCTCGCCGCCGTGTCGACGGTCGTGCCGCGGACGGCCGCGGTGAACGACAGCGTCGACTCGACCTGGTGGCGCAGCAGTTCGTAGACGGTCCAGCCGGCGCACGGCGTGGCCAGGTCCAGGTGCGCCTCGTCGAGATCGGCCATGAGCTTCAGGTTGAGGTCGAGCGCCGACCGGTTCAGGTCCAGGAGATCCATGTGCAGCCACCCCTCGTCAAGTTGTACGAACGATCGTACAATTAGTTTGGCGGTGGTCAAGGGCGCTAGCGTGGAGGTTGTGAAGGTCGACGGACGGGTGGAGCGCGGCGAGCAGACGCGGCGGCAGATCCTGCGGCGCGCGGCGGAGATCGCGTCGGTCGAAGGGCTGGAGGGCCTGTCGATCGGGCGGCTGGCCACCGAGCTGGAGGTCAGCAAGAGCGGGGTGTTCGCGCACTTCGGGTCGAAGGAGGAGCTGCAGCTCTCGACCGTGCGCGCGGCGGCGGCGATCTTCGTGCGGCAGGTCGTCGAACCGGCGCTGGTCGAGCCGCCGGGGCGGGCCAGGCTGGAGCTGCTGCTGGACGGGTGGCTGGCGTACTCGGAGAACCGCACGTTCCCCGGCGGGTGCTTCTTCTACGCCGTGCAGGCCGAGTTCGACGCCCGGCCGGGACGGGTGCGCGACTCGATCGCCGGGTTCGGGCGCGAGTGGAACTCCTACGTCCGCGAGACCGTCGCCGCGATCCCGGAGGTCGCCGACCCGGACCAGCTGGCGTTCGAGCTGGTCGCGTTCCTCGAGATGGCCAACGCCCAGTCCGTGCTGCACGACGACCCGCACGCGTACGAACGGGCGCGCGTCGCGGTGCGCAACCGCTTGGCTCAGGCGGGCACGGCGGCGTCAACCGCCCTGCGCTGAGCGGCTTTGACGGCCATCCCGATCGGCACGCCGATCAACGTGGCCACCGCGAACGAGACCAGCGTGGCCACGATCGGGTCGGTGAAGAGCCGGCCGCCGAAGTAGCCGAGCGTGGCCGTGTAGGCGCTCCACAGCGCGGCGCCGACCAGCGCGATCGGCGCGAACCGCCGCAGCGGCCACCGCAGCGACCCGGCCAGGACCGCGCCGACCAACCCGCCGCCGGGCACGAACCGCACCGCGACCAGGATCGACTCACCGCCGGTGGCCAACTTCGACGCCGTCCACGCGATCACGGCCCGCGGCCCGGGCCGTTGACCGACCCGTGCGAGCGCGCGCAACCCGACCCCTCGCCCGATGCCGAAGTTGACGAGGTCGGACAGGGCGCAGCCGACGGCCGCCACGGCGATCACGGCGGTCAGCGACAGCTCGCCGGACGCGGCCAGCACGCCGTACCCGATCAACACGGCCTCGGTCGGCGCCAGCGGCACGAGGGCGACGACGAACAGCACCACGAACGCGGTCATGACCGGGGAACGTCGAGGGGTTCCCGATCATCTCCGACCTGTCGATGTCTTCAGCAACCCGTCACCTTTGCGGCGTGCGTGGGCGTGGGCGCTCCGTGACCGGCACCGCCCTCACGGCGACTCGCCGATCGCGCGCGCACAGCGGTCGGCGTGGGCGCGCAGGGCGTCGACCAGCTCGGGCGGGCCGTCGACCAGGGTGAAGTCCACGTCCACCGACGTGACCATCCAGGCCAGGTCGCGGGCGGTGTCGGCGCCGACGTGCAGCAGGCACGTGCGGTCGTCCACGGGTTCGACGACGCCCATGCCCGGCCAGACGCGTTCGGTGACGGTGTCCGCGGGCTCGTGCAGCGCCACGGTCGCCCGCACCGGCCACGCGCGGGACGACAGGCGGTGCTCCAGGTAGGTGGCCACGTCGCCGCCGGGTGGTTCGCGGGGCGTGAAGCGGGGGCCGTTCGGCGTCCGCAGCGCCAGCCGGTCCACGCGGAAGCTGCGCCAGTCGTCGCGGTCGGTGTCCCAGGCGACCAGGTACCAGTGCCGGACGAAGCTGACCAGGCTGTGCGGCTGCGCGGACCGGGTCGTCGCACCACCGCGCGGGCTGTCGTAGTCGAACCGCAGCGACTCGTGCCGGCGGCAGGCGTCCGCGATGGCCATGAGCACGTCCGGGTCCACGCGCGGCCCGCCCGTCCCGACGCGCACGGTCGCCGAGTGCAGCGTGCCGACCCGGTGCCGCAGCCGCGCGGGCAGCACCTGTTCCAGCTTGGCCAACGCGCGCAACGACGTCTCCTCGATCCCGGCGACCGAACCGCCCGCCGCCGTCCGCAGGCCCACCGCCACGGCCACCGCCTCGTCGTCCTCCAGCAGCAGCGGCGGCAGCGCGGCGCCCGCGTCGAGCCGGTAGCCGGCCGTGCCGCGGCTGGCGCGCACCGGGTAGCCCAGGTCACGCAGCCGTTCGACGTCACGGCGGACCGTGCGCGTGGTGACCTCCAACCGCTCGGCCAGCTCGGCGCCCGACCAGTCCCGCCGGGTCTGCAGCAGCGACAGCAGTCGGAGGAGCCGAGCGGTGGTGTCCACCGCTCCACCTTAGGACAGGAACTGTCCCAACCGCTGCCTAGCGTCGCGCCCATGACCGCACAGCACGACATCCGCCCGTTCCGCATCGACATCCCGCAGGAGCAGCTCGACGACCTGGAGGCGCGGTTGGCCGCCACCCGCTGGCCCGACGAGCTGCCCGGCGTCGGCTGGAGCCGGGGCGTGCCGGTGGGCTACCTCAAGGACCTCGCCGAGCACTGGCGCACGGCCTACGACTGGCGCGCGCACGAGGCGGCGATCAACGAGCACCCGCAGTTCCTGGCCACCGTGGCCGGGCAGACCGTGCACTTCCTGCACGTCCGCTCGCCCGAGCCGGACGCCCTGCCGCTCGTGCTGCTGCACGGCTGGCCGGGCGGGGTCACGGACTTCCTCGACGTCATCGGCCCGCTGTCCGACCCCCGCGCGCACGGCGGCGACCCGGCGACGGCGTTCCACCTGGTCGTCCCGTCCCTGCCGGGCTTCGGCTTCTCCACCCCGCTCGCCGGGCCGGGCATGGGCGCGGCGCGGATGGCCGGCGTGCTGGTGGAGCTGATGGACGCGCTCGGGTACGGGCGGTACGGCGTGCAGGGCTACGACACCGGCGCGTGGGTCGGCCCGGAGGTGGCCAGGCAGGCACCCGACCGGGTGGTCGGGCTGCACGTCAACGCCCTGCTCACGTTCCCGGTCGGCGCGGAGGGCGAGTTCGACGGTCTCAGCGACGTCGAGCGGCAGCGGTGGGCGGCGATGGAGCACTTCAACGACGGCTACCTGCAGTGCAACTCGAAACGGCCGCAGACGGTGGCCTACGGGCTGCACGACTCGCCGGTGGGCCAGCTCGCGTGGATCGTGGAGAAGTTCAAGGAGCTCACCGACCCGGAGGACGGCCTGCCCGAGGACAGCGTCGACCGGGACCGCGTCCTCACCGACGTGTCGCTG
Organism: Saccharothrix sp. NRRL B-16348; assembly: GCF_001280085.1. GTDB lineage: Bacteria > Actinomycetota > Actinomycetes > Mycobacteriales > Pseudonocardiaceae > Actinosynnema. The sequence continues at coordinate 40,068 of NZ_LGED01000046.1, read as the reverse complement.
TACTGGCTGACCGGCACGGCCGCGTCGGCGGCGCAGATCTACTACGAGGAGATCAGCGCCAAGGGGTGGGCCGACGCCGAGCGGACCACCGTGCCGACCGGCGTGCTGGTCTCGGACCACGACAAGACCATCCGCCCGTGGGCCGAACGCGACCACAACGTCGTGCGCTGGACCGAGCTGGACCGCGGTGGCCACTTCCTGGCGATGGAACAACCGGAACTGCTGGTCACGGACGTGCGCGATTTCTTCTCGGGACTGTGTTGAATTGCCGCTGCTCCGCAGACGGCGGGCGAGGTCGCCCGGAAGTCGACCGCTCGCGCCTGATTTTCCGACGATCGAAAAGCGTGATCGCCGGAAAATGAGTCACGAACGATCGACGCGACCTCGCGGTTGAGGGGAAGTCGCCTCGCCGTCACGTCGACGGCGAGGCGACCCCCGAAGCTCAGCGGTGGGCGCGGTTGATCGCGGACACCAGGGCGCGCAGCGACGCGGCCACCGTGGAGCTGTCGATGCCGACGCCCCACAGCACGCGGTCGGACACGGCGCACTCCAGGTAGGCGGCGGCGCGGGCGTCGTCACCCGACGACATGGCGTGCTCGAAGTAGTCCAGCACGCGCACGTCGTACCCGACGGTGGCCAGGGCGTCGACGAACGCGGCGATCGGGCCGTTGCCGCCGCCGGTGATCTCCTGCGTCTCGCCGTCCACCACGACCACGGCCTTGATCTTCTCGTGGCCGCTGCCGTCGCCGGACACCTTCTGGCGCAGCAGCTTCAGCGGCGCGGCGGCGTCCAGGTACTCCTCGGAGAACGCGTCCCACATGTCCTTGGGGCCGATCTCGCCGCCCTGGGTGTCGGTGACCTCCTGGATGACCTTGGAGAACTCCACCTGCAGCCGGCGGGGCAGGTCCAGGTGGTGCTCGGTCTTCATCAGGTACGCCACGCCGCCCTTGCCGGACTGCGAGTTCACCCGGATCACGGCCTCGTAGTTGCGGCCGACGTCCTTCGGGTCGATCGGCAGGTACGGGACGTCCCACGGGAACTCGTCCACGTGCTGCCCGGCGGCCTTGGCGGCGTCCTCCAGGGCCTCGAAGCCCTTCTTGATCGCGTCCTGGTGCGAGCCGGAGAACGCGGTGAACACCAGGTCGCCGCCGTACGGGTGCCGTTCGGGGACGGGCAGCTGGTTGCAGTACTCGACCGTGCGCCGTACCTCGTCGATGTCGGAGAAGTCGATCTGCGGGTCGACACCCTGGCTGAACATGTTCATGCCCAGCGTCACCAGGCACACGTTGCCGGTGCGCTCGCCGTTGCCGAACAGGCAGCCCTCGATCCGGTCGGCGCCCGCCAGGTAGCCCAGCTCGGCGGCGGCCACGCCGGTGCCGCGGTCGTTGTGCGGGTGCAGCGACAGGATGATCGACTCGCGGCGGGCCAGGTTGCGCGACATCCACTCGATCGAGTCGGCGTAGACGTTCGGCGTGGCCATCTCCACCGTCGCCGGCAGGTTGATGATCAGCGGCTTCTCCGGCGTCGGCCGGATGATCGCCGACACGGCGTCGCAGACCTCCAGCGCGTACGACAGCTCGGTGCCGGTGTAGGACTCGGGCGAGTACTCGTAGCGGAACTCGGTCTCGGGGTAGAGCTTCTCCTGCTCCAGCGCGAACGCGGCGGCGTCCGTGGCGATCTTCTTGATGCCCTCGCGGTCGGACTTGAACACGACCCGGCGCTGCAGGATGGACGTCGAGTTGTAGAAGTGCACGATCGCCTTGCCCGCGCCGCGCAGCGACTCGAACGTGCGGGTGATCAGCTCGGGGCGGCACTGGGTCAGCACCTGGATGGTGACGTCGGGCGGGATCGCGCCGTCCTCGATGATCTCGCGGACGAAGTCGAAGTCGGTCTGCGACGCGGCCGGGAAACCGACCTCGATCTCCTTGTAGCCCATCCGCACGAGCAGGTCGAACATCTTGCGCTTGCGCGCGGGCGACATGGGGTCGATCAGGGCCTGGTTGCCGTCACGCAGGTCGACGGCGCACCACAGGGGCGCTTTGGTGATCCGCTTGGACGGCCAGGTGCGGTCCGGTACGTCGACCGTTTCCACCTGTTCGTGGAACGGCCGGTAGCGGTGGACCGGCATGGACGTGCCGCGCTGCGGGTTCCAGACCGGCTGGTCGGCCACGGGACGGGCCGGCGGTCGGATGCGGCTGGTGCCGGAGGTGTAGGCGTCGGGACTCGCGCTCATGATCGGGGTGCTCCTGCTGCTGCCGGTGGGAAGACGACCGGCGGGCAACGCTCGTCCCGCGACGGGGGGCCGGTCTGATCAGACCCCGTCACGGCGGCGAAGCAGGAGGGCGCGTGCCATGACGGACAGGTTAACCGGATTCCGCGCCGAGGTGGAACCGAGCGCCCAGATGGTGGAACTTCACCCGTCCGAGTTTCACTCGATCGTGGGGCGGGCACCTTCTTGACATGTCCAGATGGCGAACCTCAACGCGCAGCGGCAGCTACACCGCTGCCCGGGTGATCCGCGGCGTCGGTGCCGTTTTCGCGGGCATCGAAGTGCTGTACATCCTGATGCTCCTCATCGGGGTGAACACGGCCAACGCGTTCTTCCGCTTCATCCAGCAGCTCGCCGAGCCGCTGGCGTTGTTCTTCCCCGGACTGTTCCAGACGGGCAACGTCAACCTCGACGTGATCCTGAACTACGGCCTCGCGGCGGTGTTCTGGCTCGTCGTGGCGAGCCTGCTGGCCCGCGTCGTCGCGCGCTAGCCCCCTGCCGTCCCGGTCTCCGCCGTCCTCCCCCCTGCGGCGGGGACCGGGCGTTCGCCCTTTGCTCACGACGACCAGCGCGTCACGGCGAGGCCGATCGTCGGCTGCCGCCGCACCACGGCACTGCTCGCGGGTCGGCTCGGCCCGTCCGCGAACAACCAGGCCGAGCCGTTGGAGCCGGGGTAGACGTTGCCGTCGCAGTCGTCGTGCTCTAGGTCCGCTTCCCTGCTCTCCTCCTCGCCCGGCACGCCCGCTCGGGCGCGTCCAGGTGCACGTCGACGCCGGCGGACGCACCACAGCCCGGCGGCGGCACGCTCATCGCGAGGTCGGTGACGACGACTTCTTGGGGCACACCGACGGCCAACGTCACGAGGGCGATCACGGCTTCGACCGACACGATCCGCAACCCAGCCGTCGGACCGGTCGGAGCCACCGCACTACGACGGCTCGGACGGGTGAACTCGATCGGCGCACGGGCGGTGGGCGCGGCGCCTTGGCGGCGATGTCCCGGCCGGTCGTGCGCTCACTCGTGCTCCGGCTCGTCCGGGAAGGCCGGTTGACCCCACCGACCTGCGAAGACGGTCTCGCTCAGCGGCTTGCGCACGCGTGGCCGCCGCTCACGCGCCCGCAGCTCCTCCGGCAGCTCGGCGGCGTCACCGAGGAGTCCCACGGCGATCACGACGACCGGCCGCACGTGGTCCGGCAGCCCGAACGCCTCGCGCACCTCGTCCGGCGAGAACCCGCCCATCTGGTGCGTGACCAGCCCCAGCTCGACGGCCCGCAGCACCAGGTTCTGCACCGCGAGCCCCAGCCCGAACTCGGTGTTCGGCATCGGCCCGCGCTCGTCGGACTCGGCCACCGCGCCCACCAGCAGCACCGACGCCCGGCCCGCCCACGACTGGTTGCCCGGCCGCAGCGCCGCGAAGATTCGCCCGAACGTGTCGTCACCGCGGTAGCCGACCAGGAACCGGGCGGGCTGGGTGTTGCCGTGCGAGGCCGCCCAGCGGGCCGCTTCCAGCAGCGCGCGCACGGTGTCCGGCGACACCTCGGCCGTGCCGTCGAACGCCCGCGGGCTCCAGCGCCGCATGATCAGGTCGTTGCCGTCCACCGACCCATCCTGTCGATCAGATCGCGTACGGCCAAGCCGTGATGGCGTACGCGCCGAACCACGCGCTGAACACCGACACGCCTGCCAGCACCGCCACCACCGTGCTGGTCCGCCGCCGGGCCAGCGCCAGCGCGATCGGCACCAGCAGCGTGAACGCGGGCAGCAGCAGCCGCGCCTTCGAGTTCATCAGCCCGTTCGACCCGAGGTCCATGGCGAGCACGCCCGCGCCGTAGACGACCAGCGGCCACTCCAGGCCGCGCCGCAGGCTCAGCACCACCAGGGCCAGCGCCACCACCAGCAGCCACACCGTGGCCAGCTCCAGCACCGACCGCGGCTCGCCCAGGATGAGCAGCGCGAACTTCCAGGTGGCCGCGCCGCCGTCGAACCGCGAGTCCCACCCGATCTGCTGCACGGCGAACCAGCCGTCCCACCGCCCGGTGCGCAGCGCCACGTACCCGAGGTAGCCGAGCAGCCCGAGCGGCGCGATCAGCGCGCCCACCCACGGCCGCCAGTCGTCCCGCCGCCGCCACGCCGCGACCAGGGCCGCCGCGCACACCGCCAGCACCAGCGCCGCCGCCGTGGGCCGCACGAGCCCCGCCGCCGCGCAGCACACACCGGCCAGCAGCCAGCGCCGTTCGACCACGCCGACCAGCGACCAGACGGCGAGCGCGCAGAACGTCGCCTCGGAGTACGTCATCGACAGCGCCACGGCCATTGGCGACGCCGCGAACAGCACCACCAGCACCAGCCCGGCGCGCCGCGACCCGCCGAACACCCGCGAGCCCAGCCGTGCCAGCCCGTAGGCGCACACCACGCCGCTGACCAGGCTCACCGCGAACGCGGCGCCGACCGTCGGCACACCGGGCAGCCCGTCCACCCACCGCACCAGCGTCGGGTAGCCGGGGAAGAACGCCAGCGGCGTCTCGGGCGTCCGCCGCCCGAACGCGTCGACGAGCCACGCCGGCACGTCCGCGTAACCGCCCTCGGCGATGCCCAGGAACCACTGCCCGTCCCACGACGTGAGCGCCCGCGTGACGTCCTTGTCCCACCGGGCCGCCATCAGCTGCAAAGCGAGCAGGCCGAGCTCGCGCACGGCGAGGTAGAGCAGGGCGGGCGCGAGCGCCGCGGTGACCCGGTGTCTGGCCGCGCGCGCCAACCGCCCACGCGCTCCGGGCGCGTCATCGGGGTGCACGCGAACGCCCTCCAGGGTCGACACGGGGTCGAGAGTAGTGGGCGTCACGGCGACCGCTGTCCACTCCTTGGGCCAGGTAGTCTCCCCGGTGAGCTGGGCTTGAAGCACCTGGGAGGAGTGGGTCTGTGGCGCTCGTCGTCCAGAAGTACGGCGGTTCCTCGGTCGGGAGCGCCGAGCGGATCAAACGGGTGGCCGAGCGCATCGTCGCGACCCGCAAAGCGGGCAACGAGGTCGTCGTCGCCGTCTCCGCGATGGGCGACACGACCGACGAGCTGCTCGACCTCGCCCGCCAGGTGTCCCCGGTGCCGCCCGCCCGCGAGATGGACATGCTGCTCACGTCCGGTGAGCGCATCTCCATGTCGTTGCTGGCGATGGCGATCAGCTCGCTGGGCGCCGAGGCGCGCTCCTACACCGGCTCGCAGGCCGGCGTGATCACCACGTCCGTGCACGGCAAGGCGCGCATCATCGACGTGACGCCGAGCCGCATCCAGGACGCGCTGGCCGAGGGCGCGATCGCGATCGTCGCGGGCTTCCAGGGTGTCAGCCAGGACAGCAAGGAGATCACCACGCTCGGCCGCGGCGGCACCGACACCACCGCGGTGGCGTTGGCGGCGGCGCTGAAGGCCGACGTCTGCGAGATCTACACCGATGTCGACGGCGTGTTCACCGCCGACCCGCGCATCGTGCCGAACGCCAAGCGGCTGGAGACCATCACCTACGAGGAGATGCTCGAGATGGCGGCGAGCGGGGCCAAGGTGCTCATGCTGCGCTGCGTCGAGTACGCCCGCCGCTACGGCGTCCCGGTGCACGTCCGATCTTCGTTCAGCAACAAGCCCGGGACCATCGTGTCCGGGTCAGTGGAGGACCTTCCCGTGGAACAGGCGATGATCACCGGCGTCGCGCACGACCGGTCCGAGGCCAAGGTGACCGTGACCGCGGTGCCCGACCTGCCCGGCATGGCGGCGCGCATCTTCCGCGTCGTGGCCGAGGCGGAACTCGACATCGACATGGTCGTGCAGAACGTCTCGCAGGCCGTGTCCGGCCGCACCGACGTGACGTTCACGCTGCCGAAGGACGACGGGCCGCGCGCGGTCGCCGCGCTGGAGAAGTCGCGCGCCGAGATCGGCTTCGACCAGGTGCTCTACGACGACCACGTGGGCAAGGTGTCGCTGGTCGGCGCGGGCATGCGCTCGCACCCCGGCGTGACCGCGCAGTTCTGCGAGGCGCTCGCGTCGGCGGGCGTCAACATCGAGATCATCTCCACCTCGGAGATCCGGATCTCGGTCATCTGCCGCGACACGCAGCTCGACGACGCGGTGCGTGCCCTGCACGACGCGTTCGAGCTGGGCGGCGACGAAGAGGCTGTGGTGTACGCGGGGAGCGGACGATGAGCGGACCTGTCCTGGCTCTGGTGGGAGCCACCGGTGCCGTCGGCACCGTCATGATCGACATCATGAACGGCCGGGAGTCCGTGCCGTGGGGTGAGATCCGGCTGATCGCGTCCGCGCGCTCGGCGGGCAAGAAGATCACCGTGCGCGGCGAAGAGCTGACCGTGGTCGCCCTGTCGCCCGAGGCGTTCGACGGCGTGGACGTCGCGATGTTCGACGTGCCGGACGAGGTGTCGGCCGAGTGGGCGCCGGTCGCCGCGTCGAAGGGCGCGGTCGCGGTGGACAACTCGGGCGCGTTCCGCATGGACCCCGAGGTGCCGCTGGTGGTGCCCGAGGTGAACGCCGACCAGATCGGCGTGCGCCCCAAGGGGATCATCGCGAACCCGAACTGCACGACGTTGTCGATGATGGCCGCGCTCGGCGCCCTGCACCGCGAGTTCGAGCTGCGCGAGCTGGTCGTGGCGTCCTACCAGGCCGCGTCGGGCGGCGGGCAGGCGGCGATCGACCGGCTGTACGCGGAGATCTCGGCGTTGGCGGGCAAGGAGGTCGGCGTGCGCGCGGGCGACGTGCGCGAGACGTTGGAGGCCGCCGGCCTGCCGGTGTCGGACTCGCCGTTCCCCGCGCCGCTGGCGTTCAACGTGGTGCCGTGGGCCGGGTCGTTGAAGGACGAGGGGTGGACCAGCGAGGAGCTGAAGGTCCGCAACGAGTCCCGCAAGATCCTCGGCATCCCGGACCTGAAGGTGTCGGCGACCTGCGTGCGCGTGCCCGTGGTGACGACGCACTCGCTGGCCGTGCACGCGACGTTCGCCCGCGAGGTGACCGTCGAGCAGGCGCACAAGATCTTCGACGCGCAGCCGTCCATCGTGCTGGTGGACGACCCGGCGGCGAAGGAGTTCCCGACGCCCGCGGACGTCGTCGGCGGCGACCCGACCTACGTCGGCCGGGTGCGGCAGGCGTTGGACTTCCCGAACACGCTGGACTTCTTCGTGTGCGGCGACAACCTGCGCAAGGGCGCGGCGCTGAACACCTACGAGATCGCCGAGGAGCTGGCGACCCGGCTGTAGGTTCAGGCCCATGGCGGACGTAGTGCTCGCGATCGACCTGGGGACGACGTCGACCAAGGTCATCGCGGTGGACCGGGACGCGGGCGTGGTCGCATCGGCGGAGCACGGCTACCCGATGCGCACCACGCCCTCCGGTGAGGCGACCCACGACCCGGTCGAAGTGTGGGGCGCGGCCCTGCGGGCGTTGCGCGAGGTCGCGGCGCAGGGGCACGCGGTGCGGGCGCTGTCGTTGACGGGCGCGATGCACACCCTGGTCGGGTTGGACGCGTCGGGCACGCCCGTCACGCCGTCGCTGTCGTGGGCGGACAACCGCGCCGTGGAGCAGACGGCCAGGCTGCGCGGCACGGCCGACGGGATCGCGCTGCACCGCGCGACCGGCACCCCGATCCACACCATGTCGCCGTTGGTGAAGCTGGCGTGGTTCCACGACCAGGGGTTTTCCGCCGCACGGTGGTGCGGGCTGAAGGATTTCGTCGCCCTGCGACTGACCGGGGTGCTGGCCACCGAGCACTCGTCGGGGTCGGCGACCGGCTTGATGGACCTCGTGTCGCTGGACTGGCACCCGGACGCGTTGGCGTTCGCCGGCGTGCGCGCCGAGCAGTTGCCGTCCCTGCACGCGCCGGTGGACTCGCTGCCGTTGACGCTGGACGTCCCGGGCCTGCCCGCCGGCCTGCCGGTCGTGCTGGGCGGCGGTGACGGGCCGATGGCGAACCTCGGCGTCGGCGCGGTCGTGCCGGGGGTGGCGGCGGTGTCGCTGGGCACGAGCGGCGCGCTGCGGGTGGTGCGTTCGGAGCCCGCCGTGGACGAGCACGGGCGGGTGTTCTGCTACGCCGTCGCCGAAGGGCTGTGGGTGATCGGCGGCGCGGTCAGCAACGGTGGTGTGGTGGCGAAGTGGGCCGCCGAGACGTTCGGCGTCGAGGTGGGCGCGTTGCTGGACGAAGCCTCCGGCGTGCCGGTGGGCGCGGCGGGCGTGGTCGCGCTGCCGTACCTGCTGGGCGAGCGCGCGCCGTGGTGGGACGCGGACGCGACGTCGGCGTTGATCGGGCTGCGGCGTGAGCACGGGCGGGCCGAGATCACCCGCGCGCTGGTCGAGGGCGTGGCGCAGCAGTTGGCGCTGGTGCTGGACGCGGTGCGCTCGGTGGCGGACGTGCACGCGGTCCGGGTGACCGGCGGCGCGTTCCGAAGTGACCTGTGGGCGACCGTCCTGGCGTCCGCGCTGGGCCTGGAGCTGGAACTCGCCGACGACAGCGAGGGCTCCGGCGTCGGCGCCGCCCTGGTCGCCTGGCGCGCGCTGGGCGAACTCCCGTCCTTGACCGTCGCCGCCGACCTGATCAAGCCGGTGAAGACGATCGCCCCCGACCCGGACGCGGCCCGCCACTACGCCAGGACGCGCTCCGCCGTCGACCGCCTCTACCAGGCCCTGCGCGACCTGGGGCGGGAGCAGCCCTAGCGCGCCCGCAGCAGGAAGCCGTGCTCCACCAGGCCGGTCAGGCCGAACTTCTCGACCATCCGGTGCTCCGGCCTCGGCTCCGCGGCCACGTGCTCGACGTCGAACGCGTGCCCGAAGCGCTCGACGACCTCCTCCAGACCGACGGAGAACGGTGGCGACGGCAGCCTCGGGTGGTACTCCAGGGTGTTGATGAAGTACCGGGCGCCGGGCCGCACCAGCCGGGTGATCACGTCGGCGTAGCGCTGCCGCATGTCATCCGGGAACGCGATCAGCGAGGCGCGGTCGTAGACCAGGTCCACCGGGCCGATCTCCGCCGGTCCCAGCTTGAAGATGTCCTGGCGGCGGATGACGAGGTTGCCGGCGCGGAACACGTCGGGCTCCTCCTCCACCGGGTCCAGGCCGTTCTCGGCGAAGAACTCGGCGACGGCCCTGGGCACCAGCTCGACCCCGACGACCTCCGCCGCCGACTCGGCGAAGAACCGCAGGTCGGTCGTCTTGCCGCAGAGCGGCACCAGGACCCGGGCGCCGGCCACCAGGCCGAGCCGGGCCAGCATCCGGGCGTGCTCGTGCACGTCCCGCAGGTGGAAGCTGGTCTTCGTGCCGCCCTGCTCCCAGGATTCGAACCAGAACTCGGACTCCATGGTGGAGTAGAGGTGCGCGGAGCGTGGTGGAGACGGGTCCGAACGGGTGATGTTCGTTCCGATCAGCCCACCGCGACCGGCGCCGTGCGCCTGCCGAGCACCACCGTGCCCGCCGCGATCACGACCGCGCCGACGCCCGCCACGGCGAAGCCCCAGGCCGGTGACGAGAGGTCGATGACGAAACCGGTCACCGGCGCACCCAGCGCCACGCCCAGCGTGAACGCCGACCCCTGCAGGCCCATCGCCACGCCGCGCGCGGACGCCGGCGCGTGCTTCGTGATCAGCTCGCCCGTCGCGGTGATCGTCGGCGCGCACAGGAAGTTCGTCGGCACCAGCGCCAGCGCCAGCCACCACGGCGACCAGCCGAACAGCCCGATCGGCACGGCCAGCACACCCATGCCGCCCATCAGCACCCACAACGGCGGCACGCGCGTCAGCCCGCCGTAGACGAACCCGCCGACCAGCGACGCCACGCACATCACGACGATCATCGCGCCGGTCCACCCGGTCAGCCCGAGCTCGCGCATCGACGCCACGACCGACACCTCGACGCCCGACAGCACGAACGTCGCACCGCCCGCGCTGATCAGCACGCCGAGCAGCCGGCCGTCCAGCCACTCCCGCCGCGGCACCCGCGCGCCCGTCTCGCCCTCGTGCCGCACGGGCGGGTTCACCGCGTACAGGATCACGCCGATCACGACCATGGACGCCCCGATCGCCCACATCGCCGTCCGGCTCGACGCCTGCGTGGTGAGCGCGACGCCCAGCGCCGGCCCGGCCATGAACGAGACCTCGACGGCCATCGAGTCCATCGCCAGCGCGGTGCGCCTGCGGTCGTCCGGCACGAGCGCGGTCAGGATCTGGCGGCCGAGGGACATGACGGGCATCACGGTGAAGCCGGACACGAAGCACGTGACGAGCAGCACCTCGTAGGACAGCAGCGGCGCGACGAACCAGAAGACGCCTTCGGTGGCCATCGACAGCAGCAGCATCGCGCGCAGCCCGCGCCGGTCGACCAGGTGGCCCATCAGCGGCGAGCCCAGCGCGATGCCGACCGTGCTGACCGCTCCGACCAGGCCCGCGGCGCCGTAGCCCCGTTCCAGGCCGAGGAGGACGTGCATGGTGACCGTCATGCCCGCGGCCGTCGGTGGCACGCGCGCCAGCAGCATCAACAGCATGAAGCCGGGCACGCGCGGCGTCCGCAGGACAGCCAGGTAGTGAGAGACGTTCACGTGCCCATCTTCACTCGCCGGGGCAACAGGTTTAACCGTTCGTTTTCTTGACTCGTTCCAGAAAGGGTGGTGGAGTGGCAGAGCCATGACCCCAGGACCACGCGAGCTGCTCAAGGACGCCGGGCTGCGCATCACCGCGCCCCGGATCGCGGTGCTCGACTGGCTCGCCGAGCACCCCCACGCCACGGCCGACGCGGTCGCCGAGGGCGTGCGGGCCAGGTTGGGGTCCGTGTCGACGCAAGCCGTCTACGACGTGCTGCACGCGTGCGCGCGGACCGGGTTGCTGCGCCGGATCGAACCCGCCGGGCACCCGGCGCGGTACGAGACGCGGACCGGCGACAACCACCACCACCTCGTCTGCCGGGACTGCGGCCGGACCGAGGACGTCGACTGCGTCCACGGCGCCGCGCCCTGCCTGGAACCCTCGGACACGGTCGGCTTCGCCGTGGACGAGGCAGAGGTCCTGTTCTGGGGTCTGTGCCCCGACTGCCGAACCCCTCAGAAGGAGCTACCAGCGTGACCGATGCGCGTCCCACCACCAACAACGCAGGCATCCCCGTCGCGAGCGACGACCACTCGCTGACCCTCGGCGCCAACGGCCCGATCCTGCTGCAGGACCACTACCTGATCGAGAAGAACGCCCAGTTCAACCGGGAGCGGGTGCCCGAGCGGGTCGTGCACGCCAAGGGTGGCGGTGCGTTCGGCTACTTCGAGACGACCGAGGACATCAGCCGCTTCACCAAGGCTGCCCTGTTCCAGCCCGGCGTGAGGACCGAGACGCTGCTGCGCTTCTCGACCGTCGCCGGTGAGCTCGGCTCGCCCGACACGTGGCGGGACCCGCGCGGTTTCGCGCTGAAGTTCTACACGACGCAGGGCAACTACGACATCGTCGGCAACAACACGCCGGTGTTCTTCCTGCGCGACCCGATCAAGTTCCCGGACTTCATCCGCTCGCAGAAGCGCCGCGCCGACACCGGCCGCCGCGACCACGACATGCAGTGGGACTTCTGGACGCTCCAGCCGCAGACCGCGCACCAGGTGACGTGGCTGATGGGCGACCGCGGCATCCCGAAGACGTGGCGCCACCAGAACGGCTACGGCTCGCACACCTACCTGTGGGAGAACGCCGCCGGCGAGCGCTTCTGGGTGAAGTACCACTTCAAGACCGACCAGGGCATCGAGAACCTGACGTCGGAAGAGGCCGCGAAGATCGCCGGCGAGGACGCCGACGCGCACCGCGCCGACCTGTGGCACGCCATCGAGCGCGGCGAGTTCCCGTCGTGGACGCTGCACGTCCAGGTGATGCCGTACGAGGACGCCGCGACGTACCGCTTCAACCCGTTCGACCTGACCAAGGTGTGGCCGCACGCCGACTACCCGCTGATCAAGGTCGGCAAGCTGGTGCTGGACCGCAACCCGTCGGACTACTTCGCGGAGATCGAGCAGGCCGCGTTCGAGCCGACGAACCTGGTCCCCGGCATCGGCACGTCGCCGGACAAGATGCTGATCGGCCGGATCTTCTCGTACCCGGACGCCCACCGGTACCGGATCGGCGCGAACTACAACGAGCTGCCGGTGAACCGGCCGAAGTCGCCGGTGAACTCGTACTCCAAGGACGGCGCGATGCGGTTCACCAACGCCGTCGACCCGGTGTACGCGCCGAACTCGTACGGCGGCCCGCACGCGTCCACCGAGGCGGCCGGCGAGGTGGCGTCGTCCTACGGCGTCGAGGACGCGGTCACCCGTTCGGCTTACAAGCTGCACGCGGAGGACGACGACTTCGGCCAGGCGGGCACCCTGATCCGCGAGGTGATGGACGCGGGCCAGCGCGAGCGCCTGGTGCAGACCGTGATCGGGCACGCGTCGAACGGCGTGTCCGAGCCGGTGCTGGAGCGGGTGTTCGAGTACTGGCGCAACATCGACAAGGAGACCGGCGACAAGATCGCCGCGGCCTTCGGCAAGTGATCGTGCCTCCCGAATAGTGCACCCCTGAAAGTGCACACCGACAGGGCCGTCCGGATTCGTCCGGGCGGCCCTGTCACCTTGTCACGGTGCGGACTACGGCCCGGTGTCCCGGTCCTTCTGCCAGGGGTAACGCGGCACGACCAGCTCGAAGGAGTCCACCAGCCACGTCTTTCGCGTCTCCGCGTCGGACGCGGCGTCGGCGTCGGTCTCGGCAGCACGCGGTGGCGCGACCACGGCGGCACGGCGCGTGACCCGGACCCAACGGGGCTCACTGTCGGTGATCGGCATCGCGGGTGGTGGCGGATCGCCCACCCTGACCCTCACCCAGTAGCCCACGATCTTCAGATTACCGTAGTGAATAACGGAACCAGGCTCGGTTGATGTTCGTCCGAACGGGGACACCGTGCCGCCGATCGGGGGTCGTGCGCATGACGGATCAGCCTTCACTGGACGAGCTGGCGGCCCGGGCCGAACGGCTCGACCAGGCGCGGCTCGCGCTCAAGCGCGACCTCGCCGACCGGGTCGTCCTCGGCCGCGACGACAGCGGCCTGGTCGAGATCGGGGTGGACCACACGGGCAAGGTCGTCGAGGTCGCGGTCAACGCGACGCTGGTCGGCCGGGTCGACCCGAAGGTGCTGGCCAACGCCGTCCTGCAGGCGGCGGCCGAGGCGCAGCGCCAGGCGCGCGAGCTGGTGGCGGAACGGCGGTCGTACTACCTGGGCACGCGGTAGGGGCAGGGCAAGACAGCGAAGGGGGAGGTCATGGCAGGTTTCAAGGTCGACAGCAACCGGTTGCGCCGGTCCGCCGACGGGTTCCGGAGCGCGGGCGACCAGGCCGGCGTGGTGGCGGGCTCGTTGGGCGACACCACCGTCCCGGCCGGCGCGTTCGGCGTCTCCGGCCCGGGCGCCGGGCTCGCGGCGGACCTGGACGCGATCGTCGGACGCCGGCGTGACGGGATCGCGCGGCGCCGCGACCGGCTCGCCGAGATCGCCGACAAGGTGCGCCGGGACGCCGACGAGTACGACCGGTCGGACGCGGACAGCGCCGACGGCGTCAACCGTTCCGGAGAGGGCCTGCGATGACCCACCCGGCACTGCAGAAGGCGATGGACGGCTGCGCGCGGCTCGCGCAGGCCGCCGCCACGGTCGGCTCGCCGGACCCGATCGCGGCGATCCGGCAGATCGACTACGACCCGGAGGCGATCCAGGCCTACGTCGACCGGCTCCGCCAGGCCGCCTCCGACCTCGACAAGGCGATCGAGCAGCAGGAGAACGCGATCGCCGAGCACGAGGCGGGCGCCGAGGGCTCCGCGTCGGACTCCGCGCGGGCGGAGATGAACGAGGAGCTGGCCCAGCTGCGCGACGAGCGCAAGCGGCTGGAGGACCTGATCGGCGAGGTCGAGCGGATCTCCACGCGGATGGACGGGATCGCCAACACCACGGCCGACCAGGTGCTGGCGATCGCCGCCCACGCCGATCCCGCGGTCGCGATGGTGCTGGACGGCAGCTGGCTCGACGACGTGACCGGCGACGGCGCGGCGGCGGAGGAGACCGTGCACGTCGCCGTCGCCGACGTCATCAAGGCGTGCCAGGCGGCCCAGGAGCAGGTCGCCGCGCTCCGGTCGGAGCTCAACGCCAACATGGACGCCGCCGAGAGCGGTGGCGGCGGCGAAGCCTCCTCGGGTGGCGGCGCGGAAGCCGGCACGGGGGAAGGCGGGGCCGCGGGATCCGGACAGCCGGAAGCGGGCACGTCGGGCGGCGGCGGCACCGGGGCGGCCGGGAGCGGCAACCCCGTGCCGGACTGAGCCGGAGGACACCGGCCGGTCGCCCCACGCCGGGGCGACCGGCCGCGCGTCACGCGGTCTCGGGGATGTCCTGCCGGGTGTTGGCCAGCGCCAGCCCGGTGCGCAGCGACCCGACGGCCTCCGCCACCGCCTCCCGGAACACCCCGCCGACGCCGAGGATGTTCGCGTAGCCGTGGAACAGGCCCTCGTAGCGCCGCAGCACCACCGGCACGCCCTGGCGCGCCAGCTTCTCCGCGAACGCCTCGCCCTCGTCCCGCAACGGGTCGAACCCGGCCGTCGCCAGGTACGTCGGCGGCAGCCCGCTCAGGTCCTCCGCCAGCAGCACCGACAGCCGCGGGTCGGTGTGCGCCTCGCGTGCCGGCGCGTAGTGGTCCAGGAACCAGTCCATCTTCTCGTCGGTGAGGAAGAACCCGTTGCCGAACAGCTCCCGCGACCGCCGCCGCACCGACGCGTCCACCGCCGGGTAGAACAGCAGCAGGAACACCGGCTTCACCTCGCCCGCGTGCAGCGCCGTCACGGCCGCCAGGTTGCCGCCCGCGCTGTCGCCGCCCAACGCGATCCGCCGCGGGTCGATGTCCAGCTCCTCCGCGTGCGCCACCGCGTACTCGAACGCGGCCTGCGCGTCGTCCGCCGCGGCCGGGAACGGGTGCTCGGGAGCGAGCCGGTAGTCGGCCGACAGCACCCGCACCCCGCCCTGGACGGCGAGGAACCGGCACAGGTTGTCGTGGCTGTCCAGGTCGCCGCTGACCCACCCGCCACCGTGGTAGAAGACCAGCAGCGGCGAACCCGCGGCCAGCCCGGTCGGCTCGTAGAACCGCGCGCCGACGCCGTCCAGCGACAGCGAGCGCACCGCCACGCCACCGATGACGGGCCCGCACACGAGCGCGTTGCTGCGGGACAGCGCCAGGCGGTTGGCGGCGGGCGTGGTCAGCGTCAAGTCCTCGCCGCTGAGCTGCTGCAACCTCAGCAGCAGCTGGGCTTCCGGGTGCAGCCGTTGACCGTCCAGCGTGATGGGGCGGCCGGTGATCAACCGGCGCAGCGGCGCGGGCAGACCGAACACGAAGCGCAGGGCACCGGCCAGGACACCGGGAGGGATCGACTCGGCGAGCTTCGACATGAGACGTACGTTACTCGCGGGTAGGGGTGCGGGGCGAGCGACTGGACCTCCAGTTAGGTGCAGGTGGCAGGATCGGGCACCATGACGGTCACCGTGGTGGGCATCGGCGGATCCCTCCGCCCCAACTCGCAGTCCGAGCGCGCGATGAGGATCGCCCTGGAGGGCGCCGTCGACGCGGGCGCGAAGGTCGTCGAGGTCTCCGGACCCGACCTGGTGCTCCCGTTCTACGACCCGGCCATCCCCGACCGGACCGACAACGCGCGGCGGCTCGTCGAGGCGCTGCGCGGCGCCGACGGCGTCGTGCTCGTCTCGCCCGGCTACCACGGCACCGTGTCCGGCCTGGTCAAGAACGCCCTGGACTACATCGAGGACCTGCGCGACGACGAGCGCCCCTACCTGGACGGCCGCGCCGTCGGCTGCGTCGCCACGGCCCAGGGCTGGCAGGCGTCGGTGACCACGCTGACCGCGTTGCGCTCGATCGTGCACGCGCTGCGCGGCTGGCCCACGCCGTTGGGCGTGGCGGTGAACTCGCGCGAGGTCGAGTTCGACGTGGAAGGCGGCTGCACGGTGCCGTCCGTCGCCGACCAGCTCCGCACGATCGGGCGACAGGTGGCCGAGTTCGCCGTGTCGAGGACGGGCTGAGCGGGTACGTGTGAGAGGGGCGTGAGCTGCCACACGACCGGGTGTGGTTCGGCTTCGGCCGGGTGTTGAGCCGATCGACGGGCTCGACCACCAGCTCAAAGGAGAGCGTTCACCATGCAGGTGCTCTACACCGCGGAAGCCATCGCAGTCGGGGACGGTCGCAACGGCGAGGTCCGCTCCTCCGACGGCGTGATCGACGAGCAGCTCTCCACGCCCAAGGAGCTGGGCGGCCCCGGCGGCGACCGGACCAACCCCGAGCAGCTGTTCGCGGCCGGGTACGCGGCGTGCTTCCACAGCGCGCTGAAGGTCGCCGCGCGGCAGGCCAAGGTGACGATCGGCGAGACGTCCGTGACCGCGAAGGTCGACCTCGGCCCCAACGGCAGCGGCGGCTTCGAGCTCGCCGTCGAACTGGCCGCCCACATCCCGGGCGTCGAGCAGGACGTGGCCGAGCGGCTGGCCGCCGCCGCGCACCAGATCTGCCCGTACTCCAACGCCACGCGAGGCAACATCGAGGTGGCTCTCACGACCACCGTCTGAGGAGGCGTCAGACCCCATGAGCAAGTCTCAGAAGTCTCCGATCACCAGCCCGCTGTCCGAGTCCGACAAGGCCTCGGTCGCCGCGGTGCTCCAGGCCACCCTGGTCGACCTGATCGACGTGTCCCTGGTGGCCAAGCAGGCGCACTGGAACGTGGTCGGCAAGAACTTCCGCAGCGTCCACCTGCAGCTGGACGAACTCGTCACGACCGCCCGCACGTACACCGACGAGGTGGCTGAACGGGCCGCCGCGCTCGGCATCTCGCCGGACGGCAAGGCGAAGACCGTCGCGGCGGGCTCGGGCGTGCCGGAGTTCCCCGGCGGCTGGCTGAAGGAGGACGAGGTCGTCGCGGCCGTCGTCACCGCGCTGGGCGAGCTGATCGGGCGGCTGCGCGCGCGGATCGACGAGACCGACAAGTCCGACCTGGTCACCCAGGACCTGCTGATCGAGATCACGAAGAACTTCGAGCAGGCGCACTGGATGTGGCAGGCGCAGCAGGCCTGACCGACACCGCGGGGGCCACCGGACAGCCGGTGGCCCCCGAAAATGTCGTACCCCGTCGGTAAAATCGAAAACAGGGTTCCCCTGGGCGGGGACTCCTGCGTAGCCGGCTCCGCAGCCGGTTCCACCGTCGGCTCGTCGGCAAGCCCAGCCCACGGCGAGCCCGACGACGTGCGGCAAGTCCGACGGCCCACGGCCGGCCCGGCGGCCTTCGGCAAGTCCGGGCCTACCGGGAGCCCGGACCTACCGCGAGCCCGGACCCACGGCAGGCCCGGACCCACGGCGAGCGCCGGTCCTGCGCCGCTACAGCACGCGCCGCACGAACGCGACCTCGGCGGCCGTCTGCCGGATCGTCTCCGCGACCACCAGGGAACCGTGCCCGGCGTCGTACCGGTACACCTCGTACGCCGCCCCGCGCGCCGCCAGCCGCTCCAGGTAGTTGTCGATCTGCCTGATCGGGCACCGCGGGTCGTTCTCCCCCGCCAGCACGAGCACGGGCGCGCGCACCGCGTCCACGTACGTCAACGGCGAGCACTCGCGGTACCGGTCGGGGAGTTCCTCCGGCGAACCGCCGAACAACGCCCGGTCGAACGCGCGCAGCGGCTCCATCTCGTCCTCGTACGCGGCCAGGTAGTCCGCCACCGGCACGCCCGCGACACCCGCCGCCCACCGCTCCGGCTGCGTGCCCAGCGCCAGCAGCGACAGGTACCCGCCCCACGACGCGCCGTTCACCACGCACTTCGCCGGGTCGGCGAACCCGGACGACACGGCCCAGTCGTGCACCGCCGCCACGTCCTCCAGCTCGGTCAACCCCGGCCGGCCCTCGATCGCGTCACGCCACTTCGACCCGTACCCGGTGGACCCGCGGTAGTTCACGTGCACCACGGCGAACCCGGCGTCCAGCCACACCGCCCGGTAGGCGGAGAACCGGTCCTCGTCCGCCGAGTGCGGCCCGCCGTGCAGGTGGAACACGGTCGGCAGCGGGCCGTCGGGCGCGCCGGCCGGCCGTGCGACCAGGGCGTGCACGTCGCCCACGAACACGTCGGTCAGGTCGACCGACGGCGGCGCCTTGTGGCCCGGCGGCTCCAGCAGCACGCGCTCGTCGCCGTCCACGTCCAGCACCCGCACCACGCCCGGCCGCGCGGCCGACGACCACGAGTACTCCACCGCGCCGTCCGGCCGCACGTTCGCGCTGCCGACCGTGCCGTGCGGGGTGTCCAACGCGGACAGGACGCCGGTGGCCAGGTCGTAGCGGTGCAGGGTGTTGCGCGCCTGGAACGTGTGCACGACCAGCAGCGACTTCGCGTCCGGGTACCAGTCGGCGCTGATCTCGCCGGGCAGGTCGATCACGACCTCGGTCTCGGTGTCCGCCGCGACGTCCCAGATCAGCAGCTCTTCCTTGCCGCGCCGCTCGTGCCCGACCAGGAGCCGGTTGTCGCCGCGCACCGGGCTGAACGCGATCGCGTCCAGGCCCTTGCCCGGCCCGTCCCACTTCTCGGTGATCTTCTCGCCCGTCGGGGTGACGACGCGCAGTGCCGCGTGCCGGTTGTCGCCGTGCTCCGAGTGCGACAGCACGACCAGCGTCTCGTCCTTGGACAACGCCGCCACGCCGCCGTCGTTCTCGTGCGCGTAGATCACCTCGGCCGGCCCGCCGTCCCGTGACACGTACACGGTGGTGCCATCGTCGGTGGACGTGCCGACCGCGACGACCTCGTGCCCGATCTCCAGCCCGGCCGGGTACCCGGCCTGCACGCCGTCCACGGCGGGCTTCGCGTCGCCGCCCGGCTTGAACGGCTCGCTGACCCACGTGCCGAACTCGTCACCGTCGGTGTCGGCGAACCACCAGATCGTGTCACCGTCAGGGCTGAGCGCGCCGTGCGACGTGCCGTTCGGGCGGTCGGTCACCTTGCGGTGGGTGTCGCTCGCGCGGTCCCACGCGTAGATCTCCCACACGCCGCTGGAGTTCGACAGGTACAGGCTGCGGTCGGGTGCGTCGTCGGCCCACCCGGGCAGGCTCACGCGCGGAGCCGTGAAGCGGGCCCGCCAGCGGGCTTCGGCCTCGGCGTCGGCGAACAGCGGCTCGGGCACTTCGGCGGTCGGGTGCGTCGTCACACACCCGATCCTGCCGGCTTCCGCGCGGTGACCAGGTAGTAGTCCACGAGACCCCGCTCCGCGGCGCGCAACCAGTTGCGATCCCACCGGTCGGGGCGCGGCCCCTGGTCGAGCCACCGGTCCAGCGCGCGCCACACGTGCTCGCCGATGCTGAGCGCGGTGACGTCGGCGAACCCGGCTCCGCGCAGGTCGCGCACCACGTCGTCGACCAGGTGGGCGCGGTCGAGACCGGAGGCGAACGTCTCCAGCAGCTCGGCCAGCCGCGCGCCCGCGTCCGCCGTCCTGGCGAAGAACGTGGTGACGGCGAACCGGCCGCCCGGCGCGAGCACGCGGGCGCTCTCGCGCGCGAACCCCGGGACGTCCTCGAAGTGCTGCGCGGCCTCCACGGACAGCAGGGCGTCGAACGAGCCGTCGGGGAACGGGAGGTCGTCGGACGCGCCCTGGACGAACGCCACACGCGGGTCGTCGTTGGCCTCCGCGGCCCGCGCGACCTGCTCCGGCACCAGGTCGACGCCGCGGACCAGGGCGGGCTCCCTGCCCAGGACGCGGCGCGCGCCCAGGCCGCGCCCCGAGCCGACTTCGAGCACCCGGTCGCCCGGCCCGATCCCGAGCGCGGCCACGACCAGGTCGTACAGGGCCTGCTGGGACGCGATCCGCTGCTCGACGGTCAGCTCGCCGTCCAGCGGGATGCCCGCCCAGTAGCCGAAGTTGATGAAGCCGCCGGCGAACACCGGCAACGCCGCCAGGTCGCCCACCCCGTACACCCGCCGCACTTCGCCCATGTCCCGATCATGCCGCGCCGCGTTCACGGTGCGTGAGGCGATTCGGGTGACGCAAGGTCACCGGTTCGCGTGAGTCAGCGGTCGAGTTCCTCGGCCAGGATGCGGTCCACCTTGCGTGACGCCCGGACCAGGGCACGGCAGGCCAGGGTGACCAGCGCGGCGACCGTGCCGACGACGACGGCCGCGGCGGGCGAGGCCAGAACCCCGACCAGACCGGCTAAGCCGAGCGCGACCGGGATCCAGGCGACGACGGGCAGCCGGTTCTTGGTGGCGGTGGTGGTGGTCATGGGACATCTCCCTGCTGGCGGGGCGGACGCCGGTCGGACACGTTGACTCGTCGTCGTCCGAACCCCGCCACTTGTTACGCAACGTCACATGAACGGTCAACCTTCACTCGATCGGATTAACCGAACGTGACGGACCCTCGGTCAGCGACCCGGATGGGGGATTAAGCAACAGCGGGGAGTAGTTCGTAACGTCCTCGTTGGTCCGAACGAATCACGGTTACACGGGTGGTAACGCTGGGAGGTCTGACCGATGATCGAGAACACGGTTCGGCAGGGCGGTCGCGTCGGGTGCACCGACGCCCTGGGTCGTCGGCGGACGCTGGAGGTGTCGCTCACCGAAGAGGGCAACGTCTGCATCCACACCCCGCCCGGCGAATCCGCGAAG
Source organism: Saccharothrix sp. NRRL B-16348 (assembly GCF_001280085.1). Classification (GTDB taxonomy): domain Bacteria; phylum Actinomycetota; class Actinomycetes; order Mycobacteriales; family Pseudonocardiaceae; genus Actinosynnema. Next base: position 19,103 of record NZ_LGED01000046.1, on the reverse strand, counting down.
CTCGACTGGAACGAGGTCGGCGAACTCCTCCGGCGCCTCGCGGAGCTGCGACCGCACGTGAAGTGACGTCCGGTCGACGCGGCCGGGAGGTCCAGCGGACCCTCCCGGCCGCGCCCGAGCCGGAAAAGCGCTCGCCGACCGCCACGCGAGCCACTCCAATGGGCACGTGATCGACCACACCGAACTCAACCGCCGGCACTGGGAAGACACCGCCGCCGCCGCGCACGGCCCCCTGGCCCGCGAGCACTGGGCGAAGACCGAGCCGCACTGGGGCCTGTGGGCCACCCCGGAGTCCGAGGTCTCCGCCCTGCCACCGGACGTGTCCGGCATGGACGTCATCGAACTCGGCTGCGGCACCGCCTACGTGTCGGCGTGGCTGGCCAGGCTGGGCGCCCACCCCGTCGGCATCGACATCTCCGCCCGCCAACTCGACACCGCTCGCGAGATGCAGGCCGAATTCGCCCTCGACTTCCCGCTGCTCCTCGGCGACGCCCAGCAGGTGCCGCGCGAAGACGCCTCGTTCGACCTCGCGATCAGCGAGTACGGCGCCTCCCTCTGGTGCGACCCGTACCGCTGGATCCCGGAAGCCGCACGCCTGCTGCGCCCCGGCGGCCACCTCGTCTTCCTCCACCGGTCGCCGCTGTTCGCCCTCTGCGCCCGGGACGAGGCGACGGCGTCCACCTCGCTCATGCGCCCCCAGTTCGGCCTCAACCGGGTCGACTACGGCACGTCCACCGAGTTCACCCTCCCGCACGGCGACATGCTGCGGCTGCTGCGCTCATCCGGCTTCACCGTGGACGACCTGATCGAGATCCAGGCGCCCACCCCCGCGAACCGCGAGTACCACGAGGTGTCGTCCACGTGGGCCCAGCAGTGGCCGAGCGAGGAAATCTGGAAGGCGCGACTGACGTCTCCGCAGGTCAGGTAGTCGCTCCTGGGCGAACGAGTAAATCTGTGATCACGGGAGTAGACATTCGCACCTCGACGTGTGTAGTGTTCTCCTTGTACGAGAGAGAACGTCAGATCGGCACGGGAGATGACGAACTACCCGTGATGCGAGGGCGGTCGGCGCGTGCAGTACCGGGAGTGCAAGCGATTTACGCAGGACAGCAAGTCGCACCCCGAGCCGACAGACCCGCGTGCAGTGGCAAGGCGGTCAGGCGAGCTGGAGCCGATCAGTGGAAGGGGTTCCAGCGCGGTGGCCGGACGGTCGGCGAGGTGAGCCGGAGCAAGCGAGAAGTCCGGTGTCGGCCGTCGAACGAGTGGCGAGTAAGTCCGGAACCAGAGAAGAAGGGAAGGGTTGAACACCATCGGATCGCCCGCCTCAGGCTGAAGTCAGGTCAGGCGGGTACCGCAGTCCAGAAAGATTGGAAGGTGGTCTCCGGTTACGCAAACGCGATCCACGCAGTCTCCGTCGCGGTTCGGGCGGATGACGCGGACACGGTAAACCGGCCGCGAGGCCGGATGGTGGGAACCCATAACCCTGGGGCCCGGTGCCGACAAACGGCACCGGGCCCCTCGTGGCGCGGAGGTGCGATGACCCCAGAAACGAACGAGCCGCGACCCGCGGCTGACAACTTGGACGACGACCACTACCCCGCCTTCACGATGGGCAGAGCCGCGGAGATGCTCGGCACCACGCCGGGTTTCCTGCGGGGCCTTGACGAGGCGAAGCTGATCGAGCCGGAGCGCTCGTCAGGCGGCCACCGCCGCTACTCCCGGTACCAACTCCGGTTGGCCTCCCGGGTCAGGGAACTGGTCGACCAGGGCATGAGCCTCGACGCCGCGTGCCGCATCGTCACCCTGGAGGACCAACTCCAGGAAGCCAGGAACCTCAACAAGCAGAACGCCCCGCCCGAGCCGGACCAGCCCTACCCGCCGCTCCGGGGCATGTGACCGAGTCGGACCGTCGACCCGACCGAGCAGAGCAGCGCGCGTCACGGCCTCACCACCCGTGACCGCGCCCGCCGGTCAATCTCTCGTCACCCGAACACGGATCGAGCCGTGCGGCCACCGTGCCCCGGAGCGCACTTCCTTCCTGCACCGTTCACCGCTGTTCGCGCTCCGCGCCTGTGGATGGTGGCGTGCTTCTCCTCAGCTCCCCGTCTCCCCTGCTGTGGGCGGGACAGCACGTGGTGCACGATGAGGTTCAGCAACGCGAAGAGCGCGGGCACCGGTTCTTCGTCGCCGTCGATGAGGATCTCGCCTGGATGCACAGCTGCCGGCCCTCCCAGTACCTGCCCTCTTCCGTCACCTGCCAGTCCGCAACGGTGTCCGCAGCCCAGTGCTGGGCCGCGAAAACGCCGCAGTACGGGCACCCGAATGCGGCGCCCCGTACTTCGGAGACCGATCTTCTTGCGCCTCTGCTGTCACCAGAGCTTCGACTTCCGCTAAGCGACCCAAGGTCACCCGATCGTGTCTGGGCAAGGAGGACCGATGTCCCAGGGAAGCTCCTTCGCCGGGAGACCAGGATCGAGCCACGCAGCGCGACTGGGGCGCGGACCGTGCGATGCACGATGAAGGATGTGTCGGACATCACTGTGGCGTGACGGGCGGTGAGAGCCGCTGCGGTGCCTCGTTGTCGACGGCCAAGACCAAGCAGGCCCACAGAGAAAGTCTCTGTGGGCCTGACCTGCGTCGGGGTGACAGGATTTGAACCTGCGACCTCTTCGTCCCGAACGAAGCGCGCTACCAAACTGCGCCACACCCCGGCTTGGGATCGAACGAGGGGAACTCTACCTGACGTTCCCACCCACTCCGAACCGGGTATCCCTTTTCGCGTCGGACACGTCCTGACCTGCGTCGACAGGCCGCGGCACCAAGGTCAACAGGCTCGCCTCCGGTGGGCACGCGAAGCGCACCGGCGCGTACGGCGACGTGCCGAGGCCGGCGGACACGTTCAGCCACATGTGCGAGCCCCACCGCGAGACGCCACGGGCACGCGAGCGGTCCAGTTCGCAGTTCGTCACGATCGCGCCGTAGCCCGGGATGCGCAGCTGGCCGCCGTGCGTGTGGCCCGCCAGCACCAGGTCGTAGCCCTCGGCGGCGAACGGGTCCAGCACGCGCGGCTCGGGGGAGTGCGTCACGCCGAGGCGCAGCGGCACGTCCGGCACCTGGCCGCTGATCTCCTCGAACCGGTCACGCTTGAGGTGCGGGTCGTCCAGGCCCGCGGCGAACACCTCCAGGCCGTTCACCTCGAACCGGCGGCGCGCGTGGGTCAGGTCCAGCCAGCCGCGCTCGACCATCGCGGCGCGCAGGTCCTTCCACGGCAGGGGGATGCCGTGCACGCGCCGCGTCTTCGCCGACGGCATCAGGTAGCGGGCCGGGTTCTTCGGGCGGGGCGCGTAGTAGTCGTTGCTGCCGAACACGAACACGCCGGGACGGTTCAGCAGCGGACCCAGCGCGCGCACGACGGCGGGCACGGCCTGCTTGTGCGCCAGGTTGTCCCCGGTGTTCACGACGAGGTCCGGCTCCAGCTCGTCCAACGCCGCGACCCACCGCTGCTTGGACTTCTGGCCCGGCATCATGTGGAGGTCGGAGAGGTGCAGCACCCGCAGCGGCGACGAGCCGGGCGCGAGCACCGGCACCGTCGCTTCGCGCAACGTCCACCTCCTGCGCTCGATGCCCGCCGCGTAAGCGAGCGTGGCGGTGCCCAGGGCGGTCGTGGCGAGGAGCGTTCGGCCGAGCGTGTTCACGTAGTCGAGGGTAGGGGGTTAACCGATTCGGGGTGAGACGGGCTTCCCGGTACCGTTCCGGCTCATGGCGGAGCTGAAGGCGCGGTTGCAGGCGGATCTGACGGCGGCGATCAGGGGGCGGGAGACGGTCCGGGCGGGCGCGCTGCGGATGACGTTGGCCGCCCTGACCACCGAAGAGGTCTCCGGCAAGAGCGCTCGTGAGCTGAGCGACGACGAGGTCCTGAAGGTCATCACCCGCGAGGTGAAGAAGCGCAAGGAAGCGGCGGAGGCGTTCGCCGGCGCGGGGCGGACCGAGCAGGCCGAGCTCGAGCAGGCCGAGTCCAAGGTGCTGGAGGCCTACCTGCCGGCGCAGCTGGACGACGCCGAACTGGCGACCCTGGTCGACGCGGCGATCGCCCAAGTGACGGAGCAGCTCGGCGAACGGCCCGGCCAGCGCCAGATGGGCCAGGTCATGAAGGCCGTCAACGCCCAGGTGGCGGGTCGTGCGGACGGCGGCCGAGTAGCCGCTGCGGTCAAGGCCAAGCTGGCCTGAGGGCGTTCCGAGCGCGGAATCGCGTGAGTTCGGGCGATCTTGCGGACGAAACCTCCGTAGGTTCGAATCCTGCCGCCATTCACGGCGTGCCGGCCGGGGCCGGTCAGGACGTACACGATTGGGTGATCATCGCCCGAAAATGTACGGAAACACTGTTCTCGTACCTCGGTTGAAAACCAGCGGAACCGCCGAAACCACCCCCCGACCGTCCAGCCGCCCCGACCCCAGCCATCCAGCCGCCACCCGGCCATCGGTCGCCAGGCCCCGGAGTCGGTGAGAACTCCGGGCCGTCCGAGCCGAGGCCGAGCCGTGCGCAGGGCACGGCGGCGACAGGGCGAGGCGGGGGTTGGTGCGCCGCACCCAGGGCCGGCCCGTGGGGTAGGTGTCAGCGGCGGGGTGGGTCGGTGGGAATGGTGATTTCGGGTGGGCCCGTGGGGCGGCCCGGGTCGCCTGGGCGGCCCGGTTGGCCTTGGCCCGGGTTGGGGGATTCGGTGGTCGGTGGTGGGTCGGTCGCCTGCGGTGGGGGGACGTAGCCCGTGGAGACCAGGAGGGTGACGACGGTGCCCTTCAGGGCGCTGCCGCGCGGGGTTTGGCCGACTACTTGGCCCTTTGGCTGCTCGGAGTTGCGGTTCTGCGCGGAGACCTTGTAGCCGGCCTGTTCGAGGATGCGGGTGGCGTCGTTGACGTTCCGGCCGACGACGTCGGGGATGCGGATCTCGCTGCCGCCCTTGAGGTAGCGCTCCTCGACGGCCGGCATGCCGCGCACCGGGAGTCCATCGTGGACTTTCGTCATCGTGTCGAACCACGTGCGCGCGGGCACGGTGCCGCCGTAGATGTCACCCTTGCCGCACAAGCGGGGAGGGCCGGCGTTCACGCAGATGCCGCGCGGTTCGACGCCGTCGTTGAACGTCTGCACGGCGCCGGCGAAGTCCGGGGTCGCGCCGATGAACGCGGCCGACTTGTAGTCCTCCGTCGTCCCCGTCTTGCCCAGCATCGGCCGGGTCCACTTGAACTGCCGGGCCGCGGCGGAGGCGGTGCCGGCACCTTGATCGTCCTTCGACAAGCCGACGGCCAGGCCGTTCGCCAGCGGCTCGGCGACGACCTGCTCGCACGGCGCCTCGTTGACCGCCACCGGCTGCCCGTCGCGGTCCAGGATCTGGCCGATCGGGGACGGCGGGCACCACACGCCGCCGCTCATGATCGTCGCCGCGACGTTCGCCAGTTCCAGCGTGCTCACCGGCGCCGGGCTCAACGTGAACGAGGCGTTGCCGCCGTTCGACTTGTAGAACTCGGTCTGCGAGACCCGCAGCTCCTTGCTCTTCGCCTTCGGGTCCGGACGCACGCCCGCGATGTTCGTCGCCATCGTCTCGCGCATCCCCAACCGGGACGCCATGTCCACCACCGGGTCCATGCCCAGCTGCTCTTCCAGGATCACGAACCCCGTGTTCGGCGACGTCTGCAACGCCGTCTGCAACGACATCTGCGGCGGGTACGACGACGACGCGTTGCCCAGGCAGTACCACCGCGTGGCCGGCTCCGGAGCGGGCGGGCACTTGTCGCCGCCGCCCTTGAACACCCGCGACACGTACGAGTTCGGCGTGGCCATCGTGTTCTCGATGCCCATGCCCTTCTCCAACGCCGCCGCGGCTGTGAACACCTTGTAGACCGACCCCGCCCCGAACTTGTTCTCCACTCCCGACGGCAGGTCGAACTGGGTCTGGAACTGGTCGGCCTTCAGCCCGTAGTCCCGGTTCGCCACCAGTGCCACGACCTCGTGCCGCTCCTTGCCCGGCCGCACGACCGCCATCGTGTTCGCGATCCCGTCGGTCGACTTCGCGACCTGGCCCTCGGCCGCGCGCTTCGCGTGATCGGTGATCGTGCGGTCCAAAGTGGTCCGGATCGTGTAGCCGCCGGTCTTCAGCTGCTCCTGGCTGAAACCGTTGCGCGCCAAGTAGTTCAGCACGTATGAGCAGAAGAACCCGTGCTCCGGCCCGGCGCCGACGCACCCGCTGGGCGGCGTTCGCACCGGCGTCGCCAACCCGAGCGGTTCGGCTTTCGCGGCCTCGGCGGCGTCACGCGACAGCTTGTCGTTCTCGACCATCTTGTCGATCACCTGGTTGCGCCGCTCCAACGCCTTCTCCGGGAACACCTCCGGGTTCAGCGCGGACGGGCTGTTGACCATGCCCGCGAGCATCGCCGCCTGCGGCACGGTCAGCTTGTCCGCCGTCGTGTTGAAGTACGCCTGCGACGCCGCCGCGATGCCGTAGATCGTCGAGCCGAACGGCACCACGTTCAGGTACCGGGCGAGGATCTCCTCCTTGCCCATCTGGCTTTCGAGCTGCAACGAGATGCGCCACTCGCGCGCCTTGCGCGCGACCGTCTGCTCCTGCGCCTTCTGCTGCTCGACGAGGTTGTTGCGCGCGACGACGTGCACGAGGTAGTTCTTCACGTACTGCTGGGTGAGCGTGGACGCACCCTGCGTGACGGAGCCGCTGAACTGGTTCGTCAGCCCGGCCCGGATCGTGCCCCGCCAGTCGACGCCCTGGTGCTCGTAGAACCGGCGGTCCTCGACCGAGACGAGCGCGGCCTTCATCGTCGGCGAGATCATCTCGGGCGGGACGAGGATCCGGTACTGGTCGTACAGGTACGCGATCGGCGCGCCGTCCTTGTCGGTGATCGTGGAGATCAACGGCGGGTCGGTGGTGACGAGGTCGGCGGAGATGCTGTCGACGGTGTCGCTGGCTTCGTTCGACACCATCCCCAGCGAGCCGACGACAGGGAACAACATGCCTGCCAGCAGCACTCCGGCTAGCAGACACAGGCCGAGCAGCTTCAGCACGCCGTTCCTGGCTCGCATGCAGGTCAGCGTACGCGGCACCTGAAGAGGTGATCGAGATCGCGCACAGTTGATTACACAGAATGAGTACTCGTACTCAAGACAGGTAACAGGTGGGCAACCCAGGGTTGGAGGTGGAACCGGAAGGCTCTACAGTCCGTCACTGTCCAAGACAGCAGCCGACGGCACGACCACTCGATGGTGAGCCTACGGCATCCGCGGCAGGGGTGTGGCGGATTTAGAAGCTCTGGGCACTGTGTGAACTGAGGTGGGGGATATGCAGCAGGTGCAGGGGGATTGGCGGATCAAGGCCTCGTGCCGCGATGAAGAGCCGGACCAGCTCTTCGTCCGCGGAGCGGAGCAGCGCAAGGCGAAGTTGGTGTGCCTGGGATGCCCGGTGCGCACCGAGTGCCTTGCCGAGGCGCTGGACAACCGGATCGAGTTCGGTGTCTGGGGCGGTATGACGGAGCGTGAACGGCGGGCGCTGCTGCGGCGTCGCCCGGACGTCACCTCATGGCACGAGCTCCTCGACACAGCACGTCAGGAGCACCACGAGGAGTCCGCGGTCGGCTGACCGGCCGGGCTTCCCTACTCGCCCGCCAACCGCCGACCGATCTCGTGCAGGCCGTCCAGGTCGTGCACGTCGGTAGGCAGCGCGGGTACCCCGATCAGCGGAACACCGGGGTGCGCACGGGTGAACCGCGCGAGCAGTCGCTTCTCCCGATCGGCGACCGCCACGCGATCCGCGTGCACCCGCAACACCGCGGCAGCCAGCGGAGCGTCCCCAGTGCGCTCGAGCCGGTCCGCCGCCGCCAACGCGCCTGGTGCCGGCAAGGGGGCCAGCACCGGGTGCGTCCGGTTCGCGACCAGGCCGGTCAACGGCATCCGTTCCGCGCTCAACCGCTCCACGAAGTAGCTGGCTTCCCGCAACGCGTCCGGTTCCGCCGCCGCGACCACCAGAAATCCGGTTCCGGGTGATCGCAGCAGCTCGTAGGTGGCCTGGGCGCGTTGCCGGAAGCCACCGAACATGCTGTCGAACGCCTGCACGAACGTCGACGCGTCGTGCAGGAGTTGGCCGCCCACGATCGTGGACACGGCTTTGGTGAACAGGCCGAAGCCCGCGCCCACGATCTTGCGGATGCCGCGCCCGCCCGCCCGGGCGGGCGCCGACAGCATCCGGATCAGCTTGCCGTCCAGCACCGTCGACAGCCGCTGCGGCGCGTCCAGGAAGTCCAGCGCCGACCGGCTCGGCGGCGTGTCCACGACGACCAGGTCCCACTCGTCGCGTTCGACCAGTTGGCCCAACTTCTCCATCGCCATGTACTCCTGCGTGCCGGAGAACGACGTGGAGATCGTCTGGTAGAACGGGTTCGCCAGGATCTGCTCGGCCCGCTCACGACCGGCGTGCTGCCACACCATGTCGTCGAACGTGCGGCGCATGTCGAGCATCATCGCGTGCAGCTCGCCCTTGACCCCGTCCACCTCGACCCGCCGCGGCTGGTTGTCCAGCTCGCCGAGGCCGAGCGACTGCGCCAACCGGCGCGCCGGGTCGATGGTCAGCACGACGGCACGCCTGCCGCGTTCGGCGGCACGCACGGCCAGCGCCGCCGCCGTGGTCGTCTTGCCGACGCCACCGGACCCGCAGCACACCAGCACCCGGGTCGCCGGGTCGTCCAGCAACGCGTCCACGTCGAGCCGGTTCACCGCACACCCCGTCCGACCAGCACCTCGGCCAGCTCGTAGAGCGCGGCCACGTCCACCCCGTCGGTCACCTCCGGCAGTTCCAGCGTCGGCAGGTCCGCCTCGGCCAGCTTCTCCTTCGCCCGTTCCTCCATGCGGACCCGCAACGCGTGCTCCACGGTCTGCTCGACCAGCCCGTGCAGCACGTCGCCGTCGACGTCGAGGCCCGCCGCCTCCAGCCCGGTGCGCACCCGCCCGGCGTCGATCCGCCCCTCGGAGGCCGACGCGACCGACCGCGCGGGCAGCCGCGGTGGGCTGACCCGGTTCACGAACACCGCGCCCGGCCGCAGGTCCGCGGCGTCCAGCTCGGCCACCGCGTCCAACGTCTCCCGCACCGGCATCTCCTCGAGCAGCGCCACCAGGTGCACCGCCGTGTCACCGGAGTGCAGCAGCTTGACCACGCCGTCGCTCTGGCCCTTGATCGGCCCGACCTTGGCGAGGTCGGCCATGGCCCTGGTGACGTCCAGGAACCGGACCACCCGACCGGTCGGCGGCGCGTCGAGCACGACGGCGTCGTACTCGTGCCGCCCCGTCTTGCCCGCTCGCCGCACGCACTCCTTGACCTTGCCCGTGAGCAGCACGTCCCGCAGACCCGGCGCGAGCGTGGTGGCGAACTCGATCGCGCCCATCTTCTTCAACGTCCGGCCGGCGAAGCCGAGGTTGTAGAACATGTCGAGGTACTCGAGCAACGCCGCCTCGGGGTCCACCGCGAGCGCACGCACCTCGCCGCCACCGGGCGCGGACGCGATCCGCTCCTCGGAGTACGGCAGCGGCGCCCGGTCGAACAGCTGCGCGATGCCCTGCCGGTTCTCCACCTCCACCAGCAGCACGCGTCGCCCGCCGGTGGCCAGCGCCAGCGCGAGCGCGGCGGCGACCGTGGTCTTGCCGGTCCCGCCCTTGCCCGTCACCACGTGCAGTCGCGCACGGGCGAGTTCGTCGGTCCAGCCGTTCACCAGATCAGCCTATGCGCGCCGCCCTGAGAACCGCTGGCCACGCCGCCGGCCACGGTCAGTCCCACATGGTGACGAACACCACCGCGATGGCGGTCGCCGCGACGACGCCCCAGGCCAGGACCGACGGCAGCACGTACGCGATGAGCACCGCGACGACCGCGACGATCACCGCCCCGACCAGCAGCGCCCGCATCACGTCGGACCGCCGGGAACCCTTGCGATCCCGCGCCAGCGCCATCCCGACGAGGATCATCACCAGCCCGCCCAGCAGGAACGCGCTGGTGGCGACGATCCGCCACGTTTCCACGTGATCAACGCTAGCGCCGCGTGATCGCGCAGTCACGTCACGCTTTGGTGCTCCCGCACCACCTCCCTCCCCAGCCACACCAGACGCGCCCGCGCCGCCTTGTCGATCGCGAAGTACCAGAGCGCCCGCTCCGCGCTCGTGGTCGAGATCCGCAGGCCCGGACCGCCCTCCGGGGCCATCACCTCCACCGAGCCGTCCCCGAAGTCCAGGCCCCACGCCGCGACCCACCCGCCACCGGCGTCCTCCTGGACGATCGCGAACAGCCTCGGCGCCTCCGCGACCACTTCCCTGTCATCCATGCTATGAATCATAGGGTTTGAACTGCTCAAAGCTCCAAAATCGAACGAGTGAAGTTCGGGCGATCGACCGTTACGGACAGTGGTTAGGGTGATCGAATGGCAATCGGCTCCACACGCGGCAAGCGCAGGCTCGGACGCCACCTCCGGCCGATCCTGGAGAGGTCCGGCCTCAAGGTGGACGAGGTGGTCAAGCTCTCCAGGGTGTCGCGCCCGACGATCACCCGGATGCTGTCCGGCGAGGCCCTGGCGCGTTGGCCCGCGCTGTCGATGGTGCTCGACGTCATCGGGGCGACCCCGGAGGAGAAGACGCGGGCGCTCCAGCTCTGGGAGGTCGCCGACGTCGACCCGTCCGCCATCGAGCACGCCCGCGACCTGCCGGCCAACTACAAGCGACTTCGGATGGACGAACTGGAGGCGGTGCGCGAGCGGACCCTCGACTCGGCTCTCATCCCCGGCCTGCTCCAGACCGCCGGTTACGCGGAGGCGGTCGCGCGGGCCACCCACCGGCAGATCATCGGCGACAGCTGGGACTCCCGGGCGGCCGCCGAGCGCTCGGACCGGCAGGAGGCGCTGACCAGGGAGAACCCGATCGAGTACCACGCCCTGATCGACGAAGCCGCACTTCGTCGCCTGGTCGGCGGCCCCGACGTGATGCGGGAGCAGTTGGATCACCTCGTGGCGATCGCGGAACGGCCGAACGTGACGATCCAGGTCCTGCCGTACGCGATCGGCGCTTACGGCGCGCAGGTCGGGGCCATGTTCCTGCTGGACTTCGACCAGTCGGACGAGCCGCGGGCCGCCTATGTGGAAGCCCTGACCGGGATGCTCCCCGTGGAAGATGAGGAGGCCGAGGTGTTGTCGGCGGTCTGGGACGACGCCGCGCGCCTGGCGCTCACGGAGGAGGACTCCGTGGGTCTCATCAGGGCAGTACGGGACGCGCTAGGAGACTGATGATCAACCAGACTTGGCGGAAGAGCAGCCGCAGTGGTTCCGCGGCGCAGTGCGTCGAGTTGGCGGTGGGCGAGCTGGTGGCCGGGGTGCGGGACACCAAGAACCGGGACGGCGGGACGCTGGAGTTCGGCGCGAAGGCGTTCCGGGCGTTCCTCGCGGATGTGAAGCGGTCTCAGGTTTGAGCACGGCGTAACACGAACGGGGGTACTCGGACGGGTGCCCCTGTTCGGCGTCCCGCTAGGCTGCCGCTCATGCAGAAGTGGGAGTACGCGACAGTCCCGCTGTTGATCCACGCCACCAAGGCGATCCTGGACCAGTGGGGCGCAGACGGCTGGGAGCTGGTCACCGTGCTGCCGAACCCGAGCGGTGAGCAGCACGTCGCCTACCTGAAGCGGCCCAAGGCATGAGCTGGACGGCACGTCTGGCCGAGCTGGGTGTCGAACTGCCCGAGGTCGCGGCGCCGGTCGCGGCGTACGTGCCCGCCGTGCGCACCGGGCAGCTGGTCTTCACGTCCGGGCAGCTGCCGTTCGTCAAGGGCTCGCTCGCGGCCACCGGCAAGGTCGGCGGCGACATCAGCCCCGAAGAGGCCAAGGCGCACGCCCGCACCTGCGCGCTGAACGCGTTGGCCGCCGTCGACTCGCTGGTCGGCCTGGACAAGGTCGTGCGCGTCGTCAAACTGGTCGGGTTCGTCGCCTCCGCCGACGGCTTCACCGGCCAGCCCGCCGTGATCAACGGGGCCTCCGACCTGCTCGGCGAGGTGTTCGGCGAAGCCGGGCAGCACGCGCGGGCCGCGGTCGGCGTCGCCGAGCTGCCGTTGGGCGCGCCGGTCGAGGTGGAACTGATCGTCGAGATCGGGGAGTGAGATGTCGGACACGTGCCACGAGCTGTTGCTGAGGCTGGCCGGGCGGCTGCCGGACGACCTCCTCTGGAGGTTCCGCGACTGGGCCGCCACGGACGCCATCGCGGTGCTCGCCCGGGCCCTGCCGCGCACGTTGCTGCACGACAGGATCGGTTTGACGGACTACGAGCAGCGCCTGCTGGCGGACGCCCTCGTGCCGCACGGGGCCGACCGGTCCACGATCAGTTCTGTCAAAGGGCTGGACGAACTGCCCGAATCCGGCTACACCTTCTCCCCGGAATCACCCGATCGGGTGTCGATGGGTGATTCCGCGACCGTGGTGCTCGGAGCGACCTTGCGCGGACGCCTCGGGGTCGGCGAAGTCCGGTCCTCGTGGCGACTGGGCGAGGGCGAACCCAGGAGGCTGATCCTGGTCACCGCCTCGACCGGCGAAGCCCGGTTGACCGGTGAGCTCCAGCGAGTGCTGCGGGCGCTCGGCGAGCACGACCCGTGCGTTGAGGTCCTGCCCGCCGGACTGGACCTGCCGCCCTACCACAGGGCGGCGTTGGCGGCATCGGAGCTGGTGTGCGCCGGCGCTGACGCCGACGGGCACTTGGTGCCCGTATAGAGCTCGGCGCTCCCGCGCGGGCCGGAAGGAGAACAGGCGTGACGAACGACGGAGTGGGACTCCCCGTCCGTTTACACGACCTCCTGTTGGCGTTGGCCGGACGTGTCGACGACGACGCGTTGACACAGGCTCGGGAGCTGCTGGCGGTCGCGGAGCTGGACAGAGCCGTGGAGCTCGTCGTCGGCTGCCTGCTGGCCGGGCGCATCCCGGTGTCACCGGAGGAACGCCACGAGATCGGCTGGCTGCTCGGCGAGGTCCGCTCGGACCGGACGCTGGCCGACCGGCTGTTCGCGGTCGAGCGGGTGCCGACGGTCAAGCACCGGTTCAGCGTGGAGTCCGACCCGGCCGAGGGCCTCGGCGACGTGCTGGGCAAGACCGTGTCGGTGCTGCCGGACGTGCGCGGCGTGCGTGCCACGTGGCGGTCCAGCCCGGCCGGCGCCACGCCCGGACCGCTGCCGCAGCGACTCGTCCTGGTGGACATCGGCCCGGCGGGCTTCGCGCCCGCCACCGCCTACCGGGTGGACACCGTGCTGCGCAAAGCGGGCATCCGCGCGGCGGTCGAGGTGCTGACCGTGGGCACGCAGCTCGGCGAGTACCACGCGGCGGCCGTCACCACAGCGCGCGAGGTGTTCTTCTCGTCGGGCTCGACAAGCCCACAGCCACCACCCGACTCGGCCGCCTGGTTCGACGGTGAAGTGCGGGGTCAGGCACCGGTGGTCGAGCCGGAACCGGTGCCTGTCGAACCCCAGAACGGCTCCAAGTCACGTCGGGCGCGCGTCGAGTCCTATGAAGGCGCGCAGCCGTTCCCGCCCAAGCCGGTGAAGCGGCTGCCGGTGCGGGAGCCGGTCGAGGACGTCCGCGTCGAGGAGCCGTACGTCGAGGAGCCCCACGTCGAGGACGTCCACGTCGTCGACGAGGTGCAGCCGGACGAGGTGCCGGCCGTGCGGGTGGAGGAAGCGCGCGTCGAGGAGACGCCCGTCGAGCCGCCGCCCGTCGTCGACGAACGGCCGCCCGCGCCGGTGTTCGCGTTCCCGGACGACCACCCGCTGTCGCGGGCCGAGGTCACCACGGAACTCGGGCCGGACGACCTGGCCGCGTTGCAGGCCGCGTTGGCGGAAGGGCAGGCGCCCGCCGCCGTGCAGCTGCCGCCGACCGTGGACGCCAAGCTCAGCGACCGGGAACGGGCGTTGTTGCAGCAGCTGCACGAGGAGCTGGCGCAGCGGGAGCAGCAGTCGTGGCCCGGCGGCCCCGAGTTCGTCAACGGGGCGCCGAAGCCGACGAACGGCAAGTACCCCGGCTAGAGGCTCTTCAGCCTGATCAACAGCTCGGCCCTGTCGCCCCTGGAGAGGGGGCGGTAGGGCCGAGCTGCGTCACGGTCCGTCGAAGCTTCGATCCGGCGGCGGACCGGGTCGTCCTCGGGCATGTCCCGCACTTCGAGTCCCGCTTCGGCCCACGCGGCGGCGTGCGCGTCGGCCCGGTGGTGCCGGAGGGCTCTGAGCTGGTCGAACAAGCGGGCTTGCCGCGTGTCGCCGGTGTGGGCGGCGCTCATCGGGTGGTCGACCGGCGGGACGGCGATGTCCGGCGGGGCCGGCCACAGGTCGGCCGCGGCCCTGGTGTGGGCCTCGTTGACCATCTCGAGGAACGCGCGGCACCGCGCGGTGGCGGTGACCTGGCCGTTCTCGACCACCAACCAGTCCGGGTCGGCGAGGGCCCCTTCGAGGTGCGGGTTGTAGCGGTGCACGTCCTTCACCGCTTGGAGCGGCATCGGGCCGTGGGCCAGGACGCTTGCCAGATCGCCCAGGATCGGCACGTGCGGTGGACGTTCACCGTGGAGATAGCGCGCGCTCTGGCGGTGCACGGGAGGGATCAGGCGGTGCAGCTCCACGGCGGCCTCGGCGGCGGTGGCGCACGCGTTCGCCGCGTCCAGCGCCAGTTCGCTGGACGCCCGGAGTTCAGGGTCTTCGCGCAGGTCGAGAGCGGTCTGGAAGTGGCGTTCGGCGGCCCGCCAGTCGCCCTGGTCGTAGCGGGACTTCCCGGCGTGCTGGTGGGCGAAGTGGCCCAACGCGGGATGGGTGAGGAGCTCGGCGAACGCCTCATCGGCCTCGGCGAACCGGCCCTGCCACTGGTGGACGTGCGCGAGGCGGAGACGTGTCGCGGGGGTGTCGTCGGCCTGCCGGAAGGCGTGCTCCGCCTCGTCCAGGCGGTGGAGCAGCCGCGCGGCCTGGCCGACCTCGGTCCACTCGGCGTGCGTGGTCGGACGCTGACGGTCCAGCCAAGCCGTTAAGCCCTCGGGGTCTTCGGGCACCTCGCGCAGGGTCTCCGGGTCGATCCGGTACTTCACGCTTCCGCCTTCCTTCGTGCCAGGTCGATGATCCGCTGGAGGTGCAGGCCGCGCCGGACGTCCAGCGGGTGCTCCGTCGTGCCGCTGTCGATCATGGCCACGAAGTCGTCCAGCAGGTTCGTGAACGCCTGTTGCGCGGTCGTGCCGCGATCGGCCAGCACGCGGTGGCCGTGCTCGCCGTAGACGGTCACCTCGGCGATGGGCGGGCTGAGCGGCAACGTCATGGTCATCGTCGCCACGCTCGTCGCGCCGCCCTCGTGCTGGAACACGATCTGCCACAGGCCGTGCTCGGACCGGTTGGCCGCGATCACGTCGGTGATCGTGCCCAGCGTGGCGTCGAGCAGGTCGAACGCGTGCGGGCCGATGTCGTCCAGCGGGCCGCGCTCGTGCCGCCACGGCGACTGCGAGAACGGGCCACCGAGGAGCGCTCCGGTGAGCCAGCGCGCGCTGCCGCCCACCCAGCCGCCCTGTTGTTCGAGCTGCGCCAGTTGTTCACGGGTCTCGGGGGCGTAGCGCTTGGTGAGGACGACCAGGGAGGCGATGTCGTTCGCCTTGACGGCGTCGGCGAGGCGTTCGGCGACCTCCAGGGTGCCCGCGATCGGCTTCTCCAGGATCAGGTGCTTGCCCTGCTCGGCGGCCTTGATGGCGATCTCGCCCTGCACCTCGGGCGGCACGGCGAACGCGACCGCGTCCACGGCGGCCAGCAGCTCCTCCGGGGTCTTGGCGGTGGTCGCGTCGTGAGCCCTGGCGAGCTCCGCCGCCGCCTCTTCACGGCGGGCCCAGATCGTGGTCAGGCGAGTGCCGGGGTGATCGGCGATGCCCGGTGCGTGCACCATGGTCGCCCACGGGCCGGCACCGACGAGTCCTACGCGCAGCTGTTCGTCCACCTGGCCATCCTGCCTTTCATCGGCCACCGATGTAACTCGACTCGGGGATGAAGATCCGGCCGCCGTGGTCGAACCTCAGCTCGACGCCGTCCGGTCGGCGATCGACCTCGGGAGAGGTGTCCCAGCCGCTCGGGATCTCGACGGAGTGGCCGTAGTCGGGCGTCCGACCCAGCCACACCTCGTGGCGCGTGCCGCCGATCAGGCTCGACCGCTCCTTCACGTAGACGTTCGGCGTGCCCTCGTTCGTGCTGGTCGTGGTGCTGCTGGGGAGGAAGAGGATGACCGCGGCGGTGGCCGTCAGGGCCGTGCCGAGGATCGCGCCTCCGACGAACAGCAGGACGTTGAGGAGGCAGCCCGTGCGCGTGGTGTCCACGTCCGGATGATCCTCGTAGGCTCGGGTCGTGCGCGAACTCCCCGATGAACTCGTGTTGCCCGCCAGCGTCGTGCCGCCGGATTTCACCGGGCCGCCGGTGGAGCCCCGTGACGCGGCGACCGTCGTGCTGGTGCGCGACGGTGCGGCCGGGCTGGAGGCGTTCCTGCTGCGGCGGGTGGCCGGGATGGCGTTCGCGGGCGGGATGACGGTGTTCCCCGGCGGCGGGGTCGACCGGCGTGACGCGGACACGTCGGTGGCGTGGAGCGGGCCGGCGCCGTCGTGGTGGGCCTCGCGGTTCGGTTGCTCGGTCGAGTTGGCCACGGCGTTGGTGTGCGCGGCGGTGCGGGAGACGTTCGAGGAGTCCGGGGTGCTGCTGGCCGGGCCGTCCGCGTCGTCGGTGGTGGCCGACACCCGCGGGTTCGCCGCGGCCCGGGCGGCGCTGGTGGGGCGGGAGTTGTCGTTGGCGCAGTTCCTGGCGTCGGAGGGGTTGGTGCTGCGGGCGGACCTGCTGCGGCCGTGGGCGAACTGGTTGACGCCCGTGGAGGAGCCCCGGCGGTACGACACGTACTTCTTCGTGGCGGTGCTGCCGGAGGGGCAGACCGCCGACGGGGTGACGACGGAGGCTTCGGACGCGGCGTGGCAGCGGCCCGCGGATGCGTTGGGTGACTGGAAGGCTGGGCGGCGGGCGTTGATGCCACCCACTTGGGTGACGTTGTCGGAGTTGGACGAATTGGGGTCGGTGTCAGCGGTGGTGGACGAGCCTCGGACCGTGTCGAAGGTGATTCCGAAGTTGGTGCGGGAGGGGTCGGTGTTCCGGGTGGTCGTTCCGTGAGCGCTTATGGGGTGTTGCGGCAGGTCACGCCCACGGCGGCGGTGCTGCTCGCGGAGAACCCCGGGGTGATGACGTTGGAGGGGACGAACACGTGGGTGCTGCGGGCGCCCGGGTCGGCGTCGTGCGTGGTGGTGGATCCCGGGCCCGCGGATCCGGTGCACCTCGGGCGGATCGCGTTGGAAGCGCCGGTGGAAGTGGTGTTGCTGACGCACGGTCACCCTGACCATTCGGATGGGGCACGTTCGTTCGGGCGACAGGTGGATGCGCCGGTGCGGTCGGTGGATCCGGCGTTCCGGTTGGGCGGGGAGGGGTTGGCCGAGGGGGACGTGATCTCGGCCGCCGGGCTGTCGATCCAGGTGTTGGCCACGCCGGGGCACACGGCCGATTCGGTGTGCTTCCGGTTGGACGACGCGGTGCTGACCGGGGACACGGTGCTGGGTCGGGGGACGACGGTGGTCGCCCATCCGGACGGGCGGCTCGGTGACTACCTGGAGTCGTTGCGGCTGTTGACCACACTTCCGGAGGGCACGATCGGGTTGCCGGGCCACGGGCCGGAACTGCCGGACGTGGCGGCTGCCGCCGGTGGGTACCTGGTGCACCGGGAGCAGCGGTTGGCGCAGGTCAGGGCGGCGGTGGCGACGTTGGGCGGCGCGCCGACGGCACGTCAGGTGGTCGAGCTGGTGTACGCCGACGTCGACCGTTCGCTGTGGGACGCGGCGGAGTGGTCGGTGCGGGCGCAGTTGGAGTACCTACGCGACGCCTGACGGGTTGTCGATCACGTAGCGCCAGCCGCCGTCGGGGCCTCGTCGGGCGACGTCGGTCGCCGTGCCGGTGACGTCGTCGCCGATGCTCCAGTCGACGATCAGGAGGGCCAGATCACCCCTCGTGATCACCTTCCGGGTGACGACGGTCATCTTCTGGGTGAGAGCGAGGTGGCCTTCGAGCTCGACGGGCCGCGCACCGGGCTCGTACAGGCCGCTGGGGTCGCCGGCGTTGAAGGCTTGGGCGAACAACGCGGGCAACTCTTCCGGGGTACGGGCGATCATGCGGGTGACGCTAGGAGGACGGCGCGTGACCAACCAAACGGTAAGCACCGCACCGCGCCGGTGGCACCGATGACCACGACGACGAGCACCTGGACGGCCACCGCCGCTTCCGCCGTCGCCGCCACAACCGCCGCCGCTGCCACCGACGCCACCGCCGCCGGGACGAGCGCTTGGGCGGGCGACCCACACGGCGAAGTCGACCACCCGGTGCCGGACTGCCCGGTGGAGATCACGTTGCGGGCGTTGCGCGGTCGGTGGACGACGTTGGTGGTGCGGGAGTTGTTCGCGGGCGAGCGGACGTTCGGCGACTTGGCCACCGCGCTGCCGGCGTTGTCGGACAAGGTGCTCAGCGACCGGCTCGCGCAGCTCGTCGTGAGCGGCGTGGTGGTGAGGGTCCGTGAGCCGGGATGGCCCAGTCGGGTGCGGTACTCGCTCACGTCGCGGGGGCACGCGCTGCGTGGGGTCCTGGACGCCATGTGGGCGTGGGGTGCCGCCGCGACGTAGGCCGCTTGCGCTCGGCCGGAGGGCCGCGTCAGCGGCCGCTTTGTCCGCTGGCCGGACCGGTCCCGTCCGATGGTGGCGGTGCGGCAGGCCGTTGTGGCTGGGCCGAGGTCCGGCTGGGGCCGGGTGAGGCTTGAGGGGCCCGTGGGCGATCTTGGTGTGCCAGTCCGCCGGTGCCGGTGTGCCAGTCATCCGGGGCGGTGCATCCGGTCGGCCTGGGGCGGTGACGTCGGGTCGGCCGGGGGCGGTGTCGGGTCGGCTGGTGGCTGGCGGTGGTCGGTCAGGCGGTGGGTGCGGTGCGGGTGGTGGTGTGGGTCAGTGGTGGGTGGGTCCGGGTGGTGGGC
>NZ_LGED01000045.1 GCF_001280085.1 Saccharothrix sp. NRRL B-16348 | reverse complement strand
GTTCCTCGTCCGTCAACACCACCACGGCCACCGGCCGACCCCTACGAGCCACCCGACAACCCTACAATTCATCAACGAACTTCAGACGCAGGACACTAGCTTGCGTGATTCCGAACTCTCGGTTTCCGGCCGCTTCTTGATCGGTGCTTCGTGTCAGGGGTGGGGGCGGCGGCGACGTGCCGGAGATGCCCAGGCGGCACGGGCGCTGCTTGCTCAACATCTCCGTGCCGCCCGGGCCCGGGCCGCTGTGCGATCGCCGTTGCGGCACTACACCAGTTACCCCGGCTGTGCGAACTCAGACCGCAGAGGTACGGGCTTGCGGTGACCATTCCCCGTTGCCCCAGATCCACAGGCGGTACCCGACAGCGATGTACCGGGAGGCTGTTGGTCGTCAACTCGGTGGCGATGAGTCGAGGTCGGCCGTTCGCTCGGCGTCCAGTTCCCCTCGTCGTGCCCGGTCGCTGACGGGCGTGCGGACATCGCGGATATCGGCGGTGGTCTTGATGACGAGGTCGGCCGGAGTCCGGGGCGGTTCGCTGCGGCCGGTTGTAGCGGTCGCTGTCGGGCCGCTTGGCCGCCTCCCATACGCAATCGTGCGATCGGCTTCACCTGCCTCGGCCAGGCTCCCGTCTCGCCGAGTTCGGTCAGCACGAGCATGATCACGGCGATTTCGTGCAGGGTGCGGCACCGGGCCAGTGCCGCCATCGGACAGCCGCCTGCGAGGGCGTGATGGATATTTTCAGCGCTGTGCGGCAGGCGCGGGCGTAGAGGCCGGTCAGGACCTCGAAGTGGTAGTCAGTCCTGCCGTTCCTCCGCCTCGGCGGCCAACCGGTCGTCGAACCGCTTGCTGGCGTCGTGGTCGCCGACGAGACTCCCTCAAGAAGTGAACCAAGTCCGTCGGTGTGCAACGCCACCGGAGGTCGGTACGGCATCTGGACGCTCGTACAACCGGGAACGGGCTTACCCACTCGATCCGGTGATCAGGCGTCTGGTTCAGTCCCGAACATCCGGCTCCGACTGATCGGTTCTCCGGTGGAGCGCGGTGCTCCACCGGAGGACCGGTCGGTCAGACGGTGTCGGCTTTGGTGTTGCGGTCGAACTCGGACCACGCGGGGTCGTTGGCCAGGTCCGTTTCACCTGCCGGTCCGAAGAAGACGGTCTTGGCGCGCTCGTCGCCGGTCAGCCAGTACCGGAGCCACGCGGTGCCGACGCCCACCATGCGGATGCGGGTGTCGCCGGGGAGGAAGTGGTCGGCTCCCTTCAGCTCGGCGAACACGGCCGCGTGGTCCTGTGCCCACGCGTACCGGCCCTTGACGTAGGACGACGGCACGATCCAGTCGTACTGGCCCGCGATGAACAGGCTCGGACCGCGCAGTGCCGGGACGGACCCCTGCGGGCCGGGCATGACCGGCAACGTCGCCTTGATCATCGGGTCGGCACCTGCCGCGATCGCGCCACCACCGCCCTGGGAGTGACCGGCGGCGGCGATGTTCGCGGTGTCGATCCGACCGTGGAAGACGCTGCCCGCCCGGCTGTTCTCCGAGACCAGGTACCGGGCGCCGTCGAGCATATCGGCACCGGAGCCGGCCTGGCCGGTGTTGGCGGCGGCCACGACGAAGCCCCACGTCGCGAGGTGCGTGAGGAATACCTCGTACTGCGCGACCTCGGCTCCGGTCCCGTTGCCCCACACCACGACAGGGTGCTTGCGGCTGGTTGTGGCGATGTCGGACGGGTAGTACAGCGTGTGTGTCGTGCCGCGGGCGGCCTTGGCCACCCGGTACGGGCCGGCCTGCTCGTAGTGTCGCTCGACTGCGGGGGTGCTGGAGCCGATGCCCGGCAGGGGGACGAGCAGGACGAGCGCGACGGTGGCCGCCGCTATCGCGCGAAGATTCGATCGCATTGGGAGCTCCTGTCTCAGAGTGCGGCGGTGGCGACGGCCTGGCCGAACGCCGCCATGCCGCGGGCGTTCGGGTGCAAGGGTGCGGCCGGGCTGGTGGGCACCAAGCCCTCCAGGTAGCGGTTGGTCGAGCAGGTGTCGTGACCTGCGGAGATGGCGGCGAGGTCGACCTAGGTGCCACCGCGCGCGGTGGTCTGGTCGCGGAGCACGGTGTTCAGCTTGTCCACCGTGCCCTGCAGGTAGTTCGCGTCGACGTCCCAGATGGGCTGGAGCGGCCGGCAGCCGTTCGGGCGGATGTAGGTGCCGTAACCCGCGACCAGGATTTTCGCGTGCGGAGCGCGCTTCCGGATCTCGTCGAGCGAGGAACCGAAGACCGGCGCCCACGCGGTGATCGTCGTGGCGAGCCGGTCGACGCCGCCGGCGGTGTAGCGCGCCGCGCAGGACGTGCCGACCGGCTCGGGCAGCACGTTGACGCACGTCAGCGCGGCCTGGACCAGGCCGATGTCGTTGCCGCCGATGGTGAGCGTCACCAGGTCGGTGCCTTCGTCGAGCGCGTCGTACTGGGGCGGGAGGTGGCCGAACTGGTTCCCGCCGAGGTCGCCGACTTCCGCGCCGGAGCAGCTGACGTCGGTCAGCCTCGCCCCGAGCGCCGCGGCGGCGACCGAGGGGTAGTTGTTCGTGGACCGCGCGCACGGCGTGCCGGGAATCTGGTGCGGGATCAATGGTCCGGCTGCCGCGGAATCCCCGAGGGCGACGTAGTCGATGGACGCGGCGTGCGCTGTGACCGTCAGGGCCGTCGTCGAGATCGCGATGGCCGCCAGCAGGGCTGTAGGGCCACGCATCATGAACCTCCAGGTGCAGGGTGTGTTCGGATCCATACTGCGAGACCGGCCGCAGCTCGTTCTGTGAGCTGTCAGGCGGTATGCGCGCACAGGTTGTGGGACTTCACCCAAGGCCGCGTAGTTAGTCGGTGGGTGAGGCTGTCAAGGAGTAGATCAGGCGTGTCGTAGCGGTGAAGCAACGGACCTCGGGTAGAAGCAGGGATCTTCCAAGATCGTCCTACTGGTGAGGTCGGGACTTGACCCTGGATGTTGGACACCAGACACACTTGGATCCTGACGATCCGGGTGGACAGGAGTCCCGTTCAGATGGTGATGAAGCACTACCCGCCG
>NZ_LGED01000044.1 GCF_001280085.1 Saccharothrix sp. NRRL B-16348 | reverse complement strand
ACGATCCACGGCGGCGACTCACCCCTCCTCACGACCGAACATGATCCACATCGGGCAGACCCGACGCCACCACAGTGATCATTTTGTTAGGACCAGTAACACCGCCCGCAGCTCCCGAACCTGGGCACCATCGAGGAACGCACGCTCGTACTCACCGACCACCACCGCGTCAACCCGATCCACGTTCGCCGCGATGTAGCGCAGCATCGCCGCCGCCCGAGGCCGCAGATGCCACGGCACCTGACGAGAGCACCCCGCTTCGAAGTACTCGCCCATGATCGTGCCGTGCCCGCCGGTGAGCCTACGGGACACATCCAGCTGCCACGCCCGCGAAGTACGAGGATCCTGATGCTCAAGCGTGGAAGCGCGACCGTAGAACAGGAACCGCAGACTGCCGACAGGAGTCGCGTCCATGGCCGGGACGCCCGACGGGACCGTGGCGGCGATCCACTCGGCGAGCGTGGTCGGGAGTGGCAGGTCGGACACCGTCATGCTTGGTCCTCGACGTCGGAACGGGGATGGACGCCGGGGTGACGAGGTGCCCTGGCCGCCATGACAGAGAACTACGGAGATGCGCTCGATCGGAGCAGTCCGAGCCGCCGGCTTGTCAGCACGACTGCGGCATTCGCTCGCCTGGCCGTGCTCGACCGGCCCCAACGACCGCAGGTCATGCAACTGCCATGCGGGCTCGATCATCCGGCGCGCCACCGGCACCCTGAACGACACCTGTCCTCCGATGCGGTCACCAGCCTCGGTCAACGCCCGTCAAACGGTGGGTTCTGTCGCTGATTGCGTGATCAACGAGTTCGGGTGGCTGCTGGCAGGTGTCGCGGGTCTGTGATCATGGTCGGGGTGTGATCGTGACTGGTTGGGAGCCTTGCTGCCGCACCTCGCCGGCGTGGGGTGGAGCGGGAGGACAGCGGCCTGCTCGGGAGTCCACGGGCGTCAGCCGGGTAATTCCGCACGGCGCGGTGAAGGTCGTCTGCGTCGACGTGGCCATAGTGGACGTCCTGGTACTGGCGCGCACCGCCGCCAGCGCCGTCCTGTCCTACCGGTCGGTGGTGATCTACGGCAAGGTCATCGTCGTGCTTGAGGACAAGTGGGGGAAAGGCCCGAGCGCTGGAGACCATCGCGACCACATCATGCCCGGCTACGCCAGGGGCTCCCGCGCACCGATGACATCACGCTCACACACGTTGGCATCATCCGGATCGATTTCGAGCACGTCTCGGCGAAGGTCCGCAATAACGGACCGTCTGTGGAGGAGGGCGGAAGGTCACCCGAGTGGGCGTATCGCGGAGCGGGACGGTCCCCGTGTCCGGACGTGGGTATCCGACGAGACACATCACCTGCTCTACGAAGGAAGTGATCGTGATGCGCCGCCACCTTCTGACGATGACGCTCGCCGCCGTGATGACCGCTACCGCCGTCGGCCCGTCCACCGTGACCGCCGCACCGGCCGACGACGAAGACCAGGTGCCCCTGTTCGTCGCCGCGAACCGGGAGATCGCCTCGACCTTGCAGATCGCGGTCTGCATCATCAAGTTCGACCCAGCCAGCGGTAAGGGTGAGTTCGGGGTCAGCACCCTGAGCCCGAAGGACACTCCACAGGGCGCGTGCGTGGCCGTGCCGGCCCCCTTGCCGCCCACCAACGCAGTCGAGGACTCCACCCCGCGGGACGTCAAGGACGACTACTTCGACGGCGCGGTCGTCGTCAATCGCGACGGAGTATGGAGCCAAAGCGTCATGGCCTATGCCGACAGCAACGGCGACATTCGCTACTCCGTGGGCCATGGTTACGTCGGGCCGACCGGTGTCCATGTCTATGGAACCGAAGCCGGGAACTATTTCGAATCCGAAAATGATCGAACTGCCGTTGATCCTGACAAGGTGACGAAGATCTTCGTCAAGTTCCCCAAGCCGCCCGGCGTGTGACCCCGCAAGTGGCCGCGAACGATCCCGGTTGAGCGTGACGGGCAGCGCGCAGGAGCGGTGCGCTCGCACTGATCGGCGTTGCACCGCAATCGCGCACCGAGCAACGGGTCTGCGTGGATCGGACCCGATTGGTTCGTCTTCCGAGTGAAACACCGTCCGGCGGCGGACGATCGGGATCAGCGGTGGTTCCATGCCGGTCATGGAGGACGATGCGGCTCTGTTGGCGGCACTACGTCGTGGGCAGATGCGGGCTCGGGGGTTCTCCGGCCGCGGGAACAGCATGGGACACCCCGCCGTGATCGGTGAGCGCGCGGGGCCGGTGCTGCGCAAGCACCTGCCGGGCGTGGGAGGCGTCATCGTGCGTGCCGATCTCGGAGGGTTGCGCGGCTCGGACCTGGACGCGCTCATCGCCGACCAGTGCGCCTGGGCCACCAGACTGGGACTGCCCATCAAGTGGAACCACCACGACGGCCTGCCCGAGGATCTGCCCGCCCGGCTGCGCGCGGCCGGGTTCCGGGTCGGCGAGGAGGTGACGCTGATGATCGGTCGGGCCGCGGACGTGGCGGCCGCGGCGACGGCTGCGCTGCCCGCGGGCGTCAGGGTGCGCGAAGTGACCGATCGCAAGGACTTCGACCGCGTGCGGCAGTTGGTCGAGGCTGCCCGCGACGCCCCGTGGCATTGGCTGCCCTCGGCCTTGGAGTACTGGGTCGACGACGAGGTCGACCCGTGCACCGTCCTGGTGGCCGAGAGCGCGGACGGCCGAGTCGTCGCCACCGGCTGGGTCCGGTTCCACACCGGCACCGATTTCGCCTCCACCTGGGGAGGCGCAACCCTGCCGACCTGGCGCGGCCGAGGACTCCACCGCACCCTGGTGGGACGCCACGCCCGTCTCGCCGTCGACCGCGGCCACCACTACCTGTACAGCGAGAACCTGCCCACCAGTCGGCCGACCGCGGTCCGACTGGGCTTCACCCCCGTGCGCACGTTGACCCATACCACTTCACACCTGGCGGTTGAGATCCCGACTCGGATGCGGGCAGCGTCAGGCTGGTCGGGTGATCACCGGTTGCAGCCCGTCGGAGGCGCTGACCCCGGCTCGCTCTCGTCTGTTTGCTCCATCGCCGACACCAGCCACATCTCGTCCCCCGCTACTTCGGGGCCTGCTACGTCCGCTGCGCGATCACATGGGCAGCCGGTCGCTCCGCCTCGCTGGCAACCTTGCTGTAGTCGCGGCGACCCGGCTCTCGCCGGATTTCGGGCACATCGGCGAGGGTTCGCCGGTCGGTGTCACGCGGAGAGAACGGCCCATCCCTTCGCTTCGAGACGTGCCCGCGCTCCTGGAGTTCCCGCCTCCTCCACCGTCGCGTGGCTGTGCAGGACGGCGCGTGCATGGGGCACGCGTACCTCGACGGGAGCAGCCGCGGTCGACAGCGCGACGACGATCCGATCCGGCCCGTCGACCGACCTCTAGTGTCCTGCGCCAGGAATTCGATCAAGATATGAGGCGAGGCGTTCGAGGATCTCGTCCGCGTCCTTGGTCCAGACGAAGGGCTTGGGGTCTTCGTT
>NZ_LGED01000043.1 GCF_001280085.1 Saccharothrix sp. NRRL B-16348 | reverse complement strand
ACCAGGCGGACGACAGATCAACAGCAAGGACACCCGAACCGCGGGGTCAGTCGTAAACAGGAGTCAGGCCGCCTGGTGGCAACCACCAGTCTCACAGTCGAAGCACGACCCGGTCCGTCCCACCGACAGCCGGATGCCGTGACCGGCGAGCGCGGAGCGGAACAGCGCAGAGGTGTATTGAGTTCCGCGATCGGCGTGAAAAATCGCATCGTCGCTGGTCAGGCCGCATTGGACGGTGAGGTCGAGGGCGTCGCGGACCAGTTCGGCGCGCATGTGGTCGGCCATCGCGTGCCCGATGACCTCGCGGTTGTGCAGGTCGATCACCGTGGCCAGGTAGAGCCAGCCCTCCCGCGTGGGCAGGTACGTGATGTCGCCGACCAGCCGCTGCCCAGGCGCCGGGGCGGTGAAATCGCGGCCGATCAGGTCCGGCACCGGAGCCGCGACCACATCGGGTGTGGTCAGTGACCGTCGTCTTCTGCGGGTGAGACCGACGACCCCACGCTCGCGCATGACCCGCCCGACCCGTTTGTGGTTCACCCGCCGGCCGCGACGACGCAGCGCGACGACGATCCGCGGACGCCCGTAGGCGCCCCGGTGACCGGCGTGGACCTCGGTGATCTCGGCGGCCAGGCGCTCGTCCGCTTCGGCCCGTTCCGTCCTGGTCGGGACGGCGGCGAGCCATTCGTAGAACCCCGGACGCCGCACGCCCAGGACCCTGCACAGCCGGGTGACGCCGAAGACGGCGCGGTGCTCGGAGATGAACCGGTAGCTGCGGGTCAACGACCCATCTCCTTGGCAAAATACGCGGCGGCGTTGCGGAGGATGTCCTTCTCCAGCTCCAGTTCGGCCACGCGCTTGCGCAGTTCCCGCAGCTCCTGGCGCTCCTCGTCCGACACGCCGCCCGCCGGTGGAACGGCCTGGGCCTGTTCGGTGGTGCGAACCCAGTTGCGCAGGGTCTCGTGGTTGACGCCCAGCTCGCGGGCGACCTGCCGCAACGGCCGGTCCGACGAACGGGCCAACTCGACGGCGTCTTTGCGGAACTGCTCGGGGTACTTCGACTTGCCCGACACGGGGAACATCCTTCCCCAGACCGCTGTCTGGGATCAGGGTGTCCGGTTCAAGGGGACAACCTCACAGGGAGGTGGCGGCGCGCTGGCTGGTCAGCAGGATGGCGTGCTCAGCCTCCAACCAGGCTGTCGCAGCCATGGCGTCGGACAGCGGAAGCGGACGCACGCCGCCCACCACAACCACACCACTGACCGATCGTGGCGGTGAGATCCTGACCTGATGTGCGCGACCTGGCGACGACGGTGAGGTCACCGCGGTCCTTGAAGATCAGTGCCTCTCGGCAGTCGGGGGTATGCGCATCGGCTCGCGCGTCCGAACAAGACCTTGATCGTCTTCTCCGAGTACGTGCGCTTCACAGCCGCACGCTAGCCAACTCGCGGCGCCGTCGACGTCTGCCTGGCTCGCACCGGCATGCGCCACACTTCCATGTCTCCGCTGCTCAACGACATGCCGCTCGAACGAGCCAACCGCGTCCTCCACCATCTGGTGTGAATGCCTGAGACGAGTGGTCTCGTGTCGGTGGACGACCCGCATTTCCGGCGTTGTTGACGGTGCTGCGGTCAGTTGTCCAATCGCCGACCATGACTGGGCGTGCCGTGACGGTTGACAGACCGCGGGTCGGGTTGTCGCCTAACGCCTCAACGTGGCACGGCCACCGTCGCCTACCTCGCCGGATGATCACGCACGCCACCCGATCCGGGACGGGTTCCTGCGGTCCGGAGACCGCCGCCGTCGTCGACGGTTCACCGCGAGCGAAGGGGTCACGCATCCGCGCAGGTGGGTGGCACACTTCCCGGCATGTCCACACGCAGGGCCAGAGTGGTCCACGAGGGTGCCCGGGTGACGCCACTCGAACTGTTCTTCGACCTGGTCTTCGTCTACGCGATCACCCAGGTCACGCAACTCATGGCCGCCGACCCCACGGTCCGCGGCGTGGTCCGCGGGATGCTGGTGCTCGGCATCCTGTGGTGGTGCTGGTGCTGCTACTCGTGGCTCGGCAACCGCGTGCACGCCGACGACGACGGCGCCCGGATCGTCCTGTTCGCCGCGATGGCGGTCATGTTGGTGGCGTCGGTGACCATCCCCGAGGCGTTCGTCGACCTGCCGGGCGGCCTGCCGGGTCCGCTCGTGTTCGCCGCCTGCTACCTGGTGGTTCGAGTGCTGCACCTGGTGTCGTACTGGCGCTTCGCCGCCGGTGACGCAAGCCTGCGACACCAGCTCGCCATCACCATGGCGCCAATGCTCACCGGCACGGTCGTCCTGGCGGGCGCGTCCTTCACATCGGGGCTGACCCAGACCTTGCTGTGGGGCCTCGCGCTGACCGTCGACTACGTCGGCGTCCTGCTGACCGGGGTCTCGGGTTGGCGCGTGCACTCGGCCGTCCACTTCGCCGAGCGCTACGGTCTGATCCTTATCATCGCGCTGGGCGAGTCGATCGTGGCCGTCGGCGTCGGTGTGGCCGACCTGCCGGTGTCGTGGCCGATCATCTACGGCATCGTCTGCGGCCTGGTCATAGCCGGAGCCCTCTGGTGGGCGTACTTCGACGTGGTCGCCCCCACGGCGGAGAAGATCCTGCACAACGCCTCGGGTGCCCGCCGCGCCGCCCTGGCTCGCGACTCGTACACCTACCTCCACCTGCCGATGATCGCCGGTGTCGTCCTGCTGGCCCTGGGTTTGAAGAAGGTGATGAACTACCTGGGCGGCGCCGAGGGCCACACCCCGGACGAGCACCTGCACGGCGTGGGCCCGTACGCCCTCTTCGGCGGCGTGATCCTCTACGTCCTGGGCCACCTGGGTTTCCGCTTGCGCAACATGGGTTCTGTCAACAAGGTCCGCGTGGTGCTGGCAGTCGCCTTGGCGGCCCTCACCCCGGTGGCCCTCCTGGTCCCGGCCTGGGTCGCGCTGGGCATTCTCACCCTGACCTGCGTCATCTGGATCGCTGCGGAAGTCCGCCTCTACGGCCCGGCTCGACGGGAGAT
Organism: Saccharothrix sp. NRRL B-16348; assembly: GCF_001280085.1. Classification (GTDB taxonomy): domain Bacteria; phylum Actinomycetota; class Actinomycetes; order Mycobacteriales; family Pseudonocardiaceae; genus Actinosynnema. The sequence continues at coordinate 1,072 of NZ_LGED01000043.1, read as the reverse complement.
CAGGGCGAGCATCCACGCCAGCCCGGCCCTCACCCCCTGACCCACTGCTCACTCGCCGGATGAATGGGTTGCCCTGCTTGATCGATGATCGGTTGTGGTAGCGCGTGCAGTGGTCGGGCGTTGGCGATGCCCTGGTGTGGCCGATGCGAGTTGTAGGACCGGTCATAGTCGCGCAGGGCGTGGGGCAGGTGTCGCTGGGCTCCAGACGAGGGTGCCGTCGAGCAGTTCGTGACGGCAGGTCCGGATCCAGCGTTCCATGATCGCGTTCATCCGCGGGATCCGGACTCCGCTGAGGACGACCCCGGATGCCCGCGTCGGCGAGGACGGCATCGAACAGCGACTCGGCGGCATCGACGGGGCGAAGGACCTCCAGACCGGGACGTACTCGAACGCGCGTTCGTCGCCGATCAACGGCAGGACCTCTCCAGCACCACCATGTCCTCGCCGTCGATGTCTCGACCGCGAAGACGCGGCGGGAACGGCGGCCGCACGTGTTCTTCCCACGGCAGCAAGAGCCGGTCCGGTCCGCTAGTGGCCCGGACCGTGCCTCACTCACCGGGCGCGGCCCGTGATCCGGCAGGTGGCGAGCCGGTTCACGGTCACGGCGCCCCCGCTCGGGCGTCCGCGGTGCGGTGAAGTCGGTCGTGACGTAACCAGGTCGACAGGCGTTCACGAACGGTGGGTTGTGTTCTAGGGGGTGTGGTCGGTTTCGGTTGTTTTCTTGCGTCGTCGTGGTTCTGCGGATCGTGGTGGTGTCTGGCGCATGTGGTCTCGTGTGCGGGTGAGGATGTCGGCGAGTGTCTCGATGTCGGTGCGGGACAGTGCGGCGAACAGCAGGTCGTCGAGGACGGCGATGTGGCCGGGGAAGACCTGTGCGAGTAGGGCGCGTCCTTCGTCGGTGAGGGTGACGGTGATGCCGCGTTCGTCGTCGGAGGACGGTGTCCGGGTCACGAGGCGCCGTTTTTCCAGGGTTTGTGCCTGGTAGGTGAGTCCGCTGCGGCTGTAGACGACGCCGTCGGCGAGGTCGGTCATGCGTCGGCTGCCGGTGGGGGAGTCGCCGAGGGTGGCCAGG
>NZ_LGED01000042.1 GCF_001280085.1 Saccharothrix sp. NRRL B-16348 | reverse complement strand
AGGTCGAGCACGTCGCTCAGCGACACCTTGACTCGGAGGAGTTCCGCGATGCCTCTGCTGGACCTGACCAAGATCACCACCGGCCTGTCGAAGACCTGGACGGGCTACCTCCGTGACTGGGACCGGACCCTGCGCTCGGCCGGTCACCCTGAGACCACCCGCTACAACTACCTCCTCGCCGCCACCCAACTCGCCCGCTACCTGGCCGAGTACTCGCCGGACCCGGACGCCGACGACGCGGCCGACGACCCGTGCGAAGTGACCAAGGCCCACATCGAGGCCTTTCAAGCGTGGATGATCGAGACCCGCTCGGGCGCCACCGCGCTGAACAAGCACAAGGGCCTGCAACAGTTCTTCAAGTGGCTGATGCTCGACGAGGAGGACATCGACCGTTCCCCGATGGAACGGGTGAAGCAACCGCAGGTCCGGAAGAAGCTCATCCCGGTCATCCGCGACGACGACACGAAGCGCGTGTTGGACACCTGCAAGGGCAAGGATTTCGTCCAACTACGCGACGAGGCCGTCATCCGCCTCTACTACAACACCGGCGCCCGCCTGTCCGAAGTCGGCAACCTCACCTATGGACACCGACTCGGTCCACTACCACGGCAAGGGCAACAAAGACCGCCGCGTCCGCTTCGGCCCGAAAACCGCCCGCGCCCTGAGCCGCTACCTCCGCGCCCGCGCCAAGCGCAAAGCCGTCGACCTGCCGGACCTGTGGCTGGCCGAGCGCGGCATTCGCCGCTTCGCTCCCAACGGCATCAAGATGATGCTCAAGCGCCGTGGCCTGGCCGCTGGCCTGACCGGCGTTTACGCCCACCGGTGGCGGCACAACTTCGCTCACGAGTGGAAGCGAGCGGGTGGCGACACGGGTGACCTGATGCTGCTGCTCGGCTGGACCTCCGAGGACATGCCCCGTCACTACGGAGCCAGCGCGGCGGCCGAGCGAGCCCAGGAGACTCAACTCCGGATGGGGATCGGTGAACATGTCTGAGCCTTGGGGTCGTGCCGGTGGGGTGCGCAGGTTCGAATCCCTGGCAGGGGACTTCACAGACCCACTCACGCCTGACCAGCGGTTTCTTACCGGACGGCTGGTGGTGGAGGGGCGGTGGGAGGTCGATGCCCTTGGCGGTGGTTTCTGATGACTGCCGGGCAGCGCTCGTCCGAGATCGCGGGTGAGGTCGGTGATCGGCAGGTGGTGCGGGCGGTCACGGTGATCATCGGTGTGGTCGTCGGGTTGACCTTCGTGTTCGGCTTCGGGAATGTGTTGGGCTTGGCGCTGGGGTTGGGCGTGCCAATCTGGGTCGCGCCGCTGGTGGCGCCTGCGGTCGACCTGTCGGTGCTAGCCCTGCTGCTGGCCGGTCGTCACCTGGCGATGTGCGGGGCTGCTCGGGAGCAACTCCAGCCCGCTCGACGGCTCTTGATCTTTTCGAGTCTGGTGACGTTGGCGCTGAACGTCGCCGATCCTCTGGTCGCCGGGCGGTTCGGCAAGGCCGCCTTCGACGCTGTCGGGCCGCTGTTGCTGATCGGCTGGGCCGAGGTCGGGCCGGGTCTGTTGCGGGCGGTGAACGGGACGGCGGCCGGCGGCCGGGTTGATGCGGTGGTCGAGGTCGTCGCGTCGGCAGGAGCCGTGGTGTCCGATGCGGCGGATGACCTCCTGCGCCGTGCCCGGGTGGAGGACGCCCGTCACTGGGAGTCGCACCGCCGTCCGATCTCGGCTGAGACGCTGCGCGGACGTCTTCGGATCGGCGCGCGACGCGCCCGGCGGTTGGTCGAGATGGTGAGGTCCGAACGCGCCGATACCGGCTGAACGGAAGAACGGTCGGCTGAACCACCTCCGCGGCCACCTCCCGAAGGCGGAGGCAACACCAGCGTGCCCACTCGTCGATGTCGCTCCAACGATCGCTCGCGCTCGTGGAGGACCCCGGCTCGGTGCTCCCGCAGAAGGCCGGTGTTGCACCACCTCCGCTCGCGCGGGGAAGACGTCATCAACTACCTGTACGACTCGCCCAACGGAGGACCACCCCCGCTCGCGCGGGGAAGACACGATCGGGATGATGACGACCGACCACACCATGGGACCACCCCCGCTCGCGCGGCGAAGACTCGGACTTGATCTGGAACCACTCGGCACGGATGGGACCACCCCCGCTCGCGCGGGGAAGACGTCGATCCGGAGACCCGTTTTGGGCCCCTCGGAGGACCACCCCCGCTCGCGCGGGGACGACACTTCTTGACCAGGCACGATACAGGCCAGATGGTCGTTTCTCATTCGGTTTGGTCGCACGGAGGCGGCAGTTGGTCGGCAATGGCGCGGTCGCTGCCTGTGGCGACTGCCGGCTGTGTGCAGCGGGCTTGGCCGGCTCCTACCGAGCCCGTCGTACTTCGTTACCGACGTGATCTTTGCCGTGCCGCCAGCGTCGGGATTGCGGCGATCTTCTCGGCCGGAAGTTCATCCCACAGCAGCCCGTGGGGTCTGCGGGGCTTGTCGCAGCGGATGACCGTGTCGGGGGTGATGATCAGGTCGAGGCTGAAGTCGTGGGCGCGTTCGGGCAGTTCGTCGTCGACGACCTGGAGTTGGTGCACCGTGGTCGCGATCAGGGTGGTCGGCGGGATGAGTCCGGCTTCGTGGAGCAAGGCGACCTCGATGTCGGAGTAGCCGGCGCCCTTGCCCAGCCGTACGCCGTGCCGGTTCACCGCGATGCTGCCGCAGACGACGAGGTCCACGGGTCGCATGGTGTCGACGTCGATCGGTTGTCCGATCCGGGCTGCGGTGCGCCGATCGGCGGCTTCCTCCGGGGAGACGGTCAACGTGGTCGGGTCGAGCAGGTAGAAGGGTGGTTCCTCGGCCAGTTTCGGCACGGCCATGTAGACGAGCTTGCCCTCGCGGAGGGCGCGGGCGCGGACGGGTTGCTGGGCGGTGTCCGGCACGACCTTGACCACACGTGCGGTCTTCCACTCCGGAAGTCCGGCCAGTCGTTCGGCGGCTTCCTCGGCGCCGTGGAAGGACGGGATGCGGCCGTGGACGCCGGGCGGGACGGCGCGGTGGCGTTCGAGCAGTGCCCAGACGCGTTCGCGTGCGGCCTGCTTCGCCTGGTCGATGTCCGCCACCGTGGTCCTCCTACCTCGTTGCCATCAGCGTCATGACGCGGTCGTACACATCCTGCACATCACCGTCCTGTCGCCACGGCCGCATCTCGCGGTAGGCGTCGAACAGGACGTTGAGCGCACCGCCACCCCAGGTCCGTTCGATCACGTCCATCGCCAGGTGCAACGTTCCGGCCGCAGTGCCTTCCCGGATCACCGCGGTCGATGAGCTTGGCCGCACTAGGGACCATCTCCCGCTCCCACGGAGAAGACTGTTCGTACAGTGTCATCGCGATCTGACGTTTCTCGAGCCGACCTTCAGGTTTGCCGGGTTTCCGTGACGAGGCTTCGGATGCTTTGTGCGGCGGGGTTGTCGACGCCGATGATCAGGCCGAGGGCGCGGTTGAGTGCGGTGTGGGCGTTGGTGTATTTGCCCGATAGCCACAGTGCCTGCCCGAGTTTGGCGAGGCCGTGTGCCCGTCCGGTCGGGTCGGCGAGGTTCTGGTACAGCTTGTCGGCGCGGGTGAGGTATTTGACGGCTGAGTCGTGTCGGCCTGTTTCGATCATGAGTTCGCCGAGGTGGTGCAGTGTGCGGGCGGCGCCGGTGTCGTGGTGGTGCAGTAGGTAGGTTTCCAGGGTTTCGTCGGCGCAGCCGATGATTTTGTGGAGGCGGTGTTGGGCGCGGTAGGTCCGGGCGAGGTCGTGCAGGGCGGCGGCGGTGGCGTCGGGGTTGTCGTCGTGTAGGCGGTGGATGGCGAGTTCGTGCATGCCTTGGATTGCGGCGAGGTGGAGGAGGCCGTGGGTTCGCAGTGTCTGTGCGGCGTGGCGGAAGGCGGTGGCGAGCAGTAGGGAGGTGGGCAGGGTGGTGGCCAGTTCGGCTCCGATGTCGCACAGCGTGTGGAGCCAGGCGTGGTCGGGGTAGGCGGGAACGGTGCGCCATGTGTCGGTCAGCAGTTCAACTGCGGTCTCGGGCTGGCTCATGGCCGCCTGCAGGGTTGTCAGGACGCGGTCGGGGTCGAACCGTGGGCGGGCGTCGGTGTCCGGGGTGGTCGGTTCGCGGCGGGGTGTGGCGGTGGGCGTGGTGTCGGTCATGCGGGCTTGTCCGGGTCGGCGATCACTTGGAACAGGTCTTCGAAGGTCATCGGTGGGAGTGCGGTGAGGGCACCGGCGATGAACGAGGCGCCGGGTTGCTGGGTTCCTGATACGACGCGTGCGACGGTGGAGCGGTTCACGCCCATCGCGGGGGCGAGTTTGTAGTCGGAGCGGAATCCGGCCAGTCGTGCGGCTTTGGTGAAGAGGTCGATGCGTAGTTCGATGTGGTAGGTGGTCATCGGGTTTCTCCCACCGGAGGGTCCGGTGCTGTGGTGTCGTTGTCTCGCGCGTGGCGTGCGGGTTGTCAGCGGGTGTCGCGGTTGTAGGTGTCGGCCCAGCGTGCGAAGACGTCGCGGGAGTCGGTGGTCGACAGGGCCAGGGAGTCGAGGTGGCGCATCTTGGTTTCGTAGTAGGTGACGGTGTCGGGGTCGTCGTGGAATGCGATCGCGGTGTCGGTCTCGACGTAGGCGAGGGGGCGGGTTGGTGGGGTGAAGGTGAGGATTGTGGCGGGTCGTGCGAGGGCCGGGTGGAATGGTGCGGTCATCGGGATCAGGCGCAGGGAGGTGCGTGCCCGGTCGCACATCTGGGTGAGGTGCCGCAGTTGGTCCCGCATGACCGTCGGGGTTCCGACCGTCGAGCGCACGGCGGCTTCGTGCATG
>NZ_LGED01000041.1 GCF_001280085.1 Saccharothrix sp. NRRL B-16348 | reverse complement strand
CCTGCACCGCCTGCGCCTCAAGGTGTCCGAGCCGGGCGCGCCGAACCACTTCTACGAGTGGGAGCCCCAGGTCGACGTGCCAGGCCTCTACGACGACCTTGGCGTTCAGGTTCGCGCGGGACGGCATTCGCGAGGAACTGCTCGCCCACGGACGTCGTATCGACACCGAGCGGGTTCGCAAAGTCGTCCGCCATTACCTGGACGAACACCAACCGGCGGTGGCCGGCTTCGAATGGCCACTGGATGAGGAGCCGGTATCGACCGCCTCCCCCATTCTCACGCCGCCCCACGTGGCTGAAGCCGAGCGTGCGCTGCGGAGGGCCTTGTCTGGGGTTCACCTGCGCGATTCCACGCCAGGCGACCCCCAAGTCGAGCTGCCGCAGGCGATGTTGAATAATGCGCGCGGGGAATTTCCGGACGAAGAAGATGACCCCACACGTGTTCTCGTGGACGCGGCCGAAGCCGGACGAATTGCAGGAGGAGCAGAGGTGACTGCCGTCGAGCAGGAAGAAAGGAGAAGGACTCTCGCATCGCCCGTCTTCGGCGGGGTACCGCCGAGGAACGTGAACTTCGGCGGGGTACCGCCGAGGAACGTGAACTTCACCGGGCGGGCGGACCTCCTCCAGGAGCTCGAACGGCGTCTGGTCCGGGGCGGGACCGCGGCTGTGCTGCCCGAAACGCTCCACGGCATGGGCGGTGTGGGCAAGTCACACCTCGCCATCGAGTACGCCTACCGCAACCGCGCGAACTTCGACCTGATCTGGTGGGTGCCCGCGGAACGACCGGTCAAGATCGTCAACTCCCCGGCCGAACTGACACAACACCTGAACCGTCACGCAGGCGGCGGCCTGGCGCGTGGAGACGGGCATGCCCGCTGCGGAGTACCTGGAACTCCTCGCGGAGACACAGTTGGAGCTGCTGAACGTCACCACCACCATCGATACCCCGAGTCGGTGGCGGCGATGTGGGACCTGTCGCTCAACGAGCTCAAGCGCAAGAACCCCTCGGCGCTGCGGTCGCTCCAGGTGTGCGCCTTCCTGGCGCACACCTGGAGCAACCGCAGCGTGTTCACCTACAGCCGCAACATCACCGACGTGCCGGCCGAGCTGTTCCGGGTCCTGCGCGACAGCTTGCGCCTCAACGAGGCCATCCGCGACATCAACCGCTTCGCGTTGGTGCGCGTGGACCACACACCAACTCCATCGAGCTGCACCGCCTCGTCCAAGCCGTGCTCATCAGCCAGATGAGCTGATACGGCTTCATGATCTGGGTGCAGGGCCGGTACACCGAGGCAACCCCGCCGAACATGGAACTGAAGGATCGGCACCGCCGCACCTTCGGCGAGGATCACGTGGAAACCGTCACGGCGATGGGGCCGGGTCGCGGCCGGCAAGCGGGCCGAGGGGCGACTTCGTCGGCGCGCTGAAGTTGTCGAAGCGTAGCTACGCAGCTGCGTCCGCTACCTCGCTGACGACGACCCGACAACCCCGGCTGGGTTCCGTGCCCACTTGGATAAATCGCCCTCTGCATCACTGAAGATCGCATACGAAATTGAGCCCTGCCGGAGACAGGGTTTTCGGGCGACAGTTCGATTGTGTTGCCTTCGTAGGTTCAGAATCTACGACGCCTTCGAGCTTTGTCGACAACACGTGAGTCGACAAGCGGCTCGCCTCGTAGCGAGGTGATCGACGGAGGTGTGGATTGGATCAAGATTATCCAGAAAAGGATGACGAACCGGAGGGTGCACGCAAGCCCGATCGGAGTTGGCGCTCCGATCAGGCCAGCGTCCTTCTGGGCACCCTTGTCCAGGTCGTGGCGTTGATCGGGCAGATCATCGACCTGTTCAAGTAGCGCGATGTGGTCGGGTGGCGCCCCGCAAGGTGCGCCACCCGACCTCCCAGACGATGCTCAACGCTCGAGCCTGATGCACCTTACCGTCAACGGGGTGGTGAGAGGCTGTTGGTGAACCGGGCAGGGCTGAGGCTTTGGTGCGCGGACGGGAGACTCCTGGTAGATCGGGTGTTGTCTAGGCAACCGTTCGACCAGGAGCTCCGTTGTTATCCAGCCCGGCCCGGGCGAGGATCGCAACATCAAGCACGCCCAGTTCTTGCGGGCGACCAGGTGGCGCAGCGTCAGCCCTTCGGGATTGGCGAGGATCGCAACCCGACGCGGGCGGCCGAGGTGAGCGGGCGATGAGGCAGCGCCAGCCCTCCGGGGCTGGCGAGGATTGCAACAGCAACGGCCGAGGGGCGAGCTTGAATAAACCTGAACCCAGACGGAGAAGGAGATCGTGCAGCTCCTGACCGGAGGGACGCGGGCGTTCAGGTGCTACTCCCGAGCGCGCCTCCGCCGGCCGCTCGGACGCGCTTATCACGCTCGCGTTGGACGTCGTCCGTTTCGGCTCTTGGCGCCGATCGGCTTGTAGGTCCTGCGCGGTGCCGCTGCGGAGTATGTCGACCCGTCGCAGCGCGTGGTCGAGGGCGAATGGTTCGCTGTGGTGTTGAGGGACGCGGCACGACTGTGGCGCGGTATCGCGGCCGTGACGCCAGCCAGTGTGGTACCGGGCATGAGCGCCGCGGAGCGAAGGAAGAGGCCCGGGCAGGCATGGCGGACGGCGGATGTACCTCGGCTAGCTGCCACCTACCGCGCAGAGGCGACATTCACATCCGACCACGCCATTGAGAGCGCGCCCGCCGACCGAGCGGTGTCCTTGGCTGCCGTACTCGGCCGCGAAGTTCCCACGGCTGGGCAGTCGTGCCGCCCGGTCCTTGCTTGGTGGTGCCGCGACAGGCTGTGTCCGTGGTGATCGGGCGGTGTGGCATGCGCGGCGGGTATCGCTGTCGCCATCACCAGGTATGTGCTGTCAGGCTCGGCGACTCAAGCTACGCGCTTGTGTGATGTGTGTCACCATGGTGGCACTTGTTGATCTTGAATTAAAGATCGCCCATTGGGGAGGAACCTGTCCGGATCGCCCTGTTTGACCGTTGGCGTGATCACGCTATGTCATGCATCTCCATGTGTTCACCACTGTCGGGCTTCACGTCCGGGTGTCATGGCATGACGGGTATCCGCTAGGTATGGGTTCTCCGACCGGGACGGGTCGCACCTTCGATTTTTTTTTGCGCGTTTCGGTCTGTTAATGTAACGGCGGTCGAAAAAGTTACAGTCGGCCAAGTCGCGGTTATTGTCGATTGGGGGCGATTGCCAATTTTAATACAGGTGTGCCCCTTTTTGTTGGCGAAAGGGGTTTGAATGTTCACTGTTCGGTCAACCTCGGGCAATGGGGGCGGTGACCGGGACACGTTGCTAACGGCGGCACTTGCCGCCGAAGTTGCTGTCTGGTACCACTATTTCCTGCTTTTGTCGGAGGGAGGCGAGGCCTCGGGGGCCGTAATGGCCGCCCAGGGCCTCGCCCTCGGGCTCCGCTCTGCCGCTACCTGGCTGCAATTGCGGTGATCCCCGATCCCCGGATTCGGAGACGATGATTGCGCCATCGTCATATCCGCTCCCGGGTGCTTAGGGGAACCAGGGCCGTCCGCATCATGTGGGCGGCCCTGGTGTCGCTTTTATGTGCGGAGAATAGTGTGTCGATTCCGCAATTTCCGGCTTTATTGGTCAATGATGTGTCGGCTATCCGTGACCTGTGCGCAGACATCCGCGCTTCATCTGACGACACCCGGCGTAAGTTACCAGAAATCGTTGGTACCCGTGGGGCGTGCATCCCCCATGGAGTGACGAGTGGCGACACCAACGTGTGGCTACCGAGGCCCGACGGAGCCTTCGTTACTCCGAACGGCGCACAGTGATGGTGGGGGTGCCGCCTCTCCGTGGTCACTGACGCCGTTACTGTCCGCCCATTTGGGGTAGTCACACTTTCGAGTGATGTTCCCTGATAGTGGCTGCTCAACTGCTTACTCGGGTAGTGCCAGGACGCCTCGCCGTGACTGCCCGCGGGAGTCGAGGCGCCTGGTCCGAACGAGGCCGTGTCCCGCGGCGCCAGCCGCTCCCGGACTTGCGATCCTCGCCAGGCCCTTCGGGACTTGCGGGATCGCAACGCTTCGCAGTGGGCGACAGGAATCCAACTCTGAACTGTGCAGCGCCTGCCTCCGGGACTGGCGAGGATCGCAACACCTGTCCCGCCGCCGTGAACGGGCCGAGCATCGCCCCCAGCGCCAGCCCTTAGGGACTGGCGAGGACCGCGACCGGATCGGCGCCGTGATCTCGGCGTACTCCAGCCCAGCGCCAGCCCTCCGGGACTGCGAGGATCGCAACGGGAAGCGGACGTCCGTGAGGACCACCGGCCTGGGCGGCACCAGCCCTCAGGGCTGGTGAGGATCGCAACCGCTCGAGCGACCGCTTGGTCGCGGCGACCTTGGCCCAGCGCCAACCCTCCAGGGCTGGCGAGGATCGCAACGAGGACTACATGGCCCGCCTCCACCCCGACACCGACCAGCGCCAACCCTCCGGGACTGGCGAGGATCGAAACGCCGGGCTGGTGTACCAGTCCGTTTGGCTCAAGAGTGCCTCGCCAGCCCTTCGGGACTGGAGAGGCACTCTCGGGCCCGGTGAGGATCGCAACTACCCGCAGGGCCGGGATGCGCACCGACGCGATTGGCCCAGCGCGGGTCCTCTGGGACCGGTGCGGATTGCAACCCCAGTTGGTCCGCCACTACACCCACGTCCAGGCCACAGCACCGGCTCTTCCGGGCACGGAAGGATCGCAACACCTCGTGGCCGTGCAGCGCGAGTTGCGAGAGCCAGGCAGCGCTGGCCCTCCGGGGCCAGCGAGGATCGCAACCGCGAGCAGAAGATCGACCGCCTCGGCGGCTACGGGGCAGCGCCAGTCCTCGGGGCCGGCGAAGATCGCAACACCAGCGCCAACACGACCAGGTACCACAGGGCCGACAGCGCCAGCCCTCTGGGGCCGGCGAGGATCGCAACGCCCAGTCTGTGCTGGTCGCGGTCGTGACCGCCGGACCAGCGTCAGCCCTTCGGGACTGGCGAGGACCGCAACGGCCGGGCGCCGGTGCTGCAGCACGACGTTGACCCCAGCGCCAGCTCTCCGGGGCTGGCGAGGATCGCAACGTGAGGTAGAGGTAGAGGTTGTCTGAGGCGATGGATGCCGGCGCCAGCCCTCCGGAGCTGGCGAGGATCGCAACAATCCCGACGGCGGACCGGACGGCGACCGCGAACCCCAGCGCCAGCCCTCCGGGACTGGCGAGGATCGCAACTACCTGTGGGTGTGGCGAGAGTTCAAATGCTCTCCGGACCAGCGCCAGCCCTCCGGGACTGGCGAGGATCGCAACACCTGTCCCGCCGCCGTGAACGGGCCGAGCATCGCCCCCAGCGCCAGCCCTCCGGGACTGGCGGGGATCGCAACAAAAACACCGGGTGGGCGGAGGACGCGAAGTCCAAGCCAGCGCCAGCCCTCCGGGACTGGCGAGGATCGCAACCCGCGGACCCACAAGCCGTCGTTCGCGTAGGTGTCCCAGCGCCAGCCCTCCGGGACTGTCGAGGATCGTAACTGCGCCGCAACGAGGTTGGTTTGCACCGCGTTGCCCAGCGCCAGCCCTTCGGGATTGGCGAGGAAGCCCGGTGAGAG
>NZ_LGED01000040.1 GCF_001280085.1 Saccharothrix sp. NRRL B-16348 | reverse complement strand
CAGCGCCACAGCGATGATCGAGGTGTCCATGATGACCATGAACTGCGCCGCCGCGAGCACGACGAGTGCCCACCAGCGCCGGGGATCGGGGTTCATGACGGGTCCTTCCTGTCCATACCCCTCGGGGGTATCCCGTGGAGCGATCGGAAACATACCCCCACCGGGTATCGCCGTGTCAAGCCGTGATCAAGAGACCCGGATCACTCCACGTCGCCGTGCGCCGTTTCGGGTGAGGACGGCGCGATCCGACGTCCCACCGCCGTCCGATGGGCTTGGATGGGGCGATGTCCGTCGAAGCCGCCCTGATCGCGCTGGGCACGGTCGCCGTCCGCACCGCCACCAAGCTGTGGCTGGGCGACCACAAGATCGCCGCGGAGGTCAGCGGCGCCGCGGTCGACCACCTGTCCGGCCAGCTGACCAGGGAACGCGACCGGCGCAAGTTCGCCCGACTCCTGGACGACTTCGCCGAAGCCGTGGTCGACCGGATCGAGCCCATCATCGACGCGGAGTTCCGCAGCCTCCCCGAGCACGAGCGGCTCGCCGCGATCGACGCCGTCCGCGACACGTTCGACGAGGCGGCCCTCGATGACGACGACCTGTTCGCGGCCGACCTCGACGCGGGCCACCTGGACCGGGCGATCCGCCGCCGCGTCCCGGCGCGGAGCGCACTGCTGTCGGCGGACGGCACGGCGCTGCACGACCTGCTGCTGCGCGAGTGCTGCGGCTACGTCATCGAGATCTCCCGCGGGCTGCCCGCGTTCTCCGCGAACGCCCTGACCGAGCTGCTGCGCCGGGACCGCGAGATGCTCGACGGCATCCGCGAGGTCCTGGCCCGGCTGCCGCAGCGCGACCGCACGGACGGCTTCGACTACGACTACCGGCAGCTCGTCGCGCGCAAGCTCGACCACGTCGAGATGTTCGGCGTGACGCTGGCCGACGCGAGCCGCCGCTACCCGCTGTCGGTCGCCTACATCAGCCTCATGGCCTCCGCCGACGAGCTCAGCCCCGTGCACCGGGTCGAGGAGCTGCTGGCCGGCGCGCGGCGGGTGTTCATCCGGGGCGAGGCCGGGCTCGGGAAGACGACGCTGTTGCAGTGGGTCGCGGTGCGCAGCGCGTTGAGCGACTTCCCGGAGAGGCTGGCCGACTGGAACGGGACGGTGCCGTTCTTCATCCCCCTGCGGCGGTACGCGGGCCGCGACCTGCCCGCGCCGGAGCGGTTCCTGGACGAGGTCGGCAAGTACGTCGCGGGCGAGATGCCGCGCGGCTGGGTGCAGCGCAAGCTGCGCGACGGCAGCGCGTTGTTGTTGGTCGACGGTGTGGACGAGTTGGCGGCCGGCCGCCGCGACGAGGCGCGCACGTGGCTGCGCGACGTGGTCGACGCGTTCCCGCTGGCGCGGGTGATCGTCACGTCCCGGCCCGGCGCCGCGCCCCCGCAGTGGCTGGGTGACGCGCGGTTCTCGGTGCTGGACCTGCAGCCGATGAGCCGGGCCGACGTCCGGCTGTTCGTGGCGCGGTGGCACGACGCGATGCGGTTGGGGTGCGTCGACGACGAGTCGCGCCAGGCGCTCGACGACTACGAGACCGGGTTGCTCGAACTGCTGGACACCCGTGGCCACCTGCGCAAGCTCGCCGGGTACCCGTTGCTGTGCGCGTTGTTGTGCGCCCTGCACCGGGACCGGCGCGCCACGCTGCCCGCCAACCGGATGGAGCTGTACGAGGTGGCGCTGCAGATGCTGCTGGAGCGGCGCGACGTCGAGCGCAAGATCGGCGCGATCGAGGGGCTGGGCCGGACCGAGAAGTTGTTGTTGCTGGCCGACCTCGCGTACTGGCTCATCCGCAACGGCTACACGGACGTCGACGTGCCGCGGGCGCTCTACCGCATCTCCCAGCGGCTGCACCTGATGCCCCAGGTCCGGGCCGGCAACCAGGACGTCTACCGGCACCTGCTGGAACGCTCGGGGCTGCTGCGCGAGCCGGTCGAGGGCCGGGTCGACTTCATCCACCGCACGTTCCAGGAGTACCTGGCCGCCCAGGACGCCATGAACACCGACGACGTGGGCACGGTGGTGCAGAACGCCCACCTCGACCAGTGGCACGAAGTAGTCGTGATGGCGGTCGGCCACGCGTCGCAGACGCAGCGCGAGGAGCTGTTGGGGCGGCTGCTCGAACGGGGTGACCTGAACCTGCTGGTGCTGGCGTCGCTGGAGACCGCGCCCGAGCTGAGCGGGTCGTTGCGGCGGGAGATCCAGCTGAACACGGCACGGCTGCTGCCGCCGTCCTCCATCAACAAGGCGAAGGCGATCGCGTCGGCGGGCCCGTTCGTGCTCGACCTGCTGGCGGACTGCCACCCCCAGACCGTCGACGAGGTGACGGCGACGATCCGGGCGTTGGCCGAGACGCGGCTCGAAGAGGCGTTGCCGGTGATCGCGCGGTTCGCCTCCGACCCGCGGTCCCGGGTGTTCCAGGAAGTCCTGCGGTGCATGGCGTTCTTCGACGTCCGGGAGTACGGCGAGGCGGTGCTGGCGAAGTCGACCCTGCCGCGCCTGCTCGTGGACAGCGAAGTCGCGCTGACCGCGGTGAAGTACATGGGCTCGCTGAAGCAGGTCCACCTGCCGCACCCCGGCGACGGCTGGTCGTCGGAACTCCGCTACGAGTTGCCCGAGCAGGTGTCGAACCTGAGGATCTCCGAGTGGCCGGAGGAGCACCTGGCGTCGATCAGGACGAGGTTGCGCCTGGCGAACCTCAGCATCCTCGAGATGGACCTGCGGGACCTCCGTGCGCTGGAATTCGTGGAGTCGGTGGTGGAGCTGCGGATCGAGGGTGGCTCGCTGCGGTCGTTCGCCGGCGTCGAGAGGTGGGCGGACTCGCTGAAGAAGGTGTCCGTGGTCGGTTGGGGGTCGGTCGACCCGAGCCTGCTGGACGACCTCAGGATCGCGATGCCGCACGTGACCGTGACGCCGTGACCGCCACTGCGGTGGTACGGCGCGCGACGGGCGTACAACCCCGGTGGTAGGCCGATCGGCAACTCCGGCGGGACGACTCGGGGCCACCTCCGTTCCTACGCTTCCCGTACCTGTTGTCCGAGCGAAGGAATCTCCCATGAACGTCGCCAACGTACTCGCCGCCGCCAGTGTCTACACCCTGAGCGCGGGTCGGATCGGCGCCAGTCTCGGCGCGGTGCTGGGGTTGGTCGGCCTCGTGGTCGGCGGGTTGGCCCTGGCCCGCCCCTCCGGACGGTTCGGCACGGGCACCGGACGCCGCGGTGCCGTCGTGTCGCTGACGGCGGGGGTCGTCGGCATCGCCCTCGGCGGGCTCGTCGCGATCACGTCCGACAGCGGCATCGGCACGGGCAACGGGCGCGGTGGCGCCTACGTGGCCTTGGTGGTCGGGTTCGTCGCCGTGGTCCTCGGCGGGGTGGCGCTGGCGCGTTCCCGCCGGGTGGCCGCCTGATCGGTCAGCCAGCCGGGGACGGTCAGGCCCGACTCGTACGCGAGGATCACCAACTGGGCCCGGTCGCGGACGCCCGTCTTGGTCATGATGCGGCTGACGTGGGTCTTCGCGGTGGCCGGGCTCAGCACCAGCCGGGCCGCGATCTCGTCGTTGGACAGGCCGGCGGCGACCAGCGCCATCACCTCGCGTTCGCGGTCGGTGAGGGCGCTCAGCCGCGGGCCGGGGTCCGGGTGCGTGGCGCGGGTGGCGAACTCGGCGATCAGCCGCCGGGTGACCGACGGCGCGATGAGCGCGTCACCGCGGGCCACGACCCGCACGCCGTGGATCAGCTCGGCCGGCTCGGTGTCCTTGACCAGGAAACCGCTCGCACCGGCCCGCAGCGCGCCGTACACGTAGTCGTCCAGGTCGAACGTGGTCAGGATGATCACCCGCACGGGCGAGCTGGTGGTGATCTCCCGCGTGGCGGCCAAGCCGTCCAGCCCCGGCATCTGGACGTCCATGAGGACGACGTCCGGCCGCAGGTGCCGGGCCAGCCGCACCGCCTCGGCGCCGTCGGCGGCCTCACCGACCACCTCGATGCCGTCCTCACCGTCCAGGATGGACCGGAAGCCGGCGCGGACGAGCGTCTGGTCGTCGGCGAGCAGCAGGCGGATCACGCGAGCACCGCGTCCGCGGGCAGGGGCAGGCGGGCGTGGACGCGGAAGCCGCCGTCCGGGCGCGGGCCGGTGGTCAGCGAGCCGCCGAGCGCCTGCGCCCGTTCACGCATCCCGAGGATCCCGTTGCCGGGCGCGCCCGGTGCGCCGGTGCCGTCGTCCTCCACCTCCACGAGCACGGTGTCGTGGTCGGGTCGGACGCGGACCACGGCGGCGGTCGCGTCGGCGTGCCGGGTCACGTTGGTGAGCGCCTCCTGGACGATCCGGTACGCGGCCAGGTCGACCTCGGGCGGCAGCGGCCGGGTCTCGGCGAGTTCGACGCGGATGTCCAGCCCGGACCGGCCCGCCGTCGTGACGAGGTCGCCGAGGCGGTTCAGGCCGGGCGGCACGTCGCCTTCCTGGCGCAACGCGTTGAGCGTCGCGCGCAGCTCGCGGAGGGTGTCCTTGCTGGTCTGCTTGATCGCGGTGAGCGCCTCTTCGGTGCGGACCGGGTCCGGGCGGTGCAGCGCGGCGCTCGCCTGCACGTTGATCAGCGACAGGTGGTGGCCGAGCGCGTCGTGCAGCTCGCGGGCGATGCGCAGCCGTTCCTCGGTGGCGCGGCGCCGGGCTTCCTCCTCCATCCGCTGCTCGGCGACGAGGGACCGCGCCTCCGCTTCGGCGAGGTAGGCCCGGCGGTTGCGGGTCACGCCGACGATCACCGCGATGAGCCAGCCTGCGTGCAGGAACGTCGCGCCGTTGCCGGTCCGGCTGAAGCTGTCCGCGAAGGCGAAGGCGAGGACCGAGGCGACGCCGAGTCCGATGGCGACGGCGAAGTGGCCTTCGTCGACGACGGTGTAGAGCGCCACGACGAACACGACCATGACCGGACCAGGTTGGTGCAGCAGCGCCCCGTACGCGCTGACCGCGGCCAGCGCCACCACGCCGACCGGGATCGGGTGGCGGCGCCGGAAGCACAGCGCGCCCGAGGAGACCAGCACGACGAGCAGCGCCGCCCACTCGGCCGGGGCGTCGACGCCGCGTGACTGCACGACCAGCCCGAGCAGCGCGACCAGGCCGGCCGCGATCGCCACGGCGGCGTCCGCCGTCCGACCACGCCATCTCGACATGCGCCGAGCCTAACCCCCGCCGGGTGAGCGGGTGGTCAGGCTCGGTCTGGCGGGCGCGCGGGTCAGGAGACGCGTTTGCGGGTGTAGAAGCCCGCCGCCAGGCTGACGCCGCCGGCGGCGAGCGCGACCTGGATGATCACTTCGATCCAGTCGATGCCGCGGGTGTCGCCGACGCCGAGCGCGGTGGCGATGAAGGTGCCGATGACGGCGGCGACGATGCCGACCACGATCGTCAGCCAGATCGGGATGCTCTGCTTGCCGGGCAGCACGAGTCTGCCGAGGGCGCCGATGATCAGGCCCACGATGAGGGCGCTGATGATTCCGGAGACGGTCACGTTCACTCCTTAACTGGTCCTAACAGAATCGTTGGACGTGTCGGTAGCAGATGATGCAGGTGGCGAGGCCGAGAAAGGCCTCGTGGATGTCATCGCGTCGTTCCCATCG
>NZ_LGED01000039.1 GCF_001280085.1 Saccharothrix sp. NRRL B-16348 | reverse complement strand
CGTCGCCCGGTTGAGCAGCTGGATCGGCGTCACGTGCGGCTGGAAGAACCGGTGCCCGGTCAGCAACGCGGCCGCCTCCTCCTCGCCCATCAACGCCACTGGCACCTTCATCCCGTAGTTGTCGAACAGGTGCCGCACGCAGTACCCGCAGTTCAACGGGCACCCGATGATCCAGTTCAGGCTCAACCCCGACTTGCGGTACTCGACCACCTCCAGCAGCTCCGGCCGCACCCGCACCCGCTCCGCGGTGCTGAGCAGCCGAAGACCGGACCTGCGGATGCGCTCGGCTCGAGCCAGCGGTCGCATGACTGCACCTGCCTTCCGTGATCACCCGAATCACCCTGGGGACATTCGACCCGGACCAGCTACGATCACGGAACGGGGCAAATCGATTACTAGGCGTTTTGCCCCCTTATTTGCCCCCCGCCGCAGCGGAGCCACCATGACCGACCACCGCTCGACAGACTCCGACACCACCGCCGCGATCCGACTTGCCCTTGAAATCAAACGTCGACGCGAAGAAGCAGGGCTCAGTCAGTCACAACTCGCTCGACGAATCGGCTACACCCGCCAGTACGTCTCACTCGCGGAGCGCGCCGGGCACAACCTGCCGTCGGTTGAAGTCGTCAAGGCCGTCGACCAGGCGCTCGACGCGAACGGGCAACTTCTCGCCCTCCGCGAACAAGCCAAAACGGAACAGCAGAAACGGCGCAGAGGTACACGATCGATCGGGCCCGTCGAGAGCCCGTCGGACGGCTCGGGTGTCAACCCGTGGGTGCTCGCGGACACGCTGACGCGATCCGATATCACCGGCACCGCACTGGATCACATGGAACGAGCGGCCTCCCTGTACGCACAGCGATACCCCGCGATTCCGCCGAACGCCCTCTGGCCGTCCGTGTCCGGCCAGATCACCCGGATCAACGACGTGCTGTCCCGCCCGCAGCCGCAACGCGTGCGTCGTCGTGTCGCGTCGTTGTTGGGTCTGCTGACCGGTATCGCCGGGAACCTGTGCCTGGACCTCAACCGTCAGGACGAAGCTGTCGGGTACTTCGACGTGGCCGAGTTGGCCGCCCTGGAGGCCGAGGCGCCCGACCTCGCCGCCTGGGTCTTCGCAGTCCGTTCGCTCGGCCCGTTCTACAGCGGGGACTACCGCTCGGCGGCCGAACTGCTGGCTCGCGCCGACCTGGAAAGCGCGTCGTCGAGCCCACGACGCCGTGCCTGGGTGAGTGCACTCCTTGCACGAGCCCATGCCGCGATGGGCGACACCCGAGCCAGTCTCCAAGCGCTCGACGCGGCCCGCCGCCACGTGGAGGCGATCACCGACCCACCCCAGGGCACCGACTTCTTCGACGGTGCACGCCTGGACGGCATCGCGGGCAGCACCTACCTCCTGCTGCGTCAGACCCAGCCCGCCACGTCGTTGCTGCGCGCCGCGCTCGATCGGCGTGCCGACGACGATGTCAAAGGACGGGCACTGCTCGGCCTGGACCTGGCCGAGTGTCATCTCCACGACGACGAGCCGGTGGAGGCGGCGCGGTTGGCCATCACCGCCTTGGACTCGGCGGATAACGCGATGGTCGAACCGATTCTGACCCGGGCACACGCCATCCGGGACCTGATGGTTCGCTCAGTCGGCCTGGCCGGCACACGAAGCCTGGACGCCAGGCTGAAGGAGGTCACGCGTGACTGACGATCCGACACGGTGGACAGTCCGGGGCACCCGCAGGGTCTACGCCTCCGAGTGGGTCAACGTCGACCTCGACGACGTCGACATTCCGGGCGGACCACGCTTCGAACACCACGTCCTACGCTTCCCCCGCGCCTCCACCGGTGCCGTCGTCACCGACCGGGAACACGTTCTGCTCCTGTGGCGACACCGCTTCACCACCGACACCTGGGGCTGGGAAATCCCCGCCGGATGGTCCGAACAGGGCGAGGACCCCGCCGAAGCCGTCGTCCGCGAGGTCCGCGAAGAAACCGGCTACGAACCCCACGACATCACACCCCTAATCACCTACAGCCCCATGACCGGTATCAGCAGCCAGCAGTACCACGTCTACCTGGCCCGAGCCGCAACCCTGATAGGCCCACACGAGGCCGCCGAAGTGAGCCGAGTGGAATGGACCCCGGTGTCCGACCTGCCCAGGCTCATCGCCACCGGACAGATCACCGACGGCCCCTCACTGACCGCACTTGCCGTGTACCTCACCACCACAGGGCCACACCACTAAATCCAGACCCAAGCTGACCGCGGCGCGGTAGACGAGGACGCCGCCACGCCGAACATGAATTTCGAGAGACCATCCCCCGTCGCGCGGAGAGAACGCGTAGACCTGCGAGAACTGCCCGGAGTTCTCCGGACCACCTCCGTTCGCGCGGGGAAGAGGTGGTGTTGACCGGCGGGCTCAACCTCGACATGGGTATCGACCACCTCCAGCAGCTCCGGCCATAAACGCACGCGCTCCGCCGTGCTGGGCAGCCGAAGACCCGACCTGTCGATGCGCTCACATCCAGCCAGTGGCCGCATGACCGCACCTGCCTCCCTCGACGGTCGGAATCACCCTGGGCGTGCACTCCCGGCGCGAGCCCATGCCGCGATGGGCGACACCCGAGCCAGTCTCCAAGGGCTCGATGCGGCCCGCCGCCACATGGAGGCGATCACCGAACCGCCCCAGGGCACCGACTTCTTCGACGGTGCACGCCTGGACCGCTGGAAGGGTTTGACCGGGCCTGCCGGCTCGTCGGGAGGACCGCGCATCCTGCGGACTAGAGTTCGCTGACCACCTGGCCCAGTCCTGGAGAGGATGCCCGTGTCGTCTGAAGCCGTGATGGCGCCCGTTCGTCGCGTCGCAGTCGTCGGCCTGGGCGGAACGATCGCGATGACAGCGACCCCGGGTGGCGGTGTCGTGCCGGCGCTGTCCGCCGAACAGTTGGTCGCCGCGGTACCGGGCTTGGCGGAGATCGGTGTCGACGTCGAGGTGGTGGACTTCCGTCGTGTGCCAGGTGCGTCGTTGACCTTCGATGACCTGTCGGCCTTGGCCGACGAGGTCCGTGACCGATGCGCCGCGGGGTTCGACGGGATCGTGGTCACGCAGGGCACCGACACCATCGAGGAGACCTCCTACTACCTCGACGTGCGGCACGCGGTCCCTCAGCCGGTCGTGGTGACCGGCGCCATGCGCAACCCCACCCTGGCCGGCGCCGACGGCCCCGGCAACCTGCTCGCCGCCATCCTGACCGCCGCCGACCCGACTGCCCGCGGTCTCGGTTGCCTGGTGGTGTTCGCCGACGGGATTCACGCCGCCCGCAGGGTCCGCAAAACGCACACCACCAGCACCTCCACTTTCCGATCCCCTGATGGCGGGCCACTCGGGTACCTCGTCGAAGGCCGCCCGCAGATCGTCAACAGACCCGCCGACCGTGCAGTTCTGCCCGACATCCACAGTCGTGCCGATGTGCGGGTGGGAGTCGTCACGGCAACTCTCGGTGACGACGGGACCCTGCTGCAGACCGTGGCCCACCGGCTCGACGGTCTCGTCGTGGCGGCGTTCGGCGTCGGACACGTCCCCGCCACGTGGGTACCACCGCTCGAACAGATCGCCGACCGCATCCCCGTCGTCCTCTGCTCCCGCACCGGCGCCGGACCCGTGCTCGTGGCCACCTACGCGTTTCCCGGCTCCGAACGCGACCTGCTGTCCCGAGGGCTTGTCCGCGCGGGCTTCCTCGACCCACTCAAAGCGCGCATCCTCCTGCACGGTCTACTCGCTGCCGACGCCGACTCGAAGACCATCGCGGCGGCGTTCGCCGCGGCCGGCGGCCACGGCACACCCGACGACTGGCCCTACCCCACGACCGCGACCGGACAAGGAACCCACCGTGCGCAGCCATGAACTCACCCTCGGGCGCAGCTTCGGGGTCGCCTTCGACCACGGTGACGACTTCTTCACCGCCCTCGCCGAATTCTGCGACCACCACCAGGTCCGGCACGCCTACATCCCCAGCTTCATCGCCGGCTTCAGCGAAGTGGAGATCGTCGGCACCTGCGAGAAACTGCAGGATCCACTGGCCCCGGTCTGGTCCAAGGTTCACCTCGCCAACGTCGAAGCCTTCGGCGGCGGCACCCTCGCCTACGACCACACCCACGATCGGGTCCACCCCCACATCCATGTCTCTGTCGGCCTCAAGGAACACAGCGCCACCGGCTACACCAGCCATCTCCTCAACGCACAAGTCCAGTTCCTCACCGAAATGCTGGTCATCGAGGTCGTACGTCCAGAACTCACCCGCCGTCGCAATCCCGATCTCTACGACGTCCCGCAGCTTCACTTCGGCTAACGGTGCCTCTGCGGATCGATCTACCGCAGTGTCAGAATTCCACGTGGAAATCGCGGTGAGGCTTCGATGTTGCCGACGTCGATCGTTTCGACGAGAGGCAGCAACCTGGTCGACGAGCTTGGAAATGTCGACCTACGGCGGCGTGCGGGGTCAACTGTGTTGAGATGGCACTCGAGGGCGGACGCTTCGCGCTCCGTGACAGCAAGAAGCCACAGGGGCGGGTGCTGACCTGGCCGACGGACACGCTCCGCGTCTCGTCGCGCTATCACGGAGACTTCTTTGGGGCGCTGAATCGTCCGGTGTTACGGGACGGGGTTGATTGATCTGCCAGGACGGTGTCGAACCCCGGCAGGGAGGGGACACCGTCCTGGCACTTCGGGACGTCAGACCGGCGGTTGGGTGGCGGAGCAGATCTGGAGGCCGTCGGACGCGGTGATCAGTCTCGGTTGGATCGGGACGTGGTAGGCGTACTTGACCTCGTTGCTGGGGAAGAACCTCAAGGTGCCTCGGGGGCCGACGCAGGTGTGGTAGCTGTCGAGGGTGGTGTCGACTCGGATGAGGATGAACGTGTCGGCGCAGTAGGTGTAGAGGGATGTCGCGCCGTTGTGGTGGTCGGGGTTGACGTGCTCGAAGCCGCAGCCGATTGGCAGGGGCGCGCTGTGGACGCCGGTCGAGGACGTGGTGGTGAGGGCGGAAACGGTGGTGGCTATGAGGACGAGTGTGTGACGTAGTTTGGTACGGATCGCGGTCATGGTGATCACCCTTTCTAGATTCGATACCGGAGTGGTGATCACGAGCATCCTGCGGCCGTTGTGGTGGGAACAGGATTCTGTCTTTCCGAATAGGAAGGAATAGGGCGAACCGGGTAGCCCATGTGGGTGACTGGTGCGTGGCGGCTGGGTCCGTGTGACGGGCGTGCTGGTAGATGTCGGGTATGAGCTTCGGTGTCGAGGTCGGGGAGATGGTTCGGGCGAACCGGGCGAACTGGGACGCACGGACGCCGGTGCACGTGGCGAGTGAGTTCTACGCGGTGGGCAGGCGCGATCCGCGGAGTTGGTTCGCCCCGTTCGAGTGGGCTGATCTCGGAGAGCTCGCAGGTCGGGAGTTGGCGCATCTGCAGTGCCACGTCGGGGCCGAGACGATCGCTTTCGCGCGGCAGGGAGCTCGTGTCACCGGGTTGGACTTCTCGGCGGCGGCCGTCGTCGAAGCGCGGCGTATCGCCGCCGAGGAAGTGTCGAAGATCGAGTACGTGGAGGCCGACGTCCACGACGCTGTGGCACACCTCGGTGCAGGACGGTTCGACGTCGTCTACACCGGCAAGGGTGCGTTGTGCTATCTGCCGGATCTGCCGCGGTGGGCGGTGACGGTGGTCGAGCTGCTCAAGCCGGGTGGGTTCGTGTACATCGCGGAGTTCCACCCGTTGCTCAACGCGCTGGGGCCCAAGCCGGGGCCGGGTGAGGGGCCGGAGTTGTTGCTGCGGCACGACTACCTGGAAGGGCGTGGCGCGATCGAGCGTGACGCGACCTACACCTACACCGATGGTCCGGCC
>NZ_LGED01000038.1 GCF_001280085.1 Saccharothrix sp. NRRL B-16348 | reverse complement strand
AATCCCCCCCCCCCCCCCCCCCCCCCCCCACCCCCCCCGCCGTAGCCGAAACCCTCCACTCCGGCCACCCACCGACCAACCACCCACCCAAAGCCCCCACCGCCACCGCCCCCAACCCAAACCGACTCCGCCCGACCCGATCGTGCTCCAACCACCAACCAAGCGACGTCCCGGAACCACCAACCACCACCGGAGGCAACCAACCCCCGGCAGCCCCACCAACCCACATCGCCACCAACAACGGCAAGACATAAAAGTTCTCCGGCACCACCCACAACAACCCAAGCCCAACCCCCACTGACACAACCGCCACCACCACCAACCTCACCGCATCCCCCTCCACGCCCCGTGGCCCTCACCCAACAACACCCCAACGGACCCGCCACCGCCCCGCAGAGGCCCGATTTGACATGGGTTCGGGTGCTTTAGGCTGGTCGAAGCCGGCAGGCCTGGGAAGCCGGCAGGCCTGGCGGGACGCTTTACCCCGCCGGGCCTGCCGGCTTTGGCCTGCCTGGAGTGCCCGTAAGGGCCCCATGTCAAATCGAGCCGAACTCAACCACCGAGCCGGAACCGAACCGACCCCGACCCACTCACTCCAGCACGATCAACAAATCCCCACCCTCAACCTGCTGCACCCCACGCACCGCCAGCCGCTTCACCCGCCCAGCCTTCGGCGCCGTGATAGCCGCCTCCATCTTCATCGCCTCGATCGTCGCGATCGTCTGCCCGACCTCGACCTCTTCGTCCTCCGCCACGCTCGGCGTGACGACCCCGGCGAACGGCGCCGCGACGTGCCCGGGATTGCCCCGGTCCGCCTTCTCCGCCACCGGCACCTCGGCCGCGATCGACCGATCCCTCACCTGGATCGGCCGCAACTGCCCGTTCAACGTCGCCATCACCGTGCGGATGCCGCGCTCGTCCGCCTCACCGATGGCCTCCAGCCCGATCAGCAGCCGCACACCCGGCTCCAGGTCGACCTGGTACTCCTCCCCCGGCTTGAGCCCGTAGAAGAAGTCCTTGCTGCCCAGCACGCTGGTGTCGCCGTAAGCGTCCCGGTGCGCCAGGAACTCCTTCGTCGGCGCCGGGAACAGCAGCCGGTTCAGCGTGGCGCGCCGGTCGTCCTCCAGCCCCTTCACGTCGTCGTCGGTCAGCTCCGCCACGCCCTTGGGCGCGGCACGTCCCTGCAACGCCTTGCTCCGGAACGGCTCCGGCCACCCGCCGGGCGGGTCGCCCAGCTCACCGTGCAGGAACCCGATCACCGACGCCGGGATGTCGAACCGGCCCGGGTCCGCCTCGAACTCCTTCGGCGAGACACCCGCTCCGACCAGGTGCAACGCCAGGTCGCCCACCACCTTGGACGACGGCGTCACCTTCACCAGCCGACCGAGCATCCGGTCGGCCGCCGCGTACATGGACTCGATCTCCTCGAACTTCTGCCCGAGCCCGAGGGCGACGGCCTGCGTCCGCAGGTTGGACAGCTGCCCGCCGGGGATCTCGTGCGAGTAGACCCGGCCCGTCGGCCCGGGGATCCCCGACTCGAACGGCGCGTAGACCTTGCGCACCGACTCCCAGTACGGCTCCAGGTCGCACACCGCCCGCAGGTCCAGCCCCGTGGACCGCTCCGTGTAGTCCGTCGCGGCGACGATCGCCGACAACGGCGGCTGCGACGTCGTGCCCGCCATCGACGCCACCGCGCCGTCCACCGCGTCCACCCCGGACTGGATGGCCGCGAGGTACGTGGCCAGCTGCCCGCCCGCCGTGTCGTGGGTGTGCAGGTGCACCGGCAGGTCGAACTCCTTGCGCAGCGCCGTCACCAACCGCGCCGCCGCCGGCGGGCGCAGCAGACCCGCCATGTCCTTCACCGCGAGGACGTGGGCGCCGGCGCCGACGATCTGCTCGGCCAGCTTCAGGTAGTAGTCGAGCGTGTAGATCCGCTCGTCGGGGTTCGAGAGGTCCGAGGTGTAGCACAAGCACACCTCGGCCACCGCCGTGCCGGTCTCGCGCACCGCCTCGATCGCCGGCCGCATCTGCTCCACGTCGTTCAGCGCGTCGAAGATCCGGAAGACGTCGATGCCGGTCTTCGTCGCCTCCTCGACGAACGCGCTGGTCACCGCCTCGGGATACGGCGTGTAGCCCACCGTGTTCCGGCCGCGCAGCAGCATCTGCAACGTGATGTTCGGCACCGCCGCGCGCAGTGCCGCCAGCCGTTCCCACGGGTCCTCGGCCAGGAACCGCAGCGCCACGTCGTACGTCGCGCCGCCCCACGCCTCCAACGACAGCAGCTGCGGCGCCATCCGCGCCACGTGCGGCGCGATGGCCAGCAGGTCCTTCGTCCGCACGCGCGTCGCCAACAACGACTGGTGCGCGTCGCGGAACGTGGTGTCGGTGACGGCCAGCGCCTTGCTCTCCCGCAGCCAGCGGGCGAAGCCCTCCGGCCCCAGCTCGTCCAGCTTCTGCTTCGACCCCGCCGGCGGCTCGGCGTTCAGGTCGACCACCGGCAGCTTCACCTTCGGGTCCACGACGGACGGGCGCGGACCGTTCGGCTTGTTCACCGTCACGTCGGCCAGGTAGGTGAGCATGCGCGTGCCGCGGTCGGCCGAGTGGCGGGCCGTCAGCAGGTGCGGGCGCTTCTCGATGAACGACGTCGTGACGCGACCCTCGAAGAAGTCCGGGTCGTCCAGCACCGCCTGGATGAACGGGATGTTCGTCGACACGCCGCGGATGCGGAACTCCGCCACCGCGCGCCGCGCACGCGCGACCGCCGCCGAGAACGTCCGACCGCGGCACGTCAGCTTGACCAGCATCGAGTCGAAGTGCGCGCCGATGACCGTGCCCGCGCCGGTCGTGCCGCCGTCCAGCCGGATGCCCGAGCCGCCCGGCGACCGGTAGGCGCTGATCATGCCGGTGTCGGGGCGGAAGCCGTTGGCCGGGTCTTCCGTGGTGATGCGGCACTGCAGGGCCGCGCCGCGCAGCTGCACGGTCTCCTGGCTCAGGCCGAGGTCGGCCAGCGTCTCGCCACCCGCGATGCGCATCTGCGACTGCACCAGGTCCACGTCGGTGACCTCTTCGGTGACCGTGTGCTCGACCTGGATGCGGGGGTTCATCTCGATGAAGACGTAGTTGCCGTGCGGGTCGAGCAGGAACTCGACGGTGCCGGCGTTGCGGTAGCCGATGTGCCGGGCGAACTTCACGGCGTCGGCGCACATCCGGTCGCGCAGCTCCGGGGCGAGGTTGGGCGCGGGCGCGATCTCGATGACCTTCTGGTGCCGGCGCTGGACCGAGCAGTCGCGCTCGAACAGGTGCATCACGTTGCCCTCGCCGTCGGCGAGGATCTGCACCTCGATGTGCCGCGGCTCGACCACGGCCTGCTCCAGGAACACCGTCGGGTCGCCGAACGCCGACTCCGCCTCGCGTGACGCGGCTTCCAGGGCTTCCCTCAGCACAGCGGGCTCTTCCACGCGCCGCATACCGCGCCCGCCACCGCCCGCGACGGCCTTGACGAACACCGGGAACGCGATGTCCTCGGCGGCCCGGACCAGGGCGTCGATGTCGCTCGACGGCTCGCTGGACTTGAGCACGGGGAGGCCGGCCGCCCGGGCCGCGGCGATCGCGCGTGCCTTGTTGCCGGTCAGCTCGAGCACGTCCGAGGGCGGGCCGACGAACGTGATGCCGGCGTCCGCGCAGGCCTTGGCCAGCTCGGGGTTCTCGGACAGGAAGCCGTAGCCGGGGTAGACCGCGTCGGCGCCCGCCTTGCGCGCCGCCTTGATGATCTCCTCGACGGACAGGTAGGCCCGGACGGGGTGGCCGGGCTCGCCGATCTCGTACGACTCGTCGGCCTTCAGCCGGTGCAGGGAGTTGCGGTCCTCGTGGGGGAAGACGGCAACCGTGCCGGCGCCCAGTTCGTAGGCAGCGCGAAAGGCCCGGATCGCGATCTCGCCGCGGTTGGCGACAAGAACCTTGCGGAACATGCGGCGTTCCCTCCCGGTTACTCGGCGAGTCCCGCCCGAGCGCGGGCGGGACTCGATGAATCAAGGCACGCTACCGTGCGCTTCCCGCCCCTCGGGAGTTCCATCTCACGTGACGGACGTCATCGTGATCGTTCACTCTCCCGGTCAAGGCAGGCGCGACCTGGGATCACGCCCCGGGATTCTCCCTTGCGAGGTCGTCTCGCGCAGCCCCCGCGCGTGGGGCACGCGTGCGGCGGATTGACGGCGGCGCGGCCGGGCCCATACCGCACCACCTGCCGACCGCGGCTCACCCCACACGGTGGATCACCGACTCGTTACGGTGCGTTCGCTGCATCGGGTGACTACGGCCGGCGACTTCTCGGTAGGGTTGCCCCCATGGCCGGGGCTGAAGGGACTGGGCAGCCTGCTGCCCGCACCCATTTCGACGTCGTACTGCGCGGGTACAACCAGCGCCAGGTGAACGAACGGGTGACGCGGCTCGAGTTCGACCTCAAGAACTCGAACCGGGCCCGGGACGCGGCGTCGGCCCAGGTGGCGGAGCTGGGCAAGCTCCTCAACTCCACCCGCGCCGAGCTCGACAAGGTCAAGTCCCAGCTCGGCAAGCTGGCCACGAGCCCCTCCAGCGCGTCCAACGTCACCGAACGCGTGCGCGTGATGATGACGTTGGCCGAGGAGGAGATCGCCGACATCCGCAAGGCCGCGCTGGACCAGGCGAACGCCACCCGCGCCGAGGCGGAGCGCGCGGCGGCCGAGGGCAAGGCGGCGCACCAGCGCGCGATGGGCGAGCTGGAGGACCGGCGGCGGCAGCTGGAGGCGGCCCACCAGCAGCGGACCACCGAGCTGGAGCGGCAGTACGACGAGCGCCGCGCCGAGCTGGAGCGCTCGCACGAGGAGCTGCGGACCAAGCTGGCCGCCGAGCACGAGGCGTTGATGGCGGAGACCCGCGCCGACCGCGAGAAGCTCACCAAGGACTTCGAGGCGAAGACGGCGGAGCTCGAGGCGAAGCGGGTCGAGCTGGAGCAGAAGTACAAGGGCTACCACGACGACCTCGACAAGGAGTACGACGAGCTGCGCACCAAGCTCCGCAAGGAGCACGAGGTGCACGTGGTCGAGGCGAAGGCCGAGGCCGTGAAGCTCCTCGAAGCCGCTCAGGCCGAAGCGGCGGCGCTGCGCGCGGAGACCGAGAAGACGGTCGCCGAGCTGGAGTCCGAGGCGCTGGCCAAGGCCGAGAAGACGATCAGCGAAGCCAACGCGCGTGCCGAGCAGACCGTCACCGAAGCCGACGCCCACGCCGAGAAGACCATCACCGAGGCGAACGCCCACGCCGACCGCCGCACCACCGCGGCCGACCAGAAACTGGCCGAGCTGCACCGCGTGCACCGCGCGTTGAGCGAGCAGTTCGCCGCCGCGCAGGAAGCGGTGTCCCTGGCGGTGGCCACGCTGACGCCGCTGGACGAGGAAGCCGCGGCCGACACGGCTGCCGGCACCGACGCCGCCCCCGACACGGCTGCCGGCGCCGACGCGTCCACCGACGCACCCACCAAGCCCGCGACCGCCAAGCCCGCACCGGCAGCCGCACCCAAGCCCGCAGCTGCCAAGCCGGCCGACACCAAACCCGACACCAAACCCGAGGCGAAGCCCGCCGCCAAGGCCAAGAACGTCGACCCGTCCGAGCAGCCGACCACCCAACTGCCGGTCCCCAAGGGCAGGCAGTCCCGGTAGTCCCGGGCCGCTACTGGGGCAGCTGGTCGGCCGGCACGACCTCACCCTGCGCCGGCACGGCGATCTCGACCGGCTCGCCCCACCCGCTGAACCGGGTCGTCGACTGCTTCACGACCTTGCCGTCCAGCTCGAACCGGTACTCGGCCCGCACCGGCGCGCTCGTGTCGTCCACCCACACCGTCGCCGAGATCTTCACGCCGTACTCGGCCAGCTGGGTGTGCTGCAACTGGATGTCCTGGTCCTCGATGACCTTCGCCATCTTCAACGCGTCGACCACCAGGTCGAACCGCGTCACCGGCACGCCGTCCACCTGCTCGGACGACCTGCCCACGATCAACGCCGCCCTCGGCTGCACGTAGTCCAGCTCCGCGCCCGGCTCGGCGCTCGGCCCGAAGCCGCGCAGCAACGCGGACACCTCGCCACCGCTCGCCGACGGGTAGAAGCCCCACTTCTTGCCTTCGGGCATCGGCGCGCCCTCGACCTGCACGTACGTGCCGTCGCGCACGACCACCAACGCGATCTTCTTGGGCTGCCCGCCGGTCGACACGTCCATCGTCATGGCCCCGGTCACGTCGTCGCCGTCGCGCCGCAGCGTGCCGTCCACGACGTTGCGGACCTCGGTGGCCTGCCCGTCCGACGCGAAGCCCTCGGTGTGGAACGTCGCCGTGCCCAACTCGGCCCGCCGCTGCTCGATGCGCTCGGCGAGCACCGCCAGATCGCCCTTGGGCAGCGAAGACGTGGTCGGCGCCTGATCACCGGCGGGCGCCGCCGTGCAGGCGACGAGCACCAACGGAACCAGGGCGAGCAGGAATCGGCGCACGAGCCAGGGTAACCGGCAGGCACCCTGCGCCTCCCCGGCCTCCCCGCACCCCGCACCCCGCACCCCGC
>NZ_LGED01000037.1 GCF_001280085.1 Saccharothrix sp. NRRL B-16348 | reverse complement strand
CGCGGCCACGATCTTCGTCCACCCCGACGCGGACGTCCTCTCGGGCCTCGTCGGCCTCATCGACCGCGGCGACCTCCACGTCGAGATCGCCCGGCGCGTGCCGCTGAGCGAGCTGCCCGCGATCCACCAACAGGCCGACGCGGGAAAGATCCACGGCAAGGTCGTGGCCATCCCGCCCGCCGTCTGACGATCCCGCCTCCGCTCACCAACCCCTCAACGACGACCACAACACCGAACATCGAACCCGAGGCCGCCGCGGCCCTCGCCCCAAGGGGCGAGGGCCGCGGCGGCCACCAGCCTCGCATCGACGTGGTGGACCCGTCGGACTTCGGCGATGTGCTCAGGGTCCACGGCGTTGAGGTGGACGGGCACCGGATCCTGCGGGCCGACAGCCCCGCGGCGCCCAACGCCATCGCCGCGCGCACACCAGGTCCGTCGCCGGACGGAGACCACCGTCTTCGGTGTCCCTGGGGGAGTGGACACCGGCACGGTGAGAGGCCGATCAGCGAAACCGCCGATCCACCATCCCGCCGTCGCCCGTTTACGATACGTTCACCTTTCGTTGTTCGCCTCGGGAAGCCCACAGCAGTGATCCTGGGGGACGGCGCGGCGTACGACTCCGTGCGTGCGCGCGAGCTGGCGATGAATCTGCTCGGCTCGTCGGGCAGCCGATGGCGGCACACGACCGCAGTGGCCGAACGCGCGGCCGAGTTGGCCGCGACGGTGTCGGAGGTCGACAGGGATCTGCTCATCGCAGCAGCCTGGTTGCACGACATCGGCTACGCCCCGCCGGTGGTCGACACCGGGTTCCACGGTGGACGAACTCGGTCGTCGCACGCCCCTCCGCGACCGGTTGGCCGGCATGCTGGAGCGCCACGGACCCGACTCGCCCAACGCCCGAGCCCACCACCTGCGCGAGCCGCACCTGCTCGCCGCCGCCGAGCGGGTCGAAGCACGGCTGGCCACCACATGACACGGCGCGGACATCGCCGGTGGCCGATCGGTGACGGGGTGCCGGGGTCTGGTCGATGCTGGTCGGTGTCGGGCCTGGTGGCCCTGTCGCGTCAGGGTGCTGTGTCGTGGTCCGGTTCTGCGGTCAGCCATCCGAGGTGGCGGGCGGTGTTGGTCAGGATGTCCATCAGCTGTGGTGCGATGTCGAACCGGTCGCGGTTGATCGTCAGGCTGGCCGCGAGGTCACCCTGCGGGGCGCGTTCGGTGGCCGCCTTCCAGTCCGCCAACATCTCGAGCAGGTCGACCAGCGTCATGCCGTTGATCCCGTCGGCGAAGTGCGGGCGTCAGGACCGGTGCCGCGTCGCAGCCGCAGGACGACACCCACCGGCCGCCAAGGGCGGTGATCGTCTGAACGGCGGTTCCCCGTCACAACGGCATGCCCCAGCCTGTGATCGTCTTGTACCACGGGAGATCGGCACTCGTATGTGCGCCGCAGATGGGGGAATCACAGTGAGGCGTTCTCGTCGAAGATCAGTCGTGGGCGCGATGGCCGTGGTGGTGACCGTCGCGACGGCCTCCCCGGCATCGGCCGCCATCGTCACCACCGACATGGGCACGACTCCGGGCGACACGTTCAGCCAGGCCACCAGCGTGCGCGACGACGGCGTCGCGGTCGGCTACTCCACGCGTCCCAGCGGATGGGACCACGCTCTGCTCTGGAACGCGTCCGGGGCGATCACCGAGCTCGCGACCCCGGGCCGGCGCAGCGCAGCCCACGACATCAACGACGACGGTGTGGTGGTCGGCGAGGCGGAGTCGGCCGAGCACGAGGTCACGTACCCGGTGCGGTGGGAGGTCACCGGAGCGGTGACCCGGCTTCCCGGGGACTCCACCGGCTCGGCCCGGGGCGTGAACGACGACGGCGTCATCGTGGGTCTCGTGGGCGACTACCCGCAGTCGCCGGTGCGGTGGGAGAACGCGAGCAGCCGGCCCACCCCGCTCGCCACGTTGCCGGGCGGCAACGACGACGGCATCGCCTATGACGTCAACAACGACGGCACCGTCGTCGGGTACTCACAGGGCTCCGACGGGAACCGCCACGCGGTGATGTGGGACGCGGCAGGCGTCATCGGCCGACTCGACACGCCTCCCGGTCACCAGGACTGCTTCGCACACGGGATCAACGAATCCGGCCTGATCGTCGGCACCTGCTACACCGACAGTGGCAGCGCGGCGGTGCGTTGGGATGTCACCGGTGCGGCGGCCGTGCTCCCCGCGTTCGGCACCCCTGAAGCCGGGGCCACCGGGGTCAGTGACGCGGGTCTTATCGTCGGCTATGCCCTCGACGTCGACGGTCGGACCCACGCGGTCCGCTGGGGCGCCTACGGGACCATCACGAGACTCGCCACGCTGGGCGGCGCCCACGGGGTCGCCACGGACATCAACAACAGCGGCACGATCGTCGGCCGCACCATGGCGAACGGCTCCTTCCGCGCCACGAGGTGGCGCAACGCCGGATAGCGATCTTGACGTGGAGTGCGGTGCGAAGGGTGTTCAGGTCCGTCGTCACAAACGGATCTTGAACACCCTTCGTCCGTCTCCGGCTACCACCCAGACTTGCGTGTTACTCGTTTAGCGGCAGCAGTGCAGGTCGTCCGCGGTGGTCGCGCCGGCGCGCACGGTCGTCGTCACGGCCACCACCTCGTTGTCCGCAGGGTTGTCGTCGCCGTCGTACCGGCCGTCGACGTCCACCCGGACCTTGAACGTCACCTTGCCCGCCGCGACGTCCGCGGCGGTGTAGGTGTAGGCGAACGGCAGCTCCACGCGCGACCCGCCGGCGAGCCACTGCTTGAGCGTGCCCACGGTGGTGTAGTGCCCGCTCTCCGACAGGCGCAGCAGCTCGACCTCGACCGTTTCGTCGCGGGCCGTGCCGTTGGCGAGCGTCACCTTGATCGGCTTGGTCTGCCCGGCGCGGGCCGAGGCGGGCACGGTGAAGCCGGACAGCCCCACGTCGTGCGTCTCGACCACCAGGGTCTCCACGCCGGTGCCGGTGCGTCCGTCGGAGGTCGTGCCGGTCACCTCCACCCGGTACTCGCCGTCGGCGGCGTAGCGGTGCACGAGGGCGTCGCCGGTGATAGGCGCGGACGTGCCGTCGCCGAACTTCACCTCGCCGCTGACCAGCGGGCGGTTCAGCGGGTCTCCGGAGTAGACGGTGAACCGCACGTCGTCGAAGGTGGACGGGGTGTTCGGGTAGGGCGACGCGATCGGGCGCACCGCCGGCGCGTTCTGCAGGGACAGGCTGAACTCCGAGGCCCGTTCGGCGCTCTTGGCGAACTTGATGAAGTAGGTCCGGCCCGCGGTGGCGGTGAACACGGCGCTGTACCCGGAATAGGAGTCGACGCAGTCCACTTCGGTCAGCGCGTCCGGCGTGGCACCCTGGTACACGGTGATCGAGGGTGAGCCGTACCCCGTCATCACGGCCACCGAGCGGGTCCGCTCCGGCGTGTAGCGGTACCAGACGGAGCGGTCGAGGCCCTGCTCGCAGCTGGACGGGACCTCGTCCGGCTCGGTCGACGCCAGGCTCAGGTCGCCGGTGAGCTGGGCCGGCAGCACGACGGGGGCCGCCGCGGCGACGTCGTCGTTCGGCGCGGGCGGGACGGTGGCGAGGCGGAAGTCGACCTGCCCGCCGTAGTAGTACTCGAACACCTCGATGTGGTACGTCGTGCCCGCGGTTACGGGGAACGCCCTCGTCGGGAAGTCCGTCGTGCAGCTCCCGGGCACCTGCGTGAGCGCGCCGCGCTCGCCGGTGTAGACGGCCACGACCGGCGACTGCCCGGTGCTGGACACGGTGGTCCTGAGCAGGGCGTCCTCGGTCGCGGTGTAGCGGAACCACACGCTGCGCGTGCCCCAGTAGTAGCAGTCGGTCGGGTCGTCGGCGGCCTTGGTGGCCTGCGTGGTGTCCTGCGTGGTCGAGAACGGCAGCGCGGTGATGGCGGTGGCCTGGTCGAAGTCGTCGTTGGCGGGCGGCGCGGCGTGCGCGACGCCCGGTGCCAGCACCGCGATCGCGGCGGCGACGAGGCCGATGATCGGCGTGCGCAGGCGCGTGAACGCCCGCCGCCGGGTGGGCAGCGTCATTCTGATCTCTCCCGGAAGTGGTGGTGTGGCGGTCAGGCGGCGGCCATCGCGGCCGAACCGGTCACGGTCGTGGCGATGGAGATGACCTCGTTGTCCATCGGGCGGGCGTCGCGGACCGGGTACGCGAGCGTGACCTGCGCCCGGAAGGCGACCTTGCCGACGAGGGCGTCGTCGGGCGTGAAGGTGTGGGCGAACGGGAACTGCACCTTGCGGGTCGGGTGCGCGGGCACGTGCAGGGTCGTCGTGCCGACCTCGGTCCAGTAGTCCCTGGTGCGCTTGTAGAGCACGACGGTCGCCGTCTCGGCGTACCGCGTGTTCGCCACGTACACCTTGATCGTCTTGGTCTCGCCCTGCCGCGCAGACGACGGCACGTCGAACCGGGTGATCCCCACGTCGTGCGTCTCGACCTCCACCTCGGAGCTCGCCGTGGCGGTGCGGCCGTCCGGCGACGTGGCGACGATGGTGACGGTGTAGACGCCGTCGGCGGTGTAGTGGTGCTGGACGCCCTCGGTCGTGGCCGGGGCCGTGGTGCCGTCGCCGAAGTCCCACGTGGCGCTGAGCGGCTCCTCGTTCCAGTTGTTCGACTCGACCCTGAAGTGGATGTTGTCGTACACCGACGGTTCGGACGTCGACCTGCTGATGTAGGGCCGCAGCGGTGGCGCCTCGGCCAGGTGCAGGGCGGTGGGCTGGGAGCTCTGCCGCGGGCCGGTGACCCTGAGGTAGTAGGTGGTGCCCGCGGTGGCGCCGAAGGTCGTCGGCTCGTAGGAGTAGGACATGCAGGTCACCTCGGTCAGCTCGGGCAGTGACGCGCCGGTGTAGACGCTGACGACGACGTCGTTGTGCTCGACCCGCGCGGTGACCGACGTCCGCGCCGACGGCGTGTAGGAGTACCAGACCGACGGCACGGTCTCGGTGTAGGCGCAGCTGGACTCGGGTTCGTCGGCCTCGAACGTGGCGGTCGACAGGTCCGGGTGGGTGGTGAAGGGCAGCGCGGTGACCGGCTCGGCGGCGGTGAACGCGTCGTTGGCCACGGCAGGGACGGGGCGCAGGGCGAACGACAGCGCGCCGCCGGTGACGGAGTAGCCCGCGACGAAGAAGTAGTAGGTGGTGCCCGCCGTGGCGCGGAACGTGATCGTGGCGTCGGAGCCGATGTCGCAGGCCTGGTCGGCGGCGCGCAGGTTCCCGCGCTCGCCGGTGTTGGCCGACAGGACGGTGGTGTGGTCGCTGCCCACCGTGGTGGCGCGCAGGTAACCGTCCTCGGTCGCGGTGTGGTGGAACCAGACGCCGCCTTCGACTTCGTAGAACTGGCACCAGGACGGGTCGTCGTCCGCCTCGGTCGCCTCGCTCGTGTCCTGCGTGGTGGTGAACGGCAAGGCCGTGACGGCCGTCGAGTGGTCGAAGTCGTCGTTCGACGGTGGTTCGGCGTGCGCGACCCCGGTCGTCAGCACGGCGAACAGCGCTGTGGCGGCGCCGACCACGGTGATGCGGGCGCGCGCGGACGCGCGCCGTCGTAAGGACAGCATCGTGTGAAACCCCCTGAACACCCCGTCGCCTGGTGGCGGACGGCCCCTGTGATCACTACATCGGTGGCCGGGGGCACGGCGTCACCGGCGACCGCCGGAATTGGGCCGTCCGGACCGCAGGGTTGCGTCGTCCGCCGGCGGGTCAGTGGTTCAGGTAGGCCCGGACGGCTTGGACGCGGCGGTGGGTCTGGTCCGCCGGCGGGAGGCCGAGCTTGGTCAGGATGTTGTCGCTGTGCTTCTCCGCCGACGGCCCCGCTTGGGCTCGAACTTCTCGATCGCGTCGACCAGGCCGAAGCTGCCGGACTGGATCAGGTCCGCCACGTCGACGTGCGCGGGCAGACCGGTAGGACCACTGCCGCGCCAGATGGAATGTTAACGCTCACTTTCACTTCTTGACACCGGTCACAGGTACCAAGCAAACTCTGGCGCTGTCTCGTGTTATCGATCACATCGCTCGACGACGAGTGGAGACCAGTGTGCGTGGAGTCCGAACGACAGCGCGGCGGGCGGGACTGGTGCTCGCCGCCGCGGCCCTGATGGCGACCACCCTGACGACCGGGTCCGAGCAGCCCGCCGTGGCGTGGGACAACGGGGTCGCCACGACTCCGCCGCTGGGCTGGAACAGCTACGACTCGTTCAACTGGAACGTCACCGAGGCCCAGGTCAAGGCGAACGCCGAC
>NZ_LGED01000036.1 GCF_001280085.1 Saccharothrix sp. NRRL B-16348 | reverse complement strand
GCGTCGCGTCGCCGACTCACGGTCAGGCCCGGGCTCGTCCTGGAGCAGTC
Source organism: Saccharothrix sp. NRRL B-16348 (assembly GCF_001280085.1). Lineage (GTDB taxonomy): Bacteria > Actinomycetota > Actinomycetes > Mycobacteriales > Pseudonocardiaceae > Actinosynnema. Next base: position 6,804 of record NZ_LGED01000036.1, on the reverse strand, counting down.
GTTCGACGCTGTACGCGTTGAGCAGGTCGTGCCGTGTGTATCGGTCGTGTGCCACCTGCTCGATCAACCGCACCGACGCCAACTCGTCCAGCGACCTCCTCGCTTCGACGACCGGGACGCCGGACAGCGCCGCGGCGACGTGCGGACCGAAGGTGGCACCGGTGTGCAGCCTCTTCGCCACCGAGCTGGTCAACAGCGGCCTGCCCATCCACATCGGCGCAGCCCTGCTCGGCCACCTCAACATCCAGACCACCCGCGGCTACGTCGCCGTCTTCGACGAGGACATCGTCCGCCACTACGTCGCCTTCCTCAACTACCGCCGCGAACTCCGCCCGATCGAGGAATACCGCGACGCCACCAACGAGGAATTGGCCGAGTTCGACGAACACTTCGACAAGCGCAAGGTCGAACTCGGCTCCTGCGGACGCCCCTACGGAACGCCCTGCCAGCACGAACACGCCCCGTTGACTGAACTAACTGCCGAGTTTGGGCAGCTCCTGACCCTGTCCACTGGCAGGGCCGATAGCTTGCCCGCGTGATCGAATCGGCGAAGGCGGACAGGGACCTGTCTTGCCTTGTTGTGCCCCGTACTGGGCAGCTCATCTCCACGGGCGACAGGTGGGAGCCCTACCGATTGCTCGGCGCCGATGGGGCTCCAGTTGCTCCGGTGGCCGGGTTCCTGCGAGAGCTGCTGGCTGCTGGGAGGTCGGTGGCGACGCTGCGCTCGTACGGCATGGATCTGTTGAGGTGGTGGCGATTCCTGCACGCGGTGGACGTCGGCTGGGACAGGGCGACCCGGCTTGAGGCGCGGGACTTCAGCTGCTGGATCCAACTCGCGGTCAAGCAACGCAAGCAGAATCCCGAGCCCCGAAACGGGAGCCCGACGGCCAAGACGGTGGGCGCCCCCAATCCGGTGACCGGCAAGCCCGCGCTTCGGGACGGATACGCACCGGCCACCGTCGCCCACAGCGAAACGGTCCTGCGTGGCTTCTACGACTTCCACCGCGACGCGGGCACCGGCCCGATCCTCAACCCATTCCCGCTGGACGCCTCCCGCCGGGCGCGGCGGGCGCACGCCCACCACAACCCGATGGACGAGTGGAAACACGAGCGCACGGGCCGCTACCGACCGAGTGTGCCGCGGCGGATTCCCCGGGCGATCCCGGACGACCGGTTCAACGAACTGTTCGCCGCCCTGTCGTCGAACCGGGACAGGGCACTGGTGGCGTTCTGGGTCTCCACCGGGGTGCGGGCCTCAGAGCTGCTCGGGGTGCGCCATTGCGATGTCGAACCCGGTCAGCAGCTGATCACGGTGCTGCGCAAGGGATCCCGCGCGGCGCAGCAGGTGCCGGCGTCGACGGACGCGTTCGTGTGGCTGAGGCTGTATCAGGAGGACCTGCGCGGCAAGGTGCCGCGTGGCCGGACCCAACCACTGTGGTGGACCCTGCGCCGTCCTCACCGGCCGCTGGCCTATCACGCCGCCCACCGCATGTTCGAGCGGGCCAACGTCGTTCTCGGCGCCGATTGGACCCTGCACGACCTGCGCCACAGCGCGGCGACGCGGATGGCCCGCGACCCGCAGCTGACGTTGAGCGACGTGCAGTGGGTCCTGGGCCACGCGCATCTGACCACTACGGAGCTGTATCTGACTCCTACCAAGGAGGAAGTCGTGGCGGGAGTGCTGGCCCATCACGCCCGCCAGGCCGAGCGGCGTGCCGAGCCGGTCCCGCCGCCCCCGGTGCCGGGCTATGACCCGGAGTCGTTGAGCGTGCTGTTCGGGAGGCCCTTGTGACGACCACCGCCAAGCACACCGCCCGCAAGCCACTGGCCGTGGCCAACGCCACCGAGGCCCAGGCGCGGGCGAGGAACACGCAGCTACGGGAACGTTTTCCTCCTCGCCCAGCCCAACAGCAGTGGCCTCATACCGCGCAGACGTCGGAGGAAACGCTCCGGAGGCTGACGTCCCCGCCGTTTCTCCCCGAGATCAAGGCGACTCGGGCGGGGCGACGCCGCGGGGTCGCCAAGCTGCTGCGCTGGCTGTCCTCCCAGCCCGGCAACACCTGGCAGGAGCGCTGGCTGGCCGGCGGAGCCGAGGACCGTCCCGGTGCCACCTGGGTGGAACTTCCACTGGAGTGGCTGCGTGAGCGCGGCGAGTCCGCCTCCTACGACCCGGAGGACCTGTCCTCGGGCCTGTTGATGCTGATCTGCGGCGACGTCATCCGCCCCGGCCTGCCATGGATGCTCACCCGCAGACACCGCCACCTCGCGACCGCGATGGAGCAGACCAGGGACCCCGACGGGTTCGCCCGGCTGCGCCGGCTGGCCGACGCCGGGCCGGCGGGTTCCGCCCTGGACGCGCGGATCGCCGCGAGCAGGGCCGCGACACTGCTGGCCTGCAAGGGCGGCCTGGTCACCGACATCACCGTCGGCGACTGCGTCGAGTTGGCCGACACGCAACGCCTCGTGCACGTGCGCGGCGGCCAGAAGAAGGTCGACTTCTACCTGCGGCTGCGCGCTCTGGGCATCTTTCCCGAGGACGCACCCCACACGATCCGCGCCTTCGGGCTGGCGGCGGGCCAGCTGAGCATCGAAGAGCTGGTGGACCGCTATCCGCTCCGGTGTCGACCGATCCGTGACCTGATCGTGGACTATCTGCGGGAACGGCAGCCGTCTCTGGACTTCGCCAGTATCGACGCGGTCTCCCGGACCCTGGCCGGCCTGTTCTGGGCCCGGATCGAGGACCTCTCGCCGGGCATCGACACGCTGCGCCTGCCACCGGAGACGACTCGGGCATGGAAGGAGGACCTGAGCACGAAGAAACGCATCACCACCAACGCCGCCGGCGAGCAGATCGAGATCTCCAGCCCCCGTATCAACGCCAAGGACGAGTTGCTCCGGGTGCGGGCCTTCTATCTGGACATCGCCCAATGGGCCGTCGACGACCCAGGCCGCTGGGCGCCGTGGGCCGTGCCCTGCCCGATCAGTGACGCCGAGATCGGCCGCGCCAAGGAGCTCAAGCACCGCAAGGCCCGCATGGACCAGCGCACCCGCGAGCGGCTGCCCGTCCTGCCCGTTCTGGACGAACGGCCCACGAACGCCGCCTCACCTCGGAGCGACGGCTGCGGGCGGCCCAGGGCACCCAGCCCGGAGAACCGATCCCCAGCACCGACGGCGCGCTGCGCAGGGCAATCGCCCCCACGTCCATCGGCCGGCATGTCTGGGCCGAGGAAACGGCCACCGGCAAGCGGCGCAATCTGTCCTATGAGGATGAGGAGGCGTTCTGGTCCTTCTCGACCATCGAAGTCCTGCGGCTGACAGGGATCCGCTGCGAGGAGATGCTGGAGCTGAGCCACCACAGCATCACCGAATACCGGCTGCCCTCCACCGGCGAGCTCGTGCCGTTGCTGCAGATCGCCCCGTCGAAGACCGACACGGAGCGACTTCTACTCGTCAGCCCCGAGCTCACGGACGTCCTCAGCGCCATGGTCAACCGGCTGCGTGCGCCCAACGGCGCGATACCGCTCGTGGCGTCCTACGACATCCGGGAGAGAGTCTGGAACCCACCGATGCCGCTGCTGTTCCAACGCTCCATCGGCAGCGAGAACCGGCCATTCACGCCTACCGCGATCCGCAAACTGCTGATCAACGCGCTCGCAGCAACCGGCCTCACCGACGCCGGCGGCGACCCGCTCATGTTCTCACCCCACGATTTCCGGAGAATCTTCGTCACGGACGCCATCATGAGCGGCCTGCCGCCCCACATCGCCCAAGTCATCTGCGGACACAAATCCATCGACACGACAATGGGCTACAAGGCCGTCTATCCCGCCGAGGCGATCGAAGCACACCGGGCGTTCATCGCCCGCCGACGGACGACCCGACCCAGCGAAGAATACCGGACCCCGACCGATCAAGAATGGGACTCCTTCCTCGCACACTTCGAGAAAAGGAAGGTGTCTGTCGGGACCTGCGCACGAGCATTCGGATCACCTTGCGTCCATGAGCATGCTTGCGTCAGATGTTCACTACTGCGGCCCGACCCGGCGCAACGACCACGGTTGGAGGAGATCCGCGACAATCTGAAGGCTCGTATTATCGAGGCCAAGCGCGAAGGATGGCTCGGGGAAGTCGAGGGACTACAAGTCAGCCTGACGGGAGCCAAAGACAAGATCGCCCAGATCGACACCGCGCTCCAACGCCCCACCGGCGCGGTCGCGCTCGGCATGCCCGCCTTCACCTCACTCGCCGGTCGAACAACATCCACATCACCGCAGAGCTGACGACACACAACGCACTGGTATGCCGGGCGGAAGGCGGACACTTCACTCGTGCCGTCGCCCTCTACCTGTCAGCAGACTCCACTCATCCACTGCCGTGACAGGGTCGTCTGCTGCGGCCACCATCTCGACGAACAGGGGCGTCGCCGCGACTCGGAGCCTGCCTTCCTCCGTATAGCCCAAGACCACGCACCGCAACCGCCCACCCACCGCAGGCCACGGCTCGCCCGGCTTGTCCGTGATGTACGAGCTGTCCACGAATCCGTGCTCGCCGTCCTCGGATTCGACCAGAAGCCCGTACCGCGCATGGCCGACCACCGAGCAGTGAACGACGTCGTACCTGCGCCGCGCTTGTGGCTCCATCTGACCTCCCACAACATCCTTACATGCCCCCGACAGCTCGGTCTTCCGATCTCGGACGACCTGTGGTCGTCGTTAAAGTGCACCGACGCTAGTTCAGAGAAGCCTGCATCCGCTGCCCGATGCTGCACGTCAACCCCAAGATGCTCGCCCGGCTCGACGAACTCGAAACCGACCTGGTCGACCGCCGCACCCGTGCCGAGGCCGAAGGCTGGGCCGGTGAGATCGAGGGCATCGATATGACCCTGACCTTCCTGCGAGCCAAACGCGACGACACCCGACGTCGGCTCCGGCGACCTACCGTCGCCCTCGGTATCCCGGCCCTCACGCGGGCCGCTGACCTTCGGGAAGCTCCAATGACAACCCCCAGCGTCCGACCAGTCGTAACGTGAATAGGCATCGGTAACGAGGTACTAGGCCTTCCAGGGGAAGCGGATTACGCTAATCTGTATCGAGTTCGGCGATTCGCGCGTCCGGTCTAAATGTAGAACCTGAGGGGCGAGAGGTAACAGATAAAATCGGCCACAGTGTGATCGATCAGTCCTCGATCGATGCGTATTCAATGTAAAGGGGAGTGGCGAGAACGGCGGGACTCAAGACTTTATCCTTCTCTGCTGCCAAGACCCGAGCATGCCCTTTAATGGTCACCGGTCCTGCTGCCCAACCGGAATGCGGCCGAACTGATTGTGTGATGGGAGTCAGATAGCGGAGGGCTTCCACGAGGGCGTGGCCGCCGTGGCCCGGAACTGCTAATTCGCTCTCTGTGGCCTCGTCTGGCAGTTCGGCGAGACGCTCCGCGTACGCTAGCACGGCCTCCATGTAATAGGCGCCCACCGCTTTGACGTGCGAGTCGGGCGGTTGCCAGCGGTCCAAGACGTTCGCAGATGAGCCCACCAGCACGAAAGGGGTTCGGGCGGGTCCACCACGAGAGGTGTTCCAATGAGGGGGTCGCTGGGCGGCGAAATACACCAGTCCAGTGTCCGCAACTGGTTCGGATTTTATTCTTCCAGAAGCTGCGTCACCGTAGAAGAACTCGTCCTCGAACTGGACCCAGTCACCTGACTGCAGGTTCGCCTCCGTGAACCACTTGACCGTCCGTTCCTGCTCGATCATCTCGATGACCGAGTCCAGCATGGTCACCAATGATTTAGAGGGCTCGCTAGGGAGCGAGGTCTTGAACGAGGCAAACCCAACGTTTACCCCTGTCTCGAAGCCGATCTTCTTCCGCAGTTGCTGTGGCACCTGCGGACTGAGGACCCGCATTTTGTTCTCCGAGAGATACAGGAGATCGCGCATTGACATCCCTTTCAAAGCCGCGCAAGGAGGCATACCGCCGGACTCGTGTCAAGGATAGCCGCGCGCGAGTGCCGCAGGCTGGATCGGAGATCGGGGCATCGACATGCCGCTCGGACTTCGGGCGAAGCCGAGCGCGAAGCCCCAGAGCCAGACGGGCCCATCGCGCCATCGACCCCGGCACCCAGCCCTCTGGCATGCCGCTGACCAGCAGGAGAAGCCAGGATGACACCCCGAGCGCCAGTCAGCCCCAAGTGCAGATAAGCACGAGCGAATACAAGATCAACCCACTCAAACGAGCCGCACGAGACCTGCTGGGCTACCCGCATCCGCGACGAGTGGTTGCGACCGTTAGTTCGTCGGGGATGATCATGCTGTCCGTGGTTGTGGGGCGTGGCGGTCATGGCGGCCGATCCGTGTGAGCAGCCGGTTGAGGTCGTGGCGGGTGAAGGTCCAGTCGAAGGGCTGGGCGGTGGCGTTGTAGTGCTCTTGGAAGGACAGCAGCCGTTCGGAGACTTCGTCGAGGTCGCCGAAGTCGTCCGGGGTGAGCGCTTTACGCCGCACGGCGGAGAAGTAGATTTCCACCTGGTTCAACCACGAGGCGTGTGCCGGTAAGTGGATCATGTGGGCGTTGGGGAAGGCGTCGTTCATCCGGGCCGCGGCGGCCCAGTTGCGGTGGGAGGCCCCGTTGTCCACCGACAGCACCAGCCCGAGCACGACCAGCATGCCCACCAGCACAAGCACCGTGTACCAGACGGCCGTAGCCCCGAAGAACCCCCACACGGCAAGCGCCAGCACCATCGTGAACGGAGCCGTTATCACCGCCGGCATGACGAGCCCGGCCGCCACGCTGCCGCCCAGATGACGGGCCGCA
>NZ_LGED01000035.1 GCF_001280085.1 Saccharothrix sp. NRRL B-16348 | reverse complement strand
TCGCGACCAGGTACGACAAACTCGCCGTCCGCTACAAGGCCACCGTCCACATCGCAGCCATCAACATCTGGCTACGCCACATCTGAAACACGCGCTAGGGCGTGTATCGCCCTAGCGGCCGGTTCCTGCCGGCGTCGGCCGTGCCGGGTCGACCGCGAATACCGTCCTCGGCATGGGAGAACTCGGCCGGTCCGGCTCGGTGGCGGTGGTGGGCGTCGTGATGGTCGCCCTGGTGGCGTGCGGTTCCGATGCCGGTTCCGGTGACCTGTCCGCTTCGTCGCTGGCGCCCGTCTCCACCGCGTCGTCGCCCACGGCCACGTCTTCGCGCGCACCGTCGACGTCCGCGGCCGACCTGTGCACGGACCTGTACGCCTTCAGCGCCTCCGCCGGTCCCGTGTTCTCCCTGGCCAGGCTCGCGCTGGCCGACGGGGAGACCCCGGAGGAACGGCGGACCGTGGACACCCACGTCAGCAGCATGGCGTTGTTCGGCCTGCGTCTCGCGGAACTCCCGGAAGCGGGCCCGCACTTCCGCGCCGTCGCCCTGGCGGCGGCCGAGGCGAAGCGCGCGCTCGCCGACGGCGTGCCCGCGATGGACGCGACCGCGGCCCTGGACGACGAACCGACGGCCGCCGCGCGCGAAACCGCCGTCGCCTACCGGGGTGACTGCTGATCCGTCCCCCTAGTGACACATCCTCGCGTCACTAATGTGCAAAACAATTCAGGTTCAGTGGCGTCTCGGGACGGGTGAACCGGTCCGGAGTGGACGTGCCGGTCGAACACTCTCCGTGCGCCGGTAGCCTTCCGCGCGTGCCTGCCAAGCTCGAGGGCAAGGTCGCGACCGCTCCGCCTCGCCCTTCCCGCACCCAGCCCGTTGCCGTGTCCGAGCTCGCCACGACCGTCGATGCGCACCTGACCGCTCCCGACCGGGCACACGTCCAGGTCAGCGGCGTGACGTTGCGTGCCCAGCACGTGCGGCCCGGCGACCTGTTCGCCGCGCTGCCCGGCACGCGGGTGCACGGCGCCGACTTCGCCGCCCAAGCCGTGGAGAACGGCGCGGTGGCCGTGCTGACCGACGCGGAAGGCGCGGCGAAGGTCCACGGCGTGCCCGTGCTGGTGCACCCGGACCCCCGCGCGGTCCTCGGGCTGCTGGCCTCCGGCGTGTACGGCGACCCGTCCACCAAGCTCGCCGTGTGGGGCGTGACCGGCACGTCCGGCAAGACCACCACCAGCTACATGATCGAGTCGGCCCTGCGCGCGGCCGGTCGCGCTACCGGACTCATCGGCACCGTCGAGACGCGCGTCGCGGGCAACCGGCTCGACAGCGCCCTCACCACCCCCGAGGCCCCTGACCTGCAGGCACTGCTGGCCGCGATGGTCGAGTGCGGCACCACGGACGTCGTCATGGAGGTCTCCAGCCACGCCCTGCGCCTGGGCCGGGTCGGCGGCGTGGGGTTCGCGGTCGGCGCGTTCACCAACCTCTCCCAGGACCACCTGGACTTCCACCCGGACATGGAGGACTACTTCCGGACCAAGGCCGAGCTGTTCGACGGCCGGGCCCGCACCGAGGTGGTCTGCGTGGACGGCGAGTGGGGCCCGCGCCTGGTCAAGGACGCCACCGTCACGGTCGCGACCACGAAGCCCGCCGACTGGACGGCCACCGACGTCACCGTCTCCGCCACCGGTGAGCAGGCGTTCACCGCGCACGGCCCGGACGGCGTCACGCTCGACGTCGAACTGAGCCTGCCCGGCGACTTCAACGTCGCCAACGCCCTGCTGGCCATCGCCTGCCTGCACGTCCGGGGGATCCCGCTCGAAGCCGTCCGCGAAGGCCTCCGGGACGTCCAGGTGCCCGGCCGCATGCAGCGCGTGGACGAGGGCCAGGGCTTCACCGCCGTCGTGGACTACTCGCACAAGCCCGCCGCCGTCGCGCTCGCCCTCCAGGCGGTCCGCGCCCGCGCCACCGGCCGCGTCATCACGGTCCTGGGCTGCGGCGGCGACCGCGACACGGCGAAACGCCCCCTCATGGGCGAGGAAGCCGCACGGCGCAGCGACGTGCTGATCGTCACCGACGACAACCCGCGCACGGAGGACCCGGCGCACATCCGGGCGGCGATGCTGAGCGGCGCGCTGGCCGTGCCGGACGAGGAGCGCGGCGAGATCGTCGAGATCGGCGACCGCCGCCGCGCCATCGAGCACGCCGTGTCCCTCGCGAACACCGGCGACGTCGTCGTGGTGGCGGGCAAGGGCCACGAGACCGGCCAGGAGATCGCGGGCGTCGTGCAGCCGTTCTCCGACGTGGACGCACTGACCGAAGCGATCAGAGGAGCCACCCGGTGATCCAGCTCAGCCTCGCCGAGATCGCCGAGGTCGTCGGCGGCAAGCTGCACCGCGCCACCGGCGCGGAGGTGGTCACCGGCAGCGTCGAGTTCGACACCCGGAAGATCACCCCCGGCGGCCTGTTCCTGGCGCTGCCCGGCGAACGGGTCGACGGCCACGACTTCGCCGCCCAAGCCGTCGCACAGGGCGCGGTCGGCGTGTTGGCGGGCCGGGAGGTCGACGCGCCCGCCGTCATCGCGCCGCCCGTCGACCGGGCCGAGGGAAACGCCTACGTGCTGTCCGGCGACACCGACGGCGCGGGCGCGGCCGTGCTGAAGGCGCTGGCCAAGCTCGCCCGGCACGTCACGGACCGGCTGGCGGACCTGACCGTCGTCGGCGTGACGGGGTCGTCCGGCAAGACGTCCACCAAAGACCTCATCGCCCAGGTGCTCGCGCCGCTCGGCCCGACCATCGCGCCGCCGGGATCGTTCAACAACGAACTGGGCCACCCGTGGACGGCGTTGCGCGCCGACGAGGACACCCGGTTCCTGGTCCTCGAGCTGAGCGCCCGCGGCGTCGGCCACATCGCCGAGCTGTGCCAGGTCGCCCCGCCCCGCGTCGGCGCGGTCCTGAACGTCGGCAGCGCGCACGTCGGCGAGTTCGGCTCGCGCGAGGGCATCGCCAAGGCCAAGGGCGAACTGGTCGAGGCCCTGCCCGAGGACGGCATCGCGATCCTCAACGCGGACGACCCCCTCGTCGCGGGCATGGCCGGCCGCACCAGGGCCAAGGTCGTCCTCGTCGGCGAGAACCCGGCCGCGCAGGTCCGCGCGAAGGACGTCGAGCTGGACGAGCAGGCCCGCGCCCGCTTCACCCTGGTCACGCCCCGCGGCGAGGCGCACGTCCGCCTCGCCGTCCACGGGCCGCACCAGGTCGGCAACGCCCTCACCGCCGCCGCCATCGCGCTCGAACTCGGCGCGACCCCGGATCAGATCGCGGAGAGCCTGGGCACGGCGGCACGGGTCTCCGCGCATCGCATGGCGGTCTCCGAACGTCCTGACGGTGTGACCATCGTCAACGACGCGTACAACGCCAACCCGGAGTCGGTGCGTGCGGCGCTGAAGTCGCTCGCCACCATCTCCCGGTCCGCCACGCCCGCGCGCCGCAGCTGGGCGGTGCTGGGCCCGATGGCCGAACTGGGCGCGGACTCGATCCGCGCGCACGACGAGATCGGCAGGCTCGCGGTCCGCTTGGACATCAACAAGCTGGTCGTGGTCGGTCAGGAAGCCCGCGCGATGCACCAAGGGGCGCACCTGGAAGGATCTTGGGGCGAAGAAGCGATTTTGGTGCCCGACGTGACGGCGGCCGTCGAGCTGCTGCGCGACCAGGTGCGGCCCGGTGACGTCGTCCTGGTGAAGGCATCCAACTCATACGGCCTGTGGCGGGTTGCCGAGGCTCTCCTGGAGGCGGGCAGCAAGTGAAGAGCATCCTGATCGCGGCGGCCATCGCCCTGATCACGTCGATCATGCTGACGCCGTACCTGATCAAGATCTTCTCCCGGCAGGGCTTCGGCCAGGAGATCCGCGAAGAGGGACCGCAGAGCCACAAGACCAAGCGCGGCACGCCCACCATGGGTGGCGTCGCGATCCTGGTCGCGATGTGGGCGGGCTACCTCGGCGCGCACCTGGTGAACTCCATGTCGGCGTCCGCGCAGGATCAGACGCCCAGCGCGTCCGGCCTGCTCGTGCTGATGCTGACCACGTCGCTGGGCGTCGTCGGCTTCCTGGACGACTTCATCAAGATCCGCAAGCAGCGCAACCTGGGCCTGAACAAGACCGCGAAACTCGTCGGCCAGTTCGTCGCCACGATCATCTTCGCGGTGCTGGTCATGCAGTTCCCGAACAAGGACGGGATGACGCCCGCCTCGGTGAACCTGTCGTTCGTGCGCGACATCGCCGTGGTGTCGTTCGGCATCGTCGGTTTCGTCGTGTTCTGCTACGCCGCGATCAGCGCCTGGTCGAACGCGGTGAACCTGACCGACGGCCTCGACGGCCTGGCCGGCGGCACGTCCGCGATGGTGCTCGGCACCTACGTGGTGATCAGCTTCTGGCAGTTCCGCTACAACTGCTCGAACCTGCTCGTGGCCGGCTGCTACGACGTGCGCGACCCGCTGGACCTGGCGCTGGTGGCCGCCGCCGCGATGGCCGGCTGCATCGGCTTCCTGTGGTGGAACGCCGCGCCCGCCAAGATCTTCATGGGCGACACGGGCTCGCTCGCGCTGGGCGGCCTGGTCGCCGGCCTGTCCATCACCACCCGCACCGAGCTGCTGATGGTCGTCATCGGCGGTCTGTTCGTGGTCGAGGCGCTGTCGGTGGTGCTGCAGGTCGCGGTCTTCCGCACGTCACGACGGCGGTTGTTCCGCATGGCGCCGTTCCACCACCACTTCGAACTCGCCGGGTGGGCGGAAACCACGGTGATCATCAGGTTCTGGCTGCTCGCGGGCATGTGCTGCATGCTCGGGCTCGGCCTGTTCTACAGCGAGTGGCTGACCGCGGTCGAGAGCTGACGATGGGATTCCTCGCAGGTCGCCACGTCCTCGTCGCCGGCGCCGGGGTGACCGGCCGGTCGGTGGCGGAGGCGTTGCTGGCGGCGGACGCCGTCGTCACCGTGACCGACGGTTCGGCGGACCGCCTGGCCGCGTTGGAGCAGTTGTTGCCCGGCGTGACGCTGACGCCGGGGCTGGTCTCGCCGCCCGCGGGCACCGACCTGGTCGTGACCAGCCCGGGGTGGCGTCCGTCCAGCCCGTTGCTGGAGGCGGCGACGACGGCGGGCATCGAGGTGATCGGCGAGGTCGAGCTGGCCTGGCGGATGGGCCTGGAGCTGGCCGACCCGCCGACGTGGCTCGCCGTGACGGGCACGAACGGGAAGACCACGACGGTCGGGATGCTGGAGTCGATCCTGCGTGCGGCCGGCATCGACGCGGTGGCGTGCGGCAACGTCGGCCTGCCCGTGGTGGACGCCCTGCTGGCCGGGCGCCGGGTGCTGGCGGTGGAGCTGTCGAGCTTCCAGCTGCACTGGTCGCCGTCCGTGCGGCCGTTCGCCGGGGTGCTGCTGAACCTGGCCGAAGACCACTTGGACTGGCACGGCACGTTCGAGGCGTACGCGTCGGCGAAGGCCGGTGTGCTGACCGGCGAGGTCGCCGTCGGCGGGGTGGACGATCCCGTGGTGGCCGCGCTGCTGGCCTCTTCGCCGGCCGCCGCGCACGTCGGTTTCACGCTTGGGTCGCCGGAGGAAGGGCAGCTCGGGGTCCACGACGGGCAGTTGGTCGACAGGGCGTTCGGGCCGTCCGACGAGGTGTTGCTGCCGGCCGCCGACGTCCACCCCGGTGGGCCGCCCGGGATCGCGGACGCGTTGGCGGCGGCGGCGCTGGCCCGTGCGCACGGTGTGCCGGCGGACGCGGTGGCGCGCGGATTGCGCGACTTCAAGCCGGGCGCGCACCGGGCCGTCCTGGTGACGACGGCCGACGGGGTCGCGTACGTCAACGACTCCAAGGCCACGAACCCCCACGCGGCGGCGGCGTCGTTGCGGTCGCACGAGAGCGTGGTGTGGGTGGCCGGCGGGCTGCTCAAGGGTGCGTCGGTGGACGAGTTGGTGCGCGAGGAGGCGCATCGGTTGCGCGGGGCGGTGCTGATCGGGGCGGACCGCGAGGTGATCGCCTCGGCGTTGGCCCGGCACGCGCCGTCGGTGCCCGTGACGGTGTTGGACCCTTCCGACGATGCCGCCGTGTCGATGGAGGCCGCCGTGCGCGCCGCGCGTTCGCTGGCGAAGCCGGGGGATGCCGTGGTGCTGGCGCCGGCGGCGGCGTCGATGGACATGTTCAGCGACTACGCCCACCGCGGGCAGGCGTTCGCCGACGCGGTGGTGGAGTTGGTCGGTCAGCGCGGGTAGATGCTGTCCGGGTCCTTCAGGAAGGCGTGGGCGGCGTCAACCACCGGACACGGCCACGGGGTGCGCGTGAACCGGCCGTCGAGCCACGTCGGCGCGCAGCCGAGGCAGAGCCCGAAGGCGTCGGCCTGGTGGTTGGTGAGCGTGCCCCGCAGGGCCGCGATCAGGCGGGGGACCTCGGTGCGTGCGACGGCGCGCACGGTTTCGTCGTCGGATTCGCGTTCGTCGGTCAGCCGTTCGACGGTGTCCAGGTAGCCGAGCATGTCCTGGTCGAGCAGGTGGAAGGCGCGGGCCAGCGCGTCGGAGATCATGCGCCCAAAGGTGCACTTCAGCTGCCTGTCGTGCAACACGGCAACCTGCGTATCGGCAGGAGTTCACCCGATCAGTGGCCCCGTTTCCCGCTAATGTCGCACCCATGCCGCAGAACCAAGGCCCGGGAGTCCGGCGGCGCGTCCTGGCGAGCGCGCTGACCCAACTCCGCGAGGAGGCAGGGCTCGACTTCGATGATGTGGTCGAGAACCTGGGCTACTCGAAGTCCAAGATCAGCCGCATCGAGTCGGCGTACACCGGTGTGTCCATAGTAGACACCCGGGCACTCGCCGAACTCTACGGGGCCGCACCCGAGAAGACGGCCTGGCTGCTGCGGTTGGCGAAGGTGGCCAAGAAGCGCGGCTGGTGGCACGTGTACGGCGATGTCCTGTTCGACTGGTTCTCCGAGTACGTGGTCCTGGAATCCGAGGCCACGGCGGTCAACATCTTCGAGATCGACCTCATCCCAGGCCTGTTCCAAACTCCTGCCTACTCATGGTGGTCGATGCGTGCCTACGCGCCGGATGCGTCGGACGAGGTGATCAACAAGCGCGCTGAGCTGCGCCAGGCTCGACAGCGGCGGATCGAGGATGGATCGCTCACGGTCTGGGCGATCATTGACGAGGCCGCGCTCCACCGAGAGGTAGGTGGCAGTGAAGTCCATGAGGAGCAGTTGAACCACCTGTCGAAGGTGGTCGAGTTGCCCAACGTGACGCTCCAGGTGCTTCCCTTCGGCAAGGGACAGCACATGGCGATGGGGACCGCCTTCCACCTGCTGAAGTTCGTGGACCTGCCGAACGTGGTCTACATCGAGAACCTGACTGGCGGGCTCTATTTGGAGGAAGCCGCCGAGGTCGACCGGTATAGCCTGGTGTTGGATCATCTGCGTGCCACAGCGCTTGACCCGCAAGAGTCGATCGCGCTGATCAGGCAGGTGATGGGTCAGCTCTAGCTCGGCTTAGGAGAACGCGATGTGGTCGGAGTGGCGGAAGAGCACCCGTAGCAATGGTGGCGGGGCCTGCGTCGAGCTGTCGTCGTCCGCATCGGCGTTCCGGGTTCGGGACAGCAAGAACGTGGCCGGACCGGCGCTGGAGTTCCCCGGCCGTGCCATGGCGATCTTCCTGGCCGGTGTCAAGCGGGGATAAATCTCGCTGACACGCGGCCGATTGGCGGGTTTCGCCGACCCGCGCGGGAGACTATGGGCACATGACTGCGGTGGACCGGACCCCGGTGGAGCGACCGCCACGATCGGCACGGCGCACCAAGCGCGTGGTCGCGGTGCGGACGTCGTTGACCGGTTGGCTCGGCCGTCCCCTGGCGGACTTCCACCTGCTGCTCGCGATCTTCGGCATGCTGACCGTGCTCGGCCTGATCATGGTGCTGTCGGCGTCCGCGCCGGGCGAGGTGGCGGAGGGCGCGTCGGCCTACAGCGTGTTCAAGAAGCAACTGCTGTACGTGGGTGTCGGCGCCATCGTCTTCCTGATCGTCCTGCGCATACCGCTGCGCACGATCCGGCACGGCAGCACGATGGCGATGCTCGTCTGCGTGGTCCTGCTCTTCCTCGTGCTGACCCCGCTCGGCTCGGTCCTGGGCGGCGCGCAGTCGTGGTTCACGGTCGGGCCGATCTCGTTCCAGCCCATCGAACCCGCGAAGCTCGCCCTGGCCCTGTGGGGCGCGCACGTCCTGGTGACCAAGCGCGCCCTCCTGGACCAGTACCGGCACCTGCTGGTCCCGGTCGTGCCGGTGGCGATGCTGGTGTTCGCGCTGGTGATGCTGCAACCCGACCTCGGCGGCACGATCACGCTGGGTGTCGTGCTGATGAGCCTGCTCTGGTTCGTCGGCGCGCCCATGCGGATCTTCGGCATCATCACGATCGGCGCGGTGACCGGCGCGCTGGTGCTGGCGCTCGGCTCGGACTACCGGCTCAAGCGCGTGCAGACGTTCCTGAACCCGGCCGCCGATCCGCAGGGTGACGGGCTGCAGGCGTTGCAGGCGCTGTACGCGCTGGCGGAGGGCGGGTTCTTCGGCAAGGGCCTCACCAACGGCAGTTCGAAGTGGCGTTATCTGCCGAACGTGCACAGCGACTTCATCTTCGCCGTGATCGGGGAGGAGCTGGGCTTCATCGGCTGCGTGCTGGTGCTGGGCCTGTTCGTCCTGCTCGCGGTGGTCGGCCTGCGGATCGCGGCGCGCAACACCGACCCGTGGATCCGCATGGTGGCCGCGACGCTGACCGTCTGGCTGGTCGCGCAGGCCGCGATCAACATCGGCTACGTCGTGCAGTTGCTGCCGGTCACCGGCATCACGCTGCCGATGATCTCCTCCGGCGGCACGTCGGTCGTCACGACGATGTTCGTGTTCGGCATCCTCGCCAACTGCGCCCGCCACGAGCCGGACGCGGTCTCGGCGTTGCGGTCCCTCGGCCCTGGTCGGGTCGGCGGGATCCTGAAGCTGCCCGCGCCCGTGGTCTACAAACCCCCGCCCAAGCGCCGTCCCGTGCGGCCGTCGCCGCCTCCCCGAGGCCGCAAGGCCGCGCCACCGCCCGTGGACGAGCGGAGGATGGCCGGCCGTCACGCTCCGCCGTCGGAGTACCGTCGTCGCGAATCCCGAAAGGCCGGCCAGGACCGGGACGCGCGGTCCAGGCGGCGTGACGGGCGTTAGCGGTACCGGACAGCGGTACACCGACGCGAGGAGGAAATGCGTGACCGGGGTTCCCCAGCAGGCCGGACCGTGCGTGGTGGTCGCCGGAGGCGGCACCGCCGGGCACATCGAGCCAGCCCTGGCCCTGGCCGACGCGGTCATGCGGCTTCGGCCCGACGCGCGGGTCATCGCGCTCGGCACAGAGCGCGGCCTGGAGAACAGACTCGTGCCGGCCCGCGGCTACCCGCTGGAGCTGATCCCGCCGGTGCCCATGCCGCGCAAGCCGACGCCCGACCTGCTCAAGCTGCCCCTTCGGGTGCGCGGCGCCGTGAAGCACACCCGTGAGGTGCTGGAACGGGTCCGCGCCGACGTCGTGGTGGGCTTCGGCGGCTACGTCGCGCTGCCCGCCTACCTCGCCGCCCGCGGCCGGGTGCCGATCGTGGTGCACGAGGCCAACGCCAAGGCGGGCCTCGCCAACAAGGTCGGCGCGAAGTTCGCCGCGCGGGTCGCCGCCGCGGTGCCCGACTCGGGCCTGACCGACGCCGAGATCATCGGCATCCCGCTGCGCTACTCGATCACCTCCCTCAAGCGCGCCGAGCTGCGGCAGCAGGCGCGCGCCCACTTCGGCCTGCACCCGACCGCCCCGACGCTGCTGGTCTTCGGCGGCTCGCAGGGCGCGCGGTCGATCAACAACGCGGTGTCCGGCGCCGCGTCCGCGTTCGCGCGGGCCGGTGTCGGGGTGCTGCACGCGCACGGACCCAAGAACACCGTCGCGGTGCAGTCGGTGCCGGGCGCGCCGCCGTACGTGCCGGTGCCGTACCTGGACCGGATGGACCTCGCCTACGCGGCGGCGGACGCGGTGCTGTGCCGGTCCGGCGCGATGACGGTCGCCGAGGTGTCCGCCGTCGGGCTGCCCGCGGTGTTCGTGCCGCTGCCGATCGGCAACGGCGAGCAGTCGCTCAACGCGGGCCCGGTCGTCGCCGCCGGCGGCGGCCTGCTGGTGCCCGACGACAAGCTCACCCCGGACTGGATCACGGCGAACGTGGTCCCGCTGGTCTCCGACCGCGCCCGGCTGGCCGCGATGACCACGGCCACGCTGAGCACCGGTCACCGCGAAGCGGACGAGGTGCTGGCCCGCATGGTGCTTGAGGTGATCAAGAAGTGAGCGACGTCCTGGACCGCGTGCACCTCGTCGGCATCGGCGGGGCGGGCATGAGCGGCATCGCCCGGATCCTCCTGGCCCGCGGGGCTCAGGTGTCCGGCTCCGACGCCAAGGACTCGCGCACCGTGCTCGCGCTGCGCGCGCAGGGGGCGGCGATCGCGGTCGGCCACGCCGGCGCGAACCTCGACCAGCTGCCCGACGGTCCCACGGCGGTGGTCGTGTCCACCGCGATCCGCGAGGACAACCCGGAGCTGGTGGAAGCCCGCGCCCGCGGCACGGTCGTGCTGCGGCGGGCCGAGGCGCTGGCCGCGTTGATGCTCGACCACCGGGTGGCGTGCGTCGCCGGCACGCACGGCAAGACGTCGACCACCTCGATGCTCACGGTCGCTCTGCAACACTGCCGGATGGACCCGTCGTTCGCGATCGGCGGCGACCTCAACGAGTCCGGCGCGAACGCGCACCAGGGCACCGGCGGCGTGTTCGTCGCCGAGGCCGATGAGAGCGACGGCTCGTTCCTCTACTTCTCGCCGTCGGTCGCGGTCGTGACCAACGTCGAGGCCGACCACCTCGACCACCACGGCACCGTCGAGGCGTACGTGGCGGTGTTCGACTCGTTCCTGGAGCGCATCGAGCCCGACGGCGTGCTGATCGCGTGCGCGGACGACCCGGGTTCGGCGGCGCTGGCGGAACGGGCCGCGAAGCTCGGCATCCGGGTCCGCGCGTACGGCCGCACGGCCACCGGCCCCGGCTCGGTCCGCCTGGTCGACTACCGGCCCGCCGACTCCGGCGGCGTCGCCAGGGTCGAGCTGGACGGCGAGCTGCTGGACGTGCGCGTGGCCGTGCCCGGCGAGCACATGGCGGGCAACGCCATCGCCGCCCTGATCGCCGCGCTGGAACTGGGCGCGGACCGCCAGGGCGTGCTGATCGGCCTGGCCGCGTTCGGCGGCGTCCGGCGGCGGTTCGAGTTCAAGGGCCAGGCCGGCGGCGTGCGGGTGTACGACGACTACGCGCACCACCCGACCGAGGTCGCCGCCCAGATCGCCGCCGCCCGGCCGGTCGCGGGCGACGGCAAGCTGGTCGTGGTGTTCCAGCCGCACCTGTACTCGCGGACCAGGCTGTTCGCCGAGGAGTTCGCCGCCGCGCTCGGCACCGCCGACGGCGTGGTCGTGCTCGACGTCTACGGCGCGCGGGAGGAGCCGGAGCCCGGTGTCACCGGCGCGCTGGTCTCGGGCCTGGTGCCGCTCGACGTCGGCAAGGTGGTCTACGAGCCGTCGTTCGACCGGGTGCCCGCGCTGGTGGCGAGCATGGTGGGCGAGGGCGACCTGGTGGTGACCATGGGCGCGGGCGACGTGACCATGCTCGGGCCGGAGATCGTCGGCGAGCTGGACCGGGCATGAGCGGGTTCGTGAGCGGATCACCCGGCACGACGTCCGGCGCACCTGCCGGGCACCGTGCCGGCGAGGCGTGACGTGAGCACGCAGGCGCCGCGTCGTCGTCCGGGCGCGGCCTCCGGGCCGGGTTCCCGTCCGGCGGCGCGGCGACGCCCGACCCGCCGCCCGTCGCGGGCCGACCTGTACCGGCGGAAGGTGGTCCGCCGGAGGCTCGGCGCGATCCTCGCCATGCTCGTGGTGACCGTCGTCGTCTGCACGGTCTGGTTCACGCCCGCGCTCGGCGTCCGCGAGGTCGAGGTGCGCGGCAACGCCAACCTGACCGGCGAGGAGGTCCGCGTGGCCGCCGCGATCGAGCCGGGCACGCCGCTGGTCCGGCTGGACGTCGACGCGGTCGCCGCACGGGTCCGCGAGCTGCCGCGCGTCGCCGGGGTGGAGGTCGAGCGGGTCGTGCCCGGCACCGTGCGGCTGACCGTGGACGAGCGGGAGCCGGTCGCGGTGATCATGGCACCCGAGGGCGCGCACCTGGTCGACGTGACCGGCAAGGACTACGCGACCGTCGTGCAGCCGCCGGACGGCCTGCCGGAGCTGACGGCGTCGCCGGACGCGGTCGTCGCGGCGGTGACCGTGCTCACGCAGGTGCCGGCGTCGTTGCGCGAGGACGTGCTGAGCGTCGCCGCGGACTCGCCGTCGGACATCCGGTTGATGCTGAGCGGCAGCCGCGAGGTCCGCTGGGGCTCGCCCGCCGACACCCCGCGCAAGGCCGCCGTGCTGGACGTCCTGATGACCCGCAAGGGCACCGTGTTCGACGTGTCCAGCCCCGAGCTGCCCACCGTCTCGTAAACCCCGTGACGTGGTGAAACCCGCCACAGGGCGGATCCGGGAAAGTCGATCGTCCCGGCGCGGTGCCGCGGTGATACTTCGGGAATGACGCAGACGCCGGTGGACAGCCGGATCGAACTCCCGTACACCGGCGACGAACGTGCCCTGCTGTGCGGGTTCCTGGACTTCCTGCGCGGCACGATCGAGTTCAAGTGCGCCGGGCTGTCCGACGACGACGCCGTGCGATCCGTGCTCCCGTCGCAGCTCAACACGGCCGCGGGCATCGTCAAGCACCTGCGGTGGGTCGAGCACTACTGGTTCGAGGTGGCGTTGCACGGGCGGCCCTCCCGCGCCCCCTACACCCGCGAGGACCCGGACGCCGATTGGCGCGTCGAGCCGGGCGAGACGATCTCGGGATTGATCGCCGACTACGCTGAGCAGTGCACGGTGAGTCGTGAACTCGTCGCGGGCCTCGACCTCGACCACGAGGTGGCGTTCCGAGGGGACAAGCGGCTTTCCGCGCGCTGGGTGCTGATCCACATGATCGAGGAAACGGGTCGGCACGCGGGGCACCTGGACGTGGTGCGGGAACTGCTCGACGGGGTGACCGGCGAGTAAAGACCGCTCACCCGGTCAGGACACAACACGGCGTGGCTGCTGGACCGAGGCATTCGCGATGCATAACGTCCAGCAGGAACATACGGGGTTGACATAACTCTGAACCTCTGGTTGAGAGTTTCAATCCGGGTGGAGATCCGTCCGGGCTGTGACACCGGTGGTCATCCACTCCAGCACATGAGCACGGACACGATCAGGAAGGCGGACCGATGACGCCCCCGCACAACTACCTCGCGGTGATAAAGGTCGTCGGCATCGGCGGTGGCGGTGTCAACGCCGTCAACCGCATGATCGAGGTCGGGCTCAAGGGCGTCGAGTTCATCGCGGTGAACACCGACGCCCAGGCGCTGCTCATGTCGGATGCCGACGTGAAGCTCGACATCGGCCGCGAACTCACCCGCGGCCTCGGTGCAGGCGCCAACCCCGAAGTCGGCCACAAGGCCGCCGAAGACCACCGCGAGGAGATCGAGGAAGTCCTCAAGGGCGCGGACATGGTGTTCGTGACCGCCGGCGAGGGCGGTGGCACGGGCACCGGTGGCGCGCCCGTGGTCGCCTCGATCGCCCGCAAGCTCGGCGCGCTGACCATCGGTGTGGTCACGCGACCGTTCTCGTTCGAGGGCAAGCGCCGCGCCAAGCAGGCCGAGGACGGCATCCAGGCCCTGCGCAACGAGTGCGACACCCTCATCGTGATCCCGAACGACCGGCTGCTGCAGCTCGGCGACATCGGCGTCTCGCTGATGGACGCGTTCCGCTCCGCGGACGAGGTGCTGCTGTCCGGTGTCCAGGGCATCACCGACCTGATCACCACGCCCGGTCTGATCAACCTGGACTTCGCCGACGTCAAGTCGGTGATGTCCGGCGCGGGCAGCGCGTTGATGGGCATCGGCTCCGCGCGAGGCGAGGGAAGAGCAGTCCAAGCCGCCCAGAAGGCGATCAACTCGCCGTTGCTGGAAGCCTCGATGGAGGGCGCGCACGGCGTGCTGCTCTCGATCGCCGGTGGCAGCGACCTCGGGCTGTTCGAGATCAACGAGTCGGCTTCGCTGGTGCAGGAAGCCGCGCACCCCGACGCGAACATCATCTTCGGCACGGTCATCGACGACTCGCTCGGCGACGAAGTGCGTGTGACGGTGATCGCGGCGGGTTTTGACAGTGGCGGGCCGACACACAAGAAGTTGGAGCCGCAGGCTCTGTCCAGCCCGCCGCGTGGCACGCCCGTGGCCTCGGCCACTGCGGGTCAGGTGAACCACAACCCGCAGCCCCAGCCGGTGCCGCAGGTCCACCAGGTCCAGCAACCGCAGCACCAGCACCAGCCGCAGCCCGTGCAGCAGGTGGAGCAGCCGGTCGCGCCGCGGCCGACCGTGCCGCAGCAGCCGCAGTCCGGCCAGGGCAACGGCCAGTCCCCGTACACCACGCCGCAGCCGACCATGCCGAGGTCGCTGTCGCCTGGCGTGCCGGGGAACACCAGCGGGTCGTTGCCGAGCCGGGCCGTCCCGGTGACGGACGACCCCGACGACGAGGTCGACGTGCCACCGTTCATGCGTCGCTGACCCCGCGAGTCGAACACTCAAGTCGGGCGTGTCGAACGCTCGGGTCGGGCGTGTCGAACGCTCGGGTCGGGCGTGTCGAACACTCAGGACCCCCGAGTTCAACGCTCAGGACGGCGATCGGCCGTCCGGAGCGTCGGACCCGGGGGTTTTGCGCGTTCGACACGCCCGACCCGAGCGTTGAATTCGGGGTACCTGAGCGTTCGACACGCGGTGCCTGAGGGTTCGACTCGCGGGACGCGAGGGTTCGACACGCGGGGTCTGGGAAGCTTGGGGGGTGCGCATCCGTCGTGTCCTGACCACCCGCGAAGGCGGCGTGTCGAAACCCCCCTACGACTCCTTCAACCTCGGCGACCACGTCGGTGACGACCCGGTGGCCGTCGAAGCCAACCGGAAGCGGCTCGCCGAGGGGATCGGGCTCGAACCGGACCGGCTGGTCTGGATGGAACAGGTGCACGGCCGGACGGTCGGCGTGGTCGACGGGCCGGTCGAGGAGCCGCTGGAGGCCACCGACGCCGTGGTCACCAAGCAGGAGCGGCTGGGGCTGGTCGTGCTCACGGCCGACTGCGTGCCGGTGCTGCTCGGCGACCCCGAGGCGGGCGTGATCGCCGCTGTCCACGCCGGACGGGTCGGCGCACGGGTCGGCGTCATCCCGGCGACCCTGGACCGCATGGTCGAGCTGGGCGCGCGGAACGACCGCATCGAGGTCCTGCTCGGCCCCGCCGTCTGCGGCCAGTGCTACGAGGTGCCCGCCGCGATGCGCGACGACGTCGAGAAGCACCTGCCGGGCAGCGCCTCCAAGACCCGGTCCGGCAAGCCCGCCCTCGACCTGCGCGCCGGCCTCTGGCAGCAGCTCGCCGACGCCGGCGTGGCCAAGATCGGCGTCGACCCCCGCTGCACGGTCGAGGAGAAGTCCCTGTTCAGCCACCGCCGCGACCCGGGCACGGGGCGGCTCGCGGGCGTCGTCTGGATGGAGCCGTGAACCGGCACGACGAGCTGGCCCTGTCACTCGCGGAGGTGAAGGACCGCATCGCCAAGGCGTGCGCGGCCGTCGGAAGATCACCCGATGAGGTGGACTTGCTGGCCGTCACCAAGACCTTCCCGGCCGAGGACGTGGCCATCCTCAGCGACCTCGGCCTCACCGCTTTCGCCGAGAACCGCGACCAGGAGGCCAGCCGCAAGACCGCCGAGTTCGCCGCACTGCGCCCGGACGCGCCCGCGAAGTGGCACATGGTCGGCTCGCTCCAGCGCAACAAGGCCAAGTCGGTCCTCCGCTGGGCCGACCGGATCGACACGGTCGACTCGGTCCGGCTCGCCGACGCCATCGCCAAGGCCGCGACCGAACCCGTCGAGGTCTTGGTCCAGGTCAGCATCGACGGCGACGAGACGCGCGGCGGCCACCCGATCGGTGACCTACCGCGACTGGCCGATCACGTAGCACGTTCGAGTGAACTTATTTTTCGAGGTGTGATGACCGTCGCACCCCTCGGGATGTCTCCACAGCAGGCGTTTGCCGCTCTTTACGAAGCGGTAACCCGCTTGCGGGTCGATCATCCCGATGCCACCGTGATCTCGGCGGGGATGAGCGGTGACCTGGAGGATGCGATCGCGCACGGATCCACGTGCGTGCGTGTCGGAACAGCGTTGCTGGGCAGCCGGAGACTAGCCTCGCCGTAACTGTCTGGAACCTCTGGGACGGCCGCGACGTCCTTGCGGGTAGGGATCTCGGCGGAGGAAGGGCTCGAGCCATGAGCGGGTTTCACAAGCTGAAGGCCTACTTCGGGATGGTTCCCGCCGAGTACGCCGACGACCCGGCCGCTTACGAGGACGACCGGCGCTACGCGGACTACCGGTCCGAGTACGCCGACCCGGAAGAGTACGAGGCCTACCCCGAACAGCGCACCGCCCGCCGCCGCTCGTTCAACGGCTACCGGGCCGAACTGGACGAGGCGGACGACTACGAGCCGGAGCGCGGCGCCCGCCCGCGTCGGCCGTGGAGCCCGGACACGCACGGCGCGCTGGCCGTGGAGCCGCAGCGCGAGCCCGTCGGCAGGCTGCGGCCCGCCCCGGAGCCCGCGGGCAACCCGCTCGCCCGCATCACCACGCTGCATCCGCGCAGCTACAACGAGGCGCGGACGATCGGCGAGCACTACCGCGACGGCACGCCGGTGATCATGAACCTCACCGACATGGACGACGCGGACGCCAAGCGGTTGGTCGACTTCGCGGCCGGGTTGGCGTTCGCGCTGCGCGGCTCGATCGACAAGGTGACGAACAAGGTGTTCCTTCTCTCACCCCCCAACATCGACGTCACGGCGGAGGATCGCCGGCGACTCGCGGAGGGTGGGTTCCTCAACCAGGGCTGAGTGGTGGCACAGTTGAGCATGTGGATGCCCTCTGGCTCGTGGTCTACTACGTGTTGTTCTCGTTCTGGCTGCTGCTCACGGCGCGTGTCGTCGTGGAGCTCGTCCGAAGTTTCGCCAGGGGATGGCGGCCTGCGGGCGGGGTCGCGGTGGCGCTTGAGACCGTCTACACCGTGACCGATCCCCCGGTCCGCTTGCTGCGTCGGATCATCCCGACCGTGCGGATCGGGGGCATCGGACTGGACTTGTCCATTATTGTGCTGTTGCTGGTCGTTATCATTCTGATGCGAGTAGCCGATCCCAGGCCGTTGTGAGGGGACAGGGTCCAGGGATCTCCACAGCCCAGGAGTGCGTGAGGTGATCTGATGCCGTTGACCCCCGCGGACGTGCACAACGTCGCGTTCAGCAAGCCGCCGATTGGCAAGCGGGGCTACAACGAGGACGAGGTGGACGCGTTCCTCGACCTGGTTGAGGGCGAACTGGCCCGCCTGATCGAGGAGAACAACGACCTGCGCCAGCAGGTCGAGCAGCTCGACCAGCAGGTCGAGACCGCGCGTGCCGACCTCGAAGACGCCCGGGCGAAGGTTGCCGCGGGTGTCGGCCCGAGCCGCGTCGTGGACGAGCCCCGCAGGCTCGCTCCGGTGCCGCCCCCTTCGGCGCTGGAGCAGACATCGCCCGGCGGTGGTGGGGACCACCACGTCCAGGCCGCCAAGGTGCTCGGACTGGCCCAGGAGATGGCCGACCGGCTCACCGGCGAGGCCAAGGCCGAAGCCGACGGGATGCTGTCGGAGGCCAGGACCAAGTCGGAGCAGCTGTTGTCCGAGGCGCGAGCCAAGGCCGACACGATGGTCAACGAGGCGCGCACGCGTGCCGAGACCATGCTGAACGACGCGCGGACCCGCGCCGAGACGTTGGAGCGGCAGGCCCGTGAGAAGGCCGGTGCGCTCGACCGCGACGCGCAGCGCAAGCACGCCGAGGTGATGGGCAACATCACCCAGGAGAAGAACACGCTCGAGAAGCAGATCGACAAGCTGCAGACCTTCGAGCGCGAGTACCGGACGAGGCTCAAGACGATGCTCGAGTCGTCGCTGCGCGACCTGCAGGACCGCGGCCCCGCCGCGCCGTCCGACGGCCGCCAGCAGGGTGGCTACTCGTTCGGGGCGCGCGCCGAAGCCGGCTGATCGGCGTTGCTGATCTAGTCTGCTGGGCGTGCTCTACATAGTCCTGCTGTTGGTGCTGGCAGCCCTGGGTTTGCTCGTGCCCGCGCTCACCAGCGCCCAGACTCATTGGGCCTGGCTGTCCGTGGGTGCGAGCGGGGCCGCTGCCGTGGTCCTGGTGCTCGACTGGTGGCTTCGCCGCCGGTCGGGTCCCCAGGCTGCCGGCGCCGCAGTTGTTGATCATCAGCCTAGCGCTGTCGAGCAACGGTCGGCACCGGAGGGCGCCGGGGACGAAGCTCCGCAAAGTCCACCCGATCAGGCACAACTCGAACCTGACGAGGAGGACACGGACGCGGCCGACGCCTTGATCGTGAGCGAACTCACGGACGAGGTCCGGGTGCTGGACGAGCGTCCGCGCTACCACCTCGCCGACTGCTCCTGGCTCGCCGCACGGGCGTCGCTGGGCCTGCCGGTCGACGAGGCGCGCCAACTGGGCTTCACGCCGTGCGCGGTGTGCCGCCCGGACGCCGGCCTCGCGGCCCGCAAGCGGACCGCGGACCGGTCGGAGCCCGCCGGCTGATCGCGCCGGCTGATCCGCGGCGCAAAGCTGTTTGCGCGGTTCGGCTACCCTGGGTGGTAGCACGGCGTTGATCCGGCCATCACCGGGGAGCCTCCGGAAGAACGGGCGCGTGTCCCCACGGGGATGGGCCCCAGTAGAACCGGACGGGTGCGGCCCGTCACAGCCGTCGAAGAGTGGCCAGTGCTTCGCGCTCTGGCAAGCGGGGTGGTACCGCGGTGCGCCGTGACCGGCGTGTCGTCCCCGTGAGCCGGTTGTCCGCACGCGAGGAGCAGCACGATGGCCTACCCGAAGGCAGGCGAGGGTTCCGTTCCCTCCCAGCCGTCCTTCCCCACCCTCGAACAGGGTGTCCTCGACTTCTGGAAGTCGGACGGGACGTTCCAGGCGTCGATCGACGCCCGTCCGGCGGGGGACAACGGGGCGAACGAGTTCGTCTTCTACGACGGCCCGCCGTTCGCCAACGGCCTGCCGCACTACGGCCACCTGCTCACCGGCTACGTCAAGGACCTCGTCCCGCGCTACCAGACCATGCGCGGCAAGCACGTCGAGCGCCGCTTCGGCTGGGACACCCACGGCCTGCCCGCCGAGGTCGAGGCGGAGAAGCAGCTCGGGTTCTCGTCCAAGAGCGAGATCGAGGCGTTCGGGATCGAGAAGTTCAACGAGGCGTGCCGCACGTCGGTGCTCCGGTACACCGGCCAGTGGCGCGACTACGTGACCCGGCAGGCGCGCTGGGTGGACTTCGACAACGACTACAAGACCCTCGACCTGGACTACATGGAAAGCGTCATGTGGGCCTTCAAGACCCTGTGGGACAAGGGCCTGGTCTACGAGGGCTTCCGGGTGCTCTGGTACTGCTGGCGCTGCGAGACGCCGCTGTCCAACACCGAGACCAAGATGGACGACACCTACCGGGACCGGCAGGACCCGGCGGTGACCGTCGGCCTGCGCCTGGAGACCGGCGAGCTGGCCCTGGTCTGGACGACGACGCCGTGGACGCTGCCGTCCAACCTGGCCGCCGCCGTGCACCCGGACGTCGACTACGTGACCGTCGAGGCGAACGGCGAGCGCTACCTGCTCGCCGAGGCCCGCGTGCCCGCGTACGCCCGCGAGCTGGGCGAGGAGCCGCCGGTCGTGGCCCGCTGCAAGGGCGCCGACCTGGTGGGCCGCAAGTACGCGCCGCCGTTCGACTTCTTCGTCGGCCGGGAGAACGCGCACCAGGTGCTGGCCGCCGACTACGTCACCACCGAGGACGGCACGGGCGTCGTGCACATCGCGCCCGCGTTCGGTGAAGAGGACAAGGTCGTCACCGACGCGGCGGACATCGAGGTCGTCGTGCCGGTCGACGCGCACGGCCGGTTCACCGCCGACGTGCCGCCGTACGAGGGTCAGCAGGTCTTCGACGCGAACAAGGCGATCATCCGCGACCTGAAGGAAGCGGGTCTGCTGCTGCGCCACGAGACCTACGACCACCCGTACCCGCACTGCTGGCGGTGCGACAACCCGCTGATCCAGCGGGCGGTGTCGTCGTGGTTCGTCGCGGTGACGCAGTTCAAGGACCGCATGGTCGAGCTGAACCAGCAGATCAACTGGGTGCCCGAGCACGTCAAGGACGGCCAGTTCGGCAAGTGGCTGGAGAACGCCCGCGACTGGAACATCTCCCGCAACCGGTTCTGGGGCTCGCCGATCCCGGTGTGGGTGTCGGACGACCCGGCGTACCTGCGGGTGGACGTCTACGGGTCGTTGGACGAGCTGGAGCGCGACTTCGGCGTGCGCCCGACCGACCTGCACCGGCCGACGATCGACGACCTGACCAGGCCGAACCCGGACGACCCGACCGGGAAGTCCGTGATGAGGCGCGTGCCCGAGGTGCTGGACTGCTGGTTCGAGTCCGGCTCGATGTCGTTCGCCCAGGTCCACTACCCGTTCGAGAACGCCCAGTGGTTCGAGGACCACTACCCGGGCGACTTCATCGTCGAGTACAACAACCAGACGCGCGGCTGGTTCTACACCATGCACGTGCTGGCCACGGCGCTGTTCGACCGGCCCGCGTTCCGCAACTGCGTGGCGCACGGCATCGTGCTGGGCGACGACGGGCAGAAGATGTCCAAGTCGCGCAAGAACTACCCGGAAGTCAACGAGGTGTTCGACCGCGACGGGTCGGACGCCATGCGCTGGTTCCTCATGGCGTCGCCGATCCTCCGGGGCGGCGACCTGGTGGTGACCGAGCGCGGCATCCGCGACGCGGTGCGGCAGGCCGTGCTGCCGCTGTGGAACTCCTGGTACTTCCTGGCCCTGTACGCCAACGCGGACGGGGTCGAGGGGCACTGGCGGACGTCGTCGGAGCACGTGCTGGACCGGTACGTGCTGGCGAAGGCGCACGACCTGGTGGCCGGGGTGACCGCGCAGCTGGACGGGTACGACATCTCGGGCGCGTGCGCATCGATCCGGGAGTTCCTGGAGGTGCTGACCAACTGGTACGTGCGGCGTTCGCGCGACCGGTTCTGGTCCGGCGACCAGGACGCGATCGACACGCTGCACACCGTGCTGGAGGTCGTGTGCCGGGTGGCGGCGCCGCTGCTGCCGCTGACCACCGAGTCCGTGTGGCGCGGGTTGACCGGTGGCCGGTCGGTGCACCTGGCCGACTACCCGGTGGCGTCCGACCTGCCCGCGGACGACGTGCTGGTGGCCGCGATGGACCAGGTGCGGCAGGTGGCGTCCACGGCGTTGTCGCTGCGGAAGTCGAACAAGCTGCGGGTGCGGTTGCCGCTGGCGAAGCTCGTGATCGCGTCCGGCGCGGTGGGGCAGTTGGAGGAGTTCACCGAGATCCTGCGGGACGAGGTGAACGTCAAGGAGGTCGAGCTCACCACGGACGTGGACGCGCACGGCCACTTCCAGCTGGCGGTCAACGCGCGTGCCGCGGGGCCCCGGCTCGGGCCGGACGTGCAGAAGGTCATCAAGGCCGTGAAGGCCGGTGACTGGCAGGAGGTGGACGGTCGCGTCGTGGCCGCCGGGATCGAGCTGTTCCCGGAGGAGTACGAGCAGCGGCTGGTCGCCACCGACCAGGGCGCGACGGCGGCGTTGCCGAACAGCGGTGGGCTGGTTGTGCTGGACACCGTGGTGACGGAGGAGTTGGCGGCCGAGGGCGTGGCGCGCGACTTGGTGCGCGTGGTGCAGCAGGCGCGCAAGGACGCTGGGCTGGACGTGTCGGACCGGATCGCGTTGACGTTGCAGCTGCCGTTGGTGGTGGAGGACGCGGTGCGGCGGTTCGAGGCGTTTGTGAAGGAGGAGACGTTGGCCGAGTCGGTGGCGTATGGCGAGGTCGCCGAGGGGTCGGACGGCGTGGTTGGCGATGGTCAGAAGGTCAGGGTCGCGGTCGTGCGGGTCTGACTCGGGGGCTGGGTCGGGGTTGGGGTTTGGGTCAGGCTCGGGTCTGGGTTGGGCGGCGAGGATGTGTTTGAGGGCTTCAAAAGCTTAAAAGCATGTCCTCGCCGGACGGGCAGATCAGCAGGATGACGCCGGGTTGGGTGGTTAAGCGCCGGGTCCGTTGTGGTGCGGGTTTCGTGTCATCCCACCGACCTCCCTCCGGGCTACCACCCGCGTCAAGGGGGCGGCCAACAGTGGAAGCCGCGGGTAGAGGTGAACGGCCCCCTTGACACGCGCGGTAGGGCACAGCCAGGTCGGCGGGATGACACGAAGCCCTCCCTTTGTGAGGGAGGGCTTGGTTGGCGCACGCGTGAGATATGGCTGGGCGTCCGGTCGGTGATCTCTTCCGGGGGTGGCGGTCAGCGCACGTCGTCCTCTTCCAGGCGGGTTCTGAGTTGGTTCAGGCAGCGGCCCCTTGTTGGGCCGATTGAGCCGCGCGGCATTGAGAGGGCCTCGGCTACGGCGCGGTATTCGGCGCGGCCCGCTAGGACGGTCAGGCGCAGAAGTTCCTGGCAGCGGCGGGACATGGCGTTGAACGCGTGCCACAGGCGGCGGTCGCGGTCGTCGCGGAGGGCTTCTGGTTCCGGTAGCCAGCGGTCGGCCGGCAGGTCGACGGCGGAGTCGGTGGAGAGGGCGGGCCGGCCGTTGAGGTCGCGCCAGGCACGTTGTGCCTCGCGGCGGGTGGCGACGATCAGCCAGCCGGCCACGGCCCGTGGCTCGACCAGGCGGTCCAGGTGGCGCAGCAGGCTCAGCCACACGGTCTGCACGACGTCCTCGGCGGTGGTCTGGTCGAGGCCGTTGCCCCTGGCCACGTGCCACACCAGCGGCGTCAGTTCGGCCACCAGCGAGTCCAGGGCCTCCCGTGAACCGGACTTTGCGGCCACGACCAGTGCCGCCTGCCGCTCGTGCCTCGTGGCCTGCGCCATGATCGCCGCCACCCCGACGTCGTCCGTGCCGGGGTCCTCCGGGATGGCGTCGGCCAGTTCGGCGCGCAGGTGGTCGAGTCGGGGGTCCAGCTCGTCGGTCATGACGTCTCCTTCCCGCGCTGCGGGCCGCGCACCCGTCGCTCCTCGTTGCCGACCTGCTCGCTGACCCGCGCCCGTGCCTGCGACACGTAGCGCCGCACGGACGCGCGCCGACAGCCCAGCACGTCGGCGATCTCGTCGTCGTCGAAATCCCAGAACCGCAGCACCAGCGCGGTGCGCAGGTGGTCCGGCAGGTTCGCGACGGCCGCCAGCGTGCTGACCAGCTCGTGCCACGTCTCGGGGTCCCGCTGCCTGGGCACCAGGATCCGGTACGTGCCGCGCTGCCGGGCGATCACCTCGTCGGTGAGGTCGCCCGGCCGCTCCCGCCGGCGGGCCTGGTCCACCAGCAGGTTGCGGATCGTCTTCACCAGCCAAGCACGTCTGGCTCCGGGGGTGATCACCGGCCAGTGCCGCCACGCGCCGACGAACGCCTCCTGGACCGCGGACTCGTGGTCCAGGTGCGGCGACATCACCGCCGCGAAGCGGAAGAGCCGGGTTCGCTCACGGTGGTAGAAGTCGCTGAAGGTGGCCGCGTGGTCGTCGGGATCCTCCGGCGTCACTGACCCTCCCCCCTCTGGTCCCGGTACCGGGTAGACGGACGAGACCGGGGGTTGTGGAGGAAATCCGGTCAAGCGGGTCGTCGAGCGCCCTTTTCGGCCGCCACGCGCAGCAACCGGACCCACGTCGACCACCGGGCTGGGCGAACGGGCGGGTGGCCGGCGGCGCGGGCCGCGTTGTCGAGCAGGTCTTCGAGCAGGGCGTCGTGCAACCACCGCACGGCCAGCGGCCACCACAGCCGCATCAGGCCGCGCGGCCGACCGGTGAGAGTGTGCCGCAACCCGCCCGGGATCGCTTCCAGGACGTGCGAACCGATCAGGCCGATGCGGGGGTCGAAGGCGAACTCGACCCTTCGGCCGGGCACGTGGGCGGTGCAGCGGTAGCGCACGAAAGCGTGCCCGCCGTCCGCGCCGACGCCCAGCGGCCGGTCCAGCACCAGCGGCGGCCAGCGGTCGGACGGCCACAGCTCCACGATCCGGTCGACCAGGTCCGGGCTGTCGGCGAACAGTCGGGTGTGCACGTTCTCGATCATGACGACACCTCCGTACGGGACCGTATGGTCCGTTACCGTACGGTAGCGTATGGCGTCATGGCACGGCGGACGCGCGACGACTGGACCGGGGTGGCGCTGCGAGCGCTCGTGGAGGGCGGGGTCGCGGCGGTCGCCGTGGAACCGCTCGCGGCGCGCATCGGGGCCACCAAGGGCAGCGCCTACTGGCACTTCCCCAACCGGGAAGCCCTGCTCAAGGCCACCCTCGAACGCTGGGAGCGCGAGCACACCGAGGCGGTGATCGACCTCGTGGACTCGGTGTCGGAGCCGGGGGAGCGGCTGCGGCTGCTGTTCGCCACCGTGCTGGACGACGTCGAGCACAGCGCGGTCGAGCTGGCCATGCTCGCCGCCAAGGACGACCCGGCGGTGGCGCCGGTGCTCGGCCGCGTCACGGAACGCCGCATCGGCTACCTGGAGGAGCTGTTCGTCGGGTTGGGCTTCGCCGCCGACGTCGCGCGTCGCCGGGCCGTGCTCGCCTACTCGGTCTACCTGGGGCAGGCCCAGCTGCTGGCGGCCAGCCCGGACGTGGTCGCGGCGCGGCGGGCGTTGCTGGAGGAGACGCTGACCATGGTGACGTGCCGTGGCTGACGCGTTCCGGTTCGGGATCAGGGTCAAGCCGGGCGCGAAGCGCGAGGCCGTCGGCGGCCGGTGGGGTGACGGCGCGCTGGTCGTCGCGGTCGCCGCGCCCGCCGTGGAGGGCAAGGCGAACGAGGCCGTCCGCAAGGCGTTGGCCAAGGCGTTCGGCGTGCGCAAGCAGGACGTGGAGGTGGTCGCGGGCGAGCGCGGCCGGGACAAGGTAGTGCGGGTCGACCCCGCCCCGGCCGGTGCCGCCGAGGTGCTGGCGCGGCTGCTGGACGGCTAGGCCGCCAGCGTCCACAGGGTGTGCGCGATGGCGTCGGTGTTGCGGTCCAGCGCGGTCGCGTTCACGTTCGACGAGGTGTCGCACGAGCGGTGGTAGCAGCGGTCGAATGCCACGCCGGCCGAGCCGCCCCACTTCTGCGCCTGCGCCGAGGTCTTGATGCCCTCGGCGCCGGTGAACGTGCCGCCGACCGGGATGCCGGCCCGCGCGAACGCCGCGTGGTCGGACCGCCCGCCCACGCTGGTCAGCTCGGTCGGCACGCCGATCGAGCCGAAGTAGCCCTGGAGCGTCTGCTGGAGCTGGAGGGAGCCCGACGGCTGGCCGGACGCGCTGTAGACGAAGTAGCCGGGGTTCGGCGAGCCGATCATGTCGAAGTTGAGGTAGGCGTCGATCCGTGAACGGTCCGTTGTGGACAGTGAGTTCACGTAGTAGGTCGAGCCGATCAGCCCCAGCTCCTCCGCGCCCCACCAGGCGAAGCGCAGGTGCTTGGTGGGCTGGAAGCCGCTGGACCGCACGGCCAGCGCGACTTCGAGCAGCCCGGCCGAGCCGGTGCCGTTGTCGTTGATGCCGGGGCCCGCCGACACGCTGTCGAGGTGCCCGCCGAGCATGACCACGTTGTTCAGGTCGCCGCCGGGCCAGTCGGCGATCAGGTTGTAGCCGGTGGCGCCGTTGCTGGTGAACGACTGCACCCTGGTGGTGAACCCGGCGGCGTCCAACTTGGACTTCACCCAGTTCACGGAGGCCAGGTAGCCGGGACGGCCGTGCGCCCGGTTGCCGCCGTTCGAGGTGGCGATGCTCTGCAACTGGGCGAGGTCGGCCTGCACGGCGGAAACCGGGATGTTCGGCCCGGCCAGGGTGGTGGGCGGCGCGGCGGTGGCCGGGCCGAGGCCGGAGCCGAGGAGCACGCCGGTGGTGACCAGCGCGATGGGGATCGTGCGCAACTTCACGGTGTCTCCCGCAGGGGTGGTGACTCTCGGAAGGGACGATGAGGTGACCGGGGCGGCGGGACCCTGTCGTCAACATGCACGGTTCCGCATGGTTCGCGCTAGCGACGTTCGGCTGGTGACGCTGCGTCGGTGCCGGATTCGTCCATTTCGGTGTCACCAGGGAGAATGACCCCGTCGGGTGACGGGATCGACGGCGTGGAGGTCGAGTGGGCGATGTGACGGGCTACCTGGGCATCGCCGCCGCGGTCCTCCTGCTGTCGGTCATCGCGGTCAGGGTGTCGATCCGGCTCGGTCTGCCGTCGCTCCTGCTCTACCTCGGCATCGGCGTGCTGCTCGGCGAGGCCGTCGTCGGCATCCAGTTCGAGGACGCCGACCTGACCCGCTCGCTCGGCACGGTCGCGCTCGTGCTGATCCTCACCGAGGGCGGTCTGACCACCCGGTGGAGCGCGGTGAAACCCGCGCTGGGCCTGGGCATCGCGCTGTCGACGGTCGCCGTCGGCGTGAGCATCGCGGTCACCGGCGTCGCGCTGCACTTCCTGCTCGACATGGACTGGCGCACGGCCCTGCTGTGGGGCGCGGTGCTGTCGTCCACCGACGCCGCAGCCGTGTTCAGCGTGTTGCGCGGGGTCGGCGTCGGCAAGCGGCTCATCGGCGCGCTGGAGCTGGAGTCCGGCATCAACGACGCCCCGGTCTACATCGCCGTCGTGCTGCTCGCCGCGCCGGACCCGATCACGTGGACCGCGCCGCTGCTCATGCTCTACGAGCTGATCGCGGGCGGTGTGATCGGGATCGTGCTCGGCTGGCTCGGCGGTGTCGGCCTGCGGCGGGCCGCGCTGCCCGCCACCGGCCTGTACCCGCTGGCCACCGTCGCGGTGTGCCTGCTGGCCTACACCGTCGGCGACCTCGCGCACGCGTCCGGCTTCCTCGCCGTCTACATCGCCGCCCTCGTGCTCGGCAACGCCCGCCTGCCGCACCGGGCGGACACCCTGTCGTTCGCCGAGGGCCTGGGTTGGATCGCGCAGATCGGCCTGTTCGTGCTGCTCGGCCTGTACGCGTCACCAGGACGGCTGCTCGACGCGCTGGTGCCCGCGCTGGTGGCCGGGGCGGTGCTGGTGCTGTTCGCCCGGCCGCTGTCGGTCCTGTTCGCCGCGCTGCCGTTCCGGGTGCCGTGGCGGGAGCAGGTGTTCATCTCGTGGTCGGGGCTGCGCGGGGCGGTGCCGATCGTGTTCGCCCTGATCCCGCTGATCCAGGGCGTGCCGGGCGCGCAGCGGCTGGTCGACGCGGTGTTCGTGCTGGTCGTGGTGCTGACCGTGGTGCAGGGCACGACCCTGCCGTGGCTGGCCAAGTGGTTGGGGCTGGTCAAGTCCGGCGAGGCGCACGAGGTGCAGGTCGACTCGTCGGCGTTGGACGACCTCGGCGCGGAGTTGCTCCAGGTCCGCATCCAGCCCGGCTCCAAGCTGCACGGCGTGTACCTGTCCGAGCTGCGGCTGCCGCCGGGCTCGTCGGTGAGCCTCGTGGTGCGCGACGAGAACGGCTTCACGCCGCAGCCGACGACCCGGTTGCAGGAGCACGACCAGTTGCTGGTGGTGTGCACCGAGGCCATGCGCACGGCGACTGAGCACCGGATCCGGGCCGTCGACCGGGCAGGCCGGTTCGCGCGCTGGAAGGGCGACGTCGGCCTGCCGTAACGCTCTCAAGATGTGAACGCCCCTCGACGGGGCGCGCGGGCTGGGTTAACTTCGTGGCGAAGGTCATGAGTGCCAGCGCTAAGCCCAGGCTTGCTGGCCGGCAACCCTCCTACCGCGGTGGGGTGCCCCTGGTGAGGACCTGGCCTGGCGCGCAGGGCGTCCGGCAAGCGCGGGCTCCCTCTCCGGTGGGGTGTCCCGGGACCCCCGGAGGGCGTCATGACGATCGCAGTTCCCCTCAACACCACCACCGTCGCCGCGCTGCCCCGCGTGGTCGGCGCGTCGCTGCGCGTGCCGCTGGTCACCGGTGAGCGCGTCGAGTACGCCAACCTCGACCACGCGGCCAGCGCGCCCTGTCTGGAACAGGTGCGTGACGCCGTGGACGAGGTGCTGCCCTGGTACGCCAGCGTGCACCGGGGCGCGGGCTTCGCCTCGCAGGTCAGCACCAAGGTCTACGAGCAGGCCCGCGGGTCGGTCCGCCGGTTCCTCAACGCCCGCGACAGCGACGCCGTCGTGTTCGCCCGCAACACCACCGACGCGCTGAACCTGCTGGCCAGGAGCCTGCCCAAGCACACCGCCGTGATCCTGTTCGACACCGAGCACCACGCCGCGCTGCTGCCGTGGCGCGGCCCGAACGTGCGCCGCCTCCGCACGCCCGCCTCGCCCGCCCAGGCCGTGCTGGAGCTGGACCGCGCGCTGCGCGAGGCGCCGGTCGGCCCGCGGCTGGTCGTGGTGACCGGCGCGTCCAACGTGACCGGCGAGGTCTGGCCGGTGGCCGAGCTGTCCCGGGTGGCCCGCAGGCACGGCGCCCGGATCGCCTTGGACGCCGCGCAGCTCGCGCCGCACCGGCCGGTGGACGTGCGCGCCCTCGACGTCGACTACACCGTGCTGTCCGGGCACAAGATCTACGCGCCGTTCGGCGCGGGTGTGCTGGTCGGCCGGTCCGACTGGCTGCAGGCCGCCGAGCCGTACCTGGTGGGCGGCGGTGCGACGGCCCGCGTCACCGATCACGGCGACCGGCTGGGCGTGGCCTGGTCGGCGGTGCCCGAGCGGCACGAG
This sequence comes from Saccharothrix sp. NRRL B-16348, assembly GCF_001280085.1. Taxonomy (GTDB): domain Bacteria; phylum Actinomycetota; class Actinomycetes; order Mycobacteriales; family Pseudonocardiaceae; genus Actinosynnema. Next base: position 109,904 of record NZ_LGED01000035.1, on the reverse strand, counting down.
GCTGGCACGCCGAACGTGGTGGGCGTGCACGCGCTGGCCGTGGCGTGCGACGTGCTGGGCAGGCACTGGGAGCAGACCACCGAGCACGAGCGCGTGCTGCTGGCCAGGTTGCGGGAAGGTCTGCGGACCGTGCCCGGCGTGCACGAGCTGACGCTGTTCGGCGCGGACCAGGACCGGGTGGGCGTGGTGAGCTTCACCGTCGGCGGTCAGGACGCCGGCTACCTGGCCGCCGCGCTGTCCGCCGAGCACGGCATCGGCGTGCGTGACGGCGCGTTCTGCGCCCACGTGGCCGTGCACCGGCTCACCCACGGCGAACGGGCGTTGCGCGCGTCGATCGGGCTGGGCACCACCGAGGAGCACGTGGACCGGTTCGTGGCCGCGTTGCGCGCGCTCGTGGTCGAGGGCTCGCGGTGGGAGTACGAGGTCCGGGACGGCCGCTGGACGCCGCTGGACGACCAGCGCGCGCTCCCGCCGTTCCTGCGCTGACTCCGATACTGGACAATGGCCCGGTGAGCACCGATCCCAACACCGAGCCGGACACGCCGGACCAGCCGGACGCACCGCTGCCGAAGCGACGGGTCCTGCTGCTGGCCGTCATCGCGCCGCTGGTGTTGGCCCTCGACCTGGTCACCAAGATCATCGCGGTGGAGAACCTGGAGGGGCGTGAGCCGATCGAGCTGTTCGGCGGCCTGCTCTACCTGCCGCTGATCCGCAACACCGGCGCCGCGTTCGGCCTGGCCGAGGGCTGGACGGTGATCCTCGCCCTGATCGCGTCCGGCGTGGTCGTGTTCATCCTGTGGATCGCGCGCCGGCTGCGGTCGGTCGGCTGGGCCGTCGGCCTCGGCCTGGTCCTGGGCGGCGCGATGGGCAACCTGGTCGACCGGATCTTCCGCGGCCCCGGCCCGCTGCGCGGCGGCGTGGTCGACTTCATCTCGGTGCTCGACCCGTGGGGCAACTTCTTCCCCGTGTTCAACCTGGCGGACTCCGCCATCTGCGTGGGCGGTGGCGTGATCGTGCTGATGGCGTTGCTCCAGCGCGACTACGACGGCACCCGCGTGGAGAAGTCCAGCGAGAAGAAGGCGGGCGCATGAGCGAGCTTGCGAGCGAATCATTCAACACAGTCGGCCCCGCTCTTGCCACGCCGAGCGTCAGCGAGGTGTGCGCATGAGCGGCGATTATCGGTCTCTTCCGGTTCCGGACGGTTTGGACGGGATGCGGGTCGACGCCGGTCTGGCCAAGCTCCTCGGGCTGTCGCGCACCGTGGTCGCCGCGTTGACCGAGTCGGGTGACGTCGTGCTCGACGGGCAGCCCGCCGGCAAGTCGGACCGCCTGGTCGCGGGCTCCGTGCTGGAGGTCACCCTCCCCGAGCCCGAACGCCCGGTGCAGGTGCAGGCCGTGCCCGTGGAGGGCCTGGTCGTCCTGCACGAGGACGACGACGTGATCGTGGTCGACAAGCCGGTCGGCGTGGCCGTGCACCCCAGCCCCGGCTGGACCGGTCCCACCGTGGTGGGCGGCCTGGCCGCGGCCGGCATCCGGATCGCCACGTCGGGCGCCGCCGAGCGGCAGGGCGTCGTGCACCGGCTGGACGTCGGCACGACCGGCGTCATGGTGGTGGCCAAGAGCGAGCACGCCTACTCGGCGTTGAAGCACGCGTTCAAGGAGCGCACGGTCGACAAGCTCTACCACGCGCTCGTGCAGGGCCACCCGGACCCGATCAAGGGCACCATCGACGCGCCGATCGACCGGCACCCCAAGCACGACTACAAGTTCGCCGTGATGGCCAACGGCAAGCCCAGCATCACGCACTACGAGGTGGTGGAGGCGTTCCGCGCCGCATCACTGCTCGACGTGCACCTGGAAACCGGCCGCACGCACCAGATCCGGGTGCACTTCTCCGCGCTGCGGCACCCGTGCGTCGGCGACATCACCTACGGCGCCGACCCGGTGCTGGCCAAGCGGCTCGGCGTCACGCGGCAGTGGCTGCACGCCCGCGCGCTCGGCTTCCACCACCCGGCTGACGGCCAGTGGGTCTCGTTCACGAGCGAGTACCCCGACGACCTGTCCGCCGCGCTGGAACTGCTGCGCGCAGAGGGTTATTGAGCCATCCGGGGCGCAACACTTGCGCCCCGCGCGTGACCTCGGACATATCGCTTTCCTCGGATCGTTTGGCTTGCGAAGCTTTTGCCAGACGAGCCTCTGGGGGTTGGCGATGGACAACAGGTCCCGACTGGTCGTGCTGCTGGGCACCCTGTGCCTGCTCGGTCCGCTGTCGATCGACACGTACCTGCCCGCGTTCCCGGGCATCGCCCAGGAGTTCGGCTCGACCGAGTCGCAGATCCAGCTGTCGCTGACCACGTTCATCATCGGCCTGTCGGTCGGGCAGCTGCTGGTGGGTCCGCTCTCCGACTCGTGGGGCAGGCGTCGGCCGCTGCTGTTCGGCATCGGCAGCTACGTCGTGATGTCGCTGTTCTGCGCGTTGGCGCCCAGCGCGTTGGCGCTCTCCGGCCTGCGGCTGCTGCAAGGGCTCGGCGTGGCGGCCGGGTTCGTGGTGGCGATGGCGGTGGCGCGCGACCGGTTCGAGGGCCTGGCGATGGCGCGGTTCATGTCGCTGATGATGTTGGTCAACAGCCTGGGGCCGGTGGTGGCCCCGGTGCTGGGCGGCCAGTTGCTGCGGTTCACCAGCTGGCGCGGCACGTTCGTCGCGCTCGCGCTGATCGGGTTGGCGCTGCTGGTCGCCCTGGCCGTCGGCCTGCCGGAGACGCTGCCGCGCGACAAGCGCCGTCCGGCGAACCTGCTGCTCACGATCAAGGTGTTCGGCGGGCTGCTGGCCGACCGCAAGTTCGTCGGCTACGCGCTCGCCTCGGCGCTGGCGCTGGGCTCGCTGTTCGGCTACGTCGCGGGCGCGTCGTTCGTGCTGCAGGGCGTGTTCGGGCTGAGCCCGCAGGAGTTCAGCCTGGTGTTCGGCGCGAACTCGGTGGCGATCGTCCTGGCCGGCCTGCTCAACACCCGGCTGACCGGCCGGATCATGCCGCGCCCGCTGCTCAAGATCGGGCTGGCGGGCGCGGCCACCGGTGGGGTCGGGCTGCTGGTCGGCGGGCTCGTCGGCGGCGGCCTGGCGACGTTCCTGCCGCCGCTGTTCGTGCTGACGATGAGCGTTGGCCTGCTCATGCCGAACGCCGGTTCGCTGGCGATGGCGCGGCACCCGGAGGCGGCGGGCAGCGCGTCGGCCGTGCTGGGCGTGACCACGTTCATGGTGGGTGGCCTGATGGCGCCGCTGGTCGGCGCGGGCGGGTCGGCGAGCGTGCTGCCGATGGTCACCGTGATGGCGGGCGCGACGGTGCTGGCGGTGATCCTGTTCGCCACCCTGACCAGGGGCGACATCGGCATCACCAGGGACACCGAACCCGCTGCCGCCCCGGCCTGAGCGCGCGGGGGCAGGGCCACGGCCCTCAGCCGCGCAGCGTGGCGAGCGGGTCGGTGTTGTCGTCGGTGAGGTCGGCGTAGTCCGTGGACAGCGACAGCTCCCGCCACTTCGCGTCCGACTCGGCCCGGGTCCGCTCCGCCTGCGCGGCGAACCGGACCGCGTCGCTGCCCAGCAGCAGGCGGACCGGCGGCTCGTCGAGGTCGGCGACCCGGAGCACGACGTCCGCCACCTTCGCCGGGTCGCTCGCGGCTCGCTCCATGAGCGTGGTCCGCAACGCGTTCACGGCGCCGACCGTCGGCTCGTACGCCGGCGAGACGGGGTGCACGGTCATGGACGAGCCCGCCCAGTCGGTCCGCATGCCGCCCGGCTCCAGCACGGTCACCTTGATGCCCAGCGGCGCGACCTCCTTCGCGAGCACCTCCGAGAAGCCGCCGACCGCGAACTTGGCCGCCTGGTAGGCGGACAGGCCCGGCGTGGCCACCCGGCCGCCGACCGACGAGACCTGGATGACGTGGCCCGAGCGCTGCTCGCGCAGCACGGGCAGCGCCGCCGCGGTGACGTTGACGACGCCGAACAGGTTGGCGTCCACCTGCGCGCGGAAGTCGTCGTCGGGCGTGTCCTCGACCGAGCCCGAGTTGGCGTAGCCGGCGTTGTTGACCACCACATCGAGCCGGCCGAACGCCGTGACCGCGGCGTCCACGGCCGCCTGCGCGGCCCGGGGATCGGTGACGTCCAGCGCCACCGCGCGGACCCGGTCGCCGTGCCGTTCGACCAGGTCGGCCAGCTGCTCGGGCCGGCGCGCGGTCGCGACCAAGGAGTGGCCGGCGGTCAGCACCTTCTCGGCGATCCGGCGGCCGAGCCCGCGTGAACTGCCCGTGACGAGGAAGACCTTGCTCATGTCCCGTTCCTAACTGACTAGTTGGTTAGCTGCTCCACCAGGTAAGCACTCCGGCTTCGAGCTGTCAACTAGACGGTTAGTCGGGTACCGTGGCCGGCATGGTTGGTGACGCGGAGGCGACCCGGCGACGACTGCTGGACGCGGCGACCGCGGAGTTCGCCGAACACGGGATCGCGGGCGCCCGCGTCGACCGGATCGCGGCGGCGGCGAAGAGCAACAAAGCGCAGATCTACCACTACTTCACCAACAAGGACGGCCTGTTCGACGCGGTGCTGAGCGAGCTGGCGCGCGACACGCTGAGGGAGGCGCCGATCGACCCGGCGAACCTGCCGGAGTACGCGGGCAGGCTGTTCGACCGCTTCGCCGAGGACCCGGTCAGGGAACGGCTCGCGAAGTGGTACCGCCTGGAGGGCGCCGGCTACGCGGCGGTCGAGGCGGTGGTGGCGAGCACGAACGACAAGCTCGCGGCGATCGCGAAGGCGCAGGACGAGGGCCGGCTCACGACCCGCTTCACGCCGGTGGAGCTGCTGGCGGTGGTCGTGCACCTGTCCGCGCTGTGGGGCTCGACGACCCCGGAGCTGGCCGGGCACGCCACCGGCATCAGCCGGGAACGCCGCCGCCAGGTCGTGGTCGAGGCGGTGGCCGCGATCCTCCGGGACTGACCGCGACGACCCTCAGTCGTCGATCGTCCAGACCAGGGTGTTGAGGTCCGTCTCCGGCCGCGAGCTCCAGCGCACCGAGAAGATGACCGTGTCCTCGGGCAGCACGTAGACGGTGTGGCCGCCGGCCGTCTCGCCCGGCTGCACGCCGATCTTGTGCGGCGGCCGGGACGACAGCGACACCGGCGCCTTGCTCACCGTCTCGCCCTTGTTGGTCATCAGCACGAGGTACATGTCGGGCAGGGCGTTGTACGGGACCTGGCCGATGTTCGCCAGCTCCGTGTGCACGACCACGGCGCGTTCGCCCTCGGCCAGCTTGTACCCGGCCGCGGTGAACAGGAAGTCCGCCGGGTCGACCACCTCGACGAGCTGGATGGTGAACCGGGCGCCCTCCAGGCCCTCGGTCTCCAACGTGCTGCCGATCTTGCCGGTGCGCGAGCGCGGCGCGGGCGCCTGGTCGCCGCGCGCCCAGCCGGACGTGCCGGGCACGCCCCAGGTGCTGACCGGCTCGGGCACGCGCACCGGACCGGACGCCGCGGGCTGCGGCCCGGTCTGCGGCTGCGCCGGGAACGGCGTGCTCGGCGGACCCTGCGGGCCGGGGTAGCCGGGGTAGGAGCCGGACGGCGTGCCGTGCACCGTGCCCGGGACGGGTGGGTACGGCCCGCTCGGGGTGCCGCGGGCGGCCTGGCCGCCGGGCCCCGAGTAGCTGCCCCACGCCACGCTGTTGGCCAGCGCCTTGCGGATGCCGTTCGGGTCGCACTCCACGCCGACGAGCAGCGGCAACCCGCTGCCGGACAACGTGATCAGCCGGGTGGCGGCCTCCCGCGGGTCCATGCCCAGCCGTGCGGCCACCTCGTGCACGGCGGCACGGCCCATCTCGGCGATCATGGCCAGGAGACGGGCGTCGACGGGGTCCGGCGCTACCACACCTCGAACGCTACCCGCCTGGGCGGATCTTCGCGTCATCGGCCCGCAGACGGCGTGTGGCGTTCACCTCGGTGCACGCGGAGGGAGGCGCGCGTCGCTCGCGGTGACGTCGGCGTGCCGCCATTCGTGTTCCGCGCACGGCGTTATAGGGTCGGGCGAGTCTCTGCCCGAGCGCTTTGTCCCGGGCCCGCTGCGATCTTCAGGGGGGTTTGGGTGTCCGACTCGTTTGTGCACCTCCACGTGCACACCGAGTACTCGATGCTCGACGGCGCGGCGAAGCTGAAGGACATGTTCGCCGAGTGCGAGCGGATGGGCATGCCCGCCGCCGCGATCACCGACCACGGCAACATGTACGGCGCGTACGACTTCTACCGGCAGGCGACCGCCGCGGGCGTCAAGCCGGTGATCGGCATCGAGGCGTACCTGGCGCCGGAGTCCCGCTTCAACAAGAAGCGCGTGCTGTGGGGCGACCCGGGGCAGAAGTCCGACGACGTCTCCGCCAGCGGCGCGTACACCCACCAGACGATCTGGGCCCGGACGAACGAGGGCCTGCACAACCTGATGAAGCTCGCCAGCCGGGCCTCCACCGAGGGCCAGCTCGGCAAGTGGCCGCGGATGGACTCCGAGCTGATCGCCGAGCACTCGGCGGGGCTGATGGCGACCACCGGCTGCCCGTCCGGCGAGGTGCAGACCAGGCTGCGGCTCGGCCACGAGAAGGAAGCCCTGGAGTCCGCCGCGAAGTGGCGCGACATCTACGGCGCGGAGAACTTCTTCGTCGAGCTGATGGATCACGGCATCGAGATCGAGAGCCGGGTCCGCGGCGGCCTGATGGACATCGCCAAGAAGCTCGCCATCCCGTTCGTGGTGACCAACGACTCGCACTACACCTACGCCGAGGACCGCGAGGCGCACGAGGCGCTGCTCTGCGTGCAGACCGGCAAGACGCTCCAGGACCCCAGCCGGTTCAAGTTCGACGGCACGGGCTACTACCTGAAGTCGCCGGACGAGATGCGCGCGATCGACTCGTCCGACGCCTGGCAGGAGGGGTGCCGCAACACCCTGCTGGTGGCCGAGAAGGTCGACACCACCGGCATGTTCGCCTTCCAGAACCTGATGCCGCGCTACCCGACGCCGGAGGGCAAGACCGAGGCGGACTACTTCCGCGACGAGGTCTGGGAGGGCATGCGCCGCCGGTTCCCGGAGGGCATCGACGAGGTCCACCGCAAGCAGGTCGAGTTCGAGATCGACGTGATCCTGCAGATGGGCTTCCCGTCGTACTTCCTGGTGGTCGCCGACTTCATCAACTGGGCCAAGGCGAACGGCATCCGCGTCGGCCCCGGCCGCGGTTCGGCCGCGGGCGCGCTGATCGCGTACGCGATGGGCATCACCGACCTCGACCCGCTGGCGCACGGCCTGATCTTCGAGCGGTTCCTGAACCCCGACCGCGTCAGCCCGCCCGACATCGACATCGACTTCGACGAGCGCCGGCGCGGCGACGTGATCCGGTACGTCACCGAGAAGTGGGGCGTCGACAAGGTCGCCCAGGTGATCACGTTCGGCACGATCAAGGCGAAGGCGGCGATCAAGGACTCCGCCCGCGTGCTGTACGGGCAGCCGGGCTACGCGGTGGCCGACCGCATCTCCAAGGCCATGCCGCCCGCCGTGATGGGCAAGGACATCCCGCTGGCGGGCGTGTTCGACCCGGCGCACAAGCGGTACTCCGAGGCCGCCGAGGTGCGCGCGCTGTACGAGACGGACCCGCAGGTCAAGGAGATCATCGACACCGGCCGCGGGCTGGAGGGCCTGATCCGCAACGCGGGCGTGCACGCCTGCGCGGTGATCATGTCCGCGGAGCCGCTGACCGACCACATCCCGGTCTGGAAGCGCCCGCAGGACGGGTCGATCATCACCCAGTTCGACTACCCGACGTGCGAGACGCTCGGCCTGCTGAAGATGGACTTCCTCGGCCTGAGCAACCTGACCACGATCGACGACGCGCTGAAGAACATCGCGCTCAACGGCAAGGGCGACGTGGACATCACCACGGTCTCCCTGGACGACCGCAAGACCTACGAGCTGCTGGGCCGCGGCGACACCCTGGGCGTGTTCCAGCTCGACGGCGGCGCCCTGCGCGACCTGCTGCGCCTGATGCGCCCCGACAACTTCGAGGACGTCTCGGCCGTCATCGCGCTGTACCGGCCGGGTCCGATGGGCGCGAACTCGCACACGAACTACGCGCTGCGCAAGAACAAGCAGCAGGAGATCGTGCCGATCCACGAGGAGCTGCGCGAGCCGCTGGCCGAGATCCTGGACACGACGTACGGCCTGATCGTGTACCAGGAGCAGGTCATGGCGATCGCGCGGAAGGTGGCGGGCTACTCGCTGGCCCAAGCGGACCTGCTCCGCCGCGCGATGGGCAAGAAGAAGAAGGAGATCCTCGACAAGGAGTACGAGGGCTTCGAGGCGGGCATGGTCGCCAACGGCTACTCGCCCGAGGCGATCAAGACGCTGTGGGACATCCTCGTCCCGTTCGCGGACTACGCGTTCAACAAGGCGCACTCCGCCGCGTACGGCCTGATCGCGTACTGGACGGCGTACCTCAAGGCCAACTACCCCGGCGAGTACATGGCCGCGCTGCTCACCACGAACTCGGACAACAAGGACAAGTCGGCCATCTACCTGGCCGAGTGCCGTCGGATGGGCATCACCGTGCTGCCGCCGGACGTCAACGAGTCCGAACGCGAGTTCGTCGCGGTCGGCAACGACATCCGGTTCGGCCTCGGCGCGATCCGCAACGTCGGCGCGAACGTGGTCGACGCCATCATCAAGACCCGCAAGGAGAAGGGGAAGTTCGCCGACTTCTCCGACTTCCTGCGCAAGGTCGACGTCCAGGCGTGCAACAAGAAGGTCGTCGAATCGCTGATCAAGGCGGGCGCGTTCGACTCGCTCGGCCACCCGCGCAAGGGCCTGCACATGGTGCACGTCGAGGCGGTCGACGCGATCATGCTGACCAAGAAGGAAGAGGCGCGGGGCCAGTTCGACCTGTTCGGCGACGGCGCCGGTGACGACGGCGCGAGCGTGTTCGACGTCAAGATCCCGGACGAGCACTGGGAGTCCAAGCACCAGCTCACGCTGGAGCGGGAGATGCTGGGCCTGTACGTGTCCGGCCACCCGCTCAACGGCGTGGAGCAGGTGCTGAGCTCCTACTCGGACACCACGATCCCGCGCATCCTGGAAGGCGACGTGCCGGACGGCACGCAGGTCACGCTGGGCGGCATCCTCGCGACGGTCACCCGACGGGTGAACAAGAACGGCGAGCCGTGGGCGTCGGCGATGCTCGAGGACCTCGCCGGCGGCATCGAGGTGCTGTTCTTCCCCAAGAGCTACATGGTGCACGGCATGTCCGTCGCCGAGGACGCCATCGTGCTGGTCAAGGCACGCGTGGCCAAGCGGGAGGACCGGATCTCGCTGATCGCCAACGACCTGGTCGTGCCGGACCTGTCGGAGCTGGGCGCGCAGGCGTTGCGGCTGAAGGTGGCCGCCTCGCGCTGCGATCCGAAGCTGGTGACGTCGCTGAAGGAAGTCCTCTCCGCGCACCCCGGCACCACCGAGGTGCACCTGAACCTGGTCATCAACAGCAGCCGCAACACGTTGCTGAAACTGGACGACGCGCTCCGGGTTACGCCCACGCCGTCCCTTATGGGCGATTTGAAGGCTCTGCTCGGACCGGGGTGCTTGGGCTGATCGGGTGACAAACTCCGCAATCGGGGACAAGAGGAAGCCTCGGATCGTTTGAGTGAACAGGGTTAACTCAAACGAGGAGGGGATCCCTGTGGGGGAGAAGATCGCCGGTCTCGACGTGCTCGGCGAGGAGTACTTCGCCGATCCGCACGCCTACCACGCCGTGCTGCGCGAGCAGGCGGCGGCGACGCAGATCGTGCTGCCGCGCGGCACGAAGGCGTGGCTGGTCACCCGGTACGAGGAGGCTCGGTCGGCGCTGGCCGACCCGAGGTTCAGCAAGCACTGGGAACGGTTCCCGGAGGTGATGGAGCTCAACCGGGTCGAAGGGGGCGACGCTCCCAAGTTCGACGAGTCCCTGGTGCAGCACATGCTGAACATGGACCCGCCGCACCACACCCGGCTGCGCAAGCTCGTCACCAAGGCGTTCACCGCCCGGCGGGTCGAGCAGCTCCGGCCGCGCATCCAGGAGATCACCGACCGGCTGCTGGACGAGGCGGGGGAGAAGGGCGACGTCGACCTGGTGGACGCGCTGGCGTTCCCGCTGCCCATCACGGTGATCTGCGAGATGCTCGACGTGCCGATGGACGAGCGGGACGAGTTCCGCGTGTGGTCCAACATCCTGGTCGCCGGCAACGGCGAACCGGAGCAGCTCCAGCAGGCGGGCGCCCAGATGGCCGGCTACCTCGCGAAGCTGGTCGAGCACAAGCGGACCGCGCCCGGTGACGATTTCTTCTCGGCGCTGGTGCAGGCCGACGAGGACGGCGACCGGCTCGACCCCATGGAGCTGATCGCCATGGCGTTCCTGCTGCTGGTCGCCGGGCACGAGACGACGGTGAACCTGATCACCAACGGCGTGTACCACCTGCTGCGCAACCCGGAGCAGTTGGACAAGCTGCGCGCCGACCGGTCGTTGCTGCCCGGCGCGGTCGAGGAGTTCCTGCGCTTCGAGAGCCCGGTCAACCAAGCCACGTTCCGCTACACCAACGAGGACGTGCCGCTGGGCGACGTCGTCATCCCGAAGGACAGCGTGGTGGTGGTGTCGCTGTCCGGCGGCAACCGCGACGCCTCCCGGTTCCCGGACCCGGACCGGCTCGACATCACCCGGCAGTCCGCCGGGCACCTGGCGTTCGGGCACGGCATCCACTACTGCCTGGGCGCGCCGCTGGCCCGGATGGAGGGGGAGATCGCGATCGGGACGCTGCTGGACCGGTTCGACGTCGCCCCGGCGGCCGAGCTGGACACGCTGGAGTGGCGGGCGGGCACGCTCATCCGCGGGCTGCAGACGCTGCCGGTTAGCCTGACGCCTCGTGGAGCGCGATGAGCTGCTGAAGCTGGACCAGGCGCACGTCTGGCACCCGTACGGCCCGATGCCGGGCACCCACGAGCCGCTGGTGGTCTCCTCGGCCGAGGGTGTCCGGCTCCGGCTGGACGACGGGCGCGAGCTGGTCGACGGCATGTCGTCGTGGTGGGCCGCGATCCACGGCTACCGGCACCCCGTGCTCGACGAGGCGCTGCGCGACCAGCTCGGCCGGATGAGCCACGTCATGTTCGGCGGCCTGACCCACGAGCCCGCGGTGGCGCTGTCCGCGCGGCTGGTGGAGATCACGCCCGAGCCGTTGCAGCACGTGTTCCTGTGCGACTCGGGGTCGGTGTCGGTCGAGGTCGCCATCAAGATGGCGTTGCAGCACTGGCGCTCGCAGGGGCGGCCGGAGAAGCGGCGGCTGCTCACGTGGCGCCGCGGGTACCACGGCGACACGTTCCAGCCGATGGCGGTGTGCGACCCGGAGGGCGGGATGCACGCGCTGTGGCGCGGCGTGCTGCCGGACCAGGTGTTCGCGTCCGCGCCGCCGCGCGACCTGGAGACCGCGTACGTGCAGGAGCTGGCGGACCTGATCGAGGCGCACGCCGGTGAGCTGGCCGCGGTCATCGTGGAGCCGGTGGTGCAGGGCGCGGGCGGGATGCGCTTCCACGACCCGCGCTACCTGCACGTGCTGCGCGAGCTGACGCTGGCCAACGACGTGCTGCTGATCTTCGACGAGATCGCCACCGGCTTCGGCCGCACGGGCGAGCTGTTCGCCGCCGACCACGCCGGGATCAGCCCGGACATCATGTGCCTCGGCAAGGCGTTGACCGGCGGTTACCTGTCGATGGCCGCCACGCTGTGCACGTCACGGGTGGCGGACGGCATCTCGCGGGGCGAGGTGCCCGTGCTGGCGCACGGACCCACGTTCATGGGCAACCCGCTGGCCTCGGCGGTGGCGCTGGCGTCGACCGACCTGCTGCTGGCGCAGGACTGGCGGTCGTCGGTGCGGCGGATCGAGGCCGGGCTGCGGTCGGGCCTGGCGGACGCGCCCGGCGACGTCCGGGTGCTCGGCGCCATCGGCGTGGTGCAGCTGGACCGCCCCGTGGACATGGCCGCCGCCACCGCCGCGGCCGTCGACCACGGCGTGTGGCTGCGGCCGTTCCGGGACCTGATCTACACCATGCCGCCGTTCATCAGCACCGACGACGACGTGGCGACGATCGCCGCCGCCGTCGTGGCGGCGGCCGAGGCGTCACTGGCGCAGGAGGGTTGAGCCCCAGATCAGCAGGAGCGTCGCGTAGGCGACGCAGATCCAGCCGACGGCCTGGTTGCTCGGCTCCTTCTTGTGCCCGAACAGCTTGTTGACCAGCAGCCACCAGCCCAGCGCGACCACGCCGAGGGCCACCGGCGTGAGGATGGTGCCGTACGCGCCCGCGTACACGCCCGCCCAGAAGTCCACCGGCAGCCGGATGCCGTTGGCGTAGCCGCTCGGGAACAGCACCACCGCGACCGCCGACCACACCCACGCCACGGCCTGGAGGCGCTTCTTCGTCGCCGGCTTCGCGGTGTCGTGGTTGATGGCGACCACGCCCCACGCCATGAACGCGCCGCCGCCGAACAGCCAGCCGACCACGGTCGACACGACCGGCATCCGGCCGACCGCCTCGCCCAGCGCCGGGAAGATCGAACCCCACAGCAGGAAGTGGAAGCCGACCACCGATGCGGTGACACCCAGGACGATGAGGGTCTGCACGCCGCCGTGCTGCCGCTGGAACCAGTTCTTCTCCCGCGCCTGCTTCGCCGGCTTGGTGGTGGTGCGGACCGACGAGTCGTCCCGCTCACGCTGAGAATCCCGCTGGCGCTGCTTGCGCCTACCGTTCTTGCCCACGTCAGCCTTCGACCGCGGCGGCCAGCTCGGTGTTGGTCGGCTCCACCAGGACCCGGCCGTCGGGCAGCACGATCACGGGGATGTTCTTGCGCCCGCCGGCGAACTCGACGGCCTTGTCGCGGGCCGCGTCGTCCTGCTCGACGTCGATGTCGGTGAACGGCACTTCGTGCTCCCGCAGCCATGCCTTGGCCCGCCGGCAGTCGCCGCACCAGTTCGCCCCGTAGAGAACGATCTCACTCATAGCGGTGACTGTAGAACGCGGAGGACCGCAACGCTCCGTATAGGCCTAGGGTGAGTGGCCGTGAGCGTCCTCGTGATCACCGGCACGGGCACCGAGGTCGGCAAGACCGTGGTCGTCGCCGCCCTGGCGGCCCTGGCCGCGGCCGACGGTCGGCGGGTCGCCGTGCTCAAGCCCGCGCAGACCGGCGTCGCCGACGGCGAGCCGGGCGACCTGGCCGAGGTGGCGCGCCTCGCCGGCTCCGTCACCACCCGTGAGCTGCGCCGATACCCGGAACCGCTGGCACCGGCCACGGCCGCGCGCCGGTCCGGGCGGCCCACGTTGCACCCCAGCGAGGTCGCCTCGGCGGCCGTGGCGCTGGACGAGACGCACGACCTGGTGCTGGTGGAGGGCGCGGGCGGGCTGCTGGTCCGGTTCGACGACGCGGGCTCGACCATCGCCGACGCGGCGTGGGCGCTCAACGCGCCGGTGCTCATCGTCTCGCACCCGGGCCTGGGCACGTTGAACATGACCGCGCTGACCGCCGAAGCCCTGCTGCGCCGCGGCCTGGAGTCCGTCGGCGTGGTGGTGGGCCGCTGGCCCGCCACACCCGACCTGGCCACCCGCACCAACCTGGTCGACCTGCCGGAGGCCGCGGGCGCGCCGCTGCTCGGCGTGCTGCCGGACGGCATGGCGGCGCTCGGGCGGTCCGAGTTCGTGGAGCGGGCCAGGGAAGGCCTGTCGCCGTGGTTCGGCGGCACGTTCGACCCGGAGAAGTTCGCCGCGCCGCACACCTGCTGACCCCGGCTGCACCGAACCAGTGACGCACATCGCTGGGTAGGCCGACGGCCGGTGCGGCAGACTGCACGGCGGACCACCGCCGGAGTTGACGAGGAGTCGTTGTGACCGCAGCCCCCGAACAGGTCGATGTCCTCGGCGTAGCCCGCGAGCAGGTGCTGGAGCAGGGCGTCGGGCTGTCCGAGGAGCAGGTGCTCGAAGTACTGCGGCTGCCCGACGAGCGCATCCCCGAGCTGCTGGAGCTGGCGCACGCGGTGCGGATGCGCTGGTGCGGCCCGGAGGTCGAGGTCGAGGGCATCGTGTCGCTCAAGACCGGTGGCTGCCCCGAGGACTGCCACTTCTGCTCGCAGTCCGGCCAGTTCCCGTCACCGGTGCGCTCGGCGTGGCTCGACATCCCCGGCCTGGTGCGGGCGGCCCGGCAGACGGCCGAGACCGGCGCGTCCGAGTTCTGCATCGTCGCCGCCGTGCGCGGGCCGGACAAGCGGCTGCTGTCGCAGGTGCGCGACGGCATCAAGGCCATCCGCGAGGACGGCAACGACATCCAGATCGCGTGCTCGCTCGGCATGCTCACCCAGGAGCAGGTGGACGAGCTGGTGGACATGGGCGTCCACCGCTACAACCACAACCTGGAGACGGCCCGCTCGCACTTCCCGAACGTGGTCACCACGCACTCGTGGGAAGAGCGGTGGGACACGCTGAAGATGATCCGCACGGCGGGCATGGAGGTCTGCTGCGGCGGCATCATCGGCATGGGGGAGACGCTGGAGCAGCGCGCGGAGTTCGCCGTGCAGCTCGCGGAGCTGGAGCCCGACGAGGTGCCGCTGAACTTCCTGATCCCCAACCCGGGCACCCCGTACGAGAACTACCCGGTGGTCGAGGGCCCCGAGGCGCTGCGGACCGTCGGCGCGTTCCGGCTCGCCCTGCCGCGCACGATCCTGCGCTTCGCCGGCGGCCGTGAGCTGACCTTCGGCGACCTCGGCGCCAAGCAGGGCATGCTCGGCGGCGTCAACGCGATCATCGTCGGCAACTACCTGACCAACCTCGGCAGGCCGGCCCAGCAGGACCTCGACATGCTGACCGAGCTGTCCATGCCGATCAAGGAACTGAGCAAGACCCTGTGACGAGTGGGCTGGGTGCTGTGGCGTACTGCGGTTTTTGCGGCAAGGCGAGCGCGGAGGCCGACCACTCCGCGTGCGCGTCGCGGCTGGGCGTGATCGACCCGCCGCGGTTCTGCGCGGAGTGCGCGCGCCGGATGGTCGTGCAGGTGACACCCGCCGGGTGGACGGCCACGTGCAGCCGTCACGGCGAGATCACCTCCGCGCGGTAACCTGCCCTGCATCTGGTCACGGGTGCAGGGAGGTCGTCGGGTGGCGGAGCAACCGGTGGACGAGCGGGCGACGCCCGTTCGGGTGCCACCCGCGCCGGCGTTCGAGTACTACTACGTGGTGCGACGGCCGCAAGTCGTGGTGAAGCGCGACCTGCTGCCCGCGTTCTCCGTGCTGTCGGTGATCTCGCTGTTCGGGCTGCCCGCGGGGTGGCTGTGGGCGAGGCTCGCGCCGCCGCAGAACGTGGTGGCGCAGCAGGACGGCTCGCTGATCCCGGTGACCGGCGAGAGCTACCATCGGCTCGACGGGCTGATGCTGTTCGTGCTGATCGGGCTGGCCGCCGGGCTGATCACGGGCATCGCGGTGTGGCTGCTGCGGGAGCGCCGCGGCCCTGTGGTGATGCTCGCGGCCACGCTCGGCGCGGTCGTGGCGGCCTACCTGGCGCAGCTGACCGGCATCGGCTCGGCGGGCAGCCGGTACGCCGTCGACGCCGCGCCCGCGGTGGGTGACGTGATCGCCTTGGCCCCGGTGCTGGAGACGTGGTGGGGCTTGCTGGCGTGGCCCTTGGGCACGGCGCTGGCGTACGGCTGCCTGGCCGCGTGGAACGGTCTGGACGACCTCGGTCGCCGGCTCGGCTAGCACCCGGTCAGAGCCGGTAGGCCAGGTCCGGGACGTCGGTGACGAACATGTGCCCCGGCGCGTGGGTGATCGCGAACGGCGGTTTCGACGCCATCACGGCCGCCTGCGGCGTCACGCCGCACGCCCAGAACACCGGCACGTCGCCCTCGTGCGGCTCGGTGCGGTCGCCGAAGTCCGGCCGGTCCAGGTCGTGGATGCCGAGCGCGCCCGGGTCGCCGACGTGGACGGGCGCGCCGTGGACGGCGGGCATCCGGGCGGTGACCTCCGTGGCGACGGCGATCAGGTCGGCCGGGATGTAGCGCAGCGACACCACCATCGGGCCGTGCAGGCGCCCCGCCGGGCGGCACTCCCGGTCGGTGACGTACATCGGCACGTTGCGCCCTTGCTCGACGTGCCGCAGCGGGACGTTCGCCCGCTTGAGCGCGGACTCGAACGTGAAGCTGCACCCGATGAGGAACGCGACCAGGTCGTCGCGCCAGTGCCCGGAGGCGTCGGTGGGCTCGTCGACCAGCTCGCCGTGCTCCCAGATCCGGTAGCGGGGCACGTCGCGCATCAGGTCGGCGTTGCCCGCGAGGAACGTCGTGGTGCCGCCCTTGTCGGTGACGTCGAGGACCGGGCACGGCTTGGGGTTGCGCTGGGTGAACAGCAGCACGTCGTAGGCCCAGTCCTCGGGCACCGCGATGAGGTTGGCCTGCGCGTAGCCGTCCGCGAGCCCGGCCGTCGGCCCTTGGTGCCCCCGGCGCACCTGTGCCGGTGTCATCGTCGTCATCGCAGCTCGACCCCTTTCGTCTCGGGGAGGCCGAGCAGGGCGACGACGGCGATGCCGTAGGCGACCGCGCCGAAGATCATCGCGCCGCCGACGCCCATGCCCTGCGCCAGGAAGCCCACCACGGCGGGGAAGAACGCGCCGACCGCGCGGCCGAAGTTGTAGGTGAAGCCCTGGCCGGTGCCGCGCAGCTCCGTCGGGTACAGCTCGGCGAGGAACGAGCCGAAGCCGCTGAAGATCGCCGACGTGGTGAACCCGAGCGGGAACGTGACCAGCAGGATCAGGCCGTTCGCGCCCGGCGGGATGGTGGTGAACAGCACGATGAGGATCGCGCTGAGCACGGCGAACAGGGTGAACGTGCGCTTGCGGCCGAGCAGGTCGGTCAGGTAGCCGCCGGTGACGTAGCCCGCGAACGCGCCGCTGATGAGCAGCGCCATGTATCCGCCGGTGCCGACCACGCTGAGGCCGCGTTCGGTCTTGAGGAACGTCGGCACCCAGCTGGCCAGCGTGTAGTAGCCGCCCTGGACGCCGGTGGCGAGGAGTGCGGCGAACATCGTGGTGCGGCCCAGCTTGCCCCGGAAGACGGCCCTGAAGCTGCCCTTGACCGGGCTGGTCCCGAGCGCTCGCTCGGCCCTCGGCGCGTCCTTGACGTTGCGGCGGACGTAGAAGACCAGGAGCGCGGGGATCGCGCCGGTCCAGAACAGCACCCGCCAGGCCGCGTCCTGCGGCAGGAAGCTGAACACGGCGGTGTAGACGATGACGCTCAGGCCCCAGCCGACGGCCCACGAGCTCTGGATGAACGCGACCGTCCGGCCCCGGTACTGCGGCTTGCAGTACTCGGCGACGAGGATCGCGCCCGCCGCCCACTCGCCGCCGAAGCCCAGGCCTTGGAGGGCGCGGAACACCATCAGCATCTCGTAGCTGGTGGCGAAGCCGCACAGGACGGTGAAGACGGCGTAGGTGATGACCGTGATCATCAGGGTGCGCACGCGGCCGATGCGGTCCGCGAGGATGCCCGCGATCGCGCCGCCGAGGGCGGAGACGACCAGGGTGACGGTGTTGAGCAGGCCCGCTTCGCCCGTGGTGAGGCCGAAGGAGGCGGTGATGGCGAACAGGCTCAAGGGGAGGACCTGGAAGTCGTAGGCGTCCAGGCCGAAGCCGCCGAACGCGCCGACGAACGCCCGCTTGCCGTTGCGGCCCAGGGTGTGGAACCAGGCGAACGGCCCTTGGCCTTCCTTGGTGGTGTCGATGTCCGTGGTGCTCATGTGGGTCACCTCGCAGCCGTGAGGGTGTGCCGTGGCCCACACGGTAGGGGATTGTTGAACAATCCCACTAGAGAGCAATAGGACGAATCAACACGTCCGCCAACTGGTGGGCCGCGCGCCCATGGTCGGTTCTCGCCGTCGTCCCGCGCGCCCGGCCTCGGGGTCGGTCCACGTGAGCCGTCTTCGACTACTCAGCGTAACTGTCATTTTTTGTTCCGGCGGCAGGCTCCGGCGTTGTCGCACGAGTTGCTCGCCACTTCCTTGAGAATCATCTGACCGCAATTCCGGCGAAACGCGGAAAGGTCCCCACGCCTGAATGACGTGGGGACCGCTCCGATCATCGGTCGAACGGGTGGTGCGATCAGCAGGGGTGACCGGTGTAGTAGGCGTTGTCGATCGCCTCGTCACCGAGCAGTTGGCGGAGCCTGCACAAACCGCGACTGGTCTGACTGGTGACGGTGCCCCGCGTGCAGCCGAGCACCCGTGACGTCTCCTCGATGTCCAGGTCGGCGCAGAACCGCAGGAAGATGATCTGCCGCTGTCGTTCCGGCAATCGGCAGAGCGAGTGGAACACCGGGCCGTCCAGCGCCGCGGAGCCCAGGGCGGCCCCGTCGCCCGCGGGTTCCTCCGGCAGCTCGGGGCCCAACACCTCCCGCTTGACCGCGGCCTTTCTGCGGGTGTCCACGAACACGCTGTTCAGCACTCGCTTGAGGTATCCGCGCAGCTCCTCGGGTCTTTCGACGGTGTGCCACCTCCGGTACATCCTGACGAACACCGACTGCGCCAGGTCTTCCGCCTCGTGCGGATCGCCGCAGAGCGCGTACGCCTGCCGCACCAGCCATCGGCGGTACTCGGTGAAGAACGTGTCGAAATCTGCCATGCATTCCCCCAGCAGGATCCCGGCCCGCCGGAACCGCCGTGACAGCCACCGCGGTGTGCCGGCGTGGCATTCAGGGCAGCCTCGTCCACCGGAATCGACGGGACGAGGTCGAGCCGAGCGGAAACTGTCGCGCGCTCTTTTCGTGGCGCGCGGCCCGCGACTCGAAGCCTGCCCGAAAGTGCCCGAGGACGTCTATGTCCCGCATGGTCGACCGGGTGCGGGAGGCGATTCCACGCGTGCCGCCGCGCACGCTCCGTGACCGGCTGTTCCCGCGGGTGTCCCGCTGGCGGGAGATGCGCACGGGCCGATCAGGGCGCTCGGTGGAGGTCGGTCTCGCGTCCCGGTCGGCGAGCGGTCAGCTCGGGGGTGTGGAGCGGGAGGTCACGCGTCGACCGCGCTCCTCCGGTCGTACCCCGGGTAGAACTGCCGGATGAGCCGGGACGTCTCGGCGTAATCGAGTTGGCCCGACGTGGGCTGGTGGCCGATGAACGTGTAAGTCAACCGCGAACCGAGCGCGGGGAAGAAGATCCGGGACGCGGTGCCGATCTCGCCCATGGCGATCACGACCATTTCCTGGTCGTCCCCGGAATTCACCAACAATGACGCAAGAGTCTTCACGTCGGCGCCGGTCCTCGCCATCGTGGAAATCTTCACGATATCCGCACCGGCCTCTTTCGCCGCACGGACGACAGCGTCGAGTTCGCCGATGTCGGGAGTGCGGTCGAAATCGTGGAACGAGACGATCGCCAGCGCGTCGTGAGCGTGCGCGGCGGCGATCACGTCCGCCACGACCTCACTCGACGACAGCTCGACGTCCACGGCGTCCACCAGGGGTGCGACCTCGCGGAACAGCTCCAGTCGCGCCGCCTCGCCGCCGTTCCACCCGCCGCCCTCCGCCGCCGAGCGCACGGTCGCCAGAACGGGCAGCCCCTCGAACGCGCGCACCTGCTCGAGAACGTGCCCGACATCGGTTCGCGAGAACCGGTCGATGCGCAATTCGGCCACGTCGACCCCGAGGGAACGCGCTTCCGCCGCCGCCTGCGCACTGTCGTCGTCTGCGAAGCTCACCGCGATCAACGGGAGGTCGAGCCCGAGCAGCGCACGCATGGCGTTCATTCGCGGTATGTTACACCGCCCGCGTGGCCGGTCAGTTGCGATGAGGCAGGTGGCCCAATTCCGACAACGGCGCGGGCACGGCGCTCAACGCGTCGAGAATGCCCGCCTCGCGGTGCAGCACTTTCCGCACCATCCGCAGCCGCCGGGCGGGTGACGTCTCCTCCAGCAGCCGCTGCCGGTCCTCCAGCGTCAGCAGGCAGTCGCCCGCCAACGCGTACGCCAGGTCGGCCAACGCGGTGTCCGGACCGGGTGGCCGCCGGCCCACGCTCTGGTACGCGGCCTGCCGGTACCGCCCGTGCGCCGCCCGCGCGCTCTCCGCCAGCAGCGGCAGCACGGCCTCGACCTCCGGCGGCGCCGCGGTGTCCGGCACCCACTGCACCGACGCGACCAGGTACGGCGCGCTGTCCTCGTCCACGTCCAGCAGCCGGAACCGCCGACCGCCCTTCGTGGTCAGGTCGTACCGGCCGTCCGGCAGCCGCCGCGCCTCGCCCAGCACCGCCGTGCACCCGATGTCGGACAACGCCTCGACGTTCTCCGCGCCGACCTCCCACCCCTGCTTGATCGACACCACGCCGAACGTCCGCTCCGGCACCGCGCCCGTCACCAGGTCCACGGTCAGCTGCCGGTACCGCGGCTCGAAGACGTGCAACGGCAGCGACGCCCCGGGCAGCAGCACGGTGCCCAGCGGGAACAGCGGGAGCGTCGTCGTCACGGACCCAAGCTACGGGCGGACGGCGGCCTCAGCACGGCGAACGGGTCCGTGATCCGCATTTCCCCCGACACGAACCGGAACAGCGCCGCCGGCCTGCCACCGGACGGCCCCGGCTGCACGGTCCCTCCGGTCGGCTCCAGCAGGCCCCGCCGTGACAGCACGCGTTGCAGGTTGGTCGCCGACACCTTGTACCCGAGGGCCGCCGAGTACAGCGAGCGCAACGCGGAGATGGTGAACTCCGGTGGCGCCAGCGCGAAGCCCAGGTTCGTGTACGACAGCTTCGACGCGAGCCGGCTGCGGGCACGGCGGCAGATCGCCTCGTGGTCGAACGCGGTCGCGGGCAGCGCGTCCACCGGGTGCCAGGCCGTGTCCGACGGCACCAGCGGGTCGATGTGCGACGGCACCAGGCCGAGGAACGCGGTCGCCACCACCCGCGGCCCGGGCACCCGCGCGGGGTTGCTGAACACGGCCAGCTGCTCGACGTGTGACAACTGTCGCACGTCGACTTTTTCGGCCAGCTGACGGCGGATCGAGGCCTCGACGTCCTCGTCGTCGCCGAGTCCGCCACCGGGCAGTGACCAGCGGTGAGCGTGCGGTTCCCGAGCGCGCTCCCACAGCATGACCTGGAGTGATCCGGCTCTCACCTGGAGCACCGCGGCCAGCACCTCATGTCCCGCTAGACCCACTCGGCTGATACTATCGGCCACGTTTTCGACCGTTAGGCGAAAACCTGGCTCAAGGGAGGAACCCATGGTCGCTACCGCCTACGTGGAGCGAACCTCGGACGGCGCCTACGACGGGATCGCGCCGGACGCCGCATGGCGGGACGAGGTGCTGGAGCTGGCGCGCGAGCGGGACGCGGTCATCCTGGCGCACAACTACCAGCTGCCCGAGATCCAGGACATCGCCCACCACACCGGTGACTCGCTGGCGCTCAGCCGCATCGCGGCCGCGAGCGACGCGTCCACCATCGTGTTCTGCGGCGTGCACTTCATGGCCGAGACGGCCAAGATCCTCGCGCCGCACAAGACCGTGCTGATCCCGGACGAGCGGGCGGGCTGCTCGCTGGCCGACTCGATCACCGGCGAGCAGCTGCGCGAGTGGAAGGCCGAGCACCCCGGCGCGGTCGTCGTCTCCTACGTCAACACCACCGCCGAGGTGAAGGCGGAGACCGACATCTGCTGCACGTCGTCGAACGCGGTGGACGTGGTGAAGTCGATCCCGGCCGACCGGGAGGTGCTGTTCCTGCCGGACCAGTTCCTCGGCGCGCACGTCAAGCGCGAGACGGGCCGGGAGAACCTGCACATCTGGGCGGGCGAGTGCCACGTCCACGCGGGCATCAACGGCCCGGAGCTGGCCGAGCGCGCGGCGGCGAACCCGGACGCCGACCTGTTCATCCACCCGGAGTGCGGCTGCGCCACGTCGGCGCTCTACCTCGCGGGCGAGGGCACCGTCCCGGCGGAGAAGGTGAAGATCCTCTCGACCGGCGACATGATCACCGCCGCGCGGCGGACCAGCGCGAAGTCGGTGCTGGTGGCGACCGAGATCGGCATGCTGCACCAGCTGCGCAAGGCCGCGCCGGAGATCGACTTCCGGGCGGTGAACGACCGGGCGTCGTGCCGGTACATGAAGATGATCACCCCGGCCGCCCTGCTGCGGGGCCTGCGGGAGAACAAGGACGAGGTGCACGTGGACCTGGAGACGGCCCGCCGCGCCCAGGGCGCGGTGCAGCGCATGATCGAGATCGGGCAGCCCGGCGGCGGCGAGTGACTACACCTCGGTGGGAGGCCCGCGCCGACCTGCTGGTCGTCGGCACGGGGGTGGCCGGTCTGACGGCGGCGCTGCGCGCGCGTGAGCTGGGGCTCCGGGTCCTGGTCGTGACGAAGGCGGCAGGCGAGGACGGCAACACCCGGTGGGCGCAGGGCGGCGTGGCCGTCGTGCTGCCCGGCGAGCACGACGAGGGCGACACGGTCGACGCGCACGTGCGCGACACGCTGGTCGCCGGCGCCGGGCTGTGCGACGAGGCCGCGGTCGAGGCGATCATCGCCGGTGGCCCGGCCGCGGTGGCGCGGTTGCGCGAGCGGGGCGCGGTGTTCGACGCCGCGCCGACCGGTGGGCTGGCCCGCACGCGGGAGGGCGGGCACAGCGCGTTCCGGGTGGTGCACGCGGGCGGTGACGCGACCGGCGCGGAGGTGGAGCGCGCGTTGCTGGCGGCGGCGTCCGACGGGCGGGTGCCGGTGCTGGAGCAGCACGTCGCGGTGGACGCGGTGCGCACGCCGCTCGGCCAGGTGTGCGGCCTGCTGGTGCTGGACGGCAACGGGGTGCCCGGCGTGCTCAGCGCGCCCGCCGTGCTGCTGGCCAGCGGCGGCCTCGGCCAGCTCTACCAGGCCACGTCCAACCCGGAGGTGGCCACCGGCGACGGCCTGGCGCTGGCGCTGCGTGCGGGCGCGCTCGCGGCGGACGTCGAGTTCGTCCAGTTCCACCCGACCGTGCTCTACACCGGGCGTGGCGCGCGTGGCCGCTGCCCGCTGGTCACGGAGGCGGTGCGCGGCGAGGGCGCGGTGCTGGTCGACGCGACCGGCGCGCGGGTCATGCGCGGCGTGCACCCGCTGGAGGACCTGGCACCGCGTGACGTGGTGGCCGCGGCGATCACCCGGCACATGGCGGGCGCTCCCGGCGGCGTGGACGACCACGTGTTCCTCGACGCCACGGGCATCTCCGACTTCGCGCGCCGGTTCCCGACCGTGCACGCGGCCTGCCTCGCGGCGGGGGTCGACCCGGCGGGCGAGCCCATCCCGGTGGCGCCCGCGGCGCACTTCGCGTGCGGCGGCGTGGTGTCCGCTGTGGACGGACGAACGGGCGTGACCGGCCTGTACGCGGCGGGCGAGGTGGCCCGCACGGGCCTGCACGGCGCGAACCGGCTGGCGTCCAACAGCCTGCTCGAAGGCCTGGTCGTCGGCACGCGGGCGGCCGAGGCGGTCGCGGCGGACCTGGCGCTCGGCGTGCTGGCCAAGCCGTCGGCGTCGGCCGCGGTGGAGCTGCCGACGGCGCCGGTGGCCGACCGGGACTCGTTGCAGCGCGTCATGTCCCGGTACGCGGCGATCGGCCGTGACGCCGAGGGCCTGGCCGTGGTCGGGTCGGTGCTCGACCTGTCCACTGTGGACCGCAAGTTGGACGGCAGGCAACTGGTCGAGGACGCGGCGCTCACCGTGGCGGCGCGGGCGTTGATCGCGGCGGCGGCGGAGCGCGAGGAGTCGCGCGGCTGCCACGTGCGGACCGACTTCACCGAGCGGGACGACGCGCGGTGGCAGCGGAGCCAGGTGGTCCGGCTCAACCCGTCCGGTCAGCCGGTGCTGGCCGATCCGGTGGTGGCGAGGGGAGTGGCATGAGCACCGAAGACCTGCTTGCGGGGTCGAGCATCGGGCTCGATCCGGACGACGTGCGGCGCGTGATCGCGACGGCGTTGGAGGAGGACCTGCGGTACGGCGCGGACGCGACGACCGAGGCGACCGTGCCCGCGGACGCGGTGGCCGTGGCGGAGCTGACGCCGCGCGCGGCCGGGGTGCTCGCGGGCATCCCGGTGGCGCTGGAGGTGTTCCGACAGGTCACGGACGTGGAAGTGCTGGAGGAGCGGCGGGACGGCGACAAGGCCGTGCCGGGCGAGCCCGCGCTGGTGCTGCGGGGCCCGGTGCGCGGCCTGCTCACCGCCGAGCGCACCGCGTTGAACCTGCTGTGCCACCTGTCCGGCGTGGCCACGCTGACCGCCGCCTGGGTGGACGAGGTCGCCGGCACCAAGGCGCGCGTGCGCGACTCCCGCAAGACCCTGCCGGGGCTGCGGCTGCTGGAGAAGTACGCGGTGCGCTGCGGCGGCGGCGTCAACCACCGGCTCGGCCTCGGCGACGCGGTGCTGATCAAGGACAACCACGTGCGGGCCGCGGGCTCGGTGCGGGCGGCGTTGGCCGCCGTGCGCGCCCACGCGCCGCACCTGCCGTGCGAGGTCGAGGTCGACTCGCTCGACCAGTTGGACGAGGCCGTCGCCGAGGGCGCGGAACTCGTGCTGCTGGACAACTTCACCGCCGCCGAGTGCGCGGAGGCGGTGCGGCGGGCGGGCGGTGTCGCGCTGGAGGCGTCCGGCGGGCTCACGCTGGACGTGGCCAGGGCCTACGCCGAGACGGGCGTGGACTACCTGGCCGTCGGCGGGCTCACGCACTCCGCCCCGGCGCTGGACCTGGGGCTGGACCTGCGGTAGTCGTCGAACGGAAGAGGGAACGCGCCCGCACCCGGGGCACAGGCGCGGGCACGCCCTGTTCAGGAGTCGCGCCGCTTGATCTGGTCGTCGCGCTCCACGTCCACCCGTTCCTTGCGGACCTCACCGTGGACGCGCTCCTGCTCGGTGACGGTCTGCTTGTCCAGCCGGACCTTCTCCACCGGCCGGGTCTTCTTCTCCACCACGGGCTCCTGCCGGCGGAGGGTGACCTCGGCCTCGGCCTCCTCGTCGGTGAACGCGTGGCTGGTCGGCGCGCCCTCGGCGGGCTCGCGCACCACGCGGACCTCTTCGTGCGTCACCGGCACCGTCATGTCCTTCTGCTCGGTCACGGTGTGCTTGACCAGGCGCACCCGCCCGGCCTCGACCTCGCGGGTGCCGACGTCGAGCTCTTCCTCGTAGCGGGTGACCGAGTCGCCCGTGCTCGCCTCGTGGCGGCCGCGCTTCCCGGTGGCGGGCTGTCCCGCGGCGGCCTGACCGGCGGTGGTCTGGCCGCGCATGGTGCCGCGTCCTTCGGGCCGCGTCTCACCGGGCATCCCGCCGCCGCGCATCTCGCCGCGGGTCAGCCCGGACGTGTGGCCGGCGGCGGGCATGGGCTTGGTCTCGGTGCGCCCGCGGTTCGGCAGCCGGTCGTGGTCGCCGGTGCGGTGCGTCGGGATCATGCCGTAGTACTCGTACAGCTCGTCCTGCTGCCGGTCGGACATGTGCTGGTCGGACACGTCGATCCGCGGCGCGTCCTTGACCTGCTGCTTCTCCACGGGCACCGTGACGACGCCCTTGCCCATGGTCGCGTCCTGGATCGGCACGAACGACTCCTTGAGACCGAACAGGCCGGTGTGCACCGAGGCCCACATCGGCCGCCCGTCCCGATCATCGAGCCACACCTGTTTGACCGTGCCGATGCGCTCACCGTGCTCGTCGATCACTTCGCAGTCGTACAGGCGGTCCACTTCGGCCTGGTTGATCATGGCCGGGTCCCCTTCGCGTGTCGTGTTACGTCCCGCAAAGGGCTTCCCGGCTCGAAGGGCCACCTATTCGGCTGCCACCCGTTCGTGTTAGGGAAGGTCGCCCGAAAGAGATTCAGAGTCGGCGATTCGCCAGGACTGGCAACGCATCCCTCGCCCGCGTGACACTCTCGGTGTCCACTTCGGTCAGGATCAGCCCCGGCTCGCCGGCCAGCTGCTCGACCACCTCGCCCAGCGGCGACGCGACCGTGCTGTAGCCGACACCCGTCGGCGCGCCGCCGTGGTCGACCCGGGGATCGGCCTGGCCGCACGCCAGCACCCACGACGTGCAGTCCAGCGCACGCGCGCGCACCAGCAGCTCCCACTGCTCGCGCTTGCCCGGCCCCGAGCCCCACGACGCGCACACCAGCACGGCCGTCGCGCCCCGGTCGGCCAAGGCCCGGAACAGCTCCGGGAACCGCACGTCGTAGCAGGTGGCCAGGCCGAACGTGACCCCGTCGACCTCGACGGCCACCGGCGCGGAGCCGGGCGCGACCGTGCGCGACTCGGTGAACCCGAACGCGTCGAACAGGTGGATCTTGTCGTAGCCGACGTGGTGGCCACCGCCCGTGACCAGCAGGGTGTTCGTCACCCGACCGTCGGGCGAGGGCGTGAACATGCCCGCCACGACGACCACGCCGTGCTCGTCGGCGATGTCCCGCACGGCGCCCGCCCACGGGCCGTCCAACGGCTCGGCCACCGGGCCGAGGGGCACGCCGAACCGGCACATCGTGGCCTCCGGGAACACCACCACGCGCGCCCCGCCCGCCGCCGCGCGCGCGGTTTCCGCGCGCACCAGGTCGAGGTTGGCCGCCGGGTCGCTGGACGAGGTGATCTGGCAGAGGGCGACACGCATGCGGCCCACTCTAGGTAGTGTCGGGTCTCGTGCGCTCCCTCCTCCCCGTGCTCGTCGTCGCAGCCCTCCTCGCCGCTGCGGGGTGCACGGGCACGACGACACCGAGCGCCGAGGGCACGTCGGACAACAGCGCTCTCGTGCTCGCCGACCCGATGGAGCCGACCACGCTGAACCCGCTGCTCGGCTACGGCCGCGAGGGCGTGTCCAAGCTGTACGACGGGCTGGTGGAGCACCGCGCGGACGGCTCGGTGCGGCCCCAGCTCGCGGTGGACGCCCCGACACCCGCCGCGGACGGGCTGAGCTGGACCGTGGCGCTGCGCGAGGACGTGAAGTTCACCGACGGCACGTCGTTCGGGCCCGAGGACGTGGTGGCGACCTACCGGGCGCTGCTCGACCCGGCGTCCGGCTCGACCGAGCGGGCCGCGTTCGCGGAGCTGGCCGGGGTGGAGCAGCTGGACCCCCGAACGGTCCGGTTCACGCTGGCCAGGCCGTGGGCGGCGTTCCCGCACACGCTGGTGCTCGGCATCCTGCCCAGCGAGGCGCTCGGCGGGCCGCTGCGCGACGTGCGACCCGTCGGCACGGGCCCGTACAAGCTGGTGGAGTGGCGCAAGGGCGACCGGATGGTGCTGGAGGCCAACGCGTCCTACTTCGGCGGCGAGCCCAAGGTCCGCAAGCTGACCGTGGTGTTCGTGCCGGACGACAACACGCGTGCCCAGCGGATGCAGGCGGGCGAGTTCGACGGCACGGCGCTGCCGCCCCGGCTGGCCGCGTCGTTCAGCAACGCCAACGGCATGAGGCTGATCACGCACCGCAGCGCCGACCTGCGTGCCGTCACGCTGCCGGGTGGCGCCGTGACGGGTGACAGCGCCATCCGGATGGCGTTGAACCACGCGGTCAACCGCAAGGGCATGGTGGACAACCTGCTCGGCGGCCACGGCGCGGTGGTGAGCACGCCGGTGCCGGACACGCTGCCGGAGTTCGTGGAGACCGGCGCCCGGTTCGCCTACGACAAGGCGCTGGCCGAGCTGCTGCTGGACCAGGCGGGCTGGGTGCGCGGCGCGGACGGCGTGCGGGCGCGCGACGGCGTGGCCGCCCGGTTCACCCTGATGTACCCGATCGGCGACGTGGTGCGCGCCGACCTGGCCACCGCGTTCGCCGCGGACGCCAAGGCGGTCGGCCTCGACGTGCAGCTGGCCGGGCTGAGCTGGGAGGCCCTCACGCCGAGGCTGGGCGTGGACGCGCTGCTGCACGGCGGTGGCACCCCGTTCGACCCTGACCTGATGACCTACCAGCCGCTGCACACCCCCAACCCGTGGGGCTACTCGAACCCGCAGGTCGACGCCGCGCTGGACGCCGGGCGGTCGCTGCTGGACCCGGCGCAGCGCGCGGCGGCGTACAAGCAGTTCCAGCGCGCGTACGTGGCCTCGCCGGGCATGGTGGTGCTGGCGTCGGTGCGCCACACGTACGTGGTGCGGGAGAACTGGAACGGCTACCAGGAGGTCGTGGACCCGCACGCGCACGGCGCCCTGTCGTGGGGCCCGTGGTGGAACCTGGAGAAATGGACGCCCCGCTAGGCCTTCGTCTGTTGCATCCTGGTGGCGATAGTGGCGGATTCCACGAACCCAAGGGGACGCAGTGACGATCTTCCTCGACTCGGCCGGTTCCTCCCTCCCACCGCGTGAGGTGCTGGACGAGGTGATCGGCCACCTGCGGCGCGAGGTGGAGGTCGGCGGGTACGTCGCCGCGCAGGAGCGCGCGGACGACCTGGAGGCCGGGTACGGGGTGTTCGCCGAGCTGCTCGGCGCGTCGCCGGACGAGGTCGCGTTCACCGAGAGCGCGACCCGGTCGTGGCTGACCGCGTTCGACGCCGTGCCGCTGGCCGCCGGCGACCGGGTGCTGTTCAGCGAGGCCGAGTACGCGGGCACGGCGATCCCGATCCTGCGCCGGGCGCGGGAGGTCGGCGCGGTCGCGGAGGCGGTGCCGTCGGACTCGTTCGGGCAGATCGACGTGGACGCGTTGAAGGACATGCTGGACGAGCGGGTGAAGCTGGTCTCGCTGGTGCACGTGCCGACCAACAGCGGGCTGGTCAACCCGGCGCGCGAGGTCGCCGACGCGGCGCACGAGGTGGGCGCGCTGGTGCTGCTGGACGCGTGCCAGTCGATCGGTCAGCTGCCGGTGCGCGCCGACGACCTGGGCGTGGACCTGATCGCGGGCACCGGCCGCAAGTGGCTGCGCGGCCCGCGCGGCACCGGTGTGCTGGTCGTGCGCCGCGAGGCCGCCGAGCGCCTGCACCCCCGGCTGGTCGACCTGCACAGCGCCGAGTGGGTCGGGCCGGACGACATCCGGCTGCGGGACGACGCGCGGGTCCACGAGATCTGGGAGACGAGCGTCGCCGCCCGGCTCGGGTTCATCGCGGCGGCGCGGTACGCGCTGGCCAAGGGCGTGGACGTGATCGAACGCGAGGTCGGCGAACGCGCGCGGCGGCTGCGGGACGGGCTGGGCGCGCTGCCGGGCGTGACGGTCCGCGACCCGGGCGTGCGCAAGGCGGGCATCGTCACGTTCACCGTGGACGGCGTGTCGGCGGTCGACGTGCGCGACCGGCTGGCCCGCGAGGGCGTCACGGTCACCGTCAGCTGGGCGTCGTCGACGCTGCTGGACATGACCCGGCGCGGGCTCGCCGAGGTGGTGAGGGCGTCACCCCACTACTTCGTCGAGCCCGCGCAGGTCGATCAGGCCGTGGAGGCCGTCAGCAGGTGCGCCCGGTGATGCGCGGGACGCAGTCGGAGTAGTCGAGGAACAGCTGCACCGCGGTGTCGTTGCGCGAGGTCTGCGCGGCGATCACCGTGTCACGCGGGTAGAAGCCGCTGGTGCCGCTCGCGGACCTGGGGTACATCTCGAACGTGTAGCTCCAGATGCCGTGGGCGGCCCACATCCAGTCGTCGACGCTGCCGTCGGTGATGTAGAGGTCGCTGGCCTGCTGCGGCGTGTAGCCGTTCAACGAGGCCATCCGCCTGCCCATGGTCTGGAACACGTTGGCCTGGGTGGCGTCCAGGCCGGCGGCGGTGTCGTTGTAGGTGTAGCCGTACGGCCAGAGGATCAGCTCCGAGAACGTGTGCCAGTCGATGTGCGACTTGATCTGCTGCACACCGCCGACCACGCGCGTGCCGACGAAGTCGCGGACCCGGGCGGTCTCCGGCGCGGAGAACGCCGACGGGCCGCGGTAGGTCTCGCTCGACCCGCTGCCGCTGGAACCGCCGCAGCAGCCCCACTGGTGGCCCCAGTTGCGGTTCGGGTCGGTGCCGGTGGAGGTGGAGTTCGGCTGCCGGTTCTTGCGCCACGCCCGGAACGAGCCGGTCGCGATGTCGTACTCGGCGCCGTCCGGGTTGACGCTGGGGATGACCCAGATCTCCCGGCTGTCGACCGCGCCCTTGACGGCCGCGTTGGACGCGTAGTTGTCCGTGTACCGCTTGATGATGTGCAGGCACATCTCCACGGTCAGGTGCTCACGGGCGTGCTGGTTGCAGGTGAACAGCACCTCGGGCTCGGACTCGTCGGACGCCGGGTTGTCGCTGATCTTGATCATCCACAGGTCGCGGTTCTGGTACGACTTGCCGATGCTGCGCAGCGTGACGAGGTTCGGGTGGTCCCGGACGGTCTGGTTCAGCTCGGCGACCATCTCGGCGTAGTTGTGGTAGCCGGTGTAGCCGGACGGGAAGTCCTGCGCGCCGAGCTGGGGGTCGGCGAACTCCGCCTTGCCCAGGCCCGCGAGCTGGGCGTCCGCGTCACCGGCGTTCTTCATCGGCAGACCGGTGGCGCGCAGCAGCCACTGCTGGCGGGGTTCGGCGATCACGGTGAGCGTGTCGCCGTTCTGCCCGAGGACGTCGACCCCGGTCCGGGCGACCTTGGTCCGCGCCTCGGGCGAGGTCGCGGTGACCTCGAACACGGTCCGCTCGGGGGTTTGCGCGGTCGCCGGTTGCGCCGACCCGGGGTGCGCGGGGAGCACCAGGGTCACGCTCGCGACCAGCGCGGCGGCCACAAGGCCGCGCCGCTTGGTGAACATCAAGCCTCCATCATCAGCAGGGTTTGCGACGGAGATGCGGAACACCCACAGGGGTGCACACGCAGCGTGGCCCCCCGGTCACGGATAGAGGTAGCCCCCGTTTGTCGGGTTCACCACTCAGGACCCAGGCTGACAGTTGACGGAATTGGCGACGCCTTACTCTTGAGGGCATGCTCAGCCGCATCGACCTGCGAGGTCGTGTCCCGTCACCCGCCGAACTGCGTGCCGCGCTGCCGCGCGCCGAGGTCGACGTGGACGCGGTGCTGCATCAGGTCCGCCCGCTCGTGGACGACGTGCGCGAACGCGGCGTCGAGGCCGTGCTGGAGCACGGCGAGAAGTTCGACAAGGTGCGCCCGTCGTCGATCCGCGTGCCCGCGTCCGAGCTGGAGCGCGCGCTGTCCGAGCTGGACCCGGCCGTGCGCGCGGCGTTGGAGGAGTCCATCGCGCGGGTCCGCAAGGTGCACGCCGACCAGCGCCGCGTCGACACGACCACCCAGGTGGTGCCCGGCGGCACGGTGACCGAGCGCTGGGTGCCGGTGTCCCGGGTAGGCCTGTACGCGCCCGGCGGCCTGGCCGTCTACCCGTCCACCGTGGTCATGAACGTGGTGCCGGCGCAGATCGCGGGCGTCGAGTCGCTGGTGGTGTGCTCGCCGCCGCAGGCGGAGTTCGGCGGCCTGCCGCACCCGGCGATCCTGGCCGCCGCGGCGCTCCTCGGCGTGACCGAGGTGTGGGCCGTGGGCGGCGCGCTCGCCGTCGCGCTGCTCGCGTACGGCGGCACGGACACCGACGGGCAGGCACTTGAGCCGGTCGACCTGGTGACCGGTCCCGGCAACATCTACCTGACCGCGGCCAAGCGGCTGCTGCGCGGCCTCATCGGCATCGACTCCGAGGCCGGGCCGACCGAGATCCTGATCCTGGCCGACGACACGGCCGACCCGGTGCACGTGGCCGCCGACCTGATCAGCCAGGCCGAGCACGACCCGCTGGCCGCGAGCGTGCTGGTTACCACGTCGCCGGAGCTGGCGGACGCCGTGGACGGGGAGCTGGAGCGCCAGACCGGCGCGACCAAGCACCGCGAACGCGTGCGCACGGCGTTGCAGGGCAAGCAGTCCGGCACCGTGCTGGTGGCCACGCTCGACGACGGGCTGCGGGTGGTGGACGTGTACGCCGCCGAGCACCTGGAGATCCAGACGGCCGACGCCCGCGAGGTCGCCGCACGCGTGCGCGCGGCCGGCGCGATCTTCGTCGGGCCGCACTCGCCGGTGTCGCTGGGCGACTACTGCGCGGGCTCCAACCACGTGCTGCCCACCGCCGGGTGCGCGCGGCACTCGTCGGGGCTGTCGGTGCAGACGTTCCTGCGCGGCATCCACGTGGTCGACTACAGCGAGGACGCGTTGCGCGAGGTCGCGCCGCACGTCGTGGCGCTGGCGAACGCCGAGGACCTGCCCGCGCACGGCCAGGCCGTCACGGCGAGGTTCAGCCGGTGAAGCCGATCGGGTCCCGGGTCGAACTCACCGACCTGCCTCTGCGCGACGACCTGCGCGGACGTACGCCGTACGGCGCGCCTCAGCTGGACGTGCCCGTGCGGCTGAACACGAACGAGAACCCGTACCCGCCCACGCCCGCCCTGGTGCAGGACGTGGTGCGGGAGGTCGCGGCCATCGCCGGCGAGCTGCACCGCTACCCGGACCGGGACGCGGTGGCGTTGCGCGAGGACCTGGCCGCCTACCTGGCGTCGTCCACGGGCGTGCCGCTGACCTCGGCGAACCTGTGGGCCGCGAACGGGTCGAACGAGGTGCTGCAGCAGATCCTCCAGGCGTTCGGCGGGCCGGGCCGGTCGGCGCTGGGCTTCGAGCCGTCGTACTCGATGCACCCGATCATCGCCGCGGGCACCCGCACGGAGTGGGCGCCGACGCCCCGCCGCGCCGACTTCTCGTTGGACGTGGCGCGGGCGGCCGAGATCGTCGCCGAACGCGCGCCCGACGTGGTGTTCGTGACCAGCCCGAACAACCCGACCGGGCAGAGCCTGCCGGTGGACGACCTGCGCGTGCTGATCGAGTCCGCGCCCGGCATGGTCGTGGTGGACGAGGCGTACGCGGAGTTCTCGTCGCGGCGCAGCGCGGTCGAGCTGCTGGACGACTACCCCGCGAAGCTGATCGTCAGCCGGACCATGAGCAAGGCGTTCGCCTTCGCCGGCGGCCGGCTGGGCTACCTCGCCGCCGCGCCCGCCGTCGTGGACGCGTTGCAGCTGGTGCGGCTGCCGTACCACCTGTCGGCGTTGACGCAGGCGGCGGCGCGGGCGTCGTTGCGGCACGCGGCGGAGACGCTCGGCTCGGTGGCCAAGCTGGCGGCCGAGCGCGACCGGGTGATGGACTCGCTGTCGGGCCTGGGCTTCTCGGTGGTGCCGAGCGACGCGAACTTCGTGCTGTTCGGGTGGTTCGAGGACGCGCACGCCACGTGGCGGTCGTATTTGGAACGCGGTGTGCTGATCAGGGACGTCGGCATCGTCGGACATCTGCGGGTGACGGTCGGTACTCCGGAGGAGAACGACGCGTTCCTCGCGGCGAGCAAGGAGGTTGGCCGGTGAGCCGGGTCGGCAAGGTGGAGCGGACCACCAGGGAATCGTCGGTGCACGTCGAGGTGGACCTCGACGGGACCGGGCAGGTCGAGATCAGCACGGGCGTGCCGTTCTACGACCACATGCTGACCGCGCTGGGCGTGCACGGGTCGTTGGACCTGGTCGTCCGGGCGACCGGCGACGTGGAGATCGACGCGCACCACACCGTGGAGGACGTGGCGATCGTGCTCGGGCAGGCGTTGCGGGAGGCGTTGGGGGACAAGGCGGGCATCCGCCGGTTCGGCGACGCGTGGATCCCGATGGACGAGACGCTGGCGCACGCGGCGGTGGACGTGTCGGGGCGGCCGTACTGCGTGCACGTGGGCGAGCCGGAGCAGTTCAACACCTTCACCATCGGCGGGAACTACCCGTTCGTGCTGAACCGGCACGTGTTCGACTCGCTGGCGTTCCACGCGGGCATCGCGCTGCACGTGCGGGTGGAGTACGGGCGCGACCCGCACCACATCGCCGAGGCGCAGTTCAAGGCGATCGCGCGGGCGCTGCGGGCGGCCGTCGAGCCGGACCCGCGGGTGGGCGGCGTGCCGTCGACCAAGGGCGTCCTCTAGATGCCGAAGGAATACGTGGTCATCGGCCTGATCGCCCTGGCCGGCTTCCTGGGCGGCGGCGTCTACAGCACGTGGAAGACGGCCCGGGGCCTGGCGATCGTCCTGCTGGTCCTGACCGTCGTCGCCGTGGGCGCCGCCATCACCTGGCTCCTGTGAGCCTGAGCGTTCAACTCACCTGTTCCGAACGTAGGACACGCGCGTTCCGAACGTAGGACACGCGCGCGTGTCGAACCTTCACGTCGCGCGTGTCGAACACTCAGGTCGCGCGTGTCCTACGTTCAGAACGCGAGAGTCCTACGTTCGGAACGCGTGAGTTGAACGTTCGGGACGGCGGGCGCGGGTGGTTTGGCTGTCTGCGTATGGTTGGTCACATGTCGTCACCGGCTGAGGCCGCCATCACCGTCGGTCGCCCTCGGGAACGGGCTGACGCCGCCCGCAACCGGGCCCGCGTGCTCGCCGCGGCGGAAGAGGTGTTCGCCGCCGCCGGCGGGGCGGTCGGCGTGACGATGGAGGACATCGCGCGGGCCGCGGGCGTGGGCCGGGCGACGCTCTACCGGCGTTATCCGGACACGACGTCCATCGCGCAGGCGCTGCTGGACGAGCACGAGTCCGAGATCCAGGACCGCATCCTCACCGGCCCTCCGCCGCTGGGCCCGGGCGCGTCGCCCGACGAACGGCTGGCCGCGTTCTACCGGACCATGGTCGGCCTGCTGGAACGGCACCTGCACCTGGTGCTCGGCGCGGAGACGGGCCGGGCGCGGTTCCGGGCGGGCGCCTACGGCTTCTGGCGGCGGCACGTGGCCTCGCTCGTGGACGGCGCACCGGCGGCCGTGGTGGACGCCTTGATGGCGCCGTTGGCCCCCGAGGTCTACCAGTACCAAAGACAGGTGCGCGGCCTCGGCCCGGACGAGGTGGTCGCGGGCCTCGACTGGCTCACGAGACGTGTTCTCTCAGGTAGTTAGGCGGCACGGCGGCCGCCAGCCACACGCCGTTGGCGCTCACCCGGAACTCGTGGCCGTCGGCGGCCATGGCCGCGGCGTCGACGACCAGCACCACCGGCTTGCCCCGGCGTGACCCGACCCGGACGGCCGTCTCCACGGTCGCGGACAGGTGCACGTCGTGCCGCGCCATCGGCTGCAGCCCGTACCGGAAGATGTCGGGCAGGGACCGGCCCACCGTCCCGTGGTACAGCTCGGCGGGCGGCTCGGTGACGGGCAGGTCCAACGACACCTCCACGGTGTGCCCCTGGTTGGCCCGGATGCGCCCGTCCTCGATCGCGAACCGCTGCTTGTCGTTGTCCGCCACCACCTCCAGCACCTGCGCCCGACTCACGCCCAGGGCGCGCACGAAATCGTCCAGGTCCACCCATCCGGCCGCGTCGAGCGTCAGCCCGACCCGCTCCGGCTCGTGGCGCAGGACCTTGGACATCCGCTTCGACAAGCGGACCATCTGCTTCTTCTCTTGCACGACTTCCAGTGCAGCACGCGGGCACAACCGGGTTTCACGTGCCGCCTTCGAGGGCGGGCTTGAGCTTGGGCGCGCCGGGCCCGTCGGCGGCCTGCTCGTCGTCGAAGTTGTGCAGGGAGCAGCTGCGCAGCGACAGGCACCCGCACCCGATGCACGACGTCAGCCGGTCGCGCAGCCGCCGCAGCGCGTCGATCCGGGCGTCCAGCTCCACCTGCCAGCTCGCCGACAGCCTGCTCCAGTCGGTCTTGGTCGGCGTGCGGTTGTCCGGCAGGGTCGCCAACGCGTCGTGCACGTCCTCCAGCGACAGCCCGACCCGCTGCGCGGTGCGGATGAACGCCAGCCGCCGCAGCACGTGCCGCGGGTACCTGCGCTGGTTGCCCGCCGTGCGCTCGGAGGTGATCAGCCCTCTTTCCTCGTAGAACCTCAACGCGGTGTGCGGCACGCCGCTGCGTTCGGCCACCTGACCGATGGTCAACATCTCCGGCAACTTGCTCACGTGCCCATCCTATGGCTTGACCTCGACCTAAGTCGAAGTTGTTTCGTGGAGTCATGGCAGTCAAGGACAAGTCGGGCTACGCGGACATCCCCGCGTTGTTCCGGCGGATGACAGGGGACGAGAAGCACGAGTGGGCGGCGGCGTCCACGCTGGACGTGCTGTGGGTGCTCTACGACCGGGTGCTGGACGTGTCACCGGACCGGGTGGACGACCCGGACCGCGACCGGTTCCTGCTGTCGAAGGGGCACGGCCCGATGGCGTATTACGCCGTGCTGGCCGCGAAGGGGTACATCGACCCGTCCACTCTGGACACGTGGACCGCGTGGGACTCGCCGTTGGGCCAGCACCCGGACCGCGTGCTGGTGAACGGTGTCGAGATCAGCAGCGGCTCGCTCGGGCACGGCCTGCCGATCGCCGTCGGCACCGCGCTCGGCCTGCGCCTGCAGGGCCGGGGAGCGCGGACGTTCGTGCTGGTCGGCGACGCGGAGCTGGACGAGGGCAGCAACCACGAGGCGATCGCGCTGGCCGGTCGGCTCGGCCTGGACCGCCTGGTGACCGTGGTGGTGGACAACGCTTCCGGCACGCACGGCTGGCCCGGCGGGGTGGCGAAGCGGTTCGAGGTCGAGGGCTGGCAGACGTCCACAGTGGACGGACGGGACCACGAGGCGCTGCACGAGGCGTTCACGCAGGACCACCCCGGCCGTCCGCTGGTCGTGGTGGCCGAGATCGGCAAGGGGGAGCGGCGATGACGTCGATGCGAGAGGTGTTCGTGGACACCGTCGAGGACGTGATGCGGCACGACCCGCGGGTCGCGGTCGTGCTGGCGGAGATCTCGCGGGACGCGTTCACGCCGAACGAGCGGGTGGTCAACGTCGGCATCCGCGAGCAGGCCATGGTCGGCGTGGGCGCGGGGCTGGCGTTGAGCGGCCTGCGGCCGGTGGTGCACACCTACGCGCCGTTCCTGGTCGAGCGCCCGTTCGAGCAGGTCAAGCTGGACTTCGGCCACCAGGACCTGGGCGGGGTGCTGGTCAGCATCGGCGGTTCCTACGACGACCCGGTGTGGGGCCGCACGCACCAGGCGCCGGGTGACGTGGCGCTGTTCGACACGCTGCCCGGCTGGACGGTGCGCGTGCCGGGCCACCCGGACGAGGTGGGTCCGATCGTGCGGGACGCGCTGGAGCGCGACGACCGGGTCTACATCCGGCTCTCGCTGCGGCAGAACGCGGCGCCGCACCCGGTGGTCGAGGGGTTCACCGAGGTGCGGCGCGGCAGGCAGGGCGTGGTGGTGGCCGTCGGGCCGATGCTCGACACCGTGCTGGAGGCCACCCGGGACGCGGACGTGACGGTGCTCTACGCGACCACCGTGCGGCCGTTCGACGCGGCCGGGCTGCAAGCGGCGGTGCGCCGGGCGGACCGGGCCGACGTGCTGCTGGTCGAGCCGTACCTGGAGGGCACGTCGGCGCACCTGGCGGCCGAGGCGCTGGCCGACGTGCCGCACCGGCTGCGGTCGCTCGGCGTGCGGCGGGACTCCGAGCTGCGGGCCTACGGCACGGCCGAGGACCACGATTCGGCGCACGACCTCGACGTGCTCGGCGTCGCCGCGGCCGTGCGTCGGATGTTCGGCCACCCGGCCGCTGCGGCATGATCTCTGCCTGTGAGCGTGCCGAGAACCCTGATCTGGACACCCGCGCCGACCGCGGAGCTGCAGCTGAACCTGCACCGCGCCGCCGCGGGGCCCGCGGCACTCGTCCCGGTGGCGTCCGGGACGGTGCTGCTGCCGCGCAGGCAGATCGGGTTCCCGGCGGCGCTCCGGCTGGCCGAGCAGGTCCGGGAGACCGGCGCGGCGGCGCTGCTGCTGCGCTGGTCTCCCACCGCCGAGGTGTGGACCGACGGCGAGCAGGCGGGTTCGACGGGCTCGGCACGACGGCTGGTCGGCCTGCTGCGCTGGTGGCGGCTGGACGCCCGACCGCGGCCCGCGGCACTGCCCGCCGACGTCGCCGAGGTGCGGTCCCTGGTCGACGAGGGCCGCGCCGACACGTGGGTGACCGCCCTGCCGGACCGGGTGGGCCTGCCGATCAACACGGTCCTGCCGGTGGTCCCGGTCACCCAAGGCGGGTTGGCCTGAGGGTCGTGGCGGACCGCACGCTCACGACCGGCGGCGCGGCGACTAGGCTGGTCAGGTGCCCAAGGTCGTCGTGCTGGACTACGGATTCGGCAACATCCGCTCCGCCGAGCGCGCGCTCCAGCGCGTCGGCGCCGACGTGGAGGTGACCGCCGACCATCGGGCCGCGCTCGACGCGGACGGCCTGGTGGTGCCCGGTGTCGGCGCGTTCGCCGCGTGCATGGCCGGCCTGGACGCGATCAAGGGCGGCCGGCTCATCGGCCAGCGGCTCGCCGGCGGACGGCCCGTGCTCGGCATCTGCGTCGGCATGCAGGTCCTGTTCGAGCGCGGCATCGAGCACGGCGTGCTCACCGAGGGCTGCGGCGAGTGGCCGGGCACGGTGGAGCGGCTGGACGCGCCCGTCGTGCCCCACATGGGCTGGAACACCGTTCGCGCGCCCGAGGACACCCAACTGTTCGCCGGTCTCGACCCGGACACCCGGTACTACTTCGTGCACTCCTACGGCGTGCGCAAGTGGGAGCTGGAGGAGTCCGGCACGCTCCGCGCGCCGCTGGTGACGTGGGCCGAGCACGGCGGCGACGAGTTCGTCGCGGCGGTGGAGAACGGGCCGCTGTGGGCGACCCAGTTCCACCCGGAGAAGTCCGGCGACGCGGGCGCGCACCTGCTGGAGAACTGGCTCAAGAGCGTCAACTAGGCTGAACGCGTGACTTTCACGCTGCTCCCGGCTGTTGACGTGGCCGATGGCCTGGCCGTTCGGCTCGTGCAGGGCGAGGCCGGCACCGAGACCAACTACGGCGACCCGCTGGACGCCGCGCTCGCGTGGCAGCGCGACGGCGCCGAGTGGGTGCACCTGGTCGACCTCGACGCCGCGTTCGGCCGCGGCAGCAACCGCGAGCTGCTGGCCCGCGTGGTCGGCGAGCTGGACGTGCAGGTCGAGCTGTCCGGCGGCATCCGCGACGACGCGTCGCTGGCCGCCGCGCTCGCGACGGGCTGCGCGCGGGTGAACCTGGGCACGGCCGCGCTGGAGGACCCGGTGTGGTGCGCGAAGGTCGTCGCCGAGCACGGCGAGAAGATCGCGGTTGGCCTGGACGTGCGGATCACCGAGCAGGGCCACCGGGTGGCCGCGCGCGGCTGGACGAAGGACGGCGGCGACCTGTGGGAGGTGCTGGACCGGCTGGACCGGGACGGCTGCGCCCGCTACGTGGTCACCGACGTGGGCAAGGACGGCACGCTCCAGGGACCGAACGTGGACCTGCTGCGCGAGCTGTGCGCGCGCACCGACGCGCCGGTGATCGCGTCCGGCGGCGTGTCGAGCGTGGCCGACCTGGTGGCGCTGGCGGCGTTGTCCCGGGACGGCGTCGAGGGCGCGATCGTGGGCAAGGCGCTCTACGCGGGCGCGTTCACGCTCCCGGAGGCGCTGGCCGCTGTGCGCGGTTGATCGCGTCCTCGATCTCGCGGACGATGTAGGCCTCCGCGGCCGCCTCGGTGACGCCGGTGCGTTCGAGGGCCTTGGCCGCGGTGCCCTCCCCTTCGGCGAGCAGGCCGAGCAGCAGGTGCTCGGTGCCGACGAACCTGTGGCCCTGGCGCAGCGACGCCCGCACGGCCAGTTCCAGCGCCTTCTTGCAGTGCGTGGTGAACGGCTGCGGCTCGGGCCGCTGCCGGACCGTGCCGTCCAGCTCGTTGAGCACCGCCATCCGCGTGGTGCCCTCCGCCGCTTCCAGCTCGGCGATCGTCTTGGCGGCCAGGCCGCCGGACTCGTCGAGCAGGCCGAGCAGGAGGTGTTCGGTGCCGATGTGCTCGCTGAACCGGGCGTGGTGGCGGGCCAGCACGACGACCCGCCGCGCCCGGTCGGTGTAGCGGTCGAAGCTCGGCTTCAGGTCCGGTGACTCCTTGGGCACGAACCGCTTCTGCGCGGCCTGCTTGGTGACGCCGAGGCTCTCGCCGATCTCGGTCCAGCTCGCGCCCGCCCGGCGTGCCTCGTCGACGAAGTGGCCGATGAGGTGGTCGCCCAGCTCGTCGAGCCGGCCGCTCAGCCGCACGGCGGCGGCCAGCCTGCCCAGCACGTCGGTGTGCTCCGCCGCGACGGTGACGATGAGGTCCGTGAGCTGGACCGGCGGTGCTACCACCCGTCAACTGTAGGTTGACGCAGCGTGGTGCGTCAACTTCGGGTTGACGCTAGGCGGTCTTGATCTCGATGCCGATCGTGCCGTTGCGCCCGCGGCGGAGTCGGCTGCCGAGCACTGAGAGCTTGCCCACCACGCCGTACTTCTTCGCGATGAGGGCCTGCACCCGGTCGGTGCCGGGCCCGTCGAGCAGCCGCGCGGTGGCCGGGACCTGCTCGCCGGTGGGCTTGCCGCGCAGGTCGCACGGCCCGACGAGGACGTCGCCGCTGCGGCGGATGCGCTTCACCTTGCCCGCTTGGGCGGCGGACCACGCGTACAGCGTGCCGTCGCCGCCCGCGACCCAGACGGGTGTGGGCACGGCGGTGCCGTCCTTGCGGAAGGTGGTCAACAACAGGTACTTGACGGCTGCGAGGTCCATGGCGGCAACGTTAGCCGGAGAACACGCGGAAGAGCCCCGCTCCCACGAGGGGAACGGGGCTCTTCACGAGCAACGCTAGGTCAGATGACCGTCACGTTCGTCGCCTGGGGGCCCTTGGCGCCCTGGCCGACATCGAAGCTCACCCGCTGGTTCTCTTCCAGGCTGCGGTAGCCGCCGCTCTGGATCTCCGAGTAGTGGACGAACACGTCCGCGCCGCCATCCTCGGGGGAGATGAAGCCGAAGCCCTTCTCCGAGTTGAACCACTTCACGGTGCCCTGCGCCATCTTTAACTCCTCATACAGCTACCAACGGGGCGAACGCACCCGCTGGGGCCGGTCCAAACGCTGACCCTGAGGAATCACACGCTCAAACAATGTTTCGCGAGCGTGGTGACACGAACACAAAACTTGCGACCTCCACAAGTGAACCACACTTTGGCCGCCACGTCGCCCACCAGACGCCGCGAATCCCACGTTCGGGTCGCGCACGTCCCAAGTTCAGCACGCGTGAGTCCTACGTTCAGGTCGCGTGTGTCCTACGTTCAGGAGCCCTGAGTTGAACGCTCAGGCACGCCGGAGCGGGCCGCTCAGGGCGTCCACGTAGGCTTTTGGCCATGTCAGTCGCGGTGCGCGTGATCCCCTGCCTGGACGTCGACCGGGGCAGGGTCGTGAAGGGTGTGAACTTCACCAACCTCGTCGACGCGGGCGACCCGGTCGAGCTGGCGCGGGCCTACGACGCGGAGGGCGCGGACGAGCTGACGTTCCTCGACGTGACTGCGTCGTCCAGCGACCGCGAGACCACGTTCGACGTGGTCAGGCGCACGGCGGAGCAGGTGTTCATCCCGCTGACCGTGGGCGGCGGCGTGCGCAGCGCGGACGACGTGGACAAGCTGCTGCGCGCGGGCGCGGACAAGGTGAGCGTGAACACGGCCGCGATCGCCCGGCCCGAGCTGCTCGGCGAGCTGTCCCGCCGGTTCGGCGCCCAGTGCATCGTGCTGTCGGTGGACGCGCGCCGCGTGCCGGAGGGCGAGCGGCCCACCCCGTCGGGGTTCGAGGTCACCACGCACGGCGGCCGCAAGGGCACCGGCATCGACGCGGTCGAGTGGGCGGCGCGCGGCCAGGAGCTGGGCGTCGGCGAGATCCTGCTGAACTCCATGGACGCCGACGGCACCAAGGCCGGGTTCGACCTGGAGCTGATCCGGCTCACCCGCGAGGTCGTCGACGTGCCGTTGATCGCCAGCGGCGGCGCGGGCTCGGTCGAGCACTTCCCGCCCGCCGTGGCGGAGGGCGCGGACGCCGTGCTCGCGGCCAGCGTGTTCCACTTCGGCACGCTGCGCATCGGCGACGTGAAGCAGGGCCTGCGCGACGCGGGCGTGGAGGTGCGCTGATGCTGAACCCGCGCAACGCGCCGACCGAGGTGTTCCTCGCGACCCTGATCGGCACGGCGGGCGCCCTGGCGTTCGTGCTCATGGGCCTGGTTCAGTGGCAGGTCGAGAACGACTCGAGCTGGATCAAGTTCCCGGTGATCGTCGCCGTGCTGGGGCTGCTGTCGGTGGGCGGCCTGCTGGCGCGCCTGCGCCCGGCCCGGCTGACGGCGGCGTTCGTCTTCGGCCTGGTCGCGTTGATCCACCTGCTCGCGGTGCTCAACCAGGGGCCGGTGTGGATCCGCGTGGTGTCCGGCCTGCTGTCCGCCGCGCACATCTTCGCCGTGGTGATGCTCAACACCAAGCCCGCCCGGATCCACTTCCTCGGAGGACAGCGTTGACCAGCGCGCTCGACCCGTCCATCGCCTCACGGCTCAAGCGCACCGCCGACGGCCTGGTGTGCGCCGTGGCGCAGCGGCGCGGCACCGGGGAGGTGTTGATGGTGGCGTGGATGGACGACGAGGCCCTGCACCGCACGCTCACCACCCGTCGCGCCACGTACTACTCGCGCAGCCGGCAGCAGCTGTGGGTGAAGGGCGAGACGTCCGGGCACACGCAGTACGTGCACGAGGTGCGGCTGGACTGCGACGGCGACACGTTGCTGCTGGTCGTGGACCAGGTCGGCGGCGCGTGCCACACCGGTGACGCGACCTGCTTCGACGCGACCGTGCTGCTCGGCCCGGCCGACTGACCGGCTCAGGGCCGACCGACTTGGCCTGGCCGGCTCGGTCCGGTCGGGTTGGTCCGGCCGCTCAGCCCAGGTCGCCGGTCAGGTAGCGCTGCAGGTTGGGCGCGATGGCCTTGACCATCGTCTCCACGTCGGCCGAGGCGAACGGCTCGAACTTCACCACGTACCGCACCATGCCCATGCCGAAGATCTGGCTGGCGACCAGCGTCGCGCGCAGCTCGGCGTCCGAGACGTCCAGGTGCATGACGACCCGCTTGATCAGGGTCTGCACGAAGAAGCCGCGCAGCACCTCGGCGACCTGGCTGTGCGCCGTCACGCTGCGCACCATCGCGGCGAACTGGCCGCCGCCGATGGGGTCCCAGATGCCGATGAAGTTGCGCACGATCCGTTCGCCGGTCTCCTCGTCCGGACCGTCGAGGATGCGTTCGATCAGCACGTTGAGGTCGACCGGCACCTGGAGCACGGCCTTCGCGAACAGGGCTTCCTTGCTGCCGAACCAGTGGTTCACCATCGCGGCGTCCACGCCGGCCCGCGCGGCGATGGACCGGACGGTGGCGCCCTCGTAGCCGCGTTCGACGAACACCTCGCGCGCGGCGTCCAGCAGCGCGGCCTTGGTGTCCTCGCCGCCCGCC
This sequence comes from Saccharothrix sp. NRRL B-16348, assembly GCF_001280085.1. Lineage (GTDB taxonomy): Bacteria > Actinomycetota > Actinomycetes > Mycobacteriales > Pseudonocardiaceae > Actinosynnema. The sequence continues at coordinate 66,610 of NZ_LGED01000035.1, read as the reverse complement.
CGTCGGCCGCGGCGCTTGGGTTCGGTTTGGTCCGAGCCGGGGTTCACGCCATCATCATGCGGCAAGCCGCCCAGTTTTTCAACACGCGTTGAAATAGAGCCCGGCCGAACATCCGTATATGCCCGACCGGCACAATGTCGGCCATGGTGAGCGTCATCGGTGCAGGTGCGGGTCTGGGCGAGGTCAGCCCGACGCGCGAGGAGTTCCGCGAGCTCGCCGCCCAACGGCGGGTCATCCCGGTGGTGCGGCGGCTGCTGGCGGACGCGGAGACGCCCGTCGGGCTGTACCGCAAGCTCGCGGCGGACCGTCCGGGCACGTTCCTGTTCGAGTCGGCCGAGAACGGCCGCTCCTGGTCGCGCTGGTCGTTCGTCGGCGCGCGCAGCGCGGGCGCGTTGACCGCGACCGGCGGCGAGGCGTTCTGGCTCGGCCCCCACCCGGTGGGCCTGCCCGAGGGCGGCGACCCGCTGGTGGCGCTGCGCGAGACCATCGAGGTGCTGCGCACGGACCCGCTGCCCGGCCTGCCGCCGTTGACCGGCGGGATGGTCGGCTACATCGGCTACGACGCCGTGCGGCGGCTGGAGCGGCTGCCGTCGTTGGCCGAGGACGACCTGAAGGTGCCGGAGCTGGTGATGCTGCTGGCCACCGACCTGGCCGCGCTCGACCACCACGAGGGCACCGTCACGCTCATCGCGAACGCCATCAACTGGGACGACTCGCCGGCACGCGTCGACGCGGCGTACGACGACGCGGTGACCAGGCTCGACGCGATGACGCAGGACCTGCAGAGCCCCGCGCCGCCGACGGTCGCGGTGTTCGCCCGGCCCAAGCCGGAGTTCGTGCGCCGCCGCTCGCAGCAGGAGCACTACGCCGTCGTGGAGCAGGCCAAGGAGGCCATCCGGGCGGGCGAGGCGTTCCAGGTCGTGCTGTCGCAGCGGTTCGAGATGCGCACCACCGCCGACCCGCTCGACATCTACCGCGTGCTGCGCACGTCCAACCCCAGCCCGTACATGTACCTGCTGCGGCTGGACGACTTCGACATCGTCGGCTGCAGCCCGGAGTCGTTGGTGACCGTGCGCGACGGCAAGGCCACCACTCACCCGATCGCGGGCACCCGGTGGAGGGGCGTCGACGAGGAGGAAGACGCCCTGCTGGAGAAGGACCTGCTGGCCGACCACAAGGAACGCGCCGAGCACCTGATGCTCGTCGACCTGGGCCGCAACGACCTGGGCCGGGTGTGCAAGCCGGGCTCGGTGACCGTGGTCGACTTCTTCAAGGTCGAGCGGTACAGCCACGTCATGCACATCGTGTCCACCGTCAGCGGCGAGTTGGCCGAGGGCAGGACGGCGTTCGACGCGGTCGCGGCGTGCTTCCCGGCGGGCACCCTCTCCGGCGCGCCCAAGCCGCGCGCGATGGAGCTGATCGAGGAGCTGGAGCCCACCCGGCGCGGCCTGTACGGCGGCGTCGTCGGCTACCTGGACTTCGCGGGCGACGCGGACACCGCGATCGCCATCCGCACCGCCCTGGTGCGCGACGGCGTGGCGTACGTGCAGGCCGGCGGCGGCATCGTGGCCGACTCCGACCCCGTCGCCGAGGACAACGAGTGCCTGAACAAGGCGGGCGCGGTGCTCTCGGCGATCGCGACCGCGCAGACCATGGCCCCGGCGGTGGACCCGGCCCGTGTCTGAGACGTCCGGCGCCCGGCCCGGCAGGCGTCCACTGTGGATCGTGGTGGCGCTGCTGCTGCTCGGCGCGGTGGCGTTGTGGGGCGCGTCCGCCATGTCCTGGGACGCTTCGGCGGACCGAAGCGGCGGCGACGTCGTGCCCGCGCTGACCCCGTTGGCGTTGCTGTGCCTGGCCGCCATCGCCGCCGTGGTGGCGTTGAGCGGCTGGGTGCGGCGGGTGCTCGGCGTCGTGGTGCTGCTCGCGGGCGCGGCGGCGGCGTTCCAAGGAGTGGACGCCGACGGGCCTGTGACCGGTCGCGGCCTCGTGCTCCTCGGCGCGGCGCTCGCGGTCGCGGCGGGTGTGCTGCTCGTCGTGCGCGGTTCGGCCATGCCCCGCTTGGGCGGCGGTTACCAGACGCCCGGCGCGGCCAAGCGGACCGCCGATCCCGAGCGGGACCTGTGGAACGCGCTGGAGCGCGGCGACGATCCCACGGACCGGGACTGACGTCGCGCTGACGACCGGCTGACGCGCCGGCTCCGCACGTTTGCGCACGTCGGTTCGCAAGGGTGCTGGTCAACTGCGCGAACGGTGCCACCCCGGTGGCCGGACGGGGTTCGCTGCGGGGTTAGCATCCTCGTGGCGGGAAGGGGAGCATGACGTGCGGGAGCTTGCGACTGAACCGGAAGGTCTGACGGAGTCGAGCGAGGTGCGCGGATGACCGTGCTCGAGTCGATCATCGAAGGCGTCCGCGAGGACCTCGCCGAGCGCGAGGCGGCACTGCCCTTCGACGTGCTCAGGGAGAAGGCGACGAAGGTGCCGCCGCCGCAGGACGTGATGTCGATCCTGCGCGGACCCGGCGTCGGCGTCATCGCCGAGGTCAAGCGGCGCAGCCCGTCCAAGGGGCAGCTGGCCGACATCCCGGAGCCCGCGGACCTCGCCGTGCAGTACGAGCTGGGCGGCGCGCGGGCGATCAGCGTGCTGACCGAGCGGCGCCGGTTCGGCGGGTCGCTGGAGGACTTCGACGCGGTGCGCGCGGCGGTGGGCGTGCCCCTGTTGCGCAAGGACTTCATCGTCAGCCCGTACCAGGTGCACGAGGCACGCCTGCACGGCGCGGACCTCGTGCTGCTGATCGTGGCGGCGTTGGAGCAGAACGCGCTGGTGTCCCTGCTCGACCGGGTGGAGTCGCTGGGCATGACGGCCCTGGTCGAGGTGCACACGGCCGAGGAGGCCGACCGCGCGCTGGAGGCCGGTGCGAGCGTCATCGGCGTGAACGCGCGCAACCTGCACACCCTGGAAGTGGACAAGGACGTGTTCGGGCGGATCGCGCCCGGCCTGCCCTTCGACGTCATCAAGATCGCCGAGTCCGGTGTGTCCGGGCCGGGCGACCTGATGGCGTACGCGGGCGCGGGCGCCGACGCGGTGCTGGTCGGCGAGAGCCTGGTGACGAGCGGCGACCCCAAGGTCGCGGTGAACAAGCTGGTGACGGCGGGGTCGCACCCGGCGTGTCCCCGGCCCAGCCGGTAAGACCCCCGTAGGAGGAGAGCGCATGGCGCGCGGCCAGTTGGCTCCGACACCCCACGACCCGGACGAGCGGGGCCACTTCGGGCCGTGGGGCGGCCGGTTCATGCCGGAAGCGCTCATCGCCGCGGTGGACGAGCTCGCCGCGTTCTACGAGAAGGCGCGGGTCGACCCCGAGTTCCTCGACGAGTTCGCCCGGCTGCTGCGCGACTTCGCCGGGCGGCCGTCGCTGCTCACCGAGGCGCCCAAGTTCGCCGCCCACGCGGGCGGCGCGCGGGTGTTCCTCAAGCGCGAGGACCTCAACCACACCGGCTCGCACAAGATCAACAACGTGCTGGGCCAGGCGCTGCTCACCAAGCGGATGGGCAAGAAGCGGGTCATCGCCGAGACCGGCGCGGGCCAGCACGGCGTGGCCACGGCCACCGCCTGCGCCCTGATGGGCCTGGACTGCGTCGTCTACATGGGCGAGGTCGACACCGAGCGGCAGGCGCTCAACGTGGCCCGGATGCGGCTGCTCGGCGCGAAGGTGATCCCGGTGAAGACCGGCTCGCGCACGCTGAAGGACGCCATCAACGAGGCGCTGCGCGACTGGGTCGCCAACGTCGACGACACGCACTACCTGCTCGGCACCGCCGCCGGGCCGCACCCGTTCCCGGTGCTCGTGCGCGACTTCCACCGGATCATCGGCATCGAGGCGCGCGAGCAGATCCTGGCGAAGGCCGGTCGGCTGCCCGACGTGGTGGCCGCGTGCGTCGGCGGCGGGTCGAACGCCATCGGCATCTTCCACGGCTTCATCGACGACCCGTCCGTGCGGCTGGTCGGCCTGGAGCCCGGCGGCGACGGCATCGAGACCTCCCGGCACGGCGCCACGCTCACCGCGGGCACGCCCGGATCGCTGCACGGCGCCATGTCGTACGTGCTGCAGGACTCCGACGGGCAGATCGCCGAGGCGCACTCCATCTCGGCCGGCCTGGACTACCCCGGCGTCGGGCCCGAGCACGCGTTCCTGAAGGACAGCGGCCGGGCCGAGTACCGGCCGGTGACCGACGCCCAGGCGATGGAGGCGTTCGCGCTGCTGTCGCGGGAGGAGGGCATCATCCCGGCGGTCGAGTCGGCGCACGCCCTGGCCGGCGCCCTGGTGCTGGGCCGTGAGCTGGGGCCGGAGGGGTTGATCCTGGTCAACCTGTCCGGGCGCGGCGACAAGGACATGGACACCGCGATCAAGTGGTTCGGGCTGGGGGTGGAGTCGTGAGCAGGCTTGAACCGGTTTTCTCGGCTTGTCGGGCGGAGGCGCGGGCGGCCCTGATCGGGTACCTGCCCGCCGGGTACCCCACGCTCGAGGGCTCGAAGGACGTGCTGCGGACGATGGTGTCGGCCGGGTGCGACCTGGTGGAGGTCGGCCTGCCGTTCTCCGACCCGGTGATGGACGGCGTCACCATCCAGCGCGCGGCCGAGCAGGCGTTGCGCGGCGGGTTCCGGGTGCGGGACCTGTTCGGCGTGGTGGAGTCGGTCGCGGAGGCCGGTGGGCGCGCGGTCGTGATGACGTACTGGAACCCGGTGCTGGCGTACGGGGTGGACCGGTTCGCGCGCGACCTGGCGGCGGCGGGCGGGCTGGGTGTCATCACGCCCGACCTCGTGCCGGACGAGGGCGCTGCGTGGATCGAGGCGACGGACGCGCACGACCTGGACCGGATCTTCCTGGTCGCCCCGTCGTCGACGGAGGAGCGCATCGACCTGACCGCGCGGTCGTCGCGGGGGTTCCTGTACGCGACGTCGGTGATGGGCGTGACGGGTGCGCGCGACGTGGTGTCGTCGGCGGCTCCGGCGCTGGTCAAGCGGGTGCGTGAGCACACCGACATGCCGATCGGCGTCGGGTTGGGCGTGCGCAACGGCGCTCAGGCGGCGGAGCTGGCGGCGTTCGCGGACGGGGTCATCGTGGGCTCGGCGTTCGTGTCGGCCGTGCGGGACGACACCGTGGCGGCGTTGACGACGGACTTGGCCAACGGGGTGCGCCAAGCGCCGGCGGCCGTTTAGCACGCACGTTCGAGTGAACTAGACCGTTCGGCGGCTTCGAGGGCTCGAAATCGTCGGTGCGCGTCGGCATCCTGGGCTCGTGATCAAGCTCATCCACGACCCGACGTGCGACACTGGCGTGCGTCGGGCTGCCCCCGGAGGTGATGACGCATGGCTCTGCCGGCGGACCACGAACAAGACTTCGAACGTCGCACCTCGTGGGTGCACCACGACGGGCCGTGGACACTCGACGAAGTCCTCGCACTGCCCGAAGACCGGTCGCAGCGGGTCGAACTCGTCGACGGGGCGCTGCTCGTGAGCCCTCTCGGCAACCTCGACCACCAGCGCTTCATCGGCGATGTGTACGCCGGTCTCCGGATGGCCTGCCCCGCCGACCACGAGGTGTTTCCCGGTCTCAACGTCGGGTTGTCCGGCGGCCGGATGCTGATCCCGGACGTCGCAGTCGTCGTGCGCGGGCGAAAAGGACTGCTGCTGCCGGTCGAGGAGCTACTGCTCACGGTCGAGGTGCTCTCACCCAGCACTCGCGTGCAGGACCTCACCCTGAAGAAGCAGCTCTACGCCGAGGCCGGGGTGCCGTTCTACCTGGTCGTCGACCCGAAGGGTGGTGACCCGGTCGCGACCCTGTTCGAGCTCGACGGTGTCGAGTACGTGGAGACCGCGCGCAGCGAGGGTGGGTTTTTGAAGCTCGAACGACCCTTCCCGGTAACAATCGAGCTGTCGCGGTAGGACGAACGGGCGCACCCACTACGGTGGTGGCCGTGGTGACGACTTACCTCGCGACGATCCCCAGCCCCGACCAGGGCGTGTGGCAACTGGGACCGATCCCGCTCCGCGCCTATGCGCTGTGCATCATCCTCGGCATCATCCTGGCCATCTGGTGGGGTGAACGCCGCTGGGTGGCCCGCGGCGGGCTGAAGGGCGAGGTCACCGACATCGCCGTCTTCGCGGTCCCGTTCGGCCTGGTCGGCGGGCGGCTTTACCACGTGGCGACGGACTACGACAAGTACTTCGGGGAGGGTAAGAACCCGCTCACAGCCCTGGCCATCTGGAACGGCGGCCTCGGCATCTGGGGCGCCATCGCCCTCGGTGGTGTGGGCGCGTGGATCGCGTGCCGGCGCAAGGGCATCCCGCTGCCCGCGATGGCGGACGCGCTCGCGCCCGGCATCGTCGCCGCGCAAGCCGTCGGCCGCCTCGGCAACTACTTCAACCAGGAGCTCTACGGCGGTCCCACCACGCTGCCGTGGGGCCTGGAGATCTACAAGCGGGAAGACCCGGAGACCGGCTTCGAGGACGACCTCGGCGGCGTGGCGGTCGACCACACGCCGATCGAGATCGTGCACCCGACGTTCCTCTACGAACTGCTGTGGTGCCTCGGCGTCGCGCTGGTCATCGTGTGGGCCGACCGGAAGTTCCGGCTGGGCCACGGCCGCGTGTTCGCGCTGTACGTCGCGGGCTACACGGCCGGCCGGTTCTGGATCGAGCTGATGCGCACCGACCACGCCACCGAGGTGTTCGGCGTGCGGATCAACGTCATCACCTCCGCCGTGGTGTTCCTCGGCGCGATCGTCTACTTCGTGCTCGCCGGGAAGAAGGGCGACCGCGAGGTCATCGTGCGCGAGGAGCCCGCCGCCACCGAACCGCCCGAGTCCGGCTACGCGAGCACGGACGAGGACAAGCCGGCGGACGCCGAGGAGACGACGACCGTCCCCGACACGAAGACCGCGCCCGAGAAGCCCGCGGACACCGGCGACAAGCCGGAGCAGTAGGCCGCCGTGCGCATCCTCGTCGTCGAAGATGACGACCGGGTGGCACGCGGGCTGCTCACCGCGCTCCGGCACGCGGGCTACGAAGTCCACCGGGTCGGCACGGCCGCCGCGGCGCTGACCGCACCGCCGGCGGACGTCGTGCTGCTCGACCTCGGCCTGCCCGACGGCGACGGCCTCGACGTGCTGCGCGAACTGCGCCACCGCACCGGCACCGCGATCATCACCGTCACCGCGCGCGGCGAGGAGCGGGAACGGGTGCTCGGCCTGCGCCTGGGCGCGGACGACTACGTGGTGAAGCCGTTCGGCACCGCCGAGCTGCTGGCCCGCATCGAGGCCGTGCTCCGCCGCACCCGCGCGGCCCGTGCCGCCGCCCGCGAGCACGAGATCACGCTCGGCCCGCTCACCCTGGACCCGGCCGGCCGTGAAGCCAGGATCAACGGCGAACCGGTGCCGTTGACCCGCAAGGAGTTCGACCTGCTCGCGCTGCTCGTCGGCCGCGCGGGCACCGTCGTCAGCCGCAACCTGATCGTGGACCAGGTGTGGCAGGCGCACTGGGAGGCGCCGTCACGCACGCTGGACACCCACATCGCCGCCCTGCGCGGCAAGCTCGGCGACGCGTTGCGCATCGAGACAATCCGGGGTGTGGGCTACCGGGTGGCGGCCAACACCCCGGACCGCTGATCACCACACGTGGGCGACGTCCACCACGACCCGGCCGGGGAGCGTGAACACCCGGAACGGCAGCAGGGCGCGCACACCCAGGCCCACCGTCGTCTGCCCCTCGAACGACCCGGCCCACGCGACCTGCCGGAACGTCTGGTAACCCGTGACGTCCACCAGCTCGGACCCGTTCGGGTACGTGTAGGTCGGGTTGCCGTCCTGGTCGTACGACGGCGAGTTCACCGTGATCTGGAGCTTGCCGGCACCGCGCAGCGGCACCGGCTTGCCCGAACCCTCGTGGGTCACCTCGGGCACGTACTGCACCGTGTAGCCGTCGTTCTCGCCGCCGGTGAAGTCGAACACCAGCCGGTCGTAGCACTCCTGCTGACCGGCCCGGATGTTCGCCAGCAGCCCGGTCGTGGTCTGGGACGCGTACTTCGGCCCCGACCCCCAGTCGACCGGCGTGCAGGCGGTCGGCGCCGCGGACGCCGTCACCGGCGCCACCACCGCGAACGCGGTCATCGCCGCGAGTAACAACGCAACCTTGCGTAGCATGCTCATTCCCCCTTCGTCGGGCCGGAACAGCCCGCGGACAACATGACGCACGTCACCCCCGGGAGGTTGCCTCCGCGTGCTGCGCCGCTTGCTGGTCCTCATCGTGCCGCTGCTGGTCGCCCTGGTCGCGGCCCTCGGCGTGCCGCTCGCGTTCGCCGTCGTGCAGCGCGAGAGCCAGGAGACCTACCTCGACCGCCTGGGTGACGCGAGCCGGTTCGCGTCGTTGGCGGAGAACGCCCTGGCGTCGGACCGGCTGACCGCGTTGCGCGAGGAACTCGTCCGCTACGACCAGCTCTACGGCATCTCGGCCGCCCTCGTCGGCACCGACGGCACGGTGCTGGAATCGTCACGCCGCCCGTTCGCCTTGGACGACCCGCACGTCGAGGTGGGGTTGCAGGCGGCCTTCGGCGGATACCGCGGCGAAACCGACCAGTCGGTGTGGCCGTGGGAACGCGTGAACCTCGTCGTGGTCGAGCCGGTGGGCCGGGACAGCGAAGTGGTGGCCGCCGTGGTGACGATCTCCCCGACCGACGGCCTCAGGTCCGCGATCCTCCGCCAGTGGGGTGTGCTGGCCTTGATCGGCCTGGTGCCCATGCTGGGCGTGGTGGCGGTCGCGTGGCCGATGTCGCGCTGGGTCCTCCGCCCGGTCCGCAGACTGGACGAGGCCACCGCCGCCGTCGCGGGTGGCCGGCTGGACGCCCGTGCGGACGAACTCGGCGGGCCCCCTGAGCTGCGCAGACTGGCCGCGAGCTTCAACGCGATGGTCGACGTGGTCGGCCGGGCCCTGCGCAGGCAACGCGCGTTCGTGGCGGACGCCTCCCACCAACTCCGCAACCCGCTGGCGAGCCTCCGCCTGGCCGTGGACAACCTGGGACCCCACGTCACCGACGACGCGGGCCGCGAGGCGCAACGCATCGCCGTGGACGAGGCCGAGGAAATGGGCCGCGTCCTGGACACCCTCCTGGCCGCCACGCGCCTCGACAGCGCCTCCGCCGCCGAACCGGTCGACGTGGACAACCTGCTGGCCACGCACGTCCCCGGCTGGCGCGCCCTGGCGGGCGGGATGCGCCTGGAGGTGACCGTCCCGCCCGGTTTGCGCGCCCTGGAACCACCCGGCGGCCTGGGCAGCGTGCTGGACGAACTCGTCGGCAACGCGATCCGCCTCTCCGGCGGCACCCGGGTGAAGGTCTGGGGGCGAACCTCGGACGACCACGTGGAACTGCACGTGACCGACGACGGCACGGGCCTGTCGGACGAGGAGCGAGCCGCCGCCCTGAGCCGTTTCTGGCGCGCGCCACGCCACCAGAACATCCCTGGCACCGGCCTGGGCCTCGCCATCTGCGCCGAGCTGATCGCGTCGGCCGGCGGCGAACTGACCTTGCTGCCGGCCGAACCGCACGGCCTGGACGCCGTCATCCGCCTCGGCACGCGAACCCCCGTCTGAGGCGCGCGAACCCCGTCTAAGCCGCCTGCCCGCCGCCCGTCCCCAGTCAGCCTCGCGCCTCAGCCCACCACGAGCACCTGTCGCGCCCGACGCCGCCACGCCCCACGAGCCCCACGCCCCGAGCCCGCGGCCCGCCTGCGCCCACCACGCGCCCGAGTCCGCCACCTCCGCACCCGCCGCGCCCCACGACCGCCGCACGCACCACGTGCCCGAACCCGCGGTGCCAGAGCCTGCGGTGCCAGAGTCGCCTGAGCCCGCCGCGTCCGAGTCGCTGGGTGCGCCCGGCTGCGGCCGAGCCCGCGTCCGGTGGCCGCCTGGTGGCTGGACCTCGGCCTGACCGCCCTACCCGACCCTCCTCCTGACCGTCTGACCGTCTGACTGCGCCATCAGCCTGCCTGGTCGCGTAGCGCTCGCCGACGGTGCCGCCTCCTTCTATCCCGGCAACGTCAATGGTCTGCGGAAAGTTTCGCCATTGATGGTTGGTTCCCACCATTGGGTGATCGGCGGGAGGTGGTGGAGGTGGTGGGGGATGAAGGATGGGCTGGTCAGCGCTTGGTGGCTCGGAACCAGCGTTCGGCGCCCTTGTGCAGTGGGACCTGGCCCGTGGCGATGCCCGTGCGCACGTTGATGCGGCTGGCCTCCGAGTGGCCCGCGGCGATCCGGGCCGACTGAGTGAACACGGTCCGCGTCACGACCTCGACCACGTCCTCGTCCAACGCCGTCCGCGCCAGCAGCAGGTTCGGCACGGCGAACGTGTGGCACGGGCCCAGGTTGCCGTAGGTGGTGGCCGGGATGGTGGCAGGCACGTACGGGCCCGGGTAGGCCTCGGCCAGTTTCTCGGCCTCCGCGGGCAGGTCCAGCAAGCGCAGCGGGAACGCGTCGAGCGTGTCGGCGATCGCCGGGGTCGGGATGCCGGTCAACGCCAGGACCGCGTCCAGCGAACCGGTGGTCAGCTCCTCGGCCGCGTCGGCGTGTGCCATCCGGCGCGCGTCCACCTCGATCCCCAGCAACGACAGCAGGCGCGTCGCGGTGAACTCGGTGCCCGACTCCGACGGCCCGAACGACACCGTCCGCCCGGCCAGGTCCGACAACGTCCGCAGCGGCGAGTCGGCGGGCACGGCGATCTGCATGAAGCTGTCGTAGAGCCGGCCAACAGCACTGATCCCGCCCGGATCCTCGGCGCTGAGCAAAGCGCCCTCCACCAACGGGTCCAAAGAGGACAGTCCCAGGTGGACCTGACCCTCGCGCAGCAAGCGGACGTTCTCCACCGACGCGCCCGTGTGGCGCTCGACGACCCGGGTCGCGGGCAGCTCATCGGCCAGCGCCGCCGCCAGCGCGCCGCCGATCTCGCGGAACACCGCACCGTCCGGCCCGGTCGCGAGGACCAGTTCGCCGAGAGCGGGCGGGCCGGTCGACGTGCAGGCCGACAGCCACGCCGGCACGCCCGCCACCAGGGCGGCTCGCAGCACCGAACGCCGGGACACCTGCACGAACAGCAGACTAACCCCACGCCACCGGGTGAACGGAGTGTTACGTCAGAGGGATCTGAAGTTTCCGGCGTGCTCCTTGTCGTGTCCGCGGCCTGTGCTCAGGATCACCAACCAACCCCCTACCGCCGGCAGGCAATGGTCCCCCTTGGAGGAGACGTGGTCAGCGCGCAAGCACGTGAGCGCAAACCGATCTACAAGCACCTCTACTTCTGGGTGCTGGTGTCGATCGTGCTCGGCGTGGTCGTCGGGTACGCGTTCCCGGCGCAGGCGTCGGGCATGAAGTGGATGGCCGACTTCTTCATCGCGCTGGTCAAGGTGGTCATCGCGCCGACGATCTTCTGCACCGTCGTGGTGGGCATCGCGGGCCTCGGCAACCTCGCCAAGGCGGGCGGCCTGGCCCTGCGGACCATCCTGTACTTCACCGCGATGACGACGGTCGCGCTGGCGATCGGCCTCATCGTGGTCAACCTGGTCCAGCCGGGCCACCACGGCGCGTCCATCCCGATCAACGACGGCGCGGCGGAGAAGACGCTGGCCGACGCGAAGACCGCCGAGACCGGCGTCACGGGCTTCATCCTGGGCCTGGTGCCGAAGTCGTTCCTCGGCGCGTTCACCGACGGTCAGCTGATCCAGGTGCTGGTGATCGCGATCCTGGTCGCGGTGGCCGTGGCGGGCATGGGCAAGCGCGGCGAGAAGGTGGTGTCCGCGTTGGACACCACGGCCAAGGTGATGTTCGGCGTCATCAAGATCGTCATGTACGCGGCGCCGATCGGCGCGTTCGGCGGCATCGCCTACACCATCGGCAAGTTCGGCGGCTCGATCCTGGGCAAGCTGGCGTGGCTGATGGGCTCGTTCTACGCGACGTGCCTGCTGTTCATCCTCGTGGTGCTGGGCGGTGTGGCGCTGTACGCGGGGTTCTCGATCTTCAAGTTCCTCCGGTACATCAAGGACGAGCTGCTGATCGTGCTCGGCACGTCCTCTTCGGAGACGGTGCTGCCGCGCATGCTGGTGAAGCTGGAGGCGGCGGGCGCGGACAAGTCGGTGGTGGGCCTGACGATCCCGACCGGCTACTCGTTCAACCTGGACGGCACGTGCATCTACCTGACCATGGGCGCGATCTTCATCGCCCAGGCGACGGGCACGGACGTTGGCCTGGGCACGCAGATCGGGCTGCTGCTGTTCATGCTGCTGGCCAGCAAGGGCGCGGCGGGCGTGACGGGCGCGGGCCTGGTCACGCTGGCGGCGTCGCTGAGCGCGTTCGAGGGCAACAGCGCGATCCCGGCGGTCGGCATCGCGCTGATCGTGGGCATCGACCGGTTCATGTCCGAGGCGCGGGCGATCACGAACGTCATCGGCAACGGTGTCGGCACCCTCGTGGTGGCACGGTGGCAGGGCCAGTTGGACCGCGACCGGCTGCGCGAGGTGCTGGACAACCCGGGTCAGGTCGACGTGGACGCCCTGCTCGAAGAGCAGCACGGTGACGATGACGTCACGGAGCGTGAGCCCGTAGGCGCGGTCACCCGCTGAAGCAGGCCCGTGAGCCCCCGAGTCGTCGGCCTTCAACCGGCGGCACGGGGGCTCACCTGCGGTTACGTCCGAAGTCGGCGCGCGGCCGGCGGTGTCGGCTGGCTCTCACCAACGCGCGCGGCGACCGCTCCTCCGTTATGCTTACCAACGCGTAACAAGACCGGCCCGGGTATCGTTCGAACCGGCCGAATCGTTACCGGTCGACGATCGAGATCACCCGAAGGATGGTGTGGATCCGTTTCGCGACTGTTAAAGTCTCGTCAACACGCGGGCCATCGTCGTCCCGTGCCCAGCACCCGGATTCCAGGACCTGGACACGAGGACTCGTTCTTTCACCAAGGACGACGAAGGAGGTCTGCGCAGTGATCTTCTCCGCCATCCCGTCCCCGCAGGGGCTCTACGACCCCGCCGCGGAACGTGACGCTTGTGGTGTGGCGATGGTCGCCGACATCAAGGGCCGGCGCTCGCACGACATCGTCGTCGACGCGCTCACCGCGCTGGCCAACCTGGAGCACCGAGGCGCCGCCGGCGCGGAGCCGACCAGCGGCGACGGCGCCGGGATCCTGCTGCAGCTGCCGGACGCGTTCCTGCGGCAGGTGCTGGACTTCGAGCTGCCGGAGCCGGGCGCGTACGCGGCGGGCATCGCGTTCCTGCCCTTCGACGAGGAGCCGCGCGCGAAGGCCGTCGAGCTGACCGAGCGGATCGCCGCCGAGGAGGGCCTGGTCGTCCTGGGCTGGCGCGACGTGCCCACGGCGCCCGAGCACGCGGGCGTGGGCCCGACCGCCCGGTCGGTGATGCCGCACTTCGCGATGCTGCTCGTCAAGGGCGCGACCGACCGGCGCGACGTCGCCCTGGACCGCCTCACGTTCGCCCTGCGCAAGAGGGTCGAGCACGAGAGCGCGGCGGCGGACGTCGGCACGTACTTCCCGTCGCTGTCGTCCCGGACGATCGTCTACAAGGGCATGCTGACCACGGGCCAGCTGCCCGCGTTCTTCCCCGACCTGCGCGACGAGCGGCTGGCCAGCGCGATCGCCCTGGTCCACTCGCGCTTCTCCACCAACACGTTCCCGTCGTGGCCGCTGGCGCACCCGTTCCGGTACGTCGCCCACAACGGTGAGATCAACACGGTGCGGGGCAACCGGAACCGGATGCGGGCGCGTGAGGCGCTGCTGGCCTCCGACCTGATCCCGGGCGACCTGACCAGGCTGTTCCCGATCTGCCACCCGGAGGGCTCGGACTCGGCGAGCTTCGACGAGGTGCTGGAGCTGCTGCACCTGGGCGGCCGGAGCCTGCCGCACGCGGTGCTGATGATGATCCCCGAGGCGTGGGAGAACCACACCTCGATGGACCCGAAGCGCCGCGCGTTCTACGAGTTCCACGCGAGCCTGATGGAGCCGTGGGACGGTCCGGCGTGCGTGACGTTCACCGACGGCTCGCTGGTCGGCGCGGTGCTCGACCGCAACGGCCTGCGCCCGGCCCGCTGGTGGCAGACCGCCGACGGCCGCGTGGTGCTGGCGTCGGAGACCGGTGTGCTGGACGTCCCGCCGGAGCAGGTGGTGGCCAAGGGTCGCCTCCAGCCCGGCAAGATGTTCCTGGTCGACACGGTCGAGGGCCGCCTGGTCGAGGACGACGAGGTCAAGGCGAAGCTGGCCGAGGAGCTGCCCTACGACGAGTGGCTGCACGCGGGTCTGCTGGAGCTGGCCGACCTGTCCGACCGCGAGCACGTGGTGCAGAGCCACGAGTCCGTGGTGCGGCGGCAGCTCACGTTCGGCTACACCGAGGAAGAGCTGCGCGTCCTGCTCGCCCCGATGTCCACCAACGGCGCGGAGCCGCTCGGCTCGATGGGCACCGACACCCCGGTGGCGGCGCTGTCGCAGCGCTCCCGGCTGCTCTACGACTACTTCGTGCAGAACTTCGCCCAGGTCACGAACCCGCCGCTGGACTCGATCCGCGAGGAGATCGTCACCAGCATGTCGCGGGTGATGGGCCCGGAGCAGAACCTGCTGGAGCCCGGCCCGGTCAGCTGCCGGCACATCAAGCTGACCTACCCGGTGATCGACAACGACGAGCTGGCCAAGCTCATCCACATCAACGACGACGGCGACCTGCCGGGCTTCGCGTGCACCGTCCTGTCCGGACTGTACGAGGTGGACGGTGGCGGCGCGGCGCTGGCGGCGGCGATCGAGCGGGTGCGCCGGGAGGCGTCCGAGGCGATCGCGAACGGCGCCCGCACGCTCGTGCTGTCCGACCGCGACTCCGACCACCGGATGGCGCCGATCCCGTCGCTGCTGCTGGTCTCCGCGGTGCACCACCACCTGGTGCGCACCAAGGAGCGGCTGCGCGTGGCGCTGGTCGTGGAGACCGGTGACGCCCGCGAGGTGCACCACATCGCCGCGCTGCTGAGCTACGGCGCCGCCGCGGTGAACCCGTACCTGGCGTTCGAGACGATCGAAGACATGATCAGCACCGGCGCGGTGACCGGGATCGAGCCGCGCAAGGCCGTGCGGAACTACGTGACCGCGCTGGTCAAGGGCACGTTGAAGATCATGTCGAAGATGGGCATCTCGACCGTCGGCGCGTACACGGCCGCGCAGGTGTTCGAGGCCGTCGGCCTGTCCGAGGAGCTGCTGGGCGAGTACTTCACCGGCACGGTGTCGAAGCTCGGCGGCGCGGGCCTGGACGTGCTGGCGGAGGAGGTGGCGCTGCGCCACCGCCGCGCCCACCCGGACAACCCGACCGACCGGGTGCACCGCAGGCTCGAGGTGGGCGGCGAGTACGCCTACCGCCGCGAGGGCGAGCTGCACCTGTTCACGCCGGAGACGGTGTTCCTGCTCCAGCACGCCACGAAGACCGGCAAGCGGGACGTGTACCGGCGCTACACCGACGAGGTGGAGCGGCTGTCCCGGCAGGGCGGCACGCTGCGCGGCCTGTTCTCGTTCGCCGCCGAGGGCCGCGCGCCGATCCCGATCGACGAGGTCGAGCCGGTCTCCTCGATCGTCAAGCGGTTCAACACCGGCGCCATGTCGTACGGGTCGATCTCGGCCGAGGCGCACGAGACGCTGGCCATCGCGATGAACCGGCTCGGCGGCCGGTCCAACAGCGGCGAGGGCGGCGAGGACCCGGAGCGCCTGTACGACCCGGAGCGGCGCAGCGCGGTCAAGCAGGTCGCGTCCGGCCGGTTCGGCGTCACCAGCGAGTACCTGGTCAACGCCAGCGACATCCAGATCAAGATGGCGCAGGGCGCGAAGCCGGGCGAGGGCGGCCAGCTGCCCGGCTACAAGGTGTACCCGTGGATCGCGCGGACCCGGCACTCCACGCCGGGCGTCGGCCTGATCTCGCCGCCGCCGCACCACGACATCTACTCGATCGAGGACCTGGCGCAGCTGATCCACGACCTGAAGAACGCCAACGAGCAGGCCCGCGTGCACGTGAAGCTGGTCAGCGAGGTCGGCGTCGGCACGGTCGCGGCGGGCGTGGCGAAGGCGCACGCGGACGTGGTGCTGATCTCCGGGCACGACGGCGGCACCGGCGCGTCGCCGCTGAACTCGCTCAAGCACGCGGGCACGCCGTGGGAGATCGGCCTCGCCGAGACCCAGCAGACGTTGCTGCTCAACGGTTTGCGCGACCGGATCACCGTGCAGGTCGACGGCGCGATGCGCACCGGCCGCGACGTGGTGGTGGCCGCGCTGCTCGGCGCGGAGGAGTTCGGCTTCGCGACCGCGCCGCTGATCGTCGAGGGCTGCGTGATGATGCGGGTCTGCCACCTGGACACCTGTCCGGTCGGCATCGCCACCCAGAACCCGGAGCTGCGCAAGCGCTTCACCGGCCAGGTCGACCACGTGGTGAACTTCTTCCACTTCGTGGCCGAGGAGGTCCGGGAGCTGTTGGCGTCGCTCGGTTTCCGCACGATCGACGAGGCCGTCGGCCACGCCGAGCTGCTGAAGACCGACGAGGCGATCGAGCACTGGAAGGCGGCGGGCCTCGACCTGTCGCCGGTGTTCGAGGTGCCCGAGACGCCGTACCGCACGGCCAAGCGCAAGGTCCGCGAGCAGGACCACGGCCTGGCGCAGGCGTTGGACCGCACGCTGCTCCAGCTCGCCGACGCGGCGCTGAACGACGCCCGCCCGGTGCGGCTGGAACTGCCGCTGCGCAACGTCAACCGCACCGTCGGCACGCTGCTCGGCGCGGAGGTCACGCGCCGGTTCGGCGGCGACGGCCTGCCCGACGACACGATCCACGTGACGTTCACCGGCTCGGCCGGCCAGTCGCTGGGCGCGTTCATCCCGCGCGGCATCACGCTGGAGATGATCGGCGACGCCAACGACTACGTCGGCAAGGGCCTGTCCGGCGGCCGGATCGTCGTGCGACCGCACCCCGACGCGCCGTTCGCCGCGGAACGGCAGGTCATCGCGGGCAACGTGATCGGCTACGGCGCCACGTCCGGCGAGATCTTCCTGCGCGGACGGGTCGGCGAGCGGTTCTGCGTGCGCAACTCGGGCGCGCTGGCCGTGGCCGAGGGCGTCGGCGACCACGCGTTCGAGTACATGACCGGCGGCCGGGCCGTGGTGCTCGGGCCGACCGGCCGCAACCTCGCCGCGGGCATGTCCGGCGGCATCGCGTACGTGCTGGAACTCGACCCGGCGGCGGTCAACACCGCCCAGGTCGAGCTGCAGCGGCCCGGTGCGGAAGACCTGCGCTGGCTGCGCGAAGTGGTGGAACGCCACCACCAGCTCACCGGTTCGGCGGTGGCCGCGTCGCTGCTCGGCGACTGGCCCCGGCGTTCCGCGTCGTTCACCAAGGTCATGCCCGGTGACTACCAGCGCGTGCTCGAAGCGATGAGGCTCGCCCGCGCGGAAGGCAGGGACGTCGACCAGGCGATCATGGAGGCCTCCCGTGGCTGACCCGTACGGTTTCCTCAAGCACTCCCGCTCCGAGCCGAAGAAGCGGCCCGCCGCCGACCGGCTGTCCGACTGGGACGAGGTGTACCTCGACGTCCCCGCCGAGCAGCGCGACGCGGAGGTGCGGACGCAGGCGACGCGGTGCATGGACTGCGGCATCCCGTTCTGCCACTCCGGGTCGGCCGGGTGCCCGCTCGGCAACCTGATCCCCGAGTGGAACGACCTGGTGCGCCGGGGCGACTGGGAGTCGGCGTCGGACCGGCTGCACGCGACGAACAACTTCCCCGAGTTCACCGGCCGGCTGTGCCCCGCGCCGTGCGAGGCGGCGTGCGTGCTGTCGATCAGCCACGACGCGGGCGGCGCGGTCGCGATCAAGCGGGTCGAGCAGGCCATCGCGGACGTGTCGTGGGACCAGGGGCTCGTGCGGCCGACGCAGTCGCAGGTGTCGTCGGGCCGCCGGGTGGCGGTCGTCGGCTCCGGCCCGGCCGGGTTGGCGGCGGCGCAGCAGCTCACGCGGGCGGGCCACGAGGTCACCGTGTTCGAGCGGGACGACCGGCTCGGCGGGCTGCTCCGCTACGGCATCCCCGAGTTCAAGATGGAGAAGAAGGTCCTCGACCGGCGGCTCGCGCAGCTGCGCAAGGAGGGCACCAAGTTCGTCACCGGCTGCGAGGTCGGCGTCGACCTGACCGTCGAGGAGCTGCGGTCGAAGTTCGACGCGGTGGTGCTCGCGGTCGGCGCGCTGCGCGGCCGTGACGACACGACGACGCCCGGCCGTTCGCTGCGGGGCATCCACTTGGCGATGGAGCACCTGGTGCCCGCCAACCGCGCGTGCGAGGGCGACGGGCCGCCGGAGATCGACGCGGCGGGCAAGCACGTCGTGATCATCGGCGGCGGCGACACCGGCGCGGACTGCTACGGCACGGCGTCCCGGCAGGGCGCGGCTTCCGTGCTGCAGCTCGACCAGTACCCGATGCCACCGTCCACTCGGGACAACGACAGGTCGCCGTGGCCGGTGTGGCCGTGGATCCTGCGCACCTACCCCGCGCACGAGGAGGCGGGTGAGCGGAAGTTCGCCGTCGCGGTCGAGAAGTTCGTCGGCGACGAGGACGGGCACGTGCGCCACATCCAGCTGCGCAAGGTGCGGGTGGAGAAGGACGCCTCGGGCCGCCGCCAGGTCGTGCCCACGTCCGAGGAGGTCGAGGTGCTGCCGGCGGACCTGGTGCTGCTGGCCATCGGCTTCGAGGGCGTCGAGCACATGCCGCTGCTCGACGGGCTCGGCATCCAGCTCACCTCGCGCGGCACGATCTCGTGCGGCTCGGACTGGCAGACCCAGTCGCCCGGCGTGTTCGTCTGCGGCGACGCGCACCGGGGCGCTTCGCTGGTCGTGTGGGCGATCGCGGAGGGCCGTTCGGTGGCCAACGCGGTGGACCGCTACCTGACCGGCTCGTCCGACCTGCCGTCCCCGGTGATCCCCAACATGCTCCCGCTCGCCGTGGTGTGACCCCCATAGACCGCCGTTAGCTGGATACCCGGCCGCCCCGACAACGACGTCGGGGCGGCCTCTTGCTTCTCCCCGACCGGCCGGCCCGCAACACGGGATGCCGAACCCCGCCTTCGTCCGGATCCCCTGCGACCTCTGACCGCGCCGCCCCGTCAGACGCCGGTCACCGCGCGCACCGAGCGGATGCGGCTGACCAGGAACTCGCGGTGCTCGCCGCGGGGCGCGCAGTTGGCCTTGAGGTTGCCCGCCGCGTGGTCGACGGGCGTGATCACGTGCTTCACCGTGCTCCGCGGGCCGTTCGCCACGGCGATCTCCACCGACGTGCGGCTCACCAGCGCGTCCGCCAGCAGCACGACCTCCGAATCGCGCAGCACCAGCGACTGGTCGCGCAGCAGCCGCACCGTGCCGATCCGCTGCGACTCCACCGGCGGCAGCACGAACTTCGGTCTCGGCCGCTCCCGCTCCACCAGCGCCGCCGCCAGCTTCGCCAGCTCCTGCCCGGTCAGCGGCGCACGCCACCCGCCCGTCGCCGCACGCGGCGGCGGCAGCTCGACGCGACGCTTCGGCACCCGCTCCACCACCGCCGTGCCGTCCACCGCCGACGTCGTCGGCGCGTAACCGGCCGCCCGCAGCAACGCCAACGTCTCCGTGGCGGGCTTCGCCGACGCCAGCACCGTCGGACCCAAGGGCTGTAACGAAAGCTGCGCCAACGACCGGTGCGCGGCGATCTCGCTCAACAGCACCGGGTCCTCCGTCCGCACGCAGCACGCCACCGGCGTCACCGTGATCCGCCCGTGCTGCCGGGCCACCTCGCGCACCAGGTGCGCCAACGTCGGCGGCACGCCGTGCTCGGCCACCGACGCCAACCGCGCCAGCAACGCGTCCGGCTCGTGCCCCGCGTCCAACGCCCGCCGCACGCTCGCGCCGGTGAACCGCCACCCGCGCGCCGTGCCGTCGGCCGCCAGGTCCAGCACCGCGCTCAGCTCCCGTGACGGCAGCCCGGCCACCACGGCGCTCAGGTCCGGCCGCAGGTGGGCGGTGGCCGCGGCGGGCGGCACGAACCGGCCAGCCACCTCGGCCACCCCGCCCGCCAGCACCGCGCGGCCCAACGCGGTCGCCGCACCCAACGCCACCAGCCCCACCGACTCGGCCTCCACCAACGCCGCCTCGGTCGCCGCCCGACCGTGCACGGCGGGCCGCGCCCACACCAGGTCGGCCACCACCTCGTGCCGGTGCTCGAACGCCTCGTCCTCGTCCAGCCGCGCGTACCGCTCCAACAGGCCGCGCCTGGTCCGCTCGCCCGAGTCCGACGCGGACCGCTGCTTGCCCGGCGTCCACGTCAGCCGCGGCCACGCCTCCGCCAACGCGGTCAGCCGCTCCGCGGGCGACGCGGCCCGCCACGGGTCCGAGCCCACTGTCGGCACCAGCCTGCCGTCGTCCACCGCGAGCAACCGCGCCTCGAGGGCCAACCCCATCCACAGCCGCGTCCGGCTCTCGTCCGCCCGCAGCGCGCCCGCGAGCCGCCGCAGCTCGCGCAACCCCATCACCCCGCGGCACGCCACCTGCTCGACGTCGCACAGGTCGACCAGCCGCGTCACGCCGTCCACAGTGGACGCGGCGGGCGTGATCGCGGCCCGGTCGGCGAAACCCCGGTGCTGCGGCGCACGACGCGGCGTGCGCGGCGCGGGCGTGATGCGGCGCGGCGGCTCGTCCTCCAGCAGCCGCAACCCCGGCGAACTCACCAGCCGCCCCTCCGCCGGCCAGACCAGCGCCCTCGCGCGCAACTGGCCCAACACCCGCTTCAGCTCCGCCCGCGACGCCTTCCCGTTGCAGCGCAACCGTTCCGCCAGCACCTCCACACCGGCCTCGTCGCCCAGGCGCAGCACGGTGTCCAGCACGTCCCGGCACGCCTGGTCGAGCCCGTCGACCGCCGCGCGCAGCGACGCCGTCGAGGTCAACTCGTCCGCCAGCGCCCGCAGCGAGTGGGGTCTGCGGTCGGCGGCGTCCTTGCGCAACGCCAAGATGCCCCGGATCTCCGCCGCGTCGAGCTCGCGCAGCCAGCCGGCGAGCGCCGTTTTCCTACCCACCCGGCCGATTATGCACAGGACGTGACCACTCGGTGATGCACTGTCATAGAGCGTTCGAATGAGCCACGAATGGACGAACGTAAGCTGTGTGCCGTGGAATTCACCGGGTTCGGCGAACACGCCATCGACTTCTACGACGGACTCGTCGCCGACAACTCCAAGGCCTACTGGGACGACCACAAGCACGTCTACCAGCGTGATGTCCGCGCGCCCATGGAGGCGTTGCTCGCCGCGCTGGAGCCCGAGTTCGGGAAGGGAAAGGTCTTTCGGCCCTATCGGGACGTGCGGTTCAGCAAGGACAAGACGCCCTACAAAGACCACTGCGGCGGAGTGGTCGAACTCGGCCGCGGCGGCGGCGCGCACTACGTGCAGATCGGGACCGAGGGCGTGTTCGTGGCCGGCGGGTCGTTCGCCATGGCGTCCGACCAGCTCGCGCGCTACCGCGAGTCCGTCTCGGACGACGTGCGCGGTCGTGCGCTGGAGAAGGTGCTGGCGAAGCTCACCAAGGCCGGCTGGGAGCTGCGTGGAGACAAGCTCAAGCGCGCGCCGCGCGGCCTCGACCCCGAGCACCCCCGGATCGAGCTGCTCAAGCACAAGCGCCTCTACGTGGCGAAGGTGTGGCCGCCCGACGACGTGCTGCACGAGCCGGGCTGCCTGGACCGGGTCCGGGAGGCCTGGCGCCAGGCCTCGACGCTCGTCGACTGGTGCGCCGACCACATCGGCATCACCGAGGTCGGCTTCCGCCGCTGACCGCCCGGCGCCGCGTGACGAGGTAGCCGGCAGTGACGCCGGCGACATCCACGAGGGCGTCGAGCAGGTCCCCGCCGCGGTTCAGGACGGTGATGAGCCACTGCAACACTTCCGAGACCGCGGCGTAACCGATCAGGGTCGCGGCCAGCGGCCCGGCGGGCAGCCGCGCGTACCTCCCGGTGCCCATGAGCAGGGCGAACAGCAGGAAGTGCACCACCTTGTCGGTGCCCGGCGGCGCCGTGGGCACACCTGACGCCGGGGTGAACAGCACGATGACGCTGAGCAACACCGCGACCACGAACGGAAGGATTCTGGGGCCCACGGGGCCGATTCTGCCTGTTTCGCGGAGATTACTTCCCGGTACATCCTGATCGGTCCAGTGACAGGGACTACTCTGACTAGACGTGAGTCGACGCGCGAAGATCGTCTGTACGATGGGTCCTGCCACCGCGACCGAGGACAAGGTCAACGAGCTGGTGGCGGCCGGTATGGACGTTGCCCGGATGAACTTCAGCCACGGCAGCCATGCCGACCACAAGCAGGTCTACGACCTCGTCCGCAACGCGGCCGATGCGTCGGGCCGCGCGGTCGGCATCCTGGCCGACCTCCAGGGACCGAAGATCCGGCTCGGCCGGTTCGCCCACGGCCCCGTCGAGTGGCGCACCGGTGACATCGTCCGGGTGACCGTCGAGGACGTCGAGGGCACCCACGACCGGGTCTCCACCACCTACAAGCAGCTGGCGCAGGACGCCAAGGCGGGCGACCGGCTGCTGGTGGACGACGGCAAGGTGGGCCTGACCGTCACCGAGATCGACGGGCCGGACGTGGTCTGCGAGGTCACCGAAGGCGGTCCCGTCAGCAACAACAAGGGCCTCTCGCTGCCCGGCATGGACGTGTCCGTGCCCGCGCTGTCCGAGAAGGACATCGAGGACCTGGAGTTCGCCCTCAACCTGGGCGTGGACTTCATCGCCCTGTCGTTCGTGCGCTCGCCCGCGGACATCGACCTGGTCCACCAGGTCATGGACCGCGTGGGCCACGGCCGCCGGCCGGTCATCGCCAAGATCGAGAAGCCCGAGGCGGTCGACAACCTCGAAGCGATCGTGCTCGCCTTCGACGGCGTCATGGTCGCCCGCGGCGACCTGGGCGTCGAGCTGCCGCTGGAGTACGTGCCGCTGGTGCAGAAGCGCGCGATCCAGATCGCGCGGGAGAACGCCAAGCCGGTCATCGTGGCCACCCAGATGCTCGACTCGATGATCACCAACTCCCGGCCGACCCGCGCCGAGACCTCCGACGTGGCCAACGCGGTGCTCGACGGCGCCGACGCGCTGATGCTGTCCGGCGAGACGTCGGTCGGCCGCTACGCCATCGAGACGGTCAAGACGATGGCCCGCATCATCGAGCACGTGGAGACCGAGTCCACCGCGGTCCCGCCGCTGACGCACGTCCCGCGCACCAAGCGCGGCGTGATCTCGTACGCGGCGCGTGACATCGGCGAGCGGCTGAACGCGAAGGCGCTGGTCGCGTTCACCCAGTCCGGCGACACCGTGCGGCGGCTGGCCCGCCTGCACACCCCGCTGCCGCTGCTGGCGTTCACGCCGGAGCCCAGCGTGCGCAGTCAGCTTTCTCTCACCTGGGGCACCGAGACGTTCCTGGTGCCTAAGGTGGACTCGACGGACGAGATGGTCCGCCAGGTGGACCTGTCGATGATCGACATCGGCCGGTACCAGCCGGGCGACCTCGTCGTGGTCGTGGCAGGCTCGCCGCCTGGCACCATCGGCTCGACGAACCTCATCCGGGTGCACCGCCTGGGGGAGGACGACCACGCTTAGGAGATGACGTGACCGAGGCTGCCCGTGCCGCGGCGACCGCCGAGTTCTCGGACGTTCCACTGGACGCCGACGGCGTGCCCCACGGGCAGCCCGTGCTCGACCGACTCGTCGCGCTGCTCGACCTGGAGCGCATCGAGGAGAACATCTTCCGCGGGGTCTCACCCGCCGAGTCGCCCGTCCGGGTGTTCGGCGGGCAGGTGGCCGGCCAGGCGCTGGTAGCCGCCGGGCGGACCGTGCCACCCGAGCGCCGGGTGCACTCGCTGCACTCGTACTTCATCCGCGGCGGCGACCCGAGCGTGCCGATCGTGTACGAGGTGGACCGCGTCCGCGACGGGCGGTCCTTCACGACCCGCCGCGTCGTCGCCGTGCAGCACGGCAAGGCGATCTTCACCCTGTCGGCGTCGTTCCAGCTGGACGAGCCGGGCCTGGACCACCAGGAGCCGATGCCGGTCGTGCCGGCGCCGTCCTCGCTGCCCACGTACGCCGAGTCGGCGGAGGGGTACCTGGAGAAGATCGGCATGGCCCGCCTGCCGCGGCCGATCGACATCCGGTACGTGACCGAGCCGCCGTGGCGTGCGCGGGAGGACGGACCGGGCGAGGCGCGCAGCCGGGTGTGGATGAGGGCGGACGGCAAGCTGCCGGACGACGACCTGCTGCACGTGTGCGTGCTGGCGTACGCGTCGGACATGACGTTGCTGGACTCGGTGCTGGTGCGGCACGGCGTGTACTGGGGCACGGACAAGGTGCTGGGCGCGAGCCTGGACCACGCCATGTGGTTCCACCGCCGGTTCCGCGCCGACGAGTGGTTCCTCTACGACTGCGCCTCCCCTTCGGCCTCGGGCGCGCGCGGGCTGGCCACGGGCCGTTTCTACAGCCACGACGGCCAACTGGTGGCTACCGTGGTCCAGGAGGGCCTTCTCCGGGTCCTGTAATCGACCAGCTACGCTGCGCAGTCAACAGAGGTCATGGGAGGTGGGTCTGATGAGCGTTTCGCCTTGGCCCGACCGCTTGCTCACCCTTGAGGATTGGGACGCGCTCCCCGAGGACAAGTCGCATCGGTATGAGCTGGTCGAAGGAGTCTTGCTGGTGGCCCCAAGGCCGGCACCGAAGCACCAAGTGGCGATGGCGAACCTCCGGAGCTGCCTCAAGGAGCAATTGCCCTCGGGAATGGTGGCGGTCCAGGATGTCGATGTCGTGATCGACCCCGGGCCGCCGCTCTCGCTCCGTGCACCCGACGTCGTAGTGGTGCCGGCCGAGCGCTATTGGGAGCACCCGAGCCGGTTCAACCCCGATGACCTGCGACTGGCGGTGGAGATCGTGTCGCCGGGAACGGGCCGAACAGACCGCGTCTTCAAGCCGATCGAGTACGCCAAGGTCGGTATCCCGCATTACTGGGTGGTCGAGCTCGACGAGCCGGCCACGCTCATCGCTTACAGCCTGGTCGCCGGCAGGTACAAGCAGATCGCGCAGGGGATCGGAAAGGTCGAGATTCCCGAGCCCTTCCCGATCACCGTCGACCTCTCCACGCTGATCAACCCTTGAGCCGCAGCGCGTCCCACAGCGCGCGGACGTGGTGTTCCTTCGTCGACTCCGCGCCGATCGCCACGCGGACGGCGAACCGGCCGTTGACGACGGTGTGGGTGATGAAGGCGTCGCCGGCCGCGTTGACGCGGTCCATCGCCTCGCGGGTGGCCTCGTCGCCGGCGCGGTGGGCGATGGTCAGCAGGGAGAGCGAGCGGGGGACGACGAGTTCCCAGTCGTCGGACGCCTCGACCCACGATTCGAGCAGTGCCGCCAGCTCCACGTGGCCGCGCAGGTGTTCGCGCACGCCCTCCAGGCCGTACCAGCGCAGCACCGACCACAGCTTCAGCGCCCGGAACCGGCGGCCCAGCGGGATCTGCCAGTCGCGGTAGTCCACCACGGCCCCCGACTCGGTCGCCGTGTTGCGCAGGTACTCCGGGAGGATCGTCAGGGCGTCGACCAGCACGTCCGGGTGGGACGTCCAGAACAGGGACACGTCGAACGCCGTCAGCATCCACTTGTGGGCGTTCGCGGTGAACGAGTCGGCCTGGTCCACGCCGTCGAACAGGTCCCGGAACTCCGGGCACAGCGCCGCCGGGCCCGCCCACGCCGCGTCCACGTGCAGCCAGATCCCGTGCTCGGCGCACAACGCGGCGATCTCGCGCACCGGGTCGACCGCGCCCGTGCCCGTGGTGCCGACGGTCGCGCACACCATCACCGGCCGCCGACCCGCCTCCACGTCGGACCGGATGCGTGACGCCAGCGCGTCGACGCTCATCGCCAGCCGTGAGTCGACCTCGATCGCCCGCACGGCCTGCTCGCCGAGACCCGCCATCCGCGCCGCCCGTTCGAGCGACGAGTGCGTCTGCGACGACACGTACACCGTCTCGGCGCCGTCGACCCCGGACTGCCGCCACTTCCCGCCCGACGAGCGGTGCAGGGCGGCGAGCATCGCGACCAGCGCGGCGGACGACGCGGTGTCCTGGATGACACCGCCACCCACGAACGACGACGGCAGGCCCAGCGCGCCCACCAGCTCGTCCATCAGGTGCTGCTCGACCTCGGTCGCGGCGGGCGAGGTGGACCACAACATGCCCTGCACGCCCAGCCCGGACGACAGCAGGTCGCCGAGCACCGACGGCAGGGAGGCGTTCGACGGGAAGTAGGCGAAGAAGCCGGGGTGCTGCCAGTGCGTCGTGCCCGGCAGCACGACCCGGTCCAGGTCCGCGAGCAGGCCGTCGAACCCCTCGCCGCGCTCGGGCAGCCCGGCCAGCTGCCCCCGCACCCAGCCGGGCTCGACCGGCGACCTGACCGGGAAGTCCTCGACGCGCGAGCGGTAGTCGGCGATCCAGTCGATCACCTCGTGGCCGATCCGGCGGAACTCGTCAGGGTCCATGCGGGAAATCTATCCGCGTCAACTAGACGCGTCTCCTGCGGTGGGTCGGGCGCTGGTCGTCCGGCGGCGTCAGGGCCCGCGTCTCGACCCGCTCCAGCACCACCGAGCTGGTCAGGTTCCGCACCTCCGTGCGCGAGGCGATCTTGTCCATCAGGAACGCCTGCAGGTGCGTGCTGTCGGCGACCGCGATGTGCACCAGGAAGTCCGCCTGGCCGCTGACGTGGAACAACGACCGCGTCTCCGGCTGCGCCATCACGAACCGCCGGAACGCCGCCACCACCGGCCTGGTGTGCGGCCGCACGTTGACCGAGACGACGGCCTCCAGCGGCAGCCCGGTGGTCCGCGGGTCGACCACGGCGTGGAACCCGGTGATCACGCCGAGGTCGCGCAGCCGGCGCACGCGCTGCAGGCACGTCGACGGCGCGATGCCGACCGCCTCGGCCAGGCTGCGGTTCGGCAGCGTCGCGTCGTTCTGCAACGCCTCCAGGATCAGCCAGTCGACCGAATCCAGTTCGGCTGTTCCGCTCACAACCGAACACTGTAACCGTCAGGTGGAATGGACCCGAACGGATCGCCGAGGATGCGGCCGTGCACATCGCCTGGACCTCGTTCCTGCTCGCCCTCGTCGTGATCACCGTCGTGCCCGGCCCGGACTTCGTGCTGGTCACCGGCAACGCCGTGCGCGGCGTGCGGTACGGGGCGTTGACGGCGGCGGGCGTGGTCACCGGGCTGCTGGTGCACGCCCTGCTGGCCACGGTGGGGCTGTCCGCGCTGGTCGCGGCGGCGCCGGCGGCGTTGTTCGTGGTCAAGGCGGTGGGCGCGCTGTACCTGGTGCACCTGGGCATCGCCACGTTGCGGGCGGCGCGGCGCGGTGGGCCGATCCGGCGGGCGCCCAAGTCGGACCGGTCGCTGTTCCTGCGCGGCGTGCTGTGCGACCTGCTCAACCCGAAGGTGATGCTGACGTTCCTCAGCCTCGTGCCGCAGGCCATGGACCCGGCGTCGCCGCCGTTGCCGCAGGCCGCGCTGCTCTCGGCGGTGGCGGTGGGCGTGTTCGCGTGCTTCTGGGCCGTGGTGGTGCCGTTGGCGGGTCGGCTGTCGGCGCTGCTGTCCCGACCGAAGGTGCGGCCGGTGTTCGAGCGCCTGTGCGGCACCGCCCTGATCGGCATGGCCGCCTCCGTACTCGCCACATAACCGCCCCGCCCACCCGCGTGTCGAACCTTCAAGTCGCGCGTGTCGAACACTCAGGTCACGCGTGTCCTACGTTCGCGTCGCGCGTGTCCTACGTTCAGAACACCCGTGTTCAACGCTCAGAACACGGGCGACTGTTCTGAGCGTTGAACTCGGGGTACCGGAACGTAGGACACGCGCGTTCTGAACGTAGGACACGCGCGACCGCAAGGTTCGACACGCGCGTTCTGAACGTTCGACACGCGGGTGGTTAGGTGAGGGTCCACTTCTGGTTGGCGGCGCCCGTGCAGGTCCAGAGTTGGAGCCTGGTGCCGTCCGCGCTGGTGTTGCCCGTGACGTCGACGCACTTGCCGGTCGCCGGGTTCACCAGGTCGCGGCCGGAGGTGTAGGTCCACTGCTGGTTCGCGCCGCCCGCGCAGCTCCACAGCTGCAACTGCGCGCCGTCGGCCGTGCCGCGGTCCTTGATGTCGAGGCACTTGCCGAGCGCACGCAGCGTGCCGTCGCCGGGCCGCGACCACTGCTGCGCCGCGGTGCCGTTGCACGTGTACAGCTGCACGGCCGTGCCGTCCGCGCTGCTCGCGCCGGCGACGTCGACGCACTTGCCCGCCAAGCCGGTGATCGCGCCGCCGCCCGTGCCGCCCCCGTTGCCGGGCGTGCCCTGCCACGTGAACGTCGCCGAGGTGCGGGCGGGCAGGGTGTAGGTGAACGACTGGTTGCCCCAGTTCACCCGGACGGACTGGGACGACGTGCCGCCGTTGTGCGCGATCAGGGCCTTGGAGCCGTCCGGGTTGCGGTAGGCCACGTTCTGCACGGTGCCGTTGGCGGTCGAGTCGATCCGGTAAGCGCCCGGCCGGACGAACTTCGTCAGGTGACCGGTCGTGTAGTACTCGACGGTGTAGTCGACCTGGCCGGCCCGCGACCCACCCTCCTGCACGGTGATCAGACCGGTGCACGTGCCGCAGCCGCCGTTGTGCGGCCCCATGTCCTGGTTCAGCGCGAGGCTCCACTTCACCAGGCTGGAGCTCCAGTTGCGGGCGTAGTTGACGATGTCGGCCATGTCCTCGTTGTGCTGGTTCGAGATCCACGTGCCGCCGGAGTGCTCGGTGCTGAACTGCTTCACGTTCGGGTACTGGTTGCGCACCTGCGTGCCGACCGCCGGGTCGCCGAAGTAGCCGTGCCACGCGATGCCGCCGAACAGCGGGTCGTTGCGCACGCCCGCGTCGTTGAGCACGCCGGAGCCGAAGTTGGCGTAGTCGCCGTAGTTCCAGTCGTGCACCAGCACCTTGGTGTTGATGCCCGCCGCGCGGAACGCCGGGTAGAGGTTGTTCTTGGTGAACTCGACCAGGCCCGCCGGGTTCCAGCTCATGCCGGGGTAGTTCATCGCGGTCGGGTTGGAGGCCTGGCAGCAGTTCGGCTCGTTCTGCACGGACACGTAGTCGACCGGGATGCCCGCCGCTTGATAAGCCTGGACGTACTTCACGAAGTACTGGGCGTACATGGGGGCGTACTCCCACTTGAGCCAGCCCATCTGGTCCATCCGGCCGTTGTCCTTCATCCAGCCCGGCGCGCTCCACGGCACGCCCTTCACCCGCAGTTGCGGGTTGAGCTGCTTGGCCTGCTGCGTCAGCAGCCGCACGTTGGTGTCGTAGCCGTTCGCGCCCCAGTCGTTGAGGTCGCAGCACGTGTCGTCGAGCGAGACGTGGCCCGGGCGGGACAGGTCGGACGCGCCGATCGGGTTGCGCACGAACGAGAGGCCGATGCCGTCGACCGGGTGGAACAGCTTGCGCATCACCGCGTCCCGGGTCGCGGTCGAGACGGGACCGCCGCGCAGCAGGTAGGCGGTGGTGTCGGTGATCGACGCGCCGCCGCCCTCGAACTGCTGGTAGGTCGTGCCCTCGTTGACGGTGATGGTGTGGTTCGCGCTGCCGCCGTTGGAGTTGAACGCGATCGACGGCTGCTGCTGGAGGCCGCGGGTGACCGTGCGCCCGCCGCTGTCGGAGGTGGTGGTCAGGTACACGTTGACCGTCTCGCCGGCGGCCGCGGCCGGTTGCGAGGCGGCGAGGGCGGCTGCGACGGTGATCACGGCTATGCCGGCGCTGACGAAAGCCCGACGGTGGGAAGAGGGCACCCCGGACTCCTTTCACGACGTTGTGGGCAGGGGTCGACAGTCTGAAACAAACTGGAACATTTGTGGAACTTGTCCGCAGGTGAAAGGAAACAATGCTGCCGAACCCGTGTCAAGGTCGTGCATTCAGACCGGTGAATACCGGTAAATACCGTGAAACGCGGGAGCCTCAGGCGCGCGGCGCGGGCCCGGTGGACGCCCTGACCACGAGTTCCGTGGCCAGCTCGACGTGCAGCGCCTCCAGCTCGTGCCGGTCGAGCAGGCGCATCAGCAGGGTCACGGCCAGCCGGCCCATTTCCTGCAACGGCTGCCGCACGGTGGTCAGTTCCGGCCGCGTCGCGCGGCTCAGGTCGAGGTCGTCGAAACCGGCGACCGACACGTCGCGCGGCACGTCGAGGCCCAGCTCGCGGGCCGCGCGCAACGCGCCGACCGCCATCTTGTCGTTGAACGCGACCAGCGCCGTCGGCCGGTCCGCGAGGCCGAGCAGGTCACGGGCGACCAGGTGGCCGTTCTCCTCGGTCGGCTCGTCCACGTGCCGCAGCAGCTCCGCCGACGGCAGCACGCCGACGTCGGACAACGCCGCCGCGTACCCGGCGAGCCTGCCGTCGCTCGCCAGCCAGTCGCCGGGACCGCCGATGATCCCGATCCGCCGGTGGCCCAGCTCCACCAGGTGCGCCATGAGCCGCCGCGCGCCCGCGAAGTGCGCCGCCGACACCGACGCCACGTCGCGCGGCAGCTCGGTGCGCGGGTCGACCACCACGAACGGGAACCGGCGGTCCCGCAGCCGGACCAGCTCCTCGGCCGGCTCCGGCGGCAGGATCAGGATCGCGCCGCCCACGTCCGAGCGGGCCGCGAGCCCCGGCAGCACCGTCTCCCGCCGCGCCGACACGCCCGCGCTCAGCACGACCTGGCGGTGGTGCAGCGCCAGCGTCTCGGCGACGCTGGAGACGATCAGCCCGAAGTAGTCGGTGAGCAGGTACGGGCAGCGCACGTAGATCGGGCCGGCGGGCTTCGCGCCCCGCGCCCGCGGCGCCTCCGCGCCCAACCCGGCCACGGCTCGCAGCACCAGCTCGCGGGTGTGCTCGGCGACGTTGGCCTGGCCGTTGAGCACGCGCGACACCGTGGCGATGGAAAGCCCGGTCGCCCGCGCCACGTCCCGCACCGTCGCCCTGGCCATCCGCGCCCCCCGTTCCACTGCTGTTTCACGATGTTACAGGGGTGATCGACGCCGCAGTGCGCAACGGGCGCCCAGGGGTGCCGGACAGGTGCGCGCGGGCGCGGATTTCGGCAGGCTGTGCAGATGACCACCTCCGAGGCACCCGCGCGGATCGCCGTCACCGGGCTCGCCGTCATGGGCAGCAACCTGGCGCGCAACCTCGCCCGGCACGGCTACCGCGTCGCCGTGCACAACCGCAGCCACGCCCGCACCAAAGCGCTGATCGCCGACCACGGCCACGAAGGCGACTTCGTGCCCGCCGAGACGCTGGAAGAGCTCGTCGCGAGCCTCCAGACGCCACGCCAGATCATCATCATGGTCAAGGCGGGCGGCCCCACCGACGCCGTCATCGACGAGCTGGTGCCCCTGCTGGAGCCCGGCGACATGGTGATCGACGGCGGCAACGCCCACTACGCCGACACGCGCCGCCGCGAGACCGCGCTGAAGGAGGCCGGGCTGCACTTCGTCGGCGCGGGCATCTCCGGCGGCGAGGAGGGCGCGCTCAACGGCCCGTCGATCATGCCGGGCGGGTCGAAGGAGTCCTACCAGCACCTCGGGCCGGTGCTGGAGGACATCGCGGCCAAGGTCGACGGCGTGCCGTGCTGCGTGCACGTCGGGCCGGACGGCGCCGGGCACTTCGTGAAGATGGTGCACAACGGCATCGAGTACGCCGACATGCAGCTCATCGCCGAGGCCTACGACCTGCTGCACCGGGTCGGCGGCCTGGCGCCCGCCGACGTGGCCGAGGTGTTCCGCGGCTGGAACACCGGCGACCTGGAGTCCTACCTGGTGGAGATCACCGCCGAGGTGCTCGGCCACGTGGACGTCGAGTCCGGCGCCGCCCTGGTGGACGTGATCGCGGACGAGGCCGAGCAGAAGGGCACCGGCCGCTGGACCGTGCAGGAGGCGCTGGAGCTGGGCGTGCCGGTGACCGGCATCGCCGAGGCGGTGTTCGCGCGGTCGCTGTCCGGTCGGGCGGGCCAGCGGCAGGCGGTGCGGGAGGCGTTCGGGCCCGCCGAGGTCGCGGGCGGCGCGGACGACTCGCTGGTCGAGGACGTGCGGCAGGCGCTGTACGCGTCCAAGGTCGTGGCGTACGCGCAGGGCTTCGACCAGATGCGGGCGGCGAGCGCCGAGTACGGCTGGGACCTCGACCTGGGCGCGATGGCCACGATCTGGCGCGGCGGCTGCATCATCCGGGCCCGGTTCCTCGACCGCATCCGCGAGGCCTACGACAAGGCGCCGGAGCTGGCGTCGCTGCTCGTGGACGACTACTTCCGCGACGCGGTGAAGTCGGCCGAGGCGGCGTGGCGGCGGGTCGCGGTGAAGGCGGTGACCGCGGGCGTGCCCGCGCCCGGCTTCGTGTCCGCGCTGGCGTACTACGACGGGCTGCGCTCCGAGCGGCTGCCCGCGTCGCTGATCCAGGGCCTGCGCGACTTCTTCGGCGCGCACACCTACCGCCGCACCGACCGCGAGGGCAGCTTCCACACCCTCTGGTCGGGTGACAGGTCTCAAGTGGACGCCTGAGACCACCGGCCCGATCATGGCCGGGTGCGTGAACGCTTCCGCCGCAACCCCGTCACGGCCGGCTACCTGTCGGCCGTGGCGGTGCTCGCGCTGTTGACGCGGTTCGTGTTCGCCGACGGGATGTCGGCGCAGGTGCGGGAATCGCTGAGCACGAACGCGGCCAACCTCGCCGACCACCCGGTCAACGCGTTGCTGGGCAGCGCGTTCGTGCTCGACCCCGCCGGCGACGGCCTGGTGGCCACCGGTCTGGCCCTCGTCGGCGTGGCGGTCTGCCTCGGCGTGCTGGAACGCGAGGCCGGGCCCTGGCGCGCGGTGGCGGTCGTCCTCCTCGGACACGTCGGCGCGACGCTCGTGACGGCGTTCGTCATCTCTTCGGGTGTCTACCCGACCGACCTGACCCACGTGGTCGACGTCGGTCCCGGTTACGTGGCGTTCGCCGCGGCGGGCGGCATCACCGTGTTGGGGCCGGTGGTGCTGCGCGTGCCGTGGCCGGCGCTGCTCGTGGCGTACCCGTTGGCGAGCGCGGAGTGGTTCGGCGCGGCGCCCGAGTTCGCCGCGGTGGGCCAGGTCGCGGCCGTCCTCTTCGGACTGTGCGGCGGCACGGTCGCGGTCCGGCGCGCCTACGCGGCGGTCGGCCGGTAGGTCCGTCACCAGGGGTGACCACCGCGCTCGTGATCAACACGACCGGGTGGAACCGCTGTCAGACCTGACACTTCCTCAGTCATCATGGTGTGGACGCGACCTGTGCGACGCGGGCTGTGCCGACACGTTCCCCTGTGCCGACACGGAGGTGCCACCGTGGCGAACCCTCACCACCGCGCCGGGGCCGAGTTCCGACTCGACGCCTTCTGGCCGCGCCTGCTGCCGCCCTTAGCACGGCGCTAGGCACCCCTCTGCGATCGACGACACCCCGCGCGCCGCGCGGGGCGACGACCTCTCGCGCTCGAAAGGACCCGACATGAACCGACCGCGCCCCAACAAGTCCCACGCGGGCGAGCACACCACGGCAGGCCCTCCGGGCGGACTCGCGGCCGTGCTGCGGCACGACCTGCCCGCCTCCGTCGTGGTGTTCCTGATCGCCGTGCCGCTCTCGCTCGGCATCGCCGCCGCGACCGGCGCGCCGCTGATGGCCGGCCTGATCTCCGCCGTCGTGGGCGGTGTCGTGGCGGGCGCGTTGTCCGGCGCGCCGTTGCAGGTCAGCGGGCCCGCGGCGGGCATGGTGGTGATCACCGCGGGCCTCATCGCCGAGTACGGCTGGGCCGCGACGGCGGCCATCACGCTCGCCGCGGGCGCCGTGCAGATCGCGTTCGGCCTGTGCCGGCTCGGCCGGGTCGCGCTGTCCCTCTCGCCCGCCGTGGTGCACGGGATGCTCGCCGGCATCGGCTTGAGCATCGCGATCGGGCAGCTCGCCGTCGTCCTCGGCGGCACGGCGGCCACGTCCGTGTTCGACAACCTCGCCCGGCTGGTCACCACCGAGGTCCGGTGGCCCGCCCTGCTGGTCGGCGCGCTCGCCGTGGCGGCGCTCGTGCTGTGGCCGCGGGTGCCGCGCGCGTCGGTCGTGCCCGCGCCGCTGGTGGCCGTGCTGGTGGCGACGCTCGCCACGGTCGGGTTCGACGTGCCGCGGGTCGACCTGCCCGACGACCCGCTCGGCCAGGTCGTGCTGCCGCAGTTCCCGTCCGGCGGTTTCGGCGCGGTCGTGTTCGCGGTGCTGACCGTGGCCGTGGTGGCGAGCGTCGAGTCGATGCTGTCCGCGGTGGCGGTCGACAAGCTGCACGACGGGCCGCGCGCCGACCTCGACCGCGAGCTGGTCGCCCAGGGCACGGCCAACGCGGTCGCGGGCGCGCTCGGCGGGCTGCCGGTGACCGGCGTGATCGTGCGCAGCTCGACCAACGTCACCGCGGGCGCGCGCACCCGTGCGTCGACCGTGCTGCACGGCTTGTGGATCGCGGTGTTCGTGCTCGCGCTCGGCTGGGTGCTCGAGCTGATCCCGTTGGCGGCGTTGGGCGGCGTGCTGCTGGTGGTGGGCGCGCGGCTGGTCAGCGTGCGTCGGATGAGGGCGTTGTGGCGGCACGGCGAGTTCTCCGCGTACGCGGTCACCGCGGTGGGCGTGGTGGCGCTCGGGCTGGTGGAAGGCGTGCTGCTGGGTGTCGCGGCGGCGGCGCTGCGGTCGCTGCACCGGCTGACCCGGTCGTCGGTGCGGATCGAGCAGGAGCCGGACGGTGTGCGCGTGGTGATCCGCGGCTCGCTGGTGTTCCTGGGCGCCGGGCGGCTGGTGCGCGGGCTGCGCGCCATCCCGTTGGGGCAGCGCGTGGTGCTGGAGCTGCACATCGACTTCCTCGACCACGCCGCGTACGAGGTGATCGACGACTGGCGGGTCGGCTACGAGCGGCTGGGCGGCCACGTCGAGGTGGACGAGGTGCACGACACCTGGTTCAGCAAGGCCATGAAGGGGATACCCGCGCTGCGCAAGACGCCGCTGTCGCCGCTGCCGAGGTGGTTCGCGCCGTGGTCGCACTGGCAGCGCCACCGGCACGTCACCGTGCCCCGGCCGCGCGCGGACGCCGACCCGATGATCCGCGGCATGCGCGAGTTCGAGCGCAGCACCGCGCCGTTGGTCCGCCCGTTCCTGGCGGAGCTGGCCGCGCGAGGCCAACGCCCGCGCCAGCTGTTCATCACGTGTGCCGACTCCCGCGTGGTGCCCAACCTGATCACCACGAGCGGTCCGGGCGACCTGTTCTGCGTGCGCAACATCGGCAACCTGGTGCCGCTGGACGGCGACGACTCGATCGGCGCGGCGATCGAGTACGCGGTGGAGGTGCTGGCGGTCGAGACGATCGCGGTGTGCGGGCACTCGGACTGCGGCGCGATGAAGGCGGTGGTGCACGGCTCGACCCGGCCGGGCACGCAGCTGCACACGTGGCTCAAGGCGGTCGAGCCGAGCCTGATCCGGTTCCACGCGGGCGAGTCCGACCTGCCGGTGGTGGAACGGCTGTCGGTGGCGAACGTGGCGCAGCAGTTGGACAACCTGATGGCGTACCCGAGCGTGCGGGAGGCGGTGGCCACGCGGTCGCTGCGCCTGGTCGGCATGTACTTCGACATCTCGGCGGCGCGCGTGTACCTGGTGGACCCGGAGCGGGACGGCCTCGAGCCCGTCTGCGTCTGAGTTCACCACAGGGTGGTCGGCCCCCTCACCGGACCGACCACCCCGTGCCGAGCCTCGACGCCGAACCGGTCCCGGTCGGGGGCGCGGGGCCGGTTCTCCATCGGCTCGGATCGGGTCGGGCGGCGCTGGTGGGGCTCGATTGCGGGGGAGGCGCGTCGCCCGACCGGGCTGGGGCTAACCGACGCTGCGCAGGTGCTTGCGGTGGTTGCCGGACGGCTCGTCGCCGCCCACCGTCAGCGCCAGCTGCGCGCCGAGGTACGCCCGGCACGGCGAGGGCAGGCGGCGGCTCCAGCGGCGGGTGCGGCACGTGGGGCAGCGGCCGTGCTCGTCGGGCGTGTGCTCGTCCAGCAGCGCCTTGACCGCGGTCACCACCCTGGGCAGTTCGCAGCGGGCCAGCTCGACCGCCGTCTCGTCGTCGCCGGTCGACGCGAGGCGGACCAGCGTGGCCAGGTGTTCTCGGAGGGACCGGTCGAGCTGGCTGAAGACGGTGGTGGACACCTTCAGCGCTCCTTCCCTGGGGCGGTGTGCTCCACGCAGCCTGTTACCGCGTCCGGCCGTCTGCAAGTTGCAGTACACGAATGGATGACGTCACTTTGCTCCATCAGCGCCCGGCCACAGACTGGGCTGCGGCCCCCGGGTCGGGGCCGTCGACGAAAGGTGTCCGGATGCCACGGGGCAGCAGCCCGACGCTGCGCAAGCGACGGCTGGTCAGCGAGCTGCGGAGGCTGCGCGAGGCGGCCGACCTCACCATCGAGGACGTCGCGGAGCGGCTGGAGTGCTCGGCGTCCAAGATCAGCCGCATCGAGACCGGCCGCGTCGGCGTCACACCGCGCGACGTCCGCGACATGCTGTCGGCCTACGGCGCCGACCCGGCCACGGCCGAAGGGCTCGTGCAGCTGGCCCGTGACGCGCGGCGCCGGGCGTGGTGGGACGAGTTCGGCGACATCGCGCCCGGCCGCTACGTCGGGTTCGAGGCCGACGCCGAGTGGGTGCGCACCTACCAGGGCCTCATGGTGCCGGGGCTGCTCCAGTCCGAGGCGTACACCAGGGCGTTGATCCGGGCCGTGCTGCCGGACGCCGCGCCGGCCGAGGTGGACCGCCGGGTCGAGCTGCGCAAGGCGCGCCAGGCGCTGCTGCTGGCGGACGACCCGCTGTGCCTGCACGTGGTCGTGGACGAGGCAGCCTTGCGGAGGTTGGTAGGCGGCCCGGAGGTGATGGCCGAGCAGTTGGCGCGACTCAACGAGGTCGGAAAACTGCCGAATATCACTCTCCAGGTGGCCTCTTTCGAGGCGGGCGGTCACGCTGCGATGGACGGTCCGTTCGTCATCCTGTCGTTTCCCGATCAGTCGGATCCGGCCGTGGTATACATCGAAAGTCCGAAGGGCGACGTCTATTGGGAAGAGCCTTCGGACGTCGCCAGGTATGCCGACATGTTCGCACGGCTCAGCGCCGAATCGCTCGACCCGGATGCATCGTCCGCGCTGATCGGGCGGGTGGCGCGCGAGCTCGCCTGAATCCGAGGTGAACTGCCATGCAACGCCAGTGGCGCAAGAGCACGCGGTCGTCCGCGGGTGGTCCGGAGTGCGTGGAAATCGCGCTCGACCAGAACGGGGCCGGTGTGCGTGATTCGAAGGACCGGGCGCGCGGCGGGTTGGACTTCGGTTTCGCGCAGTGGTCCCGATTCGTCGGCGCCGCGAAGAACGGCGCATTCGACGCCCTCTGACCGCCGGTCCGTTCACCTCGGGGACGTGCCTTAGGGCGCGTCCCCGACTTTCGACCACCTTCCCGTACGACCATGGTCTGGCGGCCGGTCAGACCCCGGTCCGATGCGCCCGCCCGCGTGTTTGCGGTGGACTCCCCTTAGCCTGCACTCCGAGTGCTCGTCATGATCCACAGGGGGATACACCATGGCCTTGCTGACCGACGCCCTGGAGGGGCTCGCCGGTCTGCCGCAGCCCGCAGTGCTCGCGGTGACGGGCGGGTTGACGTTGGCGGAGTGCACGCTGGGCGTGGGCTTCATCGCGCCGGGCGAGAGCGCGTTGCTGCTGGCCGCCACGACGGTCACCAGCGTGCCCCGGTTCCTGGTCATGTGGCTGGTCGTGTCGGTGTGCGCGGTGGCGGGCGACAGCATCGGCTACCTCCTCGGCCGCCGGTACGGCGACCGGCTGCGGGACAGCAAGGTGGTGCGCAAGCTCGGCCAGGAGCACTGGGACAAGGCGGGGGCGCTGCTGCGCAAGCGTGGCGCGTGGGCGGTGTTCTTCGCCCGGTTCATGCCGGTGGTGCGGACCCTGGTGCCCGCGTCGGCGGGCGCGTCGAAGCTGGAGTACCGCCGGTTCCTGCCCGCGTCGATCGCGGGCGCGGTGAGCTGGTCGGCGCTGCACATCGGCATCGGCTCGGCCGCGGGCGCGTCGGCGAAGTACATCGAGTCGGTGTTCAACGGCGCGATGTGGGGCTTGATGGGCATCGCGGTCGTGGTCGGCGTCGTGGTGGTGCTGCGCCGGCGGCGCAAGGCGGCGAAGGCCGGCGAGCCGCGTGAGCTGGAGGAGGTCGCCTAGCCAGGAGGCACTGGGGACGGCCGCGGTCACCGGCCCTCTGATCGCCGTTGGGCGCTGGGGTCGGCCGGCGGAATGGTCGCTTGGCCTCGGGTTGGCCGCTGGGGTCGGGACCGGCCTGCGGACTGACCGCTCGGCCGCCCGCAGGCTGCCTGGGCCGAGACCAGCTGCTCGGCCTCCCGCCGGCCGCCTGCGCCGAGACCAGTTGCTCGGCCTGGTGCGGTCGCTTGACGGAGGCCGGCCGCTGGGCGTGATGCCGGCCGCCTGCCACCGGCCCGCACATCCCTGGTCCGCGCGTCGTTCGGCCCGCGCATAGTCGAAGGGGCCGCGTCCGGGGGTTCGGTCCCGGATGCGGCCCCTTCGACTGGGGGGAGGGCAATGGAGGTGGGTCATCCCCTACCGGATGACCCGTCTCCGGGTGGAGAAGGGGACGAGGGCGGGCCGGCGTTCCGCCGCCGCGGGCTGGATGCCCCTTGCACGCCGGCCTGCCCTCGTCGTTCAGGGAGAGCAGCGGATGTTCCGCTGTCTGGTCCAACCTGTCCCACCGGGGTTCGCCCTGTGTGGTTGATCGGACACGCTTAGCGTAAGAATGCGGCTACAGGACGACTGGAGCCGGACTGAAGTGATCTCCTAGGCTCCGTCTGGGGCTCAACGTTCGGTGAAGGATCGGTCGGTGGCAGACGGCGGCGGGGAGCGCTTGCGGTTCGAGGTGCTCGGCCTGCTCCGGGCGGTGCGCGGCGGCGGGGAGGTCGACCTCGGCGCCGCCAAGCAGCGTGCCGTGCTGGCGGTGCTGCTGCTGGCCCGCAACACGCCGGTCAGCCGCGACCAGATCATCGAGGCCGTCTGGGGCGACAACACGCCGACCAGCGCGGTCAACCTGGTGCAGACCTACGTGGCCGGGCTGCGCCGCGCGCTGGAGCCCAGCCGCGCCCGCCGCGCCCCGGCCGAGCTGCTGACCTCGGTCGGCGACGGCTACCTGCTCCGGGTCGACCCTCAGCAGGTGGACCTGGACGAGTTCGAGCGGGGCGTGGTGTCGGCGGCCCGGCTGCGCGCGTCCGGCGACCTGATCGCGGCGGCCACGGCGCTGGACGAGGCGCTCGGCCTGTGGCGCGGCGAGCCGCTCGGCGGTGTCGCGGGCCTGTTCGCCGAGGTGGAGCGCGGCCGGCTGGTCGAACGCAGGCTCGCGGTGCTGGAGGAACGGGCCGAGCTGCTGCTCCTGATCGGCCGCGGCGCGGAGCTGGTGCCGTCCCTGACCACCCTGGTCGGCGAACACCCCCTCCGGGAACGCGGGCACGGCCTGCTGATGCGCGCGCTGTGCCAGGCGGGACGGCAGGCCGAGGCGCTGGCCGTCTACCGCGAGGCACGCCGGGTGCTGGTGGAGGAGCTGGGCGTCGAGCCGGGCCCGGAGCTGCGCAAGCTCCAGCAGGCCGTGCTGGCGGGGGAGAACCCGGAACCCGAACGCCCGACCCGGCCGATGGCGGTGCGCCCGGTCGGCGAGTCCTCGCCCGCCATCACGCCCGCGCAGCTGCCGCGCGTCTCGGCGTCCCTGATCGGCCGTGACGACGAGCTGAAGCGCCTGGACGGCCTGCTGGCGTCCTACCCGGAGGGCGGGCTGGTCCTCGTCGTCACGGGCCCCGCCGGCGTCGGCAAGACCGCGCTGGCCCTGCACTGGGCGCAACGCGTGCGCGAGGACTTCCCGGACGGCCAGCTGTACGTCGACCTGCACGGCTACGACCCGAACCAGGAGCCGCTGGGCGCGGGCGAGGTGCTGAGCCGGTTCCTGCGCACGCTGGGCGTGCCGTCGCCGGACATCCCGGTCACGGTCGAGGAGCGGTCGGCGCTGTTCCGCACGCTCATCGCGGACCGCCGCATGGTGGTGATGCTGGACAACGCCCGCGGCTCGACCGAGCTGCTGCCGCTGCTGCCCGGACCGCCGTCGTGCGTGCTGGTGACGTCCCGCCGGCGGTTGGTCGGCCTGGTCGCGCACGCCGAGGCGCGGCTGGTCGAGCTGGACATGCTGGACCCGGACGCCTCGGTGGCCGTGGTGAGCCGGGTCGCCGGCCGGGACGCCACGGAGGCCGCCGCGCTGCGCAGGCTGGCCGTGCTGTGCGACGGGCTGCCCTTGGCGCTGCGGATCGCGGCGGCCCGGCTGGCGGTCGCGCCGACGTTGCGGGTGGCCGAACTCGTCGCCGAGCTGGACGACGAGCACGGCCGGCTGGCCGCCCTCGGCCTGGAGGACGAGGACTCGACGGTGCGCGCGGCGCTGGACGCGTCGCGGAGGGCCCTGTCGCCGCTGCCCGCGCGCCTGCTGGCGCTGCTCGGCCTGCACCCCGGCCCGGACGTGACGGCGTCCGTGGTGGCCGCCATGGCGCAGGTGCGGGTCGGTGACGCGCAGCGCGCGCTGGACGCGTTGACGGCGGCGAACCTGCTGTCGGTCAACGAGCCCGGCCGGTACGGGGCGCACGACCTGGTGCGCGTCTACATGCGGACGCTGGCCGCCGAGCTGCCCGCGCCCGAGCGGCACGAGGCGACCAGCCGGATGCTCGACTACTACCTGCACTGCGCGGACCTGGCCGACGGCCGGCTGCCGGTGACGCGCGGCAGCAGCGTGCGGGTCGCGCCCGAGCACGTGCCGGTGGAGGTGCCGAAGCTGACCGGCTCGCCGGAGGCGATCGCCTGGCTGGACGCCGAGCAGGGCAACATCATCGCCGCCGCCGAGCTGGCCGCCGCGCCCGGTTCGGACCCGAAGTGGCTGGTGCACGCCTGGCAGCTGCCGTACACGCTGTCCCGGTT
This sequence comes from Saccharothrix sp. NRRL B-16348, assembly GCF_001280085.1. Classification (GTDB taxonomy): domain Bacteria; phylum Actinomycetota; class Actinomycetes; order Mycobacteriales; family Pseudonocardiaceae; genus Actinosynnema. Next base: position 25,411 of record NZ_LGED01000035.1, on the reverse strand, counting down.
CCTCTGGATGCGGGCGGACCGGACGACGTGGCTGCGCACCACGGAGGCCGCGCTGGAGGCGGCCACCACCCTCGGCGACCCCGAGGCGAGGTTCGTGATGCTGTTCAACCTGGGCATCGCGCTGGCCCAGTTCCAGCGGACGGACGAGTCCCTGGCCCGGCATCGCGAGGCGTTGGAGGTGGCGCGGGCGTCCGGCGACGTGAACGCGCAGGCCAGAGCCCTGACCACGGTCGCGGACATGCTGCAGTTCCGGGGCCGGGTCGACGAGTCGGAGGCCCTGTACCGGGAGGCGCTGGAGGTCAGCCGGGCGGCCGGTTCGCGGTGGGCCGAGGCGAACGCGCACCACAACCTCGGGCTGCTGCACCTGGCGTCGCGCCGCTACGACGAGGCGAAGGGCTGGCTGCGGGCGGCCGTGACGATGTACCGGGAGGTCGGCGAGCAGTGCGGTGAGTCGACCTGCCACACGGACCTCGCGATGGTGCTGCTGGAGTCGGGCGAGGGCGCGGAGGCCGTCACGTCGGCGCGCACGGCGCTGTCGGTCGCGTCGGCCGCGGCGAGCCCGTACCACCAGGCGGTGGCGCACGACCGGCTGGCCACGGTGTTCGACCGGCAGGGGCTGCCCGGCGCGGTGGCGCACTGGCAGCGGGCGCTGGCGCTGTTCACCGAGCTGGGCACCCCCGAGTCGGACCAGGTGCGGGAACGCCTGGCCCGCGCCCGCGCCACGACCACCGTCTGACCGCGAGCCGTACCCCTAGATGGTCTGGACCTATTGACAGAGAGGTCTAGACCTATTTACGGTTCGGGCGCTGCGTCGTGGCCGCCGCCTCGTGCAGGAGGTGTGCCGGTCGTGCCCAAGAGAACCAGGTTGTCGCCGCTCGTGGCGTTGTTCGCCGCGGTGGCCGGACTCGTCGTCGCCGTCGTGTCCCCGACGCCACCCAGTGCCGCCGCCGCGGGGGAGGAGTGCCGTCCCGACGGCCTCTACCAGACACCCGGCGTCGCCGTGCCGTACTGCTCCACCTACGACACCGAAGGCCGGGAGTCGTTGGGCGACAACCACTCCCGGCGGGTCATCGGCTACTTCACCAGTTGGCGCACGGGCCGCGACGGCGCGCCCGCCTACCTGGCGTCCGACATCCCGTGGACCAAGGTCACGCACCTCAACTACGCGTTCGCGCACATCGACGCGCAGAACCGGGTCTCGGTCGGCCCCGACGGGCCGGACAACCCCTCCACCGGCATGACGTGGCCGGGCGTCGAACCGGACCCGTCCCTGCCGTACAAGGGCCACTTCAACCTGCTGAACAAGTACAAGAAGCAGCACCCGAACGTGAAGACGATGATCTCGGTCGGCGGCTGGGCGGAGACCGGGGGCTTCTTCAACGCGGACGGCACGCGCAACGCGTCCGGCGGGTTCTACAAACTCGGCGCGCAGCCGCAGGCCACCGTGGACGCCTTCGCCGACTCCGCCGTGGACTTCATCCGGAAGTACGGCTTCAACGGCGTCGACATCGACTACGAGTACGCCACGTCGAACAACCACGCGGGCAACCCGGACGACTTCTGGATCGCCAACGCCAACCGCGGCACGCTGTGGGCCGGCTACGAGAAGATCATGAAGACGTTGCGGGAGAAGCTGGACCGCGCCTCGGCGCAGGACGGCAGGCACTACCTGCTCACCGCCGCCGTGCCCGCCTCGGGCTGGCTGCTGCGCGGGCAGGAGGCCTACCAGGTCACCCGCTACGTCGACTACCTGAACGTGATGAGCTACGACCTGCACGGGTCGTGGAACCACTTCGTCGGCCCGAACGCCGCGCTCTACGACGACGGCAAGGACGGCGAACTTGCAGCCGGCGGCGTCTACACCGCGCCGCAGTACGAGGGCATGGGCTACCTGAACACCGACTGGGCCTACCACTACTACCGCGGCGCGATGCAGGCCGGCCGGATCAACCTCGGCGTCCCGTTCTACAGCCGCGGCTGGCAGGGCGTCACCGGCGGCACGAACGGGCTGTGGGGCCGGGCCGCGTTGCCGGACCAGACGAAGTGCCCGCCCGGCACGGGTTCGAGCGTCGGCTCGACCACCCCGTGCGGCAACGGCGCGGTCGGCATCGACAACCTGTGGCACGACTCCACCGCCGGTGGCGCCGAGGTGCCTTCCGGCGTGAACCCGATGTGGCACGCCAAGAACCTGGAGAACGAGATCACGCCGGACTACCTGGCTCAGCACGGCCTCGACCCGGCCAACGACCCGACCGACCGGATCTCCGGCTCCTACAACAGGTTCTACGACAGCACGCTCACCTCGCCGTGGCTGTGGAACGCCGACAAGAAGGTGTTCCTGTCCACTGAGGACGAGCAGTCGATCGCCGCCAAGGCGAAGTACGTGGCGGACAAGGGCATCGGCGGCATCATGATCTGGGAGCTGGCGGGCGACTACCGCTTCGACAGCGCCAAGGGCCAGTACACCGTCGGCGACACCCTGCTCACCAAGATCAACGAGGGGCTGCGCGGCGCCGCGCCGTACGGTGCGCGCAAGGCCTCCGGCACCACGCCGAGCCAGGTGCTGAACGTGAGCGCCACCGTCTCCGGGTTCGCGCTCGGCGACAGCAACTACCCGATTACGCCCAAGCTGAAGCTGACCAACAACTCGACCACCACCCTGCCGGGCGGCACGAAGATCGAGTTCGACTACGGCACCAGCGCGCCGGGCAGCATGGCCGACCAGTCCGGCTTCGGGCTCCGGGTCACCGCCAAGGGCCATTCCGGCAGCAACGTCGGCGGCCTCAAGGGCGACTTCCAGCACGTCGAGCTGACGTTGCCGACCTGGCAGTCGCTCGCGCCCGGCGCGTCGGTGGACGTCGCGCTGAGCTACCAGCTGCCGATCGCGTCGCCGTCCAACGTCAAGCTCACGTTCGGCGGCCAGTCCTACGCCATCGCCTCCGACCACCCGCGCGGTGGCGGCGACACGGGCACGACCACCAGCACCACCACGACCACCACGACGACCACGACGACCGACCAGCCGAGCTGCACCGTGCCCGCGTGGGACCGCGCGAAGGTCTACAACGGCGGCAACGAGGTCTCCCACCGGGGCAAGCGCTGGCAGGCCAAGTGGTGGACGCAGGGCGAGGAGCCGGGCACGACCGGCGAGTGGGGCGTCTGGCGCGACCTGGGCGCCTGCTGAGGGGCGCCTGACGTGCTCTGACGTGCGCCTGAGGCATCCCTTACCCGCCGTCTGCCACCCCTTACGGCGGCGGGTAAGGGGACCAACGCCGCAACCCACGTGAACGACGGATGCCCGCGCCTCCGCCTCAGGACGACTCTTCGTGTCACCAGAGAGAAGCGAAACGACACGAGGAGCAAGTCATGGAGTGGACGCCCGAGTCCTTGAAGGCGGAGATCGACTACCGGCAGGCCGCGCTGCGCGCGGACGCGGCGCACTACCGCGTCGGCCGGCAGGCGCACCCGGCGCGGCGGTCGTGGTGGCGGCGGCTCGGCCACCGTCCCGGTCCGGACGTGCCCGGTGCGGGGAATGGCCACCGCGACGCGGCCTGAGGTGTGACAGCATGCCTGGTGTGGCACGCCTCGGTTCCGGAATCCCCTTGGTGGCGCGTAGCCGGGAGATGACCAGGCTGCGCGCCGCCCTCGACGACGCCGCGCGCGGCCAGGCGGGCGCGATCCTGCTCGCCGGCGACGCGGGCGTCGGCAAGACCCGGCTGGTGGACGAGCTGTCCGCCACGGCGGGTGACGCGCTCGTGCTCAACGGCCGCTGCCTGGACGTCGGCGAGACCGGCCTGCCGTACCTGCCCTTCACCGAGGCGTTGGGTCAGGTGCGGCAGGCCGGTCTGCTCGACGTCGCGGCCCGGCCCGCGCTGGGCCTGCTGCTGCCCGAACTGGCGCTGCCCGCGGGCCACGACGGCAGCACGTCCGTCTCCGGCCTGCCGTCGCACCTGGTGGGCCGCCGTCCCGAGCAGGACGTCGGCCAGCTCCAGCTGTTCGACGCGGTGCACGGCCTGCTCGGCGAGCTGGCCGCGGAACGGCCCGTGCTGCTGGTGCTGGAGGACCTGCACTGGGCCGACGCCTCCACCCGCTACCTGCTGTCGTTCCTGCTCTCCCGGCTGCGCGCGCAGCGGCTGCTCGTGGTCGGCACCTACCGGTCCGACGACCTGCACCGCAGCCACCCGCTGCGCCCCCTGCTCAACGAGCTGGTGCGGCTGCCCGCCGTGCAGCGGCTCGACCTGACCCCGTTGAGCGCGATCGACGCGCGCTCGTTCGTCGCGGCGCTGTCCGACGACCTGTCCGACGAGGTGCTGCTGGAGGTCGCCGAGCGCTCGGACGGCAACCCGTTCTTCGCCGAGGAGCTGATCGCGGTCGCCTGCTGCGGTGACCGCGAGGTGCCGTGGACGCTGGCCGAGGTGCTGCTGGCCCGCATCGAAGGGCTCTCCCCGGACGCGCAGCGCGTGGTGCGGGTCGCGTCGGTCGGCGGCCGGTCCGTGCGCCACGACCTGCTGCGCGACGTGGCCGGGATGGACGACGTCGGCCTCGACGGCGTGCTGCGGGAGGCCGTGCAGCACCACGTGCTGGTGGTCGACGGCGCCGAGGTGTACACGTTCCGGCACGCGTTGCTGCGCGAGGCCGTCTACAACGACCTGCTGCCCGGCGAACGCGTGCGGCTGCACTCCGCGTACGCGGACCGGCTCGCGTCGTCCGGCGACCGGGGCGCCGCCGCCGCGCTGGCCCACCACAGCCTGGAGTCCCACGACTTGGCCCGTGCGCTGCGGGCGTCGGTCGACGCGGGGCAGGAGGCGCAGGCCGCGGGCGCGCCCGCCGAGTCGCTGCGGCACCTGGAGCAGGCGCTGAAGCTGTGGCACGCGGTGCCCGCCGACCAGCGGCCACCCGGCCTGACCGAGCTGTCGCTGCTGCGCAGCGCGTCCTGGGCGGCGGGCACGGCGGGCCAGCCCGAGCGGGCCATCGCGTTCGCCCGCACCGGCACCACCGTCGTGGACGAGTCCGACCCCGAAGAGGCCGCCGTGATGTGGCGGCGCTTCGCGCAGGCGTTGCAGGTGCTCGACGGCACCGAGGACGAGAAGTACCACGCGGTGGAGGAGGCGTGGCGGCTCGTCCGGGACCGGCCCGCCAGCCCCGCCCGCGCGTGGGTGCTGGCGGTGTGGGCGGCGGCGCTGCGGCACGACCGCAAGTACGTCGAGGCACGGGAGCGCGCCGAGATGGCGGTGGCGGACGGCCGTGCGGTGCGCGCGGAGTCGGCCGTGGCGGACGCGTTGACCACGTTGGGCCTGCTCGACGAGCCCGAGGGGCAGGTGTCGCGGGCGCGCGAGCACCTGACGGACGCGGTGGCGTGCGCGATGGAGGCCGACGCGGTCAGCACCGAGCTGCGGGCCCGGTACTTCCTCGGCCTGCACCACTACGACCTCGGCGAGCTGGACGAGGCCGGGCGGGTGTTCGACGAGGGCGTGGCGCGGGCCAAGGCGACCGGCCTGACGTGGAGCTCGTTCGGCTTGGAGCTGCGCATCCTCCAGGTGCTGACCAAGTACTACCGCGGCGAGTGGGACGGCGCGGCGACCGCCGCCGAACCGCCCGGCCTGCGGGTCTCCAGCACGGTGTCGGCGCGGCTGGCCGCGGCGGGCACGCACGTCGCGGTCAGCCGGGGCGAGTTCGACCAGGCCGAGCGGATGATCCGGGAGCTGCGCGCGGACTGGCACCGCGACCTCCAGATCGCTTTGATCACCGGCGGCACGGGCGCGGAGCTGGCGTTGTGGCGCGGTCAGCCGGAGCTGGCCGTGGACCGGGTCGCGGACGCGATCAGCTGGTCGCGCAAGGACGGCGAGTGGATGCTGGCCGGCATCCGGCTGGCCGCCCTCGGCGTGGCGGGGCACGTGGAGATCGCCGTGCGGGCCCGGCGGCGCAAGGACCGTGCGGCGGAGGAGCAGGCCGTGCGGGAGGGCCGGGAGCTGGCGGAGTACGCGCGCACGACGGCCGAGATGGGCATGCCGCGCACCGGCGTGCTCGGTCCTGAGGGCCAGGCGTGGCTGCTGCGCGTGGCGGCCGAGGAGTCGCGGTTGACCGGAGCGGGTGACCCGGAGCGGTGGCGGAGCGTGGTCGACGCCTTCGGGTTCGGGTCGGTGTTCGAGCAGGCCGTGTGCCGGTGGCGGTTGGCCGAGGCGCTGCTGGGCGCGGACCGGCGTGACGAGGCGGCGGCGGAGTTGCGGCTGGCCAGCGCGGTGGCCGACGAGCTGGGCGCGGCGCCGTTGCGCGAGGCGCTCGACCTGGTCGCCCGGCGGGCCCGGGTGGCGTTGCGCGACGTCGGGCCGCGTGACCGGGTGGACCCGTTCACGCCGCGTGAGCGTTCCGTGCTGGAGCTGGTCGCGCAGGGCCGCACGAACCGCCAGGTCGGCGAGGAGCTCTACATCTCGGAGAAAACCGTCAGCGTGCACCTGAGCCGGATCATGGCCAAGCTCGGCGCGAGCCGGCGTGCCGAGGCCGTCGCCAACGCCTTCGACCGCGGCCTGCTGGACCTCCCCGACCCCACCTGACCCCGCGTGTCCTACCTCCAGAACGCGAGAGTCCTACGTTCGCGTCGCGTGAGTCCTACGTCCAGAACGCGAGAGTCCTACGTTCAGGCACCCTGAGTTCAACGCTCAGGACAGCGTGCCCTCTCGTGAGCGTTGAATTCACGTGCTCTGAACGTAGGACTCTCGAGGCGTGAGCGTTGGACTCTCGGAGTCAGACCTCGGGACTACTGGGGGTCATCCCGCCGGTTGACCCACGGTTCCGCCGTCGAGGTGACGCCTGCCGACGTGCGTGCCCCATAGCTTTCTCGACGTCAGCGAGACCCGAGGAATTGAGGGAGCATGTCCGCACTGGTGTCCGACGTCGGAACCCGCACCGCTGTAGCCGCCGCGAACCTGGTGAAGGTGTACGGCAAGGGCGACACCGCCGTGCGGGCGCTCGACGGTGTCAGCGTCTCGTTCGCGGCGGGCAGGTTCACCGCCATCATGGGGCCGTCCGGGTCCGGCAAGTCCACGCTCATGCACTGCCTGGCCGGGCTGGACAACGTCGACGGCGGCAGCGTGGACATCGGCGGCACGGAGATCACCTCGTTGGGCGACAAGGAGCTGACCAGGCTCCGCCGCGACCGGGTCGGGTTCGTCTTCCAGGCGTTCAACCTGCTGCCCACGCTCACCGCCGAGGCCAACATCCTGCTCGGCCTGGAGCTTGCGGGCCGCAAGCCCGACCGCGAGTGGTTCGACACCATCGTGGACGTGCTGGGCCTGCGCGACCGGCTCAAGCACAAGCCGACCGAGCTGTCCGGCGGCCAGCAGCAGCGCGTGGCCTGCGCCCGCGCCCTGGTCGCCCGGCCCGACGTGGTGTTCGCCGACGAGCCCACCGGCAACCTCGACTCGCGCTCCGGCGCCGAGGTGCTCGACTTCCTGCGCATGTCCGTGCGCAAGCTCGGCCAGACGGTGATCATGGTGACGCACGACCCGGTCGCCGCGTCCTACGCCGACCGCGTGGTCCTGATGGCCGACGGCCGGCTCGCCGGCGAGATCGACAGCCCGACCGCCGACTCCGTGCTGTCCGCCCTCAAGCACCTGGGGGCGTGACCTGATGCTGCGCACGATCATCGCGGGCCTCAAAGCCCGCACCGCGCGGCTCGTGCTGTCCTCGGTGGCGATCGCCCTCGGCGTCGCCTTCGTGACCGGCACGCTCGTCCTCGGCGACGCCATGAACGCGAGCCTGCGCGACGAGTTCGCCAAGGACGCGCGCAACGTCGACGTCTCGGTCACCGTGGACGGCGGGTCGTCCGAAGAGTCCACCGAGATCCCCGGCATCACCCCGGAGACGCTGGCGAAGATCCGGCAGGCGCCGGGCGTGGCGGGCGCCGACCCGCGCGACTCGCAGACCGTGCCGCTGGTCGCCGCCAACGGCAAGGCGAAGCCCGCGTTTGCCGTTCCGCTGGCGAGCACCGAGAAGCTGCGCGAGTTCGACCTGGCCGAGGGTCGCTACCCGACCAAGGCCGACGAGATCGCCGTCGACAAGCGCACCGCCGCCACCGCCAAGCTGACGATCGGGCAGCCGGTCGTGCTGCTGGGCAAGGAGGACCAGCGGCACACCTACACGCTCGTCGGCACGTACCAGCAGGGCACGAACCAGCTGTCGCTGGGGGGCTTCGACCACATCGGACTGACGCCCGACGCGTTCCAGGCGCTGGAGCCGGAACGCCCGCCGTACCAGGTGGTCGCCACCGCCGCGCCCGGTTTCACGCAGCAGCAGGTGGTGGACAACGTCCGCAAGGCCATCGGCGACAACGGTTTCCGGATCCAGAGCGGCGAGGAGCTGACCAAGGAGACGCTGGAACGGGTCGAGGCCCGGTCGGGCGAGTTCACCACGCTGCTGCTGGCGTTCGCGATCATCGCGCTGGTCGTGGCGGCCATGGTCATCTACAACACGTTCACCATCCTGGTGGCCCAGCGCACCCGTGAGCTGGCGCTGATGCGCTGCGTCGGCGCGAGCCGCGGCCAGGTGTTCCGGAGCGTGCTGGCCGAGGCGCTGGTGATGGGCCTGACCGCGTCGGTGATCGGCCTGCTCGGCGGGATCGGCGTGTCCGCCCTGCTGCAACGGGTGATGTTCTCGTTCAACGACGGCGAGGGCACGGTGACGCTGCCCCTGACGGTCACGACCGTGGTCGCCGCGTTCGCGGTCGGCACGCTGGTGACCGTGCTCGCCGCGGTGCTGCCCGCCCGCAAGGCGACCCGGGTCGCGCCGGTGGCCGCGCTGCGCAGCCAGCCCGACAGCGGCGAGGAGGTCTCCCGCACCGGCGTGGTCCGCGTGCTGACCGCCGTGCTGCTGGGCGTGATCGGTGTCGGCGCGGTGGTGTTCGGCATGGGCATGGACGACGAGGAAGCGGCCATGTTCACCAGCGGCGCGGGCACGATGGCGTTGCTCGGCGCGGTGCTCGTGCTGGGTCCGCTGCTGGTCGGCCCGGTCAACCGGGTCCTCGGCGCGCTGCCCCGGGCGCTGCTCGGCGTGCCCGCCAAGCTCGCGTCGGCCAACGCCGGCCGCAACCCGAAGCGCACCGCCGCGACCACCGCGGCGTTGATGATCGGCGTGACGATCGTGTCGCTGGTGACCGTGGTCGCCAACAGCGCCAAGGAGACCGCGAACGCCGAGATCGACGAGCGGATGCCCGCCGACTACACGGTGACGTCCGCGGTCTACGACCGGCCACTGCCCAAGGAGCTGGCCGAGCAGCTGGCCGCCGTGCCGGAGGTGGCGAAGGTCGCGCCGACCACCGTCGTCTTCGGGGAGCGCGGGTACTTCACCGGTGTGCCGCGTGACGCGATCGGCAACCTGTTCCGGCCGACGGTGACCAGCGGGTCGCTCGACGACCTCGGTGACGGCACGATCGCGGTGAACGCCGACTACGCCAAGCGCGCCAACGTGTCCGTCGGCTCGGTGCTGTCGATCAAGCCGGGCAAGGGCGAGGCGCAGGAGCTCAAGGTGGTCGCGGTGGTCGAGGGCCAGCGGCTGTCCGACGGGATCATGACGATGGAGACGTCGTTGCGGTTCGAGCAGGCCGCCGCAGGCTACGACAGCATCCTGGTCAAGCTCAAGGACGGCGCCGTGAACGGTCGCGCGGCCGTCGAGAAGGTCACCGACCCGTCGCCGTTGGCGCTGCTGGACAGTGCGGCGGAGACCAAGGAGCAGCTCAACCAGCAGCTCAACCAGGTGCTCGCGTTCATCTGGGCGCTGATCGGGTTGGCCGTGGTGATCGCGTTGTTCGGCATCGCCAACACGTTGACGCTGTCGGTGCTGGAGCGGACGCGGGAGTCGGCGTTGCTGCGGGCGTTGGGGCTGACGCGCGGCCAGCTGCGGCTGATGCTGGTGGTCGAGTCGGTGCTGATGGCGTTGATGGGCGCGGCGATCGGGCTGCTGCTCGGCATCGGCTTCGGCTGGGTGCTCACCGAGGCGTTGTCGAACGACACCATCTCGGTGGATCTCGTGGTGCCGTTCGGGCAGATCGGCGTGATGCTCGCCGGCGCCGTGGTGGCGGCGATCCTGGCCGCCGCGCTGCCCGCCCGGCGTGCCGCCCGGACCTCGGTCGTCGCGGGGATGGCCGAGGCGTGAAAGACCCGGTGGCCCGCTCTTCTTCGGGGGAGGAGCGGGCCACCGGGTCGGTGGTGCTGTTCGGCTCGATTTGACATGGGGCCCTTACGGGCACTCCAGGCAGGCCAAAGCCGGCAGGCCCGGCGGGGTAAAGCGTCCCGCCGGGCCTGCCGGCTTCGACCAGCCTAAAGCACCCGAACCCATGTCAAATCGGGCCTAGATGGGGGTGCGCCGGGTCCGATGTGAGGCGGTTGGGTGAGGCATCGGTCGGGCGGTTGCGAGCCGGATCCGTTGGCCGTCCCACAGGTAGTTGGCCACGTTCGGGTCGCCGTGCCCGAGCACCGGATCGGACGCCTCGGCCGGGGGAGGGCCGGACAGCAGGTCCACCGCGCGGTCGAACGCGTCGCCGATGATCCCGGGCGGCCGGCGTGCGGTGGCGAACTTCTCCCCGGTCACCCGCCAGGCTTCGTCGGGGTGGAAGCGGCGTGGTGGCAGGCCGTCGGTCGGCACGGCCCACAGAGCGCGCAACGCGGACTCCAAGGCGTCCAGTTCGTCGCCGGTCAGCGTGCCGCCCAGGGGTGTTCCCGGCAGGCGGCTCATCCGGACCCACGGCGGCGTCGCGGCGAGGTCGGCGCTCAGCGGAACCGGCGAAGAGCCGGGCGCGCGTTGGTGCAAGGCCGTCAGCACCGCCCACTCCCGTTCGTGTTCGCGCCGGTCCCACGACGAGTAGCGCTTGACCAGCTCGGATTCCGACATCACGAGTTCATGCGTGTGGACCACTCACGCAACGTAGCAGTGCGACGCGGGTCACAGGAATTCTTTCGAGAGCGCGTCACATCCGACGTCGAATCCCCTCTAACAGGGTGCGGGGTGGCCCGGGCGAGGGCCGGGCCACCCGGCTTCGAACGACCCGCCGCCGGGCTCACGGAACGTCGCGCGACTGTCACGGTCGGCGCACGAGAGCGCTTCAGAATGTTGCGGAACGGTGTCGACCGGTCCTTCCCGGGTTGACAGCGCGGACCGTGACTCACGACTGTGAGAGCGCTCTCATGACGTCGGGTCCGAGCCCGGCGAGCGCGTCGAGGAGGACGGATGAGCAGGACTCTGGTCGGCCGGACGACGTCGATCACCGCGGTGGCGTTGGCCGCCGCCCTGGTGGCCGGGTGTGGTGGCGGGGGAGGTGACGCGGGCGACGGCAAGATCAAGCTGTCGATCGGGATCTTCTCCGACTTCGGCTACACCAACCTGATCAAGGAGTACCAGGCCGCGCACCCGGACATCGAGATCGAGCAGCGCACGGTCAAGATGGAGCAGCACCACACGCAGCTCGCCACGCAGCTCGCGGGTGGTCGGGGCGCCGCCGACATCGTGGCGATCGAGGAAGGCAACATCACGCAGTTCCGCCAGTCCAAGGACAAGTTCGTCAACCTCGCGGACCACGGCGCCAAGGAGCTTGAGGGCCAGTGGGCGGCCTGGAAGTGGAACCAGGGCACCACCGACGGCGGGAACTTCGTGCTCGGCCTCGGCACCGACATGGGCAGCCTCGCGCTCTGCTACCGGCGTGACCTGTTCGAGGCCGCCGGCCTGCCCACCGACCGCGAGGACGTCGGCAAGCTGTGGCCGACCTGGCAGGACTACCTGAAGGTCGCGGACACCTTCACCCGGAAGACGCCGAACGTGAAGTTCGTCGACACCGCCCAGAACGTCTACAAGGCGATCCTCGACCAGACCGAGGAGGGCTACTTCGCCAAGGCCGACGACTCGTTCATCGGCGACCGCAACGACAAGGTCAAGCAGGCCTTCACGCTCGCCGCGAGCCTGGGCGAGAAGAAGCAGACCGGCGCGCTGGCCCCGTTCAGCCAGGACTGGAACGTCGCGCTCAAGCAGGCGTCCTTCGCCACCACCACCTGCCCGGCCTGGGCGCTCGCCCTGATCAAGGCCGGCGCGGGCGACGAGGCCGCGGGCAAGTGGGACGTGGCCGCCGCGCCCGGTGGCGGCGGCAACTGGGGCGGCTCGTTCCTGGCCGTGCCCAAGCAGGGCAAGCACCCCAAGGAAGCCTACGAGCTGGCCAAGTGGCTGACCGCGCCCGAGCAGCAGAAGCGGATCTTCAAGGAGACCGGCAACCTGCCCAGCGAGCCCGCCGCGTACCAGGACCCCGAGGTCACCTCGACCAAGAACGAGTACTTCAACTCCGCGCCCGTCGGCCAGATCTTCGGCAACTCCGCGGAGAACCTGAAGCCCACGTACCGCGGCACCAAGGACTCCAAGGTGACGCCGGTCTTCAACAACGCCCTCTCGCGCGTGGAGACGGGCAAGCAGTCCACTTCGGACGCGTTCGACCAGGCCGTCCAGGAAGCGCGGGACGCCGCCAAGTGACGGTCGCACCGGAACGGGCGGCGGGACGGGGCACGACGCCCCTCCCGCCGCCGGCGCAGCGCCTGTCGTGGCGGGACAAGCTCGGCCGGCTCGACACGAAGTACACGCCGTACGTCATCGTCGCGCCGTTCTTCGTGGTGTTCGGGATCTTCGGCCTCTACCCGCTGCTGTACACCGCGTGGGTGTCGCTGCACGAGTGGCAGCTCATCGACGGCGACCAGGGCTTCACCGGCCTGGCCAACTACACCGAACTGCTGTCGGACAAGAACTTCTGGAACGCGCTGGGCAACACGGTCAGCCTGTTCCTGCTCTCCACGATCCCGCAGCTGTTCGCCGCGCTCGGGCTGGCCGCCCTGCTCGACCGCGGCCTGCGCGGCCGGGCGTTCTGGCGCGCGGGCGTGCTGCTGCCGAACGTGATCTCGGTGGCCGCGGTGGCGCTCGTGTTCGCGCAGCTGTACGGCCGCGACTTCGGCATCGTCAACGCCCTGCTCGGCTTCGTCGGCGTCGACCCGGTCGACTGGCGCGCTTCGACGTGGGCCTCGCACCTGGCGATCAGCTCGATGGTGATGTGGCGGTGGACCGGCTACAACGCGCTGATCTACCTGGCCGCGATGCAGTCCGTGCCCAAGGACATGTACGAGTCGGCGATGCTGGACGGAGCGTCCCGCTGGCGGGTGTTCTGGTCGATCACCGTGCCGAGCATCCGGCCGACGATCCTGTTCACCGTCATCGTGTCGACCATCGGCGGCATGCAGCTGTTCGTGGAGCCGCAGCTGTTCGACCCGGGCGGCACGGCGACCGGCACCGGCGGTGACGACCGGCAGTTCCAGACCCTGGTGATGTACCTGTACGAGAAGGGCTTCCGGTTGTTCGACGCGGGGTACTCGTCGGCCATCGCGTGGGTGCTGTTCCTGGTGATCCTGGTGGTCGCGGTCGTCAACTTCACGGTGGCGCGGCGCATCGCGTCGAAGGGGTGAGGGCCATGCGCTTCACGAAGGCCGGGCCGCTCGCCTACGCCGTGCTGGTGGTGATCCTGCTCGCGTCGGTGTTCCCGCTGTACTACTCGTTCCTCATCGCCAGCAAGGACAACTCCGCGTTGGGCGACGCGGTGCCATCGCTGATCCCGGGCGGGAACCTGATCGACAACCTGACCAGGGTGTTCGACACCGTCGACTTCTGGCTCGCGATGCAGAACTCGATGGTGGTCGCGGGCACGGTGGCGATCAGCAACGTCGTGCTCGGCACGTTGGCGGGGTTCGCGTTCGCCCGGCTGCGGTTCCGGGGCGGCAACTCGCTGTTCCTCATCGTGGTCGGCACGTCGATGGTGCCCACGCAGCTCGGCGTCATCCCGCTGTACATGCTGATGTCGGACCTCGACTGGTACGGCACGCTCCAGGCGGTGATCGTGCCCGCGTTGATCGGCGCGTTCTCGGTGTTCTGGATGCGGCAGGCGTGCGAGGAGTCCGTGCCGTACGAGCTGATCGAGGCGGCACGGGTGGACGGCTGCTCGGTGCTCAAGACGTTCTGGCACGTGGCGTTCCCGGCGGTGCGCCCGCAGGCGGCGGTGATGGGCATGTTCACGTTCATGACCGCGTGGAACGACTTCTTCTGGCCGCTGATCGTGCTGGACCCGAACGACAGCCCCACGGTCCAGGTGGCATTGTCGACGCTGGCCAGCGGCTACTACACGGACTACTCGCTCATGCTCTCCGGCGCGTCGCTCGCGGTGCTGCCGGTCGTGGGGATCTTCATCCTGCTGGCGCGGCAGATCGTCGGCGGGATCATGCAGGGCGCTGTGAAGGGGTGAACTCGGAGATGACGACAACCGACCCGGACACCGAGGTCGGGCGGGACCTGCTGCGCTTCCCACCGGATTTCCTGTGGGGAGCGGCGACGGCGTCCTTCCAGATCGAGGGCGCGACCGGCGTTGACGGTCGCGGTCCGTCCATTTGGGACACGTTCGCGGCCACACCGGGCGCGGTGCACGAGGGCCACACCGGCGACCCGGCGTGCGACCACTACCACCGCTACCCGGCCGACGTGGAGCTGATGGCGGAGCTCGGCCTGGGCGCCTACCGGTTCTCGCTGGCGTGGCCGCGCATCCAGCCGGTCGGCGCGGGCCGCGTCGAGCCGAGGGGGCTGGCGTTCTACGACCGGCTGGTGGACGAGCTGCTCGGCCGGGGCATCCAGCCGGTGGTCACGCTGTACCACTGGGACCTGCCGCAGGCGTTGGAGGACAACGGAGGTTGGCGCAACCGTGACACGGCCTACCGGTTCGCCGAGTACGCGGCGCTGTCGCACGAGCACCTGGGCGACCGGGTGCGGCAGTGGACCACGTTGAACGAGCCGTGGTGCTCGGCGTTCCTCGGGTACGCCAGCGGCATCCACGCGCCGGGCGTGGTCGACCCGAAGGCGTCGCTGGAGGCCGCGCACCACCTCATGCTCGGGCACGGCCTGGCCGTGCAGCTGATGCGGGACCAGGCGCCGGACGACCACGAGCTCTCCATCGTGCTGAACTTCTGCGCGCTGGCGGTGGACGACGACTCGCAGCTGGACGCGGCCCGCAAGGTCGACGGCCTGCAGAACCGGCTGTTCCTCGACCCGTTGGGCGGTCGCGGCTACCCGCGGGACGTCGTCGAGGACACCGCGTGGCTGGGTGACTGGACGGCCGTGGTGCGCGACGGCGACCTGGACGTGATCGCCGCGCCGATCGACTGGATGGGCGTGAACTACTACAGCCCGACCCGCGTCGCCGCTGCGGCCGACCCGCTCGCGGTGAGCGGCGGGCCGTTCCCGGGCCTGCGCGGCGTGGAGTTCCTGCCGCCGCGCGGCGAGGTGACCGGGTTCGGCTGGGAGGTCGACGCGCGCGGCCTCACCGACCTGCTGGCCCGCCTCCAGCGCGACGTGGGCCTGCCGCTCGTGATCACGGAGAACGGGTCGGCGTTCCCGGACGTGGTCCGGGACGGCGAGGTGGTGGACGAGGACCGCACCCGGTACCTGGTCGACCACCTGCGCGCGGTGCACGAGGCCATCGCGGCGGGCGTCGACGTGCGCGGGTACTTCGCGTGGTCGCTGCTGGACAACTTCGAGTGGGCGGCGGGGTACAGCCAGCGGTTCGGCATCGTGCACGTGGACTACGACACCCAGGTGCGCACGGTGAAGCGGAGCGGCAGGACGCTGGCCGAGGTGATCGGCGCCAACGCCGTCCCGGCCACCGGCTACGACCTGCCGTGACCAGTCGGTCGGGGGCCGCATGTCGCCGCGGCGGCCCCCGACCGGCGCTCTCCCGACGCCGGCCAAGCGGACAACTCGGACTAAGCGGACTCGCGGCGGACCAGCATCGTGGGCAGGACCTCGCGCCGCGCCCGGATCGTCTCGCCGCGCAGCAGCCGCAGCAGGTGGGTCACCATGTGCCGGACCTGCGCGCTGGTGTCCTGCCGAACGCTGGTCAACGACGGCGTGGTGTGCGGCGCGATCATCGGGTGGTCGTCGAACCCGACGACGGCCACGTCCTCCGGCACCCGCTTGCCCGCCTCGCGCAACGCGTCCAGCACCCCGGCGGCCATGTGGTCCGACGCCACGAACACCGCGTCCAGATCAGGCACGCGGGCCAGCAACGCCTCCATCGCCTTCTTGCCGCCCTCGCGGGAGAAGCCGCCGTCCGCCGTCATCGACGCCGTGGTCTCGTCGTCCGCGCCGACCGCCGTGCGCCAGCCGGCCAGCCGGTCCATCGCCGAGTGCTCGTCCAACGGGCCCGTCACCGAGACGACCTTCTTGCGCCCCAACGAGATCAGGTGCTCGGTGGCCAGGAGCCCGCCGCCCTCGTTGTCGTGGTCGACGGTGTGCAGCCCGCGCAGCGAGCCCCACGGCCGGCCCGCGTACACCACCGGCAGCGGCAGCTTGCGCGCCACCGTCGGCAGCTGGTCGCCCTTGTGCGGCGCGAACAACAACGCGCCGTCCACGTGCCCGCCGGCCAGGAACCGCTCGGCGCGGGCCTGGTCCTGCGTCGAGTGCACCAGCATGAGCACCATCTGCACGTCCGCGTCGGCCAGCGACCGCGCCGCCGAGCGGATCAGCCACGCGAAGTGGGGGTCGTCGAAGATCTTCGGCTCGGGCTCGGAGAACACCACCGCCACCGCGCCGGAACGCCTGGTCACGAGCGCCCGCGCGGCCTGGTTCGGCTGGTAGCCCAACTCCATCACCGCCGCCGTGACCGCCTCGTGCGCCTCCGGGCTCACCCTGGGCGACGCGTTGAGCACCCGCGACGCCGTCGCACGCGAGACGCCGGCCTTGGCCGCCACGTCCTCCAGCGTGGGCCGCGCGCCTGAGTGCGATTGAACCGACACGAGCACCACTCCTCGACGATCGCCTACCAACCCAGCTTAGCCGGAGGCGACCTGCCGGGAAGCGCTCTCAACGGGACCCGGAGCGGTGACGCGCGGGCCGTCGGCGGCGATCGAGACCCGCAGCAACCCGTCCTCGCGGCGCACCGAGGTCGGCAGCCCGGCTCGGGCCGCGGTGCGGACCAGCCCGGTCTCCGCGGGCAGGCACCAGCCGACCAGCTCCCGGTACCCCGCCGCCCGGGCCGCGCCGGCCAGCGAGCCGAGCAGCGCGGTGCCCACCCCGCGACCCTGCCACCCGTCCTCGACCAGCAACGACACCTCGGCGCTGTCCGGAGTGGACATCGGGATGAGCTGGCCCATGGCGACCACCCGGTCCGCGCACTGCGCCACCACGGTGCTGCCGCGCGGCGGGCTGAGCAGCCGGTGCAGCCACCGCCTCGGCACGGTCCGCATACCCGAGTGGTAGCGGTTGAACAGGGTGCCCATCGAGCATCGGGAGTGCAGCTCGGCGACTGCTTCTTCGTCGCCCGCACGGCCGGGCCGCAGCACGAGCGCCATGCCGTCGTCGGTCAGCAGCGCGGTCGGCCGGGGCGCCGCCACGCCCGCGGCGGACAGCAGGTCGATCAGCGCCTCCCCGCGGGCCAACTCCACCTGCGTGAACGGAGCCCAGCCCCGTTTGATTGCCGCTGCTCCGCCGATCGCGGACGAGGTCGTCTGGAGAACGGCCGACGCGACCGGTTCGGCGTCGTCCGGTTCGATGGTGACCGAGTCGGCGCCCAGGACGGTGCGCAGCGCCTCGGCGGTCGTGCTCGGGTCGCGCAGGGCACGGGCGGCGGCGCGCAGGGCCGCGGTCGGCGCGTCGACCAGGTCGCGCACGTCGGCGGCGGTGATGCCGACGCACCGCCCGCCCTCGGCGCGCACCGCGTCGACCAGGTCCGCGGGCAGCACGCCCGGCCCGGCCTGGACCACGAGCTCGTCGAGGACGCCGCCCGGCACCGGCATCACGGACAGGGCCAGCACGTTGCAGTCCTGGTGCGCCAGCCGGACGGTCACCCGCGCCAGGGCGCCGGGACTGTCGTCCAACTCGACGCGAAGCCGCCAGGTCTTCGGTGTGGTGTCCATGCGACCAGGCTGCTCGGCTCACGTTGCGGTGGGGGGACGTGGGCGTTTCGGCGACGTGAGGGATGGCCCCGCGCGCTCAGTCCCGGCAGTGCGGCGGCGGCAGCGGGTTGAGCGGGCTGCACGGCCACTCGGTGTTCTTCACCGTCGTGGTCGTGGTGGTCGTCGTCGGTGCCTGGGTCGAGGTGTCCGGCGGTGGTGGCGGCGCGGCCGGTGGCGGCGTCGTCGTGGTGGTCCGGACCGTGGTGGTCGAGGTGGGCGGCGACGAGATGGCGTCCGTGGTGACGGAGCTCGGTGGCGTGGTGGAGCTGCTCGTCGACGGTCGACCGGTGATCCACGTCGAGGCGGGGGTGTCGGCCTGCTGCTCGTCGTTCACCCCGTCGAGGTACACCCCGATGAGGACACCGACCAGCGCCGACGCCGCCACGGCCAAACCGCACGTGGCCCACAGCACCCGCACAGCAAGCCTCCTAACAGAACGTACTTGTGGCGCAACGGTGAGCGGCTGAACAGTACCGTCCGCCGGACCGGTCTCAACCGACCCAGTGCACCTCGGTCGGGCCCGTCAGCCGGTCCACCTCGTTGAGCACGGCTTTCCGTGCCGCAGCGGACAACGAGCGGAACGGCTCCACGGTGACGGCCACCCGGCCGCCCTTGCGCTCCTGCGACCAGACGCCGGCCAGCATCCCGTTCACCATGAGTACCGGGGACAGCCATCCCTGCGGTCGGTACACCTTTTCGGGCGACCCACCATCGAGGAGGTGCGTGGCGTGCCGTGTCGCCGCGACGACGTACTGGTCGAACGCGGGCAGCAGCCGCACGGTCTTCACCGGCTCCGCCGTGCGCAAACTCTCGACGTCCTCCGCCCGCGCCCAATGAGCCGCGCCCTCGACGTCCACGGGCTCGATCCGGTCACCCAACGCCTTGAACACCCGTCCGCCGTCCGCCGGGCTCACGCCCCACCACCGCGCGAAGTCCTCCCTGGTCGCGGGCCCCTGCTGGGCCAGGAACCGCAGCGCGACCTCCTCGACCGCGCCCTCCCACGGCGTCGGGTCGACCCCGAGCCACGTGCGCGGCGCCGTGAACCGGACGAACTGGCCCTCCCCGGGCCCGAACACCAGCCTGCCCTGGAACGACGCGGGCTTGAGGTACGCGCCCCAGCTCTCCCGCAGCTTCTCGCCGAGGTGCGCGGACGTGCGCGCGGCGACCTCGTCGGCCAGCTCGGCGCGGGTCAGCACCCGGTCCGCCAACGCCTCGCCCACCGCGTCTACCAGCGCGGTCAGCTCGTCGGCGGTGAGGTGGAAGTTCCGCAGCCACACCGGCTTGAGGTAGTGCCGGTAGGTGGCGAACCCGGCCTGCCAGAGCGGGTACTCGGCGGCAGGCAGCAGGTGCAGCGTGCCGCGCATCGACCACGTCTTGACCAGCGTCCGGTCGGTCCACAGCGCCCGTTCGACGGCGTCGTCCGGCAGCCCGTCGACGCGGGCGGCCAACGTCGCCTCGGCCGACGACATGAGCTGCGCGTGCAGCCCGCACAGCCGCGACACCACGTCCAACGCCTCGCCGGCCGGTCGCCGGGCGTCGAGGCCGTGCCTGCGGGTCCGCCAGGCCGCGACCTGCCGCCACGTCACGCTCACCGGCGGTCACCCCGCTCCCGCCCGGCCGCGAGCCTGCGCTCCAGCATCGCCGTGCCCAGCACGCGGGCCAGCACGAGACCGGCGCCGGACAGCCCGGCCACGAGCACCGCGCCGGTCATGTGCCAGGTCGGCGCGTCACCCGTGCAGGTGAACACGTCCGTGAACTTGTCCGAGGAGCAGGTCACGTACGGCACGGAAGCCAGCCCGATGCTGGCCGCCGCGACCCCGCCGAGCAGCGCGGACCCGAACGTGCGCATCAACGGGAACGCGGCGTTGGCGGCGCCGACCGCGGCGATCAGGAACAGCAGCGGCACCGGGTGCGGGAACGGGCCGAACGCGGCGCAGCCCACCATGAGCGCGCACACGATCGCCAACCCGGCCCGTTCACCCACCCGGCGACCCTAACAACGCCGGCCGGGCAGACGTCAGAACTTCGTAAGCGGGTTTCGCCCACGAACGGGCGTCCGGTTCGCCAGAGTTGTCCGGTAGCGGGTGTCGACTTCGGAAGGCGTGAGATGTCCAAGCGGGTAGTGGTGATCGGGGTGGCCGGCGTGCTGGTGGTCGCCCTGGTGGTGGGGCTGTACCTGTTCCAGCCGTGGCGGCTGTTCACCGACCGGACGGCCGACGAGGCGTTGCTGCTGCCGGCCACGACGACGAGCACGACCTCGGCGGCGCCCGGGCCGACGACGACGGCGCCGACCACCACCACGACCCCGGCTCCGCCCGCGGGCCCGGTCGCGCTGGCCTCCGGGCCGTTCCGCTCGCTGGAGCACGCCACGACCGGGAGCGCGACGTTGGTCCGCTTGCCCGAAGGTGGTCACGCGGTGCAGTTCGAGGCGTTGGACACCAGCGACGGACCGGACCTCTACGTGTACCTGTCGGACAAGGCATCGGACTCGCCCGAGACGGCATTCGGCTCCGGTTTCACGAACCTGGGTGAACTGAAGGCGAATCGGGGCAACCAGGTCTACGCGGTGCCCGCCGGCACCGACCTGAGCGCCGTTCGCAGCGTCGTGATCTGGTGCAAGAGGTTTTCCGCGGGCTTCGGGGTAGCGCCGTTGGAACAGGGCTGACACATAGGCGAAACAAATGCGCGGTGGCTTGTGCCACTTATAGCCTTTTCGCCGTATTGACGTATCTGGTCTAGACCACATACAGTAGTAGCACCACAACGTCCCTCGTTGGTGGGCGGGCGGATGCCCCACCGACGAGGAGCCGGCTCACTGGGGTGGGCCAACCGTTGGCGGCGGCGCGGCGCTTTCTCTCCCCGTTCCGCGCCGCCGCTCACGGCCTGTGGGCGACCGTGATGCACACTGTGAGTGATGCTCACCAGGACCATCGCCATCCACTACGTCAACGCCGCGCTGCGTGGCGCGGTGCGGCGCGGTCACGACGTCGCGCGGCTCCTGGCGACCGCGGGCATCGGCGAGGCGCTGCTCTCCGACGAGCGCGCCCGCGTCACCCCCGCCCAGTACACCAAGCTCATCCAGGCACTGTGGGACGCGCTGGACGACGAGTTCATGGGCCTGGGGCCGAAGCCGAGCAAGCGCGGCACGTTCCCGACCATGTGCCTGCTCGCCGTGCACTGCGCGTCACTGGGGGACGCCCTGCGGCGCGGTCTGGCGTTCTACGAGCTGTTCGACGTGCGGCCGGCGATGGCGTTGGGCGAGCGCGACGGCGTGGCGGCGTTCACCCTGTCGACGGCGGGCGTGGACGACCCGGACCGGTTCCTGGTCGAGTCGCTGCTGGTGCTCTGGCACCGGTTCTCGTCGTGGTTGATCGGCAGGCGGATCCCGTTGCGCGGGGTCGACCTCGCCTATCCCGAACCGCCGCACGGCGCGGAATACCACCTGATCTTCGGCGCTCCGCTGCGGTTTTCCGCACCCACGACGACGTTGACTTTCGACGCGCGCTTTTTGCGCATGCCCGTGGTGCAGGACGAAGCCGCATTGCGGCGGTTCCTGCGGAATTCGCCCGCCGAGTTGCTGTCCCGGCGCGATTACGGCGCGGACGCGTCCAGCCAGGTGCGGCGGATGCTCGGCGGCGGCGTGGTGGGCCTGGAGAACGTGGCCGCGCGGCTGGGGATGAGCGCGCCGACGTTGCGGCGGAAGCTGGCGGCCGAGGGCACGTCGTTCCGCGAGGTGCGCGAGCAGCTGCTGCGCGACCAGGCCGTGGCGAGCCTGGTGCGCAGCGGCGAGTCGGTGGAGGAACTGGCGCTGCGGCTGGGTTTCTCCGAGGCGAGCGCATTTCACCGGGCGTTCAAGAGGTGGACGGGCACCAGTCCTGGCACCTACCGCGGCGGCGGGGTTAGCTGACCTCGCCGGACGGCCGATCGCGTCGTCGACTGCGGCCGAACGGCCGTGTCCGGCGAATCGTCAACACGGTGGACTTACATCGCGTAAGTTCCTCACCCATCCCTGCGGGAGTGCCCGTGTTCCCACGCCCTCGTTCCGCCGCCCTGGCCGCGGCGCTGGTCTTCGCCCTGTCGGCGACCACGCCCCCGGCACATGCCGACCCGCCGCCCGCCACGTCGCCGTCCGTCGTCGACCTGCCGGGTGTCGCGGTCGCGCCCGCCGTCGACCCCGCCCGCCGCATCGAGACCGCCCGCACCACCCGCCCGGTCGCGCCGGGCGTGTCGCTGAGCTCGTTCGACTGGTACGAGCCGGGCGGCGCGGGCGGGTGGATCCGCGGCGACGCGCTCACCGTCGACCTCACCGCGGGCACGAAGGTCGAGTACCTGCACCCCGGTCAGGTGGCCGCCGCCGAGCCGCTGTCCGTGCAGGCGAACCGGACCCGCGCGGTCGCCGCCGTCAACGGCGACTTCTTCGACATCAACAACTCGAACGCGCCACGCGGCGTCGGCGTCCAGGACGGCCGCACGGTCAAGTCGCCCGTCGCCGGCCACCGCCGCGCGGTCGGCTTGGACGCGGCGGGCGTCGGCCGGGTGATGGAGGTGTTCTTCGACGGGAAGATCACCCGCGAGGACGGCACGTCCATCCGGCTCCACCAGCTCAACAGCGCCGCCATCGAGTCCGGCGGCGTCGGCCTGTTCGACCCGATCTGGGGTTCCTACAGCCGGGCGCGGGCCGTGCAGGGCGCGTCCCGCGTGACCGAGGTCGTGGTGCGCGCGGGCGTGGTGGCCGAACGGCGTGACCGGGCGGGCGACGACCCGATCCCCGCCGACGGCCAGGTGCTCGTCGGCCGCGAGGCGGGCGCCGACGCGCTCGCCGCGTTGGCCGTGGGGGAGCGGGTCGCCGTCGAGCACACGACGAAGGCCGACGACGGCAGCGCCTTGCGTGCCGCGATCGGCGGGAACCAACTGCTGCTCAAGGACGGCGAGATCGTCGCGCCCACCGATCCGCTGCACCCGCGCACGGCGGTCGGCTTCTCGGCCGACGGCAAGAAGATGTTCCTGCTCACCGTGGACGGCCGGCAGGGCGCGTACCTGCTCGGGCTGAACCTCCAGGACGTGGCCGCGATCCTGAAGGAGATGGGCGCCCACAACGCGCTCAACCTCGACGGCGGCGGCTCGTCCACCCTGCTCGCCCGCACGCCCGGCGCGGAGACCGCGGCGCTGGAGAACACGCCGTCCGACGGCGGTGAGCGGCCCGTGCCGAACGGGCTCGCGCTCTACGCGCCGACCGGCAGCGGCGCGCTGACCGGCTTCTGGGTGCGCACCGCGATCGACCCGCGGGGCGCGCCCGGGTCGGACACCGTGCCGGGCGGTCACCCGGAACGCGTGTTCCCCGGCCTGACCCGGCGGCTGGTGGCCGACGGGCACGACGAGACGTACGGCCCGGCGCGGGACGACGCGCACCGGTGGCGGACGGCGCGTGCCGACGTGGGACGGGTGGACGCCGACGGTGTGTTCCACGCGTCGCGCCCCGGCACGACGAAGGCCGTGGCGCAACGCGGCGGCGTGACCGGAGAGGTGGAGCTGACCGTGCTCGGCGCGCTGGCCGGGCTGTCCGCGACCACGAGCAGGCTGAGCCTGCCCGAGGTGGGCGGCACGAGCGGGTTCGGCGTGGTCGGGCGGGACGGCGACGGGTTCACCGCGCCGGTCGAGCCCGCGGACGTGGAGCTGGACTACGACCGCTCGGTGATCGACATCGTCCCCGGCGCCAACGGCGATTTGCGGGTGACGGCGGTGAAGCCCGGCGCGACGACCGTCGTGGCGCGGGTCGGGTCGCACGTGGTGCGCGTGCCCGTGACCGTGGGGCTGGAGGAACGGCTGATCGCCGGGTTCGACGACGGCGCGGCGTGGACGTTCGGCTCGGCGCGGGGCTCCGGCTCGGTGGCCCCGGTGTCCGAGGGGCGCACCGGGGCGGGGCTGCGGATGTCGTACGACTTCTCGAAGTCCACCGGCACGCGGACGGCCTACGCGATCCCGCCGCGGCCGATCGAGGTGCAGGGGCAGCCGTTGGCGTTGGGCGCGTGGGTCTACGGGCACGGCCGCGGCGAGTGGACCGCGTTCACCGTGACCGACTCGTCCGGGTTGAGCCGTTCGCTCTACGGGCCTTACATCACCTGGACGGGGTGGCGTTACCTGGAGGTGCCGGTGCCGTCCGGGCTCGCGTTCCCCTTGCGGGTGAACAGGTTCTACACGATCGAGACCAAGGCGGACCGGCAGTACACCGGTGAGGTGATCGTGGACGACATCGTGGCCAAGGTGCCGCCCGCCGTGGACCTGCCGGTGGTGGACGAGCCCGCCGACCGGTTCGTGGTGCAGGACGGCACGGTCGCCGACCGGCCGTGGCGGTTCGCGGTGATGTCCGACGCGCAGTTCGTGGCGCGCAACCCGGACAGCGAGCTGGTGCGCGCGGCGCGGCGGACGTTGCGCGAGATCAAGGCGCAGCGGCCGGACTTCGTGGTCGTCAACGGCGATTTCGTGGACGAGGCGTCGCCCGCGGACCTGGCGCTGGCGCGGCGGTTGCTGACCGAGGAGCTCGGCGACGAGCTGCCCTGGTACTACGTGCCGGGCAACCACGAGATCATGGGGCCGGGCACGATCGACAACTTCCGGCGCGAGTTCGGGACCACCAGCCGGGTCTTCGACCACAAGGGCACGAGGGTCGTGCTGCTGGACTCGTCCACCGGGACGTTGCGCGGCGGTGGGTTCGACCAGGCCGTGATGCTGCGCGACGCGTTGCGCGACCACGGTTCGGTGAACTCGGTCGTGGTGATGGAGCACCACCCGCCGCGCGACCCGACGCCGACCAAGGGCAGCCAGCTGACCGACCGGCAGGAGGCCGACGTGGTCGAGGACTGGCTGGCGGCGTTCCGGCGCGACACCGGCAAGGGCGCGGCGTTCATCGGGGCGCACGTGGGGCTGTTCCACGCTTCGCGGGTCGACGGCGTGCCGTACCTGATCAACGGCAACTCGGGCAAGGCTCCCGCCGGTGAGGCGGGTCGCGCTGGGTTCACCGGCTGGACCATGCTGGGCGTGGACCCGCGCCGCGGCGACGCGTGGCTGGCCGCCGAGATCCGACCGCACGTGGACGGCCTGACGCTGACCGCGCCCGCCGAGGTCTGGCTGGGCGCGCCGGTCCGCGTCACGGCTTCCGTCACGCAGGGCTCGCGGCAGGTCCCGGTGGCCTACCCGGTGTCCGCGGACTGGTCGGGCTCCCCGAACCTGCACGTGGGCCCGATCTCCGGCCTGCGCCCGTGGCACGTCGCGTGGCTGGACCCGACAACCGGCGCGCTCACCGCCCTGCGCCCCGGCCGCGTGACCGTCGCGGTGACCGTGAACGGCACAACCCAACGCACCGACCTCACCACCTCCCTCCCCACCCGCCCCCGCGCCACCGCCTGACC
>NZ_LGED01000034.1 GCF_001280085.1 Saccharothrix sp. NRRL B-16348 | reverse complement strand
CCGACGCTCCACCCCAGACGACACCCACCACACCGTAGTGACAACACACCCCGCCACCAGCACCAACACACCCAAACCCACCTAACTAAACGGCATTGCACTCGACAGGCTTCTCGAAGATCAGATAAAGATAGTAGGTCCGTGCCACCCAAGCACGCTCCATACCCGCTTCAACCTCGCGAACTGGTGAGTGGCGCTCGGTCATTTCCCGGAGGCAATCACCCACCTTGATGAGATCGTCCTCGGTCGAACGCTCATTCTCGGTTCCGGCCACCCTTCGACTGTGCAGGCCCGCGAGATCGCCCGTATTCTCCGGGAGAAATGGGCGCTATCTCATGAACCGTGAGAGCAGTCAGCAGTGTGAGGTTGTGCTTGCCGAGGATGCCGTCCGTGCAGGGCAGGGGACGTGTGGCCCCGGAAGTGGTTTTCGTGGTCTGACCTGCGGTAAGCGGTTACTGGCTCGCACTGGAAATGCTCGACCACGGCGACCCGGGCGCCAGTCTGCCTACGGTGCTGTCATGGTCCCTGCGCCGACTCACAGACGAACAACGCGTCGTGTTCGCGCTCTTCAGCGTCATACCCGGCCCTGACACCACGCTTCCCGCCGTGGCCTCCCTGACCGATCTGCCCTCAGGCTTGGGACGCAGGGAGTTGTCGGCGTTGGAGGATGCATCGCTGGTGGAACGGCGACCGGGCGGTCGATACCGCCGGTGTATCGCCCCAAGGCGAATGGCGCTCATATTTCAAGCACGTACCTCTGGGAGTCCTGCGTATGGCCGCCGGATGCGCGACAATCAGACGTATGACATCCACAGCAGAGACCGCCTTGCAGGCGGAGGTCCTCTACATCGCCTTCGATACCGATCGGCCGACGATCTCCCACTTCGCGGCGCAGTTCCGCTCGCTAGTTGGAATCTGCACCTTCGCGGCAACTTGCGAGATCGTTTTCGATCAGCTTGCCGGGGAGACCGAGGCCACGGCAGAGCGAGTTCTTTTCCCGCTGGAACAAGGCGTCTTCGCTGGAAACTACGCGAGTCAGCAGTTCGCTGAAGAAGTCACCGAAACCGTGACAGTGCTTCGCGTTTCGTACGCGAGCCCGATGGACGTTGTCCTCGCGGTAGAACCCGTTACGATCGGACTCTTCACAGTAGCCGCACGAGCTCTGGCCAAGAGGTTCGAAGGTATACTCAAGACAGTCATGCATTGGCAAAAGCATAAACAGGAAGTTCGACGCGAGGAAATAGAGCTTAGGAAATTGGAAGGCTCCGCCGAGAGACACGAGATTCAAAACAGGCACATCGTCCTGAAAGAGCTCCGCTCCTACCTTAAGGAGGAACTTAAGGCGAGGGGAATTGATCCGAACTCAGACACCGGCAAGCGGGTGACCCGAATCTTGCTCCGAGCCTCGAATATCTATAGGCGCGATCTCGATCAACTCGTGATCGACCTAGATGAGCTCCTCGACGTCGAGGTGGTCGACGAAGACGATCCCCGCGCGATCGGTTCGTCATGAGTCAATTGGGCCCGGCAAGTGGAGCCGGGCCATTATGCGAGCCAGGGATGCTTCTCTGATCGCCGCAACTTTGCGTTATGACGTCTCCAGTTGGCGGCTCTTGCCGCCGCCCCTTCCCTCGACGACTTCTGGCGGTGATGCCACCCACAGAGCGAGGTGAGGTTGGCGTCTCGGTGGTCGTCGCCGCGCAGTACGTGGTCCACGTCGCTCGCCGGTTCCGCGCACCGCACCCCGGATTCGTCGAGGTGGGTGCAGCGGTAACCGTCGCGCTTCAAGATGCGAGCGCGGATGCGAACCCAGTCAGCCTGTGGGGTTCCAAAAGTCAGCCACATGGCCTGACCTGCGGTTAGGCGGCTGTGGGTTCGTACTCGTTGATGAGGCCGCCGAGGACTGGTCGGCGTCGTATCGAGGTGTGGTCCGGCTTTGCGGGCGGGTGGTCTGGTTGTGGTGGGGCGAGTTGTAGTGCTTGGTGTGGTCGGCGTTGGTTGTAGTGGGCCGCGTAGTGGTCCAGCACCGTGCGCAGGTGGTGTTCGTTGATGACGAGCAGTCGGTCGGTGGCTTCGCGTCTGACGGTTCCGACGAAGCGTTCGGCGTGGGCGTTGGCTCGTGGACACCGTGGTGGGATCTTCACGACCTGGATGCCTGCGCCGGAGAGGGCCGCGTCGAACGAGGCGGTGAACTGACCGGCTCGGTCGCGGATGAGGAACCGGAAGCCGTCTGCCCGGTCACCGAGGTCCATGAGCAGGTTGCGGGCTTGTTGGGTGGTCCATGGGCCGTCGGGTTTGTGGTGACGCCGAGGATGTGGACGTAGCGGGTGGCGACCTCCATCACGAAGAACACGTAGACCCGCTTGAGGGTGACCACGCAGTCGACGTGGAAGAAGTCACAGGCGAACATGCTCGTGGCCTGGGCGCGCAGGAACCACCGCCAGGAGGTGTCGGTGTCGCCCCGGGGTCCGGTTGGATCGGCAGGCGCTTGAGCGCGCGCCGTACGGTTGAGTCGGCCACCCGTGCCGAGCTTGAGCAGCTCGCCCTGGATCCGGTGGTAGCCCCAGCCGGTGTTCTCCCGCGCCATGCGCTCGATCAGCGCCACGATGGTGTCGTCGATCGGCGGTCGGCCGGGCCGGTGGGGGTAGGTCCATTTCTTCGCGACCAGGCGTCGGTGCCATCGTAGGAGGGTTCCCGGTGTCACCAACCGGTGCTCGCGCAGCAGTCGGGGGAGTCGGCGAACCAGCGCGGCGAGCACAGCGCGATCGGCCCAGTCCAACCTGTGCCGCTCGAAAAGTCATCGCTGCTGCTCAAGCGGCGTGTCTGTACTCGTTGATCAGACCGCCGAGAACTCGGGTGCGCTGCAGTCTGCGGGTGTCGAGGTCGTGTACCGCGGCGGGGTGTTGCCGGGCGTCGGGTGGTAGTTGGTCGCGGGCTTGGTGGGGTCGGTGCTGGTTGTAGTGGTGCTCGTAGGTCTTGAGGACGTGTCGTGCGTGGGCTTCGCCGGTGATGAGGATGTGGTCGAGGAGTTCGCGTCGGATGGTGCCGATGACCCGTTCGCAGTGGGCGTTCATCCGAGGCGCCTGCGGCGCGCTCTTGATAATGCGTAAGTCGTCCGCCAGGAAGACGCTGTCGAACGCCCGGCCGTACTTGCCGTCGCGGTCGCGGAGCAGGAAGCGTAGGGACTGCGTCCGGTGTCCGAGGTCGGCGGCGAGGTTCCTGGCCTGTTGGGTCGTCCACTCCCAGGTGGGGTGGGTGGTGACGCCGGTGACGTGCAGGCGTCGGGTGCCGTGTTCGAGGAACACCAACGCGTACAGGCGCTTGCCGAGCATGGTGTCGAGGTGGAGGAAGTCAGCCGCAATGACGCCCTGGGCCTGGGCGGTGAGAAACTCGCGCCAGGTCGGGCCGGTGCGGCGTGGTGCCGGGTCGATGCCCGCTTCGTGCAGGATTCGCCAGACCGTCGAGTGGGCGATGTGATGGCCGAGTCGGGCCAGTTCGCCCTGGATTCGCCGATGACCCCACCGCGGGTTCTCCTGGGCGAGCCGCAGCACGAGCGTCTTGACCGCCGTTCGGGTTGGTGGGCGCCCGGCACGTCGACGCGCGGAAGTAGTCCCACTTACGGGCCATGAGTCTGCGGTGCCAGGCGAGCAGGGTGCCCGGCGTGACAGGGAAGACCTCCCGCCACCGGCGACGGTCCACCAAACCGGACAGGGCGGCGAACCAGAACCGGTCCGCGGGCTCGTAGCGGACAGGGCCCGTCAGTTGCCGACGAAGAACTGCGTTCTGGTGTCGCAGCACCAGCAGCTCGGCGTCCTTCGTCGCCTCGCAGCGCAGCAGCACCGACGGAACTGACAGCAACCCCCAGGTCACCCTGTACAGCAAGGACACGATCACCCGGCCATGCTCTCAACACAGCCCTCGCTCTACCAGCAACGATGACTATTAGAGCGGCACACGGTGCAAAGTTTGACCCTCGCAGACGCCGGAGCCGTGCCGATGGCTGGTCTGCAACTATCGCAGACCAGCGCGGGTCAACTGGACAGCCCAAGCATGGAGGTGCTGGCGTGTCTTCTGGGTGTCGGAGTGGTTCTCGCCGAGTACTCGCGCACGTGTCTGGGCGACAAGGGTTGCAATACGCATCCCTTCGTCGTGACGGCCGGCGGCGAAGGTGTGCAGCGCCTGATAGTGCATTGCAAATAGCGTGTCCCGGTGCTCAGGACCGAGGGTGGCGGTGCAGTCCTCCACCAATCGCTGGTACAGGCGACGCGCGGTTTCGAGATCACCGGCGAAGCCGGTCCAAAAGGCGTGCCCGTTTCGCGCGGCGAGGGTGCGGTGGTGGTTGGGGCCGAGCGTTTCTTGCGCTACCGGGACCAGCCTGCCGAACAGGCCGAGCGCGCCCCGCCTGTCGCCCGCCAGTCCGGTCCAATGGGCACAGTTGTGCCTGGCCCGGATGGTGTCGATGTGCGTCGGTCCCGACAGGCGGGTTCTCTCACGCACAAGGGCCTCGTACATCAGACGTGCACCTTCATAGTCCTCCTCCTGTCCTGTCCACCATGCCAACGAGTGGTGGACCTCGAGGGTTTGTGGGGCGTGCGGGCCCAGTTCTCGTCTGCAGACTTGCAGTAGTTCCTCCATCAGGAGGCGTGCTTCGCGCGCGTTACCTTCGTGGCCAACCCAGTTCGCATGGCGACGGCGGACGTGCAGTGTGTCCGGATCGTTGGCGCCCAGTGCATCGTCATGGTCGGCGACGAGTTCCTGGTACTGATCGCGTGCCGCGCGGATGTCGCCGGAAAACCCTGTCCACTGCGCCAAGTCACAACGTGTGGCCAACGTGGCGCGGTCGTGCCGGGGTAGGTTTTCCACTAGGGCGTAGCCGTGGGCACGTAAAGTGTTCCATAGAGCCAGGCTTTTCGGGTTGGGTGGTTGGAGGGGCATGGCATTGTCGAATAATCGTCGGGCCTGCGTTGTGATCTTGGCCCATGAGTCTTCGGCTCGGAGCCGGTCGCGCGTCACCTCCTGTACGACTGGGTGGATCGCGACGACGTCGCGTCTCACGACATCGATCAAGCTGAATCGGCCGAGTGCTTCGATGGTGCTGCGGACGCTGAAATTGTCGTCCCCTGGGATGCCCAGCAGCGTTACGGGGATCGCGGCGGGAGCATAGAGCGACAACACACCGAGTAGTTCCTGGTCAGACGGGGACAAGTGCTGGGCTGACAGATCAACGGTGGCTGCGATCGTGTGGGGGTAATAGTCCTGTTGGTGTACCTTCCCGCGTAATTCCGGCCCGGTCCGGTGATCCCGGTAGGCGGCGAGGTAGCTGGCGATCGAGTCGGCGGTGTCCTGGATGCGCCCGATGGCGTGGATGAGGGCCAACGGAGAGCCTCCGAGCCTGGCGGCTAATGCGTGCGCGGACGCCTGATCCCTGTCGTCGGTCCGGTCCATCAGCAGGCGTGCGGAAGTCGATTCGGTCAGCGGTTCCACTTTCAGTACCGAATACGCGGTCTGTGACCACGTGGACCGGCGTGCGCGTGTGGTGACCAGCACATCGCCGTCGCCTGCTGGTGGGATCAGGCTGTGCAGCGCATCGAGGTTGGGCACGTCGTCGAGGACGAGCAGCCAGCGCTCGTTTCGCTTCTCCAGGTCGGCGAAGACCTCGGCGCGCGCGTCCCGGACCGTTGTGACATCGAGACCGGGACGCAGGGTTCCCAGCAGTTCGCGGTAATCGCCATCGGCGATGGCGGCGTGTTCGCCTCGTACCAGCGCGACGAAACCGTAGGCCTCTGCGTTGTGCTGTGCGTACATGCGCGCGAGGCTGGTCTTGCCGATGCCGCCCATGCCGCTCAGAATCAGGCACTTCGGCCGGCGTGCGGTGCGTCCATGGCCCAGTTCAGTCGCCATCCGCCGCAAGTCCTCGTCACGTCCGACGACGGGTACGGCCACGTCGAGTACCGCTCTCGCTCGGACGCCAGGGGCTGGGTCGCGCGGGCAGAAGTCATCGGCAGCCGCGTCGCCGAAGAAAGTGCTGACGATGTTCCGGTGTTTGCGGAGCATGTCGCAGATGTCGCGCCGATCCCAAAGTTCGATCCGAACACCGTTAGGATCCTCGTTGAGGCGGTGCAACTCGTCGAAGACCTCAGTCTTCTGCGCGTCGCACGCGACGGCCACTACGAGCGTCGCTACGGTGAAGGGAAGGTTATTCCTCCGGTCCAGGAAAGTCTTCACCGTCGATGTCAGGTCACGCTTGGTGAACCTCTTGCGCTTCTTGCACTGGATCGCTTCGTGGTTGCCGTTCGGCAGCGTACCCGCGATGTCGATGCCGTACTGACTCTGTCCAGGCTCGCCGTAGACACGCACGTTGGTCAGGCCGCGCTCGTCCTTCGCCAAGCTGTGCAGGAGAGCTTCGAAGCGGCCCCAGGGCATGTCTTGCGTCGGCAGCACTTCGAGCTTGGGATTTAACCAGACCGGTGTGATCTCCGGCTTCTGGGACATGGGTCAAGTCTACGGCCGCGCCTGACGAAACCGGTGGTGGAGTTGCCGATCGATTCCCTTGCGCTCGGACTTGACATTGTTGACCTTCGCTGCCCAGCGTCGCCTTGCGCCACTCCGTCCAGCACCTGATTAGGTCCTTCGGCAGCCGCGGGTACTCCACTGTAACGACGCCGCTCAGCGGACTGGGGCTTGCGGTTCGAGGCGTGCCATGTTCAGTTGTCGCAGTAGCAACTCGCCTTGCCCGACGTCGGGCCGTGCGCAGTGAGTCGACTGCTCCCACACTGCCCGGACACGCGTGACGAGGGCTTGAACGTCCACCCCCCGACCGGACGGATGCGGCCCCGGTTCCTGGCGCTGCGGGCCCGTCCCGCCAACCGCGCCATCCCCAAGGCCCCCGACGGCAGCCTCCCGGGATGCTGGCTGCTCGCCGAATGGCCACCCGGCGCACCCGAGCCCACCGACTACTGGCTGTGCACCTGACCGCCGACATCCGCGTGCGCAACCTTGTGAAACTCGCCAAGATCCGGTGGCGCATCGAGCACGACTACCGCGAACTCAAGGACAGCCTCGGCCTGGACCACTTCGAAGGCCTGTGGGGTGTCAAAAGTCGGCCACGCGGCCTGAACTGCGCTTACGTCGCGATGGGTTTGCACTCGTTGATGAGGTCGTCGACGACTGGTCGGTGGCAGCTCGATGGCTTGTCGAGGGGTGCAGCGCAATGCAGCGTAGGTCTGCTCTATAGTTTCAGTGTTGATTGAAACGTGCTGTAGTTGCTGGGTATTGGACGCGCGGTCGCGGATCTTTTGTGGTGCGTGGTCAGCCGAGGTCTTCGAGTCAGAGGACGCGTTCGATGACGATGCGGTTCTGTTGTTCGAGGATGAGGTAGATGATGAGGCCGTTGCCGTGCCCGTAGACGAGTTGGCGCAGGGTGCCGGTGGGGTTGGCGCGATGGTAGGGCTCGCCGTACCACGGTTCGTGGGCCAGCAGGGTCATGGCCTCGGACAGCGGTTCGTCGGCCTCTGCAGGCAGTGCGTGGATCTGGTCCCAGACTTCGTCGGGGAGTTGGATCTGGTAGGTCACCTATCGGCCGCCGCGCTCCGTCTGCAGTTCGTCCCAGGTGCGCAGCCGTCCGGGTGTCTGGCCGGTGGTGCGGGTCTGGTCGATGCGGCCGAGCATCCGCCGGTGTGCGGCGGGGTCGTGCCGGGTGACGGTGGCGATGCGCCACCACTGCTCGATCACGCTGCGGACCGGTTCGAGGCTGGACTCGGCTGCGGCCTGGCCCAGGGCGTGGCGGCAGTCGGCGTCGAAGGCGTCGCGTTCCTCGGGCAGCAGTGCGGCGCGGATCGCCTCGGGGGTCTTCTCGACCTCC
>NZ_LGED01000033.1 GCF_001280085.1 Saccharothrix sp. NRRL B-16348 | reverse complement strand
GGTCGGTCCACTGGTGGATGGCGGCGTGGTCGGCCGTCGACCAGCTGGACACGTCCAGCACCTTGCCCGAGTGCCGCGCCTTGATCCGGTAGTAGCCGCTGCCGGAGTCCACGAACTGGAACTGCTGGTTGTTGGCGTTCGTGCGGGTCCACTGGTGGAGCGGGGCTCCGTCGGCGGTGGACACGCCGCTGACGTCCAAGGCCTTGCCGCTGTTGCGGTTCACCAGCACGTACCAGGCGGTGGTGTCCACCGTGGCGGCCGACGCCGGCGTCGTGGCCACCGTGAGCAACCCGCCCGCGAACGCCACCGCCGCCGCGGCGGCCAACCCCGACCGCCATCGACCACGCCACCTCGTGGTGCGCGCAAACCCAACCGACATAGCGTCTTTCCTCTCCTCATGGGGACCGTCGACGTGCAGCGGGGCCGCATCGGCGCGGGACGCCGACGACACCCGCGCACGGACAACTGCCCGGGACGTGGTTTGTTAGCGCTAACACTCTCAAGGCGAGCCGTGCGGAAATATGTAGGGGCAAAAGGGGTTGACTGACGATCACTGGTGCGACTGAACGCACCCACGGGGACTGTGAACGATAACATCGGCTTCGTCAAGATGTAACGGGAAGGTTTTCCCGCCTTCGTTGAGCGTTCCTGCTCCGTACTGCTGCAGGCGAGAATCGATCAGGGTGTGGTGACGGAGAACCGATTGACGGTGACGGCCCCGCCGAGGGCGACGGTGGCGTGGTTGAAGATCGCGAACCGGTGGCCCATGAAGAAGTTCGGGCGGTCGCCGAGCGTGAACGCGGGTCCGAGCGGCGTGAAGGTCGTGCCGTCGGTGCTGTAGGAGAAGGTCGCCTGGCGTCCGGCGCCAGGTCGAATGTCGGCGGTGACGCGCAGCCAGACTCGGCTGCCGCCGCTCCCGCCTTCGACCCGGACGAGTTGCCACTGCTGGTTGCTGCCGGCCCAGTCGCTGTACTGCACGACGCCGGCACCGTCGGCGGTCGACGCGTTCTGGACCTCGACCGCCTTGGCGCTGTTGCGGTTGACCAGGCGCACGTAGCCGCCGTCGGAGTCGGCCAGCCGAAACTGCTGGTTGACGCCGCCGTGGTCGGTCCACTGGTGGATGGCGGCACCGTCGGCCGTCGACCAGCTGGACACGTCCAGCACCTTGCCCGAGTGCCGCGCGCGCAGCCGGTAGTAGCCGCCGCCGGCGTCCACGAACTGGAACTGCTGGTTGTTCGCGTTCGTGCGGGTCCACTGGTGGAGCGGGGCTCCGTCGGCGGTGGACACGCCGCTGACGTCCAAGGCCTTGCCGCTGCTGCGGTTCACCAGCACGTACCAGGCAGTGGGGTCGACCTTGGCGGACAGTTCCGCACTCGCGCGTTCGGTGCCGGTGCCGACGGTGTTGAAGCTCGAGTCCATGGTGTGGCCGTCGGTCATGGAGATCCGGGTGACGCCGTTGTCGCGGCGCAGGCCGATCCAGGCCGAGGAGTCGCGGAGGATCGCCAGACCGGCTCGGTCGCCGTTCACCATCTGGGCCGGGTCGAGTTCGACGGTGGCCGTGGAAGAAGGACCTTGGATGCGGTGGGTGAGGGTGTTGCGGGCCCGGTAGAGGTCGTTCGTGACGGTGGCGGTCTGGAGCTTGAGGCCGTTCCCCGTGGTCCACTTCGTGTCGTCGGGGTTGTGGTTCCACTCCCACTTCGCGGCCAAGGTCGCGGCGGTGAACTCGTCCGTCCCGATCAGGGACGGCACGGGATGCGGGGTGAGGTTCGGGAACGGGTAGCTGCTCCCCCAGGCGCCGTTGACGGTGGTGACCTTCGGCCAGCCGTCCGAGGTCCAGGTGATCGGGGCGAGGGCGGGCACGCGGCCGCCGGGGTAGGCGTCCACGAAGCCCATGTAGTACCAGTCGCCGTTCGGGGTCGAGACGAGCCCGCCCTGGTGCGGGATGCCGCCGCCGGGGATCGGGCCCGGCATGTCGAGCAGCACCTCCCGTACTTCGTAAGGGCCCCAAGGCGACGAGGACTTGAGGATGTACTGGCCGTTCGGGGGCTTGGTGAGGAACATGTAGTAGCTGCCGTTGATCTTGTAGAACCGAGCGCCCTCCATGCCGCCGATGTCCGGCGGACTGGAGAAGACGTGCTCGTTGCGGACCTCGGTCTTGCCGTCGGCCGAGAGCTGCGCGACGTAGAGCTCGGTGTTTCCGTAGGCGACGTACATGGTGTCGTCGGTGTCGACGAGCATGCCTGCGTCGTAGTAGGAGCGGGGGAACTCGGCGTGGCGGGTCCAGGGCCCGGCGGGGTTGGTGGCGGTGTACATGAACGAGCGGTGGAAGTCGATCTGCCCGAGCCAGTAGAAGCGGTTCTCGCGGGCGCGGTGGGTGAGGGAGGAGGCCCAGATGCCGCCCACGTAGCGGTGGCCGCCGTTGAGGTCGTACGAGTCGTTGAAGTCGAGCCTCGGCACGGAGTGGCCGATGAACTCCCAGTTGACGAGGTCCCGGGAATGCAGGACCGGTGCTCCCGGCGAGTAGTGCATCGTGGACGCGGTCATGTAGAAGTCCGCGCCGACGCGGATGATCTCGACGTCGGCGAAGTCCTGCCAGATGACGGGGTTCGCGTAAGTCGACTCCTGGGCTTCGGCTTGGGTAAACGGGTCGAGGGAGGTAGCGGCGGCGATCCCGGCGAGCACGCCGGCTCCGCCGATGAGCATCCGCCTGCGGCTGATGGGGAATTCGAGCCCGGACATGGTGGTTCCATTCGTCAGTCGAGGGTCGGGCGCCGGGTTGCCGGCCCGGGCCCGACCCCGCGTTGGTTCAGCTCTTGCCGGTCAGGCGCCAGACCTGGTTCTTCTTGGTGGCCAGGGCACTGGCGGAGTCACAGGTCCACTGGTGGACCAGTGCTCCGACGGCGGTGGAGATCCCGCTGACGTCCACGCACTTGCCGCTGTGCACCGCGACGAGCTGGTAGTCGTCGGCGGCGACCTGCCGCAGCGTGAACTGCTGGTTCGTGCCGCCGTGGCAGGTCCACTGGTGGACCGCCGCGCCGTCGTCGGTGGAGACGCCGCGGATGTCGAGGCACTTGCCGCTGGAGCGGTTCACCAGGGAGTAGGTGTCCGCCACCCCCGACACCGGGCGGAAGTCGAACCGCTGTTCCTCACCCGCGCCGCAGGTGTGCTGCCGGTACTGGATGCCGTCGGCGGTGCTCCGGTCGGGGTCGTCCAGGCAGTACCCGCTGTGCTGGGCGACGGCCGTTGACGAGAAAGCGGACTGGCCGGTGGTGAACTGCCACCAGTTCATGTTGAACAGGAACCCGCTGTCACCGACGAAGCGCAGGTACAGATCATGCGTCCCGGTCGCACCGGTAACAGGGCACGAGACCGTGCTCCAGGTCTGCCAGCCTCCGGTGCCCGGCACAGTGCACGTCCCGACCGTCGGCCCAGTAGCACTGCCCAGGTGCAGCTCGACCCGCCCGCCGCTGGTGCTTGAGGCCACCCTGGCGGTGAACGAGCCGGCACCGGTGCCGAATGCCACGCCCTTGACCTTGACGTAATCGCCGTTCTCGATCCAGCTGAGGTTCATCCCGCCCTCGCTGGAGGGTTCGGTTTCGATACCGCTGCCCCACGCGATGGTCTCGGCCTCCTGGCGGACGTACGGATCGAGCGTGCCCGCCTGCGGCGCCCCGGCCGTGGTCATGTCCATGGTCGGGATCGTGCCGTCGGCGTTGTAGGTGAACTTCTCCACCGCCACGGACCGGGTGAAGCCGCCGCCGCCGGGCAGGGCGCCGTTGTGGTAGAAGAAGTACGAACCGCCCTTGAAGTCGACGATCCCGGCGTGGTTGGTGAAGCTGGAGCCCTGCGCGGGCATGATGGTGCCGCGGTAGGTCCACGGCCCGGTCGGACTCGGTGCGGTGGAGTAGGCGATGAACTCCCCGCAGCACTTGGCGGCGAAGACGTTGTAGTACAGGCCGTTGCGCTTGTAGACCCACGGCCCTTCCTCGTACAGCGTCGGCCGGTTCGTGTCGCCGGTCCGCTCGCCGAACCCGGCGGTGGTGAGCGGGATCTGGGTGGGGCTGCCCGAGAACGAGGTCATGTCGGCGTTGAGGCGCGCGTACCACAGGTTGGGGTTGCCCCAGTACAGGTAGGCCTGACCGTCGTCGTCGATGAAGACCGTCGGGTCGATCTCGCTGTTCTCGAGCAGTGGCCGGCCGATGGCGTCGCGGAACGGGCCGGTGGGGCTGTCCGACACCGCCACGCCGATGGCGAACTGGCCGGTCGCCCGGACCGACACCGGCACGTACCAGTAGAACTTGCCGCCCCGTTCGACGGCCTGGCCCGCCCACGCGTTGGCGCCCGCCCAGCTGAAGGTGTCCAGGCTGAGCGGTGAGCCGTGGTCGGTCCAGTTGACCATGTCGGCGGAGGACCACACCCGCCAGTCCTTCATCACGAAGGAGGAGGTGGAGCCGTCCTCGTCGTGCCCGGTGTAGAGGTAGACCCGCCCGTTGTGCACCAGCGGGGCAGGGTCGGCGGTGTAGACGTGCTGCACGATCGGGTTGTCTGCCCGGGCCGCGGCTGGAAGAAAAGCCATCATGCACAGAAGGCTTATCGTCAAGGCGAGGACGCGTTTCGACCATCGCTGAAGTGTGAATGTCACTGTTGAGTCCCTCATTCGGTTGGGATACGAAGGGGTGGGCGTCGGCGGGGACCGCCAGAAGCCGGCCCTCTAGCGCTGCAGCGTCAGCACGCCCGGCCGGTACGGCAGGAGGCCGTACTCCATGCCGTCGGTGCCGGGGTCGCGTCCCTGGTAGAGGAACTGCAGGTTGCAGGGGTCGATGGTCTTGGTCTGGTCGGGGTTGGCGCGGACCACATCGCCGTGGCTGATGTCGTTGGTCCAGGTCGCGCTGCTGTTGGCCACGCCGGCGAAGGGGTTGCCCTGGGTGTCGGCCTGCGGTGTCCACGTGCCGTCCAGGCTGGTGGCCGTGAACGAGCGGAAGAAGCGACCGCGCCAGTCCTGCGCCTCGACGATCATGAGGTACTGGTTCTGGTCCTTGACCTTGTAGACCTCGACCGCCTCGAACAGGTTGGCCGGCGTGTCGCTCATGATCTTCGTGTACGACGAGCCGAAGCTGCCCGGGAAGTTGCCGATGGGCATGCTGGCGCGGTAGATGCCGCCGCGGTCGTCGGCGAAGAACAGGTACATGTTCTTGTCGTCGGCGATGAGGGTCTGGTCGATGGGTGCCGCAGGGGCGGGGAGGGTGCCCGTGAACAGCGTCTGCTGCGGGCCCCAGCCGTTGGGGTTGGTGGGGTCGCTCGAGGTGCGGTAGGAGAAGGGGTCCGGCCAACCCCACTGGTAGGCGAGCACCCAGATGTTCTTCGGGGCGAAGTAGAGCAGCGTCGGCGCGATGGCACCGAAGGACATCCTGTTCTGGGTGGCCGACGCCATGTCGGACCAGTTCGTGAAGGGGCTGAAGACCGTCGATTCCCAACGCCCCTGCTCACCGGTGAGGCCGTTGTGCGTCGTGGCGTAGACGAGGTTCTGGCCGTTGTGCTTCACGGCGGTGAAGTCCTTGAGCGAGACCCACCCCGCGCTCGGGGTTGCCAGCGGGCCGGTCGACGTCCAGCGGTACGTCGACGGCAGCGTGCACGCGCCGCCGCCACCGTCAACCCGAGCGAGTTGCCACTGCTGGTTGGTGCCGCCCCAGTCGCTGTACTGCACGACGTTGCCGCCGTCGTTGGTCGCCGCGTTCTGGACCTCGACCGCCTTGCCGCTGTTGCGGTTGATCAGGCGCACGTAGCCGCTGTCGGAGTCGGCCAACCGGAACTGCTGGTTGGCGCCGTTGT
Source organism: Saccharothrix sp. NRRL B-16348 (assembly GCF_001280085.1). Taxonomy (GTDB): domain Bacteria; phylum Actinomycetota; class Actinomycetes; order Mycobacteriales; family Pseudonocardiaceae; genus Actinosynnema. Next base: position 2,204 of record NZ_LGED01000033.1, on the reverse strand, counting down.
GGTCGGTCCACTGGTGGATGGCGGCGTGGTCGGCCGTCGACCAGCTGGACACGTCCAGCACCTTGCCCGAATGCCGCGACTTGATCCGGTAGTAGCCGTCGCCGGAGTCCACGAACTGGAACTGCTGGTTGTTGGCGTTGGTACGGGTCCACTGGACGACGTTGCCGCCGTCGGAGGTGGAGAAGTTGTAGACGTCGAGGGCCTTGCCGCTGTTGCGGTTCACCAGCACGTACCACGCGGTGGTGTCCACCGTGGCAGCCGACGCCGGCGCCGAGGCCACCGCGAGCAACCCACCCACGAACGCCACCGCCGCCGCAGCGGCCAACCCCGACCGCCACCGACCACGCCACCTCGCGGTACGCGCAAACCCAACCGACATAGCATCTTCCTTCCATCATGGGGACCGTCGACCTGCAGCGGGGGCCGCATCAGCGCGGACGCCGACGACACCCGCGCACGGACAACTGCCCAGGCAGGGATAGTGTTAGCGCTAACATCCGTCCAGAACGGCGATGGAACTCAGAGGTACGAAAGGGCGACTCGCGGGATTTCTAGGCGTTACGGCGCTGCCACTGCTGGTTGGCGCCGGTGCCGCAGGCCCATTGGACCAGGCGTGCGCCGTCGGTGGTCGACGCCTCGAACACGTCCAGGCACTTGCCGCTGTGCTGGGCCACCAGCCGCACGTAGCCACTGCCCGCGTCCTGCACGCGCCAGCGCTGGTTGGTCTGACCGTTGCACGACCACTGCGCCACGCGCACGCCGTCAGCGGTGGCACCAGTGCCGCCGTACACGTCCAAACACAGTCCACTGTGGACGCTCACGATGTTGAACGTGCCGTCGCCGAGGTCGCGGAACCGCCAGCGCTGGTTGGCCTGACCGTTCGAAGCCCACTGCACGATGTCGCCGCCGTCCGCGGTCGACTGGTCGTACACGTCGGCGAGCTTGCCGCTGTGCCGCGCGGTCAGCGTCTGCTCGGCGGTCACCGGAACGGTGCTCTGCGGCGCCAGCCGGTACAGGCCGGAGCCGTGCGCGGGCAACGACCGCGTGAGCGTTCCGCTCGCCGTCCCCAGCCCGGCGCCCGACCACAGGTCGGTCACGGTGGCGGACCCGATGCCGAGGTCAGAGAGCGTGACGGACACGTTCGCGGTGGAACCGCCGCGGTTGAACAGCGCCACGTACCTGTCCGCCGAACCGGGCACGTCCGCCGTCCACACCTCCTGCGTGCCGCCGTAGAGCCGCCGGTTGTTGGTGCTGTGCTGGTCCACGGCCAGCACGGCGGAGTTCGTCATGAGCGCCAGCTCGGACGCCCGGTTCTGGGTCAGGTCACCGCCCCACATCAGCGGCGACTTGGTGATCGACCACAACGTCATCAGCGTGTGCTGCTCGTCCGACGTCAGGTTGGAGTACCGAGGCTCGCCGACCGGTCCCGCCTGGGACAGCCGCCCGATCGGGATCATGTCCGGGTCGGGCCACGCGCCGGGCCTGCGGTGCGGCGTCCACGCGTGCAGCCGCTCGAACAGGGCGTCGACCGATCCCCAGTTGTCCCACAGGTCGTTGACGATCCGCCACATGTTGGCGTTGTCCGCGACGTGCGTGCCGTTGCCGGTCGACGTCGGGCCGGGCGAGAGGCTGAGCACCATCGGCCGGCCGCTGCGCTGGATCGCGAGCTTGTAGCCCTCGATCTCGGCCTGCCGGTAGGTCGGCGCGGCGATGTCGTCGACCTTGACGTAGTCCACGCCCCACGAGGCCAGCAGCTTGAACTGCGCGTCCAGGTAGGCCTGGGCGCACGGGTTGGCCATGTCCAGGCCCCAGTTGAGGTTCAACCAGGCCGCGGTGGTGTTGTTCTCGATCTCGTTCGCCCGGCAGCTCGTGCCGGGCACCGGCAGGTTGTCGGCGACCACCTGGCGCGGGATGCCGCGCATCAGGTGCACCCCGAACTTCAGACCGGCCGTGTGGATGTAGTCGGCCAACGGCTTGAACCCGTTCGTGCCCGCGGCGGAGGGAAACCGGGTGGTGTCGGGCAGCAGCAGGCCGCCCGCGTCGGTGCGCAGACGGGGTTGGAAGTTGGCGTCCTGGTTCGGGCTGCCCGTGTGCCGGCCGGGGTAGTACCAGGCCCAGTCGATGACGATGTACTGCCAGCCGTGCTGCTTGAGGTTGTCCCTCATGTAGTCGGCGTTCGCCTTGACCTGGGCCTCGGTGACGTT
>NZ_LGED01000032.1 GCF_001280085.1 Saccharothrix sp. NRRL B-16348 | reverse complement strand
CCGTTCACCTCTACCCGCGGCTCCGACTGATGGCTGCCCCCTTGATACGTGTGGTAGCCCGGAGGGAGGTCGGTGGGATGACACGAAACCCGCACCAACAACGGACCCGCCACAGAACCAGGGCAGTCGGGGTCATCCTGCTGATCTGCCCGTCCGGCGAGGACAGCTTTTGATCTTTAAACCCGCTCACCCCACCAAACAGCAGGGAGCCGCCCATGGACAACCGCTGCACAACGGAAGCAACAGAAGCAGCAGCAGCCCTGACCGGAGTCCCGACGACCGGCACCAAACAGCTCGCCCCCACCGTATGGAAGATCGACCTCGCCAACGGCGACCGAATCATCCTCAAACGACACGACGACCCGAACGCGGCCCTAGCGGAAGCCACCGCCCTCGACTGGCTGACCGAACCCGCCGGCCCACCAGTACCCCACCTGCGAAAACACGCCGGCCAATGGCTGGCAATGGATCACGTGCCACCAGGCCGCCCGACCCCCGCAACCGCCGAGGACTTCGGCCGACGCCTCGCCGCGCTCCACGCGACCGGCGCACCCGCCTTCGGCGCCCCACCACCCAACGGACCCACCGACGCCTGGATCGGCCTGGCACCAATGCGGAACGTGCCATCGAACAACTGGCCCGAATGGTTCGCCGAGCACCGCATCGCCCACTACACCCGCCTCGCCGTGCACGCAGGCGCGCTGACCACCACCGAGGCCCAAACCATCGAGAACGTGCGGGTGGAGGCGCCCGACGAGCCGCCCGCCCGCCTGCACGGCGACCTGTGGAACGGCAACGTGCACTGGGCCGTCGACGGCCGCGCGTGGCTGATCGACCCCGCGGCCCACGGCGGTCACCGGGAGAGCGACCTGGCCATGCTGGCCCTGTTCGGCTGCCCCCACCTGGACCGCGTGCTCGCCGCCTACGACGAGGCCGCGCCGCTGGCCGACGGGTGGCGCGACCGGGTACCGCTGCACCAGCTGTTCCCGCTGCTCGTGCACGCCGTGCTGTTCGGTCGCGGCTACGCCCGACAGGCCTTGTCGGCGGCGCGATCGCTGTCAGGATGACCGCATGGGGATCAAGGCGTTCGACCGCGACGACTGGCGGTGGCTCAACGAGCCGCGCGCGTGGAGCGACCAGGACGGGCTGACCGTCACCAGCGACCCGGACACCGACTTCTGGCGCACCACCCACTACGGCTACGACCGTGACAGCGGCCACGTCCTCGGCGCGCCGCTGACCGGCGACTTCACCATCGCCGCCTCGTTCACCGCGGACTACGCCGCCCAGTACGACCAGGCCGGCATCGCGCTGTGGCTGGACGACCGGAACTGGATCAAGGCGGGCGTCGAGCTGGTGGACGACGAGTTCCAGGTCAGCACCGTCGTGACCAGGGACTTCTCCGACTGGTCGGTGGTGCCGGCCGGACGCGTCGACCGGGTGACGATCGCGGCGGTGCGCGAGGGTGACGCGGTGACGGTCCGCTACGGCGTCGGTGACGCCGAGCCGACGACCCTGCTGCGGCTGGCGTACTTCCCGCCCGTGGTGGAGACGCTGGTGGGCGTGATGGCGGCGGCGCCGACGGGCCCCGGCTTCACCGTCCGCTTCGACCGGGTGCAGGTCACAACGGCGTAGGGCTTACCGTGGTCACGTGCGGTTGAAGTTCCTGTTGCAGCCCGGGTGGCTGGCGTTGACGCTGGTCGTCTGGGTGTTCGCGGGCGCCTGCTTCACGCTGCTGGCGCCCTGGCAGTTCAACCGCGACACCGAGCGCGACGCGCAGAACAACGCCGTCACGTCGTCCCTGCGCACCGACCCGGTGCCCGTCACCACGCTGCTCGACCGGTCGAACGCCGACGTCGAGTGGCGCCGTGTGACGCTGACCGGCCGCTACCTGCCCGACGGGCAGGCGGTGGCACGCCTGCGGACCGTGCAGGGCGAGGCGGCGTTCGAGGTGCTGACGCCGTTCGAGCTGACCGACGGCCCGACCGTGCTGGTCGACCGCGGTTACGTGCGGCCGGTCAACGGCATCAAGGTGCCCGACCTCGGGCCCGTGCCGACCGGTGACGTGACGCTCGTCGCGCTGGCCCGCCGGGACGAGTCGGACACCCGGGACGCGTTCCAGGAGGACCGGCACCGGCAGGTGTACTCGGTGAACTCCGCCGTCGTCGGCCGGGCCGCCGGGCTCGACCTGAGGCCCGGCTACTTCCAGCTCACCGAGGGCCAGCCCGGCGTCGAACAGGCCCTGCCGCTGCCGAAGCTCGACGCGGGCCCGTTCTTCTCCTACGCGTTGCAGTGGATCGCGTTCGGCGCGATGGCGCTCGGCGGCTGGCTGTACTTCACCGTCCGCGAGGTCCGCCCCGGCGGCGCGCTCCAGGCGGACACCGGCAAGAAGGTCAGGCGGAAGTCCGTCGCCGAACAGCTCGCCGAAGACGAGGCCGCGCCAGCGCGATGACCGCGCTCACGGCCGCCGCCGACGCGCCGACCACCCGCGACAGCTCCACCGCCCGCGTCACGTGACCGGCGTCGGGGTTGCGGCCGTGCCCGAGCACCGGCCGGTCCTCCGCGCCGTGCGCGTACACCGTGCGCCCGCCCAGCCGGACCTCCAACGCACCCGCGAACGCCGCCTCGACCTGACCGGCGTTCGGGCTCGGGTGCGCCGCCGCGTCCCGCCGCCACGTCCGCCACGCCTCGCCCGCCGACCCGCCGACGACGGGCGCGCCCGCCGCGGTGAGCAGCGCGGCCAGCCGCGACGGCAGCAGGTTCGCCACGTCGTCCAGCCGTGCCGCGGCCCAGCCGAACCGGCGGTAGCGCTCGTCGCGGTGGCCGACCATGGCGTCGAGCGTGTTCGCCGCGCGGTAGCCGAGCAGCCCGGGCACGCCCGCGACCGCGCCCCAGAACAGCGGGGCCACCACCGCGTCGGACGTGTTCTCCGCCACGGACTCGACGGTCGCCTTCGCGAGGCCCATCGTGTCGAGCTTGCGCGGCTCGCGCCCGCACAGGTTGGGCAAACGATTGCGCGCCGCTTCGAGATCGCCGCCGTCCAGCTCGCGGCCCATCGCCGTGCCCTCGTCGGCCAGCGACGACCCGCCGAGCACGACCCACGTCGCCGCGGCCGTGGTCAGCGCCTGGAAGACCGGGCTGCGCTTGCCCAGCCGCTCCACCGCGACACCGGCGAGGACCGTGCCGCCGACGAGCACGACCGTGTGCGCCACGCCGCCCGCTTGGTGGTCGCGGTAGAGCTTGCGCTCCAGCGCCGCCGCGGCACGTCCGAATCCCGCTACCGGGTGATACCTCTTGGGGTCGCCGAACACCGCGTCAGCGGCCACGCCCAGCACCAACCCCACCGCGCGCCCCAGACTCACACGGGCACGGTAGCCCGCACGTGTCGGACCGCCGCATTAGGGTGGCGCACCGTGGAACCAGCCGGCCGCCTCAAGCTCTACGCGTACCTGGACGCCCGCGATCACCAGCGCACCTACCTGGCGATCATGCGGCTGTTCACGTCGACGCTGCTGGCCGACCTGTCGGCGGGCGAGGTCGCGGGCGCGTTGGCGGGCGCCGAGCGCGAAGGCCGGGTCGAGCCGGGCGAGTCGCGCATCGAGAACGTGATCAACCGGCTCCGGCAGCTCGTCGAGTGGGGCAACCTGGTGCAGGGCAGGCGCGAGGTGGTGGCGTCCAGCATCGCCGAGTTCCAGCACGGCAGCGTCCGCTACCAGGTCAGCAAGCTCGCGGTCCGGGTGCAGCGGGACGTGGACGAGCTGCTGCGCGTGCCCGAGGGCGCCCGTGAGGTGTCGCGGGAGCTGCTGCCCGCCGTGGAACGCGGCCTCGACCGGTTGGGGCAGTCGCTGTCGGACGCGTTGATCAGTGGCGCGCCCCGCTCGCGGGAGGTGCTGGCCGAACAGGTCACCACGCTGTTCCTGCAGCACGCCGAGCTGGCCGCGACCGTGCGCGACTTCTACGCCTACCTGGGCCAGGTCGTGACGCGGCACCACCTGGCGCCGGAGGAGATCTCCGGGTTCCGCAACCTGCTCGTCGAGTACATCCAGATGGTCGTGGAGGACGTGCTGCGGCACACGCCGGCCATCGCGGACGCCCTGGCCAGGGTCACGTCCGCGCGGTCCGAGCTGCTGCGCCTGCTGGGCCGTGCCGACCTGGGTGACCAGGTGGAACGGGCGCGCGGGCGGTCGGCGGAGGACTGGCAGGAGCTGACCGACTGGTTCGTGGACCGCCCCGGCCGGCCGAGCCAGGTGACGGCGCTGCGCGAGGCCACGGCGCGCGCGATCGGGTCGCTGCTGGCGAGCGTGAAGCGGGCCACGTCCGGCGGCGGGCTGCTGCCGAGCAGGCGGGCCGAGCTGCTGAAGCTGGCCGCGTGGTTCGACTCGGGGACGCGCGCGGAGGCCCACGAGCTGTACGCGGCGGCGTTCGGGCTGTACTCGGCGCGGCACGTGTCGCCGGCGCCCGAGCACGACCGCGACAACGAGCGCACACCGTGGCGTGACGGGCCGGTGGTCGACGTGCAGGTGAGCGTGCGCAGCCGGGGCGACCGCGGCGCGCGCGGGCGCACGTCGCGGATCCTGGACGACCCGATGACCGAGCAGTCGCTGCTGGCCGAGGCGCGGGAAGCCGACGAACGGCGGGCCGCGTCGGTGGCCGAGCTGGCGGCGGCGGCGCCCCGGCTGGCGTCGACGACGTTGTCCGGTGAGGCGCTCGAAGTGCTGTGCGAGCTGCTCACGTTGGCGATGGCGCAGCGCGACACGGCGGCCGACTCGGGCTCGGCGACCGATCCGGTGCGCGGGCTGCGCGTGACCGTGTCGCACGAGGCCGGTCGTTCGACGCGGATCCGTTCGGCGGCGGGCACCTTGACGCTGCACGACTCGACGTTGGTGCTCGACTGATGTTCGACGACCTCTCCGAGATCGACGCGGCGAACGTGGTGCGCTGCGCCCGCACCCTGCTGCGGCGGCCGTTGCTGCGCGCCGACGGGCCGGACGGCGAGCTGTTGACGCTGGTCTACCGGCACCGGGCGGCGTTGCAGGACCTGTTCGCCCGGCAGCTGGGCTACCGGCTCGTGGTCGAACGGCGGTTCGCGCGGCTCTACAAGTCCGGGCCGGGCCCCGACGACTCGCGCGGCGTGCTCGGCATGTCGCCGCGCGGGTACGCGTACGTGGCGCTGACCATGGCCGTGCTGACCGGGGTCGGGCGGCAGGCGCTGCTGTCGCGGCTGGTGGCGGACGTCCGCGCGGCGGCGGTGGAGGCCGGGCTCACCGTCGTGGACGACGTGGCGGACCGGCGGGCGTTGACGGCGGCGTTGCGGCACCTGGTGTCGCTCGGCGTGCTGCACGAGACCGAAGGCACGGTGGACGTGCAGGCCGAGGCGTTGATCACCATCGACACCGACCTGCTCGGGCAGCTGCTGACCGGGCCGGTGGCCGAGGCGTCGTCGCCCGAACGGCTGGTCGAGCTGGCGGCACGGCCCGGTCCGCGCGGTGTCGAGCACGCGGTGCGGCGCAAGCTCGTGGAGAACCCCGTCGTGCTGTACGCGGACCTGCCGCCGGAGCAGGCGGAGTGGCTGCGGCGCAACCAGCGCAAGGAGACCGCGCTGCTGGAGACGTGCTTCGGCCTGCACACCGAGTGCCGGGTCGAGGGCGTGCTGGCGGCCGATCCCGAGGACTACCTGACCGACCTGTACTTCCCCGGCACGTCCACGGTGGCGCGGATCGCGTTGCTGGCGCTGCCGGAGCTGCTGGAGTCCGATCCTCTCGCCGGTGGACGGCACGCCGTGGACCGGGCACGGTTGTCCGAGGTGTGCTCACGGCTGGTGGAGGACTACCCGACCGCATGGTCCAAGCAGTTCACCGAAGACCTGGACCGGTTGGTCGACGAGGTGCTGGAGCTGTTGCGCCGCATGGGGTTGGCGGTCGTCTCGGAGGACGGGTGGCTGCTCAACGCCGCCGCGCACCGGTGGCTGCCGTCGCCGGACGGCGATCCCGAACGTGAAGTGGAGCCGGTGGTCGTGCCGGACGTGCCCAGCTGGTCGTTGTTCGATGAGGAGACCGCGTGAACAGGTGGCGGCTGCACAGGGGCGGCATCGTCAACATCTGGCAGTACACCGAGCAGACGTTCGACTTCTCCGGTGGGCGCGCGATCTTCCAGGGCACCAACGGGTCCGGCAAGTCGCGCACGCTGGAGCTGCTGCTGCCGCTGTGCCTGGACGGCGACCTGCGGCAGGTCGGCTCCAAGGGCTTCGACACGGTGTCGCTGCGGCGGCTCATGCTGGACGACTACGACGGCGGGCCGAACCGGATCGGGTACGCGTGGGTGGAGCTGACGCGTAGCTCGGACTCTGGCTCTGACTCGGGCTCGGGCTCGGGCTCGGACGAGTACATGACGTGCGGGTTGGGCGTGAAGGCGTCCAAGACCTCGCAGGCGATCACCGACTCGTGGCGGTTCATCACCTCTGCGCGCGTGGGTCACGGGTTGACGTTGGTCGGCGCGGACCGCACGCCGTTGGGGCCCGTGCAGCTGCGTGAGCTGATCGGCGCGGACTGCGTGCTGGAGGAGGCGGCGTTCCGGGCGCGCGTCGCCGAGACCGTGTACGGCGTGCCCGCGCCCCGGTACGGCGACCTGCTGCACCTGCAGCGGACGTTGCGCAACCCGGACGTCGGGTTGAAGGTGCTGGAAGGGCAGCTGGAGCAGATCCTGTCCGACGCGCTGCCGCCGTTGGACCAGGCGATGGTGGAGCAGCTGGCGACGTCGTTCGACGACCTGGAGTCGATCCGGGAGAACATCACGCGGCTGTCGTCGGCGGACGCGGCGCTGGGCACGTTCCTGAAGACGTACTCCGACTACGCGTTCGGCGGGTTGCGGGCGGCGGCGGAGCGGTTGGGCGGCGCCGAGGACGGGGTGCGCAAGCTGGAGCGTGCGGCGGCGCGGCTGTCGGCGTCGTTGGAGGAGACGCTGGCGGCGCGTGCGGCGGCGGAGCACTCGTTGGCGTCGTTGGAGGCCGGTGAGCAGCAGGCCGAGGACACCATCGGCGCGTTGAAGGAGCTGCCGGCGTTCCGCGACCTCCAGGACTTGCAGACGCGCGAGAAGCTGGTGGCGGAGAAGCGTTCGTCGGCGGTGGCGGCGTTGGACATGGCGAACAAGCAGCGGTTGCAGGAGGACGGCGCGGTCGACGGCGTGCTGCGGCTGCTGCGGCGGTTGGCGGAGGACCTGGGTTCGGCGCAGGAGCTGGTCGAGCCGTTGCGCCACCACCTGCGCATGACCGGCCTGTCCCCCGCTGCGGTTCCCGAGGTGCCGACCGTGTCCACTTCGGACGCTGTGGTCCGCACGGAGTCGGTGCGGGCCAAGCCGGACCCGGAAGCCGAGCCGCTGCCGATCGAGCGCCGCGTGCCGCCGGCGGTCGAGGTCGAGGTCGGGACGTTGGAAGCGGTGGCGGCGCGGACGTCGGAGATCGCTTCGGCGGCGCGGCAGCGCGGGGCGTTGGCCCTGGCGTTGGCGGCGCGGGCGGCCGAGCTGGATTCGGCGCAGCGGAAGGTGGAGGCGCTCCGCCAGACGGCGCGGGACGCTCAGCACGCGGCGACCGAGGCGGCGGCGTTGCGCAACCAGGAGGCGCAGGAACTGGCGGAGGTCGCCCAGGGTTGGCTGGCCGACGTCGAGTCGTGGCAGAACTCCGGCCCCCTGGCCACGGCCCACCCCGACGCGCCGCTCCCCCTGCCCACCACCGTCGACCCGGCCACCGCCCGCACCCTGACCACCACCGCCCGCGAGTGGGTGAGTCCCCTGGTCACGGCCGCGCGGGCCGACGCGCACGCGGCCGCGCAACGTCGGGCCGACCTGATCACGTCGATCAACGGCCGCGACGCCGAACTCTCGGGCCTGCGCTCGGGAACCGCCCAAACCCCGGACCGTGGCCGCTTCACCGCGCCGACCCGGGACACCACCACCGGCGCCCCGTTCTACCGCTTGGTCGACTTCCACCCGACCGTCGACGACAGGTCCCGGGCGGGCTTGGAGGCAGCCCTGGAGGCATCGGGCCTCCTGGACGCCTGGGTCACACAATCGGGTGAACCTGCCCCGAATATGTACGGAAACACCGTTACCGC
>NZ_LGED01000031.1 GCF_001280085.1 Saccharothrix sp. NRRL B-16348 | reverse complement strand
CCGTTCCGGGAACACCTTGCGCCGCGCCCCCGCCTCGTACGGTTCGGGCAGGCCTTGGGCGCGGTAGTAGTCGCGGATCGCGTCGCGGTAGAACAGGCCGGTGAACACCGTCGCGTGCGCGGACCGGCCCAGGTCCAGGGCGTGGTCGAGGTGGGCGTCGGTGTCGTTGAGGCCGGGCACGATCGGCCGCCAGTACAACACCACCCGATACCGGTCGGCGTGTTCGAACGCCGTGCGCAACGACGTCGCGGCGATGGTCGAGTCCACCGGCTCGATCCGGGGATCGTCGATACCCGAATGGGTGACCAACAAGGTCACTTTCAGGTTCCGCAACGCGTTGAGCGCGGCGCAGTCCTCCGGCTCCACCCGCCATCGGGTGATCACCAGCACGTGATTGGTCAGGCCTTGGTCGTCCAGCAGCCGCAACATCCGGAACAGGTGTGGTTTCACCGCGGGCAGCATCGGGTCCGTCGCCCGCGTCGCCCGGTTGAGCAGCTGGATCGGCGTCACGTGCGGCTGGAAGAACCGGTGCCCGGTCAGCAACGCGGCCGCCTCCTCCTCGCCCATCAACGCCACCGGCACCTTCATCCCGTAGTTGTCGAACAGGTGCCGCACGCAGTACCCGCAGTTCAACGGGCACCCGATGACCCAGTTCAGGCTCAACCCCGACTTGCGGTACTCGACCACCTCCAGCAACTCCGGCCGCAACCGCACCCGCTCCGCCGCGCCGAGCAGCCGAAGACCGGACCTGCGGATCCGCTCAGCTCGAGCCAGCGGTCGCATGACTGCACCTGCCTCCCGTGATCACCCGAATCACCCTGGGGACATTCGACCCGGACCAGCTACGATCACGGAACGGGGCAAATCGATTACTACGCGCTTTGCCCCTTATTTGCCCCCTGCCGCAGCGGAGCAGACCGTGAACGAAGACCGGGCGTACGACGAGGCACATTCCGCCGCGCTACTGCTCGCCAGCGAGATCAAACGGCGTCGGAACGAGGCCGGGCTCAGGCCGGGCTCAGCCAGCCGCAACTCGCTCGACGAATCGGTTACACCCGGCAGTACGTGTCACTCGCCGAACGCCCTGGCCACAACCTGCCCTCGCTCGGGATCGTGAAAGCCATCGACGAGGAACTGGGTGCAGGAGGGCAACTCCTCGCCCTCCGCGAACAGGCGTATGGGGAACGACAGGCTCGCCGGAACCGGCCGGAAGCGCCCGCCGGCCCTCAGACTCTGATCAGCCACGGCGACACCGCAGGCACCGACCCGCTCGGCGGAGTCCCATTGTTGGGCGGCCTGGCGCCGAGCGACATCCCGGACTTGCTCGGCCACCTTCGGGAGCAGTGGCACCTCCTGGTGAAGACCGACAACCTCTTCGGCCCGCGATTCGCGCTCAGTTCGGTGCACGAGCACCTCAGACTCGTGATGAGCATCGCGCGCTCGGCCAGAGGTCTGGTCCGACGCGAGGTGGTGACGTTGGCGGCGCAGTACGCCGAGTCCGCCGCGTGGCTGCACGAGGATGCCGGCGAGACCTCGTTCGCCGAGCGGTGGACCGACCGGGCGATGGAATGGTCACACGAGGCGGACGACCGTCTCATGCTGGCGTGGACCTTGTTCCGCCGTAGTCAGCAGGCCACCACCAACCGGGACCCCGCCCGGGTGATCGGTATGGCACACGCCGCCCACCGCGAAGGACCCGCGCTCCCGCCCCCGATGCGCGCGGCCATCACCCAGCAGGAAGCCCACGGATACGCACTCGACGGCGATGCCCGTGCCGCACAACGCACGCTGGACAAGGCGCACGAATGGGCGGTATCGGACACGGCCGGCGACGCCCGGGGCGGGCACGGCTCCTTCTGCACCGCCGGCTACCTCGAACTGCAGCGCGCCAGCTGCTGGCTGACCCTGGGACAGCCGCGTAAGGCCGTCGAGCTGTACGACCGGGTTCTGCCGACCCTGCCGGCGGTGTACCGACGCGACAGGGGCATCGCCCTGGGCCGCTTCGCGCTGGCCTCGGCCACCGTGGGAGAACCGGAACAAGCCGCGCACCTCGCCGACGAGGCGTTGGACATCGCGCGCAGCTCCGGATCCGCACGGACCGAGAACGAACTACGGACCGTCGCCAACGCACTGACCCGCTACGACACGCTGCCATCGGTCGCTGCGTTCCGCGCCAAGCTGACGTTCAATGGCGACCTGTGACCACGTCGGCGAACGAGATCAGCGCGATGCAGCGCGCCATCGTCCTGTCCGCCTTCGGCCTCGGACGCACCAGCCCGAACCCGCCGGTCGGCTGCGTGATCCTCGACCCCGCCGGGCACGTCGTCGGCGAGGGCTACCACGAACGCAAAGGCCAAGCACACGCCGAAGTCCACGCACTCACAGCAGCAGGCGAACGCGCCCGCGGCGGCACCGCGGTGGTCACCCTCGAACCATGCAACCACCACGGCCGCACACCACCGTGCCGCCAAGCGCTCATCGACGCGGGCATCAGCCGAACGGTGATCGCGGTGATCGACCCCACCTCCCGAGAGGAAGGAGGCGCCGAACGGCTGCGAGCGGCAGGCGTAGACGTCGAAGTCGGCCTCCTGGCCGAATCCGCCCGACTCGTGCTCCACCCGTGGCTGCACAGCCTGCGACTGGGACGGCCGCACGTCACGTGGCTGTACGAGGCCGACCCGTCCGGCCAGGTGATTGCACCCGCCGATGTACTGGTCGCGCACCATCGAGTCGAAGTCGACGCGGTCCTGGACGACACCGGCCGACTCACCGAAGGCATACCGAACGGCCACGGCAACACCACGTTCAGATTGCCCACCGCAGTACCCGCCGAAGATCCCGCAACACTGCTCGCACTCCTGCACACAGGTGGAACGCGATCAGTCCTGATCACCAGCCCATCGGCCGCGCAACGGTTCCTTCGGGACGGCCTGGTCGACCACGCGACGGTCTACGCGACACCGCCGGGTCCTTCCGCTTCACCCGTGCCAACACAGGCGACGGCACTGTCGACGTTCAGCATCGACCGAGTCGGCACGTTCGACCGGTACGTCCGGATCGACGCCTCCGTCACTGCACACAACCATTAGGCCAGGGCGACGAGGCAGCGCCACCTTCACCGCGAGCCTATGGAGGCGGCACGGACGACAGTCAACGACGTGCTGTACCGCCGCAGCCGCAACGCCTGCGTCGTTGTTGGGCGTACCGACAGACATCGCCGGAAACCGGTGCCTGGACCCAACCGTCACAGAGGCTGTCGGGTACGTCGACGTGGCCGCGCGCCCACGTGGAAAGCGCGTCGTCGAGCCCACGACGCCGTGCCTGGGTGAGCGCACTCCTTGCACGAACCCATGCCGCGATGCGACACCCGAGCCAGTCTCGAAGCGCTCGACGCGGCCCGCCGCCACGCGGAGGCGATCACCGACCCACCCCAAGGCACCGACTTCTTCGACGGCGCACGCCTGGACGACATCGCGGGCAGCACCTACCTCCTGCTGCGTCAAACCCAGCCCGCCACGTCGTTGCTGCGCGCCGCGCTCGATCGGCGCCGACGACGATGTCAAAGGACGGGCACTGCTCAGTACCGCCCGCCGTCTCCTCGACCAGTGGGGCGGCCACCGCTGGTATCTGCGCGAGAGGTCCAGGGCGTGTTAGGCCTTTCGCAGGGGAGTCCCGACCCTTCCGGGGTCGTTGGCGAGGCGCTGACGCCGCTGTCTCGTACTGATGGTGCTCTCTGGAATAGGGTCCTGTCGCTGGTTGCGTGATCAACTTTGTTGGGTCCGTGCGGAGGTCGTTCCACGCGGTCTGTGATCACGACCGGAGTGTGATCATGATGGGTTAGCGGACCTGCTGCCGCATTTGGCCGGAGTGGTGGTCGAGAAGGTCGAGCAGGTTCCGAGTGGTGTGCGGATCTGGGGATGTGCCAAGGCGAGTGTGAGTGCCTGTTCGTCGTGTGGGGTCGGGTCGCGCCGGGTTCACAGTCGCTATGACCGTCGGGTGGCTGACATGCCGGTGGCGGGACTACCGGTGGTGCTGTGGCTGCGGATGCGCCGGTTCTTCTGTGACAACGGGACATGCCCGGTCGGGACATTCGCCGAGCAGGTGGACGGTGTGACCAGCGCGCACGCACGGCGCAGCCAAGGGCTACGCGCGACGTTGGAGTCGATCGGGCTGGCGGTGGCGGCTCGTTCCGGAACTCGGTTGGTCGACCGCCTTGGCCTGGTGACCGGCCGGGACACGTTGTTGCGCCTGGTGCGCACCGTTCCCGACCCGCCGATCGCGCCGATCACGGTGCTGGGGTCGACGACGTCGCCTTCAAGCGCCGCCGCAGCTACGGGACCATCCTGCTGGACATGGCCACTCACCGGCCGGTCGACCTGCTCGCGGACCGTTCCGCGGACAGCCTCGCCGAGTGGCTCCGCGCGCACCCCGGCGTGGTCGTCGTCTGTCGTGATCGTGCCGGCGCGTACGCCGAAGGCGCCCGCCTCGGCGCACCCCGGCGCCCTGCAGGTGGCCGACCGCTGGCACCTCTGGCACGGCCTGGCCGGCTATTTCGAGAAAACGATCAGACGGCATAGCGATGACCTGCGCGACCATGCTGTGAGAACTCCAGCAACCCGACAAGCACGTTCACTTCGAAGCAGGTCAGTTGTGCGCCCAGATGTTCGATCAGCAACCGGCGAGTACGTGGCTGAATGCGCGCGCCGGGTCGTAGACCATGCCGTCGGTGCCGCAGAGCGAGTCGAGGTTCGGTGATCGGAGATCGTCATTCGGCGGAGATGACGGGGCAGGTGTCGCGATCTGCTCCGGCGGCCACGGCGACCACGACTCATCGTTGATCGTGACGACCACCGCCCCGGCGCGCTGCTGGAAGTCCTCGCCGCTGATGCAGCCGACGGTGGCTTCGAGCGACAGGAGGTAGTGCTCGGCCTCGGCGTGCCTATTGGCCGCGACCACCTCGGGAAGCCTGCGGATGGCGTTGTCCAACTGTGCGGGCAGCTCATTGCCGAACCGGCGGTGGGCCGCCTGCCTGACCGCCGCGAGGCGCTGGTGGAGGTCCCGGAGGTGGTGCGGTGGACCGTCGGCGATGAGCGTGAAGGACTTGCGGCTCACGCCGCTCAAGATGATCCGGTCCTGCTCGTCGGCGAGTTCGTATCGGAGGCGGTCCGCAGTGTCGCTGACGGAGGCGATTCGGTACCGGCCCCAGTAGTCGTCCAATGATCCGTGGTAGTTCACCCATCGGCCTATATCGGCCTGAGGTGATGAGGTTTTTGTGGAGCTGTGCGTCGTCGGCACGGGCTTTTCTCCCGTGGATCACATACGCAAGCGCGGCATCCGGGTTGTCGAGTGTGGAATCGATGGGGTGTGCGGTCGAACGGAGTTGAGCGTTGAAAGAGCGCGGGCCCACAGGCCCTCGTCGGATCGGGGACTGTGGTACGTCTTCCATCTCGACCTGCACACAGATCGAAGGAGACCGCTACGCCACTAGCGTGAATCTTTGGCGCGGCTAGTGGCATCGGACGAATCGGATGGAAGCCTAGACCCATGCTGGACCTGATGTTGAAGATTCTGGGATTGGTATTGGCTCCGGTAGTCGCTTTCTATGCGGCTCTGATCAAAGACGGGCAGCGTCGCATTCGACTTGCGAACCGTGCCCAGGCCGCTGCGGCGATTCTTAGCGACGCGCCAAAGGAAAGTCCTGTCTACGTCAGTCTTGCAAGGAATTTCGAAGTTGCTGCACTGAGGTACCTGGACTTCGAGAAAGTTGAACGAAGACCACTGTTCCTGGTTTTTTCGGCTATGATGTGGGCTTGCTCCCTGATTACTTGCGGCATTATTGTGTCCATCTTCTATGTCGATGCGAAATCGCGACCGGGTTGGATGCGCGCTGCCTTCGGCGCCTATAGTGATCAGGATATCGACGTAGTGGCCCGAGAGAACGAGAGTCTCTATTCCATCCTCGTTCTCGTGGCCGTAGGGTGCGCCGTCATTGCATGCGAGGCGTTTGCTTCGTACAGGAAGAACCAGGCTGCCGGTTACCTGCGCAGAACGTCTGCACGGAGGCTTTACGAACAGAAAAGGCGCGTTCCTCTTCATTCTCAAGTGGGGAATGAAGAGTTGGGTCTGCGCATAAAGGTGCTTGAGGAAAAGTGGAAACAGGTGAAACTGATTGACCTGCTGACCGAGTATCAGCCACAGCCACAGCCACAGCCACAGCCACAGCCACAGCCGCCGTCGTCGCCGCCGCAGCAGCGGCAGCCGTCGTCGCCGCCGCAGCAGCGGCAGCCGTCGTCGCCGCCGCAGCCGCAGCCGTCGTCGCCGCCGCAGCCGCAGCCGCCGGTGGTCGAATCTTCTGAGCCGGATATGGTGCCATTCCGAACACCAGTGTGGCCTGTTGGTTATCTCTCGAAACAATCGGTTCCAATCGAAATGGAAGTAGGATACGAATCCACGGAACCGCCACGTGCGGTTGATCCGGTTGATCCGATGCAGGCCGGGGACACTGAAGGGAAATGAGTCGACAACTGTAAGATGGCTCCGTCGCGATGTAGTCAAGGGAACCGTTCTGCAGTTGGCGGCACCTTTGGGCGCGAACTCACGTGGCCTTGCTGGTCAGGAGAAGATCCGATCTCGGGCAGCGCAACGTGCCTCGGCGCGAATGCCAGCACGCGCGGGGCCGGAGCGGCGCCCGCGGCGTTGCGCAGGTCGATCGCCATGGCCCTCACGCGGCCACCTGCCCGGAGCTGGCGCGCGGCGCGTCGGAGAACTGCACCGGGGCCGGGGCCGTCGCGCGCCGGACGGAGGCGGCGAGCATCAGCTCGGCGTCCTCCTCCTCGCGGAGGTCTTCCCACTCGTCGATCTCGGGCTGCGTGACGCCGGGAATGCGCCGCCACAGGCCGCGGCGGGGCACGCCGAGCTGCTCGGCGAGCTTGCCCAGGCGTCCGCGGACTGTGCCAGGGAGCGCTGTCCCATGTCGCGCCAGAGCACCTCGCCGTGGAAGTCGTCGGTGGACATGGAGTCGCCCGCGAGCTCGGCGGCGAGACAGAAAACCCGCTCCCACGCCTCGGAGAAGACGCGGCGGAACTCCTCGATCTTGCGCGACAGTGCGGTCTCTGCAGCGAGCAGGGCCTCGGAGCCCAGGTGATGGTGCTCTCTGAAATGGGTCCTGTCGCTGATTGAGTGATCAACATGTGGGTGGGGTCAGACCCGGCAGAGGATCTTCTTGCGGAGTAAGTCGAGCTTCGCCCGCCCGTACATGCTTCTCTTGATCGATTTCAGACGTGACACGGAACCTTCGACTGCTCCGGAGTTGTGCTCCATCGTGAGGCCGTTGACCACCGCGGCGTAGTCGCGTTTGAGCCCGGCGGTGAACGAGTGCAACTGCGGGAAGTCGTCCGCTTCGACCGCGGCGATCCATGCATCGAGGCGTTCGCCGTGCAGACCCGTCATCATCTCCGCGAAGGACGCGACGTGGTAGGCCAACCTCTGCAGGGCCGAGCTGCGAGCCAGGATCTCGTTCAGCCGACCGCGCTCCCGGTCATCGAGGTCGGCGGGGTGTTGCAGCATCCACCGGGTCACGTCTCGGACTTTTGGTGGGGCCGGGGTGGCGGGTGGAGCGGCGTCGACTGTCCGCGCGCACCACCGCGGCTCGTCAGGGGTTGACCTCCCAGTGGAAGTGGGTGGTGTGGCCGCCGTGGTTGCGGATTACCGACGTGGTCGCCCGACCGTCGTTGAGCGTGACGTTCGCGATGGCTTGTGCGAAGGCGCCGCCCGTCGCGAAGGTCACGTACACGGTGCGGATGCGGGTGCCGTGCGTGTTGAGGTGGCCGATGATCGTCGCGGCCGTGGTGGCGTCGCGGTTGTTGTAGCCGGTGAACCAGCCGTCGGCGCTGGTGCCGACGCGGTGGGAGTCGTGCGGCGGGAAAGGGCCGCCGTTCATGTTGGAGAAGTCGCCCCACGTCTGGGCCGCGCCGTCGATGAACGCCCGCACCGTTGGCCGCGCCCAGTCGTCGCCACCGACGGCGGTGTCCCGTCCGCCGTAGCGGTTGCCGCCGGTGAACCGCGCCAGCTTCGTCACGCTGCCGGCGCTCTTCTCGGCCGTCTCCCCGCTGGAGGACCGCGCCCGCACGCGCAACGTGAGCGCGCCGTTGGCGGACTGGTTGGGCGGCGGCGAGTTGCGCGGCCGGGATCTCGAACAGCAGTTGGCTGGTGGTGATCCGGGTTTCCTCGTCGTCGCCGAACGTGGTGATCAGCGTGGGTCGGACGGCGGGGCGAGGGTGCCGCGCGCGATCACCCCGCCCTCCAGCACCTCCAGGGTGAGCTCGGTCAGCGAGTCGTCCTTCGGCCCCTGCACGGTGATCGTGCCGTGCACGCGCGTCTGGCCGCCGAAGTACTTGTGGTTGGACGCGCTGAGGTATTGCAAGGCCTGGTTGTCGATGTCCCGCAGCTGCACCTGGCTGATGGTCAGCTTCTTCTTCTCGACCACGTCCACGACGACCCGCGAGTCGAACAGCGCGTCGGCGACGTTGGCCACGGCCAGGTCGACCCGGATGGTGTCGCCCTGTGGGTTCACCGCCAGTTCGGACTCCCTCCACCCGGTCCCACCGGCGCCGTCGAACGCGGCGAGGCGAGACCGTTCATGCTGTTGCCGTCACTGACCACGCCGCCTGCCTGGGACGAGCGCAGCGCGACGTTGTAGGGGCGCTGAATCGTCCGGTGTTGCGGGACGGGTTGATTGATCGGCCAGGACGGTGCCGAACCCCGGCAAGGAGCGGACACCGTCCTGACGCATCGGGACGTCAGACCGGCGGTTGGGTGGTGGAGCAGATTTGGCGGCCGTCGGACGCGGTGATCAGTCTCGGTTGGATCGGGACGTGGTAGGCGTACTTGACTTCGTTGCTGGGGAAGAACCTCAAGGAGCCTCGAGGGCCGACGCAGGCGTGGTAGCTGTCGAGGGTGGTGTCGACTCGGATGAGGATGAACGTGTCGGCGCAGTGGGTGTAGAGGGATGTCGCGCCGTTGTGGTGATCGGGGTTGACGTGCTGGAAGCCGCAGCCGACTGGGAGGGGTGCGCTGTGGGCGTCGGTCGTGGACGTGGTCGTGAGGGCGGAAATGGTGGTGGCTATGAGGACGAGTGTGTGACGTAGTTTGGTGCGGATCGCGGTCATGGTGATCACCCTTCTCGGTTCGATACCGTATTGGTGGTCACGAGCATCCTGCGGTCGTTGTGGTGGGAACAGGATTCTGTCTTTCCGAATAGGAAGGAATAGGGCGAATCGAGTAGCCCATGTGGGTGACTGGTGCGTGGCGGCTGGGTCCGTGTGCCGGGCGTGCTGGTAGATGTCGGGTATGAGCTTCGGTGTCGAGGTCGGGGAGATGGTTCGGGCGAACCGGGCGAACTGGGACGCGCGGACGCCGGTGCACGTGGCGAGTGAGTTCTACGCGGTGGGCAGGCGCGATCCGCGGAGTTGGTTCGCCCCGTTCGAGTGGTCTGATCTCGGGGAGCTCGCAGGTCGGGAGTTGGCGCATCTGCAGTGCCACATCGGTGCCGAGACGATCGCTTTCGCGCGGCAGGGAGCTCGCGTCACCGGGTTGGACTTCTCGGCGGCGGCCGTTGTCGAAGCTCGGCGTATCGCCGCGGGGGAAGGGGCGAAGATCGAGTACGTGGAGGCCGATGTCCACGACGCGGTGGCACATCTCGGTGCAGGACGGTTCGACGTCGTCTACACCGGCAAGGGTGCGTTGTGCTATCTGCCGGATCTGCCGCGGTGGGCGGCGACGGTGGTTGAGCTGCTCAAGCCGGGTGGGTTCGTGTACATCGCGGAGTTCCACCCGTTGCTCAACGCGCTGGGGCCCAAGCCGGGACCGGGTGAGGGGCCGGAGTTGTTGCTGCGGCACGACTACCTGGAAGGGCGTGGCGCGATCGAGCGTGACGCGACCTACACCTACACCGATGGTCCGGCC
>NZ_LGED01000030.1 GCF_001280085.1 Saccharothrix sp. NRRL B-16348 | reverse complement strand
GGAAACCTCTTGACGAGGTTCATAAATTTACTGGCTATTCGGCACGCTGTTGAGTTCTCAAAGAACACGCGCTCACCATCTTGTCCCGCGTCTTACCGCGGTTCATTCCGGGGCTTTGTGTTTCCGGTGTTTCGCTTGCTGTGGTTGAACCTTAGCTCGTTCGTTTTCGCGGTGTCAAATCGGCCGGTTTCGGCTTCTCGGCTCCGCGACAAACTCGCTTAGCATTCAATTTGTATCAGTTTCCAGAGCGGAGGCAGCACGCTGTGCTGCTTATTCGTTTCTGGGAGCTTGACGCCGCAGTAGTCTACTCGGCCCGATTCGCGGTGTCAACCGCTCGTTCCGAGGTTCTTGCTGGCGACTCGGTAAAAGTTACTCATGACCTTCGCCGGTGTCAAATCGCCTGGTCAGCGGCCTGCGGGAGCGGTGCGAACCGGCTTGGCGACCTGCGGGCCCGGCCCTTTGGGCGCCACCGGACGGGGTCGCAGCCACAACGAGATGGTCCGCATGCCCTCCATCGCGGTCACGATCTGCTCCGGCGTGGCCGGTTCCCGGGTGGCCACCGGCACCAGGTCGTAGCCCCAGATGCGGAACTCCTTCAGGACCGTGACCGGATCGTCGCCGAAACCCTCGGTCGCCGTAGCGGAGAACTCCAGGAACACGTGCGGGCGATCCCGGCGCAGCAGGCGCACCAGGCCGGCCAACGCGCGGTGACCGCGACCGGGCGCGTCCACCCGAACGACGGACAGCTTGCGTCCGTGCAACGACGGCACGGCCTCCAGCTCCTTGTCGAGCCTGGCCGCACGCACCCGAGGCACGTCCTCGCCGGCGCCTTCCGGCAGCGGCGCCACCGACACCCCGCCGGTCAACGACGGTTGGGTGGCCAGCTCGCCCGTGCTCTCCCACGCGGCGGCGTCCACCAGGACGAGCTGCTGAGCCACCCGTTCGGGCAGGTTGACGTCGACGTTGTGCCGCAGCAGCGCCCGCGAGGACGGGCACGGCTCGACCGCGACCACCGCGCCGCCCGTGCCGAACCGGCTGAGCATCCGCACGGTCTGGTACCCGACGTACGCGCCGACGTCGAGGAAGATCCCGTCCGGCTCGACCACCGCGTCGATCAGCTCCGACAGGTCCGTCTCCCACACCCCGTTGCTGGACAGCATCGGGAGCATGAACGCGTCGTCCGACGGCAGCCGCAGCAGACCGACGTCGGTCAGCACGAGCGAACTGCGCGGCACCGTCTCGCCGTGCCGCTCGTGCTCGCGCACGACGACGCGGCGCAGGGCGTCGGCCGTCTGCTGCGCCTGGTTCGCGGCGCGCAGGCCGGCGTCGAGCTTGGTGTCGCGGTCCCGCAGCACGTCCACGACCTTGGACTCCAGCGAGTCGATCCGGTCGAGGGTGCGTTCGAGCGCGACGGCGAGCTTGTCGATGCGCTGGGCCAGGGCGTCGCCCTGCTTGGCGCGCTTGGCCGCCTCGGCGACCACGGCGTCCTCGATCTCCCGGACCCGCCGTCCCTGGCCGGCCAGGTCCGCGCGGACCCGGACGACGCCGTCGTCGACGCCCACGAGCTGGTCGGCGAGGTGGCCCTGGTGCTCGGCGTGCTGCTCCAGCTCGGCGCGCAGCACCTCCAGCTCGCCCAGGCCCACGCCGGTGGACAGGTCGTCCTGGCGGCGGACCAGCTCGGAGACCGTGCGCTCGACCCCGTCGACCAGGGACGTGAGGACGTTGCGCATGTGGTTGTCGTAGTGGTCGAGGACGCGCAGGACCATCTTGCGCAGCTGCGGCGCCATGGGCGTGCGGCTGGCCGTGCCCACGTCGGGTTGGCGCAGCAGGGCGTGCTTGGCCGAGTGCAGCGCCTTCAACGGGTCGACGGTCGGCGCGGGCTTGGCCCGGCGGGCGCGCCAGCCGCGGTAGGCGTGCTCGACGCGTTCGCGGAGAACTTCGCCGACCTTGGCGACGTCACGGGTGGCGCGGACGTGGTCGCGTCCCGTGATGCCGATCGCGACGGCCGTCGGCAGGTCGTCGGCGAGGGCGCGCATGAGCTTGGCGGCGGCCTGGACGTCGGGTTCGACGCCCTGCCGGCACGGCACGAAGATCACCGCGGCCTTGTCGAACAGCTCGGCCACCGCGCCGTGGTCGGCGGTGAGGATCGGCGTGGCCCGGGCGGCGTGCTCGGCGAGGGTGTGCGCGATCCGGTCGCCCGCGCCGCCCCGGTGCAGGTGGACGAGGCAGTCGACGGCGCCGAGCGTGTCGACCAGTTCGATGCGCGGGTCGGCGGCGGTGGCGAGGCGCAGTCGTTCGGCGGCCTCGGGGTGGGCGTGCGCGTGGGTGACCTCGATGCGCAACGTCACGTCGTTGCGGTCGGGGAAGGCGGAGAGGAACGCGGAGACGGCGCCGAGCACGTTGCCCGCGCGGTCGACGGCGTGATCGGCGAGAGCGCCGAAGATCACCCCGTCGTGTGCTTCGAGGGCTTGGGGCTCGGCTTCCCGGACCGGGAGCGGGAGGACGCGGACGGTCGGGCCGCCCGGGCGTTCGAAGGTGGCGCGGGTCGCCTCGGAGGGGACCCAGAGCTCGGCGGCGTCGGTCGGCTGGTCGTCGTCGAGGAGGTAGTCGACGACGAAGCGGCTGTCCGGGACGCGTTCAGTGGTGCCGACGCGGATCACGACCGGGTAGCCGGCGGTGGTCGAGGTCGGGAGGCCGGACGCGCGGGCGGCGGCGTGGACGAGTTCGGCGATCGGGCCCGTGCCGAGGACGGAGACGCCGAGCTGGTCGTGCAGGACGGGGCCTTCGGCGCGGGAGCGGGGCACGGCGGACACCGGCAACCGGCCCGCCGCCACGCCGACGCTCGCGCACCAGTCGCGGAACGCCGGGCCGTCCACGCCAAACGGGTCGGGGAACTGGGTGCGGAGGGCTTGGTCGGAGCGCCAGAGCGCGACGGCCCAGCGCGTGCTGCCGGGCAGGCCGGTCACGGGCTCGCTCGCCCAGGCCACGAACCCCGCTCCGCCGTCGGGGCCGAAGGCTGGGGGTGGGGTGCTGCGGGTGGCCTGGGACGGGAGTGCTTGTGCGGCGTCGGTCGGGGACGTGACCGCCGGAGGTGCGACAGCCGGGCGGACGTGCACGGCGGGCGGGAGTGGGGCCGGGTGCTCGTCGACGGCCGGTCGAGGCAGGTCGGCGGCGGGTTCGGGGCTTTCGGGTTCGGGGCTCTCGGGGTCAGGGCTTTCGGGTGCTGAAGCGGTGACACCCGGCTCGATCTCGGCGGATGCGGGCACGGCAGCATCGGCATCCGCGACCGGCGCGGTCGGCTCGGCAGCGGTGGTCTCGGCGTCGGTCGGTGCCGGATCGGCGGTTTCCGACTCGGGCTCGGCAGGTGCAGCCGAGGTGGCCTCGCTGTGCGGAACCTCGGGCGCGGTGCTCAGGCGGGTGCCGTTGATGGCGGCCGGTTCGGTGGTAGCCGGTTCGGTGGGGGGCCTGCCGCCTGGGCTGAAGGCGGAGCCCGGGTGGGTCCTGGCGGCTTCGCGGTAGTCCGCGCGCAGCTCGTCCGGGATCTGGGTGCCGTCCGGCAGTTGGCCGAAGCCGTAGCGGACCCGTTGGGGTGAGTGGCCCTTGCGCACCAGTTCCGCCCGGTACGCCGCGCACAGCTCCGCCAGCTGCGGGTGTTCCGACAGCAGCACGCGGGGGCGGTCGGCGAAGTCCGCGGACAGCAGCCACGGGCGGTGCGGGTCGAAGCCCGCGAAGTGGACGCTGCGGACCGGTTCGCCGATCGTCGTCAACATGCCGTCCGGGCGGCGGTGGAGGTCGCGTTGGGCGGCGTTCCACACCGACAGGCCGACCGTCGCGTCACGCAGGACGTGCAGGTTGACCAGCGCGGGAGCCATGTCGAGCACGGCCTTGGTGGCGTCCGGGGTGCGGCGCAGCTGTTCGCCGAGGGACTGCAGGAACGGCTCGGCGCCCGGCGCGACCAGCAGGAACCCCGGGTCGAACACGCCCGTTTCGAGCAGTTCCGTCGGTGTCGGGCGCAGGCCGTCGTCCGGCAACGGCCGCAGCGCCCTCGGCAGCAGGACCAGCGGCCCGCGGCGCACGGCGGCCTCGACCAGGTCCGTGAGCGGGTTGAGCACCTGCACCCACGGGTCCAGGTACAACACCGGCACGCCCTGGCCAAGGAGCTGCTCCAGGAGCTTGGGCCGCAGCACGCCGCACAGCTGCGCCGCCGTGCAGCCGGTGGCCAGCTCCGCCAGCTCGTCCTGGCTCATGCCCAGGTCGGCGGGGGTGACGAGGCCCGGACCGGAGTTCTCCGGCAGGGCGTCGACGACCAGCGCCAGGAACCTGGCCTGCGGGTGGTTGCCCAGGAACGAGCTGGACAGCACCTTCACCGCGGGCAGTTCGGCGGCGGTCGCCACCGTGCAGGCGATGAACGTGGGACGGGATTCCGAACGCGCGGGCACCTCGGTCACGGTCTGCAAACCTAGCTTCTCCGAGTGCCCGGTGTGGACCACCCGCACGGGTGTCTCCCTCACAGGACCGGCAACAGGGTGCGCAACTCGTACGGCGTCACGCTGCGCCGATACGCGTCCCACTCGGTCCGCTTGTTGCGCAGGAAGAAGTCGTAGACGTGCTCGCCCAGCGCTTCGGGGAGCAGTTCGGAGTTCTCCATCTCGGTCAATGCCTCGCCGAGGTTCTGCGGCAGGTTGTCGTACCCGGCGGCGCGCCGTTCGCGATCGGTCAGCGACCACACGTCGTCCTCGGCGGGCGGCGGCAGCTCGTAGCCCTTCTCGATGCCCTTGAGCCCGGCCGCCAGGATCACCGCGTACGCCAGGTACGGGTTGCAGGCGGAGTCGAGCGAGCGGATCTCGACCCGGCGCGACGACGACTTGCCCGGCGAGTACATCGGCACGCGGACCAGCGCGGACCGGTTCGCGTGGCCCCAGCACACCGCCGTCGGCGCCTCGCCGCCCACGATCAGCCGCTTGTAGGAATTCACCCATTGGTTGGTCACGCCGGAGATCTCCCGGGCGTGCTTCAACAGGCCGGCGACGAACATCTTGCCGGTGTCGGACAGCTGGTACGGGTCCTCGGCGTCGTAGAACGCGTTGCGGTCGCCCTCGAACAGGCTGACGTGCGTGTGCATGCCGCTGCCGGGCTGGTCGGTGAACGGCTTCGGCATGAACGAGGCCCGCACGCCCTGCGTGATCGCGACTTCCTTGATCACGTACCGGAACGTCATCACGTTGTCGGCCATGGTCAGCGCGTCGGCGTAGCGGAGGTCGATCTCCTGCTGGCCGGGCGCGCCCTCGTGGTGGCTGAACTCGACCGAGATGCCCATCGCCTCCAGCGCCTCGATGGCGTGGCGGCGGAAGTGGGTCGCGGTCTCGTGGCTGGTCTGGTCGAAGAAACCGCCGTTGTCCGCCGGAGCGGGCTCGCTCCCGTCGTCCGGCAGGCCCTTGAGCAGGAAGAACTCCATCTCCGGGTGCACGTAGCAGGTGAAGCCCGCCTCGCTGGCCTTCGCCAGGGTGCGGCGCAGCACGTGCCGCGGGTCCGCCCACGACGGCGAGCCGTCCGGCATGGCGATGTCGCAGAACATCCGCGCCGAGTAGTGGCTCTTGTCGGGCGTCTGCCAGGGCAGCACCTGGAACGTCGACGGGTCCGGCTTGGCCACCATGTCCGACTCGTACACGCGGGCGAAGCCCTCGATCGCGGAGCCGTCGAAGCCGATGCCTTCGCTGAAGGCCCCTTCGAGCTCCGCGGGAGCGATCGCCACCGACTTCAGGAAACCGAGGACGTCGGTGAACCACAACCGGACGAACCGGATGTCGCGTTCCTCGAGGGTGCGGAGCACGAACTCCTGCTGGCGGTTCATGACCCGAAGCCTAGGTAAGGACGGTTAACCGCGCGTTGCCGACTCGGCCGAACGCACTGCGCCGTTTGCCGTGCCGAGGTGATTGCGCAGGTCAGGGACTTGCGGTGGTGTTTCGCCCTGCCGGGGGACGGCTGGATCTACGATTCACCCATGCTCCCTCGTCGCGCCCTGATCGGGTCGCTCCTGCTCGCACTCGTGGCGGGCTGCACGTCCTCCGGTGGCGCCGGGGCCCAACCCGACGGGCCGGACCTGCTGGCCAAGGCGTCCGCCGGGATGAAGGCCGTGACCAGCACCCACTTCACGATCAAGGTCGACGGCGAGCTGCCGGGCGTGACCGTGAAGGACGCCGAGGGCGACCTGAACGCCGAGGGCGAGTCGCAGGGCCGGGCGAAGGTCGAGCAGTTCGGCCAGCTGATCGAGGTCGAGTACGTGCTGGTGGGGCAGGACCTGTACTTCAAGGGTCCGACCGGCGGGTTCACCAAGCTGCCCGCGGCGCTGGCGGGCCAGGTGTACGACCCGACCGCGATCCTCGACCCCGACCGGGGCGTGGCCCGCGTGCTGGCCGACGCGCGCGACGCCAAGACGGTGTCGAACGACGACGGCCTCGCGGTGGTCGAGGCGACCGTGCCGCGTGACGTGGTCGCCGGGCTGGTGCCGGGCATCGACGCCGACGTCGCCTCGGTGTTCTCGGTGAAGGACGAGAAGCTGCAGAAGGCGCTGTTCACGTTGCCGAGCGGGGCGAAGGTGACGATCGAGCTGTCCGACTTCAACAAGCCCGTCACCGTTTCACCGCCCGCGTGAGTTCGGCGGTGGGTTCCGTGGGTGCGGTTCGCGCTCGTCGGCTGGCGATCGGCGCCGGCGCGACGGCGGTGCTGCTGGGCGCGCTCGACGCGTACGTGGTCGTCGGCGTGCTCGTCGACATGGTGCGTGACCTGGGCATCCCGGTGAACCACCTGGAACGCGCGACACCCGTCGTGACCGGGTATCTGCTCGGGTACGTCGCCGGGATGCCGTTGCTGGGGCAGCTGTCGGACCGGTACGGGCGGCGGCTGGTGCTGCACCTGTGCCTGATCGGGTTCGCGGTCGGCTCGGCGGTGACGGCGCTGGCGGGCGACCTGCCGCTGCTGGTGGCCGGGCGGGTGGTGCAGGGGCTGGCCGGTGGGGCGTTGCTGCCGGTGACGATGGCGTTGGTCGCGGACCTGTGGTCGGCGGAACGGCGTGCGTCGGCGTTGGGCGTGGTCGGCGCGGCGCAGGAGTTGGGCAGCGTGCTGGGCACCCTGTACGGCGTCGGGTTGGCGTCGTTGTTCAACGCCTGGTCGTTCTTCGAGTCGGTGGAGCCGCAGAGCTGGCGGTGGGTGTTCTGGGTGAACCTGCCGTTGGCGGCCATCGCGATGGCGGTCGTGCAGGTGACCGTGCCGCGGTCGGTCCGGTCGTCGGTGCGGATCGACTTCGTCGGCGGCGGGTTGTTGGCGTTGGCGTTGTCGATGCTGGTCGTGGGGCTCTACAACCCCGACCCGTCGCGGTCCGTGCTGCCGTCGTGGGGGTGGCCGGCGCTCGGTGGGGCCGCGGTGGTGTTCGTCGCGTTCGTGCTGTGGGAGCGGCGGTCGTCGGTGCGGCTGCTGGATCCGGCGGGGGTGGCCATGCGGCCGTTCCTGGCTTCACTCGGGGTGTCGCTGGCGGCCGGTGCGGCGTTGATGGTGACGTTGGTGGACGTGGAGCTGTTCGCGCAGACCGTGCTGGGGCGTGACTCGGCCGGGGCGGCGGGGATGTTGGCGCGGTTCCTGATCGCGTTGCCGGTGGGTGCGCTGGTCGGCGGGTGGTTGGCGGCGCGGACCCGGTTGGGTGACCGTTGGGTGTCGTTCGTCGGGCTGGTCGTGGCGGCGGGCGCGTACGTGCTGATCGCGCAGTGGCCGGCGACGGTGTCGTCGTTCGTGGTGGGACGGGATCTGGCGGTGGCCGGGTTCGGGTTGGGGTTGGTGATCGCGCCGGTGTCGGCGGCGGTGCTGCGGGTGGTGCCCGATGCCCAGCACGGTGTGGCTTCGGCTGCCGTGGTGGTGGCGCGGATGACGGGGATGCTGGTCGGGGTGGCCGGGTTGTCGGCTTGGGGGCTGCACCGGTTCCGCGAGCTGACGGCGGACTTGGACACGCCGCTGCCGTTCGGGATGTCGCCGGAGGAGTTCGCCGAGAAGGCGGAGGCTTACCGGGAGGCGCTGACGGCGGCGCTGCTGACGGAGTACCACGAGATCTTCTGGATCACCGCGGTGATCTGCGGTGTCGGCGCGGTGGTGTCGCTGCTGCTGCCCCGTTCGGCTCGCTGAGCTTCTGAGCTTCTGGGTTTCTGGGTTTCTGGGTTTCGGTCGCTGGGCTTCGGCCGCCGGGTTCAACGGTTCGGTTGGTTATCATCGCGGGGTGGCCTGGAACACCGAGGAGACGCGTCGGCGCCTGAAGGAGGCGGCGGTCGTCGAGTTCGCCGCGCACGGGTTGGCGGGCACTCGGGTGGAGCGGATCGCGGCGCGGGCCGGGGTGAACAAGGAGCGGCTCTACAACTACTTCGGCGACAAGGAACAGCTGTTCCACGCGGTGTTGTCGGACGAGTTGGCGAAGATCGCGGCGGCCGTGCCGTTCGATCCGGAGTCGTTGCGGGACGTCGGCGAGTACGCGGGGCGGTGCTTCGATTACCACGTGGCCAATCCGCACTTGGTGCGGTTGTTGCAGTGGGAGGCGTTGGCGTACGGGGACGGGGCGGTGCCCGACGAGGAGGGACGGGCCGCGCACTACCAGCGGAAGGTCGAGGCGTTCCGGACGGCTCAGTCGGACGGGGCGGTGCCGCCGTCGCCGGACGCCGCCGACTTGGTGTTGCTGATCATGTCGCTGACGTCGTGGTGGCAGGCCGTGCCGCAGGTGGCCCGGATGGTGACGGGTCCGCTCGACCTGGCCCACCGCCGTGCCGCCGTGGTGGAGGCGGCCCGACGGATGGTATCTGCGCAGGTCACAGCTACGCGGTAGGCTTGGCTTCGCCGGGACTCGGGGAAACACGATCGGGTGAACATGGCCCGAAAATGTACGGAAACACTGTTCTCGTACCTCGGTTGAAAACCAGCGGACCCGCCGAAACCACCCCCG
>NZ_LGED01000029.1 GCF_001280085.1 Saccharothrix sp. NRRL B-16348 | reverse complement strand
TGCTCACCGGGGAGATATCTGGCCGTCAGCGGGGAGATCGCCGGCCACCTACGGGGCGGTAAGTGGCCGCCTATGGGGATCTTTCACTGGCCGCCGACAGGCGACATCGTGAAGACCTACAACTACGCGTCCCGACTGCTGTTCGAACGGATCGCGCTCATAGCCCGCGACTGGCCCGGCGGCACCCGGCGCGCCATCACGAAGGTCGCGCACGTGAGGGGGCACGACCACGCTGCGACGACCACCTACATCACCACGACGTGTCCCGCGACGTGGTCGCCCGTCCCCGTCCCATGGTCGCTCGTCACGTCGAACATCGAGGTGGCAGGCACGGGTGCCTACGACGGGCTCCAGGCCGCCGATGTGTACGCGGGCATGTTGAATGCCGCCATCGCGCCAGACGCGTACGGCAACTGCTCGCCGGACTACCTGCTGGAGTGCGCCCACCAGATCCGACGCGGTCCGGCCGGACAGGTCCTGAACTTCGGCATCAAGGTGTTGGGCGATCAATCGATCATCACCGGGCAGTCCTGGTGGCCCTTGCCCGGAAAGTAGTCAGCTCCCCACGGAGCCCGAGGCCGCTGCATCCGCCGAGGCGGAAGGGTCCGGTCACCCGGTCCAAGCGGTGGTTCCTCGCGACTCCGTGGAGAGCTGCAAACCCCACCCTAGGGGCGTTGTCGCATGAGCGCAACAAGCTGTGTACATACACCTACGGCGTTTGAGCTGGGAAAACGTTGACCTTCGCCCTACTCGACCGGCACACGATCGGGTGGACGCGGTCGCGAAAAGCTTTCGCGACCAGCCGGGCATGTAATCCCTGCACTATGACGACCACGACCAACGCGCCGCTGTTCCACACCGTGTCCGAGGCCGCGTGCATCCTCCGCGTCGCCCCGTCGACGCTGTACCGGGCGATCCGCGAGGACGCGTTCCCTGCGGTGCGGATCCGCACCCGGTACGTCGTGCCGGCGAAGGCGATCGAGGCCCTGGTATCCGGGTCGACGGAGACCGGCGGGGTGCTCGACGTGGCAGCGATGGTTCAGCAGCGGCGCACGGAGCGGGAGCTGGCTCAGCGCTGGCATTGACCACCTCCGACGATCGGCGCGGCTAGGCTCACCGACTTCACCGACACGGGAGGTACTGGTGGAGCCGGTTTGGATTACGGCGAGCGCCGCAAGCGCGAGTGCTGTCGCGGCGTTCGTCAGCGCCGGGCGGCGATCTGGTCGGCGCGCAACGGCAACCGCACGTTGAAGCGCGCCGAGCTGGACGGTCAGGCACGTAGCCGCCCGATCGTCACCGCGGAACTCCGCGAGGAGCCGTTCAGCCAACACACCTTGCTTTTGGTGATCAGGAACAGCGGTCAGACGATCGCGCGCAACATCGTGGTCTCGTTCGATCCGCCGTTGCCCGACCCCACGCCTGCGAAGGCGTCGGACAGCCTGATCCCCTTCCTGAAGCGCCGATACGCGCGTCCGATCCCGATACTCGCGCCTGGCGCGGAGCTGGACAACATCTACTACGCGGGCGAGTTCCCGAACGGCACCACCGAAATGGTCAACTACGAGGGCGCGCCCAACCAGGTGACGGTCACCATCGCTTACGAAGCGCAGGATGGCGCGAAGTACACCGACAAGTACCGGATCGACGTCGAGGTCATGTTCGACAAGACCTACGTCAGCGGCGGCACTCACCACCCGAAGACACAGCGAGCCAAGATCGTAAAGAGCCTGGAGAACTTGGCGGCGATCAAGACGACGCTGGCGACGATCGCCAAGAACATGCCCAAGGACACCCCGCCACGCCCGCCGGAGACCGGTGAGCGCGAACGCAACGTCAGGTGACCTACAGCCCGATTCCCGCCGCCGCGTTGTCGCCCCACTGGTCGACTACGCGCAGGTAGCGGTACAACACCGCCGAGTTCGGCACGTGCCCGGTGTGGGCGCTGATCGTCTTGACGTCGTGCCCGGCCCGCCGCGCCTCGGTCGCCAGGCCCGCCCGCGCGCTGTGCCTGTGGGGTTCCAGAACTTTGCGCTGAGACGCTGAGCTGTGGGGTCAACCCCACCCTGTCCGTCAGAACGGGTCAACCCCACACTCACCCGACCCGGGAATGGACGACCCAGCAGGCCAGGAACCTCGCCGCCGACCTCGGACACCGGATGGAGTCCGTACGCTTCCTGCTCCGCGACCGCGACGACAAGTACAGCCACGCGTTCGACGCCGTCTTCCAGGGCGACGACCTACACATCATCAAGAGCGCGCCACAGGCACCTCGGGTGAACGCCCACTGCGAACGGGTCATCGGCACCCTCCGACGCGAACTCCTCGACCACATTCTGATCATCGGCGAAGCCCACGCACGACAAGTCCTCACGACCTACGAGCACCCCTACAACTGACACCGACCCCACCAGGCCCGCGACCAACTACCGCCCGACGCCCGGCAACACCCCGCCGCGGTACACGACCTCGACACCCGCAGACTGCAACGCACCCGCATCCTCGGCGGACTCATCAACGAGTACAGACACGCCGCCTGAGCAGCAGCGATGACTTTTCGAGCGGCACAGGGTCGGTTCGGCCCGCCGTGCAGAAGATTTGGGTTGCCGCCGAGGACGGCACTCACCGATCACCTCTTGGCCTTTTTCGACGCCGATGCCTCACCGTGGCCGTCCTCCTACACGTAGCCGCACCGACCACCCCTCCGACTACTGAGCCCGAACTCAGCGCCCGCCGCCGTCCGGTTCCCTTGCCTCCACCACCTCCCACGGATCGGCGATCGTGTTGTCGGGCTCCCAGCCGTACCGCGTCAGTCTGGCAGCCTCCTCGGCTCGGCCCATCTCTTCCAGCAGCTCCGCTGTTGACCGCAGAGCACTACCGTCCCCGGCGTCAGCGGCGCGCCGGTACCAGGCCAGCGCATCCTCCTGACGCCCGACGTCCCGCAGCATCGATGCTGCCTTGCTCAGCTCGCCAGGGTCCGTTGGGGCAGCGCGCTCGTACCAGTCAAGCGCCTCCTCCACCCGGCCGGCCTCCTGCAGAATTTTCGCCGCGTGCAATGGGGCGTAGGTCGCTCCTGCGTCGGCGGCGCGCTTGTACCAGGTGAGCGCCGCCGCCTTGTCCCCCGCCAGCTTCAGCATCTCTGCGCCCCACATGTGGGCGAGCTCGTCGCCCTCCCTCACGGCGCGGTCGTAGTAGGTGAGGGCCTCCGCCTTCCGCCCCGCCCGCTTCCAGATCAACGCGATCTCTCGCCAGGCCCCGGCATCGCCGGCCTCGGCCCGCTCTTGTAGCCAGGCGAGCGCCGCCTCGTCTCTTCCCGCTCCCGTCAGCAGCCTGGCAGCCGCTCCAAGCGCGAGGGTGTCCCCCGCGTCGGCGCGTTCGCCGAGCCACGTCAGCGCGGCTTCCGTGCCGTGCAGCATCTCCTTCAACTCCGCCGTGCGGCCGAGGAAGAGGAACCCGCCGACTACGTCGACCGCCCGCAGGTACCAGGCAAGCGCCTCATCTGGCCGGCCCGCCGCATCCAGCCTGCGGGCAACCCACTGCAAGGAGCCGGAGTCGCCCTGCTCGAAGGACTTCTCGTACCAGTGCAGCGCTGCGTCGATCCCGCCCAGCTTCTCCAGCGTCTGGGCGATGTCCAGCGCCAACGGAGCACCGGCCTCGGCATCACGCAGGAACCAGACGAGCGCGTCCTCCAGCTGTCCTTCCTCCTTCAGCATCCTGGCCGTGGCACGCACCGCGGCGCGGCTCCCGGCGTCGACGGCGCCCTGCAGCCAGGCGAGCGCCGCGTCGGCCCCCTGCGCCTCGCGCAGGATCCGCGCCTCGGTGCGGACGGCTTCGTCGTCATCGGCCGCAACAGCACGGCGGTGCCAGGTGCGCCACTCCTCCATCCGGCCCGCGCCTTTGAGCAGGCCGGACGCCAGCCGCCATTCCTCGTGCCTGCCGGTGCCATTGCCATCCGCCGCGGCGGCGTAGAGGCGCATCGCGATCCGCAGCAGGCCCCGGTTGTGGGCAGCGGCCGCAAGGCGGACACGGTCGACTGGGGCGGCGTGCAGGACGAGTGCTTCCCACGCCGCAGCGGGTACGCGGTCGCCGTGGCGGCGCTGTCGGCCGTGCTGTTCGAGGTAGTCGGCCAGGCGATAGGTCGGCCGGCCGGATTCCGACCGATGACCGGCACGAGGGCGGATCCGGGTGAGTGGGCCCCGGGTACCGCGCAGCGGCATGGCCGTGTAGGCGAGGGCGCGTTCCAGCCAGTCGTCGTCCAGCAGGTCCCACTCGATGTCGGTGAGGTAGCCCTCGGCGCTGGACTCCAGCAGGGGCTGCGAGAGCGCCAGACCGTGGCCCAGCCGTCGAGCGTCCATGGCGGCCTCGATCAGCGCCCGCGCGGCTGGCGGCGCCGCACCATAGTGTTCGATCAGGGCGGGTGCGCCCGCGAGGTACTGCGTGATCTGCCCTTGTTCGGCGTGCTGGAGGGCTTGCGCCAAGCGGGGATCGCCGGCGGCCAAGGAGCGGGCGGCCGTCAGGTCCTCGCTGGTGAACACGCCGGGAACGGCGATGCTCCGGTTCTTGACCAGCTGGCGCGCCTGCGCGTGCGGGTCCGGGCCCCGATTCGGTTCGGAGGTGAGGTCCGCCCAGTGCTCTGGCCAGATGGTGCCCAGGATCAGGACCGGGCCCCTGTCGGGCGCGTTGAGCAGGGCACGAAGTTCGCCGGCGACCTGCGCGCCGTGCTTCGGGTCGAGCAGGTAGTGCTGGGCCTCGTTCAGCCACACCACGGTCTGCGGCGCCACCCGGTCCAGCTGTCCGATCAGGGCCGACGCGGGGTCGGGCTCGACTGGGTGCCACAGTCGCCAGCCGTCCGGCAGCCGCCGGGCCGCCTCCCAGCAGGCCCTGGTCTTGCCCGTCGATGAACCGCCGACCAGCACCGCGATGTCGCTTCGCCCACGCGCCACCACGGCGTCGACCACCTCGGCCAGCTCCGCGTCGAACCCTCGGGCGACGTAGGCGGGCAACGCGCCGAGCTCGGTGCTGGCGGCTGCCGGGGATAGCGCCGGGTGCACCTCCAGGTCGTCGAGGAGGAGCTGGTCGTCGTACTCGCCGATCAGGCGGCCCGCAGGGACGCGCATCAGCGCCTCCACCCACAGCGCGCGCACCCGTGCGGCCACGACGTCCTCGTCCCACCTCGCCAGGCGTGCCAGCACGACCGCGACTGCGACCGCGTCCGCCTGGCCGGGCGGCAGGGTGGGCGAACTGATACAGCGTCTGATGGTGTCCCGGCTCGGCGAACCCGATAGTTCGTCGTCCTCGGCGACGTCCGCCGCCATCTTGTCGAGGCTGGGCGTGCCCGCTGCCAAGTACATCTCGTACAGCAGGTCCTTCAGGTCCCGCAATGGGCCCGGTGCTGGCAGCGCCCGTTCCAGCGTCCGCGGCCGCCGGACCGGACCGCCCTCGTTGTCGCGATTCATCGCAATCATCCTGCCCGACAGGGGGCCACGGCGGGGATCGTTCCAGGTCGGCCGATTCTGTCGGAGTGTGCTCGTCGCAACTGGGAGTTGATCTTCCTTCGAGTCGCACTGTGGTGCCCATGCCGGCTCCAGCCGCCAGCCCGGCCCTGGGGACCCCGGTCATCCGAAGGAGAAGAAACATGACGACGCCCAGCCGCACGCCGTCGAACCAGCCCGATCCGGCGCCGTTCTTCACGGTGCACACCGCCCTCGTCCTCCTGGCGGCGGCCTTCATCGGCTCGGTGGTCGGCTGCCTGACCTTCCTCAGCGGCGGGCCCGTCGCAGGCGCGGTCCTTGCCGGCCTGGTCGGCTTCGGGGTGAGCATTCCGGTGCTTCGATCCCTGATCCGCTGAGGAAGGTCAGGCCAGGCTGAAGGCCTGCGGGCAGCGCACGTGCACGGAGGCCGCGTCCCTGACGGATGCGGCCTCGGGTTCCCGCTCGACACCGAGACCCGTGACGACGTCCCGAACCCTGTTGCCGAGCCGCACGCGGCCGCCGAGGACGCCCGAACGAGGCGCACGTCGACCACCTGCGAGTGCGAGGTGACCGAGAACGTCGACCACCACGGCGGCCGCGGCGCACGGCGGTGAACACAGCGCGGCCGAGGCACGCGGTGGCCAAGGTCCGCGGCCGCGATGAACACCACGACAACGCGGTGCACGCGGCGAACATCGACGTCGCGCACGCCCAGGCCGCCACCGACCCGGCGACCGCCAACCCCACCACGGCGTCGACCACCAGGGCCCACCGGCCGAGGACGTCGACCACGCCGAAGCCGACGTCGACCAGCCGGACGCGGCGCACCCCGACGCGGTAGCCGAGCAGCACCGCGCGCACGAATACAACCGTGAGGTCCGTGACGTGATTCGTACTCGACGTCGACCCGGGCATGTCACACCAGCCCGAACCGAGACACCACCCCGCCCTCCTGGCACATCTCGCACGGCTCAGGGGCACGTTCGGGGCCGCATGCTCCGGTGCCGTCGCAGTCCGGGCAGGCCATGAACTCATCCTGTGGTCGCATGGCCGGGACGATGGCCCGCCGGTGTTACCCGGCCGCAGCTTGATGCGACCACTACCCGCCGGGACACCGACCACCAAGCCCCAGCACCCGGTACTCGATACCAAGGCGACACGGCAGCCGACGCGGCACGCAGTCGACGCTGCGGCACCGCGACCGAGGCGAAGGCCGAGCAGCACCTCGACCGCCACCGGCGCCGAGCCAGCCAACAACAACCACGACCAGGCCGCCGACCGGCCGTGAAGAGTCCGATCGAGCCCAGAGATGTTCACCGGACCTGGTACACCTCAGGCCTGAGAATGGTTCGCGTCACCGTCTGGCGGCCGTCGAGCATCCTCTGCAGCACCTCGACGGCGCTCTCGGTGAGGCGGTGGGGTCTTGGACCACCGTGGCCCGCAGCGGACTCGCGGCGTTCGCGATGAGGCACAGGATTCCGGCGTGCCCGCTTGATGCTGCGGTGTGTGATCGGTTCAGAATGGTGGCTCGCCGGTGAAGGTCTCGCCCGGAGTCGGCCATCGGTGTCCGGTGGGGAGCTCGTCGGGGAATTCGACTTGATAGTGGTCCCGATGCCAATCGAAGGGTGTCATCGTGACCGATTTCGATACCGATCCGGTGAGTGCGTACTCGATGATGGCGCTTCGCAGGACGTTTTTCGGAATGAGGCGGTCTGTGAGGAAATACATGCCGGCACTGTCGTCCAAAGGTACTGGCGAAGGGGTTTTTGACTGATGTTCGCCGACGGTGGCGGTGATGACGAAATCACCGATGGCCGGGTCCTTAAATTTATGGAGCACGGCGGCGCCACGGTCTCCGTGGATCCCCACCAGGAGGTGTTCGTGGCGCCCATGTGGGACAGGGCGGGCTGCCCGGTTCGAGTCCGGCTCGAATTGCAGAACGATATTCCATCTTTCGTCGTGCCGTTCGAGTGCGAGATCCACGAGGCTTTGCCGTTCGTCGGCGTCGCGGGCTTCGAGGTTGTCGGACATGCGACCGAGAATGCGTAGTGTTCCCGCGTTCACCTCCATCGGGTCTACCGCCTGCCCTTCTTCCGTTTATCCGGGTCGTCCACCGGATTGTGGAACGGACGCTTCTGGACCGTCAGCGGCTCTACGTCGGGATCCCCCCACCACACCCACAGGGTAGCTCCTTTCGGGATAGCTTGCGCGGTGAGATTCAGGCAACCGGATCCCGATACGTATTCGCAGGGGCCTCCGGGGTGGTTGATGACCAATACGGCATTCAGGACGTTGTATTGGTTCATGAGAAAGGCAGCTTTACCTTCGACGTGCCATGCAAAGCCGTCCGCCTCGGGCCGGATCAGGCCGCGCTCGATAAAAAGTTGTCGCCCTTGCGCGTATAAACCCATCGGATCATCGTCTTTATTGAACTTGCTGTTGAACTCCCACCCCTCCTTGTCCGATGCGCTTACCAGTATGCCTGTCGTACGATGCTTCCCTTTCAGTAAAGCCAATCGGTTCTTCGCCCATTCCTCGCTGTTCGCCGCGACCGCGAGCCCGTCGGGCGGACTGGGGATCTCGCAGGCGCAGACCGGCCCTGCGCATGCAGCCAGCGTCAGCCACGCGAGCGTCGTGACGACCAGGGTCAGGACGGCACGGGCGATCCTGTTCATTCCGCCAGTGTCAATGGCGGTGCGGCGAATCGAGTACCACCGCAGGAGTGCGTATGATCGCCCGTTCGGTTGACGTGCATGACATCGGGATTTCGACGCGTAGTAAACCGCAGAAGGGCGGCCCCGATGTTGCCATTCCATTCGGAATATCGAGTCGAAAGTGATCATCTTCCTGTAGGTTGATCACTCGTGATCGAGGTCGAGGGTGCTCACTGGGTTATCACCTGCGGAGCGTGAGGTGCTGCGGTTGCGGGTGGTGGCCGCGTTGAAGGCCGGTCGGGTCGAGGGCTATCGGCAGGCCGCGGAGGTCTTCGGAGTATCCGAACGGTCGGTGGGCACCTGGTGGCGCGCCTACCGACGGGACGGTCGCGACGGCCTGGCGACCCGCAAGGGACGACCCGGCCCCGCCGAACTGGTCAACGCGGAGGACCGGGCACCCTGTTCACGGCATGGCCGACTACACGCCCGAGGAACTGCTGATCGGCGGCCCGCTGTGGACACGTCAGGCCGTGGTCGAGCTGATCAGGCTGGTCGTCGGGTTCGACATGACCGAACAGGGCGTCGGATTATGGCTGCGCCGCCACGGGTTCACCCCGCAGCGCCCGGCCCGGCGGGCAGACGAACAGCAGCCCGCCGCGGTGCGCGCGTGGCTGGACGAGGACTATCCGGCGATCGAAGCACGCGCCAAGGCCGAGGGGGCGGCGATCGTGTGGGTCGACCAGTGCGGGCTGCGCTCCGACGCCGCACCGCCCGGCCGGTCCTGGACGCCGATGGGTCGTACTCCGATCGTGCGGGTGACCGGGAAACGCCTTCGGGTCAACGTCATGTCCGCGGTCGCCTCGCGCGGCGCGCTGTGGTTCACCGTGTTCACCGAGCGGTTCACCGCCGCCGTCTTCACCTCGTTCCTCGACCGCGTGGCACGCCAGTCCGGCCGGAAGGTGCACGTCATCGCCGACCGGCACCCGGTGCACCGCAGCTAGGCCGTCCGCTCCTGGCTGGAGACCAACGCCGACCGGGTCGAGCTGCACCTGATGCCCGGCTACAGCCCCGAGTTGGACCCCGACGAGCTGCTCAACGCGGACCTCAAACGCAACGTCAACGCCTCCCGCGCCCGCAACGTCGACCGCCTCGCCCACGAGACCCGCCACTTCCTACGTCGCCGCCAACGCCAGCCGCACATCGTCCGCGGCTATTCCAGGCACCGCACATCCGCTACGCCATCTTGGAGGCAAGTAAACACATTCGGCTCAATAATTGCAGGTCAGATCCTGTGGCCGACTTTTGACACCCCACACTCACTCCACGCCCTGCACGAGTACGAGCACTTCTACAACAACCACCGCCCCCACCAAGGCATCGCCGACGCCCGACCACTGCGCACGCTGCCACCAGCCGTCACCGATCAAGCAGCGCTCATCCGACTCGACATCCGCCGACGGCAACGACTGGGCGGCATCCTCGACGAGTACCACCACGCCGCCTGAACTGCACGGACGACATTCTCGGCAGGTGGCGGGACGTGAAGCGGTTCGCGTCAGAGGAGTGACGGCAGCACGTGCTCCTCGGTGACCATCAGGCCCGTGGTGGTCATGACCTTGGCCAGGTCGGGATCCCAGGTGGCCTCAGCGGGGCCGTTGTTCAACGTCGGCAGTTCGACACCGCGGGCGATCAGGGTGGTGACGGCCTCGCGGTA
>NZ_LGED01000028.1 GCF_001280085.1 Saccharothrix sp. NRRL B-16348 | reverse complement strand
CGCGAAACTCCTCAAACGCCCCCACCACGTCACAGTCCGCCATGCCGGCCCGCCCCACCTGCACATCTTCACCAACACCGCCTAACTAAACGGCATTGGCGTCGATGCCGGCGTAGGAGTCGGCCGTTGCCCGCAATCTGCGGGCGAATTCGGTGACCTCCACCTCGGCCGCGAGCAGGTCTTCGAACCTGGTCTGCGTCCAGTCGTAGTTCGCCTGCTGGTAGACGACGGCCGCTTGCACGTCACCGACCTTGGGCGGCGCCTGGCAAGCGCCTTGCAACTTCACTGCCAGGTCTTTCGTCTCACGTGCGAGCCGGTCGAGGTCGTCGGCGTCCGAGCGCAGCACGGGGATGATCGCGGCGAACCCGCCCATACGGGGTCCCTTCGAGAAGTCGATGGTTTCGATCGACTGGGACGATACGGACGTCACGGCGGTTCCGCGGAATTTTCACCGATCCCATATCCGCAGTTCTGCGGCCAGAAATTAACTCGAATGGCGAATTGCTCTTCATGCCAACCGATGCCCGCAGGTGCCAGAACCCTGCACTGAGGCGCTGAGCTGCACTGATCACGCACCACGTGTGCAGGAGCACCATCGTGAGTTGCCGGTATTGCGACACGAGGTCGCCACGCCGGCTGTGACGCCTGGCCGACTGGTCACGACACCACCGATTGGTGACGCCGGGCACCGTCCTGTGACGGCACCGGCGCCTGGTCGAAGATCCGTTGCTCTCCGGGCGGGACGGAGCGTCACCGTGTCCGCCCGAGGCCCGACGAACGGGCTCGAACCGTCACAACCTGCCGACGCATCCTCCGGACCGTCATCGACCACGTCCTGCCCGACTACCCAGTGACAAGTCACGCAGGTCCAGGGCCATGACGCTGTACCGCCATGAGAGGGCGATGGGAAAGAGCAGTGCCGCATAGAGAACCGCAGGGACGGTGACCCAACCGGACAAGTGTCTGGCCGAGCGCCACAGCATGAGGGTGATATAGCCGAGGTAGACGACCCCGACTCCCCCATAAGCGATAAGGATCGTGATGCGTTGAGGCATCGGAGCGGTGTGGAGATTGGTGCCGACCTCGGTGGCGGTAACCCCGATCCGCGTGCGGTCGAGGCTGGTGGCCGGAGCCCGCGGGGTGTCGGTCTCCACGTTGTCGAGCAGGGCTTGTTCCAGGTGCAGGATCGAGCGCGCGCGGATTCCGGTCAAGTTCACGAGGAGTGAGTGAAACGCCGCGATGCAGATCATGGGGAATGGCAAGAGGGCGATGGCCCAGCCGAGCAGGTCGAGTTTGTCGTAGAACGCGACGGTGCCGACCACGTAGGTGACGGCCGCACCCATCGTGGCGAGGCTGACGGTGAGCGTGGTGGCGCGGTCCGCGCGGTCGGACTGGTACAGGGCGGTCAACACTTGAAGGCGATCGGACACAGGGCCATCTCCGAACAGAAGTGAGAGTTGATCACACGTCACGGTTCCCTCACGGATGTTCGGCACTCGCCGAGCCGCCGTTACACCGGCGGGTCGGCGAACGACATAGGCCGAGTCGGGCTGTGGGGACAGGACTGGGATGACGCTGAGGCATTTGATCGTGCAGCTTCCGGGACTCGGCGGGAGCGTGCTGGCTCGTGGCGGTGTCCCGGTGTGGGGTGCCACGGTGGCCGGGATGGCCAAGGTGGCAGCCAAGCCGGACCTGGTGGCGCTGGAAGCCGATGACCTGGAGCCGGTGGGGTTGGTCAACGCGATGACGGTCGTTCCGGGTCTCATCGCGCTGCCGGGCTACGACACCATGGTCGGCAACCTGCGCCGCTGGTTCGGTCCCGGGCTCAAGGTGGTCGACTATCGCTCTGGTGTGCCCATCCCGGCCGACACCGATGTGTTGCGCGTCCCGTACGACTTCCGGCGTTCGGTCGTTGACGCCGCCGAGGCGTTGGCCCGTGCGGTCGCCGAGACGGAGGCGGCCGGGCGTGGGGTGGTGGTGTTGGCGCACTCGATGGGCGGTGTCGTTGCCCGCTACTGGATCGGCGCGCTGGACGGGGCGCGGCGGTGCCGAGCGTTGATCACGTTGGGCACGCCGCACCGCGGTGCGCCGAAGGCCCTCGACGTCCTGGTCAACGGGCTCGGCTTGGGTCGCTTGCGGCACCCGGCGGCCACGCGGGTGTTGCGGGGGTGGCCGTCGATGCACGAGCTGCTACCGCAGTACCCAGCGATATGGAACGGGGATCGGGCGATCGAGCCGGTGCAGTTGCCGGCCACGTGTGCGTGGCCGGCTGGTGATCAAGCCGCCGGTGCGCGGTTGTTGGACCGGGTCGGGACCGCGGTGAAGGTGCATGACGACATCACCGCAGCGTGGCAGGCGCAGGGCCTGCCGGAAGTGGCACCGTTCTACGCAAGGGGCCACAGCACCCCCAACCGCGCCGACTTGCTCGACGGGGTGTTGCGGGTCACCAAGGTCGACCCGGACTGGCGGGGCAACGTCGGTTGGCGCGGTGACGGCACGGTGCCCGTGCTCTCGGCCCTGCCCGTGGAGTTGGGCGAGTTCCCTGGCAGGTGGCACGCGGCACCGGACAAGCACGGTCCCCTGGGCGGGACGGCGGGGGTGCGTGATCTGCTGCTCTCTTTTTTGGGCGAGCCCGTCCCCACACGCGCTGGTGACGCCCCGGATCGACCGTGGATCGGGTTCGACCTCGACGACGTCGCGTGGGCCGGGGACGAGGTCCTGGTGGGGGCGGATGTGCTGGGTGACGTGGAGGGTCCGGGTGTGGCGGCCACGGTGACGGCTGCGGGCTTGTCCGTCCCGATGCGTCTGCACGACGGCCGTTGGCGGGCCACGTTGCCCCCGCTACCCCCTGGGGTCCACGAGGTGGTCGTGGAGGCGCGGGAGGCCCACTACGGCGCGTCCGTGTGGGGCAAGGCGCCGCTGGTGGTGACCGAGCCGAACGAAGGCTGGGAAGACGGCAAGGAGGAGACTCGGTGACCGACTGGCCGTTGTGGGATCAGTCCGTGCCGGAAGATCTGCTGCGGTATGTGCAGACAGGCACGTTGCCCTCGGTGATGCCGGAAGGCGCCGTGCTGCCGGGCCGGTCGGCCGCACCACCCGAGATTCGCCTGCGCCGGGTGTTCGACGCGTTTGCCGCCGCCGGCACCGACTACGCCGACGAGTCGTTCGCCGGCACGGGGAGATACCAGCACATCCGCCCGCCTGACGAGGTTTTCACCAGTCCCCGGCACGCCAACTGCCTCGACCTGTCCGTGGCGTTCGCGGGCGCCTGCCTCGACGCCGGCCTGCACCCGGTGATCGCCATCCTGGATCCGGCGGGACGTGGTGCCGCGGGTCACGCGGTGGTGGTCGTGTGGTTGCGGGGCGACTGGGCGGGGCCGGACGGCCGTCGCAGCCTGGAGACCTATCCGCTGACCGACGTGGTCCTGCGGGAGCCGCCGGAATGGCCGGGCACGGGACTGCGGTCGGCGTGGCAGGCGCCGGGAGAATTCGTCGCCGTCGACATCACCGTGATCGCCCGCCGGTGGCGCACCGACCCCGCCGCCAACCTGGAGGAAGCAGTCGCCTCGGGAGCCGCGTTCCTCAGCGGGGACCGGTGGCGTTGGCGCACCGGCCTGGACGTCGGCTTGGGTTACGACCCCCGGCTGGCGCTGGCACCACCGCAGTGGCCGCAGGTCCCGCCGCTGGAACCCGCCTACCACCAGCCGGGGCCGCTGGCGGGGCCACTGGCCCACATCCGTGCCCGCAACAGGGTGGTCCGCTTCGAGGACCGAGGCGAGTTGGACGCCCTGCTGTTGTGGTGCCGGTCGGCCACCGAGGACAACCGGCCCCGGTTGGCCGCGATCACCGGAGTGGGCGGGTCCGGTAAAACCCGACTGGCCGCCGAACTGGCCGACCAGCTCACCGCAGACGGGTGGCACGCCGGTTTCCTCCGCGAGGACCTGCTGACCGACGGGGCGGACGACACCTCCCTGCACTGGCTGGCACGCGTGGCCTCCCCGCTCCTGGTCGTCGTCGACTACGTCGAAGCCGCACCGACCTCCGCGCTCAAGACCCTGATCCGGTATCTGGCGTCCCGGCGCCACCGCACTGCGGTGATCCTCACCTCCCGCGACACCGGCGACTGGTTCCCCCAACTCGACCGCGCGCTCGACAAATCGGGCGTTCGCATCGTGCGACACCCCGACATCACGCTGGCAGAACACCACCCCAACCCCGAAGCGGTGTACCGGCGCGCCCACCGCAGGTTCTCCACCCTGAGCAACTCCCAGGGCCACACCCCCCTCGAACCGCCGAGAGGACTCCACCGCTGGACCACGCTGGACCTGGTCGTCCACGCCTGGATCGCCGCGCACAGCGGAACCGATCTGCCCACCAGTCGGACCGCGCTTTACGACGCCATCCTCGACCGCGAGTTCGACAACTGGAACGACGTCGCGCGATCGCACCACCGACCGCCCGTGCCCAGGGAAACCCTGCGCCGAGTGGCTGCGGGCCTCAGCCTGCTCACCCCGACCGCGAGGGCGCTGACCGCCACCCTCAGCGCGTTCGACGTGTCGGAATGGACGAGCGTGCGACCGGCCGAACTGGCCGAGATGTTGCGTCCTTTCCTGCGCGACACGGGTGACAACCGCGTCGCCCTCCGTCCCGACCCGGTCGCGGACCACCTGATCGCGCAGGTGTTCGGCGACGACCCGACCTTCTTCGACACCGTTGCCGACCTGGCCGCGCGGCAAAGCTCGTCCGGAGCCCTGGTCCGGACCCTGACCAGGGCTGCCGACCACGCCCCCGACGTGGCCGGCCCCCTGGCCGACCGTCTCCTTGCGAAGAACCCGGCCTTGTGGCCCGAGGCCTTCGCCATCGCGCTGACCCAGAACGGCCCGTTCGTCCGACCGCTGGAGAAACTCGCCGCCGAGCCGAACACCGTTATCCCTCTTGCCGCACTGGTCGCGGACATCCCCGCGGGGCACAGCAGCCTCAGAAACCTGGCACTGATCGCCGCCACCCG
Source organism: Saccharothrix sp. NRRL B-16348 (assembly GCF_001280085.1). Classification (GTDB taxonomy): domain Bacteria; phylum Actinomycetota; class Actinomycetes; order Mycobacteriales; family Pseudonocardiaceae; genus Actinosynnema. The sequence goes on along the minus strand of NZ_LGED01000028.1, from coordinate 5,522 downwards.
GACCAGGGCGGCGATGGGCAACCCGACCACGGTGATCGAGGAAGTGCAACTCGCCCACTTCCTCAACAACCTCGCGACCCGGCATGCCGAAGCCGGAAACCCGACCGAAGCGCTGACGATCGCCATCGAAGCCGTCGCCCGCTTCCGAGGCCCCGCAGAGCTCGACCCAGCCCTTCTGCCGAACCTGGCCGTGGCATTGGCCAGCCTGGCCAACCGGCAAGCGGAACGCGGACGCGCTGCCGAAGCCCTGGAAACCATCAACGAGGCTATCGACATCCAACGCGAGCTTGCCGCCGACAACCCGGGCGCACACCTGCACCACCTCGCCAGTTCTCTCAACAGCGCGGCCAACAAACGAGGGCAGCTCGGAGACCTGCCCGGTGCGCTGGCCGACATCACCGAGGCTGTCGCGCTCAGCCGCGACCTCGTCACGTACGACCCTGTCCACCTCCCCAGCCTCGCCATGTATATGACCAACCTGGCCAACCGGCAGGCGGAAGCCGGGCGCGCAGCCGAAGCCCTGGAAATCGCCGTCGAAGCCGTCGGCATTCAACGCAAGCTCGCCGCCGACAACCCGGGCGCGCACCTGCCAGTCCTCGCCGTATCCTTGACCAACCTGGCCAACCACTTTTACCGGACTGGTGACCACACGCGTGCGCTGGCCACCGCGGGCGAAAGTGTCGACATTTACCGGAGACTCGTCCGCCACAGTCCGGACGCCTATCTGCCCGAACTCGCCGTGGCCCTGAATAACCTAGGAGTCCACCGAGGGCGGGCAAATGATCTTGCCGGGGCTCTCGCCACCATCTCCGAAGCTGCGGACATCAAACGTGAACTCGCCCGGAAAAATCCGGACGCCTACTCGGCGGAACTCGGCAGCACCCTCAACAATCTGGCCGGTCGACAGGCTGAGGCCGGGGACCACGCCCAGGCGCAGGTTACCGTTGCCGAAGCCGTCAGCCTCCACCGCCGGCTCGCCGAGGACAACCCGATCCACCTGCCCGAATTGGCCAAGTCGCTCGCCATCCTGGCCGTCGTTCAGCAGGACCGCGGGGCCGGTTCCGAAACCTTGGCCGTCATCAACCAAGCCGTCACCATCCAACGCGCCCTGGCCGCCAACAGTCCAACCCACTTACCCGACCTCGCGCTGTTCCTCGGCTACCTCGCGGACCAGCAGGCGCGTTCCGGTGACCACCCGCTTGCGCTGGCTTCCATCACCGAGGCCGTCGCCATCCGGCGTGACATCGTCGAGAAAAACGGCGCCGCCCACCTGCCCGAACTCGCCTCAACGTTGAACAAACTGGCCAATCTTCAGGCGAAGGCGGGGGAACAGCTCGACGCGCTGGCCACCGCGACCGAAGCCGCCGAACACTATCGGGAGCTCGCCGAGAACCATCTTTTCCACCGGCACGCTTTCGCTGTGGTACTCGGCAACCTGAGCATCCACCAAGCGGATACGGGCCACGTGATCGAGGCGCTTGCCACGGCAACCGAGGCCGTCGCCACCTGGCGTGGACTCGTCGAGGAGAACGGCACCATCCACCTGCCCGGCCTCGCCTCGGCGCTGTCCAGCCTCGCCAATCGGCAGGCAGAAGTCAGAGACAAAGAACGGGCAATGAACACGGCCGTCGAGGACGTCACCATTCATCGGGCCCTCGCCGAGAAGGACCCGGCTCACCTGCCCGACCTCGCCATGTCGCTGAACAACCTCGCCAATCGAGAAGCGGAGGCCGGAAACCACGCCCGAGCACTGACGATCACCACCGAAGCGCTCGCCATTCGGCGAGAGCTCGTCAAGGATGACCCTACCCATCTTCCTGACCTCGCCGCGTCGCTGAACAACCTCGCCAATCGGCTGTTGGAGACCGGCCAGCGGATCAAGGCGTTGGAGGCGGCCATCGAGGCCGTTGACCTCCTGCGCGGACTCGTCCACGGCGCCCCCGCTCACCTCCCCGACCTCGCGTTGGCCCTGACCAACCTCGCCAACCACCTGTACGTCACAGGTGACCGAACCAGGATCATCGCCACGGCCGCCGAGGCCGTCGCTCTCTACCGACGGCTCGCCGCAGCGAATCCCGCCCATCTGTCCAACCTCGCGGCAGCTCTCAACAACCTGAGCATCCACTACGGCGAAGCAGGCGATCAGACCAATTCACTGACCAAGGCGACCGAGGCCATTGTGATCCGCCGCAGGCTCGCCGAAAAAGCCCCGGCCGCTCACCTCCCGGATCTTGCGAACACCCTCAAAGCCTTGGCCAACCGACAGACCGGCGCCGAAGGCCGCAGGACAGCGCTCGCCACCTGGGAGGAGACCTGGGCATCGATGCCCGCAGCCGGCCGGGCCTATCTCATGGTCCAAAGGCACCTGTGGCGACGAACCTCGTCGCACGGCGCCGACGAGGCCGCGGACGACTTGTCCTCCGCGGCGTCGCACGCCGAGGAGGACAGCGGCGACCTGCGTTTTCTCGGCGAGGTCCGCCGCATGGTGCGCGAAGCGGCCGTCTCGGGAGGCGGAGTCGCCACGGGATTGCCGGCATGGGCGACCGCGCCCGTCGACGACTCGACCGTGGCCCTGGCGAACGCCTGGACGAGCCAGAGCAGCGCAACCGCCGCCGGCGACTTCCTCCGGCAACACTGGGAGACGCTGAGAACCGACGACAGCCGGGCTGCCCTGGCGACACTGTGCGACCTCTATCCCGATGCCGCCCGATTGCTCTGGCTCAAGGAGCAGCTCGACGACGCCGTCCACAAGGGACTGGGCACCATCGTCAACGACATGGCGACCAGAGAAGCCGCGGTGGAACTGGTTGAGCAGTGGATCACCAGCGCGACCCTGATCGAGTCCCAGCGGTTCCTGGAAGAACATCCAGCACTGGTCAACGATCCACTGCACACGGACGTCCTCGTCGCACACGGCGATTCGGCTCGCTCGTACCTGGGTATCGTCCAGCTGGCCCGGTACTTCCCCGTCAACGAGGTGTTCGACGCGATCCTGGACGGTGAGGACACTCGCGACCTCCTGTTCAAGATCGTTGCCGAAGGCAACCTCGACCTCATCCGTTCGCTGTGGTTCACCTCACCGCACCTGGCCAACGACGAATTCGCCGGTGTGTTCGCTTTCTCGGTGATCGCAGCCCTCGGCGCCACCGGAGAACCATCAGAACACGTGGACGCCGCCCGCGTAGCCAAGTCAGCCGCCAACGAGCCGAGCCGGAAGAAGGCGGTTCAAGCGCTCAAGTCATTGGTGCAGGCGACAGGAAGACCCGAGGTGAACGACGTGCTGAACATTTTCGAGGGCACTCCGTAAGTGGCGTCCGCAGGCACCGCAGCCCTAACCAACTACTGTCACTGCCGCAACCACGCGCGCCGTGGTCGGACGCTGTGCCTGCCGATAACTCCATCCATGCAGGTTGAAACCGTGCGTAGCGTGAAGAGCCGAGGTGCTCGTGAGTACGACTGTAGGTCCGCAGCGTCCTCGGCTAACACGGCATGATGACCGACTGTGCTACTCCGACTGGCCTATCTGAGCGTGACCAACGCGTTCGCGGTGCTGCGCCTGCTGCCCCTGAGCGACCGGGACAAGGACATGGAGATCCTGGCGCTGCGCCACCAGATCATGGTCCTGGAACGCCAACTCGGAGACGTCCGCCCACGGTTCTCTCCCGCCGACCGGGCCTTCCTCGCGGCACTGCTGCACCGACTCCCGATGCAAGCACTTCGTCGACTCCGACTACTGGTACGCCCAGAGACGGTGCTCCGGTGGCACCGAGACCTCCTCGCCCACCGCCACGCAGCCAGGTCCCCGCCCCAGGCTGCCCGGTCGACCACGAACCGTCCAATCGATCCGACTTCTGGTGCTGCGCTTGGCACGGGAGAACCCCACCTGGGGCTACCGCCGCATCCACGGCGAACTCCTCGTACTCGGCATCAAGGTCGCAGCCTCCACCGTCTGGCAGATCCTCAAAGACGCCGGGATCGACCCGGCACCCGAACGCACCACGACGACCTGGGCGGCCTTCCTCCGCTCCCAAGCCGACGCGCTCCTGGCCTGCGACTTCTTCGAGGCTTCCACCCTGAACGGCACCCGCCTGCACGTGCTCGCGGTCATCGAGCATGCCAGTCGCCGGGTCCGCGTCCTCGGCGCCACCGCACATCCCACCGCATCCTGGGTCACCCAAGCCGCCAGGAACCTCGCCATGGACCTCGAAGACGCGGGCAGACAGGCGCGATTCCTGATCCGCGTCCGGGACGGGAAGTACCCTGCACTGTTCGACGCCGTCCTCGCCGACGTCGGCATCCAGGTCGTCCTCAGCGGAGTCCGCATCCCTCGGATGAACGCGGTCATGGAACGCTGGATCCACAGCTGCCGACGCGAACTACTCGACCGCACCCTCATCTGGAACCAACAGCAACTACTCCACGCCCTGCGCGAGTACGAGAGGTACTACAACACCCACCGACCCCACCAAGGCATCGACAACGCGCGACCACTCCGCTCCCTGCCACCAGCCGTCACCGATCAGGCGACCCTCCCCCGCCTCGACATCCGCCGACGGCAACGACTGGGCGGCATCCTCAACGAGTACCACCACGCCGCCTGACCTGCACGGACGACATTTTCGGCAAGCACAGGGTCGGGGTCACCGCTGGAGAACGACTGGCTCTTGAAGTGGTTGAGCAGCAGGAACAACTCGCGGCCGCCGGGCAGCCGCAGCTGGTAGACCGGGCAGTCCCGACTGAACAACGCCCGCCCGGTCTCGGACTGCGGGTCGGGGTCGTCGACGTGGCTGCGCACCGACTCGATGGTCACTCGAGCGGTGGTCATCAAGCCGACGCGGGTCGTTGCCGTCGACCAGCATCGCGTGGGCGTAGCGGCGATCCAGCAAGGCTGCGCTGAACCGCACCAACGACGGCCGGTGCTCGGCCTCGACCACGCACAGGATGTCAGCCGCCACCTCGTCGATCACCTTGGCGGTCATACGGGTCGCCGTCTCGTCGACCGGCTCGGTGATCAGATCCACCCAGCCGATCCAGTCGCCACGCCCGGTGGCCACGATGACAGCGTCACCGCCGGCGGGTTGCTTGAGGAAGTCGCCGCGGTTCTCCCGCAACGCCCACGCCTCGAACGGCCGAGGGTTCAGCACCAACCGCCCACCTGAATCGCGGACCAGCACCCGCAAGGTCTCCAGTGCCCGCAGCATGTCCTGCTTGTCCGCGTCGGTGTAGACCGTCTTGGCGGACAGGGTGGTGAACCGGCCGAAGGCGGCCAGGACCGGCTCGCCCTCCGCCCACGTCGTGGTGTCGAGGGCCTTGGCCCGCTCGAACAGGTTCTCCACGTTGAAGGTCGCAAGACGGACGGCCATGTCGACGTCCTCGATTCACAGCGGCGGTGACGCGATGCGTCACGCCGACGACTCCGACGCTGTGCCTGCCGATAACCTCATCCATGCAGGTAGAGGACGCACGAAGCCCAGGGGAGTTGAGCGTTCGCGGCACGGCTGCCATGCGCTGTGACGTCGACC
>NZ_LGED01000027.1 GCF_001280085.1 Saccharothrix sp. NRRL B-16348 | reverse complement strand
TGTACCCGTGCCTGCTGGCGGCAAGCGACTTCTACGCCCACCACCGCGCGCACCCCGAGCTCACCTACAGCGATCGCGTGATCTACTCACCGTCCGTGCGGTGTTCAGAGACGACAAAGGCACGCTTCTGCCGGAGCCCTACCGGGTCTCGTTCCTCACCGCCGCCGCGCCCAACTTCGGCGCGATCCTGCGCAGTCAGCCCGAACACGCGGCCGCGGTTCCCATGATCCTTCAGCGGCGTGCGGCACGTGTTCTACGGGTCGCCGCCGCGCATGGACACCGGCGGCTGGTCCTTGGCGCCTGGGGATGCGGGGTGTTCGGCAACGACCCGGCGGTCGTGGCGGCGGCGTTCCGCGCGTCGTTGCGAGACAACCGGTTCTTCGACGACGTCGTGTTCGCCGTGCTGGATCGGACGCGGGACACCCCTGTCCTCGCCGCTTTCGCCGATGCGTTCAGCAACAACGGGCATGGAGATCGGCTCGTCAGCCCACCGTCCGATCGGTGAACAAGCGTTCAAGCACGGCGTTGGTGCCGATCCTGCCGGCCGGGCACGTCGCTGAGGCCGACGTCGAGCCTGCCGACAACCTCATCCATGCAAGCGACAAAGACCGCGGAGACCACACACGAAACGGTCCTGAATCCACACTGTTGTCGATCAGCACGGCACGGCCGGTTTTGTCGCTCCGACTCGCATACTCAAAGTGACGATTCGGAACGCCAACTCGGCAGTCCCGGCCGTGACCGCCTTGGCGTCCGAGCCTTCCTCACGACATTGCCTCACCAGATCCCGGTGGAGCACCTCACCGGCCCAGCTGCTGATACGTCCGGTGATGTTGTCGTGGCGACAAGTGCTGCAGCCCGGACCTGCCGCGATGGCGTCAGTGGTCGCCGTGTGGTCGCATGCGGCCCACGCTAGTGATTTCACGGTACTTCACCCAAGGCCGGGTAGTTAACGTTTTCGCTGGTCACGCGACCGGGCTGCAGGAGTCACGACGCAGGACAACGGAGCTCGTCGGTACACGCAGTCGACCAGGACAGCTTGTCCCAAGGAGCTCCGTTGCCCTCTCATTGTGTCCTGCCGCCTGCGCTGACGGCCATCACCCGCACGGTCACCGTGGCCGCGGGCCGGTTCGCTCCCGGGCACCTGGGGGAACTGCCGCCGGTGGCCCCATTCGAACTCGTCGACGCGATCCTGGAGGAGACCGGGACGGTCCAGCGGCGGCTGCGTGACCTGCCCTCGCGGGTCGGGATCTACTTCCTGCTCGATCCGGCTCCTGGTGCTGCGCCTGGCACGAGAGAATCCCACCTGGGGCTACCGCCGCATCCACGGCGAACTCCTCGTGCTCGGCATCAGGATCGCCGCATCCACGGTGTGGCAGACCCTCCAGGACGCCGGGATCGACCCGGCACCCGAGCGCACCCGGACGACCTGGTCAACCTTCTTCGCTCACAGGCCGACGCATTCCTAGCCTGCGACTTCTTCGAGGCTTCCACCCTGAACGGCACCCGCCTGTACGTGCTCGCGGTCATTGAGCACGCCAGTCGCCGGGTCCGCGTGCTCGGCTCCACCGCGCACCCGACCACATCCTGGGTCACCCAAGCCGCCAGAAACCTCGTCATGGACCTCGAAAACGCGGGCAGCTCCCTACGGTTCTTCATCCGCGATCGCGACGGCAAGTACCCTGCCCTGTTCGACGCCGTCCTCGCCGACGCGGGCATCCAGGTCGTTCTCAGCGGAGTCCGCATCCCGCAGATGAACGCGATCATGGACGCTGGATCCGCAGCTGCCGCCGAGAACTCTTCGACCGCACCCTCATCCGGAACCAACAGCACCTACTCCACGCGCTACGCCAGTACGAGCAGTTCTACAACAACCGCCGCCCCCACCAAGGCATCGACAACGCCCGACCACTGCGACCACCAGCCACCGACCAAGCGGCCATCACCCACCTCGACATCCGCCAACGGCAACGACTGGGCGGCATCCTCATCGAGTACCACCACACCGCCTGACCAGCACGGATGACATTTTCGGCAGGCACAGCGTCAGGCGGGTCGGAAGGTGCACGTCGTCGCCGACCGGCACCCGGTGCACCGCAGCAAGGCGGTCCGCGTCTGGCTACGGGACAACACCGACCGGGTCGAGCTGCACCTGATGCCCGGCTACAGCCCCGAGCTCAACCCGGACGAGTTGCTCAACGCCGATCTCAAGCGCAACGTCAACGTTTCCCGCGCGCACAACGTCGACCGCCTGGCCTACGAGACCCGCCGCTCCCTACGTCGTCGCCAACGCCAGCCGCACATCGTCCGCGGCTACTTCCAGGCACCACACGTCCGCTACGCCATCATGTAGGCAACCGAACACTCTCGGCTCAATAATGCGAAACGGGTCAAAGGTTCGATTCAATCACGGCCGAGCGAGCTGTGGCGGGGAACTGCCATCAGGCCATGTTGAGCAGGCGACCACTGCCGCCGATGAATCGCCGGAAGAGATCTTCGGCGCAGGGAACAAGGTCCTTGCGACCAGCACCATGATCAGGACTGAACCGGTTGGATCAAGGGCGGAGCCTACCGGCCGAAGTGCGCGTAGGGCGCCCAGTCCAGCGGGCGGTGCGGTTGCGCGGCGCGGAGTTCCCGGACCGCCTGGTGCAGGGCGCGCGCGGTGGACCCGCGGGTCGTCCGGACCGCGCCGTCGACGACGACACGGTCGTAGAGCCGCTCGGCGAGGTCCGCCGCGAGCCGGTCCCCCACCGGCCAAAGCGTGCCGACGACCTCACGGAAACCGGCCAGTTGCAGGGCACCCGCCAGGTGCGTGAACTCGTCGCGGTGCCGGGCGGACGTCTCCGCCGTCGAGCACGAGGAGAGGTAGGCGATCTCCGCCCCCGTCAGGCGCAGGCGGGCGATCGCCTCGACGGTCAGGGGGTGGGTGCGGTGGTCGGCGAGCAGGAGCCTGCTCTCCGCGGGGCGCGCCGCGTCCGCGACACCGTGGCAGGCAAAGTGCGCGAAGCGGTGGTGCGGCAACTGTTCGAGCACCTGGTCGCGGGTGGCGTCGGCGTCCAGAACGGTGGCACCCGGCACCTTGGCGGCGATGCGGGCCACCTCTCGCCGCACGGCCGGCAGGGCGGCACCAGTAGCTTCCGGCGCGGCGACGACCAGAAGCGACCCGGCGGGCGCCTCAGGCGTGGTCCGCGACCGCGCCAGCGCCCGGATGGTCGGCGTGTACGAGGTGACCGCGCGGTCGAGCACCGAACGACCGCTTCCCCGGCCGAGGCCGGCGGCGTGCAGGGGCAGCGCCCCGACGACGCCCACCGGGCACCACCACAGCCGGTCGACCTCCCCCAAGCGGTCCAGCACCGGCTCGGCGATGGCAATCCAAGTCCAGGCCAGAACGTACCCGGCCAGCCCTTGCGCCGCGTGCCACCCGTCTCTCGACGGCCCCGCCGCCAGCTCGTCGGCGTGGCGCAGCACCGCCAGTTGGCCGGTCACGGTCCGGAAGTCGGCGGCGGGCAGCTCCACCACGATCGGCTCGTCGCGCGTCACGATCAGGGCAAGCCCGCCCCCTCATCGGCGGCCACGTAGACGATCGGCCCTTCGGTGGCCTCGGCCCGCAGCTCGTCGTATGTGGGTGGCACTAGGAAGCGGTCGAACCCCGGCAGGGCACGCACTTCGCGGAGCAACCGTCCCCAGTGGACCGTCCACAGCTCCCTGTTCCGCAGAGCCGCCGGCGGCGCTTCGCCCGGGTCGTTCAGCGCCGTGCGCACCAACCGGAGCCGGGTCACCTCGTCGGCCAAGTCGGGCCGGACCGCGCGCAGCTCGTCCACACCGGACCGACTGGTGATCGCGTCGGTCAGGAGGATGCCGCGGGCCTGTTCCAGCAGTTCCGCGGCGCGCTCAGGTCGTCCCGCTCGCGCCAGGACGGCGAGCGCGGTGGCCGGGAAGCCCGCCGTCGAGGTGACCAGGTGCAGCCGGTCGGCCTCGGCGAGCGCCTCGGGGGCGATCTCGGGGAGCAACACGGCGGCCTGCTCGACCTGGCTGACGGCGTGCTCGTCGGCACCAAGGAGGGCCGAGGTGGACGCCGACCGCCACCGCGCGCCGAAGGTGATGACCGGGGGCGCGGTGGCCACCTCCGCGGCAGCGACAAAGTGCCGGTTAGCCTCGGTGAGCGAGGACGGGTCGCCGATCAGCCGGTGCTTGGCGAGCAGCACGACGGCGAGGGTGTGCCTGGCCGCCGCCGAGTGGACCTCCGTCGCAGGCAGCAGGTTGACCGCGCGCCGGGCGAACCCCGCCGCCGCGTCGAGCACGAGCGGATCGGTATCGGCCTCGTCGGTGTCCGACAGCATGATGGCAAGCGCATAGAGGAGGGAGGCCCGGCTGATCGGCGGCAAAAGGTCGCCCTTGGCGACGGCCGTACGCATGACCTCGATGGCCTCCCGCTCGGCACTGCGGTCACCGGTGGCCCTGTGCACCTTCTCGAGTGCCCCTCCCAAGGAGCCCATGTACGCGGCGTGAACCGGCGACTCCTGGGGCACCGCCGCCAGTGCGGACCGATACAGCGCCACCGCCTGATCGAGGAGGGCCACGTCACCGGTCCGGTCGGCCAGGGTGCTCAGCGCGCCTGCCGCCCCCGACAGGAGCACGGGCGAATCCGCGCCGGTGATAGCCAGCGCCTCCGAGTACGCGTCGACCGCTCTCCGCAGAAGGGTCAGGTCTCCGATCCGGCGGTAGCCCGTGTCGAGCACCTGCCCCAAGCCGCCCAGGTACCTCGACCGCGCCGGGCGGTGGTCGGCAACGGCGTCGGCGGCCCGGTGCGCGAGATCGATCGCCTCGATCAACGCGTCCCGCTCGCCGGTCGTCGTATGCACCACGTCGAGGGCGCGGGCCAGCGCTTCGAGGTACACGGCGGCCGCAGCGGAACCTGCGGTGACCCGCACCGCCTCGCGGAGCAGCCTTACCGCCTCGTCGAGCACCTCCGGATCCTGGTTGTGCACGTGGACGGACAGCAGGACGTCGGCGAGAGTGCTCAGCAGCACCGCCCGATCGGGTCCGTTGGCGAGGTCCGAACGGGCGGCCTCCGCGGCGACCTCCCCGGCCTGCACCAGCACGTCGATGTGCCCAGTGTGGGTGAACCACGTCCGGAGGCAGTCGGCGAAGTTGGTCAGCCACCCCACCCGGCCTGGGTGATCCGGTCGGCTCGTGGCGCACACCTCTTGGAGCAGCGACCGCGCCTGGCGCAGCGCAGCGTCGTCGCCGCCCGACTTGTACCTGGCCAGCAGAGCCGTGCCCAGGGCGGCAGCCGCGTCGTGCCGGTTCGAGTCGCTGGTTGGCAGCAGGGCCAGGGCGGTCCGGCCCGCCCGGATCGACTCGGCCAGCAGGTCGGCGGCACCGAAGTGCTCGAACGCGGTTCGGGCGATCGTGCACAGGTTCGTGAGGACCACGCTGGCGGTCGAGGCGTCCGCAGCCGGTTCCGCCGCCGCTCCCCGCACCGACGCGACGGCCTCTGTCAGCAGGTCCTCACCACCGCCAGCGGCGAACCGCAAGTGGAGCGCGATGCCGAGCTGCATCGGCGCCAGGGCCGATTCCGGCTCGTCCTGCGGCCGCCCCGCCACAGCTAGACGCAGCAGGCCGATCGCCTCGTCCAGCAGCGGCACGTCGCCGCGCTCACGGAAGGCCAACGTAAGGGCGTGGCCCAGATTGGCCTGGAGCGCCCACCGGTCCGCGCCACCGTCCGCGGCCAGCCCCAGCCGACCGGCCTCGATCGATTCCAGCAGCGCGGGCACGTCCCCGGTGCGCGAGTACCAGTTCAGCAATGCCGTCATCAGCACCGCCAGCAGCTGCGGTCGCTCTTCCTCGTCCACCGGCTCGCGGGTGGCCAGCCGCGCCACCGCCACCGCCTCCCAGTCCCTAGCGGGGTCGGCGAAGCGTTGGGCGGCGGCGGACAGCAGGCCGACCAGCAGGAGCATCCCCGCCCTCTGTTCGGGTGTACCCGGGGGCAGGGCGTCCACCTCCCGCCACTGCGCCTCGACCAGCCGGTCGAAGGTCTCCTCCGGTACGTCCTCCGTCTCCAGGGCGAACAGGACTTCCAGCAGATGCCAGTCGACCTCTTCGCCGTCCGCGACGGGTTCGTCAGCCAACAACGCCGAATTCCTTCCCTGGGAGTTCCGAGCACGTCGATTACGCATCAGGTGATTGCCGATTTTTGCGGTCGGCATGATCGTCCAGCGGTGATCTAATAGCACGAACCGGAACATGCGACCGCAATACTGCGGCGCCGGTCCGGTGCGGGCAGAATCAGATGGGTCGACGAGGTGAGTGGTGACGGTGACGGCTTACCCGGAACTAGGCGCGGCAGTGGTGGCCGACGCCGTGGCGGTGTTGGCGGACCTGCCGGGGTGGCGGCTCGACGAGGCGCGGTGGACGACCGTCGCCGAAGCGGTGGCCGAGCTGTCTGAGGCCGTGCGCGACCGGGACCCCGACGCGTTCGGCGCGGCGGCAGTGGATTTGGAGCTGGCCGTTCCCCGCAGGATCACACGCATCGGCGACGAACCGGTGGTCCCACCGCCCGCCCGGGTGCTGGAGTTGGCCAACGAGCTGGTGCGAACCCTGGTCGGCGACACCGGGGACCGATACCGTGCGCAGGAGCCGGCCGGGGAGGACCGGCCGGGAGACCGGCGTGCTGGCTGACCAGGAATTAGTGGTCCACCTCTACGCGCCGGCGGTCGGGGACGCCGAGGACGGGCTCCGCGCGATCTGGGCGCGTTGCCGTGCGCTGGGCGCGGTGCACCCCGTGCCGAACACCGAACTGCCCTCCGCGTTGCCCGGTTCGCTCCGGTCATCCCGCCCGGACGGCGCGGTGGCGGCCGCGCAGGACGACGCGGCGGACACCCAGGCCGTCCTGCGCCGCTCGCACGACGTGCTCAACCTTTCGCTGGCCTTCACCGCGCCCGAAAGCCCGCCGGGGTCCGGGTGGATCGCGTTCGACCGGCGCTGCACCGACCTGGTGGGCGACGCGGCGGACCTGCTCGGCACGACCAGGGTGTTCCAGGCGAAACACCCGAGCGGCGTGGACGAGACCGTGACAGCCGCACTGCCCGCCCACCTGCGCGACCGCTTCCGGTGGGCGGCACCGGAGGTCCGGGAAGGCGTCCTCGCGTTGCTGGAGCCGGTCGACAACGTCGGCGCCGACCGCGTCCTGGTGGTCCTGGCACCCGCCGGGCACGACGCGGTGCTCAGCGCATGGACGTGGAGCCGGGGCACCGCCGAGATGCCCCCGCTGGCCCGTTACCTGATGCACGCCACGAGGCTGCGCCACTCGATCGGCGTTCTGCACGCGGACACCCCCGAGCTCGACCGGCTGCGAGCGCGGGTCCACGACGAGGTGCGCCGCGCCGACCCCGGCCAACCGGTAGCCGTCGCGCTCACCGCGGCGACATCGGCGCTGCGCCGGCTACGTCGGGCCGCCGAGATCGACCGGACGAACATGACCGCGGTGTTCTCCCGGCCGCTAGCGGCCGACGACGGCTTGGCGGACTGGGTGGACCGGCAACTGGACCACGCTCTCCGACGGCTCGACGAGGACAGGCGGCTAATGGACGAGGTCCGGGTGCTGCGCCCGCCCGCGCCGATGGCCGAGGCCCCCGGCGGGCGGGCGATCCGAATGGGCTTCATGCTCGACGTGGTCGGCTACGGCGGCCGGGAGTCCGGGCAGCGGGTTGAGGTGCAGAGGCGGCTGGCAGCACTGGTGAACTCGGTGCTCCACGACCTCGGAACCGCGCCGTCGACCGTCGACCGTCAGGACACTGGCGACGGGTTGCTGGCGTTCCTGCCAGCAGGGAGCGACGTCCACCGCGCACTGCCGCTGCTGCTCCGCCGCACCGCCGACCGACTCGCCCACGGCAACGCCGAAGCGCAGGACCGGCTGCGGTTGCGGATGGCCGTCGTCCTGGGTCCGGTCGGCCGGTCGGAGCTGGGGTTCAGCGGCGCCGCCGCCACCGTCGCCGGCCGCCTGCTGGACTGCGCGCCGCTGCGCGAACAGGTGGTCGCCCAGCCGGAGCGCGACCTGGCGGTCGTCCTGTCCGAGCACGTGTACGAGTTCGTGGTCGCCGAGGGTGTGCCCGGCCTGCCCCGGGAGCAGTTCAGCCCGGTGAAGGTGCGGGTCAAGGAGCTGGCCACCGAGGCGTGGCTGTGGACGGGGTGACCCCAGGTCAACGAACACCGTGCCGTACTACTTCCACATCGTTCCTTGAACACGGCACCCGACGCCTGCACATCACCGGCGTCACCGCCCACCCACACAGGCATGGACCATGCAGCAGGCTAGAAACCTCACCGCCGACCTCGGACACCGGATGACGCCCCTACGCTTCCTGCTCCGTGACCGCGACGACAAGTACAAACCCGCGTTCGCCACCGTCTTCCAAGCCGACGACCTCCACGTGATCAAGAACGCGCCGCGAGCACCGAGGATGAACGCCCACTGCGAACGGGCCATCGGCACCATCAGACGCGAACTCCTCGACCACATCCTGATCCTGGGAGAAGCCCGGCCCCACCAGGGCCGCCACCAACTACCACCCGACGCCCAGCAGCACCCTGCCGCGATACACGACCTCGACGCCCACAGACTGCACCGCACCCGCATCCGCGACGGCCTCATCAACGAGTACAAGTATGCCCCTTGACCTGCAGCGATGACTTACGAGCGGCACAAGGTGCTGTCGGGTTCCGGGCGATTTTCTAGTCGGCCTTCTTAAAGTGGCTGCTTGGGATCTATTTCTGCCTGGTGAGTTGTCGGGTGGTGGTGCGGATCATGGCCCAGCGGACCATGGCTTCGTGGTGGCGTGAGAGGCGTTCGTAGTCGCGGGCGCAGCGGCGGTGTGAGGTGATCCAGGCCAGGGTGCGTTCGACGACCCGGCGGCGGGGTAGGACGTGGAACTGTGATCCGCGTGGTCGTGTCACGACTTCGACGGCCAGGTCCTTTGTGGTGTCAGAACTCTGCACTGGGGCGCTGAGCTGGGGTGATCGTGCACCTTGGAACACAGGGGCATAACTATGTGGCGTGGAGCTGCGACTGCCACGTCCGAGCACCGAACGGCTCCCCGGCCAGCCGTTCTGCTCGACCGGTCATCGGTGGCGAAGGATGCCCAGTTACCGGCGCTGCGGCACTGGATCGCCGTAGTGTGCCGGACCGGCCCATGCCTCCGGACCGGACCGATCACGTAGTGATCGCCGCACTGGTGCGTCGCCCCCCGCCGCCCGAGCACCGACCGGTGACACCGGAGACCATCCCGCGACAGCACCGGCGCCCGGTAGGAGCGGACCAGCCCGCGGCGAACACCCGACCCGCCCGGCGAGACATCGCACCAGCCCTCAACCGACCTGAACGGCAATCAACCGCACCCGCGACCTCTTCGGTGCAGTACGAAGTGGTGGTCACCCCGGCACTCGGGATGTCGATCAAGGCCACAGGGACGCGACCAGCAGTTTTATCACCGGAGACAGACGAATCCGACCACAAATGCGATAGATCCCAAAGGAGGTCTGCTCCCAAACTGCTCGCCGAAACGATCACCGGCCCGCAGACGATGATCCGTCTACGGGCCGGTGACCTGCACAAACACGCTGTGGGCGATACTGGGATCGAACCAGTGACCTCTTCGGTGTGAATGAAGCCGGAATAATGCCTCTACCAGCACGGATGTAATTACCGCGGGAAAATGCCGCTATTGGGTGCCGTTGAATGCGGTTTAATACTGTTGAACGCGTCTGACGGCTCCCATTTTGCTCCCAGCATCCGCTCCCACGCACTCCCCCGCTCCCTGACGATCCGCGGACCGCCGACCACGATGGTCGCGCACCCGACCCTCATTCCGGCCCGCACAGCGGATGTATCCGTCGCCGAGGAGGACGAGGGTCATGCCCGCCGACCGGCGGGCATGACGACACGCACCACCGTGTCGTTGTCGTCGGGCCACCGT
>NZ_LGED01000026.1 GCF_001280085.1 Saccharothrix sp. NRRL B-16348 | reverse complement strand
CGCGGACCAGCGTCAGGTCGACTGGCACTTCACCACCGACGATGCCCGTACCCGACTTCGCCATCTCTATCCCAAACGTTAGAGGCGACGCTCTACTAGGTCAGTAGAGAGCCGTCCGCCCCGACCGTGCGGCCGGCTCATACCGCCGCACGGCGGTGGCGAGGCCGGCGGGCTCTCCCAGCCGCGATCGGCTGCGCTCGCGCAAGGCAGTGCGTCCGGACCAGGAGAACGACCCCACTACTCGCAGCTGGACGTCGTCAGCGACGACTCGAACGACCGGCGCGAGGTCGTGATCTGTGCCGAGGCACCGTCCTGCCTCGGCGCGCCGAGCCGACGTGGCGATGCGCCCGCATGGACCGGGCCTGCGTCACCGGAAAGACGCGCGGCGTATGCACGTGGCGGGACAGAACCCACCGCTGGGGAGCGCTATTCGACGTAGGACACGACCGCCATCATGCCCGCCTCGCCGTGGTAAACGTTGTGACAGTGGGTGAGCCACTGGCCGGGGTTGTCGGCGATGAAGTCGACGTTGAGGCCGCGGCCCGGCAGCACCAGCGCCGTGTCCTTGCGCGGCCCGCGGTCACCCGAGCCTCGCACCTGGAAGGTGTGCCCGTGCAGGTGCATGGGGTGGAACATCGTCGTCTTGTTCTGCATCCGTAGGCGCACGTACTGCCCTTGGCGGATCGGCAGGCCGTCCTTCGGGTCGTACGGCTTGCCGTTGATCGTCCAGTCGTAGCGCTCCCCAGGGCCTTCGAGCACGAGGTCGTGGACGACGTCGGGCTGCTTCACCCGCACCGCGACCCGATCAGCCGCCTCCAGTTCGACCGCCATGAGCACCCGGAGCTTCATCAACTCTGCGACCGCTTCCGGGCCGACCGGTGTCATCTGCGTGGTCGGGGCTCTGAGGGTCACCTGCGCGTACTGGTCGCGCCCCTCCGCGATGGCGAGCACCGGTACGGCACCGTCCGGCATCGTCACCACCGCGTCCACCCGCTCGCCCATGCCGATCATCACCACGTCGGCCTCGGTCGGCTTCACGGGGAAGCCGTCGGTGTGGCTCACGCGCATCCGCACCCCTGGCACACCTACGCGGAACGCGGTGTCCGCCGCCGCGTTGATCAGCCGCAGCCGCACCCGTTGCCCGGCTTTGAACTCAGCGGAGACCGGGTCACGGAACGTCCGGCCGTTGGCCAGCACATGCGGGTACACCAGATCTCCCGCGTCCCCGCCCAGTAGCGTCGACCGCGGCATCCCGCCCATGGATCCGTGGTCCATGCCACCCATGCCGTTGCGCATCAGCTCGTCCAACGCCTCGTCCGGCGTGCGGTCGATGCCGTCGAGCCAGTCGTCCAGCACGATCACCAGCTCGCTGTCGTAGTCGGCGCCGTCCTCTGGATCCTCCACGATCAACGGCGCATAGAGACCGCGGTCGAGCTGCACTCCCGAGTGCGGGTGGAAGAAGTAGGTGCCCGCGTCCGGAACGGTGAACTCGTAGGTGAACTGTGAGCTCTGAGCGATCTCGTCCTGGGTCAGGCCGGGCACGCCGTCCATGTCGTTGCGCAGCGCGAGGCCGTGCCAGTGGATGCTCGTCGAGGCAGGCAACTCGTTGCTCAGCTCGACACGGAGCACATCACCTCGCCTGACCCTGATCTCCCGGCCAGGCACCTGTCCACCGTAACTCCAGGTGTCGACTTGAACACCGCCGAGGTCCACGATTCCGGTGACCGCGTTCAACCGCACGGACTCCTTCGCCGCACCGGCTGCCCGACGTGCGCTCTCGGCTTCGGCGACCTCGGGTGAGTTCGGCCCGATCAGGGTCGTGCCGACCCGGGCGGGCGTCGAGCACGCGGCAAGTCCGACGGTGGCCGTAGCGCCGACGCCGAGCTGCAGGAACCGGCGCCGGTGGATAACCCGTCGTGTCGTCATCTCTCTCCCGTCGTACCGTCTACTAAGTCCCATAGTAGACCGGTTCGGGCACGACGAGGGCCGCTCCACCACGAGACGACCTGGCGACTCCGGACAACGCCACCGAGGAGTCACGATCACGGCCGAGTTCCGTGGGCGACGTGTTGGCGTCGTCGTAGGTCGCGGGCATCGCGCACACCTACGTCGGCGACAGCATCTGACCACCGAGCTGCGAGTCGTTGCGCGCCCCTGTCACACCGTGCCGCTACCTGGGTTCTGCCGGAGTTTCGCCGGCGACTGATGCGGATTCCGAGCGGCCGCCATCAAGCAGGATGGCGATGAGAACGGCACCGAGCACGAGGAGGCTGGCAGCGACGATGAGCGTGAACGAGAAGCCGTCCGTCGCTGCTGCAAGCGGCCCGGTCGAGTCGATTCGGGCGTCCTTGTGGTGCGCGGACAGGGTCACCAGCACCGCGATGCCCACCGCGCCACCGATCTGTTGCACGGAGCTGAAGACGGCGGAGCCGAGGCCGGCGTTCTCCTCGGTGGTCCCTGTGACTGCGGCGACCGTCAGAGCGGGCAGGCTCAGGCCGCACCCCAGGCTCGTGACCAGCAAGCCCGGCAGCACACCGGTGGCGTAGCCGTCACCCGGTGCCACGCCGGACAGCAGGAGCAGCCCGACGGAACTGATCAAGAACGACGTGACGAGTGTCCGACGCACCCCGAACCGGATCACCGCGCGCGAGCAGAGCCACATGCCGGCGAGGATCCCGGCCCCGAAGGGCAGGTAGGCGACGCCTGCCTGGAGCGGGCCATAACCGAGCACGGTTTGCAGGTGGATCATCAACAGGAAGGCCATCGCGTAGAAGGCGGCGGAGAACAGCAGGGTCGCGCCGTTGGAGACGGCACGAGTCCGCGAGACCAGGAATGACCGCGGCACGAGCGGTTCAGCCGCACGCGCCTCGACCACGAGGAAGGAAACGGCCAAGGCGACGGCAAGGACCAGGGACACGACGGCGGTCACGTCGACCCAGCCGGATTCTCCGGCCTCGAGCAGGCCGTAGACCAGAGAGACGACGGCGCCGGTGCCCAACACCGCACCCGGTGCGTCTAGACGTGTCCGATGAGTGGCTCGGCTCTCGGCGACCAGCCGCGGAACGAGGACGAGCGCCAGAACGGCCACTGGCAGGTTGATCAGGAAGATCCAGCGCCAGGAGGCGAGGTCGGTCAACGCGCCCGAGATCACCAGACCCGTCGTACCGCCCAGACCCGCGATACCACCCCAGATCCCGAGTGCCTTGGCGCGTTCCGCAGTACCGGGGAACAGGAGGGTGATCAGCGAGAGCGCGGCCGGGCCTGCCATTGCGGCACCTGTGCCTTGGGCGAACCGGCCTGCCACCAGTTGCCACGGCTCCTGGGCGAGTCCGCACACCAGGCTGGCGACACCGAACAGCGCCACACCACCGAGGAAGACCCGTCGGCGGCCGAGCAGGTCGGCGGCGCGACCGAACAGCAACAGCAGTCCGCCGAAGGCCAGGAAGTAGGCGTTGACCACCCAGGCCAGGCCCGCGGTGCCGAAACCGAGATCATCCCGGATGCTGGGCAGGGCGACGCTGACCACCGTGTCGTCCAAGACGAGCATGAACTGCACGAAGCACAACACGATCAGCGCCGGTCGGCGGCGGCCGACGGTCGCGGTGAGGGTTGACGCTGAAGTCATGGCCGCCGCCCCTCCCGCGTGACGGTTGACAGGTCTGCCCCGCGATATCGCCCATCGTTGGAGATCGACATGCGATGACGCTATGCATGAGGCAGGCTGGCCACAATCAACTACGGGGCCATGTTGTGTCGTGTTGAGGACATATGGTGGAACGGTGACCGAGGCCGTCGTCAGTGCCGTCCCACCCGGGGTCGGAGCGATCGTCGTGGGCACGTTCCCGTTGTCGTCGGGGCAGTGGATACCCGCGCACAGCCACCCGCAGCACCAGTTGGCCTGGACTCGACGCGGTGTGCTCGGCATCGCCGTGGACGACGCCTACTGGGTCCTGCCGCCCACGCGGGCGCTGTGGTTGCCCGCAGGGATCGTCCACCGGACCGGTGCGACCCGCGACGCGGTGATGCGCAGCCTCTACCTGGAACCGGACCGGTGCCACCTGGACTGGACGGAGCCCACACCGGTGGGGGTCGACGGGCTGCTGGCGCACCTGATCGCGCACCTCGGCCGAGACGACCTCGCCGACGACGCACGGCTACGAGCCGAGGGTGTCGTGCTGGACCTGCTGCGCCCGCTGCCGGCCACGCCCATCGACGTGCCGTACCCGGTGGACGAACGCGTGCGCACCGTCGCCGACGCGTTGCTCGCCGATCCCGCGGACCCACGCAACCTTGAGGCCCACGCGCGGGCCGTCGGCGTGAGCAGACGCACGATGACGCGACTGTTCGTCCACGACACGGGCATGAGCTTCGACCGCTGGCGCACACACATGAGGCTGCGGGCTGCCCTGCCCCTGCTGGCCGAACGCCAACCTGTCTCCCGGGTCGCGCACGCCGTGGGATACGCGACCGCGAGCGCGTTCCTCGTGGCCTTCCGCCGTGCCGTCGGCACGTCCCCGGCGCGCTACCTCGGCGGTGGTGCCAACCTCGATGCGCCCGAGCACCAGCCGCGAGCAGGGAGCGATTGAGCACCGTGCTCCCGGATGTTCGAGCGGTGTGCAGAGTGTTGTCCACCGCCCTGCGTTCTACCGGCCGACAGGCCGCAGGCGGGCCGAGTCCTGGCTGACCAGCCACCGACCGCCTGGTTGCCGGTGGAGCACTAGGGAGCTGTCCGGTTGTTCCACGCCCGGGCCGCCACCCCGACTCGGCTTACACCTCGGCGACGGCCCGCAGCGGGCTCAGCTCGGGACAGCCACGAAGGAGTCGAAGAATTACGACGACCAGGCCGATCAGCCGCCGGCGCCGCACCGTCTCCCCGAACCGCCCCGTGCACGACCTGCCGCAGCAAGCGGCCTACTATGAACCATCGTAGCTGATGTGGGATCCTGGACCACGATGGAACCCCAGCTCCGCGAACGCACCAAGACGGCACCGAGACGGCGTGACGACCGGCCGCTCGTCGCCCGCCCCCGTCCTGCCGACGGCCAGAGGGCGGCCAAACCGCGCAAGCGCTCGATCCGCCACCGGATCACAGCAGCGGTGAGCGTGCTCCTGCTCGCCGGGCTGACCGCCGTCGTGATCCGCGAGACCATGGCACCGATCCCCGCACCGATAGAAGTCGCGGCAGCTGCTCCACCTGATGCCCACGAGGAAGGTGCGCATGCCTCCCCGGACCGCACTCCCCCGGCACCCAACCCCGACCCCGCGCTGTTCGACGCGGCCACCGCCTCGGCCGAGCTTCCTCCCGGCGGGGAGTTCACCGCGCAAGGCGGCAAGAAGTGGACGGTGGTCCCCGGCACCGCTCCGGCAGTCGGTGGAGCGAAACGGGTCACCTACACGATCGAACTGGAAGAGGGCGTGCAGCTCGTCGGCGGCCCGGAGGGCTTCGCCGCCGACGTCACCACCATCCTCGCCGATCCGCGGGGGTGGATCGGCGACGGACAGACCGGGTTCCGGCGGGTCGACAGCGGCAAGCCGGACCTCCGCATCAGGCTCACGTCGCAATTGACCACGCGCGAGGTCTGCGGATTCTCGATCCCATTCGAAGGATCCTGCGCCACCACGGACGTCGTGACCGTCAACGTCGCCCGCTGGGTGCGCGGCGCGGTGTCGTTCCAGGGCGCGCTGGTCGAGTACAAGCAGTACGTGGTCAATCACGAAGTCGGCCACGGCCTCGGCTACCCCCACAGGTCGTGCCAGGAGAACGGCGCGCTCGCACCGGTCATGATGCAGCAGTCCTGGGGGGTCTCGAACGACTACCTGGCCGCGCTCGGCACCGATCGAGTAGTCGCTGATGGCAAGGTCTGCCGACCGAACGCGTGGCCGTATCCCACGGGGACCGCTGAGGCGAATGCCGGTTTAGGGACTCGTCACATGTTCACGTCCTACACGCGAACAACATCACGATCGATTCACACCCTGACGTAATCGG
Source organism: Saccharothrix sp. NRRL B-16348 (assembly GCF_001280085.1). Taxonomy (GTDB): domain Bacteria; phylum Actinomycetota; class Actinomycetes; order Mycobacteriales; family Pseudonocardiaceae; genus Actinosynnema. Next base: position 4,784 of record NZ_LGED01000026.1, on the reverse strand, counting down.
TTCAGCTCGTGGCGACAACACGGAAGAGATGAGTCCGATTCCTATACGCACAGATAACCACTCACGTTCAAGTGCGGTTCCCCACATTCCCACACTTCTGTCACACCTACCCTTTCGGGCGAACAAAGGCCCTGCCGGTGGGCCGTGGTCGATCTGTGTATCGTGATGTCGTGCTCTCTCGCGTCCGCATCCGAGCCTCGCAGTGGGCCTTGGTGTGGGCTGTCGCGTTCGCCGTGGTTGGCATGCACCACCTCGGCACGCAGGAGCCCGGCGCTCATGCGACGACCGCTTCGGCAGCCACCACGGTGGTCGACTGCTGTGCGCACGGCGCGTCCCAGGAGCACCCTCCCGGCCCGACCGGGCAGCACGACATGCTGCACCTGTGTCTGGCGATCCTGTGCGCCGCCTTGAGCTTGACTCTCTCCTTGTTCGCGATGAGTCGCCGGACAGTCGCGGAGCGCCTCAGCACACGATCGACTGGGGCGGTTCGGCCGCGAGCCCCTCCGCCTAGACCGGGTGGCACACCAGCACGACTGGCCCAACTCTGCGTTCTGCGGCTGTGACAAACGGCGCGTGACGTCCTTCCGAGGACGTTGACGCGACGCCGTACAACCGACTGGACTTCACCACCGCAGAGGAAATCATGACCAGGAAGAACCTGGTCGGGACGGCGCTTGCCGTCCTGACCACCGGATTTGTGCTCGCCGGGTGCGGCAACGGCTCCGACACCGGCTCGGGCGGCCACGACATGGGCAGCATGACCGGCACCACGAGCACCACCAGCGCCGCCGCGGCACCGTCCGGCGACCACAACGACGCAGACATCACGTTCGCGCAGGGCATGATCCCCCACCACCAGGGCGCGCTCGAGATGTCCAAGCTCGTTCAGGGCCGGACGTCCAACCCCAAGGTGCTTGACCTCGCGTCGCGCATCGAGAAGGCGCAGGACCCCGAGATCAAGACCATGACCGACTGGCTCAACAGCTGGGGTGCCCAAGTGCACACCACGGGTATGCCGGGCATGGACCACGGCTCGGACATGTCCGGCATGAGCGCCGAGGACATGGAGATGCTGAAGCAGGCCAAGGACGCGGACTTCGACAAGATGTTCCTGGAGATGATGATCAAGCATCACCAGGGCGCGATCGACATGTCGAAGACGCAACTCCAGCAGGGCTCCAACGCCGAGGCCAAGAAGCTCGCCCAGCAGATCATCGACTCGCAGCAGGCCGAGATCACCGAGATGCAAGGCCTGCTCCAGACCGGCTGACGCGGATCGAGTACTCCCCTCCTCGCATCACGCTTACTATCCCTGATAGGAGGCGTGATGCGAGGGCTCGGCGAGTTGGAAACCGCGATCATGGACGTGCTGTGGCGCACGTCCGAGTCTCAGCGGGTGCGCGATGTGCTGGAAACGCTCAGCGAGGAACGCACGCTCGCGTACACGACGGTCATGACCGTGTTGGACAACCTGCACCGCAAGGGTTGGGTCGTCCGCCACATGGTGAGCCGGGCCTACCGATACCAGGCGGCGATGACCCGAGACGAGGCCGAGGCCAAGGCGTTGCGGGAACTGCTGGACACGGCGGGCGACCCTGAGGCGGTCCTCATGCACTTCGCGCGAACCGTATCCCCACGTGAGTCCGAGGTGCTGCGCAAAGCTCTCGACGGAGAACCATGATCCTCGCATTCGCGCTCGTGCTGGGCGCGCTGGTCGTCGGCTGGGCGGCCCCACGGCGTCTGCGCGTCCTCACCGCCAGCCGGATGGACCCGGCGCTGGCCATCGCCTGGTGGTGCCTGACCTGCCTCGGTGTGGCCGCGACCGCAGCGGGGGGCGTGGTGCTGGTGCTGCTGCCAGAACACGGCCCGGCCAGGTGGGTGCTGGAGTGGCTGCACGGGTGCTGGACCGCCGTGTCACACGGCAGCATCCCCCGTCTGGACGACATGGTGGGCATGCTCGGCACCGCCGTGCTGCTCGTCGTCGTGGCCAGGTTCGGCATCGGCGCAATCCGACGGCGTGCCGCGTCTCAGCGTGCGCACTGCAGGCAACTGGACCTGTTGCGGATCGCCGCACGTGAGCAGCCGGGGCCGATCCCGGTGCTGTGGCTCGACCACGAGCAACCGCTCGCCTACAGCGCCGCTGGTACGCCGCCGTTCATCGTGGCCAGCCGCGGGTTGGCGGACAGGCTGTCCGACACCGAACTGGATGCCGTCCTCGAACACGAGCGCGCGCACATCCGCAGGCGTCACCACATGATCGTCGGGCTCGCCGAGGCGCTGGCGTGGGCGATGCCGTTCGTGCCGTTGACGCGCCAAGCGCCTGCCGCGATCCGGGTCCTCGCTGAGATCGACGCCGACCGCAAGGCCGCCGCACGCCACGGTGCCGAGACGGTGCGGTGCGCGTTGCTCCGGATCGGTTCCGGCGACGCACCGGCCGGCGCGCTGGCCGCCGCCGACCACGATGTCCAACTGCGCCTCGATCGCCTGGCCCGCATCCGCAGCGCCCCTCTCGTCCACCGTGTCGGCACCCTGGTGACGGCCGCGGTCACGGCGACCAGCCTGCCCGGTCTGGCCGGGCTCGGCCTGCTGGCCGCCACGGCCGCGGCCTCCTGTCCGCTCATGTCGATGTGATCGCTAACGGGTGAACACGATGTCGACCCAGCAGTGGCCGGCATTCGGGTCCGCGGTGCAGTTCGCGGTCAACGGGGCCGAACGACCGACGGAGCTGCCCGATGGCGTCCGTCAGCGCGGTGGCCGCAGGCCGGCGATCGTGACGGTGACGAGCCTGCGGACGGCGGCCTCGGACCGCAGGCTCCCGGCCGCCGCGAGGGCGTGGACACAGTAGGCGGCGAGTTCGTCGGGTGCGACGTCGTCGCGAAGGTCGCCGGTCGGCGCAACTTCGACCAGCAAGTCCTTGATCAGGTGGTGGACCTGCTGCTCGGCTTCGGCGAGCCGGGGTCCCTGGTGCAGGAGTGCGGCGAGTTGGCGGCCGGGACGGTCGTGGGAAGAGCGTTCCCGCCAGGTGCGCGCGTAGGCGTGCAGGACGGCTTCGAGTCGTTCCCGGGGGTCGGCGCCGCGGTCTCGGATGTCGGCGAGCTGCTGGAGGTGCCCCTCGACCTGCCGTTGGTGCCAGCTGTGCAGGATCGCTTCGACGTCGGGGAAGTACTTGTAGAGGGTGGCCCGCCCGATACCGGTGTTCTCGGCAATCTTGGACATGGTCACCGACAGCAGGCCGTGCGCGTGGACCAGTTCGGCGGTGGCATCGAGGATCGCCTCGTGCACCGCTTGGCGGTGCGCGTCGATCGTCTCGTTCCAGAGCCGGGGCACGCTCGAAGTATACGGCGCAGCGACGCAGGGACATTGTGGTTAGATAGCGACAGAGTGTCTCGATAAATCCGCGAGACGACAAGGAGGCCACCGTGAGCACACCGCCCGACCCCTCCAGCGATGACACCGACCCGAGCTCCGGCCAGGGACCGAGGTCGCACATTCCGCCCAGCGTGCCGCGTTGGGTGAAGACGCTCGCGGTGATCGCCGGCGTCCTGGTCCTGCTGGCCTTGATCGTGGTGCTGACCGGCCTCGGGGGCGAACACGGCCCTGGTCGTCACACCGGCGCCGGTGTGACGGTCGGCATCACGACCGAGGAGAGCGCACCCGGCGGTGGGCTGTGAGGTTCCCGCCCGGGGTGCGCAAGTTCGTGCTGCTCACCCACATCACGACCTCGGTGGGGTGGTTGGGCGCGGTCCTGGCCTACCTCGCGCTGGACATCACCGCCACCACCGGGCAGGACGTGGAGACGGTGCGGGCCGCATACGTCGCGATGGGGATCATGACTTCGTACGTCATCGTTCCGCTGGCGCTGGCATCAGTGCTCATCGGCGTCGTCAACGCGCTGGGCACGCCGTGGGGGTTGTTCCGGCACTACTGGGTGCTGGTCAAGCTGCTGCTGACCGCATTCGCCGCGACCGTGCTCTTGATCGAGGTGTCGGCAGTGCGCCACCTGGCCGACGCGGCGACCTCGGCCGTCGATCCCCGTGAGCTGCCCGGCACGCTCCTGCACTCGGTCGGCGGTTCGGTGGTGTTGCTGCTGGTCATGGTGCTGTCGGTGTACAAGCCGCGCGGTGTCACGCGCTACGGGTGGCGCAGGCAGCAGGCTCAGCGGCGTGAGCAGCGGCCGACACCGGTGCGCTGACCAGCACACCCGGGATTTCAGCTCGCGGCGCTGTCGTCGACCGGTCGGTCGATCAGTTGTTCGTTCAGGCCTTCCGGCATCTCCACACGACCGGGGCCGCCCGCGGCCACCCCCAATCGAGGATCAGGTCCACCGCCTCGTCGGTGAGCACGCCGCCGAACCACACCGGCCTCGCCGCGACACCCCGCACCGGCCTGACCAAGACGACGTTGGACGACTCGCAGGAGCTCAGACAGTTGGCCACGGTGACCGCGTGCGGCCCAACGCCTTCGCGGAACCTACGCAGCTGCGTCACATGGTCGACTAATCAGGACGAGCGGTGCTGCAGTCAACGGCAGTCACTGCGTGACCTGTACCTGCGGAAATGCTCCCCATATACCCAAGCGGGGGTATATGAGGAGCAGGCCGGTGGAAGTGTGACACGCCACAGGACTAGACCTTGGCCGCCGCCTGCTCGGCAGGCTGGGCGACCCGGCCGCGGAGGGTGAGGGCGGCCAGCAGGGCGGCGGCCAGGGCGACCAGCGCGGCGCCGGTGAAGGCGGCCGAGTAGCCGTCGGTGAGCGCGACCGCGTCCCCGAGGCGGTCGGCGCCC
>NZ_LGED01000025.1 GCF_001280085.1 Saccharothrix sp. NRRL B-16348 | reverse complement strand
CCCGCGGCCGTCGCCGGACGCCTGACCCCGTTCCGTCCGAAGCGCAGCCGGGCGCGAGCCGGGCCGGCCCAATCCGCCCGCAACCCCATGCCGAGCACGCACCGCAAGGAGGTGAACACCCAGAGCTAGCAACGAGGTTGGCGTGGGCCCGACGTCGGTTCGTGGTTCCGTACCCGGCCTCCGAGGCCGCCGGCCGCGAGTGTTTGAGAGCACGAGTGGCCGGTGGGCGGTTGTGATCTTGGTCTCCGTCGGCTCCGCCGGGAGTGTGCCGGGTCGATTACACACCGTGCGCGTCAGGTCTGAACGTGGGACGGAAGGGAGGGTGAGGGGGTGTCGTTGTCCGATTCGGGACCACGGTTCGGTAGTCGTGGGCCTATGATCACCCGCGCAGGGGAGTGAACAACGGAGCTTTCGCAGGCCTTGACAGTTGACCTCGGAGCGACTTGCACGACCTCACGGTGGTCTGACCGTTGACCCGTGAGGATGATGGTGACAGAACGAACCGCTTAGGGGCACGGACTGGGTAGTCGCCAAGCCTCCCGAATCGTATCCTGGTTGTGACGCCCCCAGGGCGGGGCGTCCGCCGGGACCGGCGGCAACCGTGATTACCCGGCGCCCGCGACCGCTGTGCCGGAGGAGGAGCCATGCCACTCTCCGAGCACGAGCAGCGACTGCTCGACCAGATCGAGCGCGCGCTCTACGCCGAGGACCCGAAGTTCGCATCCACTGTGCGCGGTGCCAAGCTGCGCAAGCCGTCCCGACGGCGTCGCATCCAAGGCATCGCGTTGTTCGCCGTGGGTGTGGCACTGCTGGTGACGGGTGTGATGTTGCCGAAGCTCGCTGGTATCCCGGTGGTGAGCGTGGTCGGCTTCCTGTTGATGTTCTTCGGCGTGCTGCTCACCGTGACGACGTTGCGTCGTGGTGACCAGGGTGCCGAGGAACCCAGCGAAGAGGGAAGCCGGCCCAGCCGCAGCTCGTTCTCACAGAAGATGGAAGAACGTTTCCGTCGCCGTTTCGAGGACGAGTAGTCCGCGCGACAGCCCCGATTGAACGACTGAACAACGCAGACGGCCCGCCCCGGGAACCTCCGGGGCGGGCCGTCTGCGTGCCGAGGCCGACGTCGAGGGCGAGGGCGACGGCCGATGAGCGCCGGGCCGGGGTGAAGCCCGGTCAAGCCCGGTGAAGCCCAGTGAAAGGACGAGGGCCGGGGGACCGCCAAGTCCCCCGGCCCTCGGACCGTCACACCGCTGAACGCCCCGTGATCACTCGTCCGGGTCCTGCTCCGCCGGCGGCTTCGGCTGGAGCACCGACCGGGGCAGGACCTTGGCCTTCAACGCCAACGGCGCGTTGCGGTTCATGCTCTGCCGCACGTTGTCCACCGCACCGGGCAACGACGGGTCCGCCGCCGCCTGCGCGCTGTACCAGGACCGCTCCACCGCGCCCACCACCGCGCGCAGCCCGTCCCGGCCCTGCTCGTCCAGGTTGTGCACCCGCACCAACCGCCGCGCCGCCACCCGCACGGTCTCCGTGCGCGGCACGCGCGTGCCCCGGTCCACGGACTCCGCGACCAACTCCTGCCAAGCCGCACTGGCCGCGTCCGGCCCCAGCCCGGCCACCGCGCGCAACCGCTGCTGCCGCCGCCAAGCCCGCACGGCCGCCGGCGCCCCGACCGCCACGATCAGCACCAACACCACCGCCAACCACCACGACAGCAGCGCCAACGCCAACGCCAGCACGACCGCCCAACCCACCAACGCCGCCGAACGCAGCCACACCGGCCGAGCCAACCGCGCACCGCCGAACAGCACCGCCAACGTCGCCAGCAACGCGAGCAGCGCCACCACCCCGAGCGTCACCAGGTGCCAGGTCGGCGTCGGCTCCTCCGCCGAAGTCGTCCCGTCCTGCCCCAACGCGTCCGGCACGGCCGACGCGGACGCCGACGTGCCCGGGGCCACCGTGGTGGTCGTGGTCGCCGTAGCGCTCTCGCTGGTGCCGTCCTCCTCGTCGTCCGGGTCCAGACCGGAGATGTACGGCGGGGTCACGCCGCGACCGTCGGACAGCGGCGTCGGGTCGAACGTCATCCAGCCGTAGCCGGGGAAGTAGATCTCGACCCACGCGTGCGCGTCCTGCGACGTGATCGTCTGCACGTCACCGGTGGCGTACCCGGCGGTGAAGCCGAGCGCCACCCGCGAGGCCATGCCGACCGACCGCGCCATGATCGCCATCGCCGACGCGTACTGCTCGCAGAACCCCTTCTTGCCGTTGAACACGAAGTCTTCCAACGCGTCGACCGACGTGTTCGTGGTCGAGGTCTGCGTCGTGTACTCGAAGCCCTGCGTGCCGTCGGTGAAGTGCCGGTACAGCGCCGTCGCCCGGTCGAACTGGTTGTCGTGCCCGGCCACGATCCGCCGCGCCAACTCGGCCACCCGGCCCTCGACGCCCGGCGCTTCCAGATACGCCGAGTCGACGTCCAGCTGATCGCCTGCCCTGCGCAGCGTGTCCGCCGACGGCGTGTCGAACACCGTCTCCAGCGTGTACTCACCGGACTTGCGCGGCCGGACGCTGTAGATCATCCCGCGCGCGGGGTCGAACCTCCAGTTGTCCTCGACGTCTTGGACGCCGCGCGGCCGGCCGTACACCGGCAGCCAGTTGTCCACCCAGTTCACCGGCTCGATCCGGACCTCGGTGACGTCGCCGCCGCCCGGGTCGCCGGGCTGCTGGGGGAGCGGGCCGTTCGCGGGCACGCCCTCCGGCATGTTCCCGCCCAGCTCCCAGCCCTTGTCGGGCACGTACTGGCGCAACGTCATCGCCCGCAGGTACGCCGAGGTGCCCGGCATGTTCCGCACCCGGAACAGCTCGCGCGGCGCGCCCTGGTTGAGCATGCCGCGCAGCTGCGTCATCGGGTCGATGCCCAGCCCGCCGCTGCCGCCGCCGACCTCCTGGCCGCTGCCGGGCAGCCGACCGACCGTGCCGACCAGGGTCAGGCTTGCGCCCGCCAGCAACGCGACCACCAGGGCCAACCCGGCCACCGCCGTCGCCGCCGGCCCGGACCCGCTCTGCCCGCCACCGGGCAACCTGCCGCGCCACGCCTCGTGGCGGTGCTGCCCGTCCACGGCCAGCAGCAGCGCGAACGCGCCCGCGCCGAACACGAACGTCCACAGCGGCAGCATCTCGTCGGCCAACGACGCGGGCACCGCGAACACGCACAGCAGCACGAGCCCCGACGCCGCGGGCGCCGCCAAGCCGACCGCCAGGGTGTCGACCAGGATCGCGACCAGCCCGATCGCCACCATGACCAGGCACCGCATGGCCGGGCTGTCCGGCACCGGCGGCACACCGGTCTGCACCTCGGTCATCGCGTCGCCGAGCACCGTCAGCAGGTCCTGCAACGACTGCGGACCGGGCAGCACCACGAGCACACCGCTGCGGGTGAAGATCGTCACCAGCAGGCACGTCAACGCCAGCACCTGCCCGAGGGCGACCAGCGGCGCGGCCAGCCGTGCCGCGCGCATCAGCACGCCCGTGCCGCCGACGACCGCGATCGCCACGGCCAGGTACACCAGCCACAGCACGCCGTCGAGCACGCTGGACAACGCCGTCGCCGCGCACAGCGTCGCCAGGCCGGCGACCGCGGGTGTCACGTTCACCACCCAGTTGTCGCTGCCCACCGCGCTCGTCCTGCCGGTCACCTAGCCCACCTCCGTGCGCACCACGGGGCCGCGGTTGCCCGCGCTGTGGCACAGCTCCTGCCAGACCTGCCCCATCGGCGTGGACGGCCGCGCCACGACCACGCCCCACCCCGCGCCGCTCAGCAACCGCTGGGCGTCGGCCGGGTCGGGCGCCGGGTCCTCGGACGCGGACGCCCACGCGCCGACGTCCATCACCACCGCCAGGCTGCGCATCCCGCGCGGCCGGTTGCGCACCAGCGCGTCCACGACGGCGGGCGTGCTGCCGCCGAGGATCGCGATCACTTCCTGTCCCGCGCCGGGGTCCAACCCGGTGGCGGGCTCACGGCGGTGCGACGGCGGCAGCGCGGCCAACGCGTCCAGCACCACCGCGTCGCTGTACCCGCTGTTGCCCGGACCGCCCGCCAGCACCCGGCCGTCGTCGCCGACCAGGCGCACCTGGTGGCCGTACCGGTGCAGGTGCAGGCAGATCGACGCGGCCAGCGAGACCGCCCACTCCAGGCTCGCGCCGGGACCGCTGCCCCGGTGCGCGACCAGCCGGTGGTCCAGCAGCACGGTCGTGCCGCCGCGCCACGGCCGTTCCTCGACCCGCACCATCAGCTCGTCGCGTCGCGCGGTCGAGCGCCAGTGCACCTTCCGCAGGTCGTCGCCGTGCCGGTAGGGGCGGACCACCGCGTCGTCCTCGCCCTGGCCGGCGCGCAGCCGGATCGAGCCGTCGTCGCCGGAACCCATGCCCGAACCGCTGGGCAGGCCGGTCAGCGGCACCACCCGAGGCACCACGACCAGCCGGCTGCGGCCCGCCATCTCGCGGTCGAACTCGGCCAGGCCGAACGGGTCGGTGATCCGCGCCATCAGCGGACCGACCTGCTGGACGCCGCGCATCACCGGCTTGAGCGGGTACCGCAGCACGGTCACGATGTTGCGCGGCAACCGTTCCACCACGAACCGCGGGCGCGCGCCCAGCGCGTACGGCACCGCGTCCTCCAGCAGCAGCCCGCCGGTCGGCAGCCGTCCGGCGCTGCGCAGCTCCACGCGCACGTCCGTCGCCGAACCCACCTGGACGCGGCTGGGGTGCAGCAGCCGGGTGGCGTGCAGGCCGACCCTGGCCCGCTGCGCCAGCCACGCCGCCAACAGCGGCAGGGCCACCACGAACGCCGCCACGCGCAGCAGGTCGCGCTCGTTGAGCACGATCGCGCACAAACCGGCCGCGAACCCCGCGGCCAACAGGCACCGGCCCCGGGTGGTCAGCCCGGACAGGGCTCCGCGCATGTCAGCGGTGGTTGTTCGGGTTGATGTTGTGCAGGAACTGCCCGGTCGGGTCGAGCGCCGCCTGCGGCACCGGCACCCGCTGCAGCAGGTTGCGCACGAGGTCGGCCGACGACCGGCGGGCCGCCTGGGCCTCCGCGGTCAGCACCAGGCGGTGCGCCAGCACCGGCACGGCGACCGCGTGGATGTCGTCCGGCACCACGAAGTCGCGACCGGCCAACGCGGCCTGCGCCCGTGCCGCCCGCACCAGCTGCAACGTCGAGCGCGGCGACGCGCCCAGCCGCAGCTCGGGCAGCCGCCGGGTGGCGCCGACCAGCTCGACCGCGTACCGGCGGATCTCCTGCGACAGGTGCACCCGCCGCACCACGTGGACCAGCCGGAGCACCTGCTCGGCGTCGGACACGGGCCGCAGGTCGGCCATCGGGTCGTGGCCCGCGTGCTCGTCCACCATCGCCAGCTCGGCCGCCGGGTCCGGGTAGCCGATGGAGACCCGCGCGGTGAACCGGTCGCGCTGCGCCTCGGGAAGGGCGTAGGTGCCCTCCATCTCGATGGGGTTCTGCGTGGCGATCACCATGAACGGCGCGCCGAGCGGGTAGGTCTGCCCGTCGACGGTGACCTGGTGCTCTTCCATGCACTCCAGCAGCGCGGACTGGGTCTTCGGCGAGGCGCGGTTGATCTCGTCGCCCACCACGATGTTCGCGAACACCGGGCCGGGCCGGAACTCGAAGTCGTTGTCCTGCCGGTTGTAGATCGACACGCCGGTGATGTCGCTGGGCAGCAGGTCCGGGGTGAACTGGATGCGGCTCACGGTGCAGTCGATGGACCGGGCCAGCGCCTTGGCGAGCGAGGTCTTGCCGACGCCGGGCACGTCCTCGACGAGCAGGTGGCCCTCGGCGAGCAGGGTGACCAGCGCGACCCGGACGACGTCCGGCTTGCCGACGATGACCTTCTCCACGTTGGCGGCGATCCGCCCCACCGCGGCGTGCAGCTCCGCGAGCGCTTCCTCCCGGACCGGCACGTGGTTGGCGTGCGCCGCCCGGTTGTCGGCGGTGCCGACGGCGTTCACCTGGTTGCCCGCCGGCGCGCCGCTGCCCCCGTAGGAGTGTTCTGGCAGCGCGGCTGGCTGTGTACTCGGAGTCACTCGACCTCCTGGAGCAGGGCGCGGCCCTACCGCGACCGGTTCGCGGTGGCGGTGAGCGTTTCACGCAGTGTGTCAAACCAGGGCGAAGCGCCCTACACCGATTGAACAGTTTCGTGCGCTTGGATTCCACGGCCGGCGACGCCACCCGGTTCACCGCACCCCACCACCATTCCCCACCGGGGCCGCCGCGGAACCGGTTTTGCCCGATTTCGCTGCGCCATCCGGGTGGAGTTCGGGCCGGTTCGCCTCACCCGCGGAGGTGGTCGCGCGCCGCGTCCCCCACCACGCTCCACGCCGGCCATCTTCGCTCTACCTGCGTAAACGCTTCGGCACAGGCCGTGCAACCACCCGTTTCAGCGTTGACTGTGGTGAAAAGTGGGGTACTGTGGCGGCCGGTGGGGCAGACGGGGGCTCCACTGCCGGTCGGAAGTGACGCTTCCGGCATCGGGAGGTGGGCGCCGTGTTCTTGGGCACGCACTACCCGAGGCTGGACGACAAGGGCCGACTGACGCTGCCTGCGAAGTTCCGGGACGCGCTAGCGGGGGGTCTCATGGTCACCAAGGGCCAGGACCACTGCCTCTACGTGTTCCCACGGGCCGAGTTCGAGCAGATGGCGCGCAAGGTGGCGGACGCTCCTTTCACCAACGAGGCCGTCCGCGCCTACCAGCGCTACCTGTTCGCGGGGACCGACGAGCAGCGGCCGGACGGCCAGGGCCGGGTGTCGATCGCACCGGAGCTGCGGCGGTACGCGGGGCTGACCAAGGAGTGCGTGGTCATCGGCGCGATCAACCGGCTGGAGATCTGGGACGCGCAGGCGTGGCAGCGCTACCTCGAGGAACACGAGGACAGCTACGCCACGGCGCGCGAGGAGGTGCTGCCCGGCGTCTTCTAGATCGGCTGGAACGGCCGTTGTTTCGAGGTTTCGGGTGCCGTGAGGCCTCGGTCCGCTCGGCTTTCGGCCCTGGCGCACCTTCCCCGGCGCCAGGTCCGACGGGCGGGCGGGGACCTGACGACACCCGAATTTCTTGTCTTGTGAGGGGGGACCATCGAGGGAGTGGGCATGGTGGAGCAGGCGCGTCACGTGCCGGTGCTGCTCGATCGCGTCCTCGACCTGCTGGCCCCCGCGTTGGCCGATCGGGACGCCGTGTTCGTCGACTGCACGCTCGGCTTGGGCGGGCACTCCGAGGCGGTGTTGAGGGCGCACCCGCGGGTGCGGCTGATCGGGCTGGACCGCGACCCGCAGGCCATCGAGCTGTCCCGGCGCAGGCTGGCGCCGTTCGCCGACCGCGTCGAGTTCGTGCAGACCACGTACGACGGGATCGCCTCGGCGGTCGGCGGCGCGAAGGTCGACGGGATCCTGATGGACCTCGGGGTGTCCTCGCTGCAGCTGGACGCCGAGGAGCGCGGGTTCGCGTACTCCAAGGACGCGCCGCTGGACATGCGGATGAGCGCGGGCACCGGCATGACGGCGGCCGACGTGCTCAACACGTACTCGGTGGACGACCTGACCCGGATCCTGCGCGACTACGGCGAGGAGCGGTTCGCCCGCAAGATCGCCGGCGCGGTGGCGCGGGAACGGGAGCGCGAGCCGTTCACCACCAGCGGTCGGCTGGTCGAGCTGCTGTACGACGTGGTGCCCGCGGCGACCCGCCGGACGGGCGGCCACCCGGCGAAGCGGACGTTCCAGGCGTTGCGCATCGAGGTGAACGAGGAGCTGGAGTCGCTGCGCCTCGCGTTGCCCGCCGCGCTGTCGGTGCTGGCCGTCGGCGGGCGGATCGTCGTGGAGTCCTACCAGTCGTTGGAGGACCGGATGGTCAAGCGCGCGTTCACCGCGCTGGCCACGTCGACGTCACCGCAGGACCTGCCGGTCGAGCTGCCCGGCCACGGTCCCCAGCTGCGGCTGGTGACCAGGGGCGCGGAGCAGGCGAACGAGCAGGAGATCGAAGAGAACCCCAGGGCCGCCTCGGTGCGGCTGCGAGCGGCGGAACGCATCCGGGAGGCGACATGACCGCACCGGCACGGACCGGCGGCGGCGTGCAGCCACCGGCCAGGCACTCCAAGCCGAGGGAGCGCGCGCTGAAGGCCGTGCCGGCGGAGCGTCGCCGGTCGGCCGCGGCGGAGCGGGCCTACGCGCGGCGTGCGCAGCGCACGTCGTCGAAGCGCCGCCCGGCGGTGACCCGCCAGCAGACGGTGGCGCCCAAGGCGCCGTTCGTGGTGATGGTGATGGTCGTGCTCGGCGTGGGCATCGCGGCGATCATGTGGCTGGCGACCCAGGCGACCGCGGACTCGTACCGCTTGCAGGACGCGCGGGCCGAGGAGACCCGGCTCGCCCAGCAGGTCGAGCAGTTGCGGCAGGAGGTCGCGCTGGCGGAGTCGCCACCCGGCCTGGCCGACGCCGCGACGAAGCTGGGCCTGGTCCCGGCCGGCGACCCGGCGCGGTTGCGGCAGCTGCCGGACGGATCGGTCGAGGTGTACGGCAAGCCGTCCGCGGTGCAGCCGCCGCCACCGCCGACCACGTCCACCACGCCGCCGCCGGCCCAGGACCCGGCGGGGCAGCAACCGCCCGCCGGTGACCAGACGGGGCAGCAGGCGGGTGGCCAACAGCCGCCGCAGGGCTGAGCACGGCCGCGCGGACAGGCAGGACGCGGTGCTCGAACAACCAGTGGAACAGCCGGTACCAGGAGGTCAGTGATGCCGGGGCCCAGCCGGGGCAGACCCGTGCGACGGCCGTTGTCCGTCCGGGGACCCGCTCCCCGCAGGCGGCGCGGTGGCAACAGCCGGGTGCGCCTCACCGTGGGCCGGTTGTTGCTGGTGGGTGCGTTGCTCCTGGCCGGGCTCAAGCTGGTGCAGGTCCAGGGCTTCCAGGCGGCGGCGTTGTCCGCGCAGGCCGAGCAGCAGCGCGCGACGCAGATCGACATCCTGGCGCCGCGCGGCTCGATCCTGGACCGCAACGGCAACCAGTTGGCGTTCAGCGTGGAGTCGCGGGCGCTCTACGTGACGCCGCAGCTGATGCGCAAGGAATGGGCGAAGGCGCTGGAGGACGACCCGGACATCGGCAGCTTCGAGGACCGCCTGGCCGACATCGCCGGGTTCATCGAGCAGACGCTGGGCAAGGAGGTCGCCGGGCAGAAGACCGACCGGGACACCATGCTCGCGAAGCTGTCCCAGGACACCACCTACGTGGAGCTGGTCGACAACGTCGACCCGGGCAAGGCCGCCGTGATCACGGAGAAGTACTACGACATCGGGTCCGAGGCGCGGGCCGTGCGCGTGTACCCGAACGGCGAGCTGGCGTCGAACATCATCGGCGCGGCGAACTGGCGCAAGGACACCGAGCCGCCCGCCACGCACGGCCTGCTGGGGCTGGAGATCGCGCAGGACAACCTGCTCGCCGGGAGCAACGGGCTGCGGGTCGTGGACACCATGCAGGGCAACGACAACGTGGTCATCCCCGGGCCGGGCCGGTCGCAGGAGCTGGCCGCCGCCACGCCGGGCAAGAGCCTCGAGCTGACGTTGGACGTGGACACGCAGTACGCGTTGCAGCGCATGGTCACCGACTACACGGCCAAGTCGGCCGCGCGCAGCGGTTCGGTGGTGGTGCTGGACAGCCGGACCGGCGAGATCCTGGCGATGGTCAACGACAAGACGTTCGACCCGAACGACTTCGGCAAGGCCTCCGAGGACCAGCTGCGCAACATCGCGGTCACGTCGGTGTTCGAGCCGGGTTCGGTGAACAAGGTGGTGACCGCGGCGGCGGCCGTCGAGGACGGCGTCTACCAGCCGGACAGCGTGCTGCGGGTCGACGGCAGGATCGAGGTCGCCGACCGGGTGATCGGGGACTGGTGGCAGCACGGCCCGCTGGACATGACGCTCACCGGCGTGTTCGCGAAGTCGTCCAACGTGGGCACGCTGATGACGGCGCAGAAGGTCGGCCAGGACCGGTACGCGGACATGCTGCGCAAGTTCGGCCTGGGCAAGCGCACCCAGTCCGGTCTGCCCGGCGAGGAGTCCGGGTACGTGCCGCCGTTGAAGCAGTGGTCCGGTTCGACGTTCGGCAACCTGCCGATCGGGCAGGGCCTGAGCATGACGTTGCTGCAGATGACCGGCATGTACCAGGCCATCGCGAACGACGGTGTGCGCATCGCGCCGCGGATCGTGCGGGCCGAGGTGTCGGCCGACGGCAGCCGCAAGGAGATCGGCCCGCCGGACACCGAGCGGGTCGTGTCGCCGCAGACGGCCAAGACGGTCCGCGACATGTTCCGCGCGGTGGTGCAGAAGGCGTCGGGGCCGGACGCGGCGCTGCAGAGCGGCACGGGCACGCCGGCGGCGCTGCCGGGCTACCAGATCAGCGGCAAGACGGGCACGGCGCAGCAGATCGACCCGAAGTGCGGCTGCTACAGCAGTTCACAGTACTGGATCACGTTCGCGGGCATCCTGCCCGCCGACGACCCCAGGTTCGTGGTCGGCATCATGCTCGACAACCCGACGGGGAACCCGCAGTCGGCCGCGCCGCTGTTCCACGACGTCGCGTCGTACCTGGCGCAGCGCTACCAGATCCCGCTGTCGGACGAGCAGAGCCCGATCGTGCCGCTCGTGCACTAGGCCGTGTTTCAAAGGTGAGGTGACTGCCGGCGTGTCGGTGCCCGGAACGTGGCGAGGTCTCCGGTAAGTGGGTTGGCGACCAAGCAAACCCGAAC
>NZ_LGED01000024.1 GCF_001280085.1 Saccharothrix sp. NRRL B-16348 | reverse complement strand
GATGGCTGCCCCCTTGATACGTGTGGTAGCCCGGAGGGAGGTCGGTGGGATGACACGAAACCCGCACCAACGACGGACCCGCCACAGAACCAGGGCAGTGGGGGTCATCCTGCTGATCTGCCCGTCCGGCGAGGACATGCTTTTAAGCTTTTGATCTTTAAACCAGCGGTACCGGCCGACCGGACGGCCCGGACGTCATCGGTCGCGGCGGCGGTAGGCCAGGGTGGCGGCGACCGCGCCGGCCAAAGCCCCAGCACCGAGCACCGACGGGACGCCGATCTTGGCCGCCTTGCGGCCGGTCCGGAAGTCGCGGATCTCCCAGCCACGCTTGCGGGCCGTCTCACGCAGGCCCGAGTCCGGGTTCACGGCGACGGCCGTGCCGACCACCGACAGCATCGGCACGTCGTTCACCGAGTCCGAGTACGCCGTGCACCGGCGCAGGTCCAAGCCTTCCTTCGCGGCCAAAGCCCGCACCGCGTGCGCCTTCGCCCGGCCGTGCAGCAGGTCACCGACCAGCCGACCGGTGTAGATGCCGTCGGTGCTCTCCGACACCGTGCCCAGCGCGCCGGTCAGGCCGAGCCGGCGCGCGATGATCTGGGCCAGCTCCACCGGCGTGGCCGTCACCAGCCACACCCGCTGGCCCGCGTCCAGGTGCATCTGAGCCAACGCCTGCGTGCCCGCCCAGATCCGGTCCGCCATCAGCTCGTCGTAGATCTCCTCGCCGAGCGAGACCAGCTCGGCCACCGACCGGCCTGCCACGAACGACAACGCCTGCTCACGGGACGCCGCGACGCTCTGCGGGTCTTCCCGGCCGCCGACCCGGAACTTGAGCTGCTGCCACGCGAACCCGGCCAGGTCGGAGTTCTTGAAGTACTTGCGGGCCGCGAGTCCGCGGGCGAAGTGGAAGATCGACGCGCCCATCATCATGGTGTTGTCGACGTCGAAGAAGGCGGCGGCGGTGAGGTCGGTGGGCGCGCTCCCGGACGGCCCGACCGTCGTTGCGGCCTCGGCCGAAGCCTCGCCGGCCAGGGCGGCACGCCGCTCTCGTTCCGCCGAGCCCTCCACCACACGCCTTTTCACCACGTCAGCGCCTCCCGCGGTCCGATGGGGACAGGGTAGCGATCAGCCGCTGAGGCCGGGCAGCGGCAGCGACGGGAGGGTCAACGTGGGCAGCGGCAGCAGCGGGCCGGGCGTCGTGGTGGTCGGCGCGGACGGCAGCGACGGCGTCCCGGTGCCCGGCACGCCACCCGGTGTGCTCGTGCCGCCCGGGGTGTTGCCGGACGTGGTGGGCGCGACGTCGGTCGGGGCCGGCGGCACGGACGGCAGGCCGGTCGGCGAGGTGCGGGGGTCGACGGGCGGGGCCGCGCACTCGTCCTCGGCCGGCACCGGTCCGACCTGGTCGACCTGCCCCGACGTCACGGAGGCGCAGTCGGCCCTGGCGTGCAGCGCGGACGCGCGGTCGGCGATCCGGTCGAGCAGCTCCAGCGACGTGTCCGCGCGGTCGGCGGCCTCGGTGGGCAGCGCCGCGCGCAACTCGGCCAGCCGGGCGGCCTGCGAGCCTGCCCAGTCGCGCAGTTCCACGAGGGCGCGCCGATCCGAGTTCGTGCCGAGCGCGGCCAGCACGCGGGAACCGGCCGCGGCGTCGGCGTCGAAGTCGGTCAGCGCGGTCAGGTAGCCGCCGAGCGGTCCGCCGCCGGACTCGCGGTACCGGTCGACCAGCGTCTCGATCTCGGCGACGCGCGCGGCGGCGAACTCCAGGCGTTTGTGGCCCTTCGACTCCTCGTCGAAGGTGAGGCCGAGCGAAGCCGACTCGGCGGTGCGCTTGACGCCGTACAGCGCGTCGCCCGGCAACGCGTCCCGGCTGAGCAGCAGGCTCATCCCGGCCAGCGAGAACAGCAGGCACAGCGCGGCGGCGAGGGCTACCGCTAATCGGCCGCGCGCTCCGGCGCGGCGCTCCCGGACGGGCCGGTCGAGCTTGGTGGGCGGCGGCTCGGCCGCGCCGAGCACCCGTGCCCGCATCCGCGCCTTGGCGGCCTCGTCGGGGCCCGCGGTGACTGCGGCTTTCCGCAGGAGTGCCACCACGGCCAGGTCGTCGGCGAGCTCGTCGCCCTCGGCCGGCTCGGACCCGGGATGCGCGTCGACCGCGCGGGCGAACTGCTCGCGCTGCCTGTGCCGCCACAGCGGCGTGATCCCCTTGCCTACCATCCCGCTTGGCCAACCATCCCGCACGTCTCGAGCGATCCTGCCCCGAACAACGAACCGGGAGGTCCCGGGGTTACGCGAACGTCGAGTGGTGCGACGGTGATCTCACCGCAGCCAGGTGGGCAGCAGTTGGGCCAACCGGCGCACCGCTCGGTGCTGCAGGGCCTTGATGGCGCCCTCGTTGCGGCCCATCCTCGCCGCCGTCTCCGCCACGGACAAGCCCTGGATGAAGCGGAGGGTGATGCATTCACGCTGGTCTTCACCCAATTGGGCGACACAGCGGAGCAGTTCGGCGTTGGTCGCGTCGGTCAGCACTTCCTGCTCGGGACCGTCCGTGACCTCGCGGTTGTCCGCCAGTTCGGCGGTCGTGATCTCCAGCCGGTAGCGGCTCGACTTCACGTGGTCGAAGACGATGTTCCGCGCGATCGTGACGAACCAGGCGCCGACGTCGCGGCCCTGGTAGCTGATGGACCCGATGCTGCGCAGCGCACGGAGGAACGTCTCGCTGGTCACGTCCTCGGCCAGGGTGCGGTCGCCGACCCGGAAGAGCACGTACCGGTAGACCACGTCGACGTACCGGTCGTACAGCGCGCCGAACGCGTCCGTGTCGCCGCCCTGAGCGGCGCGGACCAGGTTCCACGGCTCGTCGGCCGCGTTGCTCTCCACGCTCTCGATCGTGCTCGACTGCCCTCCCGCACTCCACCTCGAGCGGAGCGTCCGGATGGTTCGGACGGAGTTCTCGCGTGCCCTTGCGGTCATCGGCTCGCGGCACCTCCACAGAGTCGCCGTGCCGGCAGCATACGTGTTGTTACTCCGTAGTAGGTAGCGGCAACCGGTCTCGAATCTGCGACGCGGACGGAGGCACTGCGTGACGCCGCCCGCCCGTGACAGACTGCGCGGAGGTCCGCTGTGGTTCACCAGGAGGTCACGTTGACCGCACCCGCAAGCAACATCGCCGACCTGGTTCGCGCCTCCGCGCACCGTGGACCCAAGCACGTCGCACTGGTGGATGTCACGGCCTCCGGCGAGGATCCGACCGCGAGCAGCTACACGTGGGCGGAGTTCGACGCCGCCGTCGACGGCGAGGCGCACCGGCTCGTCCGGGCTGGCGTCGAACCCGGCGACCGGGTCGTCGTGCGGCTGCCCACCGGTCCCGCCTTCTGCGTCGCCGTGTTCGGCGTGCTGCGCGCGGGCGGCGTGCTGGTGCCCGCCGGTCCCGGCCAGCCGACGCGCGAGTTGCAGCGCCTGGTCGCGGACAGCGGCGCGAAGCTCCTCATCGGCGACGGCGGCGGCGCGGACGTCGAGGTGCTGCCCGCGCCCGCGATGGAGCCGGGCGAGGAGTTCCCCGCGATCGGCTCGGGCGAGGACCTGGCCGTGCTCGGCTACACCTCCGGCACGTCCGGCTCGCCGCGCGGCGCGATGCTGTCGCACCGGGCGCTGCTGGCCAACGTCGAGCAGTGCGCGTCCCTGCGCCCCGCGCCGGTGACGGCGGGCGACCGGGTGCTGCTGGCGCTGCCGCTGTTCCACGTCTACGGCCTCGGCCCCGGCCTGCTCCAGGTGGCGGGCGCGGGCGCGACGGCCGTGCTGCTGGAGCGGTTCGACCCGGACCGGGCGCTGACCGCGATCCGCGAGCACCGGGTGACGACGCTGGTCGGCGTGCCGCCGATGTACGCGGCGATCCTCGCCCAGCCCGTCGAACGGCTCCGCGCCGACCTGGCCACCGTGCGCCTGTTCACCTCCGGCGCCGCGCCCCTGGCCGCCGGCCTGCTCGACGCCATGCGCGACGCCGTCGGCCTGCCCGTCTACGAGGGCTACGGCCTCACCGAGACCGGCCCCGTGCTGACCACGACCCTGGCCGGCGGCGTGCCCAAGGCCGGTTCGGTCGGCCGCGCGCTGCCCGGCGTGCTGGTCCGGCTGGTCGACACCGACGGCCGGCCGCTGGACCAGGACGAGGACGAGCCCGGCACCGGCCTGGTCGCGGCCAAGGGCGACAACCTGTTCAGCGGCTACTGGCCGGACGGCGCGCACGGCCCGGACGCCGAGGGCTGGTTCCGCACCGGCGACGTCGGCTACCTCGACGCGGACGGCGACCTGCACCTGGTCGACCGGGCGGGCGACCTGATCATCGTCAACGGCTTCAACGTCTACCCGCACGAGGTCGAGCAGGTGGTGGCCGAGCTGGCCGGCGTGGCCGAGTCGGCGGCGGTCGGCGTGCCGGACGAGCGGACCGGCGAGTCGGTGAAGGTCGTCGTGGTGCCCGCCGAGGGCGCGGACCTCACCGAGGACGCGGTGAAGGACCACTGCGCCGGCCGGCTGGCGAAGTTCAAGGTGCCGACCGTGGTCGAGTTCGCCGACGCGCTGCCGCACTCGCCGACCGGCAAGCTCGCGCGGGCCCGGCTGCGCCTACCCCTAGCCTGAACGTCGTGAGCCACCACGTCACCTTGATGAGCCGCGTCGACTGCCACGCCTGCGAGCAGGCGAAAGCCGACCTGGAGCGGATCTGCGGCGAGCTGGGCGTGCCGTGGGACGTGCGGGACGTCGACGCCGACCGGGAGCTGCGCGCCGAGTACGGCGACCGCGTGCCGGTGATCCTGGTCGACGGCGAGGAGCACGGGTACTGGTCGGTCGAGGAGGACCGGTTGCGCGCCGCCCTGCGCTGAGACCCGGGGCCGACGATTACCGGCCGCTTACGGAATCGGCCGGCCGGCGTCCCGAGGGTGTCGAATTGAGCACATGAACCGCTCGACCGCCGCCCTCATCGGAGTCCTCGGCGTGGCCGCCGCGCTCGCGGCCGGGCACCTCGTCGCGGCCGTGGTCGGGCCGTCGGCCTCACCGTTCCTCGCGGTGGGCAACACCGCGATCGACTTCACGCCGAGCGCGGTGAAGGACTTCGCGGTCCGCGCGTTCGGCACCCACGACAAGCTCGTGCTGCTGCTCGGCATGGCCGCGGTCCTGCTGGTCGCGGCCGTCGGCGCGGGCCTGCTGTCCCGCCGCTCGCCGCTGCCGGGCACGGTCCTGGCCGGCGTGCTCGGCCTGCTGGGCGTCGCCGCCGTGCTGTACCGGCCCGACCTGGGCCAACTCGGCGTCCTCGCCCCCGTCGCGGCCCTGGCCGCCGGCGTCGTGGTCTTCCGGTGGCTGCACACCAAGGCCACCGGCCACACCGAGGCCACCGGCCCGGCCGACGGCAGGCGCGCGTTCCTCATCGCCTCGGGCGCGACCGCCGCGGGCGCCGGTCTCGCCGCCCTGGTCGGCCAGGCCGCCGGCAGCCGGGTGGACGTCGAGGCGTCACGACGGGCCGTCGGCGCGCTCGAACCCGCCTCGCCCGCACCGCCCATCCCGCCGGGCGCGGACTTCGCCGCCGAGGGCACGCCCACCTTCATCACGCCGAACGCGGACTTCTACCGGATCGACACCGCGCTGAGCGTGCCGCGCGTGCGCGCCGAGGACTGGGTGCTGCGCGTGCACGGCCTGGTCGACCGCGAGCTGAACCTCCGCTACGACGACCTGCGCCGCCGTGACCTGGTCGAACGCACGGTCACCATGGTCTGCGTGTCCAACGAGGTCGGCGGCCCCTACATCTCCACGGCGAACTTCGTGGGCGTGCCGCTGCGGGACGTGCTGCTGGAGGCGGGCGTCCGCGACGGCGCCGACCAGCTGTTCTCCACCAGCGCCGACGGCTGGACGGCGGGCTCGCCGGTCGACGTCGTCCTGGAGGAGGAGCGCGGCGCGCTGATCGCCCTCGGCATGAACGGCGAGCCGCTGCCGCTGGAGCACGGGTTCCCGGCACGCCTGGTCGTGCCCGGTCTCTACGGCTACGTCTCGGCCACGAAGTGGGTCGTCGACCTGGAGCTGACCACGTTCGAGGCGAGGCGGGGCTACTGGCTGGACCGCGCGTGGGCGCGGAAGGCGCCGGTCAAGGTGATGTCCCGGATCGACCGCCCGGAACGCGGGTCCACCGCCTCCGGCCGGGTCGTGGCCACCGGCGTGGCGTGGGCCCAGCCCACCGGCGTCCGGGAGGTCGAGGTCCGGGTCGACGGCGGCCCGTGGCGGACCGCGACCCTGGCCGACGACGTGAACGGGTCGACGTGGCGCATGTGGCGGGTCGAGCTCGACCTGCCGCCCGGCGGCCACACCATCGAGTCGCGCGCCACCGACAAGTCCGGCTTCACCCAGCCGCAGGCCCGCGTCGCCCCGATCCCCGACGGCGCGACCGGCTGGCACAGCGTCTTCTTCACCGTCGACTGAATCACCCGAACGGGGGCGAACGGGAATTCACCCCACGGGGGCCGGCGCCCGGCCGCCGACTTTGTGCAAGCGTTCACAAGCGGTACGGTGGGTGCATCACTCCGCTGGTGGCGGTACCCGGCGGGTCAGTGCGACGGATGTCGAGGAGTTCCAGCGTGGCGGCTCAGCGGGGCGAGGGTGACGGTGTCGTGACCAGCCCGGAAGCGCCCGCCGACGTCCGGGAGCGGGCGCGCGCGATTCCCGAGGCGGCGGTGGCGCGGCTCGCGGTCTACCTCCGCGTCCTCTCGGGCATGGTCGAGCAGGGCGTGACGACCATCTCCAGCGAGGAACTGGCGGGCGCGGCCGGGGTGAACTCGGCCAAGCTCCGCAAGGACCTGTCCTACATCGGCTCGTACGGCACGCGCGGCGTCGGCTACGACGTCGAGGTGCTCGTCAGCCACATCGAACGGATCCTCGGCCTCACCCGCAAGCACTCGGTGGCGGTCGTCGGCATCGGTAATCTTGGTCACGCGCTGGCGAACTACGGCGGCTTCCCCAGCCGCGGCTTCCCGGTCGCCGCGCTGTTCGACATCGACCCGGACCTGACGGGAGTGCCGGTAGGCGGCATTCCGGTCAACCACATCGACGACATCACGTCGGTCTGCGCGGAGCGCGAGGTCTCGATCGGGGTCATCGCGACACCCCCACAGGCAGCTCAGGCCGTCTGCGACCGTTTGGTATCCGCCGGAGTCCAGTGCATCCTGAACTTCGCACCCGTCGTGCTCCAAGTGCCGGACTACGTCGAAGTGCGCAAGGTCGACCTGGCGGTCGAGATGCAGATCCTGTCGTTCCACGTCGCGCGACGGGCTGACGAGGCCGCCGGTGACGTGGTCAACGGCATCGGTGTGGACGGGGTGGTGATTCGCCCGTGATCGTGCGGGTAGTGAGCCGATCGGTGGTGACGGCATGAGCGTTCTCGTCGTCGGTCTGTCCCACCGGACCACCCCGGTTCCCGTGCTGGAACGCGTCGCGGTCGCCGACGCCGACCGCGGCAAGGTCCTCGACCAGCTGCTGACGGCGCCGAGCGTGTCCGAGGCCGTGCTGCTGTCGACCTGCAACCGGGTCGAGGTGTACGCGGTCGTCGAGACGTTCCACGGCGGCATGAACGAGGTCGTGGAGGTGCTCGCCCGCCAAGCCGGAGCCGAGCCCGCCGACCTGTTCGAACACCTGTACGTGCACTACTCCGCCGCCGCGGTCGAGCACCTGTTCTCGGTGGCCGGCGGCCTCGACTCGATGGTGGTCGGCGAGGCCCAGATCCTGGGCCAGCTGCGCAACGCCTACAACGCCGCCGACGAGCAGGGCGTGGTCGGCCGCACGCTGCACGAGCTGGTCCAGCACGCCCTGCGGGTCGGCAAGCGCGTGCACACCGAGACGGACATCGACCACGCGGGCGCGTCCGTCGTCTCCGAAGCGCTCGCGGACGCCGCTGCCGCCCTCGGTGGTCTCGAAGGACGCACCGCCATGATCGTCGGCGCGGGCTCCATGGGCGGCTTGGCCGCCGCCCACCTGCGCCGCGCCGGCATCGGCGACGTCGTCATCGCCAACCGGACACCCGCCAACGGCGAACGCCTGGCCACGGCCCTGCGCGCGGACGGCGTCCGCGCCACCTCGACCGGCCTGGACGGCCTCGCCGACGAGATCGCCAAGGCCGACGTGCTGTTCGCGTGCACCGGGTCCGTCGGCACGGTCGTCGGCGCGGAGCACATCGGCGACCGCGCGCCGGACCGGCCGCTGGTCGTCTGCGACCTCGGCCTGCCCAAGGACGTCGACCCGGCGGCGACGCTGCTCGACGGCGTCCGCGTGGTCGACCTGGAGACCCTCCAGCGCAGGCTGTCCGACGCCCCGACCGGGCAGGGCACGCTGCGCGCGGCGGAGATCGTGGCCGAGGAGGTCCGCGCCTACCTGGCCGGGCAGCGCTCGGCCGGGGTCACGCCCACCGTGACGGCGCTGCGCAAGCGTGCCGCCGAGGTCGTGGACGCCGAACTCCTGCGGCTGGACTCGCGGCTGCCCGAACTGCCCGCCCCGGTCCGCGACGAGCTGGCCAAGACCGTGCGCCGGGTGGTGGACAAGCTCCTGCACACCCCCACCGTGCGGGTGAAGGAGCTGGCCGCGGCGCCCGGTGGGGCCGGTTACGCCGAGGCGCTGCGCGAGCTGTTCGGGCTCGACCCGCAGGCGCCGTCCGCCGTCAGCACACCCCATTCGACGCAACCCAAAGGTGAGAAGCGGTGAACCGCACCCTGAGGATCGGCACCCGCGGCAGCGCGCTCGCGCTCGCGCAGACCGGCCACGTGGCCGACGCGCTGCGCGACGCGGGCGCGACCGTGGAGATCGTCACGATCTCCACGCCCGGTGACCGCTCGTCCGCACCCATCGCCGAGATCGGCATCGGGGTGTTCACCTCGGCGCTGCGCGACGCGCTCGCGAACGGCGAGATCGACGTCGCCGTGCACTCGTACAAGGACCTGCCCACGGCCCCCGACCAGCGGCTGTCGCTGGCCGCCGTCCCGCTCCGGGAGGACCCGCGCGACGCGCTGGTCGCCCGGGACGGCCTGACCCTCGGCGAGCTGCCGACCGGCGCGAAGGTGGGCACCGGCTCGCCGCGCCGGGCCGCGCAGCTCGAAGCCCTCGGCCTCGGCATCGAGGTGGTCGGCCTCCGGGGCAACGTCGACACCCGCATCCGCAAGGTGACGGACGGCGAGCTGGACGCCGTCGTGCTCGCCCGCGCCGGCATCGCCCGCCTCGGCCGCACCGCCGAGATCACCGAGACCTTGGAGCCCATCCAGATGCTCCCCGCGCCCGCACAGGGCGCCCTCGCAGTGGAGTGCCGGGTCGACGACGTCGACACCGAACACCTCCTCCAGTCCACTCTGGACGATTCGGCCAGTAGGGCCGCTGTGGCTGCCGAGCGTGCCCTCCTGGCCGCGCTCGAAGCAGGCTGCAGCGCGCCGGTCGGCGCACTGGCCGATGTGGTGGAAGACCTCAGCGACGACGGGGCCGTGGTTCTCCGCCTGTCCCTGCGCGGGGTCATGGCGACGGAGGACGGCGACCTCCTCCGTGCGTCCGCCACCGGTGACTTGACCGCAGCAGAGGAACTCGGCCGCGCGCTGGCCGCCGAGTTGCTCGACCTCTCCGGCCACGCCACCGCGTCGCCGGCGGGGCGTAGTTGATGGGGAGTGCCCTGATGACCCGCGCACGCAAGACCCCCGGCCGAGTCGCGTTCGTCGGCTCAGGTCCGGGCGACACCGGGCTGCTCACGGTCCGGGCCCGCGACCTGCTCCACAAGGCGGAGCTCGTGGTCACGGACCCGGACGTCCCGGCCGAGGTGGTGGCGCTGGTACCCGACGGCGTCGAGGTGCGACCCGCCGTGGGCGATCCCGCCGACGTCGCGAAGGACCTGGTCGCCGAGGCGAAGAACGGCCACGCTGTGGTCCGCCTCGTAGCCGGCGACCCGCTGACCCTGGACTCCGTGGTGAAGGAGGCCCAGGCCGTCTCCAAGACCACGATCGCCTTCGACGTGGTGCCCGGCGTCCCGGCCGGCACCGCGGTGCCGGCCTACGCCGGCGTCGCACTGGGCGCCGTCCACACCGAGGCCGACGTCCGGGGCGTGACCGACTGGTCCGGCCTGGCCGCCGCCCCGGGGACGCTCGTCCTGCACGCCACCGGCGGCCACCTGGCCGAGGCGGCCTCGTCGCTCGTCGAGAACGGCGTGGCACCGCAGACCCCGGTCGCGGTGACCTGCGACGGCACCGGCTTCGGCCAGCGCACCGTGGACACCACGCTCGCCTCCCTGGCCGCCGACGCCGGCGACCTGGGCGGTCCGCTGATCGTCACCGTCGGCGCGGCCGTGGCCGGCCGGCCGAAGCTCTCCTGGTGGGAGTCCCGCGCCCTCTACGGCTGGCGGGTCCTCGTCCCGCGCACCAAGGAACAGGCGGGCGCGATGAGCGACCGGCTGCACTCCCACGGCGCGATCCCGGTCGAGGTCCCGACCATCTCCGTCGAGCCACCGCGCAGCCCCGCCCAGATGGAGCGCTCGGTGAAGGGCCTGGTCGACGGCCGCTACCAGTGGGTCGTCTTCACCTCGACCAACGCCGTCCGAGCGGTCTGGGAGAAGTTCCGCGAGTTCGGCCTGGACGCCCGCGCGTTCTCCGGCGTGAAGATCGCCTGCGTCGGCGAGTCGACGGCGGCCAAGGTCCGCAGCTTCGGCATCATCCCGGAACTGGTCCCGTCCGGCGAGCAGTCCTCCGAGGGTCTCCTCGCGGACTTCCCGCCGTACGACGACATACTGGACCCGGTGGACCGAGTCCTGCTCCCGCGAGCGGACATCGCCACCGAAACCCTGGCGGCCGGCCTGCGGGAACGCGGCTGGGAGATCGACGACGTCACGGCCTACCGCACGGTCCGCGCCGCCCCGCCGCCCGCGGACACCCGCGAGATGATCAAGTCGGGTGGCTTCGACGCGGTCTGCTTCACCTCGTCCTCCACGGTCCGCAACCTGGTCGGCATCGCGGGCAAGCCACACGCACGCACCCTGGTCGCGTGCATCGGCCCGCAGACCGCGGAAACGGCCCGCGAGTTCGGCCTCCGGGTCGACGTCCAACCCGAGGACGCCAACGTCCCCGCCCTCGTCGACGCCCTCGCACAGCACGCCGCGAGGCTGAGGGCAGAAGGCGCCCTCCCGCCCCCACGCAAGACGAAGCGACTCCGCCGTTCCTGACCCGACGGAGACCACAACGGATCCGGAACCGGCGCACCTAGGCCCGATTTGACATGGGTTCGAGTGCCTTAGGCTGGTCGGAGCCGGCAGGCTTGGCGGGACGCTCTTCCCCGCCGGGCCTGCCGGCTGCGGCCTGCCTGGGGTGCTCGTAAGGGCCCCATGTCAAATCGAGCCGGACTTGCCCACGAAGCAATCCGGACCTGCCTGAAGCAACAGGGAGTACCCGCCGTGTTCCCAACCCACCGCCCCCGCCGCCTGCGCACCACGCCGGCCATGCGCCGCCTGGTCAGCGAAACCACCGTGCGCCCGCGCCAGCTCGTGCTGCCCATGTTCGTCAAGGAAGGCGCGGAAGCGCCGACCGAGATCCAGAGCATGCCCGGTGTCTTCCAGCACACCCGCGAATCGCTGCGCAAAGCCGCCGTGGCAGCGGTCCAGGCGGGTGTCGGCGGGATCATGCTGTTCGGCGTCCCCTCCGAGCGCGACGCCGTCGGCTCCGGCGCGACGGACCCGGACGGCATCCTCAACGCCGCGCTGCGCGACCTCCGCCACGAACTGGGCGACGCGACCGTCCTGATGTCCGACTGCTGCCTGGACGAGTTCACCGACCACGGCCACTGCGGGGTCCTCACCCCGGACGGCGCCGTGGACAACGACGCCACCCTCGAGGTCTACGGCGAGATGGCCGTCGCCCAGGCGGAAGCCGGGGCACACGTCGTGGGCCCGAGCGGCATGATGGACGGCCAGATCGGGTTCATCCGCGCCGCCCTCGACGAAGCCGGCCACACCGACACCGGCGTGCTCGCCTACAGCGCCAAGTACGCGTCCGCCCTCTACGGCCCGTTCCGCGACGCCGTCGAATCGCAGCTCAAGGGCGACCGCAAGACCTACCAGCAGGACCCGGCCAACGCCCGTGAAGCGCTCCGCGAGGTCGCGCTCGACCTCGCCGAGGGCGCCGACATGGTCATGGTCAAGCCCGCCCTGCCGTACCTCGACGTGCTCAAGGCCGTCTCCGAGATCTCCGACGTGCCAGTCGCCGCGTACCAGATCTCCGGCGAGTACGCGATGGTCGAGGCCGGGGCCCGCAACGGCTGGATCGACCGCGAGCGGACCGTGCTGGAGACGCTCACGTCGATCCGCCGGGCCGGCGCGGACATCGTGCTCACCTACTGGGCGGTCGAAGCCGCGGGCTGGCTGGACCGGGAATGACGTCACCGACCCCCGCGCGGGCCGCCCGCGCGAAGGCTCCCAAGCCGACCCCGCCCAAGCTGATCGACCTCGCGCGGTGGCTGTTCATCCTCAGCGCCGTGGTCGGCATGGTCCGGTTCATGGTGCTGCTGGCCGACCGGGAGATGCTGATCCGCGAGCTGCGCGCGCAGCAGCCGAAGCTCAGCCAGGACGAGCTGGACGCCGCCGCGACCGGAGGCATCTTGTTCGGCCTCCTCCTCGCGGTCGGCCTGGTCCTGGTGTACACGCTGCTGGCGAACCGGATGGCCGCCGGTCGCAACTGGGCGCGGGTCGTGCTCACGATCATCGCCGTGGCCGGGATCTTCATGGGCGTGGTGCGGCTGGTCGCCGCCGCCTCCGGCTTCGCCGCGGCGTTCGGTCTGTCGGTCAGCGCCGTCGACCTGGCGTTCGGCGTGGTCACGATGCTCATCGACGGTGCCGCCGTGGCGCTGATGTACCAGACCTCGGTCGCGGGCTACTTCAAGACGCGCCCCGCCGAACCGCCGCGCCACCTCGGTCCTCCCGGCGTCACGCCCACCGCCTGAGGTCGCAGGTCACAGGTCTGCAGCCACTGCCTGTCACGGTGGACAACGACCTTGACCGGGCCCTAGCGTTTCCCAACGTGACGACCCCACAGGACCCTGAGAACCGGCCTCCGCAGCAGCCGTACACGCCGCCGCAGCAGCCCTACACCCCGGCGCCGCCGCCGCTGAGCGACTCGGAGCTGGCCGGATACGGGCAGCAGCGGCCCGCGGTGCCGGAGCCGAAGGAAGTCCGCCTGTCCTTCTTCCTCTGGCTGGCGGGCGCGATCCTGCTGGTCGTGTCGTCGGCGCTGGTGCTCACCCAGCGCGACGCCGCCCTCGAAGAGGCACGCCGGGCACCGGCGACGCCGGGCATCACGGTGGAGCAGCTGGAGTCCACCGTCACCGCGATCCTGGTGTTCCTCGTGATCATCGGTGTGGTGCTGGCCGCGTTGATGGTGTTCTTCGCGATGAAGGCCCGGGCGGGCCGCAACTGGGCGCGGATCGCGCTGACCGTGCTCGGCGCGGCGGTGTTCCTCTACCACCTGATCGGGTTCTCGCTGGTCGGCCTGGTCATCGTGCTGGTCGTGGCCGCGGCCGTGGTGACGCTGTACCTGCCCGCCTCGAAGGCCTACTTCGACTCGGTGAAACGGGCCGGATGACCGGGCAGCCGCCCGCGGTGGTGCGCGGCGCGGTCGCGGTGTGGCTCGCCCTCGGCGTGTTCCTGGTGCTGGAGAACGTCGTGCTGTGGCTGCGCCGGGACGAGTTCGAGCAGGCCGCCGCCCGTGCAGGCGACGACCCGGCCGCCGTGTCGGGGCTGCTCGTCCAGCTGACCGTCGTCGCGCTGGTCTTCACGGTCGGCTACGGCCTGTTCGGCCGGCTCCTGCGGCAGGGCAGGCGGTGGTCACGCGGTGTGCTCACCGGCGTGGCCGTGCTGCACGTGCTGTGGATCGTGCTGCCGGGTGCCAGCGCGGTGAACCTGGTGACGTTGCTGCTGATCGCTGTCGGTTTGGCGTTCACGTGGCTCCCCGGTACGGCACAGTGGGTGAAGCAGCACTGACCCCTGCGGAGAACCCCATGCCCGAACCGGATCCGTTCGCCTCGCCCTTCCACCACGTGGACCTGCCGGGCCAGGGGCAGGCCGACGCGCCCCTGCCGCCCGGCTTCCAGCTGCCCGCGCCCATGCCGCCGGTCGGCCCGGACGACTACGCGCCGCGCCGCCCGGTCACCGCCACCGTCGCCTCCTGGTGCTGGATCGCGGGCGCCGTGCTCGTCGTCATCGCGCTGCCCGGCGTGTTCTACACCGGGATCGACGGGCTGGCGGCCGACCTCGTGCGCGACTCCGCGGCCGAGGGCGACTCGTTGACCAGGGGCGAGGCGGACGTGGCCGCGCGGCTGACGCCGGTGCTGTTCGCGCTCGGGCTCGCGGTGCTGTCCGTGCCGTTCGTGATCGCCGCGGCCAAGCTCCGCTCGGGCCGGAACTGGGCGCGCATCCTGCTCACCGCCCTCAGCCTGCCGGTCGGCGCCTTCGGGCTCCTCGCGATGCTCGGGTTCGCCTCCGGCGGCCTGCCGCACGTGGACTGGGTGGTCGGCGTGGTGTGGTCGTGGGCGTTCCTCGGTGTCTGCGCGCTCGGGTTCGTGGCGATGTACCTGCCCGCGTCGAACGCCTACACCAGGTCGGTGACGAGATGACGCAGCCGCCGTTCGACCCGTACAGCCAGCCGATGCGGCCAGTCGAGTACCCGCAAGCGGGCCCGCAGCCGCCGTTCCAGTCCCCGTACCCCGGGCAGATGCGCAACGTCGACCAGCACACCACCGCGCTGGTCCGACCCACCGCCGTCGTCGTCTCGTTCGTCCTCTGGATCCTGACCGCGCTCTCCTGGCCGGTCGGCTCGGTCGTGCGCACGCTCGACGAAGACGGCACGATCGCCGGTTTCGGGTCGATCATGGCCTTGTTCGCGAGCACGTGCCTGGCCATCGCGTGCGTCTGGGGGGCCGTCCTCCTGCTCGGCGGGAACTACCACGCGCGGCTCGGCCTGTGCGGCGGCGCGCTGGTCATCGGCATCCTCGCGCTGGCCGCCGCGATCGTCGCGGCCCGCGACGGCGACACCGGTCCGCTCACCTGGGTGGTGATCGTGCTGCGGCTGGCGCTGCCCGCCGCCGCGTCCGTCTTCAGCTTCCTGCCCGGCACGAGGCAGTACTTCTCCGGCAACCTGGGCTAGCACGACCGTGGAGCAGCCGAGCGTGGACCAGCCGACCCTGTACACCGAAACGGGCACGTCCTGGTGGCCGCTGCTGTGGGGACCGGTGTTCGCCGTGCTCGGGTTCGGCGTCGAAGGGCTGACCGGCTCCACCCGGCCGCTCCTGTGGCTCGTCGTCGCGCTGCTCCTGCTCCTGCCCACCGCGCTCTGGGTGCAGGGCCGCCGTCGCCTGTTCGCCGTGCGCCTCACGCCCGCCGCCCTCCACCAGGGCCGCGAGGAACTGCCCCTGCGCGACGTCGCCGAGGTCGAGGGCGTCGAGCCGCGTGCGGGCGCGAAGGTGCTCGGCGGCGCCTGGTCGCTGCCCCGCGGCACGGAGCCGGTGCCGATCCGGCTCGCCGACGGCACGGTGGTGATGGGCTGGGCACGCGACGCCGACGCGCTCCGGGCCGCGATCGTGAAGCTGCTGAGCACCCGCCGTGGCGGGCCGAGCGGCAGTGGCGGTGGGCACAGTGCCACGCAAGAGTGACGACGGGCCCGGACGTGAGAGGCTGACGGACGTGACTGCGGCCACCGTCGAGACCGAGACCGTGCCGGAACCCGAGCCGGAACCCGGCGCGCCCGCGCTGCACCAGCCGAGACGCGCGCTCATCGCGGTCGGCGAAGTGGTGCTCATCGCACTGCTCGTGCCGTTCGCCGTGTGGTGCTGGAACCGGGGCGTCGTGCACTACAGCTACCCCCTGCCCGACCACCCGCCGCTGGAGTCGACCCGCTTCAAGGGCAACTGGATCGGCGCGTCCGTCGGCCTGGTCACGATCGCGGGCGTGCTGCTGCTCGACGCCGTGCGCCAGACCGTGCTCGCCGTGCGCACCCGTGGTCGGGAGCAGGGCGAAGAACCCGACGTGTGAGACTGGACGACGTGACAGCGACGCGATCCCAGGCACTGTTCGAGCGCGCGGCGGCGGTGATCCCCGGTGGCGTGAACTCCCCGGTGCGGGCATTCCACTCGGTCGGCGGCACGCCGAGGTTCATGGTGCGCGGCGAGGGCCCGCACCTGTGGGACGCCGACGGCAACCGGTACGTCGACCTGGTGTCGTCGTGGGGCCCGATGATCCTCGGGCACGCCCACCCGGACGTGGTCCACGCCGTCCGCGAGGCGGCCGTGCACGGCCTGTCGTTCGGCACGCCCACCGAGGGCGAGATCGAGCTGGCCGAGGAGATCATCGACCGGGTCGCCCCCGTGCACCAGGTCCGGCTGGTCAACTCCGGCACCGAAGCCACCATGAGCGCGATCCGGCTGGCCCGCGGCTTCACCGGGCGCCGCAAGATCGTCAAGTTCGCCGGCTGCTACCACGGCCACGTGGACGCGCTGCTCGCCCAGGCGGGCTCCGGGGTCGCCACCCTCGGCCTGCCCACCTCGCCCGGCGTCACCGGCGCGCAGGCGGCCGACACCCTCGTGCTGCCCTACAACGACCTGGAGGCCGTCCGCCAGGCGTTCGCCGACCACCCCGACGAGATCGCCTGCGTGATCACCGAGGCCGCGGCGGGCAACATGGGCGCGATCGCACCCCGGCACAACGCCGAGCTCAAGCAGCTCTGCCAGGACCACGGCGCGCTGCTGATCATGGACGAGGTCATGACCGGCTTCCGGGTGTCCCGCGCCGGCTGGTACGGCCTGGAGAACGTGGCGGGCGACCTCTACACGTTCGGCAAGGTCATGTCCGGCGGCCTGCCCGCGGCGGCGTTCGGCGGCCGGACCGACGTGATGTCGAAGCTCGCCCCGGCCGGCCCCGTCTACCAGGCGGGCACGCTGTCCGGTAACCCGGTCGCGGTGGCGGCGGGCCTGGCCACGCTCCGCGCCGCCACCGACGACGTCTACCGCACCCTGGACGCCAACGCCACGCGCCTGGGCGCGCTGTTCACCGCCGCGCTCACCGAAGCGGGCGTCGCGCACCGCGTCCAGTTCGCCGGCAACCTGGTCAGCGTGTTCTTCACCGACGCCGATGTCACCGACTACGCGGGCGCCCAGCGAGCTGACACGTGGCGCTTCCCAGCGTTCTTCCACGCCCTGCTCGACCGCGGGGTGTACGCGCCGCCGAGCGCCTTCGAGGCGTGGTTCGTCAACGCGGCCATGACCGACGACGACTTCGAGGTCATCGCCGACGCCCTGCCGCACGCCGCCCGCGCCGCCGCGGAGGCGACCCAGTGAGCCGAACAGTCGTCCACATGCTGCGGCACGGCGAGGTGCACAACCCGACCGGCATCCTCTACGGCCGCCTGCCCGGCTTCAAGCTGTCCGAACGGGGCCAGAAGCAGGCGCTGACCGTGGCCGAGCACCTGGCCGACCACGACATCTCGCACGTCGTGGCCTCCCCGCTGGACCGGGCGCAGCAGACCGCGTCGCCGATCGCCGACTCGCACCGCCTCGAACTGGACACCGACGCGCGGCTGATCGAGGCCGACAACAAGTTCGAGGGCCTGAAGGTGGCCGTCGGCGACGGCGCGCTGCGCTCGCCCAAGCACTGGCCCAAGCTGGTCAACCCGTTCCGGCCGTCGTGGGGCGAGCCGTACCTGGAGATCGCGCACCGGATGCTCGGCGCGGTGCAGCGGGCCCGGTCGGTGGCCGAGGGCCACGAGGCCGTGTGCGTGTCGCACCAGCTGCCGATCTGGACGCTGCGGCGGTTCCTGGAGGGCAAGCGGATGTGGCACGACCCGCGGCGCCGCGAGTGCTCGCTGGCGTCGTTGACGAGCCTCGTGTTCGAGGGCGAGCAGCTGGTCCGGGTCGTCTACACCGAGCCGGTCGGCGCGACGAACCCGAGGGTGACCGGGGCATGAGGGCCCTTTCTCCCCTCGCAAGCCTCGCGGTGGCGCTCCTGCTCCTCACCGGCTGCACGACCGGTGACGACGCGGTGGTGGCCGGTTCGGAGTTCCAGCTCGTCGCGCCCAACGGCGAGACGAAGCTGCGCTACGACGGCGACGAGCGCAAGAGCGTCAAGGGGCTGGCCGGGCCGAGTCTGATGGAGGACGGCAAGACCGTCTCCCTGGACGACTACGCGGGCAAGGTCGTGATCGTCAACATCTGGGGCGCGTGGTGCGGGCCGTGCCGGACCGAGGCCCCCGAGCTGCAGAAGGTGCAGGACGAGACCGGGCCGCTCGGCGTGCAGGTGCTGGGCGTGGACGTCAAGGAGAGCTCGACCGAGTCGCCCCGGGACTTCATGGCCAACCGGAAGCTCAGCTACCCGTCGATCTACGACGAGTCGGGCCGGGCGATGCTGGCGTTCCGCGGGGTGCCGCCCAACGCCGTGCCGTCCACGTTCGTGCTGGACAAGCAGCACCGGGTGGCGGCGGCGTTCCTCGGCGCCGTGATCGCCTCGGACCTGGTGCCGCTGGTCAAGGACCTGGCCGCGGAGTCCTGACGGTCACCGCAGCTCGGGCACCTTCGCCTTGAACGCGTCGATCATCGCGTCCCGGCCGATCAGGTTGAACTCCCGGCCGAGCGTGCGCATGATCGAGTTGTCGGTCGGTCGGTACAGGCCGAGCTTGTAGTACCGGGCGCCCTCGTACGCGCCGACCACGCCGCCGTCGGGCGACGTCTGGCCGAGGTAGGCCGACCACTTCGCGCCGGTCGGGTCCGCGGTCACGTTGACCTCGGTCGGCTCCGCGCCGCTGTACTGGTCGTACGGGTAGTCGTACTCGTCGGCCAGCTTGCCGATCGAGTGGCCCAGCTCGTGCACGGCGATCTGCCCGGCCTGGTCGTTCGCGCCCGCCGCGGTCGCCACGCCGCCGCCCGCGCCGCCGTACTTCGCGGTGTTGCCGAGCGCGATGACCTGGTCGGCCTGCGGCGCGAGCGCGCCGAACTGGCCTGCCTTGGTCTGGTTCACGCACAGCAGGCGCTCGGTCTGGGTGTCGCGGCCCTGGCACCAGAAGCCCATGTCGAGAGCCGTGTCGCGGGCCGTGCCCAGGGTCGGGTCGTGGTCCACGCCGGACTCGTTCGACACGACGTTGACCTGCCAGACGTTGAAGTACTGGCGGTAGGACCGGAACGGCTCGACGGCGGCCAGCTCCGTCCACTTGCTCACCACGTGGTCGTGGAAGACGCCGATCTCGGTGGCCGTGTAGCCGTCGCCGACGAAGACCAGGTCGAACCGCTGGTCGGGCGCGCCGGTCTCCTGGATGGCCACCACGTCGGCGGCGACCGCCTCGGGCGCGGCCCTGGTCTCGACGGCGACCGGCACGGGCGTCCGCGAGATCGTGCCGTCCGGTGAGAAGACCTCCACCCACTCCACGCCGGGACCGCCGGACTCCGCGGCGCCGCCGGGCAGGGGAGCGGCGACGACGGCGAAGGCGACGGCCAGCACGGGCAAGGTGAGCCGGTGTGCGCGCATGAAAGTCACGCTATGGAGTTGACCACTAACCCACAAGGGTTGATGGTCGGGTTTAAACATTCACTGAGATGGGTAATGGGCCTCCGCGTGACCTCTGCCGTGAGGCCAACCAGACCACCGCCGGCTTGTGATCTGGGTCGCCCGTAAGGGATGCCGGTGCGCGGCGTCAAGTGGTGGATACCTACCCTGAACGCGTGAACCCGACCGATCTGGCCACCTCCGGCCCGATCCTGCTCGCGACCGGTGTGGCGGTGCTGGCCGGGGCGATCTCGTTCGCCTCGCCGTGCGTCGTCCCGCTGGTCCCCGGCTACCTCGCGTACCTCGCGGGCCTCGTCGGCGCGGACGCACCGGCGGTCCAGGACGGCGAGGCGAGGAAGACCGGCCGCTGGCGGGTCGCGGGCGCCGCGCTGCTGTTCGTGCTCGGCTTCACGATCGTGTTCGCGCTGATGTCGTTCGTGGTGCTCGGGCTGACCGACCTGTTCTGGGTCCAGGGCGACCTGCTCCAGCGCGTCGGCGGCGTCATCACCATCGCCATGGGACTGGTGTTCATCGGGCTCGTCCCCGCCCTCCAGCGCGACGTCCGCGTCCACCGCACGCCCCGCGCGGGCCTGTTCGGCGCGCCGCTGCTGGGCGGCGTGTTCGCGCTCGGCTGGACGCCGTGCCTGGGCCCGACGCTGACCGGCGTGCTGGCGTTGACCCGCAGCACCGAGGTCGGCTCGACCACCGCCCGCGGCGCGGTCCTCGTGCTCGCCTACTGCCTCGGCCTCGGCCTGCCGTTCATCCTCATCGCGCTCGGCGCGCGCTGGGCGGTCCGGACGACCGGCTGGCTGCGCTCGCACGTCCGCCAGGTGCAGGTGTTCGGCGGCGTGCTGCTGATGGCCGTCGGCGTCGCCCTGGTCACCGGCCTGTGGGGCGAGTTCGTCAACTGGCTGCGCGACGCCGTCATCAACGACCTGAAACTGCCGTTGTAGTGCGCACCATCCTCGCCTTCCTGCGCAACACGTGGCGCGGCCTGACGGCCATGCGCACCGCGTTGACCCTGCTCTTCCTGCTCGCCCTCGGCGCGATGCCGGGCGCGTTGCTGCCGCAGCGCTCGCTGAACTCGTTCAAGGTCGACGAGTACATCGCCGAGCACGGCTGGTGGGGCCGGCTGCTGGACGAGCTGCAGTTCTTCGACGTCTACGCGAGCTTCTGGTTCTCCGCGATCTACGTGCTGCTGTTCGTGTCCCTGGTGGGCTGCCTGCTCCCGCGCACGTGGGAGTACTTCAAGCAGATGCGGGCCAAGCCGGTGCTCACGCCGCGCAACCTGGCCCGCATGCCGCACCACGCGTCGGCCGACACCACCTCGTCACCGCAGGCGGTCATCGAGCACGCCGAACGCCGGCTCAAGGGCTGGCGCACGGTCACCCGCGACGAGCCGGACGGCAGCCGCACGATCAGCGCCGAGCGCGGGTTCCTCCGCGAGACCGGCAACCTGGTGTTCCACTTCTCCCTGCTGGGCCTGCTGGTCGCGTTCGCGCTGGGCAAGATGTTCGGCTACGAGGGCCAGGTCATCGTGCAGGCGAACGGCGGCCAGTTCTGCAACTCGGGCGTCTACAACTACGACACGTTCCGCCCCGGTCTGCGCGTGGACGGCACGCAGCTGAACCAGTTCTGCGTGAAGGTCGACGACTTCGACGCCACGTTCCTGCACAACGGCCAGGCGGAGAGCTTCCACGCCGCCATCCAGTACCAGTCCGGCGCGGACCTCGAGACCGGCACCTGGCGGCCGTACCCGCTGGAGGTCAACAGCCCGCTGCGCACCGCGGGGGACCGGCTCTACCTCCTCGGCCACGGCTACACGCCGCTGTTCACCGTCACGTTCCCCAACGGCGACACCCGCACCGGCGCCACCCAGTGGCGCCCGGTCGACCAGGTCACGCTCGCCTCGGAGGGCGCGACGAAGTTCGACCCGCCGAACGTGCCGGACGCCGAGCAGCGCCGCAAGAGCCAGCTCGCGATCACCGGCCTGCTCGCGCCGACCGCCGCCTTCCAGGGCGAGCTGCTCGACTCCGCGTTCCCCGCCGCGAACGACCCGGCGGTCGCGATCGACGTCTACCGCGGCGACCTCGGCACCGACTCCGGCCGCGGCCAGTCGATCTTCTCCATCGACGAGAAGATGGTGCGGGACGGCAAGTTGACCAAGGTCGCCCGGCAGAACCTCAAGCAGGGCGAGCAGCTGACGCTCGACGACGGCACCGTGATCCGCTTCGACGGCGTCCGCGACTGGGTGTCGCTGCAGGTGTCCCACGACCCCACGCAGGTGTGGGTGCTGGTGTTCTCGGTGCTGGTCATCCTGGGTCTGGCCGTCTCGCTGAGCATCAAGCGCCGCCGCGTCTGGGTGCGGGCCGCGCCGCAGGAGGACGGGCGTACCGTTGTCGAGGTCGGCGGCCTCGCGCGCACTGATCAGGCCGGGTACGGCGAGGAGTTCACCTCCCTGTCCCGGGACCTGCTCGCCTACGAGAAGGAGAGCTGATGCCGGTCAACGCGACCCTGGCGACGTACAGCGACTGGACCTACGGCGCGGCCGTGGCGATCTACTTCTTCGCCGCCGTGCTGTACCTGTGCGAGGCGGCGTTCGCCCGGCCCGAGAAGGCCAAGGAACGCGAGCTGGTCGCCGCCGGCGGCGCCCAGGCCGACGGCACGTGGACGCCGGGTCTCGTGGTCAAGCCGGAGCTGTCCCGCGTCGAACGCCTGGGCCGGATGGGCTTGGCGCTGAACGTCCTCGGCGCGGGGCTGCACCTCGCTTCGCTGGTGCTGCGCGGGTTCGCGACCGAGCGCGCGCCGTGGGGCAACATGTACGAGTACGGCTCGCTGCTGACGCTCGCGGGCGTGGTGACGTGGCTGGTGCTGGTCCGCAAGTTCCCGGTGCGCAGGCTCGGCGGGTTCGTGCTGGTGCCGATCGTGATCCTGATGTTCCTCGGTGGCACCGTCCTCTACGCCGACGCCGCTCCCGTGACGCCTCCGTTGCAGTCGTACTGGCTCGTGGTGCACGTGTCGGTGATCTCGATTTCCAGCGGCGTGCTGCTGGTGCCCGGTGTGGCCAGCGTGATGTACCTGCTGAAGTCCTCGGGCCGGGCGAGGTTCCGCAAGCTGCCCGAGGCCGACGTGCTGGACCGGCTCGCCTACCGCAGCACGGTGTTCGCGTTCCCGCTGTTCACCATCGGCATCATCTGCGGCGCGATCTGGGCCGAGTCGGCGTGGGGCCGGTTCTGGGGCTGGGACCCCAAGGAGACCGTGGCGTTCGTGTCGTGGGTCGTCTACGCGGGGTACCTGCACGCGCGGGCGACGGCCGGTTGGCGCGGCCGTCCCGCCGCTTGGATCAACTCGTTCGCCTTCGCGCTGACCGTGTTCAACCTGTTCTTCATCAACCTCGTAACGACTGGGTTGCACTCGTACGCCGGTGTCGGCTGATCCCGTAGACCACGAGGTACGCGGTGTTCGTCCACCCATGTCACGGGCTCGGGGTGGACGAACACCCAGTGTCGTGGAACCACTGGTCGCCGACTACCGTCGGACGCGTGGGGTCGGGGAGGTCTCGATCCGCTTCGCTCAGGGAGGACCCCAGCGGTGACCGGTCGCTACGAGAATCCTGAGCCGTCGTGGCAGCAGCCGGCCGGAGCGGAAGGGCAGCAGCAGCCCAACCCGAACCAGTCGGGCGGCTACCAGGTCGAGCCGGGATCGGGTGCCCACTACGTCGACCCCCAGACCGTCTACCTCGACCCGGCGCAGTCCGGCCCGGTGACCGGACCCCCGTCGGGCGGGTTCCCGGCGCAGGGCCAGCAGTCCGGCCCCTACCCCGTGCAGGGGCAGCAGTCGGGGTCGTATCCCGTGCAGGGCCAGCAGTCCGGGTCGTACCAGGTCTCCGGCGGCCAGTCCGGCGCGTACCCGGTCTCCGGCCAGCAGTCGGGGCCGTACCCGGTGTCCGGCGGCCAGTCGGGCGCGTACCAGGTGTCGGGCGGCCAGTCCGGTCCGTACCCCGGCCCGAACCAGTCCGGCCCGCACCAGGCGGGACCGCAGCAGTACCAGGGCGGGTTCCCCAACAACTTCCCGCAGAGCGTCCAGCCGCAGCAGCAACCGCAGCGGGCGGCCAACGCCAGCGACGTGTCCTCGCAGCAGTTGATCAAGCGCGCGAAGCGCCCGCCGCAGTCCGGCTGGCGCAAGACCGTGCACTCGGTCACCGGCGGTCTGGTCAACCTCGGCGAGAGCCCCGCGGACGTCCGCAGGCGTGAGCTGATCGGCCGGATCAACCAGCCGCTGCGCGGGTGCTACAAGATCGCCATGCTGAGCCTCAAGGGCGGCGTCGGCAAGACCACGACGACGACCACGCTCGGCTCGACGTTCTCCTCGCTGCGCGGCGACCGGGTCATCGCGGTGGACGCCAACCCCGACCGCGGCACGCTGGCGCTGAAGGTGCCCAGGGAGACCACGGCGACGGTGCGGCACCTGCTGCGCGACGCGTCGAAGATCACCCGGTACAGCGACGTGCGCGCGTACACCTCGCAGTCGCCCAGCCGCCTCGAAGTGCTGGCGTCCGAGCAGGACCCGGCCGTGTCGGAGGCGTTCAGCGACCTCGACTACCTGCGCACGATCTCGTTGCTGGAGCTGTTCTACAACATCGTGCTCACCGACTGCGGCACCGGCTTGATGCACTCGGCCATGAAGGGCGTGCTCGACCAGGCCGACTCGCTGGTGCTGGTGTCGTCCGGCTCGGTGGACGGCGCGCAGACGTCGGCGGCGACGCTCGACTGGCTCGACGCGCACGGCTACCGCGACCTGGTCGCGAAGTCCGTCGCGGTGATCAACTCGGTGCGGCCCGGCTCGGGCAAGGTCGACCTGGACAAGCTGGCCGCGCACTTCGCCCAGCGCTGCCGCGCCGTGGTGCGGATCCCGTTCGACACGCACCTGGAAGAGGGCGCGGAGATCGAGCTGGACAAGCTCGCCCCGGACACGAGGCTCGCGCTGCTGGAACTCGCCGCCACCGTGGCCGACGACTTCCCGAACAACTAGCCCGTCACGACGAGGGGGCCTCGGAGCGAGGCCCCACCGTTGTCACTCTTCGTCGTCCGGCTTCTTCTTGCGCTGCTCACCGAGCTTGCGCAGGAAGTCCGGGTCGTCGTCCGGCGCCACGATTCGACGACTGGGGGCGGTATCGACCCGGTTCGGTCCGAACGCACGCCACAGCAGCACGGCGATGGTGAGCGCACCGATCACCGCGAGCAGGTAGAGCATGGTCGCCACCTCCTTTGCCACGAGATTACCCGTGTCCCGGAGGTGCACGTCGTCAGTGTCGGACGGGTTCGGTCGCCTCCGTCGTCAGCTGGGACAACAACTGCTGGACCTCGGACTCGCGGAACCTGCGGTGGCCCCCTGGCGTGCGGATCGAGCCGATCCGGCCCGCGGTGGCCCAGCGGGTGACCGTCTTCGGGTCTACCCGGAACAAGTTCGCGACCTCACCCGGCGTCAGCAGGCGTTCCCCCTGGTGTCCCTGCGTCACGGTCACGGCATCCTCCCCGATGGCGTACAGACGTACCGGACGCATCGTGGCACCCCACCCATCGGGTACTCGAACGCTTGGGTGATGGTAAAGAGGTAGTAAGGGACGAAGCGTGCGGTTCGGACATCGTGGTCGGTGGGCCTACGCTGTGACCGGTGGACGCTCTTGATCGCCAGATCATCGCCGCCCTGCGGGAGAACGGCCGGGCCACCTACGCCGACCTCGGCCGCAAGGTGGGCCTCTCGGCCTCCGCCGTGCACGAACGGGTCGGCAAGCTGGAAACCACCGGGGTGATCGTCGGCTACCACGCCGTGGTCGACCCGAGCGCCGTCGGCCTCGGCGTTACCGCGCTGGTCAGCATCCACCCCACGGACACCGCGGACGACGACGAGCTGGCCGTCGCGCTGGCCGAGCTGGTCGAGGTCGAGTCGTGCTACCGGGTGGCGGGCGACGAGTCGTTCATCGTGAAGGTGCGGGTCGCCACGGTCGACGACCTGGAGCGCTCGCTCGGCCGGCTGCGGCGCATCCAGGGCGTCGCGCGCACGCGCACCACGGTCGTGCTGTCCACCCGGTTCGAGGGCCGTCCGAACACCGCGGCGGCCGGTCCCGCGGACGACGCGTAACCT
This sequence comes from Saccharothrix sp. NRRL B-16348, assembly GCF_001280085.1. Lineage (GTDB taxonomy): Bacteria > Actinomycetota > Actinomycetes > Mycobacteriales > Pseudonocardiaceae > Actinosynnema. The sequence continues at coordinate 132,131 of NZ_LGED01000024.1, read as the reverse complement.
GGTCAACCGTGCACCTGGGTCGTGATGTGACGCTCTACATCGGCGCGCGCCTGGGCATGGTCGCCGCGGTCACCGCGCTGCTCGTGCTCGTCGACGTGCCGCTGCTGGTCGCGCTCGCCGTCGGCGTGGTCGTGGCGCTGCCGCTGTCGCTGTTCGTGTTCAGCGGGCTGCGCAAGCGGGTCGCGCAGGGCCTGGAGGAGAAGCAGGCGGTGCGCCGCGCCGAACGCGAGAAGCTGCGCGCCCAGTTGCGCGGCGACGCCGCCTAGCGCCTCACACCACCAGCAGGATCGCCCCGCCGAGGTTGGCCAGCACCATCACGGCCAGCACCGCGCCGAAGTTCGTGCTCTCGCGCAGGCGCAGGGCCAGCGCCAACGGGCCGATCGGCAGCATCACCGGCTTGCGCTCCCGGTTCGCGATCCGGAGCGCGCCGAACGCCACGCCGAGCGGGTTCAGGCCCAGCTCACGGGCGCCTTCGACGTCGGCGCGCCACTGCTCCAGGTAGCGGTCCCGCTGACCGCGCGGGAGCCGCAGGGCGGCGGCGGCGACCACGGTCAGGGCGAGTCGGGTCGTGAGTCTGCTCATCGGGCGACCTCCGGTCGGGTGACGGGCACGGACCTGGCCTTCGTCCGGTTGCCGGCTCGGCCGGCGGCTTTCGCGCACGCCTTGACCGCCTCCTGGGCGCCTCCGGGCGTGAGCACGTACATCCGGCGGCGCGGTCCGCGGCGTTCGCTGTCGTCGTCCCAGGACGAGGTGACCCACCCGGCCCGTTCCAGGCGGTCGAGCAGCGGGTAGACGCTGCCGGACGGGCGCCCGGTCAGCTTGATGATCTCCAGGCCCCAGCGCGGCTGGTCGCTCTTGAGCAGCACTTCCAGCACGTCGACCGTGGCCGCTCCGATGCGTCCGAGTGGTTCCACGGCACTAGCCTACCTATGTAGATTAAGGCTTGTCCACCGCTCACCCGGCGAACGTGGCCTCCGCGTCGTCGGCCAGGCGCTCGATCACGTCCCGCAGCTCCAAGGTCTCCAGCCAGTGCTCCGGGATGGCCTCCACGCCGTCCCGCGCGCCGAGCAGGTTCCCGCACAGCGCGCCGGTCGAGTCGCTGTCCCCGGAGTGGTTGACCGCGAGCAGCAGCCCGTCGGCCAGGTCGCGCGCGGCCAGCGCGGTCAGCACCGCGATCGCCAACGCCTCCTCGCCGACCCACCCGCCGCCCAACGTCGTCTCGATCACCTCGGGCGTGGGCCGCACGCCGCCGACGCCCAGCTCGACGGCGAGGTCCAGCAGGGCCAGTTGCTCCTCGTGGCCGTCCCACCTGATCAGCTCGGCGCGGGCCGCCTCGATCGCGGGCAGCAGCGCCACGCCCGCCAGCACCTGCCGCACGAGCACGGCCAGCACGCCCGCGGACAGGTAGCCGCTGGGGTGGCCGTGGGTCAGCGCGCCGGTCGCGGCGGCCAGGTCGAACACCTCGCGCACGTCGTCGGACCACAACGCCACCGGCGCCGCGCGCATCACCGCGCCGCAGCCCTTGCTGTCGTTGATCGGCGCGTCCACCGTGCCGAGCACGCCCGAGCGCAACGCGGTCAGGCACGTGTTGCCGGGCGCGCGCCGGTCGTGCAGCTCGGGCACGTCCAGCAGCCACCCGTCCGGTCTGACCTCCGGACCGCCCTGCGTGCGCAGCCACCGCGCGTACGCCACGCGCACCTCGTGCACCGGGTCGCTGCCGCGCTTGCGGGCCAGCAGCAGCCCTTCCAGCGTGAACAGGGTCATCTGGGTGTCGTCGGTGATCGCGCCGAGCCGGCCGTAGGCGGGCGCGTAGTCGGTCAGGCCCGAAGGACCGAACCGACCCCGGATGCGGTCGATCCGGTCGAACTCGATCGAACCGCCGAGCGCGTCGCCGACGGCGCCGGCGAGGAGGCTGCCGCGGAGTGAGCCGATCGGAAGTGAGTTCACGTCGCAGAAGTTATCGTGCCGGCGTGACCTCCTCGGTAGATCGCTGTAGCTCCCGGACCAGGGAATGGGTGTGCGAGGCCGTCCGCATCATCGAAGCGGACGCCAACCGCAGCGCCGACACGCACCTGCTGCACTTCCCCCTCCCACCGGAGTGGGGAATCGACCTGTACCTGAAGGACGAGTCGACCCACCCGACCGGCTCGCTCAAGCACCGGCTCGCCCGGTCGCTGTTCCTGTACGCGATCTGCAACGGCTGGGTGGTCGGCGGCACGCCCGTGATCGAGGCGTCGTCCGGCTCGACCGCCGTGTCGGAGGCGTACTTCGCGCGGCTGCTCGGCCTGCCGTTCATCGCGGTGATGCCGCGTTCCACCAGCCAGGAGAAGGTGGCGCTGATCGAGCGCCAAGGCGGGAAGTGCCACTTCGTCGACGAGCCGGGCGCGATCTACGACGAGTCGCGGCGGCTCGCCACCGAGCTGGGCGGGCACTTCATGGACCAGTTCACGCACGCCGAGCGGGCGACGGACTGGCGCGGCAACAACAACATCGCCGAGTCGGTGTTCCAGCAGATGGAGCTGGAGGCCGCGCCCGAGCCGGAGTGGATCGTGGTCGGCGCGGGCACGGGCGGCACGAGCGCCACCATCGGCCGCTACATCCACTACCGGAAGCTGCGGACCCGGCTGGCCGTGGTGGACCCGGAGCACTCGGTGTTCTTCGACGCGTGGTGCGACGGGAACCTGTCGTTGACCGGCACGCGGGGCTCGCGCATCGAGGGCATCGGCAGGCCGCGGGTGGAGCCGTCGTTCATCGGCGACGTGATCGACCGGATGATCAAGGTGCCGGACGCCGCGTCGCTGGCCACGATCCGGCACGTCGAGCAGGTGCTGGGTCGGCGGGTCGGCGGGTCGACCGGCACGAACCTGTGGGGCGCGTTCCAGCTGATCGCGGAGATGCGGGCGTCGCGGTTGCGCGGGAGCGTCGTGACGTTGCTGTGCGACGGCGGCGAGCGCTACGCGCACACGTACTACGACGACGAGTGGGTTGCCGCGCAAGGCATGGACCTCGAACCGCACCTGGCCGCGCTGGAGAGGTTCGGCTCGACCGGCACGTGGGACCGGTGATTCCGCATTCGTGGGAACGAGCGGCACGTGCCGTGCGTCGCAGCGGGGATCGGCGCGTGGGAAGGGGTGTGCGGTGAGCGCGTGGCGTACGGCGGAGGTGCTCACGGCGGAGGACGTGCTGGCCAGGTCGGTGGCCGACGCCGACAAGGCGATGCGCGAGGCGGCCAAGCTGCGGTACCCGCAGCGCGAGCCCTCGGCCGACGACGTGCGGCGCGTGATGCAGTACGCGAAGTCGAACGCGGCGTCGCCGGAACTGCAGGCGTTGCAGCGGCGGATCGCGGGCGGCTACCTGAGCTGGCGCCAGGTGCTCATGGGCGAGGCCGCCGACGACCGCGGCGTGAAGGCGGCGCTGGAGGCCGACCGCGAGGCCCTGGCGGCGTTGTGCCGGGGCGAGGAACCGCGCGTCGACCCGCCGAAGCCCAAGCCGCGTGACGACGACGAGCCGATGACGTTCACCGAGGACGCCTGGTAGGCGCGCTCGTCAGGAGTCCCGGCCGTCCGGCTGGAACACGATCACCTGCAACGCGCCCCGCAGCTCCTGCGCGGTCCGCGGGCTGACCGGGGTGAGGAACACGCGTTCGGCCTCGGCGCTCGCCGCCATGGCCAGGCGCAGGGTCTCCCGGCCCGCTCCGGTCAGCTCGACCACGTTGCGCCGCCGGTCGTCGGCGTCCGGGTGGCGTGACACCAGGCCCTTGCCCTCCAGCGCGTCCAGCAGGGCGACCATCGTCGTGCGGTCGATGCCCAGCCGTTGCGCCGCCTGCTGCTGGGACATCGGCTCGCGGCCGGCGAGGGTGAGCATGACGCCCAGCTCGCGCCCCTCGATGCCGTGCGGCTTCAGCGCGTCCGCGAGCAGCTCCGCCATCCGCTGCTGCGCGTGCTTGAGCAGGTAGACGAGGTTCTCCCGCAGCTCCGGCCCTGGTCCGTCGTTCCTTGCCACCCGTCGATCCTATCGCTAGCCTGATCGTCAGTATAGCTGATAATCAGCTTGACGACAGAAAGGTTCAGGCGATGATCCTGGTCACCGGGGGTCTCGGTTTCATCGGCTCGCACACCGTGCGGGCCCTGCTCGACCTCGGCGAGGACTGCGTGCTGGTCCAGCGCCGTGCCGCCGCCGTGCCCGCCGACCTCGCCGACGGGCGGGTGGCGGTGGAGCGGGTGGACGTCACCGACCTGGCGGCGCTGCTCGACGTCGGGACGCGCCACCGGATCACCGGCATCGTGCACCTCGCCGGGTCGATGCCCTGGCCGCCCGGCGGCGACCAGCCCGTGGAGGCCACGCGCGCCGCGCTCGGCGGCCTGCTCAACATCGTGGAGGCGGCCCGCGCCTGGGGCGTGCCGCGCGTCGGCGTCGCCAGCACCATCGGCGTCTACGCGGGCGTCCCCGGCGACGGCCCGCTCAGCGAGGACCTGCCGTTGCCGCTGTCCTCACCGCACGTGATCCCGAGGTTCAAGAAGATCGGCGAACTGCTCACCGAGCACCTGTCCGAAGCCACCGGCGTAGAGGTGATCGACTACCGCATCTCCGGCATCTGGGGACCGGGCGAGCCTCACGGGGCGCTGTTCTTCGCCGCACCCGAACTGATCCACGCCGCCGCGCGCGGCACCGAGCCGGACCTCTCGGCCCTCCACGGACCCGCGCACGCCGAGGACGCCCTCGACCTCTGCTACGTGAAGGACTGCGGCCGGGCCATCGCCCTCCTGCAGACCGCGACCAAGCTCAACCACCGCACGTACAACGTCGCCTCCGGCCGGGCGACCTCGAACGCCGACCTCATCGCCGCGATCAAGCAGGTCGTCCCGGACGCCAAGGTCGACCTGCCCACCGGCGGCACCGGCCGACGCACCTGGCTCGACATCACCCGGCTCCAGGAGGACACCGGCTACCGGCCCGAGTACGACACCGAACGCGCCGTCGCCGACTACCTGGCCTGGCTGCGCGCGGGCAACGAGCGCTGACCGCCTCCGGGTCGCCGGTCGAGCTCCGGCAGCCAGACCAGGCGTGCCCTGAGGTGATGGCGTTCGCTGGTGAACAGGTGCAGCGCGTTCTCGGGCCTGCCGAGACTCAGCCGGGAGTGGTCGTCCACCGCGAAGACCTCCGCACGGCCGTCGAAGGCCATGCCCCACGCGGCGACCCAGCCGTCGAGGCGGTCACCGAACTCCTGCACCACCGCGAACACGCGAGGCGCGGACGTGAGCGCCATGTCGTCCAGCAGTGCGGCGAACTCCGCTTCACCGCACAACGGCTTCAACCCGTCGAGGTCGTTCACCGGTCAGCCTCCCCATCGTCCAGCGTTGTCGCGGGCTTGCCGGACCAGGTTCGCCCGGACGGAAGACCGATCCCATACCGATGTCCGATGGGATATCGGCGTCACCACTAACCGCGGATCGTCCGGTGACCAGAGCGCTACACTCCGGAGTATCTGCTGCTGAGCCAAGGGGTGGTGGGCTGTGCACGTAGGCAAGCGGCGCTGCCGCACCTGCGACACGTGGCTGGCCCACGACAACCGGGGCGCGCAGTGCGGGCGTTGCGTCGCCGCATCGGTGCTCCGCGCACCGGCGCTGCCGCCGGAGTTCTGGGACCGGCAGCCGATCCGCGAAGCGCTCGAGTCGCGCAACATCGGTCGGGTCTTCCGCGCCTACCGCCAAGCCCACGGCCCGACCATTCCCCAATCCACCCTCGCCGCCTGGCTGGACCTCACCCAGGGCCGCGTCAGCGAGCTGGAGCGCTCCCGTCGCCCGGTCACCGACCTGGAGCGCCTGGAGCGCTGGTCCGACGCCCTCCGCGTACCCCGCCACCTCCGCTGGTTCAACGGGGGAACGGGTGAAGTCCGGAATGCGGAAATTCAAGGGGCACAAGGAAATCCACCGACGGGTCTCGGGCTCTCGTACGCGTCGTCGGTGCCGTCTACGGTGGACGTCGTCGCGGAACTCGGGAGGCACGATATGGAGCGCAGGACCTTCCTCGCGGGCGCGCTGTTCAGCGTCGCCGCATCAGTCGCTCCCAGCCGGGACTGGTTGCTGGCCACGCTGGAGGAGGCAGGTCGAGCCCGAGGCAAGATCAGCGGTGAGCAGGTCGAGGCGATCCGTCGCACGTTCGGCGTCTTCCAGGAACTCGACGTCATGCGCGGAGGCGGCCACGCTCGCGAACAGCTCTCCACCTACCTGACCGCCAAGATCGTGCCGTTGCTCAAGTCGAACGATCCCACGACCGAGACCGGCCGCGCCCTCTACGAGGCAGCCGCCGAACAGCTCTACCTGCTCGGTTGGATGTCGTTCGACAACAGCGAGCATTCCCTGGCCCAGCGCTACCTGATCCAGTCCCTGCGCCTGGCCCAAGCCGCCGGCAGCCCCGAACTCGGTGCGCACGTGTTGGCAGGTCTGTCCGACCAGGCCACCCTCACTGGTCACCCCGATCACGCCGTGCAGTTGGCCAAGGCGGGCCGGGCCGGACTGGCCCAAGGTCACTCCGAGGCCTGCCTGGCCGATCTCTACGCCCTCCAAGCCCGCGCTGAGGCAGCCCTCGGTGATGCCAAGGCGGCCGTCCGCAGCGTGCACCTCTCCGAGAGCACGTTCGAACGCGTCGACCAGGACGAGGAACCCGAGTGGGCGAGGTTCATCGACGCCGCCTACCTCAACGGCGAGCACGCGCACACCTTCCGCGACCTCCAGCGCCCCGACGAAGCCGCCCGCTTCGCCCGCCTGTCCATCGCGGAGTCCGAACGCCAGAACCGCGCCCGTCGAGGCTCCATGGCCCAAGCCGCCCTGTCCCGCGCCGCTCTAGACCACCACGACCTGGAGGCCGCGGCCGCCGCAGGCCTGGCCGCGGCCAAGCTCGCGGCCACCGTCAAGTCCTCGCGCTCAGTCGATGCGGTCACCGACCTGCGGAGCCGGCTGCGCGACCACGGCGACTCGCCGGCCGTTCGCGACTTCCTGGAGGTGTCCGGCGCGCTGCTCCCGGCACCGGTGTGATCAGCCGAGCACCAGGGCGACCGGCACGGCGATGCCCCACACCAGCATCGCCAGGCCCGTGTCGCGCAGCACGGGGATCAGGTCGCGGCCCGTGCTGCCGTTCAGCACCCGCCGCGCGCCCAGCACGGCCAGTGGCAGGGCCAGGAAGCCGATCAGGGCCAGCGGCACGCGCAAGCCGATCGCCAGCGTGATCAGGAACGGGATCGAGACCAGGGCCAGGTACAGCCGGCGGGAGTCCCGGTCGCCCAGGGTGGACGCCAGCGTGCGCTTGCCCGCCTGGATGTCCGTCGGGATGTCGCGCAGGCTGTTCGCGATCATCACGCCGGTCGAGAACGCGCCCATCGCGACCGCGCCGCCGATCCCGATGCCGGTGACCTCCCCGGTCTGCACGTACAGCGTGCCGAGCACCGCCGCGGGCCCGAAGAACAGGAACACGGCCAGCTCGCCGAGACCCGAGTACCCGTACGGCTTGCGGCCACCGGTGTAGAACCACGCCGCCGCGATGCACACCGCGCCGAACGCCACCATCCAGTACCGGCCCGACAGCACCACCAGCGCCAGGCCGACCAGCGCGGCCACGCCCAACGCCGCGAACGCCGCCGTGCGCACCGACCGCGGATCGGCCGCACCCGACCCGACCAGGCGGAACGGGCCGACGCGGTGCGCGTCCGTTCCCCGGATGCCGTCGGAGTAGTCGTTGGCGTAGTTCACACCCACCTGCAACGCCACCGCCACCACGAGCGCCAGCGCCGCCCACGTCGGGTTGAGGCCGTCGATGTGGTGCGCGGCGCCCGAGCCGACCAGCACGGGCGCGATCGAGTTCGGCAGCGTGCGGGGGCGGGTCCCCGATACCCACTGGGCGACTGTGGCCATGACGGACATCCTCCGACATGGTGAACGGGGACCCGCTCCCGGGTGGTCGCGTGATCAGCAGGCGGTGGCGCCGGACACGCCCGACACGTAGGCCCGGGCGATGAACTTGCCCGCCGCGATCCGGAACCAGATGTTCGACGTGCCCTGGGAGCCCGTCACCGACTGGCCGGTGACCTGGCACTCGACCCGGACCTGCGCGTAGTTCGCGGCCAGGCCGACCTGCGCGGCGGTCGACGTCGCGCCGCTGCGCACGTTCAGCGGATCGCCCGCGGTGCGGACGAAGCCCGCCGGGCCCGAACCGGTCCACTGGTAGGTGACGGTGACCCACGCGTTGTCGGTCAGCTTCAGGCCGTCCCAGAACGTGCCGTCGGCCAGGTCGATGCCCGCCGGGTTGGCCACGGTGCGGCCGAACTGGTCCTTGCCGCCGTTGTAGCCGTCCTGGTACGCGGCCTGCGCCTCGGGCTTGCCCTGGGGCAGGTTCTTCCACATCTCCCGGGTGGCCGACGGGTTCCAGTAGTCGTCCTTGGTGTTCCAGGGGCCGACGTCCCACACCGGCGCCCACTCGCAGCGGCCGTTCGCCGCGCACACCCGCACGCTGTACGTGCCGGTGCCCTTGGCGGACAGGCCGCGCCGTGACGGCAGGGCGACGAAGTGGTCGCGGCTGACGATCACGTGCCCGTTCGCGGTCGTGCCGCCGACCAGGCCCTCACGGGTCGCGTAGATCCGGTAGGACAGGCCCGCGGCCTGCGCGCCGACGTCCGACGCGGCGACCGAGGTGAACGCCCGCAGGTCGACCCGGCTCACCTCGGGCGACGCCTTCTCGGCCGTGAGCGCCAACCGGACCTGCACGGTGGTGACCGAGGTCGGCAGCACGGCGGGCGCGTCGGGACGCGCCTCGACCCACTCGGTCCACTGCTCGTCGCCCAACGCGCCGCGCACGTCCACGGCGACCTCGGCGCCGGCGGGGACGTCGCTCTTCACGGCCGCGGCGACGGCGTTGACCGGCGCGTCGAACGTCCGCGGGTCGAGTTGCAGGAACCCGGTGCGGAGGGCGGCCCGCGCGCTGGCGGGCGTCGGCGCGGCGCGGTCGAGCCGCACCGTGCCGTCGTGCGTCGTGACGCCGTTGTCGTCGGCGTTCACGGTGGAGAGGTCGGCCGTCCACTCGCGGTCACCCTCGGCGGCGGCGGGCGCCGCCAGACCGGCGGTCAGGACGGTGGCGACGGCGAGCGGTATCAGGTAGCGCCTGGTCATCGCAGCACTCCTCGTCCGGACGCGGCGGTGCGGAGGTGACCGCGGCAGGGCCGCTCGCGTCTCGGCGCTGCCGAGCCAATCGCCTGGCGTGGTTAGCTGTCAACCAACAAGGTCGCTAACAAGACAGAAACTCACCCAAACGAGCTAGCGACCGCCCTCCGATCCACCTTGCCCGGGCCGCGCAGCGGCAGTTCCGTCACGAACGCGACCCGCTTCGGCATGGCGAACCGCCCCACCACCTCGCCGACCGCCGCGCACAGCTCGTCCGCGTCGGGAGGGTCACCCGGATCTTCCGGCACCACGGCCGCCGCCACCACCTGACCCCATTCCGGGTCGGCCAGCCCCACCACGCACGCCTCCCGCACGCCGGGCTGGGCCGCCAGCACCCGCTCGACCCTGGTCGGCACGACGTTCTCGCCGCCGCTGATGATCACGTCGTCGGCGCGGCCGAGCACCTCCAACGTCCCGTCGGGGCGGATGCGGCCGAGGTCGCCGGTGCGGAACCACTCCCCGAACGGCTCGTCGCCCTGGTAGCCCAGCGCCAGCACGGGGCCGCCGACCTCGATCCGGCCGTCGGCCAGCCGCACGCGCACGCCGTCCAGCGGCAGCCCGTCGTACACGCAGCCACCGGACGTCTCGCTCATCCCGTACGTGGTGACCACCCGCACGCCCAGCTCCCGAGACCGTTCCAGCAGGGCGGGCGGGGTGGCGGCGCCGCCGATCAGCACGGCGTCGAACTGCCGGGCGGCGGCCAGCCCCGGGCCGTCGGTGGCGACCAGGCGGGCCAGCTGCGTGGGCACGAGCGCGGTGTAGTGGCGTCCCGGCGTGGCCAGCACCGGCCGGGACGCGACCGCGAAGTCGACGGCGCGGAAACCGGGGGCCAGGTCCATCACGCCCGGCTCGGTGCCCGCCACGACCGACCGCACCAGCACCTGGATGCCCGCGATGTGCGTCGTCGGCAGGGCGAGCAGCCACGTGCCGGGCCCGCCGAGGCGGGCGTGGGTCAGCTCGGCGGACGTGGTGAGCGCGTCCGCGCCGAGCAGCACGGTCTTCGGCTCGCCGGTGGAGCCCGACGTCGCGACCGCGAGCACGGCTCCGGTCTCCCACCCGCGCAGCGGAGCGGTCGGGCCGGGCTGTGCCGTCACCAGGCCACCCTCGCCATTCAGGGCGGCGCGCAACTCCTCGAAGGTGATCATCAGTAGTAGTAGGGGTAGTCGGACCAGTCCGGCGGGCGCTTTTCCAGGAAGGCGTCCCGGCCTTCCACCGCCTCGTCGGTCATGTACGCCAGGCGCGTGGTCTCGCCGGCGAAAATCTGCTGCCCGACCAGGCCGTCGTCGATCAGGTTGAACGAGTACTTCAACATCCGCTGCGCCGTCGGCGACTTGCCGTTGATCTCCTTCGCCCACTCCAGCGCCGTCGACTCCAGCTCGGCGTGCGGCACGACCGCGTTGACCGCGCCCATCTGCCGCATGTCCTCGGCGGAGTAGGCCCGGCCGAGGAAGAAGATCTCGCGGGCGAACTTCTGGCCGACCTGCCTGGCCAGGTACGCCGAGCCGTAGCCGCCGTCGAAGCTGCCGACGTCGGCGTCGGTCTGCTTGAACCTGGCGTGCTCGGCGCTGGCCAGCGTGAGGTCGCACACCACGTGCAGGCTGTGCCCGCCGCCGGCCGCCCAACCGGGCACGACCGCGATGACGACCTTCGGCATGAACCGGATCAGCCGCTGGCACTCCAGGATGTGCAGCCGGCCCGCCCGGGCCGGGTCGACCGTGTCCGCCGTCTCGCCCGACGCGTACTGGTAGCCGCTGCGCCCGCGGATGCGCTGGTCGCCGCCCGAGCAGAACGCCCAGCCGCCGTCCCGCGGTGACGGGCCGTTGCCGGTGAGCAGGACGCACCCGACGTCCGAGCTCATCCGGGCGTGGTCCAGGGCGCGGTACAGCTCGTCGACCGTGTGGGGCCGGAACGCGTTGCGCACCTCGGGCCGGTCGAACGCGATGCGCACCGTGCCCTGGTCGACCGCGCGGTGGTAGGTGATGTCGGTGAAGTCGAAGCCCTCGACCTGCTTCCAGCGGGCGGGGTCGAACAGCTCGGAAACGTCCTGATCTGCCACGGCAGGGACAATAGGCCCGCGCCGCGGCTGAGAGCGGGCCCGGTCCGGCTCAGCGCGTGGAATCACCTGGTCGCGCGCTGAGCGACAATGTGCGGGTGAACCCGTCCACCGCGCAGGCCAGGGTGCTCGTCGACGAGCTGATCCGCAACGACGTCCGACACGTCGTGCTGAGCCCCGGATCGCGCAACGCGCCGCTGTCGTTCGCCCTGCACGAGGCAGCCGCGGCGGGCCGGCTCACGCTGCACGTCCGCGTGGACGAGCGCACCGCGGGCTTCCTCGCCCTCGGCCTGGCCAAGGGCAACGACGAGGTCACCGCCGTCACCTGCACGTCCGGCACCGCCGTGGCGAACCTGCACCCCGCCATGCTGGAGGCCGGGCACGCGGGCGTCCCGGTCATCGCGCTCACCGCGGACCGCCCGGTCGAGCTGTACCGCACGGGCGCCAGCCAGACCGTGGACCAGCAGCGGATCTTCGGCCTGGACACGCTCCAGTTCCCCATCGCCGAACGCCGGGCGAACCAGAACGGCCTGTGGCGCTCCCTGGTGTGCCGCGCCGTGGCCACCGCGCGGGAGCAGGGCCCGGTGCACGTCAACGTCCCGTTCCGCGAGCCCCTGGTGCCCGACGGGGACGTCGACTGGCCGGAGAGCCTCGACGGCCGCCCGTTCGACATGCCGTGGACCCGCACGGCCCGCCGCACGACCACCTCCACGCACGCCGCCGACCACCTCGGCCCGCGCACCCTGGTGATCGTCGGCGACACCGAGCACGACCTCTCCGACCTGGCCGAACGCGCCGGCTGGCCGGTGGTCGCCGAACCGACCGGCCACGGCCTGCGCCACGGCACGCTCCTGCTCAACGCGGGCGAGCTGCCCGACCGCCTCCGGCCGCAGGCGGTGGTCGTCGTCGGCCGCGCCACCCTCTCCCGGGGTGTGCTCAAGCTCATCGCGCGGACCCCCGTCGTGCACGTGCTGTCCGACGACCTGGACTGGCCGGACCCGCAGTTCACCGCCACCCACACGTCCACCGACCTGGTGCTCGGCGAGCACGACGTGGACGACGACTGGCTCACCGCCTGGCAGCACGCGGACAAGGCCGTCGCCGACGTGGTGGACGGCCTGCTGGCGAAGCAGCCCTGGCCGACCGGCCTGCACGTGGCCCGCGACGTGGTCGCCGCGCTGCCGCCGGGCGCGAACCTGTTCCTCGGCTCGTCCAACCCGGTCCGCGACGTGGACCTGGTCGCCGAGCCGCGCCGCGACGTCCGCACGTACGCCAACCGGGGCGTGGCGGGCATCGACGGCAGCGTCTCGACCGCCGCGGGCATCGCGCTCACCCGCGGCCCGACCTACGCCCTGATCGGCGACCTGACGTTCCTGCACGACGCGAACGGCCTGCTCATCGGTCCCGGCGAGCCGCGGCCGGACCTGACCGTGGTCGTGCTCAACGACGACGGCGGCGGCATCTTCGCGTTGCTGGAGCAGGGCGCGAAAGAGCACGAGCGGACCTTCGAACGCGTTTTCGGCACGCCGCACGGCGTCGACCTGAAGGCGCTGTGCGCGGCGCACCACGTGCCGCACACCGAAGCGGGCACACCGGACGAGTTGCGCCGGGCCCTCGACCGGCCGAGCGGAATCCGGGTGGTGGAAATCCGGGCGGAACGCCACGAATTGCGCGATCTGCACGCCCGCTTGAAGGCAGCCGTGTCAACCGCATTCCAGTAGGAGGAATCCTACCGACGGGGGTACAGCCCACCGGTGGCCGCGACTAGCTTCTCCGCATGTCCCTGAGAGCGAAGCTGACCCTCGGTACCGCCACCGCGGCGTCCGTGCTCCTGCTCGCCGGCACGGCGACGGCGGCCCAACCAGGAGCGCCCGGCATCGGCGACCCTTACTACCCGAATGCGGGCAACGGCGGGTACGACGTTTCCCATTACGACATCAGGCTCAACTACCAGCCGGCGAGCGACACCCTTTCCGGCACCACGACGATCCTGGCCAAAACCACTCAGGACTTGAGCCGGTTCAACCTCGACTTCCTGTTGAAGGTCAGTTCCGTCCGGGTGAACAACAAGGTCGCCGAGTTCTCGCAGTCCGGTGGCGAACTCGTGGTCGACCCGCGCGGCACGCTGAAGCAGGGCGCGAACGTGACGGTCGTCGTCACGTACTCCGACGTGCCCTCCACGCACGCCGTGGACGGCTACACGTCGTGGAAGCGGACGCCGGACGGCGCGCTGGCGATCGACCAGCCCGACATCGCGCCGTGGTGGTTCCCGAGCAACAACCACCCGACCGACAAGGCGAAGTTCGACATCTCGGTGGCCGTGCCCACCGGCGTCGAGGTGATCTCCAACGGCACGTTCGGCGGCACGGCCCAGCAGATCAACGGCTGGACCCGCTGGCGCTACCGCAGCCTGGAGCCCATGGCCACGTACCTGGCGTTCATCGCGATCGGCCAGTTCGAGATCCGCCAGTCGACCGCGCCGAACGGCCAGCCGGTGCTCAACGCCTACTCGGAGCGGCTCGGCGCGGACTACGGCGCGGCCGTGGCCAGCATCGAGCGCACGCCCGAGGTGACGGAGTTCCTGGAGTCGCAGTTCGGGACTTACCCGTTCGAGGCGCAGGGCGGCGTGGCGACGCCGGGCATCGGCTTCGCGCTGGAGAACCAGACCCGCTCGACCTACGACGCCGGGTTCTTCCGCCGCGGCGCGAACACGTACGTCGTGGCGCACGAGGTCGGGCACCAGTGGTTCGGCGACTCGGTGTCCGTGCAGGGCTGGAAGGACATCTGGCTGAACGAGGGCTTCGCCAGCTACGCGGAGTGGCTGTGGTCCGAGCACGTCGGCGAGGGCACGGTCCAGGAGAACTCGGACTACGTCTACGCCCTCTACCCGGCCGACAGCCCGTTCTGGCAGGTCCTGCCCGGTGACCCGGGCGCGTCGAACCAGTTCCACACCGCCGTGTACGACCGGGGCGCGCTGACCGTGCACGCGTTGCGCGGCGAGATCGGCGACGAGGCGTTCTTCGAGCTGCTGCGGGAGTGGCCGGCCGCGCAGCGCAACGGCAACGCGACGACGGACGAGTTCATCGCGTTCGCCGAGGAGCTGTCCGGCAAGCAGCTCGACGAGCTGTTCCGGACCTGGCTGTTCACGCCGGGCAAGCCGGCCGTCGCGCCGGGCTCGACCGGTTTCGCGGCGCGTGCCGCGGTGACCGAGCCGAAGTCGTTCAAGAAGATCCAGGAGACGCGCGAGCTGCTCGCGGGTCACCAGCACTGACCGCACGGTGAAGGGCCGCCCTCGCGGTGAGGGCGGCCCTTCGCGCGTCAGGAGGTCTCGCCGATCCCGTCGACGACCTTCGTGGTGATCGAGCTGTAGCCCGTCACGGTGCCCGGCGCGAGGTAGGGGAAGTGGGGCTGCTGACCGGCGACGGTGCGCTCGCCGATGAAGTCACCGTTGGCCGGGTCCACGATCAGCTCGCGCCGCTCGTGCACGTCCTCGACGGCGATCGCGACGCCGACCCGACCGTCCAGGTCGACCTGGACGTCGGCCACGGTCACGCCGTCGAGCAGCGCGAGCGCCCGGTACAGCGAGGCGCGCAGGTCGGCAGGCACGAGGCCGGTGCGCAGCAGCTGCACGGCGAAGTGGAACGGCAAGTTCTTCAGGCCCCCCGCCTGGCGCGCGCCGTCCGTGCGGTCGCGCAGCCACTGGGCGAGGACCTGCGGGTCGCGGGACAGCCGCGCGTAGAACTCCGGGTGGCGCGAGTCGGGGTCTCCGCACCCCGGCGGCGGCGGGACGAGCCCGAAGAAGGAGCCGCACGCGCCGCGGCGTTCGCCCTGCTCGGACCCGCTCGGCCCGGGCAGCGGCGCCTCGGACTGCGGCACGGTGCCGCCGAGCCACTTCGCGCCCGGCAACCGGTCGCGCCGGTTCACCCACTCCTGGGTGATGTCCCGGGGGATCCAGGTCTCGTCGCGTGATTCGACCAGGTAGGCGTAGTCGGTCTCCGGCTCCTGGGGCGACGGCGGCACGTGGTAGGAGGCCCACTGGTGCACCGCGACGTAGTGGTACTGGCCCGGTTCGAGCGGCTGGTCGGTGGCGGTGATCGCGTCGGCCGCCCGCGTCAGGTACTCCCGCGCGGACGCCGGCTCGACGTTCGACGAGCCGGCCACGGGCGCCTGCCCGGTCCCGCTGCCCACCGCGACGACGCCCGCGATCAGGGCCGTCGCCGCGGCGACGGCGACGGGCGCGAGCCACCACGTGCCGCCGCGTCGCTTCGGCGCCGCGGAGTCGGCCGCGGCGGCCAGGACGCGGGCGCGCACGGCGTCGAGCGGCACGTCGGCGGTGCGGACGTCGTGGTGGAGCCGGTCGAGCGCGTCGTCGAGTTCACGCATCGCGGTTCTCCTCGGTGAGCAGGGCTTGGAGCCGGGTGCGGACCCGGTGCAGCCGGGAGCGGACGGTGCTGGCGGGCTCGCCGAGCGCGGCGGCCACCTCGGTGGGGCTCAGCCCGGCCCACGACGTGAGCAGGAGCGCGTCCCGGTCCTCGTCGCGCAGGCCGGCCAGGGCGCGGGTGAGCAGTTCGGTGTGGCGCTGGGCGTCCACCCGGTCGGCGACCGCGCCGCCGTGGTCGGGTTCCGGTCGGCCGACCGTGCGCAACCAGGCACGCCGGCCGCGGGTCTCCCGGCGGACGTGCTCGCGCACGAGGTTGGTGGCGATCCCGTAGAGCCAGCCCTTCACGGGCGCGCGTTCGGCGTCGTAGCTGTGCCGCCGCTTCAACGCCACCAGGAACGTCTCGGCGACCAGGTCGTCGGCCGCGGCGTCACCGACCCGGCCGGCCAGGTAACCGCGCAGCTGCCGGGCGTGCGCGTCGAACAGCTCGGCGAACGCGGCCGTGACGTCCGGCCCGCGCAGGTCGGGAGGTTTGTCCAGTGCTGTGGTCACGTACCGGTTGACCGGAATGCCCTCCGCCGTCCCGGTGACGTGCGTCACATGCCTTCGAGGGCTTCCCGGAACGGCAGCATCTTGGCGTGCGCCTCGTGGACCTCGGAGTCCGGGTCGGACTCGGCGACCAGGCCGCAGCCCGCGAACAGGCGGGCCGTGCGGCCGTCCACCTGCGCGCAGCGCAGCGCGACGCCCAGCTCGCCGTCGCCGTTGCCGTCGATCCAGCCCACCGGGCCGGAGTAGCGGCCCCGGTCCATGCCCTCCAGCTCCTCGATCATCGCGATCGCGTCCGCGCGCGGCGTGCCGCCGACGGCCGCCGTGGGGTGCAGCGCCTCGCCGAGCGCGAGCAGCGACGGCGTGCCGCTGAGCGTGCCGATGACGTCGCTGGACAGGTGCGAGACGTTCGGCAGCCGCAGCACCGACGGCCCCTCCACCGACATGGTGTCGCAGAACGGCCGCAGCGTCTCGACCAGCGACGCCACCGCGTACTCGTGCTCGTCGCGGTTCTTGCCCGACGACAGCAGCGCGGCGGCCAGCTCGTCGTCCGACATGCCGTCGTGCGGCCACGTCGTGCCCGCGAGCACCCGTGAGTCGACCACGGACCCGCTGCGCCGCAGCAGCAGCTCGGGCGTGGCGCCGATCAGGCCGTCCACGGCGTACACCCAGCACTCGGGGTAGCGCCGGGCCAGGCCTTCGAGCACGAACCGGTGGTCGATGCCGACGTCGGCGACCGCCAGCAGGTCGTGTGCCAGCACGACCTTCTCCAGCTCGCCCGCGCGCATCCGCTCGACCGCCGTGCGCACGGCCTCGCGGTACCCGGTGACGGACACCTGCCCGTCGCTGTAGCGCACCTCCGACGGCTTGCGCACCGGCTCGACCCGTCGCTTGCGGCTGTCGCCGATCGTGGTGAGCCAGCTGTGCCCGTTGCGCCTGCCGAGCACGACCTCCGGCACCACGAGCACCGAGTGGCCGGGCCGGTCGGAGAACGCCATGCTGACGAACGCCACCGGCCCCGTGCCGGGCACGCCGAGCTCGTCGGCCACGTCGAGGTCCTCGGTGAACTCGCGCCACCAGCGGTCGGCGGCGGCGAACCGGTCCGCTCCCGACACCTCGAACCTGGCCGCCTCACCCCATCCCACCAGGCCCGTTCCGTCCCGCACCCAACTCAGCGCACCGGTCGGCGCGGGTAGCCCGCCCAGCAGGTTGTCGCCCGCGACGCGCCTGGTGTGCACGCGCAGCCGTTGTCGGGTCCGCGAGGCAGGAGCTGAGGTCACGGCGTCGAGGGTATGGACTCATCGCTGAGATCCGGCGCGGAGGCCGCCCTAGACTCCTCAGTTGTGGTGGACGACGCAGTGCGGACAGGTGCCCGCCCCAAGGCCCGGCTCCTGGTCAGCCGGGCGTTGGTGCTGCTGGGCGCGGTGGTGACGCTGATCGGGGTGATCCTCCTCGCGGCGTGCTGGCGCGACGACCTGATGATCGAGGAGCGGCTGGGCAAGGCGACCGCCGAGGTGGTGTCCGTCTCGTTCCAGCGGACCGTGGTGCGCTTCGCCACCCCGGACGGCGCCGTGCACAGCCCGTCGCAGGGCCTGCTGTACCCGGAAGGGCTGGAGCCGGGCCAGCTGGTGCGCATCGAGTACGACACGGCCGACCCCGAGGTGGCGCGGGTCGCCGGGCGCACGGCCGTGCTCGCGCTGCTGCCGATCGGCACGTTCCTGCTGGCCGCGTGGGCGGTGCTGGCGCCGCTGCTGTGGTGGGTCCGCCGGAAGTGGTGACCGGAGGCTTGTGACAGTTCTGCCCAAATTCTGTCTCCAGGTGTAACATCGGTCGCATGGACCTGGAGGCACAGTTCGAGCGCACCGTCGCGGCCGAGCAGCGCGTCGAACCGCGCGACTGGATGCCCGACGGCTACCGGAAGACGCTGATCCGGCAGATCGCGCAGCACGCGCACTCCGAGATCATCGGCATGCAGCCCGAAGGCAACTGGATCAGCCGCGCGCCGTCGCTGCGCCGCAAGGCGATCCTGCTGGCCAAGGTCCAGGACGAAGCCGGGCACGGGCTCTACCTGTACGCCGCGACCGAGACGCTCGGCGCGGACCGGGCCGAGCTGACCGAGAAGCTGATCTCGGGCAGGCAGAAGTACTCCTCGATCTTCAACTACCCGACGCTGTCCTACGCCGACGTCGGCGTGATCGGCTGGCTCGTGGACGGCGCCGCGATCTGCAACCAGGTGCCGCTGTGCCGCACGTCCTACGGGCCGTACGCGCGAGCCATGATCCGCATCTGCAAGGAGGAGTCCTTCCACCAGCGGCAGGGCTACGAGCTGCTGATGACGATGATGGCAGGCACCGACGCCCAGCGCGCGATGGTGCAGGAGTCGGTCGACCGCTGGTGGTGGCCGTCGCTGATGATGTTCGGCCCGCCGGACGCCGAGTCGTCCAACACCGAGCAGTCGATGAAGTGGCGGATCAAGCGCAACACCAACGACGAGCTGCGGCAGAAGTTCGTCGACATGACCGTGCCGCAGGCGGAGAAGCTCGGCGTGACGCTGCCCGACCCGGAGCTGAGGTGGAACCCCGAGCGCGGGCACCACGACTTCGGGCAGCCCGACTGGGACGAGTTCTGGCAGGTCGTCGGCGGCAACGGGCCGACGAACGCGCAGCGCGTCGAGCACCGGCGCAAGGCGCACGAGGACGGCGAGTGGGTGCGTGCCGCCGCCGCGGCGCACGCGATGAAGCACGCGGCTGTCGAGGAAGGTGTGGCATGAGTGCGTCGTGGCCGCTGTGGGAAGTGTTCGTGCGCGGCAAGCGCGGGCTGAACCACGTGCACGTCGGGTCGCTGCACGCGCCGGACGCCGAGATGGCGCTCCGCAACGCGCGTGACGTCTACACCCGGCGCAACGAGGGCGTGTCCATCTGGGTGGTGCCCGCGACGGCGATCACCGCGTCGTCACCGGACGAGAAGGACCCGTTCTTCGAGCCGAGCGGGGACAAGGTCTACCGGCACCCGACGTTCTACGAGATCCCCGAGGACGTGCCGCACCTATGAGCTTCGATAACGCCTACGAAGCCCTGATCGACGGGCATGAGGACGCGCACTGGGCGTTCGGCACGGGGTTCTCCGAGGCGCTGGCCGGGGTGGACCGCGAGGTGCCCGACGTCGACCGCGCCGACCTCGCCGCGTACTGCCTGATGCTCGGCGACGACGCGCTGGTCCTGTCCCAGCGGCTGGCCGAGTGGTGCTCCCGCGCGCCGGAGCTGGAGGAGGACGTCGCGCTGGCCAACATCGCGCTCGACCTGCTCGGCCAGGCCCGGATGCTGCTGACCAGGGCGGGCGAGGTCGAGGGCGCGGGCCGGGACGAGGACGCGCTCGCGTACCTGCGCGACGAGCGCGACTTCCGGAACGTGCACCTGGCGGAGATCGAGTGCGGGCCGTTCGCGGGCGGTGACTTCGCCACCACCGTGGCGCGGCTGCTGGTGTTCTCGTCGTGGAAGGTCGCGCAGTACTCGCGGCTGCGGGCGAGCGCCGACCCGGTGCTGGCGGCCGTGGCGGCGAAGGGCTTGAAGGAGCTGGCCTACCACCGCGACCACGCCGCCCAGTGGGTCGTGCGGCTCGGTGACGGCACCGACGAGTCGCACCGGCGGATGCGCGCGGGGCTGGAGCGGGTGTGGCCGTTCCTGGCCGAGCTGTCCACCGCGCACGCCGTCGAGCTGCGGTTGCCCGGTGTCGCGGTCGACCCGGCCGAGCTGCGGTCCGAAGTGGACGGCGTGCTGGACGCGGTGCTGGCGGCGGCGGGGCTGACGCGGCCCGCGGACGTGCCCGCGGCGCGGGTCAACGGGCTGGCGGGGCGCGACGGCGTGCACACCGAGGCGTTCGGCTACCTGCTGGCCGAGCTGCAGCACCTGCACCGGTCGTTGCCGGGGGCGAAGTGGTGAGCACCGCGCTGGACGTCGCCGCGCGGGTCCGCGACCCGGAGCTGCCGGTGCTGACGCTGGCCGACCTCGGCGTGCTGCGCGACGTGACCGAGTCCGACGGGCGGGTGTCGGTGACCATCACGCCCACCTACTCCGGGTGCCCGGCGCTCGACGAGATGGCGGCCGACCTGCGGCGGACGTTGCTGGCCGCCGGGTACGCGGCGGTGGACGTGCGGCTGTCGCTCTCGCCCGCGTGGACCACCGACTGGATCAGCGAGGACGGGTTGCGCAAGCTGCGGGAGGCGGGCATCGCGCCACCGTCCCGGCTGGGGCCGCGCGCGGTCGGACCGGTGCCGCTGAACCTGACCCCGCCGTCGCAGCGGGTGCCGTGCCCGCGGTGCGGGTCGCCGCGCACGTCGGAGGTGTCGCGGTTCGGGTCGACGGCGTGCAAGGCGCTGCGCCGGTGCGCGGACTGCGCCGAGCCGTTCGAGCACGTGAAGGAGATCTGATGGCGCGGCCGGTGTTCCACAAGCTGACCGTCGCGTCGGTCGAGCAGCTGTGCTCGGACGCCGTCGCGGTGACGTTCGAGGTGCCCCCGTCGCTGGCCGCGGACTTCGCGTTCGCGCCGGGGCAGTACCTGACCCTGCGCAACGGCGACGAGCGGCGGTCGTACTCGATCTGCGCGCCCGCCGGCGGTCCGCTGCGGATCGGGGTGCGGCGGGTGGACGGCGGGCTGTTCTCGACGCTGCTGGTGGACCGGCTGCAGCGCGGCGACGTGCTGGAGGTGCTGCCGCCGTTGGGCACCTTCACGCCGTCCGGAGGGGCGCACCACGGGCTGGTGGTCGCCGGGTCCGGCATCACGCCCGCGTTGTCGATCGCCGCGTCGGTGCTGGCCGGCGGTGCGCGGGTGACGATGCTGTACGGGAACCGGCGTGCGGACACGGTGATGTTCGCCGAGGAGCTGGCGGACCTGAAGGACCGGTACCCGGCTCGGTTCCAGCTGGTGCACGTGCTGTCGCGGGAGCCGCGGGACGTCGAGCTGTTCAGCGGGCGGTTGGACGCGGCGAAGCTGCGGGCGCTGTTCTCGACGGTGGTGCCGTGGGCGGACGTCGACGCGTGGTGGCTGTGCGGGCCGTACGGGATGGTGCGGGACGCGGAGGACGTGCTGGCGTCCCTGGGCGTTCCACCGTCGGACGTGCACCACGAGCTGTTCTACGTGGACGAACCGCCTCCTCCGCCGCGTCGTGCCGAGTCGTCTCTTGTCTCCGCCGCCACCGCGACCGTGATCCTGGACGGGCGGACCACCGAAGTCCCGCTGCCGGCGGACGTGCCGATCCTCGACGCGGCCCAGCGGGTGCGCGCGGACCTGCCGTTCGCATGCAAGGGCGGCGTGTGCGGGACGTGCCGTGCGCTGGTCGTGTCCGGTGAGGTGGAGATGCGGCGGAACTACGCGCTGGAGCCGCGCGAGGTGGAGGCCGGTTTCGTCCTGACGTGCCAATCGGTCGCCGTGACCTCGGCGGTTACCGTGGATTACGACGCCTGATCTGGCACATTGGGCGCATGGGACGGGCGGCGCTCTGGGGACTGCTCATCGGCACGGCGCTGATGACGCTGCTGCTGGCGTTCGGCTTGACCGCGTCGTCCACTGACGCGAGCCCGCCGTCGATCGTGGGGACCGTGATCGCGTCCGGCGTGGTGGGCGTGGTGATAGGCGGCGTCCCCGGCACCGTGGTGGGTCTGGTGGTGGGCGCCGTCCGCCGCCGCACCCGGGAACGCCGGCTCCCGCCACCTCCGCTCATGCCCCCACTTCTGCCGCCACCACCTCCGCCGCCGCTTGCGCCTCCGGTGAACGACCGCTGGTCCGCGATGGTGGGCCGCTGCGAACTGGCTGTGCGCCGCGTGGGCGCCGCCGTGGCCACCGTGCCCGCGTCACCGGCCAGGGCGTGGCTGGAACGGATCGCCGCCCAGTTCGCCGCCGAACTGCCGGACGTGCGGCGCATCGCCGACCTGGGCCGAGCCCTGGGCGCCGACCAATCCCACCCGGTCACCGACCGCCTGGCCGCCGCCGTCCACGACTTCACGTCGTTCGAGGACGAGGTGGGCCGCGTGGCCCTCCAACTGCTTAACCAGGCATCCCTGGACGCGGTCCGCACCCATCTCGAAGTCCTGGAACAACAACTGCCACACCTGGGCAACGGTTAGACCGACGGCGAGTGCAGGCGTCGGGTGACGGATCTGCTCGAGGGTGTGCACCGAGCTGGAAGTCCCCTGGACAGCGCGAAACCCGGCAACCCGTCGTCCGGCGGGTGAACCGGGTCCACTTCCGAGGCCTAGTGGCCTCGACGACGGTCAGCCTAGTCGATCAACGGTCCATCCGCCGAACGGCCTAGCGGGACGTGGAAGCCGCCTGCCACCAGGCCAGGACTTCCTCCGCCACCTCCGGCATGGCCACGAGCAGGCCGTCCACCGGCAGGGGCGCGTCCTCGCCTCTTCGGTCCAGGACCGCGGCGCCCGATTCGACGGCCAGGGCGACCGCGCCGGCCACGTCCCACTCGTGGTAGCTGTCCAGGACGGCGGCCGCGGCGTGGCCCAGGGCCACTTGGGCGACGGCCAGGGCCTTCGAGCCCAGCACCCGCACGCCCGTGCCCGCCACCGCCGCCCGCGAGATGAACTCGCCCATGCCCGGCCACGGCCCCGTCCGCGTCATCTCCGTGCACACGATCGAGCTCACCGCCTGGTCGCCGAGCCGCACCGGCGTGCCGTTCGCCCGCATGCCGCGCCCCCGCGCGGCGGCGTAGATCTGGGCCCGGTACGGGTCCGCGACCACGCCCACGACCGGACCCCACCGGTCGATCAACGCCAGGCTGTACGCGCACCACGGCACACCGGCGACGTAGTTCGCGGTCCCGTCGACCGGGTCGACCACCCAGCGGAACTCCGCGTCGCTCACCACGTCGCTGTCGGTGTCCTCGCAGAACACCGGGATGTCCGGGAACTCGGCCGTCAGCACCCGCCGCGTGTGCCGCTCCAACGTCCGATCGGTGTCGGTCACCCAGTCGAACGGCGAGGTCTCGTCGTCGGGTCGCGCACCGCGCCCCGCGGTCGCCATGATCACGTCGGACGCGTCGTTGGCGAGTCGGCCCGCTATCTCCAGCGCGATCGACACCAGGCCGGGATCGACGGGCTGCGCGGGTCGGGACGACAAGACGGTCATGCCGACCTAGTGTCACCGCACGGAGTGACCGCGCCGCGTACTCCAGGTGAACCCGGGGCCAACGTCAACGGCGACGCGAGGAGTTCGGCGGGCGTTCGCTGAGGTGTCACGCCGCCGTGTCCTTGGCACCGCATGGTGATCGGCGTGCGCGTAGCGATCGTTACCGAGAGCTTCCTTCCCCAGGTCAACGGGGTCACCAACTCGGTCCTGCGAGTCCTGGAACACCTCCGAGCGCACGGTCACCAGGCGTTGGTCGTGGCGCCCGGCGCGGGTGCGGACCACCACCTCGGCACACCGGTCGTGCGGGTGCCGGCGGTGGACCTGCCGAGGTTCAGCTCGCTGCCCGTCGGGGTGCCCACGCGCAAGGTGCTGACCGCGTTGGCCGACTTCCGGCCGGACGTCGTGCACCTGGCGAGCCCGTTCGTGATGGGCGCGCGCGGCCTGTCCGCGGCACGCAGGCTGGGCATCCCGACGGTCGCGGTCTACCAGACCGACATCGCCGGGTTCGCCGGTCACTACGGCCTCGGCCTCACCGCCCGTGCCGCCTGGCGCTGGACGCGTCGGCTGCACGCGCAGGCCGACCGCACGCTCGCGCCGTCGACGTGGGCCGTGGCAGCGCTCCAGGAGCACGGCGTGCCGCGCGTGCACCGGTGGGGGCGCGGTGTGGACGTCGAGCTGTTCCACCCCTCCCGGCGGGACGACGCGTTGCGCGCCTCGCTGGCGCCGGACGGCGAACTGCTGGTCGGGTACGTGGGCAGGCTGTCGCCGGAGAAGCGGGTCGACCGGCTCGCCGCGCTCGCCGACCTGCCCGGTGTGCGGCTGGTGGTGGTCGGCGAGGGGCCGGGCGAGGCGCAGTTGCGGCAGGAGCTGCCGGGCGCGGCGTTCCTCGGGTTCAAGAGCGGCACGGACTTGGCCGCCGCGTACGCGAGCTTGGACGTGTTCGTGCACACGGGCCCGCACGAGACGTTCTGCCAGGCCGTGCAGGAGGCGTTGGCCAGCGGTGTGCCGGTGGTCGCGCCGGACGCGGGCGGGCCGCGTGACCTGGTGCAACCCAACACCGGCTACCTGTTCGCCGACGACGCGCAGCTCCGGCGGGCGGTGGTGGAGCTGGGCGACCCGCTGCGCCGCCGCCAGTTCGGGCAGGCGGCCCGGCGGTGGGTGCGCGGGCGCACGTGGTCGGCCGTGTGCGACGAGCTGCTCGGCCACTACGCGGCCGTGCTGGACCTGCCGGAACGTCGTGCGGCATGAGGATCGGGCACGCTTGAGGATCGGGCACGCATGAAGATCGTCCAGCTGGCCAACTTCTACGGTCCGCGTTCCGGTGGCCTGCGCACGGCGCTGCACCACCTCGGCGGCGGTTACGCGGCGAACGGGCACCGGGTCACGTTGGTCGTCCCGGGTCCCGCGCACGCCGACGAGGAGCTGTCGCCCGGCGTCCGGCGCGTGACGTTGCCCGCGCCGCGCATCCCCGGCACCGGCGGGTACCGGGCGGTGGACCCGTGGCGCGTGCGGACGCTGCTCGACCACCTGGCGCCCGACCGGCTGGAGGTGTCGGACCGGCTCACGTTGCGCGGGATGGGTCGGTGGGCGGCGGAGCGGGGGGTGCCGAGCGTGGTGATCTCGCACGAGCGGCTGGACCGGCTGCTGGAGCAGTTCCTGCTGCCCACGCCGTTGGCGCGGCGGGGCGCGGACTGGGCGAACGCGCGGATGGCCGCGTCCTACGACACGGTCGTGTGCACGACGGAGTTCGCGCGGGAGGAGTTCGACCGGATCGGTGCGCGCAACGTGGCCCGCGTGCCGCTCGGCGTCGACCTGCGCACGTTCACGCCGACCCGGCACGACCGGTCGTTGAAGGCGGACCTGGCGCGGGGCGCGGACGCGCTGCTCGTGCACTGCGGGCGGTTGTCGGCGGAGAAGCACGTGGAGCGCAGCGTCGACACCGCGGCCGAGCTGCACGCGGCCGGGCACAACGTGCGGCTGGTCGTCGCCGGCGACGGCCCGCGCCGTGAGGCGTTGGAACGCCGTGCCGCCGGTCTGCCGGTCACGTTCCTGGGCTTCGTCGACCAGCGCACCGACGTCGCCGACCTGCTGGCCACGGCGGACGTGTCGCTGGCGCCGGGCCCGCACGAGACGTTCGGCCTGGCCGCCCTGGAGGCCCTGGCCTCCGGCACCCCGGTCGTCGTCTCGGCTTCGTCGGCCCTGCGGGAGATCGTCCGGCCGGGCTGCGGCGCCGCCGTGCCGGACCACGCCCCCGCCTTCGCCGGCGCCGTCACGACCCTCCTGGACCACCCCGAACCGACCCGCCGCTCCGCCGCCCGTGCCCGCGCCGAGGAGTACCCCTGGCAGGCCGCCGTCACCGGCATGCTCACCGCCCTCCGCGCCACCTGACCGGCGTGTCGAACCTTCAGGTCGCGCGTGTCGAACCTCCAGGTGCCGCGTGTCGAACGTTGAGGACCCCTGAATTCAACGTTCGAGTGCCAGCCCGTGGCCCTGAGCGTTGAACTCGGCGGTCCTGAGCGTTCGACACGCGGCACCTGAGCGTTCGACACGCGGGTCCTGAGTGTTCGACACGTGCGACCGGAGTGTGGGACACGCGGTCCTCAGGGTTCGGGTCGCGTGGTTGGGGGCGTCACTTAGGCTTCCGGCATGGCGCGTGCAGGTCTGGACAAGAACCCCCGCGAGGTCGCCGAGATGTTCGACGGCGTGGCCAAGGGCTACGACCGGACGAACTCCGTCATGACCCTCGGGTTCGACCGGCGCTGGCGGGAGTGGAGCAGGCGGGTGCTGGACGCCAGGTCCGGCGAGAAGGTGCTCGACCTGGCCGCCGGCACGGCCGTGTCCACGGTCGAGTACGCCGCCTCCGGCGCGTGGTGCGTGGCGGCCGACTTCTCGCTCGGCATGCTGCTGGGCGGCGCGCACCGGCCGGTGCCCAAGGTCGCCGCCGACGCCCTGCGCCTGCCGTTCGCCGACAACTCGTTCGACGCCGTCACGGTGTCCTTCGGCCTGCGCAACTTCAACGACACCGAGGCCGCCCTCCGCGAGATGGCCCGCGTGGTCAAGCCCGGCGGACGGCTCGTGGTGTGCGAGGTCTCCACGCCGACGTTCCGGCCGTTCCGCTTCGTCTACATGCGCTACCTGCTGCGGCTCCTGCCGCTCATCGCCCGGTTCGTGTCCTCCAACCCGGACGCCTACAAGTACCTCGCCGAGTCCATGCGCACGTGGCCCGACCAGCGCGCGCTCGGCGAGATCGTGGCCCGCGCCGGCTGGGAGGACGTCGCCTGGATGAACCTCACCGGCGGCATGGTCGCCCTCCACCGCGGCACGAAGCCCGCACCGCCCCAAGCCGCGCCCGAAGCCGCACCGGACCCCACCGCCTAGCCGCACGGCCGCGTAGTCCTCGAGCCGGCAAAGCCCTCAGCGACCCGCAAGTAGACTTCGCCTCGGACTTTGTGAACACGGGCACAAGGAGCGGGGATGACGACTCCCAGCCGCCGCAAGGCAGGCGAGGACGCCGAGGTGATCGTGGTCGGGGCGGGGCCCGCGGGCTCCACCGCGGCCACCTACCTGGCACGCGCGGGCCTGGACGTGGTGCTGCTGGAGAAGAGCACCTTCCCGCGCGAGAAGGTGTGCGGCGACGGCCTGACCCCGCGCGGGGTCAAGCAGCTGATCGACCTGGGCATCGACACCCGCGAGGAAGCCGGCTGGCTGCACAACCGAGGCCTGCGCGTGGTCGGCGGCGGCGTCACGCTGGAGCTGGACTGGCCCGAGCTGGCCACGTTCCCGCCCTACGGCGTGGTCCGCCCCCGCCAGGACTTCGACGAGATGCTGGCCAAGACCGCCGTGCAGGCGGGCGCCCGGCTGCACGAGCAGACCACGGTCACCGGCGCGGTCGTCGAGCGCGGCCGGGTCGTCGGCGTCACGGCCAAGCAGGGCCCGGACAAGACCCCGGTCACCTTCCGCGCGCCGCTCGTCCTGGCCTGCGACGGCGTCAGCGCCCGCCTGGCCCTGAGCGTCGGCATCCAGAAGGACGACGCCAAGCCGATGGGCGTCGCGGTCCGCCGCTACTACGCGAGCCCCCGCACCAAGGACGACTACCTGGAGTCGCACCTGGAGCTGTGGGACCGCGCCAACGACGTCCTGCTGCCCGGCTACGGCTGGATCTTCGGCATGGGCGACGGCACCGTGAACGTGGGCCTCGGCATCCTCAGCACCTCGAAGGCCTACGGCACCACGGACTACCGAGCGCTGCTCAAGAGCTGGCTCGACGGCACGCCCGAGGAGTGGGGTTTCCGCGAGGAGAACGCCACGAGCAAGATCGGCGGCGCGGCCCTGCCGATGGGCCTGAATCGCAAGCCCCACTACCGCGACGGCCTGCTGCTCGTCGGCGACGCGGGCGGCATGGTGAACCCGTTCAACGGCGAGGGCATCGGTTACGCCATGGAGTCGGCCCGGATCGCGGCCGAGTCCGCGGTGCAGGCGCTGGCCCGCCAGGGCGCGAGCCGTGAACGCGCGCTGCACGGCTACCCGGTGCGCATCGAACAGGCCCTGGGCAGCTACTACCGGCTCGGCAACGTCTTCAGCAAGCTCATCGGCAACCCCGCGGTCATGCGCACCGCGACCAAGTACGGGCTGCCCCGCAAGACCCTGATGAAGCTGGTCCTGAAGCTGCTCGCGGGCCTTTACGACCCGAAGGACGGCGACTCGTTCGACCGCATCATCACCGCCGCGACGAAACTCGCCCCAACGGCCTAACGGGCCTCCGCTAACCGACGCAGCGCCGACTTGGGAGTCGGCGCTGTTTCGTTTTCGGTGTGCTCCCGTTCACGGACGGGTCTTCCAACTGTTGATCTGCACCGAGAAAGTGCAGGTCAGCGCATATGCTGGGGGTGCCCGTCACGCCTCTGTGTGACGTTCTACACTGACCCTCAGGTCTTGTGAATCAGTTCACAACCGGCTGAGATGCCTTGTGAAGTGTTTCACAAGCGACCTGCGGATTGTTAGGCACGCCTAACCTCCGGAGGCCGCAAGAACACCCTTTAGGGTGCGCAACGGTCGGCGGTGCACCACCACCGCGACGCGAGGAAAGGACGACGGAGAGTGCTGGACCCTTACCTCCCCCTCGTATTGATGTTCGTCCTCGCCGGGGCCTTCGCGCTGTTCTCGGTGACGGCCGCGCCGTACATCGGTCCCCGCCGCTACAACCGCGCGAAGCTCGACGCCTACGAGTGCGGCATCGAGCCGTCGCCGCAACCCGTGGTGGGCGGTGGCCGCATGCCGGTCGCCTACTACCTCACGGCGATGCTGTTCATCCTGTTCGACATCGAAATGGTGTTCCTCTACCCCTTCGCGGTCTCCGCGGACCGGCTCGGCCTGTTCGGCCTGGTGGAGATCGCACTGTTCGTCGCGACGGTCGGCTTCGCGTACGCCTACGTGTGGCGTCGCGGCGGCCTCGACTGGAACTGAGGGGGAAGACCAGTGGGTCTCGAAGAGAAGCTCCCGAACGGCATCCTGCTCGCCAGCGTGGAGAAGCTGGTCAACTGGACCCGCAAGTCCTCGCTGTGGCCGGCCACCTTCGGCCTGGCCTGCTGCGCGATCGAGATGATGACCACCGGCGGTCCGCGCTACGACCTCGCGCGGTTCGGCATGGAGGTCTTCCGCGCCTCGCCGCGCCAGGCGGACCTGATGATCGTCGCGGGCCGGGTGACCAACAAGATGGCGCCGGTGCTGCGGCAGATCTACGACCAGATGCCCGAGCCGCGCTGGGTGCTGGCCATGGGTGTGTGCGCCTCCAGCGGCGGCATGTTCAACAACTACGCGGTCGTGCAGGGCGTGGACCACGTCGTGCCGGTCGACATGTACCTGCCCGGCTGCCCGCCGCGGCCGGAGATGCTGATCGACGCGATCCTCAAGATCCACGCGAAGATCATGGACGAGCCGCTCGGGGCGAACCGGGCCGCGCTGCTGGCCGACTCCGGCCACCGGACGGCCCTGATCCCGTCCTCCGAGCGCTTTGCGAAGAAGTGAGCACCCGATGACCGAGCCAGGGGACATTGGTTCCAGCGCCGAGCGCGCCGTGGAGGGCGTCGAGCCCGCCGGCGCGGAGGAGAAGGCGCCGATCGTGGCGGGCAAGGCCCGCAAGGGGATGTTCGGCATCTCCGGCACCGGCGACACCTCCGGCTTCGGCGGCCTGCGGCTGCCCGCCCACGTCGCCGCGCCGTCCGAGCGGCCCTACGGCGGCTGGTTCGACGAGGTCGCCGACGAGCTGCTGGCCGCGATCCGCGAGCAGGGCCTGCCCGCCGACACCGTCCAGCAGATCACCGTCGACCGCGGCGAGATCACCTTCTTCCTGCGCCGCGACAACCTGGTCGACGTGGCGCGCATCCTGCGCGACGACCCGGCGCTGCGGTTCGAGCTGTGCAGCTCGGTGTCCGGTGTGGACTACGGCGCCGACGCGCCGCAGCGGCTGCACTCCGTCTACCACCTGACGTCGATGACCTACCGCCGGCGCATCCGGCTGGAGGTCGCGGTCGACGTGGACGACGCGCACATGCCCAGCGTGGTCTCGGTCTACCCGACCGCGGACTGGCAGGAGCGCGAGACCTGGGACATGTTCGGCATCGTCTACGACGGCCACCCGGGGTTGACCCGGATCCTCATGCCGGACGACTGGGACGGCCACCCGCAGCGCAAGGACTACCCGCTCGGCGGCATCCCGGTGGAGTACAAGGGCGCGGAGATCCCCCCGCCAGACCAGAGGCGGTCCTACTCATGACCGAGCGACTTTCCGACGTGACCACCGGCACCGACACGAGTGCCACCGGCCGCGAGAGCGACCCGTACGACGCGAGCTCGCGCGAGACGACCGAGGGCACCGTCTACACGGTGACCGGCGGCGACTGGGACGAGGTGCTGGCCGAGGCCGCGGGTGACGAGCGCATCGTCATGAACCTGGGCCCGCAGCACCCGTCCACGCACGGCGTGCTGCGCCTGGTGCTGGAGCTGGAGGGCGAGACCGTCACCCAGGCCCGCAGCGTCATCGGCTACCTGCACACCGGCATCGAGAAGAACGTCGAGTACCGCAACTGGACCCAGGGCGTCACGTTCGTGACGCGCATGGACTACCTGGCCCCGCTGCACAACGAGGCCGCGTACTGCATGTCGGTCGAGAAGCTGCTCGGCGTCACCGTCCCGCAGCGGGCGCAGACGATCCGGGTGCTGCTCATGGAGCTCAACCGGATCAGCTCGCACCTGGTGGCGCTGGCCACCGGCGGCATGGAGCTGGGCGCGCTGACCGGCATGACCGCGGGCTTCCGCGAGCGCGAAGAGGTCCTGCACCTGCTGGAGTTCCTCACCGGTCTGCGGATGAACCACGCGTTCATCCGGCCCGGCGGCCTGGCGCAGGATCTGCCGGACGGCGCCGAGCAGAAGATCAAGGACTTCATCAAGGTGATGGACTCCCGGCTGCCGGACTACGACAAGCTGCTGACGGGCCAGCCGATCTGGCGCAACCGCCTCGCGGGCATCGGCTACCTGCCGGTGGACGCGTGCCTGGCGCTCGGCATCACCGGCCCGATCCTGCGCTCCGCCGGCCTGCCGTGGGACCTGCGCAAGGTCGAGCCCTACAGCGGTTACGAGAACTACGAGTTCGACGTGCCCACCTCGAACGCCGCCGACGCGTACGCCCGCTACCTGCTGCGGGTGGAGGAGATCCACCAGTCGCTGCGGATCGTCCGGCAGGCCGTGGACAACCTGACGCCCGGCCCGGTCATGGTGGAGGACGCCAAGATCGCGTGGCCCGCGCAGCTGACCATCGGCGCGGACGGCATGGGCAACTCGCTGGAGCACGTCCGCAAGATCATGAGCCAGTCCATGGAGTCCCTGATCCACCACTTCAAGCTGGTGACCGAGGGCTTCGCGGTGCCGGCCGGCCAGGTGTACGTGCCGATCGAGTCGCCGCGCGGTGAGCTGGGCTACCACGTGGTCTCCGACGGCGGCACCCGGCCGATGCGCGTGCACGTGCGCGAACCCAGCTTCGTGAACCTCCAGTCGATGCCCGCGATGTGCGAGGGCGGCATGGTCGCCGACGTCATCGCGTCGGTGGCCTCTATCGACCCGGTGATGGGTGGTTGTGACCGATGACGCAGACGCAAGAACCGACCGACCTCTTCGACCAGTCCATCGTGGACAAGGCGCAGGCGATCATCGCGCGCTACCCGCAGCCGCGGTCGGCCCTGCTGCCGATGCTGCACCTCGTGCAGTCGGTCGAGGGGTACGTCAGCCAGGCCGGCATCACGTTCTGCGCCGACCAGCTCGACCTGGCCAACGCCGAGGTCAGCGCGGTCGCGACGTTCTACACCATGTACAAGCGCCGCCCGTGCGGCGAGCACCTGGTGAGCGTCTGCACGAACACGCTGTGCGCCGCGCTCGGCGGTGACGCGATCTACGCCACGCTCAAGGACCACCTGGACGTCGGCCACGAGGAGACCGCGGGCGAGCCGGGCGCGCCGGGCTCGATCACGCTGGAGCACGCCGAGTGCCTGGCGGCCTGCGACCTCGGCCCGGTGCTGCAGGTCAACTACGAGTACTTCGACAACCAGACGCCGGACGGCGCGCTGGAGCTGGTGAAGTCCTTGCAGGCGGGGGAGAAACCCCACCCGACGCGGGGCGCGCCGCTGACCGACTTCCGCCAGGCCGAGCTGCAGCTGGCCGGGTTCTTCGAGGGCCGGGACGCGGACCTGGACGGCCCGTCGGCCGCGCCGGAGACGGTGCGCGGGGCCAAGATCGCCGCGGAACGCGGCTGGACCGCGCCGGCCATGCCGGACAACGCGGAGTTCCCGCCGCTGCCGGAGAAGAAGTAGGTAGGGGGAGCTGACGTGGTCGACAACCTGACTCCCGTCCTGACGAAGCGCTGGCTGTCGCCGCGCTCGTGGACGCTGAAGACCTACGAGCAGCTGGAGGGGTACACGGCGCTGCGCAAGGCGCTCAAGGCCCACCCGGACCAGCTGATCCAGCAGTGCAAGGACTCCGGCCTGCGCGGTCGCGGCGGCGCGGGCTTCCCCACGGGCATGAAGTGGGGCTTCATCCCGCAGGGCGACGGCAAGCCGCACTACCTCGTCATCAACGCCGACGAGGGCGAGCCGGGCACCTGCAAGGACATCCCGCTGATGATGGCGGACCCGCACTCGCTGATCGAGGGCATCATCATCACCTCGTACGCGATCCGGGCGAACTTCGCCGCGATCTACGTGCGCGGCGAGGTGCTGCACGTGATCCGCCGGCTGCACGCGGCCGTGCGCGAGGCGTACGAGGCGGGCTACCTGGGCAAGGACATCCTCGGCTCGGGCTTCGACCTCGACGTGGTCGTGCACGCGGGCGCGGGCGCCTACATCTGCGGCGAGGAGACGGCGCTGCTCGACTCGCTGGAGGGCAAGCGCGGCCAGCCCCGGCTCAAGCCGCCGTTCCCGGCGACCGCGGGCCTGTACGCCTCGCCGACCGTGGTGAACAACGTCGAGACGATCGCCAGCGTGCCCTACATCGTCAACGGCGGCGCTGACTGGTTCCGCACCATGGGCCGGGAGCGCTCGCCGGGCCCGAAGATCTTCTCGCTGTCCGGCCACGTGGAGCGCCCCGGCCAGTACGAGGCGCCGATGGGCACCACGCTGCGCACGCTGCTGGACATGGCGGGCGGCATGAAGGACGGCATCCCGCTGAAGTTCTGGACGCCGGGCGGCTCGTCGACCCCGCTGTTCACCGCCGAGCACCTGGACGTGCCGCTGGACTTCGAGGGCGCGGCCGAGGCGGGCTCCATGCTGGGCACCACCGCGTTGCAGATCTTCAACGAGACGGTGTCCGTGCCGTGGGCGGTCATGAAGTGGACCGAGTTCTACAAGCACGAGTCGTGCGGCAAGTGCACGCCGTGCCGCGAGGGCACCTACTGGTTGGTGCAGATCCTGCAGCGGATGGTGGCGGGCAACGGCACGGCCAGTGACATCGACACGCTGCTGGACGTCTGCGACAACATCCTGGGCCGCTCGTTCTGCGCCCTCGGCGACGGCGCGGTCAGCCCGATCACCAGCGGCATCAAGTACTTCAAGCACGAGTTCCTGGCCTTGTGCGACCAGAACTCCCAGGTGTTGGCAGGTGCTAACGCATGACGATCGCCCCTGAACAGAAAGCCGAGCTGGTGGTCCCGGAGGGCCACGTCAAGCTCGTCATCGACGGCGTGGAGGTCGTCGCGCCCAAGGGCGAGCTGCTGATCCGCACCGCGGAACGGCTCGGCACCGTCATCCCGCGCTTCTGCGACCACCCGCTGCTGGAGCCCGCGGGCGCCTGCCGGCAGTGCCTGGTCGAGGTGGAGATGGGCGGCCGGCCGATGCCGAAGCCGCAGGCCAGCTGCACCATGACGGTCGCCGACGGGATGGTCGTCAAGACCCAGCTGACCTCGCCGGTGGCGGACAAGGCGCAGCAGGGCGTGATGGAGCTGCTGCTCATCAACCACCCGCTGGACTGCCCGATCTGCGACAAGGGCGGCGAGTGCCCGCTGCAGAACCAGGCGCTGGCGCACGGCCGCGCGGACTCGCGGTTCCACGAGCACAAGCGGACGTTCCCGAAGCCGATCCCGATCTCGACGCAGGTCCTGCTGGACCGCGAGCGGTGCGTGCTGTGCCAGCGCTGCACGCGGTTCTCCGCGCAGATCGCCGGCGACCCGTTCATCGAGCTGCTGGAGCGCGGCTCGCAGCAGCAGATCGGTGTCGCGGAGGAGAAGCCGTTCCAGAGCTACTTCTCCGGCAACACCATCCAGATCTGCCCGGTGGGCGCGCTGACCAGCGCCGCGTACCGGTTCCGCGCCCGGCCGTTCGACCTGATGTCGACGCCCGGCGTGTGCGAGCACTGCTCGTCCGGCTGCTCGACGCGCACCGACTGGCGGCGCGGCAAGGTGCAGCGCCGGCTGGCGGGCGACGCGCCCGAGGTCAACGAGGAGTGGACCTGCGACAAGGGCCGCTTCGCCTTCACCTACGCCACCGCGGGCGACCGGATCCGCCGCCCGCTGGTGCGCGACCAGGCCAGCGGCGAGCTGCGCGAGTCGTCCTGGACCGAGGCGCTGCAGCACGCCGCCGAGGGCCTGGCGAAGGCGCGTGACGGCAGGGGCGTCGGCGTGCTGGCCGGCGGTCGCCTCACCGTCGAGGACGCCTACGCGTACTCGAAGTTCGCCCGGATCGCGTTGCGCACCAACGACGTCGACTTCCGCGCCCGCGCCCACTCGGCGGAGGAGCTGGAGTTCCTGACCAGCGCGGTCCTCGGCACGAACCCCGACAACGGCGGCGTCACCTACGCGGGCATCGAGTCCGCGCCGGCCGCGCTGCTGGTCGCGTTCGAGCCGGAGGAGGAGTCGCCGATCGTGTTCCTGCGGCTGCGCAAGGCGGCCCGCACGAAGCGGACGAAGGTCTACCACCTGGGCCAGTACACGACGCCCGCGGTGGAGAAGACGAACGGCGTGCTGCTCGCGTGCGTGCCCGGTGGCGAGCCCGCCGCGGTGAACGCGCTGCCCGAGCACGCCGCCGACGTGGTCGACGAGCTGGCGAAGCCGGGTTCGGTGATCCTGGTCGGCGAACGCGCCGCCGAGGTGCCCGGCCTGTTCTCCGCGGTCGCCGCGCTGGCCGAGCGGACCGGCGCGAAGGTCGCCTGGATCCCGCGCCGCGCCGGTGAGCGGGGCGCGCTGGAAGCCGGTCTGCTGCCGACGCTGCTGCCGGGCGGTCGCCTGGTCGGCGACGACGCGGCCCGGGCCGAGGTCGAGCAGGCGTGGGGCCTGGAGCCGGGCGCGCTGCCCGCGAAGGCGGGCCGCGACACCAACGGCATCCTGGTCGCCGCCGCGAGCGGTGGGCTGGACGCACTGGTCGTCGGCGGTGTCGACCCGTTCGACCTGCCGGACCCGGGGCTGGCCCAGCGCGCGCTGGAGTTCGCCGGTTTCGTGGTCAGCCTGGAGCTGCGGCACAGCGCGGTCACCGCGCACGCCGACGTGGTGCTCCCGATCGCGCCGGCCGTGGAGAAGGCGGGCACCTACCTGAACTGGGAAGGCCGCCCGCGCCCCTTCGGCACCACGATCGACGGCACCGGCGCGCTGCCGGACGGCCGGGTGCTCGACACGCTGGCCGTGGAGATGGACGCGGACCTGTTCACCCAGACCCCGGCCGCCGCCGCGGCCGACCTGGCGAGGCTGGGCGCCGCGACCGTGACGGCGTCCGCGCCGACCGTGCCCGCGCCGCTCCTCTCGCAGCCCAAGGCGGGCCAGGCCGTGCTCGCGACCTGGCGCAGGCTCCTGGACAACGGCTCGTTGCAGGACGACGAGCCGAACCTGGCGGGCACCGCGCGCCCGGTGGTGGCCAAGCTGTCCGCCGCCACCGCCGCGCACCTGGGGGTGGACCTCGGTGGCGAGATCACCGTCTCCACCGATCGGGGCGAGGTGGTGCTGCCGGTCGAGGCGGCCGACCTGCCCGACGGCGTCGTGTGGCTGCCCGGCAACTCGGGTGCGGTCACCGTGCGGCGCAACCTCGTCGCCGGCCACGGCTCAGTGGTGGCCGTCTCTAGCGGAGGCATTGCATGAGCACCGCAGAACTCCTCGCCGACGATCCGCTCTGGCTGATCATCGTCAAGGTCGTCGGCATCTTCGCGTTCCTCGTGGTCATGACCCTGTTCATGATCAACTGGGAGCGCAAGGTCGTGGCCAGGATGCAGCAGCGTCCCGGACCCAACCGGGTCGGACCGAACGGCTGGCTCCAGTCGCTCGCCGACGGCCTGAAGCTCGCGTTCAAGGAGGACATCCGCCCGGTCCTGGCCGACAAGTGGGTGTTCTTCCTGGCGCCGGTGATCTCGTGCATCCCCGCGTTCGTCGCCTTCTCGGTGATCCCGATCGGCGGTGAGGTCTCCATCTTCGGCGAGCGCACCGCGCTGCAGCTGGTCGACCTGCCGGTCGGCGTGCTGGTCGTGCTGGCCTGCTCCTCGCTCGGCGTGTACGGCATCGTGCTGTCGGGCTGGGCGTCCGGCTCGCCGTACCCGCTGCTGGGCGCGCTGCGCTCGGCCGCGCAGGTGATCTCCTACGAGATCGCGATGGGTCTGTCGATCGTCGCGGTCGTCATGCACTCGCACTCGCTGTCCACGTCCGACATCGTCGACGCGCAGAGCAGCGGCTGGTACTTCTACCTGCTGCCGGTCAGCTTCCTCATCTACGTCTGCTCGATGGTCGGCGAGACCAACCGCGCGCCGTTCGACCTCCCCGAGGCCGAGTCGGAGCTGGTCGGCGGCTTCCACACCGAGTACAGCTCGCTGAAGTTCGCGCTGTTCTTCCTCGCCGAGTACGTCAACATGGTGACCGTCTCGGCGTTGGCCACCACGCTGTTCCTGGGCGGCTGGCGGTTCCCGTTCGTCGGCGACGACCACCTCCTCAACAGCGGCTGGTTCGGCCTGCTGTGGTTCGTGGTCAAGACGCTCGGCTTCCTGTTCCTGTTCATCTGGCTGCGCGGCACGCTGCCCCGCCTGCGCTACGACCAGTTCATGCGGCTCGGCTGGAAGTTCCTGGTCCCGATCGCGCTGGTCTGGTTCGTCGCGGTGGCGTTCGCGCGCTACCTGCGCCAGGAGTGGGAGTCCTCCAGCGGGCTGGACACCAGCACGGCGCTGATCGTGATCGGCGCGTTCCTCGCGGTCGTGCTGCTGATCGCGTTCCTGCTGCCGGACAAGCGGGAACCGCACGACCCCGACGCCGTGCCGGTCACCGGCGGCGGCTACCCGGTGCCACCGCTCGACCTGAAGGTGCCCAAGGCGCCGCCGCGCCGGCAGGTGCGGGTGGCCGAGCTGCCCGGCGCCGAGAACCAGACGCAGGAACCGGCCGCGGTACCCGCAGCTTCACACAAGGAGGCCAGCGATGGGCGTGTTTGATCCCGTCAAGGGCTTCGGCGTCACCTTCGGCACGATGTTCAAGAAGGTCGTCACCGAGGAGTACCCCGAGGTCAAGAAGGTCACCGCGCCGCGGTTCCACGGCCGCCACCAGCTCAACCGGCACCCGGACGGGCTGGAGAAGTGCGTCGGCTGCGAGCTGTGCGCGTGGGCGTGCCCGGCGGACGCGATCTTCGTCGAGGGCGGCGACAACACCGAGGACGAGCGCTACTCGCCCGGTGAGCGCTACGGCAAGGACTACCAGATCAACTACCTGCGGTGCATCGGCTGCGGCCTGTGCATCGAGGCGTGCCCGACCCGCTCGCTCACCATGACCAACGAGTACGAGCTGGCCGACGACGACCGCCAGAAGCTGATCTTCACCAAGGAAGACCTGCTCGCGCCCCTCCTCGCCGGCATGGAGCAGCCGCCGCACCCGATGCGGCTCGGCGAGAACGAGCAGGACTACTACGTGAACGGCCCGCGGCTGGCCCGCGAGGCCGGTGTCCCCGCCGGCGCGATCGTGGAGACCGGGCCCGAGGAGGCGGGCAAGTGAGCCTCTCGTTCCTGCTCCAGCAGCCCGACGAGGTCCAGCGCGTGGTCGACACCGTCACCACCGGCGAGGCGGTCGCGTTCTGGGTCCTGGGGCCGCTGGCCCTCGCCGGCGCGCTGGGCATGCTCTTCGCGCGCAACGCCGTGCACTCCGCGCTGTGGCTGGTGCTCACCATGCTCAGCCTCGGCGTGCTCTACATGGTCCAGCAGGCGCCGTTCCTCGGCTTCGTGCAGATCATCGTCTACACCGGCGCGATCATGATGCTGTTCCTGTTCGTGCTGATGCTGGTCGGCCGGGACAGCTCCGACTCGGTGGTCGAGGTGCTTCGCGGCCAGCGGCTCGCCGCGGCGGTCATCGGCGTCGGCTTCGCCGGCATCGTGGTCGCCTCGGTCGCCCGCGCCCTGACCGACGTCGAGCCGGTCGGCCTCGCCGCGCAGAACACGCAGAACGGCGGCAACGTCGTCAACATCGGCGAGGCGCTGTTCACCGACTACCTGTTCCCGTTCGAGCTGACGTCGGCGCTGCTGATCACCGCGGCGGTCGGCGCCATGGTGCTCGCGTTCACCTCGCGCACCGGCAAGGACGCCAAGAAGACCCAGCGCCAGCTGGTCGAGGAGCGCTTCCGCGGCGACCGCCCCGGCTCGCTGCCCGGCCCCGGCGTGTTCGCCACCGCCAACTCGGTGGCCACGCCCGCCCTGCTGCCGGACGGCTCGGTCGCCGCCGAGTCCCTGTCCGAGCTGATCGAGACGACCGCCAAGGAAACTCTCGAGGACGACGTCGCGGAGGTGTCCGGCAGCGGGCACGAGCCCGACGCGCACGCGCTCAAGGGAGAGTCGTCGTGACCCCTACGTACTACCTGCTGCTGTCCGCGCTGCTGTTCAGCCTCGGCGCGGTCGGCGTTCTGGTGCGGCGCAACGCCATCGTGGTGTTCATGTGCGTGGAGCTGATGCTCAACGCGGTGAACCTCAGCCTGGTCACGTTCGCCCGGATCAACGGCGGGCTGGACGGCCAGGTGATGGCGTTCTTCGTGATGGTCGTCGCCGCGGCCGAGGTCGTGGTCGGTCTGACGATCATCATGGCGATCTTCAAGACGCGTCGCTCGGCCTCGGTCGACGATTCCAACCTGCTGAAGTACTGAGAGGTCCACGGTGACGGAACCTGTTGCCGCCAGCGGGATCGGCAGTCTCGCCTGGTTGTTGCTAGCCCTGCCGGCCTTCGGCGCGCTCGTGTTGCTCGTGGGTGGCAAGCGCACCGACAAGTGGGGTCACCTGCTGGGCTGCGCCACCGTGATCGCCGCGTTCGCGTACGGGGTCGCGCTGTTCTTCGACACGCTCGCGCTGTCGCCCGAGCAGCGCACCGCCGAGGTGCACCTGTTCGACTGGATCCCGGTCGAAGCGCTGAACGTGGAGTTCGGGCTGCGCCTCGACCCCCTGTCGCTGACGTTCGTGCTGCTGATCACCGGTGTCGGGTCGCTGATCCACATCTACTCGATCGGCTACATGGCGCACGAGGCCGGGCGGCGGAAGTTCTTCGGCTACCTGAACCTCTTCGTCGCCGCGATGCTGCTGCTGGTCCTCGGCAACGGCTTCGTGACGCTGTACTTCGGCTGGGAGGGCGTCGGCCTCGCGTCGTACCTGCTCATCGGCTGGTACCAGCACAAGCCGGAGGCGGCGTCGGCCGCGAAGAAGGCGTTCCTGATGAACCGGGTCGGCGACCTGGGTCTCGCGATCGCCATCTTCCTCATGTTCAAGACGCTGGGCACCACCCAGTACACCGACGTGTTCGCCCGCGTCGGCGAGTTCTCCTCGGCCGAGGTGCTGGCGATCACGTTGCTGCTGCTGCTCGGCGCGTGCGGCAAGTCGGGCCAGTTCCCGCTCCAGGCGTGGTTGCCGGACGCGATGGCGGGCCCGACGCCGGTCTCCGCGCTGATCCACGCGGCCACGATGGTCACCGCGGGCGTGTACCTGATCGCCCGCTCGAACCCGATCTACAACCTGTCGGCGGACGGCCGCCTGGTCGTGATGATCATCGGTGGCGTCACGCTGCTGATCGGCTGCATCATCGGCTGCGCCTACGACGACTTCAAGAAGGTGCTGGCCTACTCGACGGTCAGCCAGATCGGCTACATGATCCTGGCCGTCGGCCTCGGTCCGGTCGGCTACGCGCTGGGCATCATGCACCTGCTCACGCACGGCTTCTTCAAGGCGGGCCTGTTCCTCGGCGCCGGTTCGGTCATGCACGGCATGAACGACGAGGGCGACATCCGGCGGATGGGCGGCCTGGCCAAGAAGATGCCGATCACCTTCGTCACCTGGACGTTGGGCTACCTGGCGCTGATCGGCTTCCCGTTCCTGTCCGGCTACTTCTCCAAGGACGCCATCATCGCGGCGGCGTTCAGCGAGCCGGGTTGGCGCGGATGGGTGTTCGGCGGCGTGGCCGCGCTGGGCGCGGGCATCACCGCGTTCTACATGACCCGCCTGCTGTGCCTGGTGTTCCTGGGCAAGCCCCGCTACACCGAGCTGAAGTCGGCCGACGGCCGCGAGTACCACCCGCACGAGTCCGGCCTGTCGATGACGGTGCCGATGATCCTGCTGGCGGTCGGCTCGGTCGGCGCGGGCTGGTTCTTCGAGTCGAACCACAACCTGTCCGGCTGGCTCACGCCGTCGCTCGGCGAGTTGCAGGAGCAGCACGGCGTGCTCTCGCACGGCGTGGTGAACCTCCTGGTCCTCGGCCTGTCGGCGCTGGGCGTGCTGCTCGGGTTCCTGCTGTTCGGCCGCGGCACGCAGCCGGTCGAACGGCCGGCGCGGGTGTCGTTCCCGGTCCGCGCCGCGCGTGCCGACCTGTACGGCAACGCGCTCAACGAGGCGCTGTTCGCGCGGCCGGGCACCTGGCTCACCCGCGCGCTGGTGTTCGTGGACAACAAGGGCGTCGACGGCCTGGTGAACGGGTCGGCGGCGCTGCTGGGCGGTAGCTCGGGCCGGCTGCGCAGGCTGCAGACCGGGTTCGTGCGCTCGTACGCGCTCTCCATGCTCCTGGGTGCGGTCTTCGTCCTGGGCGCGCTGCTGATGGTGAGGTTCTCGTGAGCTGGACGCTGATCGCGCTGCTCCTGCTGCCGCTCGTCGGCGGCCTGGTGGTGGCGTTCCTGCGGGGCAACGACCGGTTGGCCAAGACGGTCGCGCTGGCGTTCTCCCTGGTGGAGCTGGGCCTGGCGGTGCTGGCGTGGACGGCGTTCGACCCGGGTGGCGAGCGGTTGCAGCTCACCAGCTCGGCCGACTGGATCCCCGCCTTCGGCGTGCACCTGTCGTTCGGCGTGGACGGCATCGCCCTGGTGATGATCGCGCTGATCGCGTTCCTGGTGCCGGTCGTCATCGGCGGCTCGTGGGCGGACAAGCTGCCCGAGGGCCGCAGCGCCGGCGGGTTCTTCGCGCTGCTGCTGGTCATGCAGACCGGCATGGTCGGCGTCTTCGCGGCCACCGACGTGTTCGTGTTCTACGTGTTCTTCGAGGCCGTGCTGGTCCCGATGTACTTCCTGATCGGCCGCTTCGGCGGGCCCAACCGGCAGTACGCGGCGATGAAGTTCTTCCTGTACTCGCTGCTCGGCGGCCTGATCATGCTGGCCTCGGTGATCGGCCTGTACGTGGTGAGCGCGGACAAGCTCGGCGCCGGCACGTTCGACTGGGCCACGCTGGTCACGGTGACGCGGGAACTGCCGCTGTCCACCCAGATCTGGCTGTTCCTCGGCTTCTTCGTCGCGTTCGCGATCAAGGCGCCGCTGGTGCCGCTGCACACCTGGCTGCCCGACGCCGGTGCGGAAGCGCCGGTGGGCGCGGGCGTGCTGCTGGTCGGCATCCTGGACAAGATCGGCACGTTCGGGTTCCTGCGCTACTGCCTGCCGCTGTTCCCGGCGGCCAGCAAGGAACTCGCGCCGGTCGTGCTGATCCTGGCCGTGGTCGGCATCCTGTACGGCTCGCTGCTCGCCGTCGGCCAGTCCGACATGAAGCGGTTCGTGGCCTACACGTCGATCGCCCACTTCGGCTTCATCGCGCTGGGCATCTTCGCGTTCAGCTCGCAGGCCGGCACGGGCGCGGTGCTCTACATGGTCAACCACGGCATCTCGACCGGCATGCTGTTCCTGGTCGTCGGCATGGTGATGGCCCGCGGCGGGTCGCGCCTGATCGAGGACTACGGCGGCATGGCCAAGCTGACCCCGGTGCTCGGCGGCCTGTTCTTCGTGGCCGGCCTGTCGTCGCTGGCGCTGCCGGGCACCAACTCGTTCGTGAGCGAGTTCCTGGTGCTCATCGGCTCCTACCCGAACGAGCCGGTCTACACGATCCTGGCCGCCGTCGGCATGGTCCTGGCCGCGCTGTACGTCCTGTGGCTGTACCAGCGGGTGTTCCAGGGTCCGGTGCGCGGCACCGCGATGCTCAACCTCGTCGGTGGTCCGGGTGCGGCGGTCGACCCGGAGAAGGCGTCGCCGCCCGACCTGAACAAGCGCGAACTGGCCGTGCTCGCGCCCCTGGTGGCGCTGATCTTGGTGCTCGGCTTCTACCCGAAGCCGGTGTTGGACGTGATCACCCCGTCCGTCGGGGCGACGCTCAGCGAGGTCGGGGTGGCCGACCCGGTCGCGCAGGAAGGCAAGTGACGTGACGACGTTCCTCTCGCAGAACGTGGAACGGCTGCAAGCCCCGGAGATCGACTACGGGGCCGTCGCACCGTTGCTGATCGTCCTCGGCGCGGCCTGCCTCAGCGTGCTCTTCGAGGCGTTCCTGCCCAAGGGGCAGCGGTGGGCGGCGCAGGTCGTGCTGACCCTGCTCACGCTCGCCGCCGCGGGCGCCGGGCTGGCGCTGTACGCGTCCGCGGAGAGCACCCTCGAACAGGGCAAGCTGACCCTGGCCGGCACCGTCGCGGTCGACCGCCCGGTGATCTTCCTGTGGGGCACGCTGCTCCTGCTCGGCCTCGGCGCCGTGCTGCTCATCGCGGACCGGTCGGTCGAGCCGGGCGGCGCGTTCGTCGCGGACGCCTCGATCCTGCCCGGCGCGGCGGTCGGCGTGCGCGAGCAGCTG
Source organism: Saccharothrix sp. NRRL B-16348 (assembly GCF_001280085.1). Lineage (GTDB taxonomy): Bacteria > Actinomycetota > Actinomycetes > Mycobacteriales > Pseudonocardiaceae > Actinosynnema. The sequence continues at coordinate 89,272 of NZ_LGED01000024.1, read as the reverse complement.
CGCCGCCGGGAGATGCAGACCGAGGTGTTCCCGCTGACGCTGTTCGCGCTCGGCGGGATGATGACCTTCGTCGCGGCGAACGACCTGCTCACGATGTTCATCGCGCTCGAAGTGATGTCGCTGCCGCTGTACCTGATGGCGGGCCTGGCCCGCCGTCGCCGCCTGCTGTCGCAGGAAGCCGCGGTGAAGTACTTCCTGCTCGGCGCGTTCGCGTCGGCGTTCTTCCTGTACGGCGTGGCCCTGCTGTACGGCTTCGCGGGCTCGGTGAAGCTGGCGGACATCGCCAGTGCCACCACCGCCACCGACCGGTCCGACACGCTGCTCTACGCGGGCTTCGGCCTGCTGATCGTGGGTCTGCTGTTCAAGGCCTCCGTCGGCCCGTTCCACGCCTGGACGCCGGACGTCTACCAGGGCTCGCCCACGCCGGTGACGGCGTTCATGGCGGCGTGCACGAAGGTCGCCGCGTTCGGCGGCATCCTGCGCGTGCTCTACGGCGCGTTCGAGCGGTCGAGCTGGGAGTGGAACGGCGTGCTGTGGGGCGTGGCCATCGCGTCCATGGTGATCGGCGCGGTCCTCGGCCTCACCCAGACCGACGTGAAGCGGATGATCGCGTACTCCTCGGTGGCGCACGCGGGCTTCCTGCTGATCGGCGCGATCTCGCTGAACGACCAGGGCCTGTCCGGCACGATGTTCTACCTGATGGCGTACGGCTTCACCACGATCGCCGCGTTCGGCATCGTCAGCCTGGTGCGCAACGGCGACGGCGAGGCCACCCACCTGTCCCAGTGGGCGGGGCTGGCCAAGCGGTCGCCGGTGGTGGCGGGCGTGTTCACGTTCCTGCTGCTCGCGCTGGCCGGTCTCCCGCTGACCAGCGGGTTCGTCGGCAAGTTCGTGGTGTTCGCGGCGGCCGTGGAGGCCGAGATGGTGCCGCTGGTGGTGATCGCCCTGGTCGCTTCGGCGGTGGCGGCGTTCTTCTACCTGCGGGTGATCGTGCTGATGTACTTCAGCGAGCCCGCGGCCGACGGCCCGACCGTGAGCGTGCCCGGCGCGTTCACCACGGTGGCCATCACCCTGGGTGCCGCGATCACGCTCGTGCTCGGCGTCTTCCCGTCCTTCGCGCTCGATTGGGCGGGTGCCGGCACGTTCATCTTCTAGTGGTACGTAGGCTCTGTGACCGTGACCAGTAGCGAGCGGGCGGGGACGGGGTTCCGGTTTGAGGACCCCGTGCTCGCGGAGGTGGTTCAGGACGGGCTGGCCGAGGTGGAAGAGCTGCTGCACAAGGTCGTGCAGAGCGAGTTCCACCCGGTGATGGAGACGTCCCTGCACCTGGTGTCCGCGGGCGGCAAGCGCATCCGCCCGCTGTTCACCATCCTGTCCGCCCAGTTCGGCGGCACGTGGGACCGGGAGAGCGTGATCAAGGCGGCGGCGGTCGTCGAGCTGACCCACCTGGCCACGCTGTACCACGACGACGTGATGGACGAGGCCACCATGCGCCGCGGCGCGGAGTCGGCCAACGCGAAGTGGGACAACAGCATCGCGATCCTGACCGGCGACTACCTGTTCGCGCACGCGTCGGCGCTGGTCGCGGACCTGGGCACGGGTGCGGCGCGGATCATCGCGGAGACGTTCTCCGAGCTGGTGACCGGCCAGATGCGCGAGACGATGGGCCCGCGGCCCGGCGAGGACCCGGTCTCGCACTACCTGACCACGATCTCGGAGAAGACCGGGTCGCTGATCGCCACGGCGGCGCGGTTCGGCGCGATGTTCTCCGACGTGACGCCCGAGCAGGTCGAGGCGCTGCGCGCGTACGGCGACGTGATCGGGGCGGCGTTCCAGATCTCGGACGACGTCATCGACATCGCCTCGCCGTCGGAGGAGTCGGGCAAGACACCGGGGACGGACCTGCGCGAGGGCGTCAAGACCCTCCCCATGCTCTACGCCCTGCAGGACGAGCCGGACTCACGCCTGGCGAAGCTCCTGGCCGGCCCGATCACGGACGACGCCGAGGTGGACGAGGCCCTGACCCTCCTCCGCGCCTCCTCCGGCCTGCTCCGCGCCCGCGCCACGCTGGACGACTACGCCGCCCGCGCCCGCGCCACCCTGAGCGTCCTCCCCGCCGGCACCCCCCGCGACGCCCTGGCCTCCGTGAGCGACTACGTCGTCACCCGCTCCCACTAACCCCGCGCGTGTCGAACCTCCAGAACAGGCGTGTCCTACCTTCGGAACGCGCGTGTCCTACATTCCCGTACCCCGAGTTGAACGCTCAGAACTGGGCCCGCCGGTCCTGAGCGTTCAACTCGCGTGTTCCGAACGTAGGACACGCGTGTTCGGAACGTAGGACACGCCGTTAGGTCAGGTTGGGGAGGGGGAGGCGGCGGTGGGTGCGGACGGTGTCCACGGTGAAGATGGCCAGGGCCACCCAGACCAGGGCGAAGCCGAACCAGCGTGACGCCGGCATCGGCTCGTGCATCACGAACACGCCCCACGCGAACTGGAGCACGGGCGCCAGGTACTGCAGCATCCCCATGGTCACCAGCGGCACGAGGCGGGCGCCCGCGCCGAACAGGATCAGCGGCACGGCGGTGACCAGGCCGGCCGACGCCAGCCACAGCGCGTGGCCCCACCCGCCCGAGTGGAACGTCCCCGCCGACCCGAGCCAGACCAGGTAGCCGACCGCGATCGGCGCCAGCACGACGCTCTCCGCGGTCAGGCTCGCCGTCGCGTCCAGCGGCACGGTCTTCTTCAACAGCCCGTACACGCCGAACGAGCACGCCAGCACCAGCGAGATCCACGGCAGCCTGCCGTAGTCCACGGCCAGCACCACGACCGCGGTCACCGCGATGCCCAGCGCGACGTACTGCGGCAGGCGCAGGCGTTCGCGCAGGACGAACACCCCGAGCAGCACGCTCACCAGCGGGTTGATGAAGTAGCCGAGCGCGGCCTCGACGACGTGCGAGGTGTTGACCGCGTGGATGTAGACGCCCCAGTTGACCGCGATGAGCACGGACGCGGCGGCCACCATCGCCCACCCGCGCGCCGACAACCGGCGGATGCCCGCCCAACGGCCGAGCACGGCGGTGATGACCACCATCACGACCAGGGACCACGCGATCCGGTGTGCCAGGATCTCCACCGAACCGGCCGGCTGGAGCAGCGGCCAGTAGGCGGGCACGATGCCCCAGAGGAGGTAGGCGCCGACGCCGAAGGCCATCCCACGGTTCGTGCGGTGAACATCCGGCGCGGCAGTGGGTGCAGAGGTCAACGGCGGCACACGGGCTACTGTACGCGGCCGTTTTGGCTGGTCAGTTGCTCCAGGTGGCCTACTATCGAACCTTGACCACAGGTCCGGCCGGCCCCACGCGCCGGACCCGGCGGTCAGGGTAGTTTTGCACCGCTTCCCCTTCCGGGTGAAGGCTCGGAAGCGGAGCGTGTCGGGGTGTGTGACAAGCAGCAGTGGGAGGGTCTCCCGTGAGTTCGCTCTTCGGGCAGGTGTGGCTGTGGAGCCTGCTGTCCTTCGTGGCAGGCGTCGCACTCACCTGGCTGGTCCTGGTGCGTCCGGCGAAGCGCGAGCTGGCAGACCTGGAGGAACGCCTCCTCACGTCGCCGCGTCCCGCCACCGGTTCGTCGTCGGGCAGTTCGGTCGCGCCGAGGGCCGAGGCGGGTGACGAGTTCGACAACTGGCACGTCGAGGCGTCCCGGTCGCTGGCGGACGACGTGCTGACGCCCGAGCCGCCGCGGTACGAGCCCGCCGCCGAGCGGGCCCGGTTCGAGGCGCCGCCCGAGCCGGTCCGGTACGACGTGACGAACATGAAGCTCGACCAGCGCGACTCGTTGCTGGAGGAGCTGGACGACGAGCACCGGCCGTTGTCGGACTTCGAGGAGCAGCACGACTTCCCCGAGTTCGACGCCGAGCCGCCGCGCAGCCTGTTCGAGCGGCTGACGCCGGGCCAGGACTCCCGGGAGACGCTGGAGCCCAAGCCGCGGTCGTACCAGCCGGACGACGAGCCGGAGCTGCCTGCGGAGACCACGCACCTGATGCCGGCGGTGCCCGCCGCGCCGGTCGCCGAGGTCGCGCCGCGGGTGGAGGAGCCGACCGCGCCGCCGGAGGTGGAGGTCTTCCAGCCGCGCGAGGTGTGGCGCGAGGAGCCCGTCCGGGAGGTCTACGACGAGGACGTGGACACTGCTGGCCACGAGGAGGAGGACGAGCCGGAACGCCGGCCGAACTCCACCGAGGAGACGGCGCTCATCCCGGCCACCGCGCTGGCGCAGGCCATCGCCGAGGTGGACGGCGAGCAGCGCCGGGCCGAGGAGCCCCAGCCGCAGGTGTGGCCCGAGCACGACCTCACCGGCCACTTCACGCCGGTGGACGTCGAGTCGGCGCGCGGTGAGCTGTCCGAGCCGGCCACGAGCCCGACGTCCAGCGACGAGGCGTTCCTCAACCAGCTGTCGCGCGACGACGCGCACCGGCCCGAGGCACGACGGCAGCCGACGCGCGACACCGAGGCGCAGACCGAGGTGCGCCCGGTCGATCCCCACCTGGTCGAGCCCCACCGCGGCGACGCGCGTCCGGGCGACGAGGTCCGCGAAGAAGAAGGCCCGCGGACCGACGTGATCCGCGCCGTGTCCGATGCCGCGCCGGCGGAGCCGAAGACCGGGTTCGCCGAGCCGCCGCGCGAGCCCGAGCCCGCCGCCGTGCCGGAGCCTCCCGCGTTCCAGCCCGCCGCGCCCGAGCCGGCCGCGTTCCAGCCGCCCGAGCCCGCCGCGCACCAGCCTGCCGCGCCCGAGCCCGCCCAGCCCGCCGTGCCCGAATCGGCCGCCGAGCCCGAGGTGGCGGAGCCGCCCGCGTTCGAGCCGACGTTCGTGCCGCAGCACGCCGACCAGCCCCTGCCCGCCCGCTCCGACCAGGCCGCGGCGCCCAAGCCGGAGCCGAAGAAGGACGAGCCCGCACGGCCGCGCAGCCTGTTCGAGCCGCTGGAGGACGACGACGAGGAGCCGGAGCCCGATCGGCCCCGCCCCGCGTCCGCGTCGTCCGGCAACGACCAGCCGTTCGTGCCGACGCTCTCGCCCGAGCTGCTGGCCGGCAACCCCCTGCCGATGAACCCGACCGGCCTCCCGCAACGGCCCACCCGCCCAACGGGGGCGCCGCGCACGCCGCCGCCCGCACCGCTCGCGCCGAAGCCGATCACGCCGCCGCCACCGCGCCCGGTGCGCCCGCGGCCGGTCGGGTTCAGCCCGAGCACCGGCGGCAGGCAGCAGGCCGCGCCCGGCAGCACCCGCTTCCAGGGCCAGCAGGAGGGCTTCAACCCGCGCTCGCCGTTCGGCCCCGGTTCCGTGCTGCCGAAGTCGGACGGCCTGGCGCCCGCGCCGGAGTTCCAGGTCAAGGCGACCCTGACCGGCCGCCGCTACTTCACCAACGAGTCGGCGAACTTCCGCGAGACGCGCGCCGACGTCTGGTTCCGCACCACGACGGACGCGGAGAAGGCGGGCTTCCGCCAAGCGCCGTAACCACGCTCTTCCCTGGGGAGGGAAAGCGCGAAGACCCCCTGTTCCGGGAGGCGGAACAGGGGGTCTTCGTCGTGCCGGAGGCGGCCGGGACTCAGCCGGCCACGGTCCAGGTGTCCTTGCCGTGCAGCAGCGCGCGCAGGTCCGCGGGCTTCGCGGCCTTGGCCTGCTCCACCTGCGCCCGCGCCGCGTCGTCGTACGTGGTGCGCGCGACGTTGCGGAACACGCCGGTGACGGTGTGCTGCAGGTCCTGCGTCGACAGCCGCGACAGCGCGAACGACAGGTTCAGGTCCGACGCGTCGTGCACCACGACGTCCGCCGGCGAGACGTCCGCCGACTTGGCCACGGCCAGGCCGAAGCCCTCCCGGACCACGGAGTACTCGCCGTTGCCGAACGTGATCGGCTGCCCGTCGACGACGTTGATGATGCGGCGCGCGGCCTCGTCGGCGTCCTTGAGCACGTCGAACGCGCCGTCGTTGAAGATCGGGCAGTTCTGGTAGATCTCCACCAGCGCCGACCCGCGGTGCTCGGCGGCCTGCCGCAGCACCTCGGTCAGCCCCGCCCGGTCCGAGTCGACCGCGCGCCCGACGAACGTGGCCTCCGCGCCCAGCGCCAGCGACACCGGGTTGAACGGGTGGTCCAGCGACCCGAGCGGCGTGGACTTGGTGACCTTGCCCTCTTCGGACGTCGGCGAGTACTGGCCCTTGGTCAGGCCGTAGATCCGGTTGTTGAACAGCAGGATCTTGAGGTTCACGTTGCGGCGCAGCGTGTGGATCAGGTGGTTGCCGCCGATGGACAGCGCGTCGCCGTCACCGGTGACGACCCACACCGACAGGTCGGGCCGGGCCACGGCCAGGCCGGTCGCGATGGCCGGCGCGCGCCCGTGGATGGAGTGCATGCCGTAGGTGTTCATGTAGTACGGGAACCGCGACGAGCAGCCGATCCCCGAGACGAACACGATGTTCTCGCGCTTGAGCCCCAGCGTGGGCAGGAACGACTGCACGGCGTTGAGCACCACGTAGTCGCCGCAGCCGGGGCACCAGCGGACCTCCTGGTCCGACTTGTAGTCCTTGGCCTTCTGCGGCTCGTCCGCCGTGGGAACGCCGACCAGACCCCCCACGGTCGGCAGGCCCAGTTCCGTCGCCGTCATTCGGACACTCCCTTGATCACGTCGGCGAGCACGTCCTGAAGCTCTTCGGCCTTGAACGGCAGGCCTTGCACCTTCGTGTAGCTGATCGCGTCGACCAGGTACTTGGCGCGCAGCAGCAGCGCCAGCTGGCCGAGGTTCATCTCCGGCACGACGACCCGGTCGTACCGGGCGAGCACGTCGCCCAGGTTCTTGGGGAACGGGTTGAGGTGCCGCAGGTGGGCGTGCGCGACCGGCAGGCCCAGCTTGCGCACCCGCCGTGCCGCCGCGCCGATCGGGCCGTAGGACGAGCCCCAGCCCACGACGAGCACGCGTGCCTCGCCGGACGGGTCGTCGACCTCGACGTCGGGCACCTCGATGCCGTCGATCTTGCGCTGCCGCAGCCGCACCATGTAGTCGTGGTTGGCCGGGTCGTAGGAGATGTTGCCGGTGCCGTCGGCCTTCTCCAGCCCGCCGATGCGGTGCTGCAGACCGGCCGTGCCGGGCACCGCCCACGGCCGCGCCAGCGTCTCCGGGTCGCGCAGGTACGGCCAGAACGTCTCACCGTCCGGCGAGTTCGGCTCGGTGGCGAACTCGACGCCCAGGTCGGGCAGCTCGGACAGCTCCGGGATCAGCCACGGCTCGGAGCCGTTGGCGATCGCGCCGTCGGACAGCAGCAGCACCGGCGTGCGGTAGACCAGCGCGATGCGCGCGGCCTCCATGGCGGCGTCGAAGCAGTCCGCGGGCGACTGCGGCGCGACGATCGCGACCGGCGACTCGCCGTTGCGGCCGAACATCGCCTGGAGCAGGTCGGCCTGCTCGGTCTTGGTCGGCAGGCCGGTGGACGGGCCGCCGCGCTGCACGTCGATGACGATCAGCGGCAGCTCGGTCATCACGGCCAGGCCGATGGTCTCCGACTTCAGGGCCACGCCCGGGCCGGACGTCGACGTCACGCCGAGCGCGCCGCCGTAGGACGCGCCCAGCGCCGCGCCGATGCCCGCGATCTCGTCCTCGGCCTGCAGCGTCGTGATGCCGAAGTTCTTGTGCTTGGACAGCTCGTGCAGGATGTCCGACGCCGGGGTGATCGGGTACGTGCCGAGCACCACGGGCAGCCCGGACTGCTGACCCGCGGCAACGAGGCCGTAGGCCAGCGCGGTGTTGCCGGTGATCTGGCGGTACGTGCCCTGGTTGAGCTTGGCGGGCGCGACCTCGTAGGTGACCGCGAACGACTCGGTGGTCTCGCCGTAGTTCCAGCCCGCCCGGAACGCCAGCACGTTGGCCTCGGCGATGTCGGGCTTCTTGGCGAACTTCTCGCGCAGGAACCGTTCCGTGCCCTCGGTCGGCCGGTGGTACATCCAGGACAGCAGGCCGAGGGCGAACATGTTCTTCGCCCGTTCCGCGTCCTTCTTGCCCAGGCCGGTGTCCTCCAGGGCGCCGATGGTCAGCGTGGCCATCGCGACCTTGTGCACCTGGTAGGTCTCGGTGAGGGAGTTGTCCTCGAGGGGGTCGGCCGCGTAGCCGACCTTGACCAGGTTGCGCTTGGTGAACTCGTCGGTGTTGACGATCAGGATCCCGCCCTTGGGCAGGTCGTCGATGTTCGCCTTGAGCGCCGCCGGGTTCATCGCCACGAGCACGTCGGGGCGGTCGCCGGGGGTGAGGATGTCGTAGTCGGCGAAGTGCAGCTGGAAGCTGGACACGCCCGGGAGCGTGCCCTGAGGCGCCCGGATCTCGGCCGGGAAGTTCGGCTGGGTGGCGAGGTCGTTGCCGAACGCGGCGGCTTCCGAGGTGAACCGGTCACCCGTGAGCTGCATGCCGTCGCCGGAGTCGCCGGCGAACCGGATCACCACGCGGTCGAGCTTGCGGACCGTGCCGGTCCTGCCGGGCTCGGTCTGCCCGGGCCCGGTCCGGTCAGGCGAGCCACCTGGCGCGGCGCCGTTACCAACGTCGGTAGTCATGTCCTACGCCGATCCCTTTCCTCACAACCGCCTGAGGGCTCCTGCCCCCGTGCCCCTCCGCGAGGGTAGTCGTGCTCGCACAGGTGCCGGTTTCTCCCGTACCACTGTGCGGGACGGTTCGTCCCACCAGGTGCGCGGGGCGTCAACTGGGCAGTAATCGAGTAATACTGGCCGGTAACTGTTACTCAAAGTTACAGGTATTCGAGGTGGCTGTCCAGGTCACTCGCGGCTGCTGATCCTGGCCTTCATCGCCGCGAGCTTCGCCTGGAACTCCGGTGTCCCGATCGAGGCCACCTGGGGCGTCAGCTCGGTGTCCACGGCCTGGGCGTGGTCGGCGAGCGCGGCGGTGGTGCGCATCGACGCCTTGATCGTGCGGACCAGCTCGCGCGGGGCTTCGGCCGACGGGCGCGCGAACCCGACCGCGGCGTCGACCAGTTCGTCGTGCCCGCCGTCGACCCGTGCCCAGGCCAGCCCGTGGGATACCGCCGCGTCCGCGTCCAAAACCTGGCCGAACAGGGTCATCGCGGTCGCGGTCTGGGGACCGGCGAGCCGGTGCAGCATCCACGTCATCCCGCCGCCGGGGTGGATGCCGAGTTGCAGGAACCGCGCGTCGAACTTCGCGTGGGCGTTCACCAGCCGGACGTCGCAGGCCAGCGCCAGGTTGAGGCCCGCGCCGACCGCCGCGCCGCCGACCGCGGCGATCGTGGGCAGCGTGCAGCGGGCCACCGCGAGGAACCCGGCGTAGATGCGCCGCAGGCCCTCTTCCCGGGCTTCGCCCAGCGCGGTGAGGTCCGCGCCCGCGCAGAACGCCGGTGGCGTGCCCGTGATCACGACGGCGTGCACGTCGGCGTCGTCCTCGCAGGTCCGGACCGCGGCCACGAGCTGCTCGGAGAGGTCGAGCGTGAGCGCGTTGCGGCGTTCGGGGTCGTGCACGGTGATGACCGCCACGCGGTCGGAGCGTTGGAGGAGCACTTCGGCCATGCGCGCGACTCTAGGGTGCCGGCGGTCGGTCCAAGAGTCGGGACAACACAACAGTCGAAACGGTGCGCTCGATGATCTCGACGGCGCGCAGCCGTTCCAGCGCGGTCTCCAGGTGGTGGATGTTCGCCGCGCGCAGGTGCACGATGGCGTCCGCCGCGCCGGAGACGGTGTAGGCGGCGCGCACCTCGGGCATCGACTCGACGCGCTGCAGGATGTCGTGCGGCGCCACGTTGCCGCGGCAGTGCACCTCGACGAACGCCTCCGTGCCCCAGCCGAGCTGCTCCGGGTCGACGACCGCCGTGAAGCCGCGCAGGACGCCCGTGTCGAGCAACTTGTCCACCCGCCGCTTCACCGCGGGCGCGGACAGGCCGACTTCCTTGCCGATGTCGGCGTAGCTGGAGCGGGCGTTGGCCATCAGGCGCGAAATGATTCGCTGGTCGATCGTGTCCACACGCAACATAGTGCCCTAGAAGACGCAATATCGCGGCGTTGTTCGGGGGTCGGACGGCAATCTACATTTCGATCCATGACCTCGGTTTCCTTCGCGGGCCCCGGTGACGAGCCGATCGTGCTCGACGTCACCACGCCCGTAGCGCAGGTGCGCGTGCCGACCACCCGTCGGTACCTCATGTGCCCGCCCGCGTACTTCACGGTGGAGTACTCGATCAACCCGTGGATGGACCCCACGCAGCCGATCAGCACGTCGTTGGCGATGGAGCAGTGGACGGCCCTGAAGGAGACCTACGAGCGCCTGGGGCACGAGGTCGTGACCATCGAGCCCCAGCCGGGGCTGCCCGACATGGTCTTCTCGGCCAACTCCGGCACGGTCATCGACGGCCAGGTCCTCGGCTCCCGCTTCCGGGCGCCGCAACGCGCCGCGGAAGCCGACCACTTCCGCCGCTGGTTCCTGGCCAACGGCTACCGCGACGTCGTCATGCCCGAGCGCACGAACGAGGCCGAGGGCGACTTCACCTGGACCGGCAAGTACCTCCTGGCCGGCACGGGCTTCCGCACGGACCCCCTGGCCCACTCCGAGGCGCAGGAGACCCTGGGTGTGCCGGTCATCTCCCTGCAGCTGACGGACCCCCGCTACTACCACCTCGACGTGGCCCTGTTCGTCCTGGCGGACGACCTGGTCGCCTACTACCCGGACGCCTTCTCGCCGGGCAGCCGCCGAGTCCTCCGCAGGCTCTTCCCGGACGCCGTCATCGCGACCGCCGAGGACGCCGCCTGCCTGGGCCTCAACGCGGTCTCCGACGGCCGCCACGTCGTCCTGCCGGTCGAGGCGACGGCCCTGGCGGACCAACTCGCCCACCGCGGCTTCGAACCGGTCTTCGTGGACATCTCGGAACTCCGCAAGTCCGGCGGCGGCCCGAAGTGCTGCACGATGGAGCTGCGCGACTGATCCTTCGGCCGCACGCTGGTCAGCCCGGCATCACGGCCAGGCTGACCAGCGCGAACGTCAGTCCACCCGGCCCACGGCGGCGTAGCCGAGGTGGTGGGCGGGGCTGCCGGTGGGGATGTCGAGCCCCGGGCGGGGGTTCCACTCCGGCATCAGGGTCACGCCCGGCTCGACCAGCGTCATGCCGTCGAACAACGCCTCGACCCCCGCCCGGTCGCGGACGTACAGCTGCTCGATCACGCCCTTGTACGCCTCGACCATGGCGTGGACCTGCACCTTGGTCTCCGGGTCGGCGCGCTCGTCGGTCAGGTGCGAGAGCGCGATGTAGCTGCCCGGCGCGCACACGTCGCGGTAGGCCTTCATCAGGCCGACCGGGTCCTCGTGGTCGCCGACGAACACCATCACGCCGGTCATCATCACGCCCAGCGGCCGGTCCAGGTCGAGCATCCCGCGCACGCCAGGGTGGCCGAACAGCTCGTCGGGCCGCCGGGCGTCGGCCTCGACCATCACCGCGTTCGGGTTGCCGCGCAGGATCTGCTCGCCGAGCGCGACGGCGACCGGCTCGTAGTCCACGTAGACGACCTTGGCGTGCGGATCACGTGCCTGCGCGACCTCGTGCGTGTTGCCCGCCGTGGGCAGGCCGGAGCCGAGGTCGAGGAACTGGGTGATGCCCTGGTCCACCATGAACGCCACCGAACGGCGCAGGAACCCGCGGTTGAAGCGGGCGAGCATCTCCATGCCGGGCAGGACCGACTTGATCACGGTCGCCCGCTCGCGGTCGGCGGGCAGGTTGAACGCCCCGCCGAGGTAGTAGTCGTAGATGCGGGAGATGTTGGGTGTCTCGGGATCCAAGTGGGCGGTCTCGGAAACAAGCACTCGTGCCGTCCTAAGGTGGGATGGGTGCGGGCCGATCGCTGACGCCTTTCCCGACGAACGACACATGCTGCCGCACGTCAGGGCAATGGCAAACGGTCGGATAATCCCGGTATCGGCATTTCCGATGGCACGCGTGAATTGTCGCCGCCCACCCGCGGCGGCCCTGCCGAATCGTCGACCCGGCAGGGCCACGAAATGCGTTCGAAGGGCTACGGCGTGCGACCGGTGAGCCCGAGGATCCGGTCGATCAACGGCGCGTCGGACGGCACATGCACCTCGGGCCCGTACAGGCCCATGTCGCGTCCGATCGGCGCGGTCCGGACGAGGTCGGCGTGGAGGAACTCCAGCAGCTCCGCGTCCCATGAAGGAGCCTGACCGGTCGCCCGCGCCAGGTCCCACGTGTGCACGACCGTCTCACCCAGCACCATCGCGCCGATCGTCTCGGCCGGCATCTCGTGCGGCCCGCCGACCGTCGTCGTGCCGGTCCACGCCGACGGCTCGCCCCACGCGGCGGCGCGGTCGCGCAGTTGGGCGCTCAGGTCGGCGGCCCAGTCGCCCGCGGTGAGGTCGACGTCCGACTCCGCGGGGGCGGGCGGCGGCACGGGCGCCTTGCGCGCGGCGGCGTTCAGCGACGGACCCCAGAACAACAGGTGGTTGAGGAGTGTGCGGACGTCGAACTCGGCGCACGGCGTCGGCGCGTCCAACTGGTCGGGTTTGATGTTCTCGACGACCTCCAACGCGGTCGCCACGGCATTTCCGGTCAACAGCTCACGGGACATGCCGCCCACCGTAGGGACGGCCGTCGCGGGTGTATTGAACAAAGGCGACATACGCTCGCGGGCGTGACGAGGGACGAGCGCGAGTTGGCGTGGCGGCGGCACCAGCGCATCGAGTTCCACCGGCCGTCGCCCGACCTCGCCGCGCACGTGGCCCGGTACTGGGAAGTGCGGTGGCGCTACGACCGGCCGTACCGGCAGCTGATCGTGCCCTACCCGAACGTGCACCTGACGTTCCACGACGGCTTCGCGGTGGTGGCCGGCGTGTCCAGCGGCCACGTGTTCAAGGAGTTGGACGGCACGGGCCGGGTCTTCGGCGTGGCCTTCCGCCCCGGCGCCTTCCGGCCGTTCCTGGGCGCGCCGGTCCAGTCGCTCACCGACCGGACCGCGCCCGCCGAGACCGTCTTCCACCACCTGCCCGCCCACGCCGACCTGGACAGCGTGGAGGCCCTGCTCCGCCGCCACCTGCCCGAACCGGACCCGAAGGCGCGCCAGGCCGCCGAGATCGTCGACCGGATCGTCCGGGACCCCCTGCTGACGCGCGTCGACGTGCTGGCCCGCGAGGCAGGCGGCAGCGTCCGACAGCTGCAACGCCTGTTCGCCGAGCACGTCGGCGTCGGCCCGAAGTGGGTGATCCGCCGCTACCGCCTGCGCGAGGTGACCGAGCGCATGGAGGCGGGCGGCCGGATCGACTGGGCCGCGCTGGCCGCGGACCTCGGCTACGCCGACCAACCGCACTTCGTCCGGGACTTCACCGCCATGTTCGGCGAGACGCCCACGCGGTACGCCGAGCGCTACGGTGACGCCTTCGCCACCGGCCGGCGCTGAACCGTCCGTCGTCACCCATAGGGCTGATCGCTCTAGCGGACCGACCCCGGTCGGTGCTCCGATCGACGGCACTCGCTGTCGACCAAGGTAGGGAGCGCGCCATGAACGACCTCGACGCCCAGCGTCCGTCGCCCCAACCGCAACAGGAGCAGGAGGAGCCCGTGGAACGGCAGAAGCCTGAGGTCCCGAAGCCTCTCACCGGACTGGAGTGGCTGGTGCGCCAAGCCCAACGGCGCCGTGAGGAACGCCCGTCGGACCCGGCGCGTTAGGTCGCCACCGCTAGTCCGACACCTCTCGTTGGAACGCCGCCCAGAGCAGGTTCAACGGGTGGTCGGCCGGGAACTTCGCCCGCTCCTCCTTGCGGGCGAAGACCCCGACCAAGCGCTCCAGCTCGGGCTTCCGGTCGTTCTTCAGCTCGACCACCCGCAGGCCGGACCCCTCGCGCAGCTCGTTGTTCGCGGCGACCACGCCGAGGCCCGACGTGACGATCATGCAGCCCTCGACCAGCCCCGACCGCAGCAACGACATGCCGTACTGGATCTCGTCGATCTCCGCCGCGATGTCCAGTTCGTTCCGGTAATCCGATCCGAACCAGCCGCGCAGGAACTCCGCGATCAACCCCTCGGCGGGCACGACCAGCGGCAGCTTCGGCAACTCCCCGGTGCCGACGCTCGCGCCGAGCCTGCTCTCCGGCAGGTTCGTGAGCAGCGCCAGCCCGCCGCGCCGCCACTCGATCACGTCGAAGTCCTCGACCCCGCTGTTGCGGCCCGCGTGCGTGACCACGCTGCCGCACACGATGTCGACCTCCTTGGACTCCAGGCTCTTCCAGATGTCCTTGGTGCGGATGTGCACGACCTTCAGCTCCACGTCCCGCCGGCGGAAGTCGTCCGCGACGTGGTGCCACGCCTTGGCCAGCGAGTCGAGCATGAACCGCGTGGTGCCGACGGTGACGGTGGTGCCGAGCTTGCGGCGGCACTCGTGAATCGAATCCAGCCACTCGGTCAACGTGGTGCGTGCCAATTCAACCAACGCCTCGCCGGTCTGTGTGATCAGCACGTCTTTTCCCCGGCCCTGCTTGACGACCAGCGGTTCGCCGCACAACGACTTGAAGTTGCGGTTGAGCGTGTCGATCTGCTTCTGCACACTGGACTGCTCACGGCCGAGCACCCGGGCCGCGCGCAGTGCCGACCGCGTCTCGTACACCGCGATCAAGGTTCTGAGCTGGTCCAACGTGGTGTCCATCAGCAGGGGCGAGGTGTGCAGGAGCCTGCTGAGCTGGTTGCCCGCGGGCAGGAGCAGTTGGGCCGAGGTCGACATGCAGGGCCTCTCGGGTCGGAGCGTGATGTTCTACCGATTAGTTGTACTGAACTTGACCACAGTTCGTGCTGAAATTATCCGAAGATCTTGATGGATTTCCCTGGACAGGTATACGCGATCCGTAAGAGACTTCTGCCGCAACCAGGTGCTTGTTCACGTGGGAGCAATCAGGGGGGTATTGGGGGGTTGGGGGCCCGCCGGGCAGCAGCCCGGCGGGCCCCCACGTATTAACCTCACGCACGTGACGGTTTCCACCTTGGACTGGGGCACGACGTACCGGGTCACCGTGCTCGACCTCGGCCTGGCCTGCTGCGGCGTCGAGGTCATGGCGGCGCTCGAAGGCCACCGCCCGGAGCACCTCGCCGCCCTGGGGGTCGATCCGGTGCACGCGGCGGGCGAGGCGCACGTGCTCGTCGTCTCCGGCACGGTCACCGACGCCATGTTGCCCGCGGTGATCGCGACCTACCAGGAGATGCCGGAACCGCGTTACGTGATCTCCGTCGGCGCCTGCAGCAACACCGGCGGGCCGTACTGGGACTCCTACAGCGTCACCAAGGGCATCGACCAGGCGCTGCCGGTGCACGTCGCCGTGCCGGGCTGCCCACCACGTCCCGAGGCCCTGCTCGACGGCCTCGCCGCGCTGCACCGGATGGTGTCGTGAGCGCCGCGTCGCAGGCACTGGCCGCCCGCATCCCCGACGCCCAGGTCAAGACGGCGTTCGGCCAGACGACCGCGCACGTGCCGCTGCACGCCTGGTCCGCGGCCGCCCGCCACGCCCGCGACGAGCTGGGCTGCGCGCAGTTCGACTGGCTCGGCGTCGAGGACGCGGGCCGTCCCGGCGCGGCGGGACAGCGGCACGCCGTGCTGCTGCACGTGCTCGACCCCGACACCAAGGACGGCGTGCTGCTGCGCGCCGAACTCGGCCCGGACGACGTGCTGCCGAGCGTGGCCGGGCTGTGGGCGGGCGCGGCGTGGCACGAGCGCGAGGCCGCGGAGATGTTCGGCATCGCCCTCGCCGACGGCGAACCGGCCCACCTGCTGCTGCCGGACAGCTTCAGCGGCCACCCGCTGCGCAAGGACTTCGTGCTGGCCTCCCGCGTCGTGCGGCCGTGGCCGGGCAGGCTCGAACCGGGCGAGGACGGCACGTCGGCGCCCAGCCGCAGGCGGGCCGCGCCACCCGGCGTCCCGGACCCGTCGTGGGGGCCGCGCTACGAGCGTTCCGAGCGTTCTGAGGAAGGACACCAGTGACTGAGCTGCCACCGCGCACCCGAGGCGTCATCGCGCTGCTGGAGGCCAACTGCACGGTGTGCATGATCTGCGCCCGCGAGTGCCCCGACTGGTGCATCCACATCGACTCGCACACGGAGGTCGAACAGCAGCCGGGCTCGGCACGGCCCCGTGCGCGCAACGTGCTCGACCGGTTCGCCATCGACTACGGCCAGTGCCTGTACTGCGGCATCTGCGTCGAGGCGTGCCCGTTCGACGCCCTGCACTGGGCGCCGGACTTCTCCTACCCCGGCACGGGCGGCCTCGACGGCGACGGCGCGGTCGCCGAACTCGTCCACGAACGGGACGTGCTGGCCACGTGGGTCACGCACGTGCCGCCGCCACCGCCGCTGGACGAGGGCGCCGAACCCGCACTGGAGACCACCGCCACACGCCCGGCACGCCCCGGTACCGGAACCCCGCGCCGACCGGGCGCGTTGAGGGAGGGGACGTAGGAACAGCCGGAGGCGAAGCGTGCACCAGCACATCAACGCGTTGAAGACCGCGTTGCTGCTCGCTGCCATGAGCGGGTTGATCGTGGGGATCAGCTCGCTGTTCGGGCGCACCGCCCTGCTGATCGGCCTGCTGCTGGCGCTGGGCGTGAACGCCTACGCCTACTTCAACTCGGACAAGCTCGCGCTGCGCGCCATGCGCGCCCGGCCGGTGTCCGAGGTGGAGCAGCCCGCGATGTACCGGATCGTCCGCGAGCTGGCCATGGCCGCCCGCCGACCCATGCCGCGCCTCTACGTCAGCCCCACCGTCGCGCCGAACGCCTTCGCGACCGGCCGCAACCCCCGCAACGCCGCCGTCTGCTGCACGACCGGCATCCTCGACCTGCTCGACGAACGCGAGCTGCGCGCCGTGCTCGGGCACGAGCTGTCGCACGTCTACAACCGCGACATCCTCATCTCGTGCGTGGCGGGCGCGCTGGCCGGCGCGGTCAGCACGCTGGCGAACCTGGCCATCTTCGCGGGCGTCTTCGGCGGCGACGGCGACGAGGACCGGCCCAACCCGTTCGCGTTGCTGCTCATCGCCGTGCTCGGCCCGATCGCGGCGGCCATCGTGCAGCTGGCCGTCAGCCGGTCCCGGGAGTACCAGGCCGACGCGTCCGGCGCTGAGCTGACCGGCGACCCGCTGGCGCTCGCCTCGGCGTTGCGGAAGATCGACGTCGGCACGCGTGCCGCGCCGTTGGCGCCGGAGCCCGCCGTGGTCGCGCAGTCGCACCTGATGATCGCGAGCCCGTTCCGGGCGGGGGAGAACCGGGTCCGGCTGTTCTCCACCCACCCGCCGATCGAGGACCGCGTGCGCCGGCTGGAGGAGCTGGCCCGCCGGTCCTAGCGGGCTTCCAGTGCGACGTTCATCACGTACTGGCCGTAGCCGGACTTCGCCAGCCGCTCGCCGAGCGCGTAGCACTGCGCGGGGCTGATGAACCCCATCCGGAGCGCGATCTCCTCCAGGCACGCGATGCGCACGCCCTGCCGGTGCTCCAGCACCTGCACGAACTGGCCCGCCTCCAGCATCGAGTCGTGCGTGCCGGTGTCCAGCCACGCGAAACCCCGGCCGAGGTCGACCAGGTTGGCCCGGCCTTCCCGCAGGTAGGCGAGGTTCACGTCGGTGATCTCCAGCTCGCCGCGCGGCGACGGCTCGAGCGACTTGGCGATGTCCACGACACCGTTGTCGTAGAAGTACAGGCCGGTGATGGCCTTGTTCGACTTCGGCAGCGAGGGCTTCTCCTCGATGCTGATCAGCCTGCCGTCCGCGTCGACCTCCCCGACCCCGTACCGCTCCGGGTCCTTCACCGGGTAGCCGAACAGCACGCAGCCGTCCAGGCCGGTGACGTTCTCCTGGAGGACCTTGGAGAAGCCGTGGCCGTAGAAGATGTTGTCGCCGAGCACCAGCGACACGTCGTCGTCGCCGATGAAGTCCGCGCCGATGACGAACGCCTCCGCCAACCCGTTCGGGTGAGCCTGCTCCGCGTAGGAGATGCTCAATCCGAACTGCGAGCCGTCACCGAGGAGCCTGCGGAACAGCGGCAGGTCCACCGGCGTGGAGATGAGCAGCACCTCGCGCACGCCCGCCAGCATCAGCACCGACAGCGGGTAGTACACCATCGGCTTGTCGTACACCGGCAGCAACTGCTTCGACACCGCTTGGGTGATGGGGTGCAGCCGCGTGCCACTACCGCCCGCGAGGACGATCCCCTTCATCGGTAGTTGGTGAACTGGAGGGCGATGCCGAAGTCTGAGCTCTTGAGCAGGGCGATCACGTCCTGCAGGTGGTCCTTCTTCTTGCCCGTGATGCGCAGCTGGTCGCCCTGGATCTGCGCCTGCACGCCCTTGGGGCCCTCGTCGCGGACCTTCTTCGCGATCTCCTTGGCCTTCTCGCTCGAGATGCCCTGGACCAGGTTGCCGGTCACCTTGAACACCTTGCCCGACAGTGCCGGGTCGCCGATCTCGAACGCCTTCATCGAGATGCCGCGCTTGACCAGCTTCTCCTGGAAGACGTCGATCGCGGCCCGGCACCGCTCCTCGGTCTCGGACTCGAAGGTGATCGCCTCCTCACCCGCCCAGGACACCTTGGTCTCCGTGCCGCGGAAGTCGAAGCGGGTGCTCAGCTCCTTGGCGGCCTGGTTGAGCGCGTTGTCGACTTCCTGGCGGTCGACCTTGCTCACCACGTCGAACGACGGGTCTGCCACGTGCTCGTTACCTCCGCGTAGGTGGGTCTGGAACCGCCCGGAAGCCTACCGGGGAACCCGGTTGCGCATCCCCCCACGGGCTTATGTATTGTCTCCACCGCACCCGGCACCACCGGGCGCGGGGCGGGTTGCCCGAGCGGCCAATGGGAGCGGACTGTAAATCCGTCGCGAAAGCTACAGAGGTTCGAATCCTCTACCCGCCACACCAGCAGAAAGCCCCCGTGACCAGGAACAACAGGTCACGGGGGCTTTCTCGTGTCATACGGCTGTGTCCGGGCGGGACCGGCTCTCTACGGCTGGTTACGTCCAGGGCACGTCCAAGTTTTCAGCCGCCCAGCGCGGCCAGGACCCGCGCACGGGCCGTCAGCTCCCCACCGTCGATGCACTTGGCGTAAACCCGCATGAGCACGGCCACGCTGTGACCAGCCCACTCGGCGACGCGCGGCGCTTCTACGCCCGCGTTGAGCCACATCGACACACAGGCGTGACGGAGGTCATACGGACGCTTGGCCAGGGGTGACCTGGCGACCTCGGCCGTGAAAGCCGCGGTGCGCGCTGCCTCCCACACGCGGCAGTAGGTGGAGCTGCCGATGCGCCCGCCGCGTTCGGCTACGAACAGCTGTCCGCCCGCCCCGGTGCCGAACGCGGTCAAGTGCTCGTGCAGCAGCAACGCCAACTCGGGGGAAAGCGGCACCGTGCGGCCCTGTCCTTGCTCGCGGTGCTTCAACCCCCGTTCCTCGTTCGGGCGGCCACTGTCGGTCCAGGCCGCACTCATCTCCGGTGCCGCGCGGGTGAGGTGGATGCTGCCCCACTCGGACACCGTCCACCGTTGCCGCTTCCGATCCCAGCTTCGGGGCGGTAGTTCCAGATCGGTGTCACGCAGGCTCAACGCCTCCTCCGGGCGCAGAGCGGCGTGGTAGATCGCACCGAAGAACGCGACCAGCTTGCCGCCCGTTCGTCCGATTCCCGCCACCTCACGCAGTACCGTGCGGAACTGGACCGGGTTGGCCACCGATCGCCGGTCCACCTGGTGAACCACGCTCCGACGCCTCTTGCTGGTCACCTCCTTCGCCGGATTGGTATCCAACAACTTCTTCTCCACCGCGTAGTCCAGTGCGCTTCCCAGCGTGATTCTCCGCAACCGGATGGTGTTCGCTGCGGCACGCGAACCGTCCCGCTTCTTCTCGATCCTCGCCAACAGGCCACGGAACACCGCAGGGTCCGCCAGGTCGCCAACCGACACCGTGTTCCGGGAAAGCCACGCGAACACCGCCGCTACTTCCTCCGATTGGCCCTGACCGCGTCGACGGGTGTTGAACGCCACCCGTAGCGCGGCCCTGATGGCTGCTTCCAACGGCGCACCGCGTTCGTGCGAGACCAAAGCCAACGTGATGGGCGTCAGGGTGTCCGCCACCGTCTTGCGCTGCCCTGGCGACGACTCGTCCCACATCCGGTCCACATAACCGCACGCGAAGTCGAACCACGATCGCCGCGCAACCTCCGCCTTGCGCACCATCGTGACTGGAAGGCCCGACTCGACATCGAAAGGAACACCGTCGGTTGTCGCCGACACCAGCTTGGACCTGAACGCGTCAGCGAGCGCTTTGGTCGAGCACGGTTCGGTG
Source organism: Saccharothrix sp. NRRL B-16348 (assembly GCF_001280085.1). Lineage (GTDB taxonomy): Bacteria > Actinomycetota > Actinomycetes > Mycobacteriales > Pseudonocardiaceae > Actinosynnema. Next base: position 68,923 of record NZ_LGED01000024.1, on the reverse strand, counting down.
AACGGGTTGCCGTCCACCGTCCACCGCACCTTGTACGTCGTTTTGCGCTTACCTACATACGGAGCGCCGATCTGCCAGACTCGCACCCGTGTGGACGTGTTCATCAGGCAGCCTCAGCAAGTGAGTCGTACCAGGATTTGATGTCTGCCCGTTCCAGTCGCAGTTTGCCGTTAGGGAGCTTGCGGACGATCGGGGCGCGTCCCTTTGCCCGCCAGTCGTTGAACGTGGACCGGGCGATGTTCAGTTCGGCGCAAAATTCCTCGACGGTCAGCCAAGTGCGTGCGCTCATGTGGAGCCCTTTCGCGCATTGGAACAGAGGGACAGGCAGGGACAGGCGGAGGGGCACCCTGTCCCTGCTGTTACTGCAGGTCAGACGACGTGGAGGGACAGAGGGACAGGTGGGACAGCACTTGGCGTGTCCACCTGTCCCACCTGGTCGAGAGGGACAGGCAGGGACAGGCGGAGGGGCACCCTGTCCCTGCTGTTACCGCAGGTCAGGCGGTGTAGAGGGACAGAGGGACAGGTGGGACAGCACCTGACCTGTCCACCTGTCCCACCCGAAGTCACAGCAGCGGCGCGAAGTACCGGCCGGTGCCATCGCGGGTGAGTTGGCCGGCTTCGTGCATCCGCTGGCAGGTCTTGCGCGTGTTTCCGGCGTCCAACCCGGTTCCGGTGGCGATTTGGGCGGGCGTGCTGCCGCTGTTTTCGCGCAGGTAGAACAGGATGGTTCGCCGGGTGTCGCTTGCCGTGTGGTCGACGGCGGGACCTTCTAGCATGGTCCACGCGCCATTGTCCGGGTTGAAACTCAGCGCGTGATCGGCCTCTTCCACGTCGCGGCCGGTGATGTGCAGAACGCCGTCGGCGTTGTTGCGTCCGCGTTCGAGCACCAACACGGCATCGGCCGCACCGGCGATGCCGTTGGTGCCGGACACGGTGGCCAGGAAGTCTTCGTGCGTGGCCTTGCGGACGTGGTGGACGAGCACGACCGCCACGCCGAAGTGGTCCGCGATCCGCTTGGCCCGCCCAACTGCCAGGTAATCCGCGTCGTACTGCTGGACACCGGCCGGAGCGGAGCCGCGGACCTTGGCGAACACGTCGATAACCACCAGGCGCGCGGCCGGGTTGCCGCGCAGCCATCCGGCGATGGCCGTGTCTCCCCCTTGCGGGAGTGGCGGGCACTCGGTGACCAGGGTCAGCAGGTGCGGCGCGGGCTGGTCGCCGAGCATCTTGCCCATACGGGTCTTGAGCCGGCGGGCGGTGTCCTCCAACGCGAGGTAGAGCACGGGGGCGGCGGGACCGGTGTCGACCGTGCCGAACGCGGGCTTGCCGGACGCGATGGACAGCCCCAACCCGAGCGACATCCACGACTTGCCGACCTTAGGCGGCCCCGCCAACAGCGTGACCCCTTCGCACAGCACACCGGGAACGGCCCACTTCGGGTCGGGGAAGTCAGCGGCCATGAGCTTGTCTGCGGTCCAGGCGTCGGCGAACGGGTCGCGCTCGCCCGACGGCGTAGTGGTCATGCTGCTTCTCCGATGTCGAACAGCCGCAGCTGCGGACGCGGCTGGGTGTCGGTGAGTAGGCGGGTGCGCCATTGCAGGGCGTAGGGCAGGCAGTTGGCGCAGTTCTTGCCACCACGGGGGTGGACGGTGCCGCACACCGGGCGCTTCTTGCGGCGGGCGTCTTCCGACCAGGCCAGCGAGTCCGCAGAGGTGAGCAAGTGTCCGTAACGGCGTAGACCCAGGGTTTTGACTCCGAAGCCGTGCAGGCGGGTTATGCCGCGAGCGCGCAAACGTCGGATGATGTCGTGGGCTTCGCGGGTGCCCTGTCGTCGGCACACCGACCCGAGTCCCACGAGCGGTTCACGGGTCAGGTCGATTCCGGCGCGGTCGTAGAGGTCGTGACAGCGTTCGTAGTCGTCGCCGGTCTCGCCCTGCACCACCCTGCGCCAGGGCAGTTCCGGGGCGAGCATCGTCAGCTCCACCGCGTTGTCCACGGTGCGCCGTTGGTGCTCGATCACCGACAGTCCGGTGCCGACGAAGAACATTCGTCCGGCCCGGCCTCCGGAGATGACGATCGGTTCGCACATCCAGTCCTGCGGCGCGCACCACTCCATGTGTCCGATCTCGTCGCGGTAGCGCCGTACCCGGGCCACATACTCCCGTGGTGACACGGTCCACTGTCCGCACTGCTGAAGCTGGGTGAAGCCGCCGGAGTCCAGCGCCCACGGGGCAGCTGCCCGGGGCAGCGTCTTGTAACGGCGTAGCCGGGTGTCGGAGACGAACAGCGGCACCCCTGCTGTGGAGAGCCAACCGGGTTGGTGGCTACCCAGAAGAAACCGGGCTTTCATGCGGCCACCTGCCGGGGCCGGGACGCGCCCTTGCGCAAGCCGCTGGTGATGGTCTGTTCCGCCGTGTGGTGGCTGTAGGCATTGACCGCGATGTGCCCGGCGGCGGCGTGGCTGAGCACGTCGCGCACTTCGTCCTCGGTCAGCGCACCACCGGCTACGAGCTGTCCGAGGGCGACGGCGGCGCTGTAGAGGGCGAAGTTGCGTTGACCGGACGGTGCGCCTTCGACGCGGGCAACCTCGGCCGCGATGGCGGCACGCAAGTACCGGCCACGTCGGTCACCGACCGCGCCACGCAGCGCCACGGGCGCGCTCGGTGTGGCGGGCAGCGGCGCGGGGCGCAGCAGCGTGGCCAACCACCCCGGCAAGGGCACCGGTGGCACGTCGTGCGCCAGCTCGTAGCCGCGGCCGTTCACGACCGACCCGACCGCCACGACGTAGCCGCCGCCCGCCCGGCTGTCGATGAGCGGCCCGGCCCTGCGGATCGTGTTGCGGTACTCCGCATCGGTCGGAGCGGTGAAGTACAGGTGCAGGCCACCAGACACTGTGGACACGGCGCGGGTGTCGGTGGGCAGTTCCTCGCCCCTGTCGTCGGCGAGGAGGGCGAGCACTTCCGAGCCGTGCCGGAAGCCGTCCGGTTCGGGCTTGTCGGGCTTGGCGGTGTCCAGGTCCACCACGACCAGCCCGGCCCGACCGGTGGCCAACCCGATGTTGTAGGGCCCGCTGTCCCAGCAGCGGCGGATTCGATCCGGATCGGTGGTGGCGCGCTGCTCCCAGTCGCGCACGGCGGGTGTCTTGCCGCCGGGCACAAGCGGGAAGACAGGCCAACCCAGGGCGGCGGTCGCCAACGCGGAGGACAGCAGACGGGCACGACGGGACATGTCTGTCTCCTTAGGACGGGGAGCCGGTCGCGCCGGGGACATGGGTCGGTCATGTCCCCGGTGCGACCGGCCCTGACGAGGTCAGCGGCGTTGGCCGGACCGGTGGACGGATTCGCAGGTCGGGCAGCGCTTGTTGCCGGACAGGGAGGGGAACCAGACGCTTGCGGCGCGGTCGTCGGGGATGAGCAGGCCGCACAGGGTCGTGACGTCGCCGTTCCACCAACTGCGCTTGCCGCGATGCATCACCTGCTGTGCCATGAGGTCGCTCCTGTGACTGTGTGTGACGGTGTGTGTGCGTGCGGGGTCGACGCGCGGGCGGTGTGACGGGGTGCCGGCGCGGTGGTGTCGAGCGGTGCGGGGAGGAAGTCGTCAGGGGAGCAGGACCGGCGTTTCCGGGGTTTCGGCTGGTCGTGGTCCTGCCGTGTGGGTCTTCCCTGGTGGTGGTCTTGGCTGGTGGAAGCGGGGAAGGTGGCCGGGGAGCAGTCAGGGGAATTCCCCTGGGTCTCGCTGCTCCCCCGGCTGCTTCCCTGGCGCTTCCGCGTGGGGTTCTAGCTCTCGTCGTCGGTGTCCGCGCCGTTCTCGATGTCACGCATCGTGACTGCTTCGGTGACGTCGTTGGTGTCCACGGCGCTCTGTCCGCTGTCGCGCTTGACGATGGGCACGCCGACCTCGGCCAGGGCGGCGGCGAGGGTCTTGCTGGTCCACTTGCCGTAGTGGTCGGGACGCAGGGCGGCCAGGGCGCTGAGCACTTCCGCGGTGCGCAGGTGCTTGCGGCCGGTCAGGACGCGGGCCAGGTCGGTGAGGAAGTCGACTTCCTCCGGCTGGTCGTCGTCGCCGGTGGTCGCGGGGACGTGACCGTCTCGCAGGTCCATGGCGCGGTCGGTGACCTCAGCGAGTTCCTCGGCGGTGAGGTAGAAGCCGCGCAGCAGGCCGGGCTTGGCCATGATGCCGCGCACCATGGCGGTGCCCACGTCGCCGGGGGACTCGTCGGTGGCCGGCTCCAACGACACGGCGGAGATGCCGGCCTTGTAGCTGCCGGTGCCGAGGATGGCGTCGTTGGACTGCTGGTCGCCGATGGCGAAGCACGCCTTGCACGAGGTGACCGCCATGACCTTGCGCGGCAGCGACGCGGTGGAGGCTTCGGGGGTGGCGAACATCAGGGTGACGGCGTACTTGCGGGCGGCGCTGATCAGCTTGGTGACCACGTCCATGGCCTCCTCTCCGTGCTCGTCGTCCATGAACAGCGCCTGGCACTCGTCGATGACCACCACTCGGGGGCGCAGCCGGTGGTCCTTCTCGGCGACCTTGCGGTTGACCTTGCGTTCCTTGTGCTCCCGCAGCGCCTTGCCGCGCACGTCGAGATCGGCGTAGAGGGCGCGCAGGGTGTCCAGGCAGGCCCGGACGGTGCCGGGGTCCGCGCCGGTGCGCAGGGTGCGCAGCCGCGGCTTGAGCGGTTCGTAGTCGAAGTTCTCCGCCAGGACGAACACGTCCACGTCCACCAGCGGGTCCAGCACCGCGCCCGCCACCAACGTGATGAACATGCTCGACTTGCCCGACCCCATCACCCCGGCGGCGGCGTAGTTCTTCTCGAACAACTGCGCCCGCACCACCTCGCCCCGGATGTTCACCCCGACCGGCAGGGCGGCGAAGTAGTCCGTCGCCCCCTCCTCGGCCAGCAGCGGCCACGGGTCCACCGGTCCGGAGAGCGCGCCGGGGTCGGCCACCCACAGGTCCAGCACCCCGGCCCGGTCCTTCGGCTCCGAGGGCCACACCTCCACCGGCAGGCGGGAGAGGTTGTGGGCGAAGGTGGTCTTGCGCTTGACGATTTCCTCCACCGGCACGCCGCGCGGTAGCACGAGTTGCATCCGCACGCCGTTGCCGTCGCGGTGCGGCAGTTGCAGCCAGGTCGGCGTGATGCTGCTTCCCCAGCCCTGCTTGAACGCCTGCTTGAGCAGCGGCAGCCCACCGAGGTAGCGCAGCGCGGAGAGCACCGCGGACTCGTCCACCACGATGTCCCGCCCGTCGGCGGGCGTCGCCTGGCCCGTGTCGGCGGCCCACACCGGCAGCGCACCACGGTCCCGTCCAACCGGGATGGTGCGCGCGGCCCAGGTTCCCGCGCCCGCGATAGCCCAGGCCCACCAGTAACCACCGGCCGGGGACAGCTCCACCACCGTGGCCCAGAAATCGACCATGCCGTTCCACCGGTCGGTCAGCGACGCCGCGCCGATCACGGTCTGCACCGCGGAGAACCCGAGGAACACCACGTGCCCCGACGCCAGCAGCAGCACCGCGCCGCCCGACCACCGCAGGATCTCGATGCGCCGTTCCCGGCCGCGCTGGGCTGCACCCGACCGGCGCCGCTCCAACACCTCCTCAAGCTCCCGCAGGACGTGGAAGTCCTCGGCGGACTTGGCGTTGACGCGCAGGGTGGTGATGGCCTGTTCGAGGTCCAGGTGCTTGCGGCGGGCGCGGCGCTCCTGGCGGCGGATGCGGGCACCGGCGACGGCGTACCCGGCGTTGCGCCGCACCGCACGGACAACCGAGCGGGTGCGCTCGTGACGCACCACGGCCACCACCGCACCGGCGGCGGTGCGTGCCGCGTTCTGGGCCGCCATGCGGCGGTCCAGCTCGGCGGACTCCTCGTCGGTCAGCAGCTCCCCGACCACTGCCCCGTCCGGCTCCACCTCGTCGGTGTCCGGGGTGGCGGTGGCGTGGCGCACGGGCAGGTGCACCACGTTGGTGCGCTCCCGGTCCTCGTCGTCGCGCTCGTGCTCGTGCTGGGGGGTGGTCATGCCGTCACCTCCTGGCGGGTGCCGCCGTCGTCGGGGCCGTCGTTACGGGTGGGGAACAGGGCGCGGTGCACGGCGGCGGCGTCCTCGGAGCGGCAGCGCAGGAACTTGCGGACCTCGGTCTGCGAGGGCCGTTCCGGCAACCTGCCGCCGTCGATGGCGGCGCGGGTGCGGCCGATGTAGCGCGTGATCTTCGCGGCGTCGGGCGCGGCGGGCGTTTCCGCATTTCCCGACCGGTGCGCGCCGTCGCGCGTGGCGGTGGTGTCGGGCCGGTCGGCGGGGGTCGACGCGGCGGTGTCGGTGCTTGGTGCGGGCAGCGCCGGGAGTGCGGTCAGGTACTCGCCGATCTCGGCGGCCAGGGCGTCGCCGACGCTGTCGACGCCGTCGCCGGTGGTGGTGACGGGCAGGCCGGCCACGGTCGTGGGGACCAGTCGCGTACGGCCGAAGCGGCGGCGCAGCTCGACCAGGCCGGGCCGGTGTACGAGGGTGGCGGTGCCGTCGGCGGCCAGCTCGGCGGCGGCCTGGCGCAGCGCGGCGCGGCGCACCTCGTGCACCCGCTTCGCGGCCAGGCGCTGCAACCGGGCCGTGGCGCGCTGCTCACGGGTCGGCCGCGGCTTCACTGGCGGCGCGGTGGCGGCGGTGTCCACGAGTTGGTGCACCACCACTCCGCCGACCGCGACGATGGCCATGACGACGCCGTCGGTGACGCTGCCGCCGTCGGCGGTGGCACCGTGCAGGAACGCCAGGGTGGCGGACACGGCGGCGGAGAACCACAATCCGATCAGCAGTCGACGCACGGGCCGTCCGGCGCGGCGGGCGGCTCCGAGGGCGAACGCGAACGCCCACATCGCGGCTTCGCTGTAGAGCGGCATGGTCCAGCCCGGTGCGCCGTACAGGTCGTGGCCGAACCCGGCGATAGCGGACCAGGCCAGCAGCGCCGGAACGAGAATGACCGGCACGAACAACAGGTCGATGGTGTGCGCGGAAATCCACGCGGCGGCGGTCTTGGCAAGCTTGGCGCGGCGGTCGCGGGCGGCGTCCTTGGCGTCTTGGGCGAGCTTGGCGGCGGTGATCCGGTCGGCGCGCTCCCGCTCGGCGCGGGCGGCCTCGTCGGCGCGGCGCTGCTCGAACAGCATCGCCTTGTCGGCACGGCGGTTCTCGGCCCATGTGCTCATCGGGACACCTCCAGTCGGCGGGCGGAACGGGGGAACAGTCCGGCGCGGTGACCGGTACGGGCTGCCGCGCGTCGGCGGCACAGAACGGTCACCAGCAGGGCGGGCAGGCCGTAGGCGATCAGCAGGACCGTGGGGTCTTCGGTCTGGGTGGTCACGGCCCACTGGGCCAGGCCGATCAGCCCGGCGACCATGAGCAGCTTCCACAGCACGACCACCGCCACCACGGCGAGCGCGATGAGCAACAGCAGTAAGGGCGTCGGGAGGCTCATACGGCCACCTCGCACACCAGCGGCATGGCGACGGTGACGGCGCTCTGCCCCAGGACCATGCACCGCAGGTCGAGGTCGTGCGGAATCACCGGGGCCTGGTCGAGCAGGGCCGCTCCGACGGCGGCGAGGAACACCCGGTTGCAGGCGTCGGACCCCTTCTTGAACGTCGGCGCTTGGTAGAGCAGGTAGGCGGCCGACCACCACGCGGACCACCGCTTCGACCGGTCCGCGCGGTACGCGGCGGCGAGCACGTGCATGGCTTCGCGGAACATCACCCGACGCGGTTCGGGACTGGCGGTGACCGCGTAGAGCAGGTCCCCGGTGGTCTCCACCTCGGTGACCCCGCGCCGCTGGGCGAGTCGTACGGCCAACCGCCCGGCAAGCTCCCGTGCGGCCTCACGGCGGAGCAGCATGTTGCCCTGGATTCGCCGACCGGTGACCGGCAGCCAGACGTTGTTGATCAGCACGTCGTGGGAGTGCGGGATCTCCATCTCGAACCGGTGCCGTGCGGCGTGGCCGTAGGCGGCCAGGACCCGGCTGGCCGGGGTGTGGGTGCCACCGGTCCACCGGCCGGTGGCGGTGTCCCAGCGGGCTCCGGTCCGCAGCCTGCCCACCTCGCCCAACCGGTCGCAGTTCGATCCGCCCTCGTCGATCGTCACCGCGTACCGCGAGGCGGTCGGACGACCCGCAGCGTCGTAACGGGCGTCATCGGCGGTGGCGGCCACCGCGCGCCGCCAGCTGACCACCGTGTCGTAGGCCAGCGTGAGCATCTTGATGGCGTGGCGGGTGCTGGGCAGCGCCAGCGCGGAGGCGACGGCGGGCAGCACCGCCCGCGCCGCGCTGGCCTGCTCGGCGGCGAAGGCGCGCACCTGGGCGTCGTCGGCGGTGCCGCGCAACGCCAGATGCGGCGTGGGGAAGCAGTCCGCGGTGATCTCGGGAAGCGTCCGGTTCATCGGGCACCACCGGCGGGGCGCAGCACGCGACCGGACGCGGTCAGGTCACCGGTGGGCACGTCCACGAGGTCGCGCCGGTGGGTGTTGTTCGACATGCTTGGGGTTCCTGTCTCGTGGTGAAGCACGGGATGTGGGACCGGACCGGCGGCGGGTTCTTGGCGGGATCAGGCCGCCGGTCCGGGCGAAGTCAGCGGGTGAGACCGCAGTTGCAGCTCGGGCACATGCAGGACCTCTGCGGCTTGGCGAGCTTGTGGCCGCATCGCGTGCACCAGTCCATCGGGATTCGCGTAGTTGAGGATGAGTTCGTGTTCATGCGGTTCTCCTTGATTGGCAACGACAGTTGATGTTGTGCGTTTGACACCCGGGGCGGGATCTACACGGCCGGGCGGTGTCCACGCCGGGCCCTTGGTCTCGTTGCGCCGCAACGACTTCAGGCGGCGGCCTGGTACCGGGCATACCGGTAGGAGCGACGCGCGCGGTTGGCCTTGTCCAGCGCGGCCCGGCGGGCCGGGGTCATCGGCCGCACCGGCTTGGCGGCACTGACCAGGTAAAGACTCGCGAAGTTGCGGCACCCGCTGGCCCGGTGGCGTACGTAGAGCACCGCGACCGGATCAGCACCACCAGGGCGCAGCCCCCGCGCCCGCAGCTGCCGGCGGGTGGCGAGCGTGTCGCGGGGGGCACAACCCCAGGTCAGCAGCGGTAATCCGTCCACCGTGCCGCGCGTGAGCACCGACCCCGTGGTCCAGGGCACCGACTCCACCCACACCCACGGAAACCGGCGACCCATCACGCCACCGCCACCGAGACCAGGGCCGCCGCGACCAGCAACAGCGCCAGAGTCAGGCAGTCCACCGCGGTACGCACCCGTCGATACTTAGAATCCGCGATCAGCGCCAGGCGCACGGTGTCCACGGCCTTCGCCATCTCCCCCGGCTGCTCCGCCAACGCCGCCAACAGCTCCGACGGCCTCCCGGCGAACCCGGACAGGAACACGAACCCGTAGTCGTCGTCACGACCGAACCGCGGACGCACCACGTTGAGCAGCAACACCACCGCCGCCAACGCCGGAACCGACGCCACCCACAACAACAACTCCGCCGCGAATGGCACCGGCCGCGTCGCCAACGCCACCACCCCCGCCAACGCGGCACCGAACAGCGGCAACAACATGCCCGCCTTCGCGTCACCCCGCACGATCTGCGCCGCCACATCGGTGTGCGCCGAATCCAACCGCTCTTCGACCACGCTGACGTCGGCCATCACGCCACCCGCGTCACAGTCGCAGCGGCACGACGCGCGGCGTTGCGGGCGGCGTTCCGACGCGCCTTACGACCCTTGCCCTTGCTCTTGCCGAACACTGGCGTCGGCAACGCCGTCGCGATCGCCACCGGCCACGCCATCCGCTCCGCGTCCTCCAGCTCGGCCGCGGCCTGATCGACGCTGACGCTGCCGTACTTCGGGGTGATCCCGGCCAGCGCACGGGCCAGGATGCGCCGGTTACGACGCTCCCGCGCCGACCCGTCCAATAGCCCCGACGTCGGCTCACCCAACGCGATCTCCACCGACACCTGCGCGTCCAGGAGCGCCAGGGCCGCAGAGGTCAGGCCGTCCGGGTAGTTGCTCGTCGTGTCCATCGAAAGCCTCCGCTGTAGAGACCCCCTTGCGCCCCGCAAGGGGGGGTTGCAGAGGTCACGTTAGACAGCCCTGCTTGCGTTCGTCAACCCCCTCTTGCGAAGATGGTGCAAGCCCCCTTGCACAGGAAGGTGGAGGCGTGGAAGAGCAGGTCAAGCAGCTACGTGAGATCCAGGACCCCGTACGCCGCGCACAACAGGCGAGCGACCTGGTCGGCAGGTTCCAGGCCGCAGTAACCGAGATCTCCAGACTTCGCAAGGAAGCTCTAGAGGAGATGTCCGTGCTCGGCATGTCGCAGACCGAGATCGCCAAACACCTCGACATGACACGTTCGCGAGTGGGGCAACTATTGAAGACCGGCCCTAAGATTGAACGCGCATTCTTTGGCACGGGTTCAAAATTGATCGTGGCTGTAGGCGGGAAGCTTGAGGCCAAGAACAATAACCCCGGACCGGTTGTAGCGCAGGAAGACTTTCAAGCTTACGACGAGTTTCGAAGCTTGGCCAGCGGGCTGGACTTCGAAACGGATTACGAGGTCGTACAACCGCCCGGCATGATTAATCTTAACCGGGATGACCTGGTAGTAATTTGTGGACCTCGACTATCGCCGCTAATTGCTCAAGTTCTCGAATCTGATGTCAATATCGGGTTTGACCGCGACAGTAAGGGGTGGCACTTGCTGGACCGGGTGCAGCAAAAATTTTACCGCTCTCCAATGGATGACGGCACGCCCGCCGATTACGCGTACGTCGGCAAATTGCCCAGGCTTGACGGCAGGGGAACTTTTCTGTATATCGCAGGCATTCATGCTGTAGGAGCGGCAGGGGTCGTGCACTTCCTTGACGGCCATATCGCCGAACTCTACCGCGAAGTAAAAGATGGTCGATTCTCCACGGTAGTTCAGTGCACGTTTGATGCGGCCACCCGAAGGGTGTTGTCTTCTAAGCGTGTCGCTCCCATCTACAAGTAGGACGGCGGTTCCATGCGCGCAGAACTGGACAGTCGCCCGGGAAGCTCGGCAAAGCCAAATGAGGATTGGGCCGCAGCGACCAACAGGATTGCCGTGGTCCTAGACGGCTTGACCGCACCTGGAGGCCTGGGAACTGGATGTATGCACGGTGTCCCCTGGTTCGTAGAGAGGATGGGATCGGCGCTAGTGGCCAATCTGGCAGACGACGATTTGGATATGCGCTCTGCCTTGGCTGCGTCCATCGACGCGACAGCAAGGATTCACGTATCTACATGCGACTTGGGAAATCCGGGGACACCTTCGGCTACTGTTCTCGCGCTGCGCGAAAGGGGTGAATCCCTCGATTGGCTGGTCTTGGCAGACTCAACTTTGCTGCTTGACTGCACGGAAGGGATTAAGGCAATCAGTGATGATCGTGTAGCCCAGGTGAACCAAGCGCAGCATGAAGCCGCTATAAGTTCGGACACGGATACTGAGGAACACGAGAAGAATGTTAGCCTCCTCGTGGAGGCGCAACGGCTTGTCCGTAATACGCCCGGCGGCTACTGGGTGGCAGGCACCAATCCGGAGGCTGCGGCAGAAGCGCTGAGCGGCTCCATGTCGAAGGTGCTGGTGAAACGTGCAGCGTTGCTATCAGACGGCGCTGCCAGGCTGCAAGAGTTCGACGTGGCGAGTTGGAGAAGTATCATGGACACTCTGGAGTCTTCCGGCCCTAGAGGCCTGATTTCTGCCGTGCGCGACGTAGAAGACAGTGACCCGAAAGGGCGACGCTGGCCGCGATACAAGAAGAGCGACGACGCAACGGCGGTCTATCTGTCATTCGGATAAATGCAAACGGCCCTGGTGGGCCGTATGGCGTGACAGCCTTTCAACGTCAGGTCAGTCCTCTTCGCGCTGAGCGCGCTCGCGCAGGCTCCGACGCAACTTCTCCATGTCCCAGCGGGCATGACCGCCCGCCGTCACGAACTCGGGTTCGACCAGGCCGGCACGCCACCAGCGCGCCAACGTCACGCGGTCGATGCCCAGCTCGGCAGCCGCGACGCCCGTCGGAACGAGCTTCGGACGAGGTGTCACAGGGTCACTCTGACGGACTAATTGCCTCGAAACACCCCAGGTGACGCGCTTGTCACTGATCGACTCGTAAGCCTCGCTAGACTCTGATGCATCGTTTGCCTCAGTCGGGAGGACTTCAGTGGGGTTTCAGATCACACTGACCGAGGAGCAGGTGTCCCAGATGTGGGCCTACCTCGCGCGCTGCGTCAACGAGGTGGAGAGCTACCTGCGCGACGGCGACATCGCGGGCGCGAACGCGTTCATGGACGAGGTGCTGAACGAGGCAGGTAAGGGCTGCCACGACCTCGTCCTGGACACGAGCGCCAGGCTCAGGGGGCAGGCAGACTGGCGAACGTTCATCCCGTACGAGTAGCCGCCACTGCGGCCCCTGGACAGCTGGGACAGGTCAGGTGCTGTCCCACCTGTCCCTCTGTCCCTCTAGGCTATCTGACCTGCGGAAACAGCAGGGACAGGGTGTCCCTCACCTGTCCCTGCCTGTCCCTCATTGCCGGGCTGGCCAGTGTTCGCGGCTTCGGTCGGCGCGTCGGGTGCCGGTGCGGGCTAGGCTGCTCCGCTATGGCGAGTCCGGCGGAGATTGAGCGCAAGGTGCGGCAGCTCGACAACGACGTTCAGTCGATCTACGAAATGCTTGCGAGCATCGAAGCGACGCAGAAGCGGCAGGGCAACCGGCTCACCGAGATCGCGGAGAAGCAGACGGAGCACGGAGAGAAGCTTGATCAGATCCTGGCCTTGCTGCGCGGTGGGCAGGCGGGGACGTCCGACGCGTAACGGCAGGTCGCGACGGGTACTGGTCGTGCTCATGTCGACTGCCGGGACAGGTGGACAGGTCAGGTGCTGTCCCACCTGTCCCTCTGTCCCTCTAGGCCGTCTGACCTGCGGAAACAGCAGGGACAGGGTGTCCCTCACCTGTCCCTGCCTGTCCCTCTAGATCAACAACTATGGGATGGGTCTCTCTCTATAAAGATTTATAACGTTTTAGTAAAGGTGCAGGTAGAGTGCTGTTCCCCGTGTCCCGGGGTCTCCCTGTGAGGGTGTGCGTGCCGCTCGCGCGGTAGTCCCGTTTGAGGGACACAAGCGGCTGGACCACTCTCATGCCCAGCGGCGTCGGGCAACGTCGTGCCGTACCGATCCGCTGTCCTGCGGCCTTCAGGGTGGTCGGGTAGCGAGCCCGGCGCGTCAGAGGGTCGCACAGAGGGCGCTGAGGAGCCCGTGGAGCGCCTGACGCGTTCTCCTGATGGTCCGCAGTGGGCGAAGTTAGGTGGAGGCGTACTGCACTGCTCGTCCGGGCTCGACTCCGCTGGGCATGAGAGTGGTCCAGCCGCTTGTGTCCTCTACGTTCAGGGTACGTCCACGTCTAGGTCCAGGGCCGCGTATGCGCTGGTCAGGGCCGTTGTGGTGAACGGTCTGTAAATCCGTCGCGAAAGCTACAGAGGTTCGAATCCTCTACCCGCCACGCTCGTCGAGGACCCTTGCTTGCAGAAAGCGCAAGCAGGGGTCCTCGCTTTATTTCTCCTGGGGGTGCAACCCCCAGACCCCGCCCGGCGGGCGCTGCCCCCGGACCCCCGTTCGTAGGTGTCACGTTCGCGAGGGCGTCCCCCGTTCGTAGTCGGGTTCGCGGCATCGGTCCCCGATCGTGGGGGCGACCCTCTTCATGGGTCGGTGGGTTCGGCCGTGCGTGGTGGCTTGCGGCGTCGCACGGTGTCCGTACCGGGGGTGACCTGGTCCTTGACGTAGGTGAGGCCGGCGCGCAAGCGCTTCCTCTCGCTTGCGTGCCGGCCTCGTGTGCAGCATAACCCATATCGAACGCCTGTTCGAGGGTTACGCGATGGCGGCTCGGCCCGCCTCCGTCAGCTCCGCGCCCGTGCGCTCGTCCAGACCCACTGCCCGCCGTGCCCGCAGCAGCCCCGCGTGGACCAGGTCGTGCGTGACCATCTGGTCGCAGCACGGCAGCCCGTCCACGTACAGGTCGGGCTCGCGTCCCCCCGACAGCTCCGCCCGACCAGCGGCAACGGCGCGGAGCATCGACTTCGCCCGGCCGGACAGCTCCCTCGCAACGTTCATGGCGACCCCCTCGCCCGTCCTTCCCGTACCTGCTTCCTCGTCATGTAAGAGGTCTGGACCTGCACTCCGAGTACCCCTCTCGGACAAGTTCACTCGGGTGGACGAGGGCAGCACCCACTGTCCCCTCTTGCGCCGTTCGGACGACGACGCCACGCCGACCGGTTGCTCCGTTCAGCCCAACCGAACTACCCGCGACCGGTCGGCGCTCCGATCGCACCCGTTGTCGCCGGTTGGTCCGGGCGGGGCCGGTGGGGCGTCGAGACTGGAACACATGAGCGAAATCCTCATCGCCCTCGCCGCACTCGCGACCGGTGTCGCCCTGGGTCTGGTCGTCCGGTCCGCCGGGCGCCGCCGGACGCCACGGGTCGCCGACGCGCGCGAACTGCTCCACGCCGCCGACGACCTGGAGTACGGCCTGAACACCGTGCTCGACTTCGGCCCGCTGTCGCTGTCCGAACTCGCCTCGGTCGACCTGCCCGCGAAACTCGACCGGGTCGCCTCGACCGGCGAGGTCCCGAGGGCGACCCTGGCCACGCTGAAGGCGCACACCGAGAAGATCGCCCTGCACCCCTACCCCGAGCAGCGCGACCTGCTCACCGCGGTCCGGGAGGACGAGGCCGCGGTGTGGCTGGCGTTGCGCGACGCGATCGGCAGCGGCGCGGCGCAGCACGTCGCGGCCACGCAGGCCCGCTTGGTGCTGGACGAGATCCGCGACGGCCTGCGGCACGAGAGCCGGGAACTGCTGGAGGTCTAACGGGCGGGACGGCGCTGCCAGGTCGTCCACAGCGGCCGGTAGCCGTGGGAGTACCAGAACGGCGCGGACAGGGGGTTGGGCAGGGCGTGGTGCAGCAGCGTCACGCCGACGCCCACCTCGTCCAGCGCCTCGTGCGCGTGGTCCGCGAGCGCCGCGCCGATGCCGCCGCCACGCGCGTCCTCGCGCACGCCCAGCAGCCCGATGTACGCGACCGGCCGCACGGACGTCCGCCCGGCGATCCAGTCCGAGTGCCCCGGCAGGTCGTAGTAGAGGAACCCGACGACCTCCCCGTCGCGCTCCGCCAACCACCCGCACGGCTCCGGCCGGTCCAGCAGCGACGCGATGTGCTCGCGCAGCCGCTCGGCGCTGGACGGCCGGGCGGTGACCATGCCGAACCGGCTGTCGAACCGCACCGTCTCCAGGTTCAGCTCCACCGCCACGTCCAGGTTCTCGGGCCCCAGCGGCACGACCTTCACCGTCGAACCGCCCTCGACGCCGCGGCCGGGCAGCCGGGCGGCGGTCACCAGCAACGGCGCGAAACCGTGCCGCGCCAGCACTTCCGCGGCCTCGACGGCACGGCTGGGCACGGTCACCAGCGCGGCCGTGTCGTGGTCGCCAGCGCCGCTCAACGGCCACCGGCGCAGCAGGTCGTCCAGGTCGGCGCCGGGGTACCAGTGCAAGGAGTGCGTGCGCAGCGCGCCCCACGAGGCGTTCAGGGCGTCCGGGGACAGTTCCGAGAACGAGTACGGGTCGTCCACGGGAGCGATCTCGGGCAGCAACGGGTCCACACCTGCCAGCTAACCCGCTCTGGACGTAGATTGCCCGCCGTGGATCTCTACGTGGTCGACGCGTTCACCGACCGCGCGTTCGCGGGCAACCCGGCGGGCGTGGTGCTGCTGGACGGTCCGGCGGACGAGCGGTGGATGCAGGCCGTCGCCGCCGAGATGAAGCACGCCGAGACGGCGTTCGTGCGGGTAGACCACGTCGACCCGCTGCCGCTGCGCTGGTTCACGCCCGTCGCCGAGGTCGACCTGTGCGGCCACGCCACCCTGGCCACCGCGCACGTGCTCGGCGGCGGTCGCAGCTTCGCCACCCGCAGCGGCGTGCTCACCTGCACGGCCGAGGACGGCTGGGTGGAGATGGACTTCCCGGCCGACCCGGCGGAGCCGATCGAGATGACCACCCCGCTGCGCGCGGGCCTGCCGGGCGTCACGGTGAAGGCCGTCGCGCAGGCGGTGTCGGACGTCCTGGTCGAAGCCGCCTCCGCCGACGAGGTCCGCGAGCTGCGCCCGGACTTCGCCGCGCTCGCCGAGGTGCCCGGCCGCGGTGTGATCGTGACCGCACCGGGCGACCGGCCGGGCCTCGACGTGGTGAGCCGGTGCTTCTACCCCTCCTACGGAGTCCCGGAGGATTCCGTAACCGGTTCCGCGCACTGCACGCTCGCCTCGTGGTGGACGCCCCGGTTCGGTCGCGCGAACCTGCTGGCCGAGCAGGCGTCGGCCCGCGGAGGGCTGGTCCGGACCACTCTGGAGCAAGATCGCGTACGGCTCGCCGGACAGGCCGTGACGGTGATCCGGGGCCGACTGATCGTGTGATCCGATCTGTTACTTCTGGTGGCGTTCCGCTACACGACCTGCCATTTCGTCCCCCGACCGGGGTACATTGGCAGCCTTGGAGGGGTCCTGGTCGGTGTTCGGGGCCCCTCAGTCACGCCCGGAGCCCGCAGGCCGCGACCCGGCCTGCCGCGACGACGGCCGACGAGGAGGCTGGATGTCCGACCACGCGTCGGCCACGGCGCCCAGCGCGCCGACCCGGTCCACGAACCGCGCGTTCAGCGTGTTCGCGGTCCTGCTCCTCGTCGCGGGCGCGCTGTCCGCGTTCCTGGTCGGCAGCTGGCTGCCGGACTCGGACCCCGACGTCGACCTGTGGTGGACCGGCCCGCTGCTCGTGATCGGGTTCCTGCTCGCCGAGCAGCTGGCCATCAACGTCGACGTGCGCAGCGGCGTGGCGTGGACCATCTCGTTCACCGAGATCCCGCTCGTGCTCGGCCTGCTGGTCGCGCCGTTCGAGATCGTGCTCGCCGCGCACGTGGTCGCGGGCGTGGGCACGCTGCTCGGCCGCCGCGTGCTCGACCGCGCCGTCTACAACGCGGGCCTGATGTTCATGGAGATCTCGGTGGCCTTCGCGGTCGCCGAGCTCGTCAAGCGGTTCCTCGGCGCGGAAGGCCCGTTCTGGGCGGGCGCGTTCGTCGGCACGATCGCGGTGCCCCTGCTGGCCAGCGTGCTCGGCCTGACCGCGTTGCGGATCATGGGCAAGGGCATGCGGGTCGCGCCGAGCCTGCGCCTGGTGCTCCAGACGCTCGTGGTGGCCCTGCTGAACACCTCCGCGGGCCTGGCCGGCTACGAGATCGCCGACAAGGCGCCGTGGGGCGGCCTGCTGATCGGCCTGGTCTTCCTCGGCATCACGGCGATCTACCTGGCCTACTCGGGTCTGCTGCGCGAGCAGCGCGACCTGGAGGCGCTCAGCGAGGTCTCGTTGCGGGTGGCCCGCTCCGGCCGCCACGTCACCGGACCGCGCGGCGCCAACCAGGAGGAGGACGACGGCTGCGGCGAGGACGACGACTGGCAGCTCATCGCCGAGCGCATCCGCGAGCAGCTGAACGCCAACCGGGTCGTGCTGCGGCTGCGCACCGACCCGCAGGCCCCGATGCGCACGCTGGTCGCGGGCGAGCCGCTGCCGCCGGGCATGCGCCGCGACGACCCGCGCGTGCTGCGCGAGGACGCCATGCTCCAACTGCCCGGCGCCCAGGTGCGGTACTTCCGCATCGTGGACGCGGGCGAAGAGGTCTCCGAGGCACTGGTCCGCCGTGACGCGCAGGAAGCGCTGGTCGTGCCGTTGCGCGGGGCGACCCAGCTGCTCGGCGCGGTCGAGGTGCACGACCGGCTCAGCCGGTGGCGCGGCTTCGGCAAGGCCGACATCCAGCTCCTGCGCACGCTGGCCAGCCACCTGTCCACCGCGGTGGACAACCGCCGCCTGCTCGCCCGGCTGCGCCACGACGCCTACCACGACCCGTTGACCGGCCTGCTCAACCGGCCCGGCTTCCGCGAGGCGGCCAACGAGCCGATGCGCGAGGCGAACACGGCCGTGGTGGTCCGCATCGACCTCGACGTGCTGTCCACCGTCTCCGACGCGCTCGGCCAGGCGTGGGGCAACCGGATGGTCGTCGCCGCCGGCCGCAGGCTGCGCGACGAGCTGGGGCCCGAGGTGCCGCTGGCCAGGCTGGAGGGCGGCGCGTTCGCCGCGCTGCTGCTGGACCGGCAGGCCGAGCAGATCCAGGAGATCGCCGAACGGCTGCGCGCCGCGCTGTCCGTGCCCTACCCCGTCGACCGGCTCACCGTCGAGGCGGGCGCGGTCGTCGGCTGGGCCACCACGGCGGACTGCGAGGTCGAGGACCCCGACCCCGACGCGTTGCTGCAGCGCGCCGACGTGGCGGTGCGGGCGACCAGCGACAACGAGCCGCTGCGCCAGTACGCGCCGAGCATGGGCCAGATCTTCCTGCGCCGCTTCCAGCTGGTGACGCAGTTCCGGTCGGCGCTGGAGAACGGCCAGATCTCCGTGCACTACCAGCCGAAGGTCGCGCTGCCGAGCCGCCAGGTCGTCGGCGCGGAGGCGCTGGTGCGCTGGAAGCACCCCGAGTTCGGCCGCGTCGACCCGGACGAGTTCGTGCCCGCGGTCGAGGCGACCGGCCTGGTGGACGTGCTCACGGACTTCGTCATGGACACGGCGCTGGCGCGGGTGCGGCTCTGGATCGACCGCGGCCTGCGGATGTCCATCGCGGTGAACCTGTCCGTGCGGACGTTGGCCGACGAGGAGTTCCCGGACCGCGTGGCGGCGGCGTTGAAGCGCCACGAGGTGCCGCCGGAGCTGCTGACGTTCGAGCTGACCGAGTCCGGCGTGATGGCCGACCCCGAGCGCGCGCTACCCGTGCTGCGGCGGCTGCACCAGATGGGCGTCGTGCTCGCCGTGGACGACTTCGGCACGGGCTACTCGTCGCTGGCGTACCTGCGGCAGCTGCCGGTGGACGAGGTGAAGATCGACAAGAGCTTCGTCCTGGGCATGGGCACCGACCTGGGCGACATGGCGGTGGTCCGGTCGATCGTGGAGCTCGGCCACTCGCTGGGGCTCACGGTCGTCGCCGAGGGCGTCGAGGACGACGCCGCGCGCGACCAGCTCGTGGGCATGGGCTGCGACGTGGCGCAGGGCTACCTGATCTCCCGGCCGCTGTCCGAGGACCGCTTCGAGGCCTGGTTGCGGGCGCGGACGGTCCAGGTCAGGGGAGCCCGGGATGAGACGGTGCTCACCTTGGTCCACTGAGAGGCCACCCCGATTTCCGTCCCGAGGCACGCCTGTTGTAGAGTTCTCCTCGCTGCAAGAGCAACAGCAAGCCCCTTTAGCTCAGTCGGCAGAGCGTCTCCATGGTAAGGAGAAGGTCTACGGTTCGATTCCGTAAAGGGGCTCTACAACTGGCCGCGGTGCTCATGCATCGCGGCTGTGTTGTCTAAAGCGGTGTAGCTCAGTTGGTAGAGCAAGCGGCTCATAATCGCTGTGTCGCCGGTTCAAGTCCGGCCACCGCTACTCAGTTGGATCCCCGCCAGGCGGTAAGCCCGCACTGGTCGCCCGGTCGGGTCGGGGCAGACGAGCTCTAGGAAGGCAAGGACTCCGTGGCTGCAACCGACGTACGCCCCAAGATCACCCTCGCGTGCGAGGAGTGCAAGCACCGGAACTACATCACCAGGAAGAACCGGCGCAACGACCCGGACCGCCTGGAGATCAAGAAGTTCTGCCCGAACTGCAAGACCCACCGCGCTCACAAGGAAACGCGCTGAGCCGGTAGCCAGACTCACGACGAGGCCCGTCCCGGGATCCGGGGCGGGCCTCGTCGCGTGCGACCTGCCCCCGTATAACCTGCTCCGCGTGCCTCTCGACCAGTCGTTCGTCGGACGTTCCTACCCGCCGTCGCCGCCCTACGAAGTCGGCCGCGAGAAGATCCGCGAGTTCGCCGACGCGGTCGGCGCGACCAGCCCGCTGCACCGCGACCCCGAAGCCGCCCGCGCGGCCGGGTACCGCGACGTCATCGCGCCGCCCACGTTCGCGATCATCGTGTCGCTGAAGGCGAACGACGTGCTGGTCGAGGACCCCGACCTCGGCCTCGACTACACCCGCGTGGTGCACGGCGACCAGGCGTTCGCCCACCACCGGCCGATCGTCGCGGGCGACCGGCTCACCTGCGTGCTGCACGTGGACGGCATCACGTCGCGGATGGGCAACGACATGCTGGCGCTGCGCGCCGAGGTGAGCACCGAGGACGGCGAGGCCGTCACGACCGGCACCTGCACGCTCGTGGTGCGAGGGGAGGGCGCGTGATCCGCGCGTCGGAGGTCTCCGTCGGCGACGAGCTGCCGCCGCTGTCCCTGCGCATCACCCGCGCGGACCTCGTCCGGTACGCGGGCGCGTCCGGCGACTTCAACCCGATCCACTGGAACGAGCGGTTCGCCCGCGAGGTCGGCCTGCCCGGCGTCATCGCGCACGGGATGCTCACCATGGGCATGGCCGTCCGGATCGTCACCGAGTGGGTGGGCGACCCCGGCGCGGTCGTCCAGTACGGCGTGCGGTTCGGCAGGCCCGTTCCGGTGCCTGACGACGACAAGGGCGCGTTGGTGGAGGTCACCGCGAAGGTGACCAAGCTCCTGGACGACGGGACGGTCAAGGTCAACGTGACGGCGTCGTTCGAGGGCAAGTCCGTGCTCGGCGGCGCGTCGGCCATCGTCCGGCTGGGCGCCTAGAACCCGCACAGCGCGCTGGTGTGCGGGCCGGTGGCGGTCGCCGAACGCCGCTCCACGTCGGCCACCAGCACCTCGCACGCCACGTCACCGCCGTCGGGCCCGATCGTGACGGTCAGCACGCCGTGATCGGGCTCGCCGGTGGCGAGCAGCTCCATCCGCCAGGGCAGCTCGATCAGCTCCTCCTGGCGCGTCTCGCCGGCCCGGAAGGTCGAGTAGGTGACGGTGGCCCGCTCCGCCGTGCCGCTGACCCGGTAGACGACCCGGACCGGCGGCTCCGGCGCCGTGGTCAGCACGACGAGCGCGAGCGCGCCCACCACGAGCGCCGCCGAGGCCCCGATCACGAGCCACTTGCGGCCCGGGCGCACTGGTGGGTCGGACTCCGCCATCTGCTCGCGCTCCTTCAGGTGAAGATCGATTCGGCTGAATGGACCATCGGTCCCGTTCTACCGACGGTTACACCGGTCACCCAAAGGGGTTAGGTCAGAAACCCGAGCAACTCGCGACCGCGTTCGGGCCGGACGCGGTCGCGGTCTTCCGCGCCACGCCGTCCACGGTCACCTCGCACGTCACCGTGCCGCCGTCCACGCCGGTCGTGACGTCCAGCGTCCCGCCGCGGGCCGTGCCCATGAGGGTGAACTCCTTGGTCCACGGGAACGTGCCGACGACCTCTTCGTCGGTGCGGCCGTCGCCGAGCGCGGAGTAGCTGACGGTCGCCTCCGGCGCGTCGCCCGTCACCTCGTAGACCAGCACGGAGCCCTTCTCGGCCTGGGCTTGGAGGTCGTCGAGCGCGTTCTCGGCGTCGGAAGAGGCCCCGCCCAGCAGCGCCACCCACGCGACGCAGACGGCGAGGCCGATCGCGGACAGCACGATGCCGGCGATGGCGACGCCCTTGTTGTCCGCCTGCCCGCGCACGACCCTGACCAGGCCGAACAGCCCCAGGCCCAGCCCGACGACGACCAGCGGCCACGCGACCACGCCGACGACCGGGATGAAGCTGAACACCAGGCCCAGGAGCCCGAGTACGAACCCGGCGGTGCCCAGGCCGTTGCGCTGTGGGTCGGACATGACCCCTCCGCTCCGTCAGAGTGGTACACATCACAGTTACCCGCCGTGACGCGAAAGAGTCTCAATACGACGAAAGGCACCCCCATCGGAGGTGCCTTTCGTGACGGAGCGTCGAAACTGTGTGCTACTCGACCTCGGCCAGCAGCTCGGCCATGCGCGTCACGCCGGTCTTCAGGTCGTCGTCGCCCAACGCGTACGACAACCGCAGGTAGCCGGGCGTGCCGAACGCCTCACCGGGCACCACGGCCACCTCGGCGTGCTCCAGGATCAGCGCCGCCAGCTGGACCGTGTCGCCGATCTCGACCCCGCGCAGCTTCTTGCCGATCAACGCCTTCACCGACGGGTACACGTAGAACGCGCCCTTCGGGGTCGGGCACTCCACACCGGGGATCGCGGACAGCAGGTCGACGATGGTGCGGCGACGGCGGTCGAACGCCTCGCGCATCTCGTGCGCCGCGTCCAGCGGCCCGGACACGGCCTCCAGCGCGGCCCGCTGCGACACGTTCGCCACGTTCGAGGTCAGGTGGGACTGGAGGTTCGCGGCGGCCTTCACCACGTCGGTCGGGCCGATCAGCCAGCCGACCCGCCAGCCCGTCATCGCGTAGGTCTTGGCCACGCCGTTGAGCACGATCGTGCGGTCCGCCATCGCGGGCACGGCCACCGGCAGCGACACCGACTCGGCGCCGTCGTACACCAGGTGCTCGTAGATCTCGTCGGTGATCACCCACAGCCCGTGCGCCAGCGCCCACTCGCCGATCGCGGTGATCTGCTCGCGGGTGTAGACCGAGCCGGTCGGGTTGGACGGCGAGCACAGCAGCAGCACCTTGGACTTCGGGGTGCGCGCCGCCTCCAGCTGCTCCACCGTGACCAGGTAGTCGGTCGACTCGTCGGCCGTGACCTGCACCGGGACGCCGCCCGCCAGCGTGATCGCCTCGGGGTAGGTGGTCCAGTACGGCGCCGGCAGCAGCACCTCGTCGCCCGGGTCGACGACCGTCGCGAACGCCTGGTAGACGGCCTGCTTGCCGCCGTTGGTGATCAGCACCTGCGCGGCGGTGACCTCGTAGCCCGAGTCGCGCTTGGTCTTCGCGGCTACGGCTTCCCGCAGCTCGGGCAGGCCCGCGGCGGGCGTGTAGCGGTGGTTCTTCGGGTCCGCGCACGCCGCCTGAGCTGCGGCGACGATGGCGTCAGGGGTCGGGAAGTCGGGCTCGCCCGCACCGAAGCCGATCACCGGTCGGCCCGCGGCCTTGAGCGCCTTCGCCTTGGCGTCGACCGCGAGGGTGGCGGACTCGGCGATGCCGCCGATCCGCTGGGAGATCCGCGGGTGCTCGGAGGTACTGGTCCCGGTGGTCGTCTCAGGCGTGCCCATGCCGCCAATCGTGGCAGATCGCACAACGGGGCAAGCGCCCGGCACCCCCTCTGACCGGGCCAGTTGGAAGGAGGGGCACTTGGTGCCGTATGCTTCCGGTCTTGGAACGTCCAGTCGCTGCCTCACGGGCCACGTGAGGAGGGTGCGGGGCGTCTCCAGCCAGGGGATCCGGGGTCGCCGGAGCCCAAAGGGGTGTAGCTCAACTGGCAGAGCAGCGGTCTCCAAAACCGCAGGTTGCAGGTTCAAGTCCTGTCGCCCCTGCGTCGAAGCGCGATGGTGAGCGGAGGACGGCATGAGCGAGGGCCGCGAGCAGGACCAGCCGGAAGAGCGCGAGGGCGCGTCCCGGCCGGTTACCGCCGCAGCGCGGCGCGAGCGCCGTGGTTCCGCGCGTCCGGCGGGCCGCAAGGACTCCGTTGAGGCGAAGAAGTCGGCCGAGGCCGACTCCGACGCCGAGGGGACCAAGAAGGGCCGTGCCACGCGTTCGCGGGCGGATTCGGAGAAGCGGGTCGGTTTCTTCGCCCGCATCGTCCGGTACGTCCGCGAGGTGGTCAGCGAGCTGCGGAAGGTCATCTGGCCGACCCGCAAGCAGATGATCACCTACACCGGAGTCGTGTTGGTCTTCGTGGCCTTCATGGTGGCGTTGGTGTTCGGCCTGGATTCGGCCTTCGCCTGGGGCATGTTCAGGGTGTTCGGCTGAGCCGATCACCTGCCGCCCCGGGTGGCGGCGGACATGTGATGCATGAGAGGAAGCGAGACCCACAGTGACCTCCGAGAACGGCGGCGTTGACGCCCAGGAGCTGAACGACCTGACCGACGAGCGGGACTTCGACGGTGGCGTCGAGGACGTCGAGCAGGCGGAGGCGTCGGAGGAGACCGAGGAGTCCGCCCCCGTCGAGGCCGAGTCCGACGACGACACCGAGTCGGGTGGCGATGTCGAGTCCGGTGGCGATGTCGAGTCGGGCGGTGACGTCGAGTCCGGTGGTGACGTCGAGGCCGCCGTCGTCGACATCGACGCCGAGCCCGCGGACCCCGCCGAGGAGATGCGCGAAGCACTGCGGCGCGCGCCCGGCGACTGGTACGTCGTGCACTCGTACGCGGGCTACGAGAACAAGGTCAAGACGAACCTCGAGACGCGCATCCAGACCCTCGACATGGAGGACTACATCTTCCAGGTCGAGGTGCCGACCGAGGAAGTCACCGAGATCAAGAACGGCCAGCGCAAGCAGGTGCAGCGCAAGGTGCTGCCCGGCTACATCCTGGTCCGGATGGAACTCAACGACGCGTCGTGGAGCGCGGTGCGCAACACGCCGGGCGTGACGGGTTTCGTCGGCGCGACGTCCAAGCCGTCGCCGCTGACCATCGACGAGGTGCTGAAGTTCCTGCTGCCCCAGGTCGAGCAGAAGCCCGCCGCCGGCAAGAAGAGCGCCACGGCCCCCGCGAAGTCGACCGTCGAGGTGGACTTCGAGGTCGGCGAGTCGGTCACCGTCATGGACGGCCCGTTCGCCACGCTGCCCGCGACGATCAGCGAGGTCAACGCCGACGGCCAGAAGCTGAAGGTCCTGGTGTCTATCTTCGGCCGCGAGACCCCGGTCGAGCTGTCGTTCAGCCAGGTCTCCAAGATCTGACCAGGACAACAAGACTCCGGCTCCCCTGAACAGGGGGAGCCGGCAGCCACGCTGCGGCTGGCAGGGCCGCGCGCGGACACCGCAATAAAGGAACCGAGATGCCACCCAAGAAGAAGAAGCTCGCAGCGATCATCAAGCTGCAGATCAAGGCCGGGGCCGCTAACCCCGCGCCGCCCGTTGGTCCCGCGCTGGGTCAGCACGGCGTCAACATCATGGAGTTCTGCAAGCAGTACAACGCCGCGACCGAGTCGCAGCGCGGCACCGTCGTGCCGGTCGAGATCTCCGTGTACGAAGACCGCTCGTTCGACTTCAAGCTCAAGACCCCGCCGGCCGCGAAGCTGCTGCTCAAGGCCGCCGGTGTGGAGAAGGGCTCGGGCGAGCCGCACCGCCTCAAGGTCGCCAAGGTGACCATGGACCAGGTGCGCGAGATCGCCCAGTCCAAGATGGTCGACCTCAACGCCAACGACGTGGACCAGGCGGCGAAGATCATCGCCGGCACCGCCCGCTCCATGGGCATCACCGTCGAAGGCTGACCTTTCTCTCTTTCGTAGTCGTGGGAGAGCCACGCGCTGGCTCGGGACCACAACTGATCCACTTTAAGGACAGAAGCATGAAGCGCAGCAAGGCGTACAAGAACGCTGCTGAGCTGGTTGACCGTGAGCGGCTCTACTCGCCGCTGGAGGCAGCCAAGCTCGCCAAGGAGACCTCCAAGGTGAAGCTGGACGCGACCGTCGAGGTCGCCATCCGGCTCGGCGTCGACCCCCGCAAGGCCGACCAGATGGTCCGCGGCACCGTGAACCTGCCGCACGGTACGGGCAAGACCGCCCGCGTGATCGTCTTCGCCACCGGTGACAAGGCCGCCGAGGCCGAGGCCGCCGGTGCCGACGCGGTCGGCTCCGAGGACCTGATCGAGCGCATCCAGGGTGGCTGGCTCGACTTCGACGCCGCGATCGCCACGCCCGACCAGATGGCGAAGGTCGGTCGCATCGCCCGCATCCTCGGCCCGCGTGGCCTGATGCCGAACCCGAAGACCGGCACCGTGACGCCCGACGTCACCAAGGCCGTGAACGAGATCAAGGGCGGTAAGATCAACTTCCGCGTGGACAAGCAGGCCAACCTGCACCTCGTGATCGGCAAGGTGTCGTTCGACCCGGAGAAGCTGGTCGAGAACTACGCCGCCGCGCTGGACGAGATCCTGCGCGCCAAGCCGTCCGCGGCCAAGGGGCGGTACCTGAAGAAGATCACCGTCTCGACCACGATGGGCCCGGGCATCCCGGTCGACCCGAACCGGACGCGCAACCTGCTGTCCGACGAGGTCACCGTCTGACCGAGGTTCAGCCGAACCACCCGAAGCGCCCCCCGGCCTCCCGCCGGGGGGCGCTTCGCGTCGTCACGGGCAGCTGGGCTCGGCCTCATAACCGGTGATCGCCCAGGCGCCGCTCGTCTGCTTGGTGAGCACGAACTTGCCCAGCTTCGGTCCGCTGCGCACCTCCAGCGCGCAGGAGCTGACCTCGACCGAGCCGGACTGGGGCGGGGTCACCATCGTCTCGGGGAAGCGGAGCTGCCGGTAGGTGCTCACGTCGGTCACCTGGCTCTTCAACTTCGTCACCGCGGCCGCGCAGTCCGACGCGCCGAAGGCCTCCGCGAACGCCTTCTGCGGCCCGTCGCTCTTGAAGTACGCGCACGCCCGGCCGCCGTCGCCGGTGCCGACGTGCTTGTAGAACTGGCCGATCGTGCCGTTGATGCCGTACGGGTTGGGCGGCGCGATGACGTTGTTCTCCACGCCGCCGCTGTCCTGCGCCACGTCGCCGGGGTCGTCGCCGCCGAAGTACTGCTCGTAGAAGTACGAGGCGACGAGCAGCACGACCACCAGGTACACGAGGCGGCGGACGAGTTTGCTGCGCAGCAGGACCTGCCACAGCGGCCTGCGCCGCGGGGCGGGAGGTGGTGGCGCGATCGGTGGGATGCCCTGCGGTGGGCTGCCACCTGGCGGGAGGCCCGGTGGGGTGGTGCCGGAGGGGAGGCCCAGTGGTGGGGTGGCACCGGGGGGCAGGCTTGGTGGCTGGTTGGCGCCCTGCGCCTGCTGGAAGCGCTGGAACTCCTGGAACCGTTGGAACTCCTGGAACTGCCGGAGCTGTTCCGGGTCGATGTCCGGTGGCGGCGGGTTCCGTGGCGGCTCTTCGGTCACGCGTCACATCATGGCCGATTTGGGCCGCTGTCAGCTCCCCTGCTAGTGTTGTCGACGGTTCACCAAAGACCGCTGGTCGTCCCTGTCCACGTGACGGGGAGCGAAGGTCCCGCGAAGCGGGCGGCCCGCGCAGGAGAACGAGGTAGGTCCAGGCGTGTTCGCACGCCCGTCACGCCCCGTGCTGCTGCGCAGGGGCGTTTTTGCTTTGCGCGGCCCTCTCGACCGGCGTGTCACTAGCCCAGAGAGGAGGCGATCATGGCGAAGCCCAGCAAGGTTTCGGCCGTCGCCGAGCTCACGGACAAGTTCCGTGGAAGCTCGGCCGCTGTCGTGACCGAGTACCGCGGCCTCTCCATGGCGCAGCTCACGACGCTGCGTCGCGCTCTCGGCGCGGGCACCACGTACACCGTTGCGAAGAACACGCTGGTCAAGCGTGCCGCTGAGGACGCGGGCGTCCAGGGCCTCGAGGCCCTGCTCGTCGGCCCGACCGCCATCGCCTTCGTCGAAGGCGAACCGGTCGACGCGGCCAAGGCCCTGCGTGACTTCGCGAAGGACAACAAGGCCCTGGTCATCAAGGGCGGCTACATGGACGGCCGCCCCCTCTCGGTCGACGAGGTCACCGCCATCGCGGACCTCGAGACCCGTGAGGTGCTGCTCGCCAAGCTGGCGGGCGCGATGAAGGGCAACCTGGCCAAGGCCGCGGGTCTGTTCAACGCCCCGGCTTCCCAGGTCGCTCGCCTGGCTGCTGCCCTGGTGGAGAAGAAGGCCGCGGAGGCGCCTGCCGCCGCCGAGGCCGACGCTCCGGCCGAAAGCTGATCACACCCAGAAACTCCGCGTCCCGGCCGCAGTTCGGGCGTTGAAAGAGAAAGGACCGCCATCATGGCGAAGCTCAGCACCGACGAGCTGCTCGACGCGTTCAAGGAGATGACCCTCCTGGAGCTCTCGGCCTTCGTGAAGGAGTTCGAGACCACCTTCGAGGTCACCGCCGCCGCTCCGGTCGCCGTCGCGGCCCCCGGCGCAGCCGGCCCCGCCGCCGCCGAGGTCGAGGAGAAGGACGAGTTCACCGTCGTCCTCGAGGGCGCCGGCGACAAGAAGATCCAGGTCATCAAGGTCGTCCGCGAGGTCGTCTCGGGCCTGGGCCTGAAGGAGGCCAAGGAGCTGGTCGAGGCCGCTCCGAAGCCGCTGCTGGAGAACGTGGCGAAGGACGTCGCCGACGCCGCCAAGGAGAAGCTCGAGGCTGCCGGCGCCAAGATCTCGCTCAAGTGATCTAGCGCTACCGCTTCCGCGAAGGCGGGCACCCGATCCGGGTGTCCGCCTTCGTGCTGTCTACGGCCGGTGATCTTGACCGCGTCGTCGCGCGTGGCCCACCATCGGGGGCCGGAGGGGTGGCGGCATGACCCTGCTCACACCGTTACCCACCCGAGACCGCATTAACCCAACTGGTGAGTAACCACGACGGTGCGGCCTCGTTGCACCCGTATGACACCGGCCTGCCCGGTGTCGGGCGAGCCGGCCGCTGACCTGGAGGTGCGATGGGCGTCGAGGTGGTCGTCGAGGGCCTGACCAAGTCCTTCGGCAAGCAGACCATCTGGCGGGACGTCACGCTCACCCTCCCACCGGGCGAGGTCAGCGTGATGCTCGGCCCGTCGGGCACGGGCAAGTCCGTCTTCCTGAAGTCCCTGGTCGGGCTGCTGAAACCGGAACAGGGCAAGATCGTCATCAACGGCGTGGACCTGGTCCGCTGCTCCGAGCACAAGCTCTACGAGATCCGGAAGCTGTTCGGCGTCCTCTTCCAGGACGGCGCGCTGTTCGGCTCGATGAACCTCTTCGACAACGTGGCCTTCCCGCTGCGCGAGCACACCCGCAAGACCGAGGCCGAGGTCCGGCGGATCGTGCTGGAGAAGATGGAGATGGTCGGCCTCGTCGGCGCGGAGAAGAAGCTCCCCGGCGAGATCTCCGGCGGCATGCGCAAGCGCGCCGGCCTGGCCCGCGCCCTGGTCCTGGACCCCGAGATCATCCTGTGCGACGAGCCGGACTCCGGCCTCGACCCGGTCCGCACGGCGTACCTCAGCCAGCTCCTCATCGACCTGAACGCGCAGATCGACGCGACGATCCTGATCGTCACCCACAACATCACCGTGGCCCGCACCGTCCCGGACAACCTCGGCATGCTGTTCCGCCGCGAACTGGTCATGTTCGGTCCCCGCGAAGTGCTGCTGACCAGCGACGAGCCGGTGGTCGAGCAGTTCCTCAACGGCCGCCGCATCGGCCCGATCGGCATGTCGGAGGAGAAGGACCAGGCGACGATGGCCGCCGAGCTGGCGCACCGCGAAGCGGGGCACGCCGACGGCCCGCCGGACGAGGACGTGCGCGGCGTGGTGCCGCAGCTGGAGCCGACGCCCGGCCTGCCGCCTCGTGGCGCGGTGCGCCGGCGCAAGGACCGGGTGATGAGCATCCTGCACACGCTGCCGCCCGAGGCGCAGGAGGGCATCATCGCCAGCCTCACGCCCGACGAGCAGCGCCACTACCGGGTGCTGGCCGGTGCGGGCGACCGGACGGGCCCGATCACCGCCGACCCGATCACGCCGAGCCCGTGGCCCCGGCAGGGGGGCGTGCTGTGAGCTCACCGGCGACGTTCCCCGGCGTCGGCGCGCTGCGCGAAACGGGGCGGATGTTCGCGCTGGGCATCGACGTCGTGCGCAACACGTTCCGCCGCCCGTTCCAGCTGCGGGAGTTCATCCAGCAGTGCTGGTTCGTGGTGAGCGTGACGGTGCTGCCGACGGCCCTGGTGTCGATCCCGTTCGGTGCGGTCATCGCGTTGCAGATCGGCTCGCTGACGAGGCAGATCGGCGCGCAGTCGTTCACCGGCGCGGCGAGCGTGCTGGCGATCATCCAGCAGGCCAGCCCGATCGTGACGGCCCTGCTCATCGCGGGCGCGGGCGGCAGCGCGATCTGCGCGGACCTCGGCTCGCGCAAGATCCGCGAGGAGATCGACGCGATGGAGGTGCTGGGCGTCTCGCCGATCCAGCGCCTGGTCGTGCCGCGCGTGCTGGCCGCGATGCTGGTGTCCGTGCTGCTCAACGGCATGGTCAGCGTGGTCGGCGTGATGGGCGGCTACTTCTTCAACGTGATCCTGCAGGACGGCACGCCCGGCGCCTACCTGGCGAGCTTCAGCGCCCTGGCGCAGCTGCCGGACCTGTGGATCTCCGAGATCAAGGCCCTGATCTTCGGGTTCATCGCGGGCATCGTGGCCGCCTACCGCGGCCTGAACCCGGCGGGCGGGCCGAAGGGCGTCGGCGACGCCGTCAACCAGGCCGTGGTCATCACGTTCCTGCTGCTGTTCTTCGTGAACTTCGTGCTCACCACGATCTACCTCCAGGTCGTCCCGGCGAAGGGGAGCTGAGATGGCCACGAGCACCGACCGGTTCCGCAAGGCGGCGAACGCGCCGCTGGCGATGCTGGACAACTTCGGCGACCAGCTGTGGTTCTACGTCCGGGCGATCTGCTGGATCCCGCGCACGCTGACCCGCTACCTGCGCGAGACGCTGCGCCTGCTGGCCGAGGTCAGCTTCGGCTCGGGCGCGCTGGCCGTCATCGGCGGCACGATCGGCGTGATGGTGGGCCTGTCGGTGTTCACCGGCACGGTCGTCGGCCTGCAGGGCTTCACCGCGCTGAACCAGATCGGCACGTCGGCGTTCGCGGGCTTCGTGTCCGCGTACTTCAACACCCGCGAGATCGCGCCGCTGGTCGCGGGCCTGGCGCTGAGCGCGACCGTCGGCTCCGGCTTCACCGCGCAGCTCGGCGCGATGCGGATCTCCGAGGAGATCGACGCGCTGGAGGTCATGGGCATCCCCAGCCTGCCGTACCTGGTCACCACGCGGATCATCGCGGGCTTCATCGCGATCATCCCGCTGTACGTGATCGGCCTGCTCACGTCGTACCTGGCGGCCAGGTTCATCACGGTCGAGTTCTACGGGCAGTCGGCGGGCACCTACGACCACTACTTCAACCTGTTCCTGCCACCGGTGGACGTGCTCTGGTCCTTCGGCAAGGTGCTGGTCTTCGCCGTGGTGATCATCCTGACGCACTGCTACTACGGCTACCGGGCCAGCGGCGGCCCGGCGGGCGTGGGTGTCGCGGTCGGCCGCGCGGTGCGCACGGCGATCGTCACGACGAGCTTGCTGGACTTCTTCCTGAGCATGGCCATCTGGGGCACCACGACGACGGTGAGGATCGCGGGATGATCAGGCGCAGGCTCCTGGGCGTCGCGTTCATCGCGGTCATCGCCCTCTTCCTCTCCGTCACGGTGGCGCTGTACAACGACGCGTTCACCGACGTCGTGAAGGTGACGTTGAAGACCGACCGGGTCGGCAACCAGCTGCTGATCGACTCCGACGTCAAGGTCCGCGGCATGATCGTCGGCCAGGTGAAGGGCATCCGGACCTCGGGCGACGGCGCCGAGCTCGACCTGGCGCTCGACCCGGAGCAGGCCAGGCACATCCCCCGCAACGTCTCCGCGCGCCTGCTGCCGAAGACCCTGTTCGGCGAGCGGTACGTGAACCTCGTGCTGCCCGACGAACGCGAGGTACCGCTGACCGGGGGCGCCGTCATCGAGCAGGACCGCTCCAGCAGCGCCATCGAGCTGGAACGCGTGCTCGACGACCTGATGCCGGTGCTGCAGGCCGTGCAGCCGGAGAAGCTGGCCACCACGCTGACCGCGATGTCGCAGGCGTTGGAGAACCGGGGCAAGCCGCTGGGCGAGACGCTGGTGCAGCTGGACGCCTACCTGGGCGAGTTCAACCCGCAGCTGCCCAAGCTGAAGGACGGCATCAGCCGCCTCGCCGACGTCTCGAACGTCTACGCCGACGCCGCGCCCGACCTGGTGCAGGCGCTGTCGGACGCCACGGTCACCAGCCGCACGCTGGTCGAGCAGCGCGACAACCTGCTCGCCCTGTACGGCACGCTCACCACCACGTCGCTCGACCTGAACAGCTTCCTCGCGGTGAACAAGAACAACCTGATCCAGCTCGCCGACGTCAGCAGGCCGACGCTGGAGCTGCTCGCCAAGTACTCGCCCGAGTACCCCTGCCTGCTCAAGGGCCTCGCGGAGTTCAGGCCGATCATGGACCAGGTGTTCGGCAAGGGCACCGACGAGCCGGGCCTGCACATCACGCTGGAGATCACCGCCAACCGCGGCAAGTACGAGCCGGGCAAGGACGACCCGGAGTACGCCGACAAGCGCGGCCCGCGCTGCTACGACATCGTGCCGAGGCCGGACCCGTTCCCGCAGTACCCGCCGGAGGGCCCGGTGAAGGACGGCTCGTCGTCGCCGGCGCCCGCGCGCTCGGCCACCGACGGCGTGCTGCCGCCGAACACGGGCACGATCCGGGAGGACGGCACGGTCGTGTCGTCGTTCGGCGGCGTGCCGTCGCTGGCGAACTCGCCCGAGGAGCAGGACTTCCTGGCCGCGCTGCTCGCACCGCAGTTCGGCTTGAAGAAGCGCGAGATGCCGAGCTTCACCGCGTTGCTGCTCGGCCCCTTGTACCGGGGAGCGGAGGTGACGGCATGAGGTCCCTGGCCGCGCCGCTGATCAAGCTCGGCGTGTTCGCCACGATCACGGTCCTGGCGACCACGCTGCTCGCGGTGACCATCTCGAACGTCAACTTCAACGGCGCCACCGGCTACACCGCCCGGTTCACCGACGTGACCGCGCTGAACGAGGGCGACGACATCCGCATCGCGGGCGTCCGGGTCGGCCAGGTCGACGGGATCCGGGTGGTCGACCGGCGGCTGGCGGAGGTGGAGTTCTCGCTGGAGGGCGACCGCACGCTGCCCGCGTCCGTCACCGCGACGATCAAGTACCGCAACCTCGTCGGCCAGCGGTACATCGCGCTGGAGCACGGCGTGGGCGACGCGTCCGCGCTCAAGCCCGGCGACGTGATCCCGTTGGAGCGCACGAAGCCGGCGCTCGACCTGACCGTGCTGTTCAACGGCTTCAAGCCGCTGTTCCAGGCGCTGAACCCGGACGACGTGAACCAGTTGTCCAACGAGATCATCCAGGTGTTGCAGGGCGAGGGCGGCACGATCGACAGCCTGCTGCGCCACACCGCGTCGCTGACGTCCACGCTGGCGAGCCGCGACCAGGTGATCGGCGAGGTCATCGGCAACCTCAACGCCGTGCTGGACACCGTGAACTCGCGGAGCGAGCAGGTGTCCACGCTGGTCACCACGTTGCAGGAGCTGACGACGGGCCTGGCGGGCGACCGCGAGCCGATCGGTGACGCGATCAGCGCCATGGGCGAGCTGACCGGCACGACGGCCGACCTGCTCAACCAGTCGCGGCAGCCGTTGAAGGACGACATCGCCAACCTGGGCCTGGTGTCGAAGACGCTGGGGGACCACGAGGCGATCGTGGAGGGCGTCATCCGGAACCTGCCGACCAAGATCGAGGCGATGTCGCGGACCGCGTCCTACGGGTCCTGGTTCAACTTCTTCCTGTGCGAGGGCACCGGCCAGGTCGCCGTGCCGCCGATCATCAACGACCCGATCCCGATCACGGCTCTGCCGGTCACGCAACCGAGGTGCCGCCGATGAGAACCCCGAAGAACGCGGCGCAGCGGAACCCGGTGGCGGTCGGCGCGGTGAGCCTCACCGTGATCGCCCTGCTGCTGCTCGCCACCTTCTACTCCGACGACCTGCCGATCATCGGCGGCGGCACCACGTACTCGGCCGAGTTCACCGAGGCGGCGGGCCTGATCCCGTCGAACGAGGTGCGGGTGGCCGGGGTGAAGGTCGGCAAGGTGACCAAGGTCGAGCTGGACGGCGACAAGGTGAAGGTGTCGTTCCGGGTGAAGGACGCCTGGGTCGGCGACCGCACCACCGCGGTGATCCGGATCAAGACGCTGCTGGGCCAGAAGTTCCTGGCCCTGGACCCGCAGGGCGCGCAGCCGCTGGACCCGGGCGAGCCGATCCCGCGGGAACGCACGCTGTCGCCGTACGACGTGCAGGAGGCGTTCAACGGCCTGGCGTCCACGGTCGGCCAGATCGACACCCAGCAGCTCGCGGACAGCTTCCAGGTGCTGTCGGAGACGTTCCAGGGCTCCGCGGAGAGCGTGCGCGGCGCGTTGGACGGCCTGTCGGCGCTGTCGAAGACGATCTCGTCGCGCGACGAGCAGCTGGCCCGGCTCCTGGCCAACACGAACGAGATCACCAAGACCCTGTCCGACCGCAACGAGCAGTTCGAGAAGCTGCTCGCGGACGGCAACCTGCTGCTGGAGGAGCTGCGCAAGCGGCGGGACGCGATCGGGGCGCTGCTCAAGGGCACCCGTGAGCTGTCCAAGGAGCTGTCCGGCCTGGTCGCCGACAACTCCGCGCAGCTGCGGCCCGCGCTGGAGCAGCTGGAGCGGGTCACCACGATGTTGCAGCGCAACCAGGACTCGCTGGACCGCAGCCTGGCGCTGATGGGCCCGTTCTTCCGGGTGTTCGCCAACACCCTGGGCAACGGCCGCTGGTTCGACGTCTACATCTGCGGCCTGCTGCCGCCGTCGGTGAACCTCGGCGTGGTCGGCTTCAACGAAGAGGGCTGCCTCCCTCCCGGCGTGCAGAGGGGGAACTGACGTGGCGACCACGAGAGCGGGCCGTGACCTGGTCCGGGCCGTCGCGATCGCGTGCGTGCTCGCGATCGTGGCCGCGGCGGCGATGTGGTGGGTGTTCGCCGGCGCCGACAGCCGACGGGTGACCGCGATGTTCGGCGCGGCCGTCGGCGTCTACCCCGGCTCGGACGTGCGCGTGCTCGGCGTGCGGATCGGCACGATCGAGGAGGTCGAGCCGCAGGGCGCGCTGGTCAAGGTGGTGATGTCGGTCGACCGCGGGGTGCGGGTGCCCGCGGACGCGCAGGCCGTCGTGGTCGCGCCCAGCGTGGTCAGCGACCGGTACGTGCAGCTCGCGCCCGTCTACACCGGCGGCGACGTGATGGGCGACGGCGCCACCATCCCGCGCGAGCGCACCGCCACCCCCGTCGAGCTGGACGAGCTGTACGCGAGCCTGGACAAGCTGACCACCGCGCTCGGCCCGAACGGGGCGAACAAGGACGGCGCGCTGTCCGAGCTGCTCGACTCGGCGGCCAACAACCTCCAGGGCAACGGGCAGGCGCTCGGCGACACCGTCAAGCAGCTCGGTGACGCCACCCGCACGTTGTCCGGCTCGAAGGACGACCTGTTCGGCACCGTGGACAACCTGCAGAAGTTCACCGGGATGCTGGCCGCGAACGACAGCCAGGTGCGCGACCTCAACCGGCAGCTTGCCGAGGTCGCCGGCTTCCTCGCCGACGAGCGGGAGAACCTGGGCGGCGCGCTGAACGAGCTGGCCACCGCGCTCGGCCAGGTCCAGGGCTTCATCCAGGACAACCGGGCCGTGCTCAAGTCGAACGTCGACAAGCTCGCCGGCATCACCCAGATCCTGGTCGACCAGCGCGCGTCGCTGGCGGAGGCGCTGGACGTCGGGCCGCTCGCCCTCGGGAACCTCCAGAACGCCTACAACGCGGCCTCCGGCACGCTCGACGCGCGGGCCGACCTGAACGAGCTGAGCCAGCCGCCGATCGTGCTGATCTGCAAGCTCATCCAGGGTGTCGAGCCGGGCCGGGTGCCGGGTGTGCTCGCCGAGGCGTGCCGCCAACTGGAGCCGGTGCTCAGCGGCGCGGTGCCGTTGAAGACGCCGCAGGAGGTCGCGACCGACCTCGCCCAGGGCAAGCTGCCGCTGCCCCTGCCGCTCGCGGGGGTGCCGCGGTGAGGCGGTTCGCGGTGCTCGTGGCGAGCGCGCTGGTGCTGACCGGCTGCGGCTCGGGTGGCTTCGACGGCGTCTACAACATGCCGCTGCCCGGCGGCGCGGACGTCGGCGACCGGCCGTACGAGGTGAAGGTGCGATTCAAGGACGTGCTGGACCTGGTGCCGCAGGCCGGCGTGAAGGTCAACGACGTGCCCGTCGGCCGGGTCGACCGGATCGACCTGGGCGCGGACGGCTGGACCGCCGAGGTGACCGTGCTGGTCAACGGCGACGTGAAGCTGCCGGGCAACGCGGTCGCCCGGCTGCGCCAGTCCGCGCTGCTCGGCGAGAAGTACGTCGAGCTGGCCGGGCCCGCCGAGGGACGCGCGGAGGGTTCCCTGACCGGCGGCTCGGTCATCCCGGTCGAGCGGACCAACCGCAACCCCGAGGTCGAAGAGGTCTTCGGCGCGCTGTCCATGCTGCTCAACGGCGGTGGCATCGCCCAGCTCCAGGACATCAGCCGGGAGCTGAACGCGGCCCTGGAGGGGAA
Organism: Saccharothrix sp. NRRL B-16348; assembly: GCF_001280085.1. Lineage (GTDB taxonomy): Bacteria > Actinomycetota > Actinomycetes > Mycobacteriales > Pseudonocardiaceae > Actinosynnema. The sequence continues at coordinate 32,624 of NZ_LGED01000024.1, read as the reverse complement.
CGAGCCGCAGATCCGGTCGCTGCTGCACAACCTGAACGTGCTGGTCGGCGACCTCGACGCGCACAAGGGCGAGATCACCCGCGCGTTGGACGGGCTCAACCGGCTCGGCGGCACGCTGAACGCCCAGCGCGACCAGATCACCGGCGTGCTGGACGGGCTGGAGCCGGGCCTGAAGGTGCTCAGCGAGCAGCGCACCCAGCTGGTCACGCTGCTGCAGTCGCTCGACGCGCTGTCCGACGTCGCGGTGGACACGGTGCACAAGTCCAAGGACGACATCGTGGCCGACCTGAAGGCGCTGACGCCGACGTTGCAGAAGCTCGCCGAGGCGGGCACGAACCTGCCCAACGGCTTCGAGCTGCTGCTGACCTACCCGTTCCCGGACTCGGCGATGGACGCCATAAAGGGCGACTACACGAACATGTACGCCGACATCGACCTGGACCTGGGCACGATCGTGGACAACCTCGGCCGGTCGCGGCAGTCGCCGCTGCCCACCCTGCCCGGGCTGCCCGGCGTCGACGGCACCGCGCCGTCCCTGCCGCTGCCCCTCCCGAACCTGCCGCTGCCCGGCGTGTCGGGCGACTCCGGGCTCGGCGACCTGCTCGGCGGACTGCTCGGAGGTGGGCGGTGATCTCGGGCCGGATCAAGCTCCAGATCGGCGCGTTCGTGCTGATCGCCCTGGTCGGCGTGAGCTATGTCGGCGCGCGGTACGTCGGGCTCGGCCGCGTGTTCGGCGCGTCGGGGTACGTGGTGACGATGCAGCTCGCGGACTCCGGCGGCGTGTTCACCAACGCCGAGGTCACCTACCGGGGCGTCGCCGTGGGCCGGGTCGGGCAGATGAGGCTGACCGGGGACGGGCTGGAGGTCGACCTGGACATCGACCCGAGCGCGCCGTCCATCCCGGCCGACCTCGAAGCCGTGGTGGCCAACCGGTCCGCCGTGGGCGAGCAGTTCGTCGACCTGCGCCCGCGCGGCGAGGACGGGCCGTACCTGGCGGACGGGTCGGTCATCCCGCGGTCGGCCACGAAGACGCCGCCGCCGGTGGACGACCTGCTGACCAACCTCGACGCGTTCGCCAAGTCGGTGCCGACCGAGTCGCTGCGGACCGTGGTCGACGAGCTGGACCTGGCGTTCAACGGCACCGGGCCGGACCTGCAGGTGCTGCTGGACAACACCAAGCTGTTCACCCAGGCGGCGACGGAGCACCTGCCGCAGACGAAGGCGCTGCTCGACAGCGGGCTGGTGGTGCTGAACACGCAGGCCGAGCAGGGCGGCGCGATCCGATCGTTCTCCACCGACCTGCGGGCGCTCGCCGAGCAGCTGAAGAACTCCGACACCGACCTCCGGCGGCTCATCGGCGTGTCGCCGCAGGCCGCGGAGCAGGTGTCGGCGCTGCTCCGGGAGACCGGGCCCAACCTGGGCGTGGTGCTGGCCAACCTCCTGACCACGGGGAACATCCTGGTCACGCGGCTGGACGGGCTGGAGCAGATCGCCGTCACCTACCCGATCATCGTCGGCGGCGGGTTCACCGTGGCCAAGGGCGACGGCACGGGCGCGCACTTCGGGCTGGCCCTGAACGTGTTCGACCCGCCGCCGTGCACGGTCGGCTACGACACGACCACGATCCGGCAGGGCACCGACACCACCCAGGCCGAGTTCAACACGCAGGCGTACTGCGCGTTGGCGCCCGGCAGCGCCACCGGCGTGCGGGGTGCCCAGAACGCGCCTTACGGTGGCATCCCGGTGGCGACGCCGGCCGGTGACGCGACGTCGCAGCCGGGTCGGGAGCCGGCCGCGGGCCAGACCGCCGCCGAGCCGCCGGTGCTGACCAGCCTCGGGCAGCTGCTCGGTCTGCCGGGCTGAGGAGAGGGACTGATGGACGTTCGACGTTGGACGCTGCCGGTCGCGGCCGCGCTCGCGGTGCTGGCCGCCGGCTACGCGCTGTGGGCGGGGGTGTCGTGGTGGAGCGCGTCCTCGAACGACTCGGTGGCGTTCTCGCGGGAGCGCGAAGAGGTGCTGCGGGTCGGGCAGGTGGGGATCGCGAACTTCACCACCCTCGACTACAAGAAGGTGGACGAGGACCTCACCCGCTGGCTCGACTCGTCCACGGGTGAGCTGCGCGCCGAGATCGAGGACGGCCGGGACAAGCGCCGCAAGCAGATCGAGGACGCCAAGACGGTGACCGTGAGCCGGGTGCTGGACGCGTCCGTCACCGAGCTCGACGCGCGGGCCGGGAAGGCGCACCTCATCGCGGTCGTGGAGACCACGGTGACGCCGGAGAGCGGGCAGTCGGTGAGGAAGGTCAACGGGTACCAGACCGACCTGACCCGCACCGACGCCGGTTGGAAGCTCAGCGCGCTGGGGCCGGTCTCGCCCGGCGGCGCGTGACCCGAGGAGATGACGTCAGTGCCACCGCCCCGCCGCCGCCCCGTCCCGACCACGCCGACCACCCGGCCGCGCGTCGCCGGCCTGCGCAAACGCCCCGAGCAGGCCGCACCGTCCGACACGACGCCGGTCGAGGACGCGCAGGTCGACGGCACCGATGCCACGGCGGCCATCGACACGACCGCCCTCGACACCGCGGCCATCGACACGAGCGCCGCACGCACCGAGACCCTGCCCTCCGACCGTGACCTCACCCGTCCGACCGAGGTCACGGGCCTGATCGAGCCCAGCGAGGACGACGAGGCCGAGGGCGAGACCTCCGAGCCCGCGCCCCGCCCCCGCCCGACCGGCCGCCGCAAGCGCACCGGCGAGGCCGTCGCGCCCAGCGTGCTGACCGACGACGGCGCGCACCGGGCGAAGTCCGACGCCGACGCCTGGGCCGCCCGGCACAACCGGCCCGCGGACCGCTCGTCCCGACTCGCCGCGTCCGGCCCCGCCCTGCCGATCGCCCTGGTCGTGCTGGCCGCGCTCCTGGTCGGGCTGGGCGTGTGGTTCCAGAACCGGGCCGACGGCGTCAGCTACAACCGGGCCCTGGTGGACAGCGCGGGCACGACCGAGGTCGTCGGGCAGACCCGCGAGGCGATCGAGAAGGCGTTCTCGTACAACTTCGCCGACGTCTCCGCCACCGAGAAGGCGGCCAACGAGCTGCTCATCGGCAAGGCGCAGTGCCAGTACAACGCGGTCTTCGGCCCGGTGCGCACGCTCGCGCCCGAGCAGAAGCTCGTGGTCACGGTGAAGGCCGTGTCCAGCGGCGTGACCTCGCTCGACGGCGACCACGCCACCGTGCTGCTGTTCCTCAACCAGATCACCACGCGCACCACCGACAACCAGAGCGGCGGCGGCACCGCGACGATGCGGGTGAGCGCGCAGCGGGTCGACGGCCGGTGGAAGGTCGACAACATGGAGATGTTCGGCCAGAGCGGCGACCAGGCGGCCGAAACCGCCAAGTGCTGACCCCGGTGGCGGCCGGACGGCCGCTCCGGGCGTCCACTCAGGACTCCGGACCGGGTTTCAAGCCTCAGAATACGTGATCTGCGCCACATTTTTGAGCAGGTAACTGAACGGGATCGTCACTGTCTCCCTTCGGGGTCTGAACACCCGCCAAAGGTTCACGGTTGCTCACGTCCATGTATTTTCGCAGGTCACAGCGGTAACTCCGCGTTATCGCGCCTTGCGCCAGTGGGGTGATCGCCGCGTGGCATCTTGACTGTGGGCGTCGGCGGGGTCACTCTGTCGGTGAGCACGAGAAAGGTCCTTCCAGGTGCCTCTCGACAGTTGCCGCGCGCGTGGCTAGACTGCTCCTTTGCGCTGCCCTCTTTCCGTTTGCCCTTCGCCGAGAGCTGGATTGCCGGGCATCGCCGCACCCTTGACAGCCGTGCTAGTTCCGCTGACTAGCCAGCTACCTGTCCCTGGAAGGACGCATCTTGGCGATCTCTCGCGCGACCAAGGCCACTGCTGCGACCAACTCCACGTCGGGGATTCCCGGAGCGCCGAAGCGAGTCTCTTTCGCGAAGATCCACGAACCGCTTCAGACGCCCAACCTGCTCGACCTGCAGATCCAGTCGTTCGAATGGCTCACCGGCGACGAGGCGTGGTTCCAGCGCCGCGTCGACGAAGGTGACGAGGCGCCGACGGGCGGCCTCGAGGAGGTCTTGAACGAGATCTCCCCGATCGAGGACTTCTCCGGCTCGATGTCGCTCTCCTTCTCCGACCCGCGCTTCGACGAGGTCAAGGCCTCGACCGAGGAGTGCAAGGACAAGGACATGACGTACGCCGCCCCGTTGTTCGTCACGGCGGAGTTCACCAACCACACCACTGGCGAGATCAAGAGCCAGACCGTGTTCATGGGTGACTTCCCGATGATGACCGACAAGGGCACGTTCATCATCAACGGCACCGAGCGGGTCGTGGTTTCCCAGCTCGTCCGCTCGCCGGGTGTCTACTACGACACCGCGATCGACAAGACGACCGACAAGGACGTCTTCAGCGTCAAGATCATCCCGTCTCGGGGTGCCTGGCTGGAGTTCGACGTCGACAAGCGCGACACCGTCGGTGTCCGCATCGACCGCAAGCGCCGCCAGCCGGTGACCGTGCTGCTGAAGGCGTTGGGTTGGACCACCGAGCAGATCCGCGAGCGCTTCTCGTTCAGCGAGACGCTGCTGACGACGCTGGAGAAGGACCACACCGCGGGCACCGACGAGGCGTTGCTCGACATCTACCGCAAGCTGCGTCCGGGCGAGCCGCCGACGAAGGAGTCCGCGCAGGCGCTGCTGGAGAACCTGTTCTTCAAGGACAAGCGCTACGACCTCGCGAAGGTCGGCCGGTACAAGATCAACAAGAAGCTGGGCCTGGCCTCCCCGATCTCCACGGGCGTGCTGACCGAGGACGACATCGTCACGACGATCGAGTACCTGGTCCGCCTGCACGCCGGTGAGACGTCGATGAAGCCCGGCGACACCGAGGTGCCCGTCGAGGTCGACGACATCGACCACTTCGGCAACCGCCGCCTGCGCACCGTCGGCGAGCTGATCCAGAACCAGATCCGGGTCGGCCTGTCCCGCATGGAGCGCGTCGTCCGCGAGCGCATGACGACCCAGGACGTCGAGGCCATCACGCCGCAGACCCTGATCAACATCCGCCCGGTGGTGGCGGCGATCAAGGAGTTCTTCGGCACGTCCCAGCTGTCGCAGTTCATGGACCAGACGAACCCGCTCGCGGGCCTGACCCACAAGCGGCGCCTGTCCGCGCTCGGCCCGGGTGGTCTGTCCCGTGAGCGCGCCGGCATGGAGGTCCGCGACGTCCACCCGTCGCACTACGGCCGCATGTGCCCGATCGAGACGCCGGAAGGCCCGAACATCGGCCTGATCGGCTCGCTGTCCTCCTACGGGCGGGTCAACCCGTTCGGCTTCATCGAGACGCCGTACCGCAAGGTCGTCGACGGCCGGGTCACCGACCAGATCGACTACCTGACGGCCGACGAAGAGGACCGCTACGTCAAGGCGCAGGCGAACGCCAAGATCGACGACGAGGGCAACTTCCTCGAGGAGAAGGTCCTGGTCCGCAAGAAGGGCGGCGAGGTCGAGCAGATCGACCCGTCCGACGTGGACTACATGGACGTCTCGCCGCGGCAGATGGTGTCGGCCGCGACCGCGATGATCCCGTTCCTCGAGCACGACGACGCGAACCGCGCCCTGATGGGCGCGAACATGCAGCGCCAGGCGGTGCCGCTGCTGCGCAGCGAGTCCCCGCTGGTCGGCACCGGCATGGAGCTGCGCGCCGCGGTCGACGCCGGTGACGTCGTGGTGGCCAAGAAGACCGGTGCGGTCGAGGAGATCTCCGCCGACTACGTCACGGTCATGGCCGACGACGGCTCGCGGCAGACCTACGGCCTGCACAAGTTCCGCCGGTCGAACCAGGGCACGTGCATCAACCAGAAGCCCATCGTGAACGAGGGCGACCGGGTGCACGAGGGCCAGGTGCTGGCCGACGGCCCGTGCACCGAGAACGGCGAGATGGCGCTGGGCAAGAACCTGCTCGTCGCGATCATGCCGTGGGAGGGCCACAACTACGAGGACGCGATCATCCTGTCGCAGCGCCTCGTGCAGGACGACGTCCTGACCTCGATCCACATCGAGGAGCACGAGATCGACGCGCGGGACACCAAGCTGGGCGCCGAGGAGATCACCCGGGACATCCCGAACGTCTCCGAGGAGGTCCTGGCCGACCTCGACGAGCGCGGCATCATCCGCATCGGCGCCGAGGTCCAGCCCGGCGACATCCTGGTCGGCAAGGTCACGCCCAAGGGCGAGACCGAGCTGACCCCGGAGGAGCGCCTGCTCCGCGCGATCTTCGGCGAGAAGGCGCGCGAGGTGCGCGACACGTCGCTGAAGGTGCCCCACGGCGAGTACGGCAAGGTCATCGGCATCCGCGTGTTCAGCCGCGAGGACGACGACGAGCTGCCCCCCGGCGTGAACGAGCTGGTCCGCGTGTACGTGGCCCAGAAGCGCAAGATCCAGGACGGCGACAAGCTCGCCGGCCGGCACGGCAACAAGGGCGTCATCGGCAAGATCCTCCCGGTCGAGGACATGCCGTTCCTCGAGGACGGCACCCCGGTCGACATCGTGCTGAACACGCACGGCGTGCCGCGTCGTATGAACATCGGCCAGGTGTTGGAGACCCACCTCGGGTGGATCGCCAAGCAGGGCTGGAGCATCAACGGCGACCCGGACTGGGCGAAGAACCTGCCGGCGGAGCTGTACGACGTCGAACCCGGCACCAAGACCGCCACGCCCGTCTTCGACGGCGCCAAGGAGGACGAGATCACGGGCCTGCTCGGCTCGACGATCCCGAACCGCGACGGCGAGCGGATGGTCAAGGAGAACGGCAAGGCGGTGCTCCTCGACGGGCGCAGCGGCGAGCCGTACCCCTTCCCGGTGTCCGTCGGCTACATGTACATCCTGAAGCTGCTGCACCTGGTCGACGACAAGATCCACGCCCGCTCGACCGGCCCGTACTCGATGATCACGCAGCAGCCGCTGGGTGGTAAGGCGCAGTTCGGTGGTCAGCGGTTCGGTGAGATGGAGTGCTGGGCGATGCAGGCGTACGGCGCCGCGTACACGCTCCAGGAACTGCTCACGATCAAGTCCGACGACGTGCTCGGCCGCGTGAAGGTCTACGAGGCCATCGTCAAGGGCGAGAACATCCCGGAGCCGGGTATCCCGGAGTCCTTCAAGGTGCTGCTCAAGGAGCTCCAGTCGCTGTGCCTCAACGTCGAGGTGCTGTCTTCGGACGGCGCCGCGATCGAGATGCGCGACGGCGACGACGAAGACCTCGAACGCGCGGCCGCGAACCTCGGCATCAACCTGTCGAGGACCGAGTCGCCGTCCGTGGACGACGTCGTCAACTGACGCTCGCCGGTCACCGGGAGCACCCCGCGTGCTCCCGGTGACCCAGCCACCAGCACCCCAAGCAGCACCGAACCAAAAAGGGGAAGAGAGTAGACGTGCTCGACGTCAACTTCTTCGATGAGCTTCGCATCGGTCTCGCGACCGCCGACGACATCCGCCAGTGGTCCTACGGCGAGGTCAAGAAGCCCGAGACCATCAACTACCGCACGCTCAAGCCGGAGAAGGACGGCTTGTTCTGCGAGAAGATCTTCGGTCCCACCCGGGACTGGGAGTGCTACTGCGGCAAGTACAAGCGCGTCCGCTTCAAGGGCATCATCTGTGAGCGCTGCGGCGTCGAGGTGACCCGCGCCAAGGTGCGCCGTGAGCGGATGGGCCACATCGAACTGGCCGCGCCCGTCACGCACATCTGGTACTTCAAGGGCGTCCCCAGCCGGTTGGGCTACCTGCTCGACCTGGCTCCCAAGGACCTCGAGAAGATCATCTACTTCGCGGCCTACGTCATCGTGGGCGTGAACACCGAGCTGCGCCACAACGACCTGCCCACACTCGAGAACGAGATGCAGGTCGAGCGCAAGCGGGTCGAGAACCGGCGTGACGCCGACGTCGAGGCCCGCGCGCAGAAGCTGGAAGCCGACCTGGCCGAGCTGGAGGCGGAGGGCGCCAAGTCCGACGTCCGCCGCAAGGTCAAGGAGGGCGGCGAGCGCGAGATGCGCCAGCTCCGCGACCGCGCCCAGCGCGAGCTGGACCGGCTCGACGAGATCTGGTCCACCTTCACCAAGCTCGAGCGCGCCCAGCTGATCGCGGACGAGCTGCTCTACCGCGAGCTGTACGACCGCTACGGCGACTACTTCACCGGCGCCATGGGCGCGGAGGCCATCCAGCGGCTGCTGGGTGACTACGACGTCGACGCCGAGGCCGACGTGCTGCGCGAGACCATCCGCAGCGGCAAGGGCCAGAAGAAGCTGCGCGCCCTCAAGCGGTTGAAGGTCGTGGCCGCCTTCCAGGCGACCCGCAACAACCCGCAGGGCATGGTGCTGGACTGCGTCCCGGTCATCCCGCCGGACCTGCGCCCGATGGTGCAGCTCGACGGTGGCCGCTTCGCCACGTCCGACCTGAACGACCTGTACCGCCGCGTCATCAACCGCAACAACCGCCTCAAGCGACTGATCGACCTCGGCGCGCCCGAGATCATCGTCAACAACGAGAAGCGGATGCTGCAGGAGGCCGTCGACGCGCTGTTCGACAACGGCCGCCGCGGCCGGCCGGTGACGGGCCCGGGCAACCGGCCGCTCAAGTCGCTGTCCGACCTGCTCAAGGGCAAGCAGGGCCGGTTCCGCCAGAACCTGCTCGGCAAGCGCGTCGACTACTCGGGCCGTTCGGTCATCGTGGTCGGCCCGCAGCTGAAGCTGCACCAGTGCGGCCTGCCCAAGCAGATGGCGCTCGAGCTGTTCAAGCCGTTCGTGATGAAGCGGCTGGTCGACCTCAACCACGCGCAGAACATCAAGTCCGCCAAGCGGATGGTGGAGCGCGCGCGCCCCGCCGTGTGGGACGTGCTGGAAGAGGTCATCACCGAGCACCCCGTGCTGCTGAACCGCGCGCCCACGCTGCACCGGCTGGGCATCCAGGCCTTCGAGCCGCAGCTGGTCGAGGGCAAGGCCATCCAGCTGCACCCGCTGGTCTGTGAAGCGTTCAACGCCGACTTCGACGGTGACCAGATGGCGGTCCACCTGCCGCTGTCCGCCGAGGCGCAGGCCGAGGCGCGCGTGCTGATGCTGTCGTCGAACAACATCCTCTCGCCCGCGTCGGGCAAGCCGCTGGCCATGCCGCGTCTGGACATGGTGACCGGCCTGTACCACCTGACCCGGCACAAGAAGGGTGACCTCGGCGAAGGCCAGGCCTACTCCTCGCCCGCCGAGGCGCTGATGGCGTTCGACCGCAAGGTCCTTGGCCTGCAGTCCATGGTCAAGATCCGGATCACGGACAAGAACCCGCCGAAGGGCCAGGAGCCCGAGGGCTGGGAGCCCGGTCAGGCGTGGCTCGCCGAGACCACCCTCGGCCGCGTGCTGTTCAACGAGGTCCTGCCGCCGGACTACCCGTTCATCAACGACGTCATGCCCAAGAAGCGGCAGGCGACGATCATCAACGACCTGGCCGAGCGGTACCCGATGGTCACCGTCGCCCGGACGCTGGACAAGCTGAAGGACGCCGGTTTCTACTGGGCCACCCGGTCGGGTGTCACGGTCGCGATCTCCGACGTGCTCGTGCCGGAGGCCAAGCAGGGCATCCTGGACGAGTACGAGAAGCTCGCGGACGCGGTCGAGAAGCGCTACCAGCGCGGTCAGCTCTCCCACACGGAGCGCAACAACGAGCTGGTCAAGGTGTGGACCAAGGCCACCGAAGAGGTCGCCGAGGTCATGGAGGCCAACTTCCCCGAGGACAACTCGATCCGCATGATCGTGATGTCGGGCGCGGCGGGCAACATGACCCAGGTCCGCTCGCTGGCGGGCATGCGTGGTCTGGTGACCAACCCGAAGGGCGAGTACATCCCGCGGCCGATCAAGAGCTCGTTCCGCGAGGGCTTGTCGGTGCTGGAGTACTTCATCGCCACGCACGGCGCCCGCAAGGGTCTGGCCGACACCGCGCTGCGCACCGCCGACTCGGGTTACCTGACCCGTCGTCTGGTGGACGTCTCGCAGGACGTCATCATCCGCGAGGTCGACTGCGGCACCACGCGCGGCGTGAACATGACGGTCGGCGAGCGGCTGGGCGACAAGGTCGTGCTGGCCGAGTTCGCGCAGACCAGCGTGTACGCGCGGACCATCGCCGAGGACATCACGGACGCCGGTGGCAACATCGTGCTCAACCGCGGTGACGACCTCGGCGACCCGGCGCTGGCGACGCTCGTCGAGGCGGGCGTGACCAGGGTCAAGGTCCGCTCGGTGCTGACCTGCGAGTCCGCGGTCGGTGTGTGCGCGTCGTGCTACGGCCGTTCGATGGCGACCGGCAAGCTGGTCGACGTCGGCGAGGCCGTGGGCATCGTCGCCGCGCAGTCCATCGGTGAGCCCGGCACGCAGCTGACCATGCGCACGTTCCACCAGGGTGGTGTGGCCGGTGACGACATCACCACCGGTCTGCCCCGTGTGCAGGAGCTGTTCGAGGCTCGCGTGCCGAAGGGCAAGGCGCCCATCGCGGACGTCGACGGCCGGGTGCGCATCGAGGACGGCGACCGGTTCTGGAAGATCACCCTCATCCCGGACGACGGGTCCGAGGAGATCCTCTTCGAGAAGCTGTCCAAGCGTCAGCGGCTCGCGAACACGGCCACCGGCCCGTTGCAGGACGGCGACCACGTCGGCGTCGGCCAGCAGCTGCTGGAAGGCACGCCCGACCCGCACGAGGTGCTGCGCGTGATGGGCCCGCGTGAGGCCCAGCTGCACCTGGTGGGTGAGGTCCAGAAGGTGTACCGGGCCCAGGGTGTGGCGATCCACGACAAGCACATCGAGGTCATCGTCCGGCAGATGCTGCGCCGGGTGACGATCATCGACTCGGGTGCGACCGAGTTCCTGCCGGGCTCGCTGGTCGAGCGCGCGGAGTTCGAGTCGGGCAACCGGGCCGTGGTGGCCGAGGGTGGCGAGCCCGCCGCCGGCCGTCCGGTGCTGATGGGCATCACGAAGGCGTCGCTGGCCACGGACTCGTGGCTGTCGGCGGCCTCCTTCCAGGAGACGACGAGGGTTTTGACGGACGCCGCCATCAACGGCCGTTCGGACAAGCTCATCGGCCTGAAGGAGAACGTGATCATCGGCAAGCTGATCCCGGCCGGCACCGGCATCAACCGGTACCGGAACATCCAGGTGCAGCCGACCGAGGAAGCGCGTGCGGCGGCGTACGCCATCCCGAGCTACGACGACGGCTACTACACGCCGGACGTCTTCGGCACGGGCACGGGCGCAGCCGTCCCGCTGGACGACTACGACTTCGGCCGCGACTACCGCTGAAGCAGCTAGTCCGCTGAAAGGCCCCCGGAGCCTCCCGCTCCGGGGGCCTTTCGCATGCGTCACGCGAGGGACTCGACCGACCTGAGCGTTCAACTCGCCGTACCCGAAGGTTCGACACGCGGTACCCGAGCGTTCGACACGCGGTACCTGAGCGTTCGACACGCGCGACGTGAAGGTTCGACACGCGGGGGTCAGGTAAGGCGGCGGCGGGATTTGGCCAGGGAGCGGGCGCGGGCGACCAGGTCGTCGACCAGGTCCGCGTCGGCCAGTGGTGGGGTGGCGTCCGAGCAGCACGGTGGCTTGGTGCGCTTCTCGGTCAGCTTCGGGCGGACGCCGGCCAGTTCGTACAGCGTTTCGTAGAGGTCGCGGCCGGGGTCGTCGTCGTGCGGGCCGACGAGCAGGATCCACGCCGTCCGCGGCGAGGGGAACGCGACGACCACGCGGTCGGCGCCGCGGAGGTGCTTCACGCAGAGGCGGGGCAGCGGTTCGGGGCCCGTGACGCGGTAGCCGAGCGCCAGGCAGCCGCTGTGGGCCAGCTCGTCCAGGAACCTGTCGTAGGCGACCCTGGCGGCGCCGCGCAGGCCCGCGGCCTGGCCGGCCGCGACGGGCGTTTCGACGACGGTGATCAGCGAACTACGCGTCCTTCGCCGCGGTGCAGCTGCTCCAGGCTGGTGGCGAGGTCGGCGCGGTCGAGCAGCGCGGCGTCGCTCAACCGCCGGTGCACCTCGTCCAGCAACGCGCGGCTCTTGCCCGCCCGCCTCAGGTCCGACACGACGTGCAGCACCTCGTGCAGCCGCACGGCGTCCAACAACATCCGGGGCTCCTGGCTGTGGATGGCCAGCACGCCCTCGCGCGCCCACGCCTTGACCGTCTTCTCGGTCAGCTCCAGCAGCTCCCCGGCCACCACCGGGCGCACCGGCGGCGCCTTGCGCAGTGCCTTCGCCACCACGCCGTGCAGCTTGCGCCGCCGCTCGTCGTCCTCCGACAAGCTCGACGCGACCTCTTCGATCTCCTCGATCTGGTCGAACAGGTCGCGGATCTGCGCAGCCTCGGTGGCGACGGACATTACGGCCTCCTCAGTTCACTACCGATTATCACCCGGATTTTCGGTAGTGACAACGGTGGCCCCGCACCACCGGCGCGGGGCCACCACCACGAAGATCAGGACGAGAAGAACAACCCGCCCAGGCCGCGGTGCTTCCGGTGCCCGTGGTGGCCGTAACCGGGCGCGGCGCCCCAGCCCGGCTGGACCGGCTGCTGGACGTAGTGCACCTGCGCGGGCGGCGGCGCGACGGGCGGCGGCGGGGGAGCCATCTGCTGCTCGAGCCGGGTGATGGCCTCCAGCTCGCCGTAGTCGAGGAAGACCCCGCGGCAGCCATCACACTGCTCGATGTGCACGCCCATGCGGTCGAAGGTGCGCATGTTCGCATGACACTTGGGACACTGCATCGTGTGAGCCTCCTGCTCTTGACGCGATGATCCGATATTAGCCGCGCCGAATGGGTTCGTGCGCCGACACGATCCGGGCGCACGTCTCGATCAGCGCTTCTTGAGCGTCGTTCAACTCCGTTCCGTCGCGCTGCGCAGCGGAAAGGGCACGCGCCGCCATCTGCACGACCAAAGCGCGCGCGGGCGCGTCCAGCACCGACCACGGGTCGTCCCGCGGCACGCCCGCGCCACCGGCGTCCAGGTACGACCCGAGCAGCCGTCCCCAGGCGTCGGGGTCGAGCACGCCGGCCGCGTGCAGGGCGGCCGGCCGCGCCAGGTCCCACGCCGGGTCGCCCACGCCGAGGTCGTCCACGTCGATCAGTCGGTACCCGTCCCGCCACACCAGTTGGCCGAGGTGCCAGTCGCCGTGGATGAGCGTGCCGCCGCCGTCCTCGAACTCCGGCAACGTCGCGAACGCCCGCCGCACCAGGTCGGCCGCCGGCGTGTCGAGCACCAGGTCGCGCACCGCCCGTTCCATCCGGGGCCGGGCGCCGGCCAGGGGCACGGGCGGCGCGAAGTCCGCCGCGGTGAACCGGTGCAGCGCCGCCAGCATCCGCCCCGCCGCCTCCATGGGCAGGTCCTCGGGCTCGCTCTGCGGCACCGGCGTGCCCATCGGCCAGGCCGTGACGACCCGGCCGAGCACCACCGCGGGCGCCGAGCGGGGCGCGAGCAGGAGCTCGCCCAGCCGCGGGTCGGCGGCCAGCCGGAGCCGCTCGGTGAGCACGCCCAGGTCCGTGCCCCGTTCGTGGGCCTTGAGCACCACGTCCGCGACCCTGACCACCACGACGTCGCCGCGCACCGCGAGCACCTCGGGCGAGGCGTCGGCGGCCACCAGCGCGCCCATGCCCGCGATGAGTTCGGAGTTCACCCGTCCAGTGTGACCTGCGTCGGCTCCGGCCCGGTCCCGGCCGCCGCGGCCGCCCAATTCACCCGTTCGGGTGAAACGGCCGTCACGCCGACCTGCGCCTTCCGGCTATTCATGTTCTGATAACCCGTGAGTCGCTCCTCGGCCTCCGCGGCCGGTTCTCTTCCGAGCGAACGGTTGCGAGGGCCGTCACAAATCCACCCCCGTAGTTGATCTGCGTGCGGCGCGTGTCCGCTCGATCAGGCGTGGGCAGCGGATCCGTTTTGACCCGTGGGAACCAGGCGGGGTATCTTTGGTACTCGTGCCCGACCCATGTCGGGCCGCTCCGCGTGCCTACGCGCCAGTGGTGCTGGAAAGCCGGCCGCGGTGACCTCCACGCGTAGGGGCATCCTGGGATGTCGCCTGCGGACCTGGGGCGCTGTGTAGCACTTTCGGCACCGCCGAGAGCGGCGACACGCCCGACCTCGGGTGCAGAGAGGGACCAAGTAAACAGGGCTCGTCGCCCACGCGGCGGGCACGTAAAGGGAAGAAGCAGCCGGCGTATGCCAACGATCCAGCAGCTGGTCCGCAAGGGCCGGCAGGACAAGGTCGCCAAGCAGAAGACCGCGGCGCTCAAGGGCAGCCCGCAGCGGCGCGGTGTGTGCACCCGCGTCTACACGACCACGCCCAAGAAGCCGAACTCGGCGCTGCGCAAGGTCGCCCGCGTGAAGCTGACGAGCGGTATCGAGGTCACGGCTTACATCCCCGGTGAGGGCCACAACCTGCAGGAGCACTCGATGGTGCTCGTGCGCGGCGGTCGTGTGAAGGACCTCCCCGGTGTCCGCTACAAGATCATTCGCGGTTCCCTCGACACGCAGGGCGTGAAGAACCGCAAGCAGGCTCGCAGCCGGTACGGCGCGAAGAAGGAGAAGAGCTGATGCCCCGCAAGGGACCGGCCCCGAAGCGGCCGCTGATCTCCGACCCGGTCTACAGCTCTCCGCTGGTGACCCAGCTCATCAACAAGGTGCTGGTCGACGGCAAGCGCTCCGTGGCCGAGCGGATCGTGTACGGCGCCCTCGAAGGCGCCCGAGACAAGACGGGCACCGACCCGGTCGTCACGCTCAAGCGCGCCCTGGACAACGTCAAGCCCGCGCTCGAGGTGAAGTCCCGCCGCGTCGGTGGCGCCACCTACCAGGTGCCGGTCGAGGTGAAGCCGGGCCGCTCGACCACGCTCGCGCTGCGCTGGCTGATCACCTTCTCCCGGCAGCGCCGTGAGAAGACCATGATCGAGCGCCTGATGAACGAGCTGCTCGACGCGAGCAACGGCCTGGGCGCGAGCGTCAAGCGCCGCGAGGACACGCACAAGATGGCCGAGTCGAACAAGGCCTTCGCCCACTACCGCTGGTGACGTGCCGCCCGGCGGGGCAGCCCCGAGCTGTCCCGCCGAGCGCCTCCCGGCCCTAGTGAGCCTGCTACCAGCTAGCTCAAGACAGGGGAAGACACCCGTGGCACAGGACGTGCTCACCGACCTGGCCAAGGTCCGCAACATCGGGATCATGGCCCACATCGACGCGGGCAAGACCACGACGACCGAGCGGATCCTGTTCTACACCGGGATCAGCTACAAGATCGGCGAGGTCCACGACGGCGCCGCGGTGATGGACTGGATGGAGCAGGAGCAGGAGCGCGGCATCACGATCACGTCGGCCGCGACGACCTGCTTCTGGAAGAACCACCAGATCAACATCATCGACACGCCGGGCCACGTCGACTTCACCGTCGAGGTGGAGCGCAACCTCCGCGTCCTCGACGGTGCCGTTGCCGTGTTCGACGGCAAGGAAGGCGTCGAGCCCCAGTCCGAGCAGGTCTGGCGCCAGGCGACCAAGTACGACGTTCCGCGCATCTGCTTCGTCAACAAGATGGACAAGCTCGGCGCGGACTTCTACTTCACCGTCCGCACGATCCAGGAGCGCCTCGGCGCGAAGCCGCTGCCGATCCAGCTCCCGATCGGGTCGGAGAGCGACTTCATCGGCGTGGTCGACCTGGTCGAGATGCGTGCGCTGACCTGGCGCGGCGAGGTCCAGAAGGGTGAGGACTACACGGTCGAGGAGATCCCGGCCGACCTCGCCGACAAGGCCGCCGAGTACCGCGAGGCGCTCGTCGAGGCCGTCGCCGACACCGACGACGCCCTCATGGAGATGTACCTCGCGGGCGAGGAGTTCTCCGTCGAGCAGATCAAGACGGGCATCCGCGCGATCGTCAAGAACCGCGCCGGCTACCCGGTGCTGTGCGGCTCGGCGTTCAAGAACAAGGGCGTCCAGCCCATGCTCGACGCGGTGATCGACTACCTGCCGGCTCCGCTGGACCTCCCGCCGGTCGAGGGCACGCTGCAGGACGGCGAGACGCCGGCCTTCCGCGCGCCGAACACCGAGGAGCCGTTCGCCGCGCTCGCGTTCAAGATCGCCGCGCACCCGTTCTTCGGCAAGCTCACCTACATCCGGGTCTACTCGGGCAAGGTGGCCGCGGGCACCCAGGTCATCAACTCGACCAAGGACCGCAAGGAGCGCATCGGGAAGATCTTCCAGATGCACGCCAACAAGGAGAACCCGGTCGAAGAGGCCATGGCGGGCCACATCTACGCCGTCATCGGTCTGAAGGACACCACCACCGGTGAGACGCTCTGCGACCCGCAGGCGCCCATCGTGCTGGAGTCGATGACCTTCCCCGAGCCGGTCATCCAGGTGGCGATCGAGCCGAAGACGAAGGCCGACCAGGAGAAGCTGGGCACCGCGATCCAGAAGCTGGCCGAGGAGGACCCGACGTTCCGGGTCAACCTGGACCAGGAGACCGGCCAGACGATCATCGCCGGCATGGGCGAGCTCCACCTGGACATCCTGGTGGACCGCATGCGCCGCGAGTTCAAGGTCGAGGCCAACATCGGCAAGCCGCAGGTGGCGTACCGGGAGACGATCCGCCGCAAGGTGGAGAAGTACTCCTACACCCACAAGAAGCAGACCGGTGGTTCCGGCCAGTTCGCGAAGGTCCTCATCGACCTGGAGCCGCTGGAGAAGACCGAGGACGGCGCGCTCTACGAGTTCGTCAACGGGGTCACCGGCGGCCGCATCCCCAGGGAGTACATCCCGTCGGTGGACGCGGGCGCACAGGACGCGATGCAGTACGGCGTGCTGGCGGGCTACCCGCTGGTGGGCGTCAAGCTGACGCTGGTCGACGGCGCCTACCACGAGGTCGACTCGTCGGAAATGGCGTTCAAGATCGCGGGCTCCATGGCGCTCAAGGAAGCCGCTCGCCAGGCGAGCCCGGCGATCCTCGAGCCGTTGATGGCGGTCGAGGTCACCACGCCCGAGGACTACATGGGCGACGTGATCGGCGACTTGAACTCCCGCCGTGGCCAGATCCAGGCCATGGAGGAGCGCAGCGGCGCCCGTGTCGTGAAGGCACTGGTCCCGCTGTCGGAGATGTTCGGGTATGTCGGCGACCTGCGGTCCAGGACCCAGGGTCGCGCGAACTACTCGATGACCTTTGACTCCTACGCCGAGGTTCCCGCGAACGTCGCGAAGGAGATCATCGCGAAGGCTACGGGCGAGTAACCCCAACCGGAGCACCGCAGCACCACGCGGGCTCTCCGGGGGGATGCCCCGGGGTCCGCACAACCGACCCTGACGTGACGCCCGGCGGGCGGCTACCCGCCCGCCGGGCTAAGCAATAGAAGTCCAGGAGGACAATCCAGTGGCGAAGGCGAAGTTCGAGCGGACGAAGCCGCACGTCAACATCGGCACCATCGGTCACATCGACCACGGCAAGAC
Source organism: Saccharothrix sp. NRRL B-16348 (assembly GCF_001280085.1). GTDB lineage: Bacteria > Actinomycetota > Actinomycetes > Mycobacteriales > Pseudonocardiaceae > Actinosynnema. The sequence goes on along the minus strand of NZ_LGED01000024.1, from coordinate 15,124 downwards.
GACGCTGACCGCGGCGATCTCCAAGGTCCTGCACGACAAGTACCCGGACCTGAACCCCTTCACGCCGTTCGACCAGATCGACAAGGCGCCGGAGGAGAAGCAGCGCGGCATCACCATCTCGATCGCCCACATCGAGTACCAGACCGACAAGCGCCACTACGCGCACGTCGACTGCCCCGGTCACGCCGACTACATCAAGAACATGATCACCGGTGCGGCGCAGATGGACGGCGCCATCCTGGTGGTCGCGGCGACCGACGGCCCGATGCCGCAGACCAAGGAGCACGTGCTCCTGGCCCGCCAGGTCGGTGTGCCGTACATCGTGGTGGCCCTGAACAAGGCCGACATGGTGGACGACGAGGAGATCCTGGAGCTCGTGGAGCTCGAGGTCCGCGAGCTGCTCTCCGAGTACGAGTTCCCCGGTGACGACCTGCCGGTCGTCCGCGTCTCCGCGCTGAAGGCGCTGGAGGGCGACGCCGAGTGGGGCGAGAAGCTCATCGGTCTGATGGACGCCGTGGACGAGAACATCCCGGAGCCCGAGCGCGAGGTCGACCGGCCGTTCCTGATGCCGGTCGAGGACGTGTTCACCATCACCGGTCGTGGCACCGTGGTGACCGGCCGCATCGAGCGCGGCATCGTCAAGGTCAACGAAGAGGTCGAGATCGTCGGCATCAAGGAGACCTCGAAGAAGACGACGGTCACCTCGATCGAGATGTTCAAGAAGTTCCTCGACGAGGGCCGCGCGGGCGACAACGCCGCGCTGCTGCTGCGTGGCGTGAAGCGCGAGGAGGTGGAGCGCGGCATGGTGATCATCAAGCCGGGCACCACGACCCCGCACACCGAGTTCGACGCGCAGGTCTACATCCTGTCGAAGGACGAGGGTGGCCGGCACACGCCGTTCTTCAACAACTACCGCCCGCAGTTCTACTTCCGCACCACCGACGTGACCGGCGTCGTGACCCTCCCCGAGGGCACCGAGATGGTCATGCCGGGCGACACCACGACCATGGCCGTGAAGCTGATCCAGCCGATCGCCATGGACGAGGGCCTGCGGTTCGCCATCCGCGAGGGTGGCCGCACCGTCGGCGCGGGCTCGGTCACCAAGATCATCAAGTGACCTGGCTCTAATTCTCACCCCCCGATTTGGTCTGCGCACCCGCGTGTGCGACCATTGACGGGTTGCTCGTCGGGGCGGCCGGTTCGAGTTTGGACTCGGCCGCCCCGCCACGAGTGGGGTTTGATCGAGCAAGACAATCCCACAGGTTTCATCAGTGGGACCGGTCTGTGCGTTGGGGCGCGACACGCCCGACCGCGTGGACCGGGCACCGTGACACCGCTCGGTGTCAATCCTGAATAGGGGGCGGAGCGCGCCGGAGGTCCCGTGACCTCGTGCAAGGTGCCCGCACCGCAGCGGTACTAGAAGCAGAGGAACGGCAAGCCATCATGGCGGGACAGAAGATCCGCATCCGGCTCAAGGCCTACGACCACGAGGCGATCGACGCGTCCGCGCGCAAGATCGTCGAGACCGTGACGCGCACCGGCGCTCGGGTCGTCGGGCCTGTGCCGCTGCCCACTGAGAAGAACGTTTACTGCGTCATCCGCTCGCCGCACAAGTACAAGGACTCGCGCGAGCACTTCGAGATGCGCACGCACAAGCGTCTGATCGACATCCTCGACCCGACGCCGAAGACGGTGGACGCGCTCATGCGCATCGACCTGCCGGCGAGCGTCGACGTCAACATCCAGTAAGCGTTGGACGCGGCAGTGTTGATCCCATTTGGGGCGGAGAGTAACGAGACCCATGTCTGACAGGCAGGTTAAGGGCCTCCTGGGCACCAAGCTCGGCATGACTCAGGTCTTCGACGAGAACAACCGGATCGTTCCGGTTACCGTCGTCAAGGCCGAGCCGAACGTGGTCACCCAGGTTCGGACCCAGGAGAACGACGGCTACTCGGCCGTGCAGCTGGCCTTCGGCGCGATCGACCCGCGCAAGGTCAACAAGCCCGTCGCGGGCCACTACGCCAAGGCGGGCGTCACGCCCCGCCGCCACCTGGCGGAGCTGCGCACCACGGATGCGTCCGAGTACACGGTCGGCCAGGAAATCACCGCCGAGGTCTTCGAGGCCGGCACGGTGGTCGACGTGGTCGGCACCAGCAAGGGCAAGGGCACCGCGGGTGTCATGAAGCGCCACGGCTTCAAGGGCCTGGGCGCGAGCCACGGCACGCAGCGCAAGCACCGCTCGCCGGGTTCCATCGGCGGCTGCGCCACGCCCGGCCGCGTGTTCAAGGGCCTGCGGATGGCGGGCCGGATGGGCCACGTGCGGGTGACCACCCAGAACCTCAAGGTGCACCGCGTGGACGCCGAGTCCGGTCTGCTGCTCATCAAGGGCGCCGTGCCTGGTCCCAAGGGCGGCACCGTGTTCATCAAGACCGCTGCGAAGGGTGGTGCCTGATCATGACTTCCGTTGAGATCCGCACCCCGGAGGGCAAGACCGACGGTTCCGTCGAGCTGCCCGCCGCGATCTTCGACGCGCAGGCGAACGTGTCGCTGCTGCACCAGGTCGTCGTGGCCCAGCTGGCCGCGGCCCGCCAGGGCACGCACTCCACGAAGACGCGCGGCGAAGTCCGCGGCGGTGGCAAGAAGCCGTACCGGCAGAAGGGCACCGGCCGCGCCCGTCAGGGCTCGACCCGCGCGCCCCAGTTCGCCGGTGGTGGCGTCGTCCACGGCCCGCAGCCGCGCGACTACAGCCAGCGCACCCCCAAGAAGATGAAGGCCGCCGCCCTGCGCGGTGCCCTCTCCGACCGGGCGCGTGCCGGCCAGGTGCGCGTGGTGACGAGCTTCGTCGAGGGCGACACGCCGTCGACCAAGTCGGCCCGCAAGGTGCTGGAGTCGGTGACCGAGGCCCGCCGCGTGCTGGCCGTGCTGCTGCGCACCGACGAGGTTTCGTGGGTCAGCCTGCGCAACCTGCCGCACGTGCACATCATCGCGCCGGACCAGCTCAACACCTACGACGTGCTGGTCAACGACGACGTGGTGTTCACCAAGGACGCGCTCGACGTGTTCCTGGCGAGCAAGGCCCAGCACGGGCAGGGTTCCGCCGAGGCCACCGCGACGTCGTCCGACGCCGACGAGGAGGCCGCGAAGTGATCCCCGACCACCGGGACATCCTGCTCGCGCCGGTCATCTCCGAGAAGTCCTACGGGCTGCTCGAGGAGAACAAGTACACCTTCGTGGTGGCTCCCGGCTCGAACAAGACCCAGATCAAGATTGCCGTGGAGAAGGTCTTCGGCGTCAAGGTCGTCAGCGTCAACACGCTCAACCGCCAGGGCAAGCGCAAGCGGACCCGGACCGGTTATGGCAAGCGCAAGGACACCAAGCGCGCCATCGTGACGCTGTCCGCCGAGAGCAAGCCGATCGAGATCTTCGGCGGCCCGGCCGCCTGATGACGACGAGGACTGCGTAGAGATGGGCATTCGCAAGTACAAGCCGACGACCCCCGGTCGTCGCGGTGCGAGCGTCTCCGACTTCGCCGAGATCACTCGGACGACGCCGGAGAAGTCGCTGATCCGTCCGCTGCACGGCCGCGGTGGCCGCAACGCTTCGGGCAAGATCACGACGCGGCACAAGGGCGGCGGCCACAAGCGGGCGTACCGCCTCATCGACTTCCGCCGCACCGACAAGGACGGCGTGCCGGCCAAGGTCGCTCACATCGAGTACGACCCCAACCGCACCGCGCGCATCGCGCTGCTGCACTACCTCGACGGCGAGAAGCGCTACATCATCGCCCCGTCGAAGTTGCAGCAGGGCGACATGGTGGAGAACGGCCCGAAGGCTGACATCAAGCCGGGCAACAACCTGCCGCTGCGCAACATCCCGGTCGGCACCGTGATCCACGCGATCGAGCTCCGCCCCGGCGGCGGCGCGAAGATCGCCCGGTCCGCGGGCGCCAGCGTGCAGCTCGTCGCCAAGGACGGCCCCTACGCCCAGCTGCGGATGCCCTCGGGCGAAATCCGCAACGTGGACGTCCGGTGCCGCGCCACGGTCGGCGAGGTCGGCAACGCCGAGCACCAGAACATCAACTGGGGCAAGGCAGGCCGCATGCGCTGGAAGGGCCGCAAGCCCACGGTGCGTGGTGTCGCGATGAACCCGGTCGACCACCCGCACGGTGGTGGTGAGGGCAAGACCTCCGGTGGTCGCCACCCGGTGAACCCGGCGGGCAAGCCCGAGGGTCGCACCCGCCGCCGCAACAAGCCAAGCGACAAGCTCATCGTCCGGCGTCGTCGCACCGGTAAGAAGCGCTGAGCAGGGAGGGAGTGAAGGATGCCTCGCAGCCTTAAGAAGGGCCCCTTCGTGGACGACCACCTGCTCAAGAAGGTGGACGTCCTCAACGAGTCGGGCAAGAAGACCGTCATCAAGACCTGGTCACGCCGGTCGACGATCATCCCCGACATGTTGGGCCACACGATCGCGGTGCACGACGGCCGCAAGCACGTGCCGGTGTTCGTGACGGAGGCGATGGTCGGGCACAAGCTCGGCGAGTTCGCCCCGACCCGCACGTTCAAGGGCCACATCAAGGACGACCGGAAGTCGCGCCGTCGCTAGGCGACGAACTAGAGGAAGAGCAAGGGGAAGCAGCGATGAACGCCCGTAACGAAGCCGAAGCGCCGGAGTTCCCGCGCGCCGTGGCTCGGGCTCGCTACGTCCGTGACACGCCCATGAAGGTGCGTCGCGTCGTCGAGCTCATCAGGGGTCGTAGCGCCAGCGAGGCCCTGGCCGTGCTCCAGTTCGCGCCGCAGGCGGCATCTGAGCCGGTCCGCAAGGTGCTGCAGAGCGCCGTGGCCAACGCCGAGAACAACCTGTCCCTGGACCCCGACACCCTGTGGGTGTCGAAGGTCTACGTGGACGAGGGTCCGACCCTCAAGCGGTTCCGCCCGCGTGCCCAGGGCCGTGCGTACCGGATCCGCAAGCGGACGAGCCACATCACCGTCGAGGTGGAGAGCCGTCCGAAGAAGACCAGCGCGAAGGCCGGCGCTGACAGGAAGGGGGCTCGGTAGTGGGCCAGAAAATCAACCCGCACGGCTTCCGACTTGGTATCACCACGGACTGGAAGTCCCGCTGGTACGCCGACAAGCAGTACGCCGAGTACGTGGCCGAGGACGTCAAGATCCGCAAGCTGCTCTCGAAGGGCATGGAGCGGGCCGGCATCTCCAAGGTGGAGATCGAGCGCACCCGTGACCGGGTCCGCGTCGACATCCACACCGCTCGGCCGGGCATCGTCATCGGCCGCCGCGGCGCCGAGGCCGACCGCATCCGCGGTGAGCTGGAGAAGCTCACCAAGAAGCAGGTGCAGCTCAACATCCTCGAGGTGAAGAGCCCGGAGTCGGACGCCCAGCTGGTCGCGCAGGGCGTGGCCGAGCAGCTGTCCAACCGCGTGGCGTTCCGCCGCGCGATGCGCAAGGCCATCCAGTCGGCCATGCGCTCGCCCCAGGTGAAGGGCATCCGCGTGCAGTGCGGCGGTCGTCTCGGCGGTGCCGAGATGTCCCGTTCCGAGCACTACCGCGATGGCCGGGTTCCGCTGCACACGCTGCGCGCCGACATCGACTACGGCTTCTTCGAGGCCCGCACCACGTTCGGCCGGATCGGCGTGAAGGTGTGGATCTACAAGGGCGACATCGTCGGTGGCATCAGCGCCAAGCGTGAGCGTGACGCCGCTCCGGCGGCCGACCGCGCACCGCGCCGCGACCGCGCCGACCGCCCGAACAGGGCACGTCGTTCCGGCGCCAGCGGCACCACCGCGACGAGCACCGAGGCCGGCCGGGCCGCTGCGGGCGACCAGGCCGCCGCGCCGACCGAAGAGAAGACGGAGGGCTGAGTCGTGCTCATCCCGCGCAGGGTTAAGCACCGCAAGCAGCACCACCCCGGACGGTCCGGTGCTGCCAAGGGCGGCACGAGGGTCACCTTCGGCGAGTACGGCATCCAGGCTCTGGAGCCCGCCTACGTGACCAACCGGCAGATCGAGTCGGCTCGTATCGCGATCACCCGGCACATCCGCCGTGGTGGCAAGGTCTGGATCAACATCTTCCCGGACCGCCCGCTGACCAAGAAGCCCGCCGAGACCCGCATGGGTTCCGGTAAGGGTTCGCCGGAGTGGTGGGTGGCCAACATCAAGCCGGGTCGGGTGCTCTTCGAGATGAGCTTCCCGAACGAGGCTGTGGCCCGCGAGGCGCTCCGCCGCGCGATCCACAAGCTCCCGATGAAGTGCCGCATCGTTACGCGTGAGGGTGGTGAGTTCTGATGGCAGCGGGTACCACCGCTTCCGAGCTGCGTGAGCTCACCGAGGAAGAGCTCGTGCTGCGCCTGAGGGAGGCGAAGGAGGAGCTGTTCAACCTCCGCTTCCAGATGGCCACCGGGCAGCTCGACAACAACCGCCGCCTGCGCACGGTCCGGCACGAGATCGCCCGGATCTACACCGTGATGCGGGAACGGGAGCTGGGCCTCTCGGCCTCTCCCGACGCGGTTTCCACTGGTGAGGGTGCGGCATGAGCGAGAACAACGAAGTGACTACCGAGGTTCGCAACGACCGCAAGGTCCGCGAGGGCTACGTCGTGTCCGACAAGATGGACAAGACGATCGTGGTGGCGGTCGAAGACCGCAAGAAGCACCGCCGGTACTCGAAGGTCATGCGCTCCACCACCAAGGTGAAGGCGCACGACGAGCAGAACACCGCCGGCATCGGCGACCGCGTCCTGCTGATGGAGACGCGGCCGCTGTCGGCCACCAAGCGCTGGCGCCTCGTCCAGATCCTCGAGAAGGCCAAGTAGCCAGTCGTACGACCGAGCCCGTCAGGTCGGAAATCTGGCGGGCCAGGAATGGTCAAGGAGCAGGTAAGTGATCCAGCAGGAGTCGCGGCTGCGCGTCGCCGACAACACCGGTGCGAAGGAAATCCTCTGCATCCGTGTTCTCGGTGGCTCGGGCCGCCGCTACGCGGGCATCGGGGACATCATCGTCGCGACGGTGAAGCAGGCCATCCCGGGTGCCGGCGTCAAGAAGGGCGACGTCGTCAAGGCGGTCATCGTCCGGACCGTGAAGGAGAAGCGCCGTCCCGACGGCTCTTACATCCGGTTCGACGAGAACGCCGCGGTGCTCATCAAGAACGACAACGAGCCGCGGGGCACCCGCATCTTCGGCCCGGTCGGTCGAGAGCTGCGCGACAAGAAGTTCATGAAGATCATCTCGTTGGCGCCGGAGGTGCTCTGACCATGAAGGTGAAGAAGGGCGACACCGTCGTGGTTATCGCCGGCAAGGACAAGGGTGCTCGCGGCAAGGTCATCATGGCCTACCCCGCTGAGAACCGCGTCCTGGTCGAGGGCGTCAACCGCATCAAGAAGCACACCCGGATCTCGCAGACCGAGCGCGGCGCTCAGTCGGGCGGCATCGTGACGCAGGAGGCCTCCATCCACGTGTCCAACGTGATGGTGGTCGACTCGGACGGCAAGCCGACCCGCGTGGGCTACCGGACGAACGACGAGGGCAAGCGGGTCCGCATTTCCCGTCGTAACGGGAAGGACATCTGATGACCACCGTTGAGAAGACGCTGCCGCGGCTGAAGGTTCGCTACCGCGAGGAGATCGTCGCCTCGCTGCGCGAGCAGTTCGAGTACGCCAACGTCATGCAGATCCCGGGCGTGGTGAAGGTCGTCGTCAACATGGGTGTCGGCGACGCCGCCCGCGACGGCAAGCTGATCGAGGGCGCCGTCAAGGACCTGTCGATCATCACGGGCCAGCGGCCCGAGGTCCGTCGGGCCCGCAAGTCCATCGCGCAGTTCAAGCTGCGCGAGGGCATGCCGATCGGCGCGCGGGTCACCCTGCGCGGCGACCGGATGTGGGAGTTCCTGGACCGCCTGCTGACGATCGCGCTGCCGCGTATCCGCGACTTCCGCGGCCTCTCGGGCAAGCAGTTCGACGGCAACGGGAACTACACGTTCGGCCTCAACGAGCAGTCGATGTTCCACGAGATCGACCCGGACGCGATCGACCGTCCCCGCGGCATGGACATCACCGTGGTGACGACCGCGACCAACGACGACGAGGGTCGGGCGCTGCTGAAGCTCCTGGGCTTCCCGTTCAAGGAGAACTGACCATGGCCAAGAAGGCTCTGATCAACAAGGCCGCGGCCAAGCCGAAGTTCAAGGTGCGGGGTTACACCCGCTGCCAGCGTTGCGGTCGCCCGCACTCGGTGTTCCGCAAGTTCGGCCTCTGCCGCATCTGCCTCCGCGAGATGGCGCACCGGGGCGAGCTGCCCGGTGTGAGCAAGTCCAGCTGGTAAGTCCGGCTCGGCGGCAGGTTTTTCTAGACTCATCACTTCGCTGTAGGCCCGTCCACGACCAGCCGGCCGCAAGGCCGGCTCGGACCCTGGCTGGGGAACCGCAGCGAGAAAGGTTGACCAGGTCACCATGACGATGACCGACCCGATCGCAGACATGTTGACGCGTCTGCGGAACGCGAACTCGGCTTACCACGACAAGGTCGTGATGCCGCACTCGAAGTTGAAGGCCAACATCGCCGAGATCCTCAAGCGCGAGGGTTACATCGCGAGCTACCGCGATGAGCAGGGCGACGTGGCCAAGAACCTGGTGATCGAGCTGAAGTACGGCCCGAACCGGGAGCGCAGCATCGCCGGCCTCCGCCGCGTGTCGAAGCCGGGCCTGCGCGTGTACGCGAAGTCGACCAACCTGCCGAAGGTGCTGGGCGGTCTGGGCGTCGCGATCATTTCGACCTCTGGCGGTCTGATGACCGACCGCCAGGCCAACAAGTCGGGCGTGGGCGGAGAAGTCCTCGCCTACGTCTGGTGAGGAAGGGGGACTAGGCAATGTCGCGCATCGGAAAACTGCCGATCACCGTCCCCTCCGGGGTCGACGTGAACATCGACGGCCAGGCTGTGAGCGTGAAGGGGCCCAAGGGCACCTTGTCGCTCAACATCGCTGAGCCGATCATCATCGAGAAGGCCGACGACGGCACCCTCGAGGTGAAGCGCCCGAACGACGAGCGTCGCAGCCGTTCGCTGCACGGCCTGTCGCGCACCTTGGTGCAGAACATGGTCGTGGGCGTGACCCAGGGCTACGAGAAGAAGATGGAAATCCACGGCGTCGGTTACCGCGTGGCGCTGAAGGGTTCCGACCTGGAGTTCGCGCTGGGCTACAGCCACCCGGTGAAGGTGGAGGCCCCCGAGGGCATCACCTTCGCGGTGGAGACCCCGACCCGGTTCTCCGTGGCCGGCATCGACAAGCAGCTCGTGGGCGAGGTCGCCGCCAACATCCGCAAGCTCCGCAAGCCCGACCCGTACAAGGGCAAGGGCGTGCGGTACGCGGGCGAGAAGATCCGCCGCAAGGTCGGAAAGACGGGTAAGTGACATGAGCGAGACTGCAACGAAGCGCAAGCCGGTGGGCAAGGACATCTCGACCACTCGCCGCATCGCCAAGACGCGCCGTCACTTCCGCCTCCGCAAGAAGGTCAGCGGCACGGCGGAGCGCCCGCGCCTGGTCGTGCACCGCTCGTCGAAGCACATCACCGTGCAGATCATCGACGACCTCGCCGGCCACACCCTGGCCGCGGCGTCCTCCGTCGAGGCGGACGTCCGGTCGATCGACGGCGACAAGAAGGCCCGTGCGGCGAAGGTCGGCCAGCTGGCCGCCGCCCGTGCCAAGGACGCCGGGATCACCAAGGTGGTCTTCGACCGCGGCGGCAACGCCTACCACGGTCGGATCGCCGCTCTGGCCGATGCCGCTCGCGAGGCGGGGCTGGAGTTCTGACAATGCACATGAACCGAATTGAGAGGGACGCCTGATGCCAGGACGCACGCGTCGCGAAGGCGGCGGGGGCGAGCGCGGAGAGCGCCGCGACCGCCGTGACGGTGGCCGCGGCGGAGCGGCCCAGGAGAAGACCCCGCACCTGGAGCGCGTGGTTGCGATCAACCGCGTCTCCAAGGTCGTGAAGGGTGGTCGTCGCTTCAGCTTCACCGCGCTGGTCGTGGTCGGCGACGGTGACGGCATGGTCGGTGTCGGCTACGGCAAGGCCAAGGAAGTCCCGGCGGCGATCGCCAAGGGTGTCGAGGAGGCGAAGAAGAACTTCTTCCGCGTCCCTCGCATCGCGGGCACGATCCCCCACCCGGTGCAGGGCGAGAAGGCGGCCGGTGTCGTGCTGCTGCGCCCGGCCTCGGCCGGTACCGGTGTCATCGCCGGTGGTGCGGTCCGCGCGGTGCTGGAGTGCGCCGGCGTCCACGACGTGCTGAGCAAGTCGCTGGGCTCCGACAACGCCATCAACATCGTGCACGCCACCGTGGCGGCCCTGAAGGGTCTCCAGCGTCCCGAGGAGGTGGCCGCCCGTCGCGGTCTGCCGCTCGAGGATGTGGCTCCCGCCGGCATGCTCCGTGCCCGTGCAGGGGCGGTGTGACCATGGCTGAGCTCAAGGTGACGCAGGTCAAGAGCAGCATCGGTACCAAGCGCAACCACCGCGAGTCCCTCCGGACCCTCGGTCTGCGCAAGATCCGCCAGTCGGTGGTCCGCGAGGACACGCCGCAGGTGCGCGGTTTGATCCACACCGTGCGCCACCTGGTGGTCGTCGAGGAGGTCCAGTCGTGACCATCAAGATCCATGACCTGCGTCCGGCCCCCGGCGCCAAGACCGCGAAGACCCGTGTCGGTCGCGGTGAGGGCTCCAAGGGCAAGACGGCCGGTCGCGGCACGAAGGGCACCGGCGCGCGGAAGAACGTTTCCCCGCGCTTCGAAGGTGGCCAGATGCCGCTGCACATGCGCCTGCCGAAGCTGAAGGGCTTCCGCAACCCGTTCCGCACCGAGTACCAGGTGGTGAACGTGGGCGACCTCGCCCGGGTGTTCCCGGAGGGTGGTCGGGTGGACGTGGACGCTCTCATCCACGCGGGCCTGGTGCGCAAGAACGAGCTCGTGAAGGTCCTCGGCAACGGTGACCTGGACGGCGTCAAGCTCGACGTCGTGGCGAACAAGTTCTCCGGCAGCGCGGTCGAGAAGATCGCCGCCGCCGGTGGCACCACCACCGTGCTCTGACGCACGACAGCACTGCCGAACGGCCCCGGAGCCTCCCGCTCCGGGGCCGTTTCGCGTCCGCGGGTTTTTGACGGTTGCCGGCGGTTCGACGGGGGTGTCCCGCCGTGCGGGAGGCGTGCCCGGGGCTGCTGAGACGGGCGTTCGCGCAGGGCGTAAAACGGGTTGGCGGGCGGGTTAGCGTGCAGGCATGTGGCTCGCGGTCTTCTTCGGCGCCTCGGTCCTGGTCGCACTGACCCCTGGCGCCAACAACCTCCTGGGCATGCACCACGGGGTCCACCACGGCCCGTTGCGGGCCGCCACGGCGCTCCTGGGCCGCCTTGCGGCCTTCTCCCTGATGGTCGGCGCGGTCGTCGCGGGGCTCGGTCCCGTCCTGGCCGCCAGCCACACCGCCCTGACTGTGATCAAGTGGGCCGGTGTCGCGTACCTCGTCTACCTGGCCGTGCGCATCCTGACTACCAGGGAGAACGTCGAGACCCCGGTGCGCAGGGGCACTCCGCTGCGCAAGGAGTTCCTGGTGGCGATCACCAACCCCAAGGCGCTGCTGATCTTCACCGCGTTCGTGCCGCAGTTCGTCGACCCGGACCGCGGCCCGATCCCGTGGCAGCTGGCCACCCTCGGCGCGGTCTACCTGGCCGCGGAGGCGTTGGCGGGGACGGCTTACGTGGCGCTGGGCGCGGGCATCCGCAAGGCAGGGCTGACGCGGCGTGCCAAGGCCCGGCTGGACAAGGGCACGGCGGCCGTCCTGCTCGGCATGGCGGGCGTGCTGGCGACCAGCCGAACTTGATCCATTCGGGGGCTTGCCGGCGGTCGTGGTCGATCGGGTACGAAGTGTGAGGGAAGACTGACTACGGCGATCGGCCAAGCGACTGTTAAAGTCGCGGGCTGAACCCGGATGCCCTCCGGGTCGGTCGCGGCTATCCGTCGCTTCCGCCACCGTCGGCGATGGTCGACGGCATGTCCGCAAGACTGTGCCGGCAACACAGCCGGCACCGCAGGATGCCGACCCCAGTGGGGCGGCAACGCTGATGGAGGTTCGCGTGCTCGGCGCATTCCGCTCGGCTCTCGCGACGCCGGACCTACGCAAGAAGATCCTCTTCACACTCGGGATCGTCGTGGTGTACCGGTTGGGCGCCACCATGCCCGCGCCGGGCGTCTCCTTCAAGAACGTCAAACAGTGTGTCGAGTCGGTCGACCAGCAGGGGATCTACTCCCTGATCAACCTGTTCAGCGGTGGCGCGCTGCTGAACTTGTCGATCTTCGCGCTCGGCATCATGCCGTACATCACGGCGAGCATCATCATCCAGTTGCTCACCGTGGTGATTCCGCGGTTCGAGCAGCTGAAGAAGGAAGGGCAGGCGGGTCAGGGCAAGCTGACCCAGTACACCCGCTACCTGACCATCGCGCTGGCGGTCCTGCAGTCCACGGGCATCATCGCCCTGGCCGTGCGCGACCAGCTGTTCCAGAACTGCGAAGTGCCGGTCATCCCCGACGAGAGCATCTTCAACCTGGTCGTCCTCGTGGTCGTGATGACCGCGGGCACCAGCGTGATCATGTGGCTCGGTGAGATCATCACCGAGAAGGGGATCGGCAACGGCATGTCGCTGCTGATCTTCACCGGCATCGCGGCCCGCATCCCGATCGAGGGCAAGATCATCCTCGACCGCGGTGGCCTGACGTTCTTCCTGGTCTGCGTCGCGGCCCTGCTGATCATCGCGAGCGTCATCTACGTGGAGCAGGCCCAGCGCCGCATCCCGGTCCAGTACGCGAAGCGCATGATCGGCCGCCGGATGTACGGCGGCACGTCGACCTACCTGCCGCTGAAGGTGAACCAGGCCGGTGTCATCCCGGTCATCTTCGCCTCGTCGCTGCTGTACCTGCCCGACCTCATCTCGCGCCTGACCGCCTCCACCGACGGAGGGGCGCCGAACTGGTGGGAAAGCTTCGTCGCGACGCACCTGGTGAGCCAGTCCAGCCCGGTGCACATCGCGCTGTACTTCCTGCTGATCGTCTTCTTCACGTACTTCTACGTCGGCATCACGTTCAACCCGGACGAGCGTGCTGACGAGATGAAGAAGTTCGGTGGGTTCATCCCGGGCATCAGGCCGGGCCGTCCCACCGCCGAGTACCTCCGCTTCGTGTTGGGGCGGATCACGCTGCCGGGCTCGCTCTACCTGGGCATCGTCGCCATCCTGCCGAACCTGTTCCTCGACCTCACCGGTCAGGGCCAGAACCAGAACTTCCCGTTCGGCGGCACGGCGGTGCTGATCATGGTCGGTGTCGGTCTCGACACCGTGAAGCAGATCGAGAGCCAGCTCATGCAGCGCAACTACGAAGGGTTCCTCCGCTAGTGCGACTCGTTCTCGTCGGCCCGCCCGGTGCGGGCAAGGGCACCCAGGCCAAAACGCTCAGCCGCGAGCTCGGCGTGCCGCACATCTCCACCGGGGACCTGTTCCGCGCCCACATCAGCGAGCAGACCGATCTGGGCAAGGAAGTCCAGGAGTACCTGGACTCGGGCGAGTTGGTGCCGGACGAGGTGACCAACGAGATGGTGCGCGTCCGGCTCTCGCAGCCGGACGCCACCAACGGCTTCCTGCTCGACGGCTTCCCGCGCAACACCGCCCAGGCGGGCGTGCTCGGCGAGATGCTGGCGGCGGACGGCCACGCGCTGGACGCCGTGCTCGAGTTCCGGATCGACGAGGACGTCGTGGTCGAGCGCCTGCTCGCCCGCGGTCGCACGGACGACAAGGAAGACGTGATCCGGCACCGCCAGCAGGTGTACCGGACGGAGACCGCGCCGCTGCTCGACTACTACTCCGACATCGTCGTGAGCATCGACGCGGTCGGCGAGGTCGACGAGATCAGCGAGCGCGCCCTCCGCGCGTTGCGCGACCTGAAGTGAGCGGTGGACTTGTCGATGCGCTGCGTCGGGTCGTCCCCGGTCGGGACCGCATGATCGAGATCAAGAGCCGCGGCCAGCTCGAAGCCATGAGGGCTGCCGGGCTGGTCGTGGCGCGCACCTTGGCGCTGCTGGCGTCGCACACGAAGGCCGGCGTCAGCACCGCCGAGCTGGACGAGTTGGCCGAGCAGAGCATCCGCGACGCCGGCGCCATCCCGTCGTTCAAGGGCTACCACGGCTTCCCGGCGTCCATCTGCGCGTCGGTGAACGAGCAGGTGGTCCACGGCATCCCCAGCCGCACCCAGGTGCTGGCCGAGGGTGACTTGATCTCGATCGACTGCGGCGCCATCCTCGACGGCTGGCACGGCGACTCGGCGATCACCCTGCCGGTCGGCGCGGTGACGGACGCCGAGCTGAAGCTGTCCGAGGCGACCCGCGCTTCCATGGTCGCCGGCATCGAGGCGGCGGTCGCCGGCAGTCGGCTGAGCGACATCTCGTTCGCGATCGAGTCGGCCACCATCCTGGCCGGCGAGGAACACGGGATCGAGTACGGCATCGTCGAGGGCTACGGCGGCCACGGCATCGGCACGAAGATGCACATGGACCCGTTCCTGCCGAACCACGGCAAGCCCGGCAAGGGGCCACGCCTCAAGCCCGGGATGGCGATCGCCATCGAGCCGATGCTCACGCTCGGCAGTGAGCGGACGGTGGAGCTGGACGACGGCTGGACCGTCATCACGACTGACGGCTCGCGGGCCGCGCACTGGGAGCACTCGGTGGCCATCACTGATGACGGTCCCTGGGTGTTGACCGCTCTGGATGACGACTGACTGGTTAGTTGACTCGCTGGTTGGTTGACACGCTGGTTGGTCGACGCTGACTGACTCTGACTTCTGCGAACCTCTGACGCCGGTGGTCCCTGTACTTGGGGCCACCGGCGTTTGGTGTTTGAGGATGCGGGCTTCAAAGATCAAAAGCTTAAAAGCATGTCCTCGCCGGACGGGCAGATCAGCAGGATGACCCCGACTACCCGGTCATGTGTCCGGGTCCGTTGTTGGTGCGGGTTTCGTGTCATCCCACCGACCTCCCTCCGGGCTACCACACGTATCAAGGGGGCAGCCATCAGAAGCACTGGTCAGGCAATGGTGAACA